>CANLMI010000001.1 GCA_947492375.1 uncultured Kordiimonas sp. | reverse complement strand
ATCATTGAAGAGGCCATGACGATTGTTGATGGCATTGTGGAAACGACAGGAAATGAAAAAGACCCGCATTGGAATGAAACGGCGAGTGAGGGGATCTTGAGTTTGATCCTGTTCGTGGCCTTTGCGAGCAATATTAAAGATGAAAACCGCAATCTTATTACTGTGCGCAAAATGATCAGTAAAATGCGTAAAGTCGAACAGGACGCAGAGGGCAAGGGCTATTATGTGGTTCTCAAATATGTTCGCGCAGGCATTAAAAAGCTTAAAGAGGGCCAATATAGCGATATAGCGGAGGTCATTGAAGAGGGGATTGAAGGCTTTTATGAGCGTGCGCCGGACGAAATGGCGGGTGTTTTGTCAACCATGAAGCGGCATTCATCGTTCCTAAATACGCGGGCACTAAGGTACTTCCTTTCTGGTCACGATATTGATCTCAATGAGCTGAAACGCGCGGAAAATGGTTGCACAATCTTTGTTGGTGTCCCGGCAACGAAAATGAAAAGTAACTCACGGTTATTCCGCATTTTGGTGAACCAACTCACCGAAATGGCTGAGAAAGAACCAACCCGAAAAAATGCGCCGCCTGTGATTGCGGTCCTCGACGAATTCAATATTTTCAAGCGGCTCAGAATTCTTGAAGGTGCCATTGGACAGGCTGCAAGCATGGGCGTGCTCTATTGGATAATTGCTCAAGACGATAATCAGGGAAAATCAAACTATAAAGAGAAATGGGATACGTTTCTGGCGAACATGCAATTTCATCAATATTTTGCGAATGTTGATTTTCCGACTTGTGAGAAAGTATCGAAGAAACTTGGCAAAACCCCTGTTGAAACCATTCGTAATAGCGATACGTCGGCAAAGCAGCGCGGCGATGGTCAAATGGGCGTATCAAGGTCAATCGAGCTTTATGATATGCTAACACCGAATGAAGTGGAACTGACATTCTCAAGAGATGATCCGATGCACCGCCAGCTTCTTTTTCCGGCTGGTTGGAAACCGCAGATCATCGAGCGCGTGATTTATTTCGATGAAACCAAGCCTTATCATCACATCTTCAAGGGTAAGTGGGAACAAGGCGTATAAGAGAAGAAAAGCCCGCACCAAGTGATAACCTGGTGCGGGCTTTTTGTTCAGGTGGCTGGTTGCTTAGAGGCTAAGCCGGGACATAGTATCGTCCAACTGTAAGACATGCAGCCTGTTTGTGACCTTGGTAAAGGTCAGATCACGGTTCGCGTCCCCTGCCTTCACTGTGAACTCTAAAATAGAGCGCTCCTTTTTATCCCAGACAATATCACCGATGGCCTGATGACCTTTACTGCCATTCTCATCAACACTATTAAACACATGCCCCAAATAGCCAGATACGGATACAAAAGCTTGTGTGAGAGTATGGCTTACCGCGTTATTATTCTCCTCAGCGGATAGCACCATATCTACTGCATTCACACGGAAGGCTTGTTCCTCGCGAATTTTGGTGAAATGTTTAATAACGCGGTGCTTGCCGCTTTCATCTTCATACTCGGCCAAATAATACCCGCGCAGAGCAGCAGGGATAGTATTTTGATCAACATTGGATTTTAGACCATGCTGCGCTGCATATGCGAGTGCTTGAGGATAGGAAAGCGTGTGTTCAAGAAGATCGAACGCCGTAATCAAGCCTTTCTCTTCGACATAAGACCACATTTTAGAAAGCTTTGCTTTGCTGGGAACCGGGAAAATATATTTTCCTGTAACTGTGTCAAAAATACCAACAATGAAACGGCGAAAGCTTTCGCCTTGGTATTTATGTTGCTCTTGGTTATAGGGATCAAAATCCTCGATCAAGCCATCATCAAAAATTTGATACATAAGGAAGTCAAGCGACACGCGGCCATTTAAACGGTAACGACATGAGCGTGTATATTCTAGGAAAAGCACATTTCTGAGCATTTCGGTTTGATATTGTGTTAAGTCCATTTTTCAAAACCTCAATTAGCGAGGTCCGGTTGATCAGGCCGGAACCACAGGGCGTTAGCGGCTAACGAGGTTTTCATTATGCGCAGAATGATAAAATCTGTACGGGGGCCAAAGAGGGGAGAAAGGGGGGAGCTGTTAAATATATATACCTAAAGGAGAAATTTGCATTGAGGTATCCATTTCGGTTATACTATAACGATGGATACCACTAAGGTTGAATATAAATATGTCGAAGAAATAGCAGATTTTGAAGGCACTCTTGCGTCTCAAAAATGGTATAATCCATACAGCGGCGAGCTTGAGCGAAGCCAACATCCTGCTGAGATATATTACGATGTTGAAACCAAACATAAGATCAAAGAAGTCTATAGAACTGGCGGGAAAAAGGATGCCCCGGACCTTTTCCTTCCAGCGGTGATTGAATATGCGCCTCACAATGGAAATAAGATCAGAGAAGAGTTTTGGAGTCACGGTAAACTTGATGGCTATTACTATTTTGGGCAGTTTCCAGCCATCATAGAATATTGCCCTGAGACCGGCGAGATCACTAATGAAGAATTTTATAAAGAGGGTGTGAAAATTGTACCATCTACTGGGTTAGATGAGAATGATCTGGTTTCTGGACCTTGACTATATTCCCATAATCGCAAATTCTGTAGCTGATACACAAGCTGTATCGGATAAGGATATTGTGTGGCGATTAAGGCTTTTGATGAGTTTGTAAATTTATTTATTGCTATAGACGATCGGATTCTTATCCACGGTATTTATGATGTTTTAGTCGCACATTTAGATCGAAAACCAGCCCCTAGAATTGAAGGTATTACCCAGCCAGATAGCCGGGAAGTAAAAATGCAGCTCTTTGCTGAGGATGTATATAAAACTACGGATGAATTCCCTAAAACCACCAAAGACAAATTCACAGATATAAATTTTAAAGACGGCTTGTTTAAGTCATGGAAAGCTGGAAATGGACATATTCGCTTCCCTCTGGCCATTTATTTTCATTGTCATACCAAAATTTCCAAGATTGCAGAGCAAATTGACAAAGCTGTTTTGCCGGAAGGTAAGAGTTTTAAAGAATGGAACGATGGAGTTTCATTTAGGGATTGGATTGAGCAGTTCAAAGAGACAGAAAACCCGGCTAACCCGGCAGTAATACAATATACCAAAACGCGGCTTATTCAGGAATATGACAGTGTAAATACTGCGGTTTCGAAGCGAATAGTTGATTTAAAAATCAACTTTTCAGGGCGCGGAAAAACACTAGACCGGATTGATGATTTTATAGATGCCACCAGCGGCGGTTTAATGATTGTATCTGCACCTGCGGGTACAGGAAAATCAGCATTGCTTGCGAAATGGTACGAGCGGCGTATTGAACAACAAAGAAAACCTGAACGAGCTTTCAAAGAACATATTCTTGCTCATTTTTTCTCGAACCAATTTGGCACTTTGTCTGATGTAAATAGAGCTCTCAGCGATTTAGTATGGCAGTTTGATCGCTTCTCCCCTTGGAGTGATTTTAAATTGCCATATGAGAATTCTGATCATCATGAAGCTCTCAATAAAGCTCTAAGGATACCCCCGATTGATGGGCAAAAGCTGATCTTGATTTTAGATAGCCTAGATGAGGCAAGCCAAATAGTTGAGCCTTTAATTGATGATGAAGGCTTAGCCGAAAACGTCTACGTCATTATCTCAGGGCGCAAAGAGACAAGTTATGATCCTGAATATTTGCGTGATTGGGCTGTTTTTGAAAATTCAGAGTATCGTATTGCATTAGATAACCTTGGCGATGACGACATTAAAGAATGGCTGGAAAAGGTTTTTCCTGAATGGGAAAAAAACCGAGTAGATGAATTGGGCAATTCCTTAAAAACCACCACAGAGGGGTTGGCGCTGTTTTTATCCTTTGTAATTGATGATCTGGATAAGAAGCGTAAAGAACTAAATGACCCTGAAATTCTCGCTAAATTCATCGAGGATTTGCCTAATCCATTCCACAAGTATCTATGGCAGCAATTGGATAAGTTGGCGGGAAACCCGGCTATTGATTGGGATAGAACCGTTAAGCCCCTTTTTGCGCTTTTAAGCATTTTAAAAGGTCCGATTTCAAGTGCTGAGCTTGATATTTATCTCAAGGGTGGCTGCCCAAGTTTTGCGGCCTTGAAATATCCGGTTACACGATGGCTTTTAAATAGTGATGGCAATTGGTCGTTTTCACACCCACGGTTGGCGCGAACATTTGCCCAAGTGATTGGTTTGGAAGAAGATCAAGTTAAAGACGGTATAGAAGATAAAAGCTGGCTCGCGAAGAAAACCGAGCGCGGGTTTATCAAAAAAATGGAAGAAGTTTGGAATCCTGAAAAAACGTCTGATTTAGAGGGTTTTGAGAGGAGATATGCGCTGGATTGGCTTGCGGTGCATTTGATTAAATCTGACGATCAAAATTTCGAAGACTTGGGAATTAAATATCTTTCAAACCCAAAATTCATGATTGCGCAAATGAAAGATGAAGATAGCGCTCTGTTCAGGTTTTATAAATCTATGGACTTGTGGGCTTCGCTTCCTACAGATCAAAAAATCAGAATGGATAATCAGCTTTGGACTGCGTTTTGGGCGGAAAACGAGGTTAGGTTTGGGGCATTCTTAAAAAACGTAGCAAGCAATAAAATCGCGTTAGATCGTGTTTTACATCAAATGTTTGCTGACGCGGCTATCTTTCCACCTGAACCCCCTATCGGTTACAGGAGGGCTGTAACTACGTCAATGATTCCATTTTCAGGTTTGGTGAGAAGATTGAATGCCCATTCAAGAGACATGGACCCAAATGGTATACATAGTTTTTATGATGGGTTCATCAGCTATGGCCGTGATGGCGCTATCGTGATCTGGGACAAAGATGGTACTCGGATTGAAAGTGGGGGTCACCCGAAGGCGCATACCGGCTATGGTGGAGTAGAAGGTATCCATGATTTTGGTGATGGATTCATTAGCTATGGCGGTGATGGCGCAGTTTTAATTTGGAACAGTGACGGTAAGCGAATTGATGGCGCTGGTCACCCGAATGCACATACTGGCGATCATGGGGTAAAAGGTATCCATGATTTTGGTGATGGATTCATTAGCTATGGCGGTGATGGTGCTATCGTGATCTGGAACAGTGATGGTACTCGGATTGAAGGTGCTGGTCACCCGAATGCACATACTGGCTATGGTGGAGTGGAAGGTATCCATGATTTTGGTGATGGATTCATTAGCTATGGCGATGATGGTGCTATCGTGACCTGGGACAAAGATGGTACTCGGATTGAAGGTGCGGGTCATCCGAAAGCGCATTCCGGCGATCATGGGGTAAAAGGTATCCATGATTTTGGTGATGGATTCATTAGCTATGGCGGTGATGGCGCAGTCATAATCTGGAACAGTGATGGAAAGCAAATTGATGGCGCCGGTCACCCGAAAGCCCATACTGGCAATGGTGGAGTAGAAGGTATCCATGATTTTGGTGATGGATTCATTAGCTATGGCGATGATGGTGCTATCGTGATCTGGGACAAAAGTGGTACTCGGATTGAAGGTGCTGGTCACCCGAATGCACATACTGGCGATCATGGGGTATGCGGCATTCTTGATTTTGGTGATGGATTTATCAGTTATGGCGATGATGGCGCTATCGTGATCTGGGACAAAAGTGGTGCTCGGATTGAAGGTGCTGGACACCCGAAAGCGCATTCATGCTTTATAGGAGTAAAAGGCATCCATGGTTTTGGTAATGGCTTTTTAAGTTATGGTGGTGGCGCTATCTTGGTCTGGGACAGCGATGGTAAGCGGGTTGACGATGCTGGTCACCACAATGCTCATACAGAATTTATTGGGGTAAAGGGTATCCACGATTTTGGGGATGGGTTTATCAGCTATGGTGATGGCGCTATCTTGGTCTGGGACAAAAGTGGTGCTCGGATTGAAGGTGCTGGTCAACTGAATGCGCATACTGGCATTACTGGTGTAGAAGGTATCCACGATTTTGGGGGTGGGTTTATAAGCTATGGCGGGAATGGTGATATATTGATCTGGGAATTCCCCAATAATTGGTCGGGGAATACGTTTGCTAATGCCGTATTATCCTTAAAAGGAATCTACGATTTTGGCGAAGGCTTCATCACCCGCAGTAGTGATGGTGCAATCTTAGTTTGGAATAAAGATGGGGAGCGGATTGCAGACGCTGGCTGTCTGAAAGCTCATATTGGCCATAATGGTGAAATCGGCATTCATTATTTTGGTAATGGCTTTATTAGCTATGGTGGCGATGGCGCTATCTTGGTTTGGAACAGCGATGGGAAACGGATTGAGGGTGCTGGTGATCCAAAAGCTCACACTGGAAAATATGGTGTGACGGGCATTCATGATTTTAAGGATGGTTTTATCAGTTACGGTTATGATGGCGCTATCGTGGTCTGGGACAGCGTCGGTAAGCGGGTTGAAGGTGCTGGACACCCGGAAGCCCATACTGGCATTGATGGGGTAAAAGGTATCCATGATTTTGGTGATGGGTTCATTAGCTATGGCGGTGATGGTGCTATCGTGGTCTGGGACAAAAGTGGTACGCGGATTGAAGGTGCTGGTCACCCGAATGCACATACTGGCTATGGTGGAGTAGAAGGTATCCATGATTTTGGTGATGGGTTCATTAGCTATGGCGGTGATGGTGCTATCGTGGTTTGGGATAAAGGCGGTAAACGGGTTGAAGATGCGGGTCACCCGAAAGCACATTCTGGCTATGATGTGTTAGAAGATATTTTGAATTTAGGTGAATGTTTTGAGGGAGTAAGCGGTATCCATGATTTTGGTGATGGATTTATCAGTTATGGCGATGATGGCGCTATCGTGATCTGGGACAAAAGTGGTGCTCGGATTGAAGGTGCTGGACACCAGAAAGCGCATTCCGGCTATGGTGGGGTAAAAGGTATCCATGATTTTGGTGATGGGTTCATTAGCTATGGCGGTGATGGTGCTATCGTGGTTTGGGATAAAGGCGGTAAGCGGATTGAAGGTGTTGGACACCCAAAGGCACACACAGGCCCTTTGGGAGTAGAGGGTGTTCATGATTTTGGTAATGGTTTTATTAGCTTTGGTGGTGGTGCCATCGTGGTCTGGGATAAAAATGGCAACCGAATTGATGGCGCTGGTCACCTGAAAGCGCATACCGGCAATGAAGGAGTACTGGGTATTTGTGACTTTAGTGACGGTTTCGTTAGCTATGGCGATGACGGAGTTATCTTGTTATGGGATTATGCGGGTAGGATATCAGATGTTATTATACCGCCTCGATCTTTTCGCGATCTAATTGTTGATGAAAACCGCATTATAGCTGTTGGTGATACATTCTGGATTTATGAAATCGATCCAGAAGTGGTAAAGACTTTTCATTAGCCATTTTCAAAACTCACCCGAATAAAGCCCTGCAATATCTTTTGGCTGAATGCAGAGATATTCAAGCGTTTGTTGCTCTGAGGCGTAACCATATGCCCGCATTAAGCGTGAAAGCTTTTCGTCATAGAGCTTGTGCTGCAAATGCCCCCATGTTTTGCGCATTGTGTGGTTGGAATATTTGTCAAGGCAGTCTGGCTGTTTTGAATCATTCGTTAATCATATTTGAAGATGAGAGCAACTTATCAGTTTTCCAAACCTCATTTACGTCCACATCCTCTCTGCTATTGCCCGATCCTCTGGTCCAGCGACATCAAGGTAAATACTTGTAGTTTCCAGATGTTCATGTCCTAGCCATTTCTTGATCCGGGTTTCTGGTATTCCCTTAAGGGCGGCATGCACCCCGTAACTGTGGCGCAGTCCTTTACCACATCCCATAGCGCCGTGTATTTGTGCAGCATGCATGACCTTGCTAATACGCTGCCATGCAGTCGTGCGACTGAAACCCCAAAGCTTGTCCACTGATCCCGTCATATGATGTAGTCCTACTGAGTGGACTTGATTGAGCCTGTCTGCAAAATGGTCAGGAATAGGAACAGGCCTGTAATGGCTGCCCTTTTGTTTTGAACGTTTCTTCAAGCTGCGGATAATGATCATGCGTTCTTCAAGGTCTATATGCTGGTGTGTCAGGGCAAGGGCTTCACTCACCCGGCACCCCGTCCAAAACAGCATCTCACAGTATGTCTGCTCGATTGGATTTTTGAGAACCGGTATAGCTTTAAGAAAACGGTCCCGTTCAGCTTCATTCAGATATTTCCGCTCACCTGTACCCGTAAACAGGGATAATCGTTTGTATGTATTGTTGGTTGCTGACATGGTGCTTTCCTTGATCACTTTTTGAACAGAATGGGGAATTCTGTTTCATCGGGTCACACTCTCAAGGATTAAGCCGTTTCTGGCAGTTGATGGCACTTTTATTGATGTGCCTTAACGATAATTTAAGTGAGTAGAATCAACAGTTCAAACACTATTCCCCATATTGTTCGCCTTACCCACAGGCAATGAAAAAGGCCTTATTTGCAACCTTATCTTTGATTCTGATCTGCGGCATAGCGATGCCGATACAAGCTCAGGCCTTTACGGGTGAACAGTTTCTCGACTGGGAAAAGGCTGCACAGCGCTCATACATTGATGCCAATGTGGGCATGGCATCTCTAATCGCAGGTAGAGTGGATAAAATTCAGGGTAAATGTATTGATGATTGGTTTTACAATAAGCCTGATCAGGCAGTGGAAGAAGTCTTAAGCATCATGCAACAGTATCCGACATATCATCCCCGTGCAGTCATACTTGCTGTTGTTGAAAAACAGTGCGGTAAAATCCTTGGCTAGAGAGTAAGTGGTTTTACTTCGGAAGAACGCTCTTCTATTTCTGATGATATCTCGGTTTCAGGAACGGCTTGCTGATACTCAAAGTTATGCTGTTTGATTTCATTATGCAGGTCACCAATCTGTTTCTGATATCCATCAAGTTCAGCTTGTGACGGGGGGTTATCATGGTCCTGCATATGATCACGGATAGTTTGTAGGTCGCTATCATAATCAAGTAAACGGTCATGCTGGTTCTTGGCATCCGTCACAGCACGTTTAAGCCTCTTCAGTTCGTCAGTATTTACACCTGCGTCTTTCGCACCTTGTAAAGCCTTGCGCGTTTCATCCAGCCTTTCTTGTGACCGCAGCAAGGTATCATGAAGCAATGCTTCTGTATCAGTTAAAGCATGATAGGTCCGTTGATAGGCCTTCTGATATTCAATATCCTGTATCACAATATCAAAAGCCGTTAGGCCTGCTTTACGGTCAGATTTACTCTTGCCGTTTACATGTTTATCATGATCTGGCAAGAAGCGGCTATTCTTGCCCACGTCACGGCCAGCAATTTCGTTTTGAAGATCGTTGAATTCTTCGATTAAGCGCCGAATGCGCCTTGCCTCTAAATGAAAGGTAAAATCGTCAGGCATTAAACCACCGCCTGACTTTCTGGGAACCTGCGCTTATCCAAGGATAAGCTGTAACAACTCATAACAGGGTTATGAGTTGTTGTGTCAAACACACCGCGCCCCGATGTATCCCACCAAGTCCAAATAGCATTGTTTTTATAGAAATGACCCACCTCAACCATGACTATTATTATAGATGTATTTGATAAAAATACGGTTAAGATAACTTTGTGCGGCGCAGCATAAAAGCCTAAAGGTAATATATAGTTCATTATTTAACTATTTATACTAATTTGAAGGCTGCTTTTACCACTCACGTTTTGCCATGTCTATAGCATCCAGAAGCTTTCGTGCACGCTCGCTTTTTTGAGTGGAGGTCGAAACATTAGCATAAGATTGCAATATGGACCTTACCTTATCAATATTTAGAAATGGCGATAAGTTTTCTTCCTTTAATAGGGAATACCTACTATTTTCAGTTTTCGAAGTTGTCAGCATTTTTTCCAGAAAGGGGAAAAATTCCAGATCAGAATGAACGCGTGCCTCGGCCCATTCTTCAGCTTCTTTCTTGCCTTCAACACTACTTTGCGACCAGGCAAATAGCAGGTTTATAAAATATGGTACATTTAATAACTCTTCAGGCGGGATGGAATTAAAACGCTCACGCAACAATTTCTCAACCTGTGAATATTCTTCATGTGTAAAGAATTGTTTATCGGGTGAAGCAGGTTTGTCACCATGAATTCCAAGAGAGTGAGTGGCAGATCGTAATATCTCTGATAACCACCCTAATGCCTCACCAAACTGGAATGTGTTCACGAGTAATTCTGTACGTTGCTCATGAGGCGTTTTTGCCCAAGCTAGTTTGAAAAGTTTTGTTCCACTATACCATACCCAAGGGCGTTCATTGTTACCAATAGGGCTATTTTGGGCAGCTATATCCATACCGTTTGCAAGACTTTGAATAATACCAGTCATGGCTGAAGTAGGCTGTTGGTCAAAGGTGCTTCCTGTAAGTCGATTGATTAAAATCTCAGCGAATACACCCCCTTGCGGCCTGTCGGCTTGTGCTAAATCTTTAAATATGTTGATAGCATGTTCTTTGTTGTTAATTGTTGCCTGAATATACGAGTGAAACTCTTCGTCATCCAAAGCATCTGCAGGTTTTGAAAAAGCAAAATAAAACTTATAGTGTTGTGGGCTAGCAAGGCGTTTGTTAGCAATATGACCAGCAAGCGCGGGATGGTTAATATCCTGAAAAATTTTCCATTCTTCTGTGTTCTCTGAAGTATGAAGTATCATCTGAAAACCTGGCAGGAAATTCTCAAACCTATCCAGGTTAAAGTTATAGTCTTTGGATGATTCCAAGATCTCTTGAAGTTCTGAGATAGCTCTTTCTTTCAGAGTTTCGGTCAAATACGAACCATTGGAAATGGATGCAATATTGTGAACATATGCTTCAATCCAATTATATAATTCGATCCAATTGGTTCGTATTATTTGTAGCCATGTTATGTCAGCTAAATTGACGTTATCAATAACTGGTCCCGCATATAGTCTCAGAGCATTTACAACTCTACTTACATCTCTTGGTGTTTTTAGGAAAATGCCGCCTTCAATATCAATAACGTCGGAAAGATAATATTCTTGGTTTTGATCTTCAACATAATTGCGTTGCGCATCTCTTGGGAATAATGCGTCAATATCTTCCCGTAACATTCTCCGAAGGTCGAAATCATCAGGTTTGGGAATAGAAAATGAAGTTTGCACAATCTTTTCGATATAGGCTTCACCATCATTGATTGAATAGGCCTTGGAAAGGCTTTGAGCCAGTATTGGTCTTGAATAACATAAAACATATACGATATTCGGAAAGTCCGTTACAGCCCGAATAAGTCTTACGATTTCACCTGCCTCACTCGGATTTAGCCTATCTAAGTCATCGATAAAAATTACTATTTGCCGTGAGAGTTTGCGTAGCTCTGTTTTTAAGGCTGCTTTTTCTTCCTCAAGTGAAGCGTTATTCGTCAGGGATTTAACTTTTTCTCCGGCTTTTACTGCGCTTTCTCCAACTATCGATGCACCTGAAACTCCAGCAAATTCAGCAAGTTTTGCTATATGGCCAACTTTCACGAGATGACTGGAGAAACTTTCCATTTGTGACTTTAGCGCCTTCCTAGCAGCCAGTCGTTTGCGGTTGTGATATTGTTCTCTGAACCATTTGAAGTGTTCGGGTGTTTCTTTAGAGCTGATCTCTTTCAACTCAATTTTACCAGTGGCATCAACTAGCTCTCTGAATAACTCGCTTAATAAACCTTCTCTTGAACTTATGAGCCAAGGCGAAAATTTTATAACTTCAGGTGCATTATCATAATTCTTTAAAGCGGTTGCAATGAGATTGACCAAGCCAGACTTTCCTGAACCCCAATTCCCTTCAAGCCCTAATACGAAGCCTTCAGGAGAAGCGAAATCTTGAATAGTCTTGGCAACTTTTTCTGCTGCTTCTGCATATCCAAGCCTATCTTGCTGTATAGTATCAATTGGTCGATCATCATTAAAAGTTGAGTTGTTACGCATGTTTTCTGTCTTATATTAATATGAATGTTCATTAGTTATGCTAAAGTACAACTACGCATTATTCTGATTATTTATGGATGTTTACTTGCTCTAAAAACTCTGCAGGCGTCATAATATTGATAGTCTGGAAGGGCCGCATGTCTAATAGGTCCTTATCACCGGTAATAAGAGCGGTTACTTCCGCGTTGAGGGCAAGTTCAAGAAATTTATCGTCCTTGGGGTCACGGCACGCTTCTATGCGCTGCAGGATTGGAATTTCGCGCCATGAGCGGTGGATACGCGCCAGAAAACCAGCAGTATCATCAGCACTGATGTACTTTTGGAGTTTGGGGCGTGATAGAACCTCAGCAATTTCATGCAAACAAGCCTCTGAATAGACGATTTCACCCAGCGTTTCAGCATGGTTGAGTGCTTGTGCTGGTGTTGAGTTTTTGACAAGGAGCGCGCTCACAAGAACATTGGTATCAAAAGCAAAGCGCATGTGAGGCCTATCTGCTGACTATTAATCAAGAAGCTCAGTGAGCTTATCTTCGGTGAGACCTAACTTGGCGGCTTTATCGGCAACGTTTTCGCGGAACGCCTGAAACTCTTTAAGGTTTAGTCGTGTCAGACGTTCATAATCCTGTGGGGATATGATAACGGCAGCATCTTTGTTATAATTCTGGATAACAATAGGCTCACGCTGCGCCCGCGCGATGACCCTACCAAGTTTATTTTTTGCTTCTGTCGCTGTGATTGTCTGCATGAATATTCTACCTTTCTATTTCATTATATCAGAAATAATGGATAATAGTCAAATTAGCTAAATTGTCTTATTCTCTACATTATGGACATCAATCTTGCGGTTCTGTATCACGGCTTTCTGCTTTGAGTTTTTGTGAATAGGCAGCAATTTTTATGGCCTGTTCCGGATTGAGGTCATGCAGGTTTAAATCAATCCGCCTGTCGCCCCAGAAATCGGCTTCGCCGTCCTCAAAGTAAACGGCTCTGCCGCTGCGCCCGCCGTATCCCTTACGCCCGCCGGTAACCTTACAGAAAGCGCGTATAATATGTTCAAGCATTTGCTCTTTGGCTTGTTCAGCCTTGTGCCTTTGAAGCGAATTTTCAAAGGCTTGGAAATACCTCGGAAGCAAACGCCGGGTGATGTCGGCGGCGATATCTTTGGGCGGTCTGTTTACGCTTACGCCGATTGATTTAAAACCGCCGCAATGGCGATAGTGAACACGTTTAGGGGATGCGCCAATAATCTTCAAGCGGTCTTTGTCTTGGCGAAAAATCAGCTTTTGACCCTTCTCACCAATGACCTCAAAACGCCAATCTGATTTTTCCCGTTGGTTATATTTCCAAGGTGGCCCCAAATACAAGGCCACCTTCTGCACGATGATTGATAGCGCGTTATTCATGGGCTTGTATCCTTGAGTTTCCAAAGCCGCCCGGACGGGTTGAGCCGTATTTTGCGCGTATCTCATCCATAGATGAATTACCACGCCCCCGGCTCTGGTAATTTGCGGGCCGGAAATACCAGCTTTTCTTTTTGCTGGCCCATTTGTAACCCGCGTCTTTCAAGCGCTCGCGGTGGGGCTTGGTGTCACCTGTTACCCAAACCCACGCCCCGCATACTTCAATGATCAGGCCGGGAACATTAAAGACAGCGTTTAAGGCATCATTTAACGCCTCGCCGTATTCGGTCTGCTGTTCCTTTACATCGCCTTGATAGTCCTTGAGGGCTTCATAAGCCTCATTGACAAGTTTCATCATTTCCTCGCCTGCGGGGTTAATATCAGGATGATATTTTTTGCAGGCTTCGCGGTGGGCTTTCTTCGCCAATTCCGGTGTAATTTCTCCAGATAGGCCCAAGACTTTTGCTGCGTCATAAGGGGTCATTATTTGGCCTCCTTATAATAAACAGCCGCTTTACGGTCATAGACGATATTAAGGCCTTCATGCTTTAACTCTTTAAGCGCTGTTTTGAATACATAGCCGTCACCATCAAACATATTGTTGGTTCCTCGTATGGCTGATTTAACAATCTCGATACGAGAGCGAAGACTTGGATTAATTCTCTTTGAATCCCTATTCATTGTTGCCCTCTTGTTCTGCATAGAAGGCTTTCGCTTGTGCGATTACATCGTCAAACTTTGTGAGGGCGTGGGCGTGCGCTTCCCTATCCTGCTGCAACTGTTGTGATCAAGCTTGAGGGCTTGGGGGTTCAAAAGAAGCTTGCAAACGTGTTTCTGCACCGGGCATATGCCGAGAAGATTGCAGAAAACCTGAATGCTTATCTCCGTGAATTTGATGGTAAGGTTGGCAACCTGCAAGGCCATGCAACGCGCCCTGAAGATGATTGGGGCGATACAACTGGTGGCCTGAGTGCGCTTGGAGATAAATCATGAACGGTGATTTTATCCCGCCGCGTGTGCCAATCGTATCCGATGACTTCAATAAAAAGAATGATGGTATTGCAACGGGGCGTTTGGATACGGTGAATAACACAGCTTCAGAAGAGTTAAAGCAGGACCGTGAGCATGAACAGGCCAACATTATACATGATCACCGTTGGCAGATGATTGAAAACAGATTGGGGCAGACGGCAAACCTTACGTTTGAATTTGATCAAGGGCAGGATACTTATGACGACTTGGTCGAACGGCGTAATGAAATGCTGGAGCGTCATGAAGATCAGCAAAAGACTATCGATGACAGCTTTGCACGTAGGAAAGACTATGTGCGCGATAATGGTCAAACTTTAACGAAAGAGTTTAATGGGTCTACAGGGCAACCACATGACCCTTTGAAGTCACCAGACGGTGTATCGCTTCCAGCGCCGCCTTCACCACCAACACCTGATCCGCCAGATGTTAAAGAACTGGAGCCGCCAAATATTGATGATCCGTTGGAACTGTCTAATGACCTCAGCACTGGCAAAACCAGATAGGAAATCGCCCCTAGTCACAGACCAGGGGCGGTTTTATTTTTTTATCAATAAACACATATCAAAAACTGATTTGAACCTACGCAAAACGAGGAACAGGCTGGGCGTAACACACTATCCCTCAATTTAGGCAATAACGCCTAAACTCTAATATAGGGAGAGTAAAATGAAAAAAACCTCGGTTACATCAGACTTTTTCATAGATGATCCTAAAGCTAATTTTGCACTTTTTACGATGATGTTGGTGACGTGGTTCTTAACCTATAACGGTTATACAATCGAACCTACGGACATTTACGGTCATATCAGGGCATTTTTACTTGGCGCTGGTACAGGAAGTGTTTCCTTCTTACTTTGGAACTATGCGTTAAAGCGTATTCCAACGATCACCAGACCTTGGGTAAAAGGCATTGCGGTGGCTCTTATGCTGATTTACTGCGGCGTATTAGTACCCTTATCATCCCAGCTAAACGCAACAGCAATGGTTGGGATGGATGCTCTTCAGAAGCATTTGGATGTAAGCCTAGCTCTGGCAGAAAAGGCTTATGATAACAGCCTTAAGCGGATTGTAGCAATTAAGGGTTTATCTGCGGTTTTACGGGGGGAAGTTAATAGCTTAGAAGAGCGAAAAAAAGCTGAGTCTCGCGGTGGGGGCAATACGACCAAACCCGGTGAAGGCCCGGTTTACCGCGCCTTAGAGGCAATCCAAGGGCGCTTGGAAACACTTCAAAACGAAGCTGAAACCTTCAATCTTGATATTGAAAGTGTGTCAATCAGTGCGCAGCAACGACTTGTGAAGCTGAGAGAGGTTATATCGTCACCTGCCGATGTAAGGGTTAAAGGCAACCGTGTTGCAAGTATCTTTAACCTGCTGAGAAGTGATCTGGCTTCTATGGATACAGATGCTTTCATAATATCTGTCCGTACAGTTTTATCCTCCTTGGGCCGTGATATTACTGTGCAGACACAGTTTTCCAAAGTTAAAGAGATTGAACGCGAACAACGGGCAGCTTTGAATGCTCTTCGTGCCGACCTTGATGCCGTTAATGAGGCGGTTGGCTTCTATCTGAGCGAGATAACTGAAACACCATCGGGTGAGATTGAATCTTTTGAGCGTATGTCAGCACAGCGCGCTACTTGGGTCTACGCATCAGAGTTTTTAAGTGTGTGGGTCGGAGCCATAGCGATAGATACCTCGCCGATGTTTGTGATTTTGCTACTGGTTTGTTTCATGAGCGATTTAACCCCAGCTCAGCAAGCATACCGTAAGCAAGGTGGCATCACTGTTGAGCAAATGCGAATGGTTGATGAGATACGCAATACGGATAAAGCCAAACAAGGCCGCACCAAGAAGGTTGAGCGTTTGGCTGATGCGGATGAAGAGGGGCTTGAAGATGAATAAGTTCCTTTCAAATGCGGCTCGTTTAATCAGGTTTATCAAAGCTAATCCCTATAATTCCGCGACGGGTGTTTTGGTAGCTATTATCTCTTTAACCGTCATTGCAAACATCATGTTTTCAGGTGGAAACGAGGAACAGGAAGAGCCTACTTTGATTGAATTCCGTGAAGGGGATGCGTCCCCTTCGATACCTCTGGGGTGCGTTGAAATCGAACGCATCCTGATCTGTCCAGATTAACGGGAGTAAACGGAATGAAAGATATTTTTGAAGTTTTAATAGGTATGGTGATCGTTGCGGCGATCATCTATGCCTTTGTAGCGGGCCAATTTGACAAGGATAGTGAACAAGCAGCATTAGATACCGTTGGCCTTACAGAAAGTGATTTTGCCACTGATGTCACAAACCTTGGCCCACCATCCATTGAAGCGCTCACGCTTACAAATCGTCTTATTGGCATAGCCGGGATAAAGCAGGATATCGATGTGTATTTTGCGGACATTACTGATGGCTGGGCCGGGTTCGCTACCATAGTGAAAAAACGCAGGATCATAGTTTATGACCGGGAGTATTTCCACCGGAACAAAACAATTTCATTTCATGTTCTGAAAACAGTTGGTCATGAGATTTGCCATCACACAGCAACCCATCTGATAACAACCGATAGAACCAGGCATGAAGAAGAGCTGGAAGCTGATTGGTGTGCCGGGAATATGTTTGCTCGGCTAAATATCCCCCTTGCTGCTGCCAAGACGGTTTTTGACTATGAAAAAGCGGCCACAGAGCATCATCCGGCAAGTGATGTGCGTAACAGATCGTTTCTTGAGGGATGGCATCACGGTGAGCTTATGAAGACTATGGAAGCGCCAAACTGCAAAGCTGGCTGGTCTGGTGAGCAGATCGATGTGTATGGCACGCCTTGCCGCATGGCTAACCTATGTGAAGACGGGCAATCAAAGCAGGTACTCGCCTGTGAAAACTATCTTGGAGAATGGGTGGTCCAGTGACCGCCTATTTCTGATGAAATTTTCTGATGAAATTATCATCTTCTCTGCCACATGCTCGCCACATGGAAGAAAATGTTAAAAATGACATGTGAGAGTTTCTGCGGTTTACAGCGGGTTAATTATGGTAATATTTTGTGGCAGGTTTTGTTTAAAAATGAGTCTCGATAGACCATAAGTTATTGAATTTAAATGTTTTGTGGATTGTTTTTTGTTCTATTTGACACAAGGATTAAAACTCCTTTTTTTGCCCAAATATATCAAATACTTGGACTTTTAGGCCACATGCTTGCCACATGTTTTATTCGCTCAAGTCTATGAGGCCTTTATCAAATCTTCCATCATCATATTTCTTTTCGATGAGATGTCCATAGATATTGAATGTAGTTTCGATATCAGCGTGACCCATACGTTTTTGAACCTGCTTGGGGTTCAATCCTTTATCAATCAGTAAAGAGGCATAGTAATGTCTTAGACTATAGGGGCTGTATTTGGGTTTGATAATTTTTTTTCCCTTAGTATCAACTTCTGTGAGCAGGCCAGCTTCTTCACAAGCTCTACTAAATCCATGTTCACGCCAATTTTTACCGTCTTGCCATCTTCCGGTAGAAGTTGGAAAAACAAGATTATAGGGACTTGGGGCCGCTATATTCTTGTAGTAATGCTCAACCATTCCCAGAACATCTTTCGATCCGGGAATGAAGCGTCTGCCATTCCTTGTCTTGACAACAGAAATCTTTCTTCCCGGTGCTTCGATGGCTTGATTGACGAGTGAACCAGTTTCTTCCAGATTGTTTATTGGCATAGCGATGTATTCTTGGGGGCGCATACCAGTGTCGCCAGCATAATAGATCATCACCCTATATCGTTCCCACGCATTAGCAATCATGGCATTTTTAGAGTTTGCAAGCCTGTCAGATGCTCTCAACAAATCTTGAAATTCCTTTTCAGTGGGAATCTGTACTTCCTCTGCATATCGAGAATCTTTTTTGATTGTTACCGGAGCTGCCATGTTCGAGGTTATCATTCCTCGCAAGGCCAATTCGTTCAAAATTGTTTTGAGGCTTGTTAAGACCCTACGAGCCTGATCAATGCTAGAGCAGTTTTTTAGGAGCCAATCTTTAAATTGAACAATGTCAGGTGTGCTCAATTCATGCGGGCGTTTGACCCAGTTGTAACGCAGTAGAATTGACCCAAGGAAAGAATATTGTTTAATCGTGTAAGGTGTAACAGGCTCATCATTTCTTGATGTTCCCTGAGTTTCGCATAAATCCAGCCAAAACGATACGGCTTGGTTCATATCTTTGATGGTTTGTTTGGGGCTGAAGTTTTGTTCTTCCAAGGTTTTCTCTGCCTCAAAAAGATCAGCCTCTTTTTTCAAAGTGAAGGAACGATAACTGAACCCGGACTTTTTAGTAGGGTCTTTCCAGCGGACTTGATGGATTTTCCTGCCATCAGACCGTATGCGCGTTCGAGTGTCTGCCATCTAAATAGAATCTATTATCGAAACTCTCCCTGCAATGTTTGGGGGTGAATTAACGTGACTTATCCACAAGTAAAGCCCTTTATACGCTTGGCTCACGCAGGTTATTTTGCGCGTCAATTTCACACTGCATATAGACCTTCAAAAGCGATTGCTTGTTAATCTTCAATCGCCCGTCAATGGGGTCTTTAAAAAAGGGTAATTTTCTTTTTCCAAAGGCATCCGGTTCTGAAGCACGTTGCATCTGGCGCAAGTTAACATCAATGCCAATCTCAGAGAGGACCTGGACGCTATCAGTTAAGCTAATATATTCTGGTGGTTTCATATTAAATCATCTCCTCTTCTATCCAGTGTTGAACTTTATGTTTGGCGTCCCTTTGCAGGTCTGCATAATGCTCAAGAAGGGCGCGCTTTGAGATCAGATAGTAACCCGTGGCAGGTTCCTGAAAGAAGAGAAGCCGCTTCACCCCGAAGGTATCAGGCGAAGCGGCTCTGTGAAGCTGCGAAATATCTGTGTGTATATTGTGCTCGGCAAGCACTTTTGCAGCTTCTTTGAGGGTTAGGTAAATGTCCTTGAAATTATCATTCATGGGGTCTCATTCATTATAATCCATAGATATCAGTTGACGATAAATGAACGCCTTCGCTTTCCATGATGGTGACTTCCTTGCCAGCCTTGTCAATGCACTTGACCTCACCACCTTTACCGTCCGTTGGCGTGACATAGAGGTTGATACCGCGTACATGTTTGATGTTGAAATCATCGCTCAACACAAAGAGCTGTTCAATGATGCATTGCCGCATTTCCAGAACTGTCATTTCACCGGGAATTTTGATCTTCATATCCACCCCAAAACTTAAAGAAATCATTCAGGTCTAAGAGGGTAATGTGTGAGATATGTGCCTGATCACATGCGATTATTTTTTGAGTTTTTAACTCCTCCACTTACGCCTCCCAACGCTATGTCATATTTCCATAATACTACCAATAGGTGTGCACATGAAAGTATTTAATGTGCTGCGGTGCGCAATCAATTCAGACTAGGAAGATAAATTCTTTATATTTATCAGTATGTTAGGCTTTAAGAGAAAACTTGATTTTGAGGTCTGAACCACAACTCATAATAAGGCTAAGACAGACTCAGGCGCAGGTCTCCAGGTGGATTGACTTTTATTGCCAATATTAAAAAAGAAGTTGACGGTATTTAATTTGGCGAAGGAGATAAGCCAGTTAGTTGGAGACTGGTTTTTTACAACAAATTAGGCAGTTTGAAATTGAGCTAAACAGCCTAAGATAGTTACATCGTAAAAACTATTGATTTTATAAACATACGACATTGTAAATACTTTAGGAATCCCCATCTCTGACAGGGACTTAACCGGTGATGTGTACCATCATGACTTCAGGGATTTATAGTGGGTGAATTAAGTCAAAAATTATCTGAGGAATCACTTCGAATTCAGGAAGATACAATATATTCAGCGAAGAGCCATTTCAATGCTGCTGATCGCTGGTCAAAGTATCATATGCTTATTGGTATGCCATCAGCAGTTATAGCTGCAATTGCTGGAGGGTCAGCATTTAATGAGATGCCTTTAGTGGCTGGTTCACTTGCAATGATCTCGACTGCGTTAATTACAGTACTCACTTTCCTAAAGCCTTCTGAACGCTCAGAGGCTCACAGGGTTGTTGGTGGGCAGTATTTAAAGCTTAGAAATCAAGCGAGGATGTTTAACGAAATCACATTAATCGAATGCAGTGATGTGGATGCTGCAAAAGAACAATTACTGGGATTAGCCAATACTCGTGATGAACTGAACCAAACCTCACCGGCATTCACTCAAAAAGACTATGAACGTGCAAAGAGTGAAATTGACCAAGGGCGTACAATATATCAAATTGATAAGGACAAGAATGACTGTAAATAGCCATTTAAATAAGATTGCTAACGCTGGTTATGTACGGGATAGCGAGAGAGCTAACATAGATCGATCAATAGTCACTTTGCAATCAAGGGCAAATAGCTATTTTGATAAGGATATGACAGATCAGATACTATTTGGCTCGTACAGCAGAGGAACGATATTGCCGCGATTAATGGATAGTAATTCTGATATCGATTACATGTTTGTCTTTAGGGATGATAACAGTACGCCACAGACGTACCTGAACCGTATTAGGCGCTTTGTTAACCAATACTATACTACCTCGGAAATAGCTCAATCCAATCCAACAATTGTCCTCAAGCTTAATCATATACGATTTGAATTAGTGCCTGCTATTCAAGGCTGGCTTGGTGGACTAAGCATTCCAGCAAAGGCTAGTGATTATAATGACTGGATTGGGACGGACCCAAAAGGCTTTAACGAAAAACTTGTAGAGGCTAATCGGGAACATGGAAGCAAAATAAAGCCTCTGGTGCGTGTAATGAAATACTGGAATGTCAGAGCTGGTTATCCATTTGAACCCTTTATGCTTGAACAAGAGATTGTTGCGAATGGTTTCTTTTTACTTTCATTTAGCAATAGTCGGCAATTATGTGATTATTTCTATTCATTTGTTGGCAACATAAGTGCTGGTTTTTTTGCACCTCAATGGAAAAAGGATGCTGTAATTCGCTTAAGAGATATAGTTGCTAAAGCTAAATCAGAAGAGCAGCAGGGTTTGCACTATGAGGCAGAAAGCACAATTAAAGCATTGCTGCCAGTAGTTTGAGCATCATTAACTTTGTTGAGTTTGGGTTAATTTAAACCTAATTTTGAAGGTATACTTGTCTGCACATGCATTTCATATGAGGTCTTTTGTATTGCTTGAAATGTTCCCCATTCCAGCCCTTTGAGCTTAAGTTAAAAAATTGAAGTCGGTTTTGATAATCCGTGATCTAAGTCACAGATTTAACATTTTCTCGATGATATAGAAATCATCAGGTTGACGCAGGATATATAGGGGTGAGTGAAAACGTTAAACCAAATGGTGCTAATGATCGCAGATTTGCTAACTGCCGTTCCCAGATGGTCTTGGAAATAAAACATATATCACAGAAATGTGATAATCTCGAAGCGATCAAAATCTTGTCATAATCGCGTCATAATTTATTAATAAAACTAAGATCACACATTTAACGTGTTAAGTGTGATTTTAAATTTAGTTCGGTTGGGGGAATAAGTGAACGTTTCGGATCACGCATTGTCTGATGATAACAGTCAGGCACATCAGAGCAAAGATACATTTTCGCAAAAGCTTGGTGAGATGACATGGCTTTTGTCACAAAGCAAACTTCATAAAAGACTATCTATCGGCGATATCGAATGGCTTTTGTTTCCACCTCTCGTTCTTGGCCAGTATAAGGTTTTTTATGCGAATAGTCAGCCTGTTGGTTTGGCCTTGTGGGCATTCTTGACAGACGAAACAGCTCATAAATTAGGTGAAAACGGTAAGCTTGGCCCTAATGATTGGCGCGCTGGCTTTGATCTTGAAGACAAAATCAAAACATCTAATAAAAATAGTATTTTTGAAGAAGTGAAAAACGGGCAAAATATTCCTGATGATGCATCCTTATGGCTTGTGGATATCATTGCACCCGGCGCAACGCCAAAAAATAAACTCAAAGAAGTTTTGTTTGCTGACCTTGTCCAGAATACACTTAAGGGTCATAAAATTCATTATCACCAGTTCAATATAGAAACGGGTGTTCGTGACACCATGACAGTAGGAAGCGAATAATGAACAAAACTTTATTCAGTGAAGACTTCTTAAATTCATTTCCTCTAATTCCCTGGCTATTGGCCTTAACTATATACGTAGTCCTGGTTTCAGTGGGATATTTCTTTGTTCGGTACAGAAGTTTCATTGAGAAAAATTGGGAGCAAACTGGCTATTATGCGTTCACTATAGTTCCAACATTTTATTGGCTAATGCTGAGCCTTCCCGAGAGAGTATACGATGCATGGTTTTTAGATGAAAAAACTAGTTGGTGGCTCGCCTTCATTTACATAATACTCTTTGGAATAGATAGGATTATCTGTCTTTTTCTTTTCTATTTCGTAGAAAAGAGGTCGGTTATGCATATCATTATCAAAATATATTGGTGGATTTCTTTCGTTACTTCACTACTCATTTTTGGAATTTTTACACGCGATTAATTTTTTTAAAATCAATACTATTTTTAATATTGGGGACAAGAAAATGCCATTCATTCATGAAGATAGCCGAACTCTCGACAATGATAGAGGGCTAGAGTTAAAAACCTCATGGTCGAGAGATAGAGTGAAAAAATTCTGGTTTCACCGGGTAGGTGACCCGGATGATCTATGTTCTCAAAGGGTCGTATATGGTGCATATCGTTTCAAGATATCAGACATTGCATTAACAGAGGCTGAGCGTCAGGAATTACCAGATACTGTTGACTACATATGCAGTTATCAAATTGGAGGCAAGTTGGTTTTTGATCATGCTCTTGATGGCTGTAGATTGGAACAAACTAATTTGCATTTTGATACGATGATTGATGGTTACAGTCTCGAAGAAACCAAGCAGATTATTATTGAAGCCTTTATAGCTCGAGAACGCGGCAGTAAAATCCACAAAGTCTCTCATTATGATTTCTATTTTGCGCCAGACCGGGCGCCAGAAGACCGTACATTTTAAGATTGGGGAGAAGCAGATGCCATTCATTTACAATGAAAATCGAGTTTTTGATACGGATAGGGATCTTGAGCTTTGGCTAGGATCATATAGCGGCAGCGATAAGCATTTCCAATTTCACCGTGTAGGCAAGCCTGATGAAATGGTTTCAGAGCAAGTTTTTTATGAATACTGTCGCATGAAAATTTCAGATATTGAGTTAACGATGGAAGAAAAACGACAGCTTCCTGCAAAGATCGAATGGATATGTAGTTATAATATTGGACGGATTGTAAAATTTGCCAATCCTATGGGTGGCCCTAAAACCAGCCCCGTTTTTGACTTTGCTGACTTTATAGATGGCTACAGTGCCGACGAAGCCAAACAGGTCATTGTTGAGGCTTTTATGGCTCGAGAATATCGCAAAGATATTCACAAGATTTCGCATTATGACTTTTATTTCACACCGGATGAGGCGCCGAAAGGGCGTACAATTTAAGATTGGGGATTTACTATGACTGGATTGAGTTTTGCCGACGTTAGAGCACAGTTACAGGCGCTTGCTGACTCTGGAACAGCGACCTTGGCGAGTATTACCGATATTGTTCGGCAAACTAATATTGAACCACCCGCCGGGGCAACGGTTGTCCTCTACAGTGGGCCATTTGGAGACACGGGATCGAGTGCAGTTGCAAATGCAATTGCTTCCGGCGTCAACCAAGCATCTGGCACGACCACACTTGCGACAATCGGAATGACAGGATTCGAGGGTGCCGTTGCAGAATCGCAGGAGCTTGAGAACGCACTTCGAGCAGCCGGGTTTGAGCCTGGCTCACCGGAGTTTCTTGACGCTATAAATGGATCTGACCCAACGCAAGTTCCACCAGGTTCACCAAATTATATTGATGCCCGAGATAGTATTTGGGGAGCAGCGTCTGATAGTTATGTTAATTCTGCTTCAGGCAATGTCGTAACCATCACGGCTAACGCCAGCCCTATTCGAATTTTCGGTGAGGTTGAGCTCGATGCCTTATTAACCAATCCTGATGTAACATCGATTGATGGTATCAGTGTCGACGCCTTAAATGCGCAACTTGATCGGTTGGTTGATTCTGGCCTTACTCGATCTGAAGCGTTAATCAGCTTGTCTAATGGAATTAGTGATAAATCACTCAGTAATACCTTAACAAGCGTATCAACCGAAGTAGGGCCTAATGGCAGAATTGTGGACATTGCAGTAGAGGCCGAGTTTTTTGAATCGACCGGCAGTCCGGATATTGACGCGATACAGGCAAACGGCACCAATGTAACGGCATTGGCAGACCAGCTTGACGATGGCGACTTCAATATCAGTCTTTCGCGGCTTGCAAATTCAGCGGAATTCTTGCGTGGGTTACAGGCTACAGGTGAATACCTTGGACCATTGGGCGATGTATTAGAAATTGCATTAGTTACTTCTGCTGTAAATGCTGCCATTGATGCGGGTGATTTTCAGGAAGCGCAAGATGTCATTATACAGTTTGTTGCTGAGTTTGGTGGTGGTGCAGCAGCAGGAGCCGGTGCTGGATTGTTCGCAGAAATTTTCTTGGCGAATGCAGTTACAGGTGGCGGCGTTGGAGCTGCTATATCACTACTTGTGCTTGGTGTTGGTGCTGGATACCTAGGGTCCGAGCAAGCAGGTGATTTAGCTAGTTTTTTCCTAACAGGGAATGACGGTATCGAATTTATTAATGAGCGCCTTGATGGTCTACAGGATTTAATTGCAAGCATATCACCAGATCAATCTGCTGAGTTTGGTTTTATTGTAAATGGCGTGGGTGCTGGCGGTGGCTTGGTTGAAGAAGTAACAATTTTTTTCCGTCCTTTTGACACAAAACTAGAAAAGCATTTTACTTTCCGAGGAACCGACCAAGATATTGGTGATGTATCTTTAAGGCTATTCGAGTTGGTTGATGGTAGCTTCTCAACATTGCTGCGCGATATTTTCTCATCAGTAGGAATCGATGTAAACGATTTTGCTTTAGAGTTTGGTATAGATAGAGTTCTGGATAACCCTGAGGCTCTAAATGAAGTTCTTACTGATCAACCAGGGGAAGCGGTTGAGGCAGTTTTGAGTAACGCATTGGAGGATATTTTCGAACGCTTAACGCCCGAAGAACGACAGCAATTTGAGGAAGATGGGTCTCTTCCAGCCCGAGTAGAGGCGGAGTTAAGAAATGAAGTCGTTAGTGCTGATGAAGAAAATTCTGAAGAACTAGTAATAGACTTATCAAATTCAGTGATTACAAACACCACAAATGTTGGTGGTGTAGATGTTGTTAGAGTTACAGGGCCTGATGGTCTTATATCTATTGATGTCAATATTTCGGGTACTACGATATCCCTAGGTCAGATTGGTTCAATCTTTGGAACACATATTGGGCGCTTAATCTCGCCAGATGATCCTTTCGCTCAAATCGCTGGCGGTACACTTCTTGGAGCAGCGGGCAGTGTCTTATTTGAGACTGGAGGGTTGCTTGCAAATGGTCAGGCGCTTGATGTCTCTTTATCCACTGTTTTAGCTGACCTTGATACTACTATTCAAACCAATACGGTTAGCGCACTTTCAGGTTTTCTGTTTGCAGAGCTGCTTGCAGAGCTTGGTGTGGAAGGCGTTGCCGCACAAGCCTTATCAACCACGGCAGGGACTGCGATTACAGGGATTGCAAACAATATTATTGTTGGCCAAGATTCATTTGGAGAAGCAATTAGCAATATAGCCAATATAGACTCGCTAGGGCAAATCGCAGAGGGGGCATTTAGCTCATTCGGTTCCTTTTTTGGTTCGGCACTTGCGAACGAGATTATCAATATCGACAGCCCTGAGGAATTGGCAGCAGCTTCACTTGGCGGTGCTGTTGGTTCCTATGTTGCGGGTCAAGGTCTAGGAGCGTACTTCAGTGGCTTTGGCTTACTTGGTAATTTTGTTACGGCCGGGTTTGGTGCCTTTGTCGGCACGATTGCCTTTGACTTTGCGGTTGATGTTATTATGGGAACACCTGAGTCAGGCCGTAGTATTATTTATGATCCTGCTACAGGCGACTTTGTGCTCGGGGGTATATTCTCTAATGATGGCGCTGACGAAAACTTGCCGGATGATTTGGCACAGATTGCGCTACCGCTCTTAAACTCGATTACCAATGCATTAGAGGCTGGAGGGGTAGAAATATTAAACCCCGAGTTTGTTAATCGTGGTGCCTTTGGTCAACGGGGAAGCGAGATCGCTTTTTATACGGATGGTGAAAATAGCGAGACTATTACCAGTAGCGATGGGCTTGAGGTGATTAACGCTGGTTTGCAGGCCAGTTTCAGTGGACTTGAGCTTGCTGGCGGTAATATCTATCTGCGCCGCGCTTTTTATCGGTATCTTGAAGAAGCAGAGGACGCAGGCTCGTTTGATGGGAATGAATTATTTGCGGCGCTCGCGGTTGCGCAGGATTATGCGGTGTACCAACAGAATAGCGAGATTATTGATGCGGTATCAGCCTTAAATCCTAATTCTGTGTTCGCAGCCGGTTTTATTATTACAGCGCTGCAGGCACAGGAACTCAGGCTTGATGAGGCGTTTGCTTCGGATTTCTTTGGCGGGCTGGGCGGATATATCGACAGTCTTCGCCTGAACTTCGGCGATGTTGCCTTTGATGATATCTCGGTGGACATTACTGATAATGATAGTGACGGCGCGTTTGATGACCTGCAAATATCCTTCAGTGCGGAAGGTCTTGAGGCGTTGACCTTCAATGATTTCGCAGAAACTTTCGGCTTTGGCAGTTTTGAAGCCGTTGATGCCACAACAACAGGAACAATAGCTTCTGATGTTTTAATCTTGTCGGAAGCTGCAGGTGCCGCAAGTTTAAGTGATAGCCCTGATGCAGTGACGTCAAATAATGATAGTGTTCTGTCTGATACTGGTTTGTCGCTTTTATCTGATGATATTTTCATCGGCAATTCTTTTGCAAATACATTGGACGGCGGCATTGGCGCTGACTTTCTGGATGGTAAGGGCGGTAATGATACTATTCGCGGCGGTGCAGGTGATGATATTATTATCGGACGCGCTGGTAATGACGTCCTGAACGGCGGCGGCGATGATGACTATCTGTCTGGCGGTGCTGGTAACGATGATCTGAACGGTGGTACGGGTAATGATACGCTTGAAGGTTCCTCAATCGGGGAACGCGATACGCTTGATGGCAGCGCTGGCACTGATACAGCTTCTTATGAACTCAGCAGCGAAGGTGTGTTTGTCGATCTAACGAGTGACAGATTTGACCCGACGACGTCAGATGTTCTTATTGAGATTGAGAATGTTACCGGGTCGCAAGGTAATGATTATATTATCGGCGATAGCTTAGCGAATGTTCTGGACGGTCAAGACGGCAACGACCTTCTGATTGGTGGAAGCGATAATGATACGATCATTGGCGGTCTTGGGAATGACCAGTTAAACGGCGACAGCGGGAATGATGTTTATATTTTCAATCGCGGTGATGGACAGGACTATATTGATGAGGACGGTGGTACAGATCAACTGATCCTTGATGGGTATTCTCCTGATGAAGTAACCGTGCGCAGGTCTGCTCTTAATGAATCGACCTCTCGTGACGAGTCAGATGATCTTGTGATTACGTTTGCGGGAACTAATGATCAAATAACTGTTTTGAATGGATTGTTCGAAGGGCCATCAGCGCATACAATCGAGGAGATTGTCTTCAGTGATGGTACGATATGGACTTTGGCTGATATTCGGGAGATGGTCGCTAACCAAACTTTGCCTGCTGATGATCAGACCATCACGGGCACTTCCAGCGATGATACGCTTGAAGGCGGTGCAGGCGATGATGTTTTATCAGGGTTCCAGGGTGATGATACATATGTCTTTAACCGAGGAGATGGCCGCGATTCTATCGAAGAAAACGGCGATAGCGCACAGACATTGGTAGGCGATACACTTGAGATCAATGGCTATTCACTAGCTGAGATCAGTTTTGAGCGTGTGGGCCGCGATTCCGATGATCTTGTCATTCGTTTTACCGGCAGTGATGATCAAATTACCATCCATAACCAGCTCGGTGGCTTTGGCTTGACCAATAGCTTTGCTGACCGGATCGAAGAAATCGTTCTTGATGATGGAACCCGTCTGAATGCTGATGAGATTAGCGCTCTTGTATTAGAGGGCGAAGCCACCTCAGGCAATGACGTTCTTTTTGGCACCAACATTAATGATACACTAGCTGGTGGTGCCGGGAACGATTTTCTGTCGGGGAGCGGTGGTACTGATACATATGTCTTTGCACGCGGTGACGGCGAAGATGTGATCCTGCCAAATCGTTTTGGTGATGATGATATTGTCGTCATTAATGGTTACACACCAGATGATCTTAGTTTTGCGCGCCTTACGACTGAGCGTAATGATCTTGTGATTACGTTTAATGGTACAGAGGATCGTTTGATCATTCGGGAAACGCTAGCACAAAGTACCAACCCACAAGAAATTGCCCGTATTGAATTTGATAATGGGGAGGTTCTAACCCTTAATGATATTTTCCCGCTTATCGTTGAAGGTGGGCAAACCAGTGGTGCGGATATTATTAACGGCTTTGCAAGTACTAATGATACGATTGAAGGTGGTCTCGGTAATGACACATTGTCCGGTAGAGGCGGGGCTGATACCTATATTTTCAATCGCGGTGACGGCGAGGATTTGATTGAAGATAATGGTCAGGCCGGGAGTATAGACCGCCTTGTTTTCTCAGATTATGATCAGGCCGATGTTATTTTCGCTCAGGCATCGTCCGGCAGCGCAACCTTAATCATTACCTTCGTTGGCACGAACGACCGGATTGAGGTCATTAATGGATTATCGGATACACCGAATAATAGCGCTGGTCGAGATCAGGTAGAAGAGTATCAGTTTGCTGATGGTACTGTTTTAACCGCAGCCGAAATCAGAGCCAATATTACAACGGGTACAGATGCCGCCGACACAGTTACAGGCTTCCAGTCTGCTGATGTGATCACAGGGGGAGCTGGTAATGATACATTGATCGGAAATGACGGCGCTGACACCTATATATTCAACGCTGGTGACGGCCAGGATATCATCGAGGACAATGGCATTGGGGAAACTGACCGCGTTATTTTAAGCGATTATACAGCCGATCAAACAAGCTTTGCGATCGATCCTGCAAATTCAAGTAACCTTATCATTTCTTTCGAGGGGTCAAGCGATACGATCACTATCCTCAATACGTTAGTGAATGACCGGGATGACACCGTTGAAATTATTGAATTTGCTGATGGCTCAACAGCCACGATTGAAGATATATTAGCCCAGTTTGTAGCATCAGAAGCAACAGATGGGGATGATATTATCAATGGCTTTGTGACCTCTGATAACCTCGAAGGCGGCCTTGGAAATGATACGATCAGTGGCGGTGATGGCTCTGACACCTACACATTCAATGCCGGTGACGGTCAGGATGTGATTGAAGATAATGGTATCGGCGATACGGATCGATTACGTATTACTGGTTATAGCCTTGATCAAATCAGTTTTGAGCGCGACATCGATAATTCTCAGTCGCTCGTCATTACCTTTGATGGGTCAGGTGACCAAATCACTCTGGTCAATACATTAAGTGGCACTTCCGAAGATCTGATTGAAGAGATTATTTTCGATGATGGAACGGTACTTGGGCCTGATGATATCAATGATATTCTCGCTCAGGCAGATGCTGGCACGGATGACTTGATTACCGGCACAACGGGCGCAGATACTCTGGAAGGCGGGCGCGGCAATGACACCCTTAATGGTGGTGGTAATTCTGATACCTACATCTTTAACGCAGGGGACGGCCAGGATGTGATTGAGGATAATGGCTCTCGCAGTAATGACCGGGTTGTTGTCGGATATTCAATCGACGATGTTGTTTTCGGAAGAACGGCCAGTACCAGTGATGATCTTGTTCTGACCTTCAATGGATCAGATGATCAAATTACCGTATTCAACACTCTTAATAATAGTTCGCAGGATATTATTGAACAATTTGAGTTTGCTGATGGCACAGTTTTGTCAACACAGGATGTCCGTGATAGGGTGCTGGCTGCATCCGTTACCGATGGTGATGACAATATCGTCGGCTTTACAACAAATGACCGTATTGAAGGCGGGCTAGGTGATGATACCTTAACGGGAGGCGGTGGTTCTGACACCTATATATTCAATGTTGGTGATGGAAGCGATGTTGTTGATGATAATGGTTCACGTAGTAATGACAGGATTGTCCTTGGTTACTCTATAGATGATGTTATTTTTGGCAGAGCAACAGAGACGAGTAATGATCTTGTTCTGAACTTTGTAAACTCAACCGATCAGATAACTGTCCGCAATGCATTAGGCAATAGCTCCCAGGATGGTATCGAGCAATTTGAGTTTGCTGATGGTACAATATTATCGGCAAATGATATCCGAAGCCGGGTGCTTGAGGCATTGGCAACTGAGGGTAACGATAGCATTGTTGGGTTCATATCGTCGGATACTATTGAGGCTGGTCCTGGTGATGACACTATCATTGGAGGAGGTGGCTCTGACACTTATGTCTTTAATCGCGGTGACGGTGAAGATGTTATCGAGGACAATGGTAATAATAGTACAGATACTATTGAAATTAGAGGCTATCTTCCGACGCAAGTTGTCATTACGCGCACAGACCCCCATAGTGATGATCTGTTGCTAGAATTTATTGAAGGCCCTGGTAGCGGTGATGAAGATGATTTTGAGGCGCTTGCTACATTATTATTCAATGGTGAGTTAGAGCGTGCAACCGATAGTATTGTTGCCATTAATGCCTTGTCGAATAGTTCGCAGGACCGAATTGAACGCATTCAATTTGAAGATGGGACAACTCTTTCAATCGCAGACATAAGAGCGCGCGTGTTGGCGGTTTCTGCCACAGGTGGTGACGATAATTTTTCTGGCTTTAGTTCGGCAGATACACTTGTTGGTGGTCGCGGTGATGATACGTTAAGTGGTCGAGGCGGCTCTGATACATACGAGTTCAGTGTCGGTGACGGTGATGACGTCATTGATGATAATGGGTTTGGCAGTACTGATCAGTTGATTATTCACGGCGTGAACCCAGGCGCGATAAGCATTCAGTTGGAAAGCATGGGCAGTAACAATGTGGTTCTGACTTTCGGAGGGGGGCGTATCACTCTATTGAATAATGTAACGAATAATTCGGCTGATGTGATTGAACGGATTGTATTTGACGATGGGACGATATTGACACGCACTGATATTCTCGCACGGCTGTCTGAAGGGACAGATATTGATGATCAGATATTTGGCACTAACGCAGGTGAAACATTCAGTGGTGGTTCCGGTAATGACTTTATTGATGCTGGTGAAGGCGATGATCTTCTAAATGGGGGGCTTGGTGATGATACTCTTGTCGGTAACCTGGGTGATGATACCCTGGACGGCGGCGATGGTATAGATACGGCTGATTATTCTTTCTCGATCAGAGGCGGTGTTTTTGATCTAACCACTGGTTCAGCCACTATAGCCGGTGAAACCTCTGAGGCCATTATCAATATCGAAAATATTATTGGCAGTGCTGGTGATGACCAGATCATGGGTGATGACAGCGTTAATGTTCTGGAAGGGGGCATGGGTAACGACACACTTACGGGCGGTGCTGGTGCAGATATCTTCCGATTTGGCACTGGATTTGGTAATGATCAGATAACCGATTTTGAAGATGGTATCGATCTGCTTGATTTCTCGGACAGCGGTTTAACCTTTAGTGATCTCACTATTGCGGCTAATGGTTCTGACACGACGGTTACTGATGTGAATGGTAATACGATAGTCCTGCTCGGTATAACCACGCCAGTAACCGAAGCGGATTTCTTGTTTTAAGTGTTTAGAGTGACCTCTTGAATAAGTTTGCAATATCCTAAACCTGATTGGCTAGCCGGGAGTCTATAGCGTTGGTTGTAGGCTCCCGCAACCAAAAAGATAAAGTAACCTCTGTAATTCCAATGAGTTACAGAGTTCTATTTTGCCCCAATTGCCTCAGAAAATTAAATTCAGTAAAATCAATCAGTTACGTAAAATAGGTTCAAATCGGGTTAGATGACTTTACATGCAACCATCATGATAGGCTCGTTCTAATATCAAGTAACTTTCAAAGAGTTTATGGTTTTAAGCGACCCAAGGCAGTCGGGCGTGTTCACATCTGCTTTCTTCCATAATAATTACCATTTCAATCGGTAATGGAAAGAAATTAAGCATGCTTTAAATGATGTTGGCTACAATAGGTTTAACGATGTTACCTAAAGAAGTCTGTTGATATGGATATAGAGCAAATCGTAATCGGGGGCGCAGCCCTATATTTTCTGGGTGTGATTATTTACTCATTCTGGTATTCGCGCCAGCTTTCTAATTGGCCTTTCGTAATCGGTACTTTGCTGCATGCTGAAGTCGAAAAATCAAATGTATCGGAGTATGGTAATGCTTATGAAAAAGTGAGCTACCAATATGAAGTGGAAGGAATAACTTATACAGGCGACCGATTATCGCCACTGTTGTTTAGAGGACAGGTTCGAAAAATTATTGAGAAACAAATTGCCAAAATTGACTTTGTCTCTAGTGATAAAGTCAAGGTTTACTATGACATTAAAAATCCAAGCAGAAGCGTTTTGGTTCGAGAAACGTGGTTGGATGTTTTTAGATTTCGTTGAAGTGGCGGTTTATTGTAACAAGGGCAAATCAAAATGATAAAATTATCAATTTACAGGATTTTTGGTAACACAATTGTATCTCGAAAGTATTAATATCTCTGGTATTTATTTCGATGTTTCCGCATCTGTGATTTCACGAAATCGATTTAGGTTGGTTGTTAAAAGCATGATAGCTGCTAGACTAGTCTTAGTTGGGTTTTGCCTACTGCCCGAAAGGACTTTGTATAACTTTGATTTAGGTATCATTGAATTCTAGGGTGCATGGGAGGCTCTCAGTACGTTCCTTATTTTTGGGTGTTCATCGGCGCGGTGATATTTTTAATTAGATCAATGAAACCTTCAGGCGCTTGGCACTTCAGGTTAGATGGTAAATCTTTAACTTGGTACGTGCCAAAACATTATCATGGTCAAGAGGTTGTGTTTCATACCTCTCTTTCTTAGGTAAAGGAAATTGCAGAAAGATATATTAGAGCGCTGATCTTTCCATAGCACACAGGCTTTGGGTTAAGTGAGAACTACAAATTATGAGCATCTCAGAAAATACTGGACTATGAGAGCCCGGTTGAGCGATTATTTAAATGTGTCGCAGCGATCACTTGAATTGACACCCTAAATAAGACGTCCAAAATAATTAGAAATAACTTCACGATGACTGGTAGCTCTATAATAATGACTACATGGTATTTGAGTGAACCACAGACAGTATTCGCCAATGCTTATTCTTCACCTAATTTTCACAACTGGCTGCATTGTTACAATGGCGCTGATAGCAGGCCTAGCCTTGATGGACCGTTCACCAAGTCGGTCTAAAAGAATTCTGGTTTTGCTAATGATTAGCCTGTCAGGGCTGATGATCTCTACTTTACCTGCTCAGTTTCTAGCCTGGGGGCCTGTAAAAGCAGCCGCATTCCTCATTTCCATTCCCAATGTCGGTTTGATCTGGTGGCTCGCTCTGTCGATTTTTGATGACAAATTCCAGATTGGAAGGCTCGCCTGGACGGGCATGATTGCAGAAACATCAGGGCCCATTCTGTTGTGGCTCTCTTATACCAGGGTGATAGGGCGTGTTCCGGCAGAGATTGAATATGTGACCGTCGCGATCGCACTCATGTTGGTCTGCCATGCTGTCTGGATGGGTGTGAGTTCCTATCGCGATGACCTTATCCAGCCTCGCAGGGAAGCGCGTATCTGGATTGCTGGCTTGGTTGTAACCGCTTTGGGCGTGGTGCTCATTGCACAAGTGACGACCACAAGCAATGTTTCCGGCCTGCTTCGAGTTGGGGTTGTTTTTCCGGTTTCTGTTCTATCGCTCTTTTGGCTGGCGCGGTTTCAAACTGCCATTCTGGACTTCGTGCCGGTGCCAGAGATGAATTTGGACGCGCTTAATATCTCGGCGAAAGACCAGATTGCGTACCAACAGTTACTCAAGATAATGTCAGAAGATAAGCCATATCTGGAGGCAGACCTTTCAATTGGGCGATTGGCGACACGAGTTGGTGTACCAGCGCACCAGCTTAGAACTATTATCAATCGAGGCATGGGCTTTCGAAACTTCTCAGCCTTTCTGGCCCATTACCGCATTACCGATATCAAGTCACTTCTTGCTGACCTGGAAAATGCCCGGACGCCGATTTTGACAATTGCGCTAAGCCATGGCTTCTCCTCGATATCGACTTTTAACCGCGCTTTCAAAACCGAGGTTGGTCAAACAGCCAGCGAGTTTCGCAGCAATGCTTTTGAAGATGAGTAGTGCGTTGATCGCATTGGAACTTTCCAAAATTGCCTAGTATTTTTCAGATTTGAACTGATGTTTCGTTTGCCAGCATCTGGCAGGTCCACATAGGCTTGAAAGTTCGAGACATCTACTACCCAATAAACAAAAGGAACACGCATGACTCTTCGGTTAAAGCGTAAATATCTTGTTGCTCTCGCTCTCTTGAGCTGTATGAATAGCATAAGCCAGGCCCAAGATGCTATTCCCATCCCAGATGGTCCCTATCTCGGCCAAACGCCACCGGGTATAACGCCAGCACCTTTCGCACCCGGTATTGTGAACAAAGAAAATTCTATTGATCTTGAAGGCATGTTCGGACCGGATATGAATAGTTTTTACTTCACTAGATCGGGTGAAGAATATACCGGCGTCGTTAAAGGAGATGAGTTTCCCTATGGGCTGGCTGTTATTGAATATAAAAACAATCGGTGGCAGCAGTCTGTTGTCACGAAGGCAGCCAGCGAACCCTCTATTTCTCCCGACGGCAATACCATTTTGTTCAAAAATAGATATATAGAACGCACAAATGACGGTTGGTCAGAGATGAAAAGCCTTGGTGAACCTTTTGCAGGTATCGAGATTATGCGGTCTGCAATTTCATCCAACAGAACCATTTATTTTGATACCTATACCAAAGAACTGGATACGCCTTTGCGCTATTCACGTTTGATGAACGGCAAATATGAGACGCCTAAATCACTGGGCTCTCAGTTTGGCATCGGCAGGTATAATGCTCACCCCTATATCGCGCCGGATGAAAGCTACATTGTCTTTGATAGCGTAAGAGACGCTGGGCACGGCTCATCTGACCTTTACGTCAGTTTTCGAGCGGCAGATGGGTCATGGGGCCCAGCCATCAACATGGGTGACAAAATCAACACCGGTTTCTCGGAAAAAAATGCAAGCGTGTCACCTGATGGCAAATTTCTCTTCTTTGATCGCCGGACAAAACGCGGAAACACAGATGTGACTATCTACTGGGTCGATGCACAAATTATTGAGACGCTCAGGCCCAAAGGTTAAGTGTTATAAAACATACAAACATGCACTTCAAGATCAATAATACGCAACGGTAGTGAGAAAAATATCATGCATAAGCACAACATATTAACACTTAAAACAATCCTATTTCACGTGATTTTTGGCACAGTATCAGTGCCATTAGCCATTGCACAGCAAGAGGTCAGTATCTAGTCTGAAGCCACACAAGAAACTAGAGAAATTGTCGTTCACCTACCGAAGAATTATGTTCCTGACAGGCAAGAGGGTTATCCGATCATTTATAATCTGGATGCAGGCTTCACGGATAAATTGTTGGCGGAAATAGCCAGTTTTTACAACGGGGCGGAAGATATGCCAGGAATAATTGTGATTGGTCTTAAAAATGTTCGCCGAGGAATAGATTTTCTTCCGCACTATTATAACTATGAACGCGATGGCGAGCAGATAATTGGTAATGGTGGTAAGCTGCTTGCCTATATAAAAGATGAGCTCATTCCCTATGTTGATAAAGAGTTCAATACCAGTGATCGCCGGGTTTTTGCCGGGCATTCATGGGCCGGGCAATTTTTGACCTATACAATGAACCAAGCACCGAACCTGTTCGATGCTTACTTTATCACCAGTCCCGCTTTTGGACGTGATCTGGGGTGGGCTCAAAAAACTTTTGACGCACTGGATCAAACTTTAAAACAAGATCCAGATTTGCCGGAATTTGTATATGTTAGTGTTGGCGCGACAGAGGAACCTATGATGCTGTCAGCATACTATCGTTTGACTGCACTGTTAAAGCAATACTTGCCCGAAAACGTTACTTTTTACCATGAGCTCCATGACAGTGCTAATCATATGAGCACTGCCGCAATATCTCTTCCCAAAGCATTGCACTTATATTTTACCCCTAGTCCAGCAGCTGAATGATGCTACACTTTCGAGTCGAAGCCGACATTTCTTTAATTTAACGCCCTACGAACCGACGGCATAATACGACGACTAACGGGTACTTCAACACCAGTTATCAACAAAAGGAAACCTGCTCCATTAGGCTCTCGTTTCAACGATTTTATGAAGGCACTATTGACGACATAAGAACGATGGACACGCAAAAAAACTGAGGGCAGTTCTTTTTCAAGTTCTGATAAGCTGCCTGCTCGCAAGATTGATCCCTTACCTTCAACGATAAGTTCAACGTAGTCGACGGCACTTTTACAGTAAATGATCTTATCCGCAGGTATAAGTTCTATTCTTCCTGATGCGCTAACTTTGATCACGCTTGGTGACTGTTTCTCTTCATTTTCCTCCAAAATCTGTTGTAGGCGTTTAGCCCTGGAACGTTCTACTGCTAGTTGCTGTTTTTCCAACTCATTACTACGTATTTGTTGGACGAATAGATATGTCAACAACCCGGCCACCAAGTAAAAAAAGTAGATATCAAGGAATGCATTCAAAACAGGCTGAATGACGACAGAAAAAATCAGGAGTGAAATTGCATAGTTAAGAGCTTTTGTTTTACCTAACCGAAATGCATTACCCGCGATGATGACACCAATAACGGCTGGAATTTGAAGCGCACGCAATGTTTTAGCTGAAAATGCATCTTCAGTGAAAATGGCAGTTGCTGTGATACCTAAACTAGCAATAATAACCAAAGTTTTGTGCCGGCAGTCAAAACGATCAACAACATGAATGAGTAAACACATGCCTGTCGCAGTAGCAAAAAGCAAAATAAAGACCAGCCTTACATCATGATAGGGGTAGTCATACTGAATGAGACCTCTTGATACTTCTGCTAGTAGTTGACCGACAGCGAATAGTGCTGCAATCGGCAAAAGCAGATATCGTTTATCTTGTCGTCGGTAAAGCGCAACGGTACCAAAATAAAAAGCACCAATTAGCAAAATACCAAATGGAACAAATGATGGTAAATACCCCTGTAGGGCAATATTAGGGGGGAACTGATAGGGGCCAATGGCTATGTGATGGATGGGATAAGCGAGTTTTAAAAAACTGTGATGTCCTGACATCAGAATGATTATTTCATTCCTTCCAGTTTTTACCTGATCTGAGCGTAAGTATAATACTACGTCCATTTTACCAGTTTTTTCATCGCTCTTCAGTGCAGCAGGGCGGCCGTTTGAACCCAGTAGAAAACCATTTAGGTATACTCTACTTGCCATTTTTCCTGATAAAAACAAACCAAGAGGTTGATCGTAAGTACTTAACTCTTGAGCTATATCAACGACCGCTTTGACCCATATCTGTTGTTTATATGGGCTGAATTTATTAATCTGTGTTTTGTTGCAATGTGCCTCAGTAAATGAAGGTAATGTCGGATTGTTCTCGGTTGCGTTACATACAATAACGTCTTTTACCCTCACGTAATCTGGTACCTTAGCTTTTATGCTAAAGGTAAGGCAGATGATAAACGTTGATGAACACAGAAGTCTAAAAATCATCTTACATGCACCCAAAGCATTCTATCCTTACATTTCATGCCATTGACAGAAAATACACTACCGATCCTAGATAACCACATGATTTACCTATGGAAAGCCTTAATCTTATCTCTAAGAAACAAACTAGCATAACAGCGAGACAACAAAATGAAGGCTTCAGTACTACCTTTCCCAAAAAAACATCTACTTCTTCAAATATTACGCATTATTGCCACAAGCCTACTATTAGCTACTACTCCTAAGGCATATGCTGACATGCAAAATAATTTTACAGACTATGAGAAAATTATTAGCCAACATAGGCTGACTGGTATGAGTGTCGCGATCGTCGATAATTATGAAATTATTCACACTGAAACCGTTGGTCTAAGAGAATTTGGTACAAACAAAAAAATTGATATTGAAACGGCTTTTTCGGCGGCGTCTATCTCGAAAGCAGTTACCGGCATTGTGATCGCTATGTTAGCTGAAGAGGGCATCGTAAACCTAGATGCACCAGTGAGTACCTATCTAAAACGTTGGCAGCTTCCTTTGTCTAATTATACCAAAGATACCCCTGTAACGTTGCGGCATTTGCTTAGTCACACTGCAGGCACGTCGCAGAGCGGTTTCGCCGACTATTTTCCTGGTGACGATGTTCCCACACTCCTTGAGAGTCTTGACGGTCAAAAACTACAGCGCACTGAAGATCCGATAGCTATCATGTGGAAACCCGGAACACGGTTTAAGTATAGTGGCGGTGGATTTATCATTGCTCAAGTAGCAATCGAAGACGCAACTGGAAAATCTCTTGCGGCACTGGCTCAAGAAAAGCTCTTTAAGCCTTTAGGTATGGCCAATACGACCATGTATCAATTAGGCCACCCTAAGTTCCTCAAAAACGTGGCGAAAGCCCATAGTTATGACCAGACACTTGTTGGTCTAGGAGGGATACCAATCTACCCACAGACTGCTGCGTCTGGTATGTGGACCAACGCAACTGATATGGCAAAACTTGTCATTGATATGCAAAAGGCCCTTGCGGGAAAGAAATCGATAGTTATTTCCCGAAGGGTTGCCGAAACAACAACTCGTTTGCAAACGCTTCATAAAGCCGGAGGCTGGAGCCTGGGATGGGCACGCAATCAAGCGGAAGGGAATTTAGACTGGTTCTCCCATCTTGGATATAATACAGGCATTGGAGGAGCTGTTATGGCGACCATGACAGGAGGCAAAGCTATTATTGTTTTTGGTAACGGCGTACACCGCGTTCGGGTGCCTGCTATAAATGCGGTTATCAATGATACGATTAAAGTGCTTGGATGGGCGAAACCCATCATACCTAGTCATAATACCCCTTCAAATGAAGTTGTTAATAAGATCGTAGGTAACTACGAAAACATGAACCAGGGGTATTGGTCACCATTTAATGAAGTGATCAATATTAAGGAAGTTGATGGCAAGTTATTGCTTCAAAACTCTATTGGGCGCAGTGCCTCTAAGAAGTTGATTTATATAGGGGGTGGTAACTTTAAGATCGATCAACTTACAAACAGTGAGGTTAGTTTTCAGATCAACCCCGAAGATAATGCGGCATATCTTGCGTTCACACGAGAAGATAGTGGTTTGATCAGCTATCCACTTAAGAAGTTATTAGATAACGAACTTCTCCCTTTTGAGGTAGCAATCAAGAACAACTTTACGGAAGCTCTTGCTGCTTATCAGAACTGGCAAAAGATAAGGCCAAACTCTAATCTGTTATCCGCACGAAACTTAATTGCAGCTGGCAAACACGCATCGACGCAAGGCAATGCGCATGGCGCGCGTAATTTTTATAAATTATGCCTTACTTTTCATCCAAGCAATTCGACGGCTAAAGAACTACTTGAATTGCTTAATTAGGTTTAGCTTTTATCGCTCTTCAGGCGATTGCGGTTTGGCTCAGTGTTTTATTTTATCACTCCATATATCTATTTGGAGCGATAAAGCATATGAGTAAAACTAGGGATACTTTAAATATAGCAATGACTTAAGTCTAAGGGTTAGAGTTTTTAGAAACTGTAAATCCAAATCATTCGACGACGGACAATTTGGGATAAAGAGCCATTCAACAAGAAACCTATCTAGTAAACCGGACCACTTATGGGTCCGGTTAATTTACGTGTCAGGTATTTAGCTGATGCTTTTACGTATCTATTTTTCCTTGCGGTTTTTTGGATCCCTAATTTCATTACGGGTTTGGGATTGTAATAACCAATGCCGGCGATCAATCCTGATATTAGATGTCGGAGTGTCATACTTTTCATCAACCAGTTTACGAATAGCTTTGTTGAACATAATCTCGCGTTGCCATGGAACCTCATGTCCAAGGCCTTCGATGGCGACCGTTTCGCGATGAGAAGCATTGGTAATATGTTTTTCTATATAAGCGACATTACCGAATGGTACCAACACGTCTGCTGTACCGTGCATAATAATGGTCGGCGCTGTGATGTTACTGAGTTGAGGCTGCATGGCTTCGAGTTGTTTCGGCAAGGCGAGCAGCTCTTTGTTGATAATTTTAATATCTTTCGGCACAAACCATGAAATAATAGGAGCGTTTCCTAATTTCTGCACAAATAAAGGATCAGGCTCGAGCGCCGGATCAAGCGATGCAGAGGTTAACATCAAACCACCAATCTTATCACCATGACGGAGTGCAACCATTGCTGCAATTGGGCTACCAGATGAATGCCCAACAATAATTGGTTTTTGGTTGTTTTTCTCGATTAATAGGGGCGCAATTGCATCTGCTTGGTTTTCAAGCGAAGCAAGTAGTTTATAAGGTGTGGTCTCTCCGTAACCAGGCCTGTCAATTACAAGATATTCAATATCGGTGGGTGCATTACGGATTAAACGATAATAATCACTCGCTGCACCCGGCGTTCCATGCAGGAAAATTACACGGCGACCAGCGCTACCGGATGTGAGATATGACACATCAAATGTGCCTGCTTCGGTTTCTGATGTTACAGAGCTACGTTTTACATGAGTGTTACCGGCAAAATAGGTCTCACTACCACCACCACACGCTGCAACAGCTAACAGGATTAGCAGAGAAATGAAGATTTTTGATACTTTATGCATTGTTCATTCCCTTATTGCTGAATATCGGCGCTGGCAGTTGCTGGTTCATAACCGGATTCTAAAAGAACACGAACCAACTGACGGATTGTATCGTTAAATTCGCGGTCGAGCTCAGTATTACTGCCGTAAATGAGGACTATATCGTCATCTGGTAGATAATGGTATCTGGTTATAAAACCTGGGATATTACGCCTCGCGGTTGGAGAAGGCCCGTTAGCAATCCAGTCTGTTCCGGTCCATGTTTCCGTTAGATAAATACCATAGCCATAATCAACATCTGCCTCACTGGATACAGCTGCACCGATATGGCGTGTATTAAGAAGCTCAACTAGGTCCTCACGCAATATTTTTCCGGCATAAAGCGCCTGATGCCATGCATAAATGTCCTCTACTGTCGACATGAGACCTATGCTACCTTGCAAATAAAGGGGTAATTTATCTTTTTTAGCCAAACGGTCCACTAGATTGCCCTTATTTTCGCCGGCTTCACCAGCATAACCATCTGCCAACTGTTCCGGTTTCCAGTCAGGCAATTGGTAACCGGTATTCTTGATACCAGCAGGCTTGAAAATCTGATCGTTTAGAAATGTTTCAAAAGGCTGACCAGAGCGCTGTTCTACAATAAGCGCCAAAAGGCTATAGCCTTCGCTGAAGGTGATCACCCGGTCACCGGGTTTGAAGGTAAAAGTCGGTAAATAGATGGCTGGATTAAAACTGTTATCTGTGGAAAGTACGTCCTTTAAAAAGGTATCTGAATCAACCTGTACAAAGGCATTCAATTCATCATCACCAATCAAACCCGATGTATGGGTCAGTAAATGATGGATAGTGATGCTTTGTTTGTCATCAGGCACATTATCAAATAATTCAGAAAGTGTATCATCTAGCGAAAGTTTGTTTTGTTCTACCAGTTTTAGAATAGCTGTTGCGGTAAAATAACGTGTAAGCGCTCCAGTTTCAAAAACTGTATTCAGCGCGTTCGGTGTATTTTGTTCCTTGTTCGCAAAACCATACCCTTGTGCATGAAGTATTTTGCCGTTTTGAGCGATTAGAAATGTGCCGGAAAAATTGTCGGTGATATAATCAGTTAAAAAACTCTCTAGTTTTTTTGCGGGAACTTCGTATGTTTGGTTTTCATTGGCAGACGAAAGTGCATAAACGGGTACAGAACTTAATATAAGTCCTGTGGTTGCTATTCGACGAATAGCGGCTTTTAAGTTAGCCATAATGTCTCCTCTTAACTGTCGTAGCTATATTTTAGTTTTTATAAGCGCCTAAGTTTCAAGCACTTTCTGCTAAGTATATATCAATTTGATATATGTAAATAGACATCACAGATATGTGAAGCTTCTTGAGGGCTACTTCTATGAGAGGAGTGCATTTCGGAGCTGACCGCATGGATAGCGGGTATAGTATTATTCTCTGTCACCTGATTTGTTCTTCTTTTTCTTGGCAGTGTTATCGTACTCATTTCCCGGGTAATTCATGAAACGGTTGATTTGCAAGAAGAACAGATATTAACGATTTAGCATGGCTATAATGATTAATTTAGATGTCATGTTGGCAAATCGAATAGGTATCACAGTGCAAAACCTTTCCATTCTAAAAAGGGCAAGGCAAGGGCGGTGCGCCTTGAAACACTGAACGCTATTTGCAAGGTTTTAGAGTAGCAAACTGGAGGTGTTTTAGAATTTCAAGTTGAAGGTCGTTTGCAAGAGAGAGTATTATTACCGGGAGTTTCGAAGGTGAAAATCCGTATTTTTGAATAAGCATTAGATAACAGTCATTTCAAGATATTCGAGTGTAACTCATGCATATTCCAGCAACCATCGTAATCGAAGGCTTATAATTGGTATATTTGTGGGGTATTTTGCCTAAGTAAAATTAACGCCAGTAGTTGTTGAACCAAATTATGATTTGATTCCGAAAAACGAAGCTCCCATTGGTAGCCTGCGTAAGGTCTCATATCCCAACCCGCACCCACCTAATGTTAATATAAGCACAAGGCTAAATTCAATGAGTGGGCCGAACCCGTATGAAGTAAGCGTATAGCCTGCGATTATGATGATCGTCTGGTGTATTATATAATAGAAGAATACCGCGTTCGTAAGGTACGATAATACCCGGCTGGATCGATTTAACCAACGTTGACTAATACCCAAGAGCGCAACTATGGATGACCATGCGTAAATGGTGAGAAGAAACATAGTGATAGGACGCAATGGCATTTCGAAGAGAGATTGATAGGTTTCAAGATAACCTGTCATCAGGTAAAGTCTCAAGGTGCAAATACAAATTGCTATAGCAAGTGCATACGGCCATGACTTTGCAATCTGCGCCCAGAAATCAGTATGCTTGGCGACGAAGTAGCCCATCAGGAAGATTGTGAACCGATGGGCATGGTGTGCCCAATCATCGATAAGGGCGTGCGTAACCGGAAAATATGGGCTTAAGGTTAACTCGAAGAGAAAGAATGGAAGCGGCATTAAAAGAAGGAGCGAGATAGGGTTTTTAGATATCCAAGATATTATTTTACTGACAACCCCGTTTGAAAAGGAGCGCAATATAGGAAATAGAGGCGTTACTGTCAGAATGTAAACCAACAGATAAACGATATACCATAGATGATTCCATGTTGGGGTGATTATTGAAAATGTTTGTGAGAAGTTCAAATACTCTGGCCAGAATGTTGGAAATCCGGATGCAATTTCATTTGTTTGGCGAAGCTCCAAATATGCCTGGGGTGCAACGATCACGGTTATTCCCATTAGAATGGGTAAGCCTAAATGCTTCAAGCGAAGCCCCGCAAATTTTAAGTGAGACTCTGCCTTATCGGATGCGAACCTCACGGCAATACCCGAAATGAAGAATAGCAAGGCTAATCGCCACGGATTTATAATCTGCATTAATGGCTCGGCACCAAGGCCAGCATACTGACTTTTTACATGCCAATCCCAATGCACATAAAACATGCCTATGTGATAGAGAATAAGAAGGCCAAACGCGATAACGCGAAGCCAATCTAAATCATATCTGCGATCACAGCTCATGGGTTGAGTGTTAGTGTGCATCGGATAGTTTCTTTTTTCGTTATATTTTCAGTGAGTATGATGAATTTATTTCTTTGAAAAATATGTTTGTTCATTAGGGTAACCCATAATGATCTGAAAACATGAATCACTGAGAGTTCCCAAAATGACTAACTACAAAATATGTGATCAGTGTTGATAATATTGAGGAAAGCCTTACTCCAATACGCATGAGTATCTCCTGTTAGTGTGACTGAATTAGCTGTTACTATTACTGTTTTTGACGATGCGAATATTTGCATTTGTTTCTACATACGATCACTATTAGGGACTGCAATACCATGGTGCCGATCATCGGCATGATCAGGGTCAAATCCATTCGGTTTGTGTTTAATAACGGCTAATTAGGGTTATTCGGCGGAAGACTTTTCTCGTCGTTTGAGATACTTCTCGGTACAAGTTTTCAGTATGAGCTAAGATAAGTTTTACTATTGTTCAGAGGCAGGAGTTTGATGATAAATCATAGAGGTAACGTCGCAATGCAAAGGAAAGTAACGGTTTATATTCTGGGCTTTTTACTTGCTTTCATGGTTGTTGATGTCTTGTCTCTTGCAACGGAAAAAACGCGGCAAAACCTTGCACCAGATTTTCTATATATCTTTGTCGTTGAAGGGACAGCAATTTTAGCGTTAGCACTATCTCTGCCGATCATATCATATATCAATCAGCGGTTTCCCTTAGATATAGCCAGCATGAAAACTGCCCTATGGATTCATGCCGTGTCGAGCATGATTGTAGCTGTTTTCGTCATTGTGCTGATGATAGCACTCAGGCATTTCTTATTGCCCTTCTGTTTTGGTGAGGCTTATAATTTTGGCCCTGACTGGCTTCAGGAGGTGGTCTATGAATATAGGAAAATCCTATTATTTTATGTGGGATCGATTGCCTTTTATACTTTAGGTCTACAACTTTATAACGCACGACAAGAGCTAGCCGCGGCCACTCAAGAGGCGAAAGAAACCAAGCGCATAACGTTAAAGTCGAATGGCCGTACGGTCTTTGTGCACGGTAGAGATATTCTGTGGATAAAGTCTGGCATGAACTATCTGGATATAAAAACAAGCGCTAACCAGTATCTAGTGCGTGGTACTCTCAAAGATATGGAAACCTGCTTAAGTGAAGCGGGGGTGAATTTCGCCCGTGTACATAGATCTTACATTGTAAATTTAGATGGGATTCAAGATCTACAATCGGATGGTGAAGGAGGCCTCGTTTTGACGATGAATGACAATCAAAATATTCCGTGTAGCAGGAAGTATCGTTCTAGCCTCAGGGTTAATTTACCGTGATTTAACCGTAATATGAGGATATCCGGTCACATAGTAGTTTTGATGAAACTTATGAAGCTATTCAGAGCTAATCTTATAAGAGTAGATATTGTTTGGTTGATGTTGCAGTATGGATAATGTGATCTACAAAGGCTATTTCCTTGACTTTAGACGCCTAATTTTGGCCAAGGTCAGCTAAATGTTTTTGGTAAAGAACTCATGCATTCGGCATAGTAAATATCTGAAAAACCTTCAAAAGGCCGCCATTTTAAAAACATTCGATAACGAATAACCCTTATTCCAAAGACTAAAGCTATAGATGGATTTAGACCATTCGGTAAGCTTGCAGATCGTGTGTGTAGGCACCATTCATTTTATTGTAAGTTCCGCTCAACTTTACAGTACAACGTTTTGCCGCAAAGGCATTTTTTTTTGCCGTCCACTGTATTTATTTTTCTAATCTGTTTTGAGCGATATGGAGGCGGTTTGTGCCTGATTACATGCTAGATGTGAATGGCAAAAGGCATTTTGTAGAAGAAGTGGAAGAAGAAACGCCACTTCTTTGGGTATTACGTGATGCTTTGGGGTTGGTTGGCACCAAATATGGATGTGGTATTGCGGCTTGCGGCGCCTGTACCATGCATATAGATGGGATAGCAGCTCGATCATGTTCCTTCCCTGTGTCGGCAGTAGGTGATCAAAAAATCATGACAATTGAAGGTTTGGCCGCAGAAGGCGGGGCATTACACCCACTTCAGAAAGCCTGGATTGAAAAAGATGTCGCTCAATGCGGTTACTGTCAGGCAGGTCAAATCATGTCGGCGGCTGCTCTGCTAGCAGAAAACCCTGATCCCAGTGATGAAGAAATTGATAATGCCTTGGAAGGCAATTACTGTCGGTGTGGCACCTATAATCGTATCAGAGCTGCTGTTCGTGTCGCGGCAAATACATACAATAAAAGGGGAGGTATAGAATGAAAGAAATAGCTTCCACACCCAAGGCCAGTGTATTTGAAGAAATCCTAGATGAAATTGACCCAATTATAGCTCATGGAATTTCTGAGAATTCGAGCGCTATGATATCGCCCGACATAAACCGCCGTTCATTTTTAAAGCTTTGGGGGGCAGGAGGCTTAGGGCTTTTGTTGGTCTTCAACTTAAGTGAAGCGTCTAAAGCCGCAAGGTCAAATACGCTGAGTGAGCTGAACGCATATATTAGGATTTCCATAGATGGGAAGGTCGCTATTTACTCTAAGAATCCCGAGGTTGGGCAGGGAATAAAAACTTCCTTACCGATGATTATTGCTGAGGAGCTAGACGCCGATTGGCGTGACGTCGTCGTAGAGCAGTCGCCGATTGATGAGAGTATCTTTGGCCGGCAGAATGCAGGTGGATCAAGGTCTGTTGCAACGAATTATGATGCCTTGCGATATGCTGGTGCTGCCGCGCGATATATGTTGCGAGCGGCGGCCGCCAAAATATGGAATGTGCCCTTGGGTGAATGCTCGACAGAATTGGGCCATGTTATTCATGCAAAGACGGGTAGAAGAATACCATATGGGCAACTTGGTGATAAAGCAGCGACCATACCAGTGCCTGAAAAAAATAAGATACGATTGAAGAAGCGTAAAAATTTTAAACTACTAGGTAAGCGTATTACAGGGGTTGATAATTATGCCCTAGTGACTGGCCAACCGCTTTTTGGCATCGATCAGACCTTGCCTGACATGTTATATGCGGTTTATGAAAAGTGCCCGGCAATTGGTGGCTGTGTGAAAAACGCCAATTACGATGAGGTTTTAAAATTACCTGATGTGAAACATGTGTTTCCGCTGGAAGGGAATGGGCATCCACTTGAACTATCCAACGGTGTGGCCATAGTTGCAACATCCACATGGGCTGCCTTTCGCGCAAAGGAAAAGTTGAAAGTTGAATGGGATGAAAGCGATGCCTCAAAGGATGATTGGTTTGAGCTGATTGAACAAGCAAGGTTATTAAAAGCGCAACCAGCGCAGCACACGCTTTATCAAACGGGGGCTGTGGAGGAGGCTGTAAGCGATACTGCTAAATCAATTCAGGCTTTCTATACCCATCATTTTATTGCCCACGCTACGCTTGAACCACAGAATTGTACGGCATGGTACCGCAATGATAGGGTCGAAGTGTGGGCGCCAACTCAGTCACCAGGGCGAGCGGTTAATAATATTGCACATACGGTTGGTTTGGATGCTAGCAAAGTGGTTGTTAATCAAACACGCGCTGGCGGCGGATTTGGGCGCCGGTTAGTGAATGATAGTGTCTGTGAAGCAGCTGCAATTTCCAAATATATAAACGCTCCTGTCAAACTACAGTGGAGCCGTGAAGATGATATGATGCATGATTTTTACCGCGTAGGTGGGTTTCATGCTGTTAAAGGAAGCGTTGATCCTGATGGACGGGTTACTCGTTGGGGAGATCATTTGATCACCTTCAGTGAAGACGGCGAAAAATCGGTGATTGCCGGTGTGCCGAGGCGGCCAAAGGAAGAGTTTCCTGCATCGTTTATTGAAAATTTCCAGCTAACACAGTCTTTAATTCCATTAAAGACACGCTGTGGTTTGTGGCGAGCGCCGAACTCGAACACCCATGCTTGGGTGGTTCAGAGTTTCTTACATGAGCTTTCAACGACTGCGGGTGTTGACCACCTTGAATTTTTGCTTGAGATGATTGGAACCGCTGAACGTAGGGGTGCTCAAAATGCGAATAGTTTGAATGCTGAAAGGGCGGTGGACGTTATTCAAATGGCTGCATTGAAAGCGGGTTGGGGTAGAACGCTACCAAAAGGCAGAGGGTTAGGGTTAGCCTTTCATTTCAGTCATGGCGGCTATTTTGCTGAAGTTGCTGAAGTGAGTGTAAGCGAAACAAAAGATGTCAAAGTTCATCATGTTACTGTTGTGGGTGATGTTGGGCCAATTATCAATTTAAGCGGGGCGGAAAACCAGTGCCAAGGTTCTGTGATCGACGGCCTGAGTGCGATGTTTGAGCAAGAAATAACAATGAAACAGGGTAGGGTAGAGCAAAAGAACTTTGATACATATTCGCTTCTTAGGATATCGCAAGCACCTAGCGTAGATGTACATTTTATTCAAAGTGATAACCCGCCAACAGGCGCGGGCGAGCCTGCACTAACCCCTCTGGCCCCGGCAGTATGCAACGCGATATATTCTGCATCGGGCCACCGCGTTCGAACCTTGCCCTTGGTAAAAGAGGGTTTTAACGTCATTTAGTTTCTGCCATCGTACTCTGCTTTCATGACTAATGGCGACTAAACTTAAGATAGGTTAAACTATATAATAAAAATAATAATACCCTAACTATGCGGTAATCAGTGTCATAGCCTCAGAATTGATTGAAGTTGGACGCGTAGGCGTAGGCGTAGTGATGCTGTATAGTCTTTGGATGAAACCAACAAAAATTTCCTTAAATAATAATTGATTATGTAGATAATATTTGTAATGTTCACAAAAATGTGAGGTAGGTCACTCTTGATCAATGTTGGGGGCAGCATGCGTATTTTATCAATTATCTTATCAAGTTTATTATGGTGCACGAGTTGTATACTTGCTAGCCAGGTTTCAAGTGATGTCGACTTTGACTTGGTGCCAGTCGAGCATTTTGTTGCTTACCCTCAACTTAAATCTCCGCGCCTAAACCCTAGTGGTGAGCGTCTGATTATCAGTAGACGCATAGGCGATATTGAAGAGCTTCAGATTGGTACCATTAATATTAATGGGTTTGATATAACTCATAAGATCGAAGTTCCTAAAGATGTCTATCACCATCGTGTCTTTTGGGCTGATACAGATCGGTTGATCATACAGTATACGCGGTATTCAGGCCTTCTGCCGAAAATAGATGAAGAGCCTTCAATCGAAATTTTTGCTATTGACTATGACGGTAAGGATTTGTTGAAACTGTTTGATATACAGGCTGAGCAATCTGTCCAGAAGAAATCAAAAAAACGCAAAAAGAAAAAGCAACCCCAGCGAATTTATTATCAAATTTCCCATTTACTTCCAGAGCAATCAAACTATGTGCTTTTGGAACAAGTGGTGGAAACACCTAAAAAAGGGAACGATGACGATCGGGATATAGTTACGGATGTTTTTCGCCTTAATATTCGTACCGCAGAACTTGAAAATATAACCCCAAAACATAATATCGCAGGCGCTAAAATGTATGTTTGGCTTGCCGATTATAAAGGTAATATTCGACTTGGCTATGGCGAGGATGAGGCAGAAGAAGCCATAATGCTGATTCGCCGCAATCCTGAAAGTGATTGGATACGCCTTGACGATAATGAATTATTTGAACGTGGTAAATTTGACCCCATGTTTTTTGGCAAGGACGATGATGAATTGTATGTATCAAGCTCTTATGCGACTGGGCGCACAGCAATTTATCGGTTCGATATAAAGCGCGGGCGTCTAAAGGCACCTATTTTTAATGATCCCCAGATTAGCGCATCTTCGTTATATTACTCACCGACAAAAGGTAAGGTCCAGGGCGTATCGCATTTTGGTCAAACCTTTGGGCGTACTATCTATGACGATGATTTTTCAGCGATGCTCCAAGATATGGATAAAGCAACGGGAGAGACCGGAGAAATATATTTAGGGAGTAAAAGCCTTGACGAAACTCGCTATATTGTCTGGGCTGAAAATGAACAGAATCCAGGTGATATCTGGTTCTATGATCATACTGAAAAAAAAGCCTTCAAATTAGGGGCAGTTAATCCTGCGATAGACCCTGAAAAAATGGCAAATATGCAGCCAGTAACATATAGCGCGCGTGATGGTGTTGATATTCCTGCATATCTGAGTTTGCCAAAAAATTATGTAAAGGGTGAGGCGTTGCCAGCCATTGTGATGCCGCACGGTGGTCCGCATTCAAGAGATTACAAAAGCTGGAATACATGGGTGCAATTTCTCACCAACCGAGGGTATGTGGTTTTACAGCCAAATTTCCGTGGTTCAACTGGCTTTGGCGCTCGTTTTACAGCCCTGGGGTATGCGGAATGGGGAGGTGATATGCAACAAGATATCGCCGATGGTGCCAAGTGGTTGGTGCGAAATGGGTATACTGAGAAAGACAGTATTTGTATCGTTGGTGGCAGTTATGGTGGCTACGCAGCATTGATGGGTATTATTGATGACCCTGATAAATTTACATGCGCGGTTGCATGGGCACCAGTGACCGATATTAAACTTATTCTCGAGCAAGATGATGCTTATACAAAAAAAAGTGGATGGTATTGGCGCGTAACAGGCGGCAAGAAGAAAAAAGAACTGCGGAAAATTTCACCACTTTTTCAAGCTAAGCGCATCGAAAGGCCGTTGTTACTCGTTCATGGAACTGAAGATGATATCGTGTACATCGAACAATCAAGGTTGCTAGCTAAGGCACTCAAAAAGCAGAAGAAAACTAATTTTGAGTATATTGAATTGCCAGGGCTTGGCCACAGTCCAGAGACAAAAGAGGCCGAGCAAACGTTTTTAGAAGCGCTAGAAAGTTTTCTAATAAAATATAATCCAAGCGAAAAACTTCAAAATAAAACAGAATAAATGTCATCGTGTCATAAGGGGGACCTGTCATGAAAAAATTTCCAATAATAGCCGCTGTAACTCTAGGAATTTGTATTTCTTTGACGAACAGTCCTGGTGTTTGGGCAGAAGAAAACAAAGTTAAAGAAGAAACTGCGCAAGATATTGTGCCGATCAGCGCGTTTGCTGCAGACACGAATATTAAGAATGTTCAAATTTCACCGGATGGCAAATCAATTGTATTTGTCCTGCATTATAAAGCCTCTGGTAGTTATCTATTTGTTGCTGACCTCACTGAGGAAGGTATCATAAATAAGACTGCCCTCATGCAGATCGCAAAAGAGAATATAGATGATATCAGGATTTCTGATGTTAATTGGGCAAACAATGAAAGGATACTATTTAAGCTCTTCAAAAGAGCAAAGCTGAAACGGACAAAGGTTAAAGTTTGGACTAGTGTTCTATACGTAGTAAGCCGCGATGGTAAAGAATTCAAAGAATTAAGAACTGATGGCTCGAAGGCAGGAAAAGACCTTCGCCATTTTAGTGCGGCTGACCTTATTAATGTTTGGCGGGATGATCCTCAGCATGTTTTGGTCGGAAAACCAAGAAATAGAAATTGGCTTCAAAGTTATCAAAGAGGCGAAGTCTCAGATGTTTATAAGCTGAACATTTATACCGGTGATATGGAACTTTATATGAAGTCACCAAAGATTTCCGGTGTCAAACTCAATGATTGGTATTCTGATCGAGGTGGCAATATTCGCTTTGGTTATGGTAAAGGCCGTAAAGGCAAAAGTGTAATGGTTATTCGTGGTATGAATGACCAAGATTGGAAACAACTGAGCGATAATGAATTGTTTGAAGAAGGTAAGTTCACGCCTTTAATGTTTGGTAGTGCCCCAAATGAATTTTACGTTCTCTCGTCTTTGGCAACGGGCCGCGACGCAATTTTTAAATTTGATATTGCAAGTGGAGAACTCAATGGCAAAGTCTATGAACATGATAATGTTGATGTTTCCAGCCTGATATACTCCAATACAAAGCAAAAGCCTCTAGCCGCAGTCTATCATGATGGTAAGCGCAAGAAAGTTTACTTTGATGATAAATATAAAGCAACGATGCAAGCGCTGGAGAAAGCCGCAAAAGGCGATGTATTTATTCAATCTCGTAGTGATGATGAACAGAATATGGTTGTTTTGGTCAAGAGTGATCGTGAACCAGGGTCATATTATCATTATGATGTTGAAAAGAAAAAAATGAACTTTCTTGGTACTAAATTACCAGAGGTTCAAGTACAGCAAATGGCGACGGTTAAGCCAATAACCTATATGGCCCGTGATGGTGTTCAAATTTCTGCATATCTCACTATCCCCAATACTTTTGATAGTAAGCCCTTGCCGGCCATTGTGCTTCCACACACATATTCAACTGGTCGAAATTACTGGGGCTGGGATTATACTGCACAATATCTCGCTAATCGTGGGTATATTGTAATTCAGCCTAATTACCGTGGATCAGCGGGGTATGGTGATCGTTTTTCCAGCCTTGGCCGTGGTGAATGGGGTGGTGACATGCAGAAAGATCTGTCTGATGCTGCCTTCTGGGCCATTGATGAAGGATATGCCAAGGAAGATAGCGTTTGTATTATGGGTAAACTTTATGGAGGATATGCAGCATTAATGGGGGTTGCTACCGAACCTGATACATACAAATGCGCTATCGCATGGAGCGGTGTAAGTGACGTTAAAAGAATGTTCAAAGATGATGGTGCCTACAATACCGATTACGAGTATTATCAACGTATTGCAGGTAACAAAAAAAAGAAGGAGTTGGCAGATATATCTCCGATCACTTTTGTAAATAATATTAAAGCGCCGATATTACTTATGCATGGAGACGAAGATGAATATCATTCTGTAAAGCAATCGCAAAAGTTTGCTAAAGCGCTAAAGAAGGCGAAAAAAACTTTCGATTATTTTGAATTGGAAGAAGTAAAGCATACTTTAGGTACAGAGGAATTACGCCAGAAGTATCTTGAAATTGTTGAAGGCTTTTTGATGGAGCATAATCCAACAGAAACACTTTTGAAAATGCACAATGAAAAAACGTTGGCAAAGAAACATAAGCCTTCGCGCTCATATAGATAATGTACATCTTTTATCATAGTGAAATAACTTAGGTTTTAGTGGCGATATAGCTCAATATTTTTGGTGTGCATTGGCATTGCACGTTGGAGAATAGCAAACATTCTCCAACGTGTCTTAAAATGAGTTTAAAACTGAATACGTATTCAAAATGGCGTATGAAAATTCTAAGAGTATATAAAATTTAATAATATTAATAAGCTATGTGTATGACACTGATGTCTATAATTCTATGCCATAAATTTATATAGAGTAAGGTATTAGTTGAAACAGTAGGATGAAAAGTTTGAAAGATAAGGAAGTTAATTTTGTTATTATGTCGGCGGAGATATAGAACTGGGATCTACGTTTCCGTAATCTATATCTAGTCTCCTGCTTTCGAATGTATTGGGAATGAGCGACTGCTCTAGTCTATAAGCGGCATATAAGTCATGAACATTTATGCCTAGTTCTAATCTCAAGTCTTTAATTTTATAGTTAGGCTTATTTTCAAAAGGTATAAGGTGAACATCATTAACTTGATGTTTTCTGCCTTGTTGAAAGCCTAGCTCAAACGCAATTTTATCATCATCTGTAAACCTATAAGGAGTGGGATATAAATATTTTGTAACCCAGGTAAAAAATACACGATGCCATTTTTTTGTATCCTTAACGGTGCCCATTGTAAAACCAATTACAAATGCTTCATCCTGGTTATTTAAACCACGCCCTAATAAGACATGTAATGCATCGTGTCTTTTGAGTGATATTTGACCTGGAAAAGATAGAGGCGAAGCTGGGTTTTCAAATAATCTTACCAACCAGTGAACAGCACTCTGTTCAATACCTGGAAGGGTATTTAAGACCTCTCCTAGTGTAAGGTGGCTGTTATCAAGTCCTGGGTTCCATTCACAAGCATGTAGGTATTGGCTCTCTCTACGCATTAATCAAGCCCTGTCACGAATTTCACCATTATTCAGAGTTGCCCAGCTATTGGGGTGTGACAAGTCAAAGTTTTTTACGTGTTGTAAGTATTCAGGGTCAAATGCATGTTGTCGTAATTCATGCACGGCTTTTACAAACTGCCCAGATGACTTTACTTGTGGGGATATTGCTTCCTTAGGGTCGCGAAAGCGTCGATCTACAACTATTTTTGCGCCTCTTGCCATGTCCTGATCACGGTCATCAGTATAGTATTGAGACAGGGCTATCAGTCTGGTTCCAAGATAAACCGCTTCCTCTAGGTCATGCGTGACAAAGAAGATCGTCATTTTTGTTTCTTCCCATAGTTCCAGTAAGAAGAGTTGCAGGTCCTCTCGTGTGCCAGGGTCAAGCGCAGAAAAAGGCTCATCCATACATAGTATCTTGGGTTTTTGGATGAGTGCCTGGGCAATAGCAACTCGTTGTCGTTGGCCGCCAGAAAGTTCAGCGGGATACTTTGAGGCATGCCCGTCCATATTCACTTTTGAGAGATAGTGTAAGCCTTCTTCGTATATAGCTTTTTTATGACTATTCCATTGCCAAGGTAATAAAGCGAGCCGTTTGCTCAGTGTGACATTGTCAAGAGCAGAAAGGTGAGGGAAAAGAGAGTAATTTTGATAGACAACACCTCTATCCGGTGTTGGAGGCCCTGCAAGAACTCCATCAATCAAAATCGATCCCTTACTTGGTTTCTCCTGCCCAACAACAAGCCGTAGCAAAGTGGATTTTCCACAACCAGAAGGCCCCACAATTGTGACGAATTCACCGCTTGTAACTGATAAGTCTATGTCATCGAGTATTAGTTTACTATCATAGGATTTGTAAACATCCTCGACATGTAACACGCTATTTTTTCTTAACATTTCATCCATTATATTCACCTACGTGTTATACCAAGGGTATCTTTTTTTCACCAAAGAACGAAGTAGCCAATCCACCAAAAAACCTAAAAGTGTAATCCAAAGTACATAAGGAATGATGACATCCATAGCGAGATAACGACGAACCAAGCCTATCCTGTAACCGAGCCCTTCTGTTGCTGAAATCATTTCTGCTGCTATCAGGAAAAGCCAGGCAGCGCCAAGTGTCAGACGCATAGTATCAATTAATCGTGGCATTATTTGCGGCAAAATTATCCGATATGTAACTGCCAGCTCGCTGGCACCTAATGTTAATGCCTTGGTGATTTGTTCTTTTGGTAACTGCTGCACATAAAGCTGCATATCTCGAGCAATTACAAATACTGTTCCAATAAAAATAAGGGTTATCTTGGCTGTTTCTCCAACACCAAAGGCAATAAATAATATTGGAAGAATAGTTAGGGGAGGAATAATAGATAAAAAGGTTACGAATGGTCGCAGTAAGTTCCGTAACCCGGGGAAAACGCCAATATTGAGGCCAATCAATAAACCACAAACCGCGCCTAGGCCAACACCGAAAAGAAGCCGTTTCAGACTGGCTAATGTATCTGAAATTAATAATAACTCGCCTGAGCGCCTGTCGGGTACTGTTGCCATTCTCACAATCGCATCATACATCTGTGTTAAAGACGGTAGAAGTTTATCGCTTGGGTTTTCATTCAAGCGTATGTCACTTGCAACAGAGTATATAATTATTAACGTCAGGAATGGTAAAAGAGACAGAATAATAGACAGCATTTTACTTGGGGCTGCATGCAATCCAAAAAACTTAGATGATTTCATATTCTGTCTCCTAGAATGGATTTACTATAGTTTGCCGTCAGCGGCCATTTGCATATAACTATCGTCAAAACGCAATTTTATATTAGACTTGTTGCCTATGACATTTTCTCCGGGAAACTCTATGCCGATAAAATCTGGGGAGCTTGCACCTTCACCGAATAAGCCATGATCAAAGGAGAAATTTCTAACATAGTCCATAGTTTTCTTGATGTTATCACTACGTGAGAAAGCGGCAGCTTCCGCTGGGTTATAAAACATACGAGTTGTCTCGAGTTGTGCTTTAAATTCTGCAAGGGTACCGCCTGCCAATTCAGCCATGAATTCAACTGCGCCATTTTTGTTTGTTTCCATATCTGACATTGCTTCGTACCAGGCACCGGTGATAGCTTTTTTACAATTTGCGCTTAAGTCAGAACGCACCATGACGGTATCGACAATTTCACCTGGTATTTTTGAACTATCGAAAATCATATTTATGCCTGGCGCATTACGGCCGGTCTGTAAAATAGGATTCCAGGTAACGAAAGCGTCGCCATTTGATGCTGTACTGATCAGCCCACCAAGGTCGGCGTCAGATGCATTAACTACCTTTAAATCACGTTCACTTAAACCTTCGGTTTCCAGAGCGCGAGCCAGAAGATAATGACTAACAGATAATTCTACTAATTTAACTTCTCGTCCCTTGAGGTCTTTTACGGTAGCGTTTTCTCCAGCCTTTATTAACACACCGTCATTTCCATTGCTGAAGTCACCGATGATTAGTGCTGTTGTATCTACACCGCCAACTGACGGAATTGTTAATGCATCCATATTGGTAACGGTGACACCGTCAAATGAACCGGCAGTGTATTGATTGACACTTTCGATATAATCACCGATCAAGGTGAAGCTAAGATTGACACCATATTTTTCGCCCCATTTTTTCGCAATTCCTGTATCCTGGATATAACCAGCAGGTTCCCAGCCTGTGTAATGGCTCCAAGCGATGGAACATCGCTCTGAAGCCAAAGCTGAGTTTGATAAAAGAGCTATAGTTGCAATTGCAATAATGTTTTTCATGAATTCTCTCCCAATCCTAAGGTATTAATTAGTATGTAGAATATTTTTACTCACCAGTTTTTAGGTCGATAATGCTTTCGGATACATTTTTTCCACGTTCCATTTTTTGAATGCTTTTTTCAGCTTCTTCCGCCATATGATTAAGTTCAAGTATTTGAGACGCCATTTGGGGCAAAGCTTCCATTCGGTATCGAGATATTTCGTTTAACGCCTGATCGATGTCACTAAATGCTGATCTAAGGGCGTCCATATCAAGCATAGATGAACTGGCCTGTTTTTGAATCTCTACACCTTGAGTACGTAACTGCTGTGCTGTTCCTGCAATTAGATTTGATGTTGTCTTATTAAGTGCGTTAATACGGTCTAAGACAAGTTTTTGATTGTTTAGCGCTAAAGCTACGGTTACTGCAACAGCCAAGGCAGAGACTGTTACATTGAGGGCTCTATCAACACCTCTAATGAGCTCTCTGTTGTTGCGAATAATTACTTCCATTGCGAGTACGGCTTGTTGATTGACTGCGAGCTGTTGTTGCAGATCCATTATTCGTTGCCTTAAAGGAAAGATTAGCTCTTCTTGAATAAAGACTGCTCGTTCAGGATCACTTATGGTTAGTTCAGCAACGGCTGTTTCAAATTTTTTATCTATAATTTGACCAAGTGAAATTTGCTTGGCCAGTTGGTGTGTGAGATCACGCATCCTTGTTTGTTCATGATTTAGGGTGATGTTGTCACGCTCTAATGTGCCGCGGCCTTCTTCTAGGCTGATAGTGATTTGATCAAGAATTCCTTGACTGCTTTCGTATCGCAGGAAGAATTTTTCAAGTTTGTTACCGACACCAGGAAGCCATGAGAACAGACGCGCAAGGCTAGAAACGGTAAAGTCCATATGGTTTGGGTTTAAATCGTCTACTTGCGTTTTCAAATCGATCAAAGCATTTGCAACAGGACCGCCATCGGTTCCAGCCTCAGATAATTTTTTAATTGGTTCTTGTAATAACCTATTCTGATTGGACGATTGTCTCTGAAGTTCTAAACCCATTCCATCAATACTGTTTCGGTGATTGGCACGAGAATTATCGGCCATATCAGATGAAAGTATTGCAGCTACAAACTTATCTGCGGTAGATGTCAGGGCAGGATCATCCGTTGAATTGTCGGATGTGTTGGTGGTATCATCAATAGTAACTAATTCCCCTTTGACCTCTGCAACAGCAGGTAAAGAGAGATTAAGGGCTTCATCCTGTTTCACAGTTGTTTCAGTCATATATTATTTCCCTTCATAATCAACGGCTCGTGTCGCCAAAAGTTCAAGTTCTTGCATCGCTATATCAGCATCTTTAACTGATACATTTTTTTGTGTCTGAATGCTTGCCACTCTAAGTGCTGTCTTATCCAGTGTTGTCATTGCACGTTCATTCTCTGCCAGAATTGCGTCAATTTCTCTCAGCGCAGCGTCGCGTAATTGTAAGCGAGCATTAAGCGCTTCTATTTCACTTGTGTCGTTGTTTCGATTGCGAACTTCGTCAAGTTGGGCATTAATGTATTCTGGATTTATTGATCGGATACTTCGCAGTTTGGCTACAGCTAACTCTAAATTATCCAGAATCGATAAATATACAGCTTCTGATACACCACTGTAACGCCCAAAGGTAAGTTCTGATTTGTTGAATTTTCTTCCTAAAGCATCCAAAAACTCGTCGAATTTTATCTTGGCCATATTAAGCTGTTGAAGACCGCGGTCAAAACCAACGTCTTGAAATTCCTCTTTTAATCGTTCTGGCCGTGCCTCCAGGGTTTCAATCATCTTTGTATGAAGGGCTTTCATGTGTTCCCTTGCTGCGTTGTCAAATTGAATAAAATATTTTGTAACGAAGTGCCCGACACCAAAAACGAGCCCACCCATACCTGCTGCGATAACCAGAGGGGCTGAAAATAAGCTGCCTCCAAACACACCCAAGGCACCTAAAGCAGAGGGAAACAATGTGAGTGGATGATTTAAGCTTGAGGATCGTACAGAGCTCTTAATCGCTCGTTTTGAAAATCTCAGTCTGTTCATTTCGCGCGTCATCAAAATGACTCCGAAACGAGCTTTAACTCTACTCTAGGCAATTTACTCCTATAAGCACGGCTACTTTCTCCTTGCAATCTTGGTAGAGGTTTATCTGGGCCAAAACCGACAGCTTTCGTTCGGTCGCGGTCAATCTTATATGTGACATACAGATATCGCCTTACCGCATCTGCTCGTTCCTGGGAGAGGCTACGATTAATGTTTCTATCACCACGAGTGCTAGTATGACCTTCGATAATAATGCGAAAATTTGGATAGTTTTCCAGCACTTTGACCGCAGCATCGATTTGTTCTTTGCCTGTTATCGTAAGTTTGCCGGTTCCTGCTTCAAATTTGATAGGACGAACACGAAGATTGCCAACCTCTCTAAGCGACGCCCATTGTGTATCATCCAGAGGTGAAAAATCTCGGATATTTGCGCTATTACTATCGAAGTCAAAGGAACCACCAGAAGAAAACCCAGTTCTGATACCTTTTTCAAATAGTGTTTTAATGATAGCAGAATTGATTATTCGCCTTGGATCACCCGAAGGTAATGGGTTTTGGGTAAAGTCGCCAACATCGCGTTGGATATCTAAAGTTTGGTCAATTGTTTCATAGAGGCCATGTTTTGGAATTTGACCCGTTGAAGAAAGGCCCATCCAGTCAGCGGCATTTTGCTGCATAGTAAACCAGTTTATGCCTTTCTTGAGTTGGCGCGCCTGCTTTTCCGAGACACTTGCATAATCGGCTAAATGATCGTCAAAAATACTCGGATTATCGCGATAATATTTCAATGCCCGATAATAATTTGCGAGCAATATTTCGGAAACTTCTGGAGTATTGGTCTCATTCTTATGACTTGATATCAAAACATCAACTATCAGCCGTTGAGTTTCTTCTGTACCGAGAATTTTGGTAAACTCCCCCTGAGCAAGAGCTTTGGAAATGTCTGGTTCCCAGATTGCAGCAACATCAACCTTACCGTCTAAAAGCTTCTGTAAAGCTCCTGATGAACCGGTTGTTTCGGTACGCCAAGAACCGTTTTTGTTACGCAAAAATGCAATGTCAAAATGTACGCCGGCAACTTTCAGTAAGTGATGGCTAGGCGAGGAGGGGGTGAAAGCTACTTTAATATTATTTTTGTTTTTAAGATCGCTAAGGTTTTTGGCAGTTGTCGAGCGCGCTACAATTGCATCAGCACCTTTGCTTTCATCTAAAACCGCTATAATGACGCCTGGGTAATCATATCGATCACCATTTAGAAGGTATGTATCGATTGTACCTACAGCGAAATCAACAGTTCCATTTGTGAGCTTGGCAAAACGACTAGAGTAGTCGGCTTGATCGTCAATACACTCTAGGCGATACCCGTCATTCAACAGTAAACTTTTTATTCTTGGGGAGCACAATGGAAAATAGCCGATAAAATTATCTACTGCAATGCGTATCTGGCCTTTTGAATTTGCAGCGTCACTTGATGCCAATTGTTCATTTTTCTCAAGATATTCTAGTACCATATAGATAGCAAGTATCGCTAATATCCCTAACACAAGAAGGCCAAGTGCACCTTTAGCTGAGCGTGTCATCTAATCTCCTAAAGTAACAATGCTAAAGCAGTTAAGTTAAAACAGGTAAGAGCATTAACTTGCGTTAAAATCACTTATATCAAATGCTTCCTGTTCTGCTTTTACTGTCTTTGATAGTTGTTGTACCAATTGTTCTGCATTGTCAGCAGTTAGAAAGTTTGTATAGCCGTCAATATTGAGAGAATGGTTTATACCAGTACAAAAACCTACGGCATTTAAGGTGATAGCTGTGGATCTGGCAATCTCCACCGCTAAATCATGTGGTTTACCATCAGAAGATTGGCCATCTGTAATCAGGATTAGGTTATATGATCCATATCCTCCTTGCGTTTGGGCGGCAGAGCGTAATAGTTTCTCACTTCTTTTTAAAGCAGCCTGCAAAGGCGTATTACCACCTGCACGTAATGAATCAATGGCTTGATCAAATCTGGTATTTGCATATTTACCAATAGGTAGTACTTCGGAAACATCTTTACTAAATGTGTAAAGGCCTACATTTACTTCTGTCCCTAAGTTTTTGAAAAAAGCTTTCACAGCACGTTTTGCGGCATCGATTTTTCTTTCGTCACCAAGGCAAACTTTATCAGCCATACTACCACTTATATCCATCATCAGAAGGTAATTATCTGTCATAGGGTTACTTGCTAACTCTATGGTGTCTAATGTGGCGGGTGGCCATGATATGGAATTAGTAAGACCTAACACTTCTAGAGTAGTGCTTTTATCAGGTGCTTTCGTTATTGGTACTGTAGACGGAGTATTAGTATTGGATAATTGACTAACTAAATTATAGCCAAGCACCAAGATTACTATACCTACTATAAGAATATTACCTTGTTTCATATCACTATCCCCCTATAGCGGTGCAAATACGTCAGATTCTGCTTCAATTTGCACGACACGAAATACGACCCTGCGAGTTGCATCCCATTCCAATTTATTTTTCGGGGCGCAAGTCAGGGCAATATCGCCATTTACATCATAAGAACAATCAGGCGTGTTTGGTGTCGTGATACCAAGCCCTGAAACACCAAACTGTGACGTATCTAGTATAACGTTCTTAGATGTAGCGTAATTAATGATGCTTTGGCGCACTGCATTAGCTCGAGTGAAGCTAAGGTTTTTACTCGCTTGCTTAATTGATGATAACTCAATAACCGGTGCCCCTGACTTTTTTCTTCTCAAATAACTAAGTGGATCACTATGTCCTTCGATGGTGAGTAGTGCGCCACCATATGTCGATGCTAAATTTATAACTTGATCAAAAGCAGCCCGGTATTGATCAGCAGAGAAGGTATTTTGGTTGGGTGCAAAGAATATTTCAAACCGAAATAATTCGCCTTCAGAAGCAGTGTTTTGGCTCTGACGCCTTGCGATAAGCCGATCAACTGCTTGCTGGTCAAAGCGGGGTGCTTCAGTACGTTGAGTGTCTGAAATACCAACTGCAAGGTTATTATATGCCCATTTTGCGTCAGTAAGTGATGCAGTGTTTTTGATTAATCCTAATTGAATAAATGCATTTTGAATTTCTTTAGATAAGAGGTGAAACCCTCTTGGGTAAGCTGAGTCAGTGAAAAATTGTACGTTTCCAGAAAAGCCAACAAATTCTGCGTCAGAATACATAGCAGCCGTATCTTCTACTGCATCTTTACTGTCCAATAATAATCGTGCGGCACCTTCGATCATTGTTTGATATTCGCTTCGGCGATTTTGACGGTCTTTAAAAAGGCTTTTAACCTGCTCATCGGCCTGCATCAGAGCATTAACAAATGCTTGTACAGTATTTCGGTTGTTGTCAAAAAAGTCTCTACGCACTGCATAAACATCAGATATTACACGGTTTGCTGTTTTGGTAGATAATAATATTTTTGCACCGCGTACCGAATCCTCACCACCTGTACCAACGGCACCGCCCGAGGTTAATGCCAAAGCATCAGGTATAATAACAAAAGCAGCATCAATTGAATTATCATCTCTAAGGGCTGTTGCTGGTGATGTGGAGTTGTCGTTAACTTCGATAAGGTCTTGAACCCATTTTATTTTTACATCATTTATGCTTAAGCCTGCATCTCTTAATATCGTTGTAAGATAATCCATATGTGGACCATAAGCCTGAACAGCAATGGTTTTGCCTCGAAGGTCAGAGGGGCGGTTGATATTACCTTTTACAACAAGAGCATCTCCACCTGCTGACCATGTCATTTGATAAATAACGACCATTTCTGTACGTTGGTCACGGTTGGTAACTTCACTTGCAGCAGTGATCATTCCCATGGTTCCACGCAAAAATGGTGTTTTACAAGAAACGTAGTCTTCAACCTGTTTAGAAAAATCATCTTGTCTGTAAAGGTCTATATCAAGATTGGTTTTAGCTAGTAAGCTGCCGTTTGCGGTTCGCTTTGTATTACCGTTCGCATAACTCGTTGTAATATCTCCGCCCCATGCAATGACAGGTACGTTTATTTTTCCATTGATATTGCAAGACCGGGTACTTGTGTTAATAATTTCAGAAAGAGGCCTTAATTCAATATATTCAGCTGCTTGTGATTTTACCGTTAATAACAAGCTGGCAAGTACAAAAATGACAAACGTGATAATCTTACTATTCATAAGCCCCCCAAAATACGATTACGATATTACATATATTGATATTAATTCAATTTTTTCAATAGTTACATAAGTAAGTAATTAAAGTCCATAATAGTAAATACTACATAAATATACAGAAATTATATTGAGTATTTGATATAAAACTATTCTCTTTGTCTAGCGAGTGTGGAAAGTTAAACCATTATCTAATGGGTGAATTATAAAGCGATGAATGTTCAATGTTCATAATGCCCAATTTGATTGGTTTCTTTTAAAAACAACTCAAATGAAAAGATTTTATACGCAGTATAGGCATTATTGTTTTCGGGCTTTGGGTGGTTATAATTGGGTTTATATTAACTATTTTTTTTGGTGAGTTCGTTATCTGCATTAATGTGGGTTTCTATCGCCTGCGTAAATATAGTGCCAAATTCTTCAAGTTTGCGGTCACCAACCCCGTGAATATCGGCAAATTGGCTTAAACTGGTTGGTTGAACACTGGCCATATGCGCCAGGCTCTTGTCTGAAAAGATAACATAAGCGGGCACAGAGCGAGTTTCTGCTAATTCTTTCCGAAGCGCTTTGAGCTTTTGAAGCAACCTTTGCGCATTTTCGGGTAAATCAAGGGCTATTGATTTGTTTTGAGAGGCTGTTCGGTTGTTCTTGGTGCTTCCTAATACATCGGGCCTATATTTGAAACTTGCCTGATCTTTCAAAAGTAGCAGCCCGTTTGGAGTGATTTTAAGCGAGCCATAGTCTGCATCCGCTATGATATAATCCTGTGCCATTAATTGCCGAGCAATTGATTTCCAGTCATTGATCGAAAATTCCTGCCCTACACCAAAAGTTGGCAGTTGATCATGGTGTCGTTCTTTAATTTTGGGCGTAAGCTTGCCAACCAATATATCGCTGATATACCCAACTCCGAAACTTTCGCCTGTACGCGCTATAGCAGAGAGAAATTTGCGGCCAGCAGTTGTCGCTTCAATCGTTTCTTTCGGATTATGACATAGGTCGCAATTGCCACATTGAGAGGTGTCCAGCGTATCACCAAAATATTTCAGCATGGTACTGCGCCTGCACGTGGGGCTCTCACAGTATGAAAGGAGTGCGTTTAACCGTTGGTGTTCACGGCGCTTATGGTCTTCATTTGAGGGTTCATTGTTTATGAATAGACGCCGCATTGAAATATCTTGCATACCATACAGCATGTGGGCAACCGCTTGATTGCCGTCACGCCCTGCGCGGCCGATCTCTTGATAGTAGGCCTCAGGAGAAGAAGGTAAATCAGTATGAAAAACGAAACGGATATCAGGTTTGTCAATTCCCATGCCGAAAGCAATGGTGGCAACAATTATTAAGTCACTTTCTGTCATAAAGCGATTGAGGTTATTTTGCCTTATATGGTTTGCCATGCCGGCATGGTAGGGAAGGGCTTTATACCCTTTCTGAGAAAGAAGTTCTGTTACTTGCTCAGTTTTCTTGCGTGACAGGCAATAGATAACACCGTTTTCTGGGCCATGGTTTTGTAATCGCGCTTTAAGAAACTGTTGTAATTGCTGTTTCCAGTTGTTTTTAACCTCTACCGTCAGGCTAATATTGGGGCGATCGAAACCGGATAGATAGAGAGCTGCGTTGTTGGAGAATAATTTCTCTATTATCTGGTTGCGGGTGGTTTGGTCAGCCGTTGCTGTAAGCGCGATGATGGGAATGTTGGGAAAGCGTTTATGCAGTTCGCTTAATGCTTCATATTCTGGGCGAAAAGCAGCGCCCCACTGTGATATGCAATGTGCTTCATCAATTGCAAACAGGCTAACTTTTATTCTGCTAATGCTATCTTGCATCGCAGGTGTCATTAGCCTTTCAGGAGATACATAAAGTAACTTTAATGTTCCTGTATGTACCTTTTGCCAGATACTATTCGCTTCGTCATTAGAAACGCTGGAATTCAATGAAGCTGCTTCAATTCCAAGAAGCTGTAGAGCTTGCACCTGATTTTGCATCAAGGATATAAGCGGTGAGACGACAATTGCTGTTCCTTCCTGTATAAGCGCAGGAATTTGAAAGCAAAGCGACTTACCGGCGCCTGTTGGCATAACCGTTAGAACATGCTTGCCAGTACATAAATCAGCAATGATCTCTGCCTGGTCACCTCGAAACGAAGTATACCCAAACACATCGTGTAAAATAGATAATGCAGTATGGTTAGTCAAAGATATTGGCCTTGATGGATTGGTCACAAAAACATGTCACATCCATAATATGGGTAAGTGGCAAAGGAAAGCTATAACATGATGACCTTCAAGGTTTTCATGAAATGACAATAATCTTGCACTATAAGGATATTATTCAAGGGGTAGCCTGGCTTTTTCATAGCTAAATATTGTTCTATTTATATTTTCTCTGGTGCAGAGAAAATTGAACCTAAAGCCGACTTGATGGTGGTGCAGTTAATTGGCAAAAAATATTAAACTACTTATTACCAACTTTAGGCACGTGGGTTTCATGGCTTTACATCATCAAGTTTTAGAAGAAATTTAAGTCGCTCATATGCTACTTTGGCTCTTATTGGTGCTGGATATTGTTCACCATGAACGGTGCTGTTAATCTCAAGATATTTTACAAAATTAATGTCGGGTCGGATATCAATGAATGATTTCGCAACGACAGGAGGGACAATTTGGTCATTAGCTGATTGTATTATCATAAAACGTGGGATCACTTGAGAGGAAACAAGTAAATGACCAGGCGAATAGGATTGCATGATTTTCATTTGCTGAGGGTTGGTGGGGTCTCCAAACTCATCCGTTTCTGTGCATATACTTCTAGCATTATCCCATAGAATTAAACACGGAGATGTTAATGCAATCTGGTCAAAAAGGTCATATCGGCGGATCACTGCGGCTCCGGCCACTATGCCGCCTGCGCTGTTAGATATAAGATTAATCTCTCCAGCTCGAGCATACTCTAAATCAACCACTTCTTCCGCAACAGCTTCGAGGTCAAGTATCGCCTCATATTTATTGATACCATATCCGGAATAACGCCAAGTATTGCCAAAGCCGCCCCCTCCGCGAACATGGGCGTATACAAAAAGCCCGCCTTGTTCGACCCAGTATTTACTAAATTCCTTTAAGTACTCTTCTTGTAGCGGGATGCCATAACTTCCGTATACAGAAATTATGGCCTTACCTGATGCTACTCCTGTTGCTTGATCTTTTCGAATAACCGTGTAAGGAACTTTACGCGATGCATGATAACGCCGCTCTACGTGAATATTGGAAGGGTCGAAGAATTGCTGCCCTTGTGAGGTAACTTTAAGGTCAAGTGCGCCGAGAGGCTTTGTGTGATCCGGTAGATTTAATATTGTATCTTCAACAGGAAATATCTGACTTGTTTTGGCTAATAATAACTGGGTATTCGACGTATTAATGCCAGTTATCGATAAATTGCCTGTGCCACGATATGTTTCTAACAGATCATTCAATTGCTTGGCGTATTCTTGCTCTTTAATATCAAGCGAGATATATTTTAGTTTTTGATATCCGTCGTTTATAACCTGAAGCCAAAAGCCGTTTTTTGTATTCCAAACCGGATATTGTAGTTGCGATATTCCTATATTTATTGACTTTTGAAAGGTAAGTTTACCTGTTTGAGCATCGGCTTTGTAAAATTGTAACTCTGTAGCGTTACTCGCGTTGTTCTGACGGCAAACGAATTGTTGGCCAATATACGTCACAAACAAGCAATTCGAAGGTGGGCTGTAACTATTATATGACAAGTCGGAGTTAATGATTGTCCAGGCTATTTCTTTACGATCAGTAAGTAGTGTTTTTTTGTCTACAGAGAGCGTAATTGTTGAAACCCCATTGATACGGGAACCATCAATGACCTCACGGTGAATGATTGTTGAATCAACATCTAACCCATCCAGTTTCTCAAATGTTCCGTTTGTATTCACTTGATACAAAGCGCCTTTTGAGTAGCTCATGAGTAACCAGGAGTTTTGATTGTGATATGATATGTGAGGATAATAAGGCGCAACGGGGAATGGAAGAGAAATTGTTTTCCAGTTATTTTCATTTTTTGTTATGATGGAAGCTCGTGCTTCTAAACCATCACCATTATGAAATGCTAAACAATTATTATACGTATTACCCAAGCAATATAGGGTGCTCAAACCCGGTAATTCATTCAATTGTTTACTAATGCCAGTGGCTTCAGCACTCTCACTATTACTCTTATAGGGTGAGATTTTAGCAATGTTACCAATTGGGTGATGATATAGAGTGTCTCCTATAAAACTATATACTTTACGGTTATATGCATTGACATAATCGCTTTCTATATCGCTCAAAGTATTTTCGTCGAAGGGAGTATTTTGAAGGTTAGCCAATGTTTTGCTATAATTGAAAGACAAGAGAATACAGAAAAAAAAACCGAAAAAACATGCATTTAACCTAATATGACTGACATTTACAAGTTGTAGCTTTAAGCAAATAGAGATTGAAGCTGAACTGCTTTTATAAGTGTTAGAATATAATCATAACTTATATAAAATCATTCGGTAGCGAAAAGTCTAATTTTACAACCTATAAATATTCTACCGTAATGATTTTATCATCGTTGGCGAAAAGGTATATCGCTGTTTACATGTGTAAACAATTAAGTTGACTCTTTTGTTTACACATGTAAACGTAACGGCATGAAAAAACAGGATATACAAATTAGCGTGGCAGAAAGTAAGGTTATGGAAGTGCTTTGGCATGCCTCGCCTTTAACTGCTGATACAATTATGGCAGATATTGCAGACCAGCAGAACTGGAGTGTGGGGACAATCAAGACCCTGCTTAATCGTCTGTTATCAAAAGGTGCCATTTCAGCGGAGAAGGAAGGAAGGCGGTATTTATATAGTCCCGTCCTTACGCAAGCTGACTATATGAATGCCGAAAGCCAAAGCTTGCTCGATCGCTTGTTTGATGGCCGTGTTTCTGCGCTTTTCACACACTTTTCTAAACACGAAAAACTAAGCCCTGAAGATATCAGGGAACTAAAAAAAATGATCCAGGAGATGGACGATGACGGCTGAGTTTTTATCGAATATTTCACAGGCTTCAATAGGGACAAGCATTTCAATATTATTGATTTTATTTATGCGCAAATGGTTACGAAAAACATTTGGGGCTCGCATTGCCTATTTGTTTTGGCTGATAGTGCCGCTTGCGATGATTGCAAGTATTTTACCCGCTGAATATGTAACGGTTTCTAATGATTTTTATTATACTAAAAATATAAATGCTGCCCAATCATTAAATGCTCTCCCTAAGTCCTTAAACGGGGTAATTTCACCAGCGCACCAAGCAGTTGATGGCTTTTCTATTGATCAGGAAACAGTTTTAATATTCTGGGTGCTTGGCGTTGTAGTAAGTTTTGGCATCCTGATACTCAGGCAATATCTTTTTCTGATGCGACAAAAGCTTTTGAAGCGAGCACGCCGAATTCAAAGCGTTGAAGGCAACACGTTTGGGCCTGCAGTTATTGGTGTTCTAAAACCTCGTGTTATATTGCCTAAAGATTTTGTTAATCGTTATAATAAGTTAGAGCGTTCGCTTATTATTGCACATGAAAAGGCACATATTCGCGGTGGTGATTTACAGGTTAATGCGTTTGTACAGGTAATCAAATGCCTTAACTGGTTTAACCCTCTTGTGTATTACGGGCAGACTATCTTCCGTATTGATCAGGAGCTTGCTTGTGATGAACGTGTTATGGCGGTGCATAGTCAGCATCGGCGCGCTTATGCAGAAACACTTTTGAAATCTCAGTTACTTATTGAAGAAGCACCGATAGGCTGTAGCTGGTTACCAAAACATATCCATCCATTAAGGTCACGGGTTGAAAGCCTGAGCGGGCCAGCAATATCGGCAAAGCGGCGTGTGTTAGGTGTTATGCTATCTTTGGCTATGATGAGTGTAACAAGCGTATCGGCGTGGGCGATACTTTCAACGCACACACTCTATATCGAGCAAGATACTGACGGCGTTAAAGCTAGTGTGCCGGATGAAGGTAATAGCGTATCAGATGTTGATACCGCATCAGATGCGAAGGGATATGCGCTTGCATATGCTGTATCAGAAGGCCGCCGAAGCTATGCGCGTAAACTGGTGCGTGATGGGGCGGATGTTAATTATTATCTTCGTGGTGACGGAACACCGCTTATTCTTTCGGCACGGTTTGGCGATAGTGGGTTGGTGAACCTGTTACTGGAGGCAGGGGCTGACCCAAATAAGCCTGCAAGCGGTGACGGGAGCCCACTTATCGTCGCTGCGCGGCACGGGCATGAAACAATCGTGAAAATGCTGCTTGATGCAGGTTCGGACGCGAATGGGTTTGTCTTGGGGGATGAAACTCCCTTAATTGGCGCGGCAGCAAACGGTAATATCACTATTGCCCGCCTTTTAATCGATGCTGGGGCTGACGTGAGCTTGAAAGTGGAAACCGGAAATCACGGCGAAGGGCGCAGTAAATACCGCTCTCCTCTGGGGCAGGCGCTTTTATATGGCAACAACAGAATGGCTAGTTTACTAAGACGCCGCGGCGCAACTGAACCAAGCCAGAAAGAAGACTAAACTTTTAAACTAATCAAGTTCTGCTTGGTTTGAAGCCTGCCGAAGATGTTTCGGCAGGTAACGATACTGGTTTGTCATTTTCCACCGAAAAACTATCATTTACGGAGAGTTTACCAATGCGAGCAGCATGTAATATACTTACGGCATTTTTGTTGTTTCTTTCTATGTTTTCGTTGGCAGGTGCCAATGATAGCGAAGGTTTTGCTAAAATCGTTAAAAGTCTTAGGCCTAGATATACGGTTGGTGATGTTATGCCGCGTTATAGGCTTGCGGAACGCATGAAATATTACGGCGTTCCGGGCGTTGCTGTTGGTATAATCAAAAACGGTAAACTCGCATATGTTAAAGGCTTTGGTATTTTGCAGGAAGGTGGGGGTGAGCCTGTAAATGGTGACACGCTATTTTCCGCTGGCTCGGTTAGCAAAATTGCAACGGCGGCTCTCATTTTGAAAATGCATGCGGATGGCGAAATTGATATTGATAGCGATATATCGCAGTATCTGAAATCGTGGAATATGCCGGTATTTGGTGGTGAAATGCCTGACCCGATAACGCTACGTATGATTTTGTCGCATACTGCGGGACTTAGTCTTCACGGTTTTCGGGATGTTCAGCCGGGTGAAGATATGCCAAGTGTTTATGACACGCTGAACGGTGTTGGCGATGAAGCTGGTTTGGAAATATTGTTTCAGCCAGGAACGCGGTATAAGTATTCGGGTGGTGGATATACATTAGCTCAATTGATTGTGTCAGACACTCAAGGAGTGACGTTTCCCGATGCTGCAAAACAGTGGCTTTTCAGTGCGACAGGAATGGTGCGGAGTAGCTTTGCAAATCCCTTGCCGCAAGATACGGGTAATATTGCAAAAGCACATAATCACAAGGGCGAACCTACTGCATTGCCGAGGGGCTATGAAGCTATGCCGGAAATGGCAGCTTCAGGCTTGTGGACAAGCGCTAATGATCTTGGTGAGCTTGTTGCTGCCCTTATTCAAAGCTATCGCTCTGAAGATGGTTTTTTGCCGCAAAATTTGGCTACTGATATGATGACCAAGGTTGCCCCAAGCGAACATGGTTTGGCGCCACGTATGGAAGGGATAGGGCAAAATCGTTTTTTCCATCATGCGGGCTCAAATGATAGTTATAGAACATGGATTGAAGGGCACCTGGGAACGGGTGATGGTTTGGTAGTTTTAACCAACGGTGCCAGAGGTAACGAGCTTTTTATTGAAATTCGAAATGCTGTTGCCGATAGCTTGAGCTGGGGCATTAATAAACCGGTTTATTTGCCGGAAATCCCGTTTGATGAAGCCGTAATGATAGGCTTTGAAGGATGGTTTAAGGTTGATACAGCTTTTCCTGTTGAGGAACGAGAGCAGTTAATTGGCTGGATATATGATGAAGATATCAAAATTACAGCAAAGGACGGCGAGCTTTTAATATCGTTTGGCAATAGCGAGCGAAAACATGCCTTGATAGCTACAGCGCCAAATCGGTTTTTGATACCTATCTTGAATCCAAGGGTCGGTATTGCAGAATTGGTCTTTCATAGAAATAGTATCAAAAAAGTTGATACGGTGACATTAGAAATGGATGGTGCTCGATCATTCTATCGTAGGAAAGATAATCCGTAAGGCTTGTATTTCTGATAGTTTATGTATCACTGATGATGGGCTGCTAATATGGATTAGTGGCTTGTTATTATACATACATGTATTTGTGTGTCGGTAAAAGTATAATATTTTCATACGCTTAATGGTATCTCTTGACAAAATTAACTGTACTAGTACACATGGTACAGTTAATTTTGATTCGATGGTACATATTTATGATCCATATCGTTACAGGTGACCCAAGGCCGATCTTTAAGCAGATTGTTGACGCATTCCGCGTGAAGATTGTAACGGGTGAAATTGCGGAAGCTACAAAGCTGCCAAGTGTCCGCGGCCTTGCCATGCAGTTAACTGTGAATACCAATACAGTTGCTAAAGCCTACAGTGAATTGACATCACTAGGGCTTGTTGAGGCACAGCAGGGACGCGGCCTTTTTGTTGCGCCCCGGCGCCAGCTATTCAGCGATGCAGAGCGTGAGAAACGCCTGTCTGATGCTGTTGATGCATTTGTAAACGATATTGTTGGTCTTGATTATCAGCCTGATCAAATAATCGAAAAAATTCAGAAAAAACTCAATGCTGTAAGCAATCCAATAAGCGAAAGCGCAGCAAAAAACAGTGAATCCACACCGAGTAACGACAGCGTGGATAAAGAGGAGTAGGTCATGACAGACTATATAATAGAAACTAAAAACCTTACTAAACATTTTGGTGTCAAGACGGCGCTTTCAAACCTTTCTTTATCGATTGAAAAGGGCGGTGTTAACGCAATTGTTGGAAGCAATGGTGCTGGCAAGTCAACATTATTTAGGATTTTATTGGGGCTTCAATCATCCACCAGTGGAACAGCCAGAATTTTGGGGGGTGATTGCAGCGATCTAAGCCCGATACAGCGAGGTAAAATCGGATATGTGAATGAAGAACATACACTGCCTGGCTGGATGTTGGTGCAAGAAGTTAAGGCGATGCAACAGGATTTGTATCCTGATTGGGATGAGGCGATATATGAAGATGTCATCGGTCATTTTGATGTTATGCCTGATCAGAAAGTGTCAAGTTTATCACGCGGTGAACGCGCAGGGTTTAACCTATCAATGGCACTCGCACAGAAACCGGAAATCCTTATTTTGGATGAACCAACACTGGGGCTTGATGTTGTTGCAAAACGAGCTTTTCTGGAAGCTTTAATGTTCACTACAACGGGCGAATTTTCAGACCATATCTCAACGATTATTTATTGTTCACACCAAATGGACGAGATCGAGCGTGTTGCTGATAATTTGATTATCATGGAGCAGGGCAGATTGCGCTGTAATATGTCACCAGATGATTTTCTTGCAGAGGTTGGTTTCTGGATTGTCGATTTTGATGCGCCGCGTGCGATGTTTGAACATCCCAATATTTTAACGCAGCGCGTGATCGAAGGGCAAAATCATATCTTTACATTCGAGGATGCAGGTGAGTTTGAAAGGGCTTTGAAAGAAGCTGGAGCCACAAACATTCATCGGGGGTCTGCAAGTTTGGACCAAGCTGTTAATGCGTTCCTCACGCAAAATCATAAAAAATCATCAAAAAGAATAAAAGCTGAAAAAGCAGCATAAGCGCAGGGTAGGAAAAGACGATGTATAATATTTTTAAAAGCGAGTTTAAGCGATATCAGAAATGGGCACTATTATTAATGTTAGCGCATATTGGAGGTGCTTGGTTTTCTTATAAAATTGGTATTTTGTGGATGGATGAAAATAGCCCTGTTTTTGGTGCCGAGTGGTTGGCGGCAATCATTGGCGGTTTTCTGTTCGGTCTTTTGCAAATGGGGTTGTACAAAAAACCAAGTCAGTGGACATATTTGATCCACCGACCGCTGGCAACAAATCAAATATTTTTAGCTATCTTTATGGCAACGGTTGCCCTGGTTTCGTTGGTTTTTTTCTTGCCGTCACTGCTGGTTATTTTATCCCTTGATCTATTCACCGAGCATGTTGTGGATGCACGGCACTATGTTTTCCCGGTACAAGTTTTTGGTATTGCTATCACCAGTGCTATGCTTGGAAACTACACACAACTTTATCCAAATAAAGCGGTGGTCCTGTCGGTTTCCTTGCTTAGCTATTTTATGGTTGCAGGTTTATATACAACACCTGCGGCAACAATCATTCCAATGGTACTTGCTTCGGTGTGCTTGTTTTACCTAACTAAGAAAGCATTTAAACCTGATTTAACAAGGCATTTTGACAGTATGACAGCCACGGTTATCGCGTCACTGCCTGTCCAGCTATCATTATCTTTTGCCGCTATTTTTCTGCAACTCATATATCATGTCCCGTTGCTGATCATGGGAGAGCATCCCGACAATAACCCTGTCCTTGGCACTTATGAGAATTTTAGATTTCACCTCAATGAACGAGAGAGTGCGGTCTATTTCCTGGATAACATCGACAATGAGCAATCTAGAGAACTCGCACGCCAGGCAAAGTTCGGAGATGTCGCGATGATAAATTATGCTGGTACAAGTGGTGGGTTTCCTGTTCGCAATAACATGCTTGTACAGGATGAGCATAGATTTTATGACGGTAACAATAACACAATGTGGTCTTTCTCTCATGATCATATGCTATTCAAGGGGTTTGAGCGTTCAACAGGTGCCCCAAGAGGTTGGATCAGCAAAGCCGGCTTCTATGAAGACACAAGCGCAATCCCACCCGGCGAAACCTTCGTGGACGTGCCGCACGTGATCCGACAACAGTTCGTGGTAACACGTGATAAAGTCACTCGATTGAATTTTGAAGATAATCTCGTTGAAACAGTATTTACGTTGAAGAGTGATGAGCAACTTTTGGGCGGCGTATCGATGACCGATAATTTTGCATCAATCATGACAGATAAGCGGCTTTACTTGTTTGACCGGGATGATTTCGCTGGCGCGAGCGATAACCTGACGCCGGAATATGTAGCTGAACATCCAGACAATATGAGGTCACTGGAACAGGTTTTCCTTGTAAAAGTAGTAGACGGCTATGTGGTTACTTACATAGACGATCCGGACTATATCGAAGATAATATTATCACGAAGACCTATGTTGCCCGATTAGATGGAGATACCGAATATGTCGGCGAGTATCGCTTTGACAAAGCAAAGCACCCAGCATTTATTATACATGACAATTTTGTTGTTTCGCCCGCTCTTCTCTATTTGGACACTGTGATATTCAAAGCGATTGCCCCTGGACAGAATGACTCCTCTACCAAGGCTGGAACGCGTCCCATACCCGGTGGTATTGTTTATACAGCCATTATTGTTGGTTTATTGTCTACTTTTCTGGTGTGGATGTTGTCTCGTAAGCTTAACCTACCAAATAATAAAAAAGCCATGTGGACTTTGATGACCCTTATCACTGGCCTGCCAGGCCTTGTTAGCTTTTTCATTTTCACAGACTGGCGCGAACAATTGCGCCAGCAAAAACGTAAATCGAATTTGCAAACCGTTTAATAGGGAGGTCAATATGATTTACCTTATCAAAGGGGGCATAAGCCCTCTAATGGCCGCGCTATGCCTTTGTTTTGCAAGTGCACAAGTTGAAACCTCTGCCTATGCAGATGACATTATCCTTAAAAAAGCTGTTGCAGCCAGTGAGGCATTGGCCCTAGCGCCAACTATTTCGCGCGAGAAATTTCTGGAGCGTGCTGTTGTTGGTCCTGCATACCTGTCACCTAAGGGTAGGTATGTTATTCACTTGAAGCGCGGAAGAAAGCGTATTGATGTCCTTCTCACCGAAGGGCAAAGCCTGAAAACTAAAACACTTTTTACTACTAAATCGGTTGAGCGCATATACTGGTCGCCTAATGAAAACCATATATACCTTAATCTTGGGCATGGTGTTGCTATCAGTAATGTACAATCTAACCCGCTTCCAAGGTTAGCTTTTAAATTTGGTGATCACGGTAAAGACCGAATGCTGGGGGTTGATCCAACATCTAATGCCCATTTCTTTGTGTCTAAGTATGACCCGAAAACAAAGCAATATTTTTTGCTTCGTGTGAATTTGATTGGTGAAGAGCAAGTGCTTTTCAGGTCCGCTGATATAATTCGAAATATATTAAGGCCTATAAATGGAAACCAATTTTTTCTAACGGTTGTAGGACAAGACGCGGTTGCCATTCTTGCTGTCAATGCAGGCAAAAGTGCCAATATACTTTCCTGTGCATATGATGAGGTTTGTCTTCCTGTTTCGTATGATATTGCAGGCGATGCGTTAACCATTGTTGCTAATTTTAAGGATGATTTGAGCCATTTAGCATCATTGAATTTGGCAACAGGAAAGGTGACTGTTCAGCATAGAGACCCTGAGGGTTTTTCTGACTTGGCAGAGTTTCAAACCGCCCCTCTGTCTGGCGAGCTTTTGTTAGCTAGTTATCGATATGCTTATCAGGAAAATTATGGCCTTACGCCATATACGGCAGAGCATACAGATTTCATTGAGGAATATTTTGGTCAAGGAGCCAATGTAACCATTGTTCCGCGCGAACGCGGTGCTACTTGGCTGGTAACAGTACAGTATCCCAATAGGCGCGAGAGGGAACATTTCTTTTATAAGCCAGATGATAAGCGGATTGATCCTATCAATGTCGAACACAAGAGTGAGCAAAAGCTTGATGAGAGTATCCTTGCGAATGTTACGCCGTTTAATTTTGAGGCGAGTGACGGAGTGACAATACCTGCTTATCTTACCTTGCCAAGGGGGATAAAAATATCTGAGGCACCATTGATTACCTTACCCCATGGTGGGCCTTGGTCGCGGACATATGGGTCATATCATCAATTTGCTCAGTTTTTGGCTAACCGTGGTTATATTGTGTATCAACCTAATTTCCGGTCATCAGAAGGGTATGGTCGGGAATTTACCAACAGCATTGACGGCGATTTCGGCGATGGACGTATACAGGATGATATTATCGACGGGCTTAAGTATCTTTTGGAAAACGGGATTGGCAATAAAGAAAGGTTGGGGATATTTGGCCATTCCTTCGGTGGTTTCTCAGTGCTGAATGGAATTACCTTTACACCCGATTTGTTCAAGGTAGGGATCGCGGGGGCGCCGCCTGCTAACCTTGGTGGTACATTTCTGCGGATTGCAACAAAAGGTAAGTTTTTAAGGAACAGACCGCAAGCTGCCCAAATGTTTGCTACAAGAATAGGCGACATCAAAGACAAAAGCCGCATGACAAAATTACTGCGCCATTCGCCGCTCTTTAATGCCTCTAAGGTTAGAGTTCCTTTATTAATCATGGCGGGTAAGGAAGATGACAGAGTATCCAGCGATGAAGTATTGGAATATGCCCTTAAGTTAGAGGCTATAGGCAAAGAAGTGAGCTTGTTGATGGCTGAAGGGGAAGGGCATTCGTATCGATCAGAAGAAGGAAGGTTTGCCTATCTCTATTTGCTTGAGGCAACACTGGCAAAATATCTGAATGGGAATGTTGAACTCTTTATGGATGACGATAAAAACTTCAAAAAGATAAATCGGTTTATAAAGCGAAATACATTAATTGATAAGGCTGATTTACTAAGCCACGACGGCAAAAAATAATAGAGTTATTCTAGTATACAGTGGTTGGTTATATAAAAAAATAATAGCCGATGGCCCATTAAAATGGCTGATGTAAATACGAATATGGAAACAATTATAAGCTACATTGTTTGAGTATCAGCAATTGGTAAGGGCATATTCTTACAATTTAATATTGATAATCATTCGCAATTGCAATATACAATACACCGAATCGTGATCAGCCGTTATATGGCTGAATTAATTTTAACCGAGCCAGCGTATTCGCCAGCCAGGTCATCAAGTTGCTGATTTGAGAAAATAGCAATGTAGATTTGGTGGGACAAATGCAAAGAAATATAAACCTTATTACTGCGCTCATGGCTGGAACTATTATCGCATCCATGCCTGTAAATGCAGAGGTATCTGCTGAGGCAGAAGCTATCGAAGAAATTACTGTAACAGCGACCCGTGTAGAGCGTCCGGTTTTTACAACGCCGACAGCCGTAAGCGTTATTTCACGTGACAATATCGAGCTTTTTCAACCTCTTTCATATGCTGATGTTCTTGAGGGGGTGCCGGGTGTTGCGATTCAAGGTGGAAGCCGCAGAATATCAGAAGAGCCAAATATTCGTGGCTTTCTCGATAATCAGGTAGTTATTCGGCTTGATGGAGCACGGCAGAATTTTGACTTGGCACACCGGGGCCGCTTCTTCGTTGATCCTGATCTTGTAAACAGGATTGAGGTGATACGGGGAAGCGCAAGTGCTCTATATGGTAGTGGGGCGTTAGGCGGTGTGATTTCGGTAGAAACAATCGGCGCGAATGATTTGCTTCGTGAAGGGGAGAGCTTTGGTGGCCGTATGAAGGTTGGGTATCAATCTAACGGCGATGAACTTTTGACATCCGCAGGTTTGTTCGGAAAGTCTGGCCCCATTGATGTTTTTGGAAATATTGTTTACCGGCAGATATTTAATGACCTTGAGGGGGGGAGCGGTAACCCCATTATCGATACGGAAGACCGTTTGGTAAACGGTCTGATCAATGTAGGGATTAATTTAGCGCCGCATCACCGCCTTGAAATTGTTGCTGATAGTTATGATAACGAAGGGGAAAACCCAACCGCCGCTGACAGCGTTTCATCACCAAATACAGTTGTTGACCGTGATACCCGTGAACGTAATGTTAGAACTACGTACCGTTTTAACGATCCGGATAATGCGCTTATTAACCTAACGGCAAGCGCATATTATACTGATATCGATGTTACGGAAGATCGCTTCATTGATGACCGTTTGGATGTTTCTGATTTCTCCAGCCGTGGGATTGATATCAATAACACGTCAACTTTTGGTGCTGATAGCGATGTATCGCTCGCGCTTACGTATGGTTTTGAATGGTTCAGAGATGAACAATCAGGTACAAGAGACGGCGGCGATCGGCTGCAGTTTCCTGATGCAGAGCGTTCTTTTACGGCTTTTTATGCGCAGGCGGAAATTGAGTTATTTGATGTTATCTCGGTCATTCCGGGCATTCGTTATGATGATTTCAGTCAGGAAACTGATCTTGGAAATGATAGAAGCGAAGATGCTTTTACACCGCGTATCGCGGTTGGCATCACCCCGTCTGATTGGCTTTATGTTTGGGGGAGTTGGGCAGAGGCATTTCGTGCGCCGAGTTTAACTGAGCTGTTCAGCAACGGTGTTCATTTTGTTGTGCCAAATGGGTTAGGGCCAAATACGCTTGTTATCAATGAATTTGCCCCAAGCCCTGATTTACTCTCAGAACAGGCAGAATCGTTCGAGTTTGGGGCAAGGGTTCGTTTTGAAGATGAGGCGAGCGATATCGGCTTTCAGGCTTCTGCAACATACTTTTCCAGTGACATTGATGACTATGTTAATCAGGTAGTCTCTTTTATCGATCCAACGCGGCCACCGCAATTTACGCCGCCATTTGGCCCAACCGTATTTTTTGGTTCAACTGTTAACTCAAACATTGACGCAAAAATTTCAGGTTTTGAAGCCGAGGCACGGTTTGAGAGCACATATTTTTCTGCGTCACTGAGCGGTTTCACGGTTGATGGTGATGACCAGACCAATGATACGGGGCTTGGTTCAATACCGCAAGATAGCTTAACATTCGCGTTGAACGGGACAATTCCTGATTGGGGGCTGCGTATTGGTGGTCGGGCGACGGTCGCATCAGCACAGCGTGATGTACCAGATGGCAGTGTTGAAACCGACGGTTATGAAACTGTTGATCTGTTTGTGACATGGGTACCCAAGGCGCTGGGTGGTTTTACCGTTACAGCGGGCATTGATAATGTATTTGATGAAGAGTTTTCAATCCACCCAACGGTTATTGAACAGCCGGGTCGTAGTTTTCGGATTACGCTGTCGCATCAGTTTGGCGGTTAAAACAGTTTGGGCAATGAAAAAAGGCGAAGGACGAAATATGCAAACGAGACAAACACTGAGTGTAGCCAGTAAAAAGACTTATGTTCCCCATAAGCCAATTGTAACAAGTGATACAATTTTACAAGGGAGTAGCGAAGTTATTATCATGCACGAAGGCGTTGAGTATCGTTTGCGCCGGACAAGCCAAAACAAATTAATTTTGACGAAATAAAAATTTCTTAGCCAGCCAGCGGTAACTTTTCCAAACGAGTAGCTTTCCTTCCAGCCGCAAGCCAGCCTTCATACATCATACTCAGTGATTGGGCATTTTATCAAATCCCATAGCTAGGAAACGGAGGCTATTATGAACGAGCATGTTGATCTGTCCACACCAACACAGTTGGCGCAGCAATGGCAAACATTTAAGCGCGAAAACCCCAATGTTCGCATTCGTAATGCGGCAACTGAACTCGGTGTAAGCGAGGGCGAGCTTGTCGCAACATCATGTGGTGACAGCGCCATTCGTCTCCAGGGTGACTGGGGTAAATTGCTCAAAAAATTACCTAAACTCGGCGAAGTTTTGGTTATTACACGCAATGATAATGCCGTTCATGAGAAAGTCGGTAAATTCGCCAAGGTTTCAGTTCAGCCAAGTCATGGCCTTGTTGTGAACCGTGAGATTGATTTAAGAATTTTCTTTGGAAACTGGCATTTCGGCTTTGCAGTGACGGAAGAAACCAAAAATGGCCCGCGTTACAGCCTTCAATTTTTTGATTTAACAGGCACGTCCGTTCACAAAGTTTATCTGACCGATAACAGCAATAAGGAAGAATACGATACCCTTGTCAGGCAATTTATATCAGATGAACAACAGCCCCTTATTACGACATCCAAGGCGCCTGCACCAAAGACTGAAAGGGCTGACAGCGACGTTGATATAGACGCTTTTCAGGCGCATTGGCAGGCAATGCAGGACACGCATGATTTTATGGGGTTACTGCGTGAATTTGATGTTGCACGAACACAAGCCTTGCGGCTTGCAGGTGATGATTTAGCATCGCCGGTTCCTGTTGATGCTTTTGAAAAGGCGTTGAAAAATGCGGCGGAAACGGGTCTTTCAATTATGGTGTTTGTCGGTAACCGTGGCTGTATTCAAATCCACACAGGGCCAATTAAACGCGTTGTTAAGGCGCAGGGCTGGCTGAATGTTTTGGATCCGGGCTTTGACCTACATGTAAAAGATCAGGAAATTGCTGAGGCATGGATTGTTCGTAAACCAACACGAGATGGTGTTGTTACGTCACTTGAGGTGTTTGATGCTGATGGTCAAGAAATCCTGTTGATGTTCGGTGAACGCAAACCTGGCGTAAAGGAATTACCTGAGTGGTCAAAACTTGCTGAAAGTCTAGTGAGTTCCGAGGCAGTATCATGAGATTAACTATTCTAGGGACTGTCAGTGCTGCATTGGCTTTTGTGCTTACTTTTCCGCTTTTGGCAGATACTTGTGATAGCAAGGGTGAGCGTGTTATTGCGCTTGGAGGCACTATAACCGAGATTGTTTATGCCCTCGGTGAAGAAAAGCGTTTGGTTGGTGTTGATACGACATCATCGTATCCCGCTGCTGCGAACACATTGCCCAAGCTTGGGTATTACCGCGCCGTATCAGCAGAAGGTCTGTTATCTCTATCTCCAGACCTTATCATTGCTGACGCTGATGCAGGCCCTGACGCTATATTGGATCAGGTAAGTAGGGCAGGTGTTTGCATTATTAGAACGCCTGACGGGGGTACGATCAAATCTGTTGTAGCGCGTGTGCATAGTATTGCAAAGGCACTCGATACTTCAGGGGATACGCTTGCTGGCTCGATTGAAAGCGCATTTTCGGTTGTCCGGTCACAAGTGCGGGCGTTTAATGATAGACCCAGAGTTATGTTTGTCTTAAGTGCAGCTAACGGCACGCCAGTTGTGGCAGGAAATGATACCGAGGCGGATGCGATTATTGCACTTGCTGGTGGTATCAACGCAGGGGCAGCCATTGATAGATACAAACCATTAACGCCAGAAGCTGCTATCGCTGCAAAACCAGACTTCATCCTGATGATGGATCATGTTGTTATGCAAAGTGGCGGCGCGGATAAAATATTATCAATCCCGCAGATTGCTATGACGCCAGCAGGTAAAGCGGGCAATTTGATATCAATGGACGGTTTGCTTTTACTGGGCTTTGGGCCGCGTACACCGGAAGCTATTGCCCTGCTTGCAAGTAAGATACACTCTGGCATTGATGTAGCAGCCAGATAAATTGGCGAGGGTAACGCTATGCCGAATGACATAACTTCCCAGAAAGCCGACCATTTAATGGTTGGGCTTAGGGGGCGGTTAAGTCTGAAATCTATAACTATGGCTGATTTCAGGAAATACCGCCCCCTTATTACATTGTTGGGATGTATGATGGTTGTACTTGCATTCATCAGCACGCTGGTAGGGGCATATAATATTTCAGCGACTTCCGTTATCGCTATTTTGCTCGACAGTGTATTGCCTTTTGACGGCTTCAAGGCGTATTTTGCGCCGCATGAAAGTAGTATCTTGTTATCAATTAGGCTGCCGCGCGTTGCTTCTGCGATTATTGTTGGCGGGGCGCTCGGTATTAGCGGGGCAGTTTTGCAGTCGCTTTTCCGAAACCCGTTGGCCGAACCTGGCTTAATCGGTGTTTCGTCTGGTGCCGCCCTGTCTGCGGTGGCGGTTATTGTTTTGCTCTCTGGTCAGGTTATTTTATTCAATGTTGATATAACGGCGTATATTTTGCCCGTAGCTGCCTTTTTGGGGGGGCTCGCAGCGACCGTGACTGTTTATATGATTGGCCGCACAGCGCGGGGTGATATTGCGGCCACAATGTTGTTAATCGGGGTTGCGTTGAACGCTGTTGCAATGGCGGGTATCGGGGTTTTGCAGTTTTTAAGCGATGATACCCAGCTTCGACTTTTGACATTCTGGATGATGGGTGGGCTCGGCAGTATTAGTTGGCAAAGTTTGTTGCCCGTAAGCGTGTTGATCGCTGTGGGGTGTGCTGGGCTTATTCGATTGGCCGTTCCTTTAAATGCGTATTTACTGGGCGCAAACGAAGCCAGGCATTTGGGCATTGATATAAAGGTAATGACAAAAAAGGCTGTACTGTTTTCTGCTCTGATTGTGGGGGCTGCGGTTTCTGTTGCTGGGATTATTGGTTTTATTGGTCTGATTGTACCTCACCTTGTTCGTCAAATTTCTGGGCCTGACAACCGCACTGTTATTATTGGGTCGGCTTTAATGGGGGCGATGTTATTATTGTTTGCTGACCTGTGTGCCAGAACCATCATTGCGCCTGCTGAATTACCCGTTGGCCTTGTCACCAGCGCGGTTGGTGGCCCTTTCTTTTTGTGGTTATTGATGCGGCGAAATGTAAGAGTTCGGTCATGACCTTACGCATGGAAAATATCGGTTTTAAAGTTGGTAAAAAACAGCTCATCAAAAATGTATCGTTAACGGTTAATCCGGGCGAGCTTGCTGTTATAATTGGCCCTAATGGCGCAGGAAAATCAACGGCACTAGGTGTATTGTCTGGCGACTTATTACCGTCATCTGGCACTGTTTATTTCGGTAAAATGCCGCATAATTCACTGACTTTTCAAGAACAGGCAACTATACGAGGTGTTCTACCTCAACTTAGTAATGCCAGTTTTGCTTTTACTGCCCTCGATATTGTTTTGATGGGGCGTATCCCGCACGGTGAAGCACCTGAATGCAAAAATGCCCTTCGTATTGCACGCGAAGCGATGGAGCAGACAGATACTGTTGCTCTTATGGAGCAAGATATTTCCACTCTTTCAGGTGGTGAGCGGCAACGCGTTAACCTCGCCCGTGTTTTGGCACAAATGTGGAGTGATCAAGCAACTCTACCTGCACCTAAATATCTTTTACTGGATGAGCCAATCAGCGCGCTCGACCCTAAACATCAAGTGAATATTTTAAGCCTTTTGAAAAGTTATGCAAAACGCGGTTACGGTATTGTTGCTGTCTTGCATGATATGGCAATGGCATCGATGTTTGCAGATAAGATACATATTATGCAGCATGGCATGGTTGCTTATAGTGGTAAACCTGCGAAAGTGATGACGTCGAGTATTCTTTCAGATATTTGGCAATTGGAATATAGTGTACATCGTTTTGGAAATAGCATCATGCCGATAGTTGCTTGTGTATAAATATAAGAGGCCCAGAACTATCTCTGCTACAGTGATACTTAATAATAGAAGGCTCAAACCTTCGGCATTAAACCTATAGTGTTAACCTTGATTATGGGTATGTTTAAATTTCCTGTTTTTCTGTTTCAATGTCACATGGCCAATAGCGATTATTGGGGTAACAGCGTTAGAGTCGGTATGCGCTTACGTGTTTTTGCGTGCCCTTTTGAAACTTGAATGCATTGTATCTTAAGTTAGTGATTGACGGAATTTTGATTAGCACTTGAACGGGTTAATTTTTTCACTAATACATTGAAAGTAAAGGTAAAAATTTATCATATGTTATTTTTATTCAAAAAATGAAAAATGACGGTGAAAAAAACACGTGCCTTGCTGGCGTGTGTATCTATAACCTTTTCGAGAACGCAACATAAGGCGAAATGTAGGGGACAATACTTTTTCGCTATCAATAAAATGGAGCCACAGTTGGCCGACAGCAAACACAAGGCGGTTAAATCGAGATTTACCTCCGGTTCGATCTTTAATCATATAGTTATAATGAGCGTAACAGGTGGGATTGGCCTGTTGGCGCTTTTCTTCGTTGACTTGGCTGATATGTATTTTCTCAGCTTACTTGGCGAAACAGAGCTTGCCGCGGCTATTGGATACGCGGGAACAATTTTGTTTTTTACAGCCTCGATTTCGATCGGGCTTTCAATTGCAACGGGGGTTGTGACAGCAAAGGCTGTCGGTGAAGGGAAAGACCGTAAAACAAGACAGGTTGTGATGACAGCGCTCTTTTTTAGTGCGGCGATCGCACTTATAACCTCGATTATGATCTTTCCATTGGCTTCGACGCTCCTTGAAATGCTGGGCGCTTCGGGTCGAACTTTATCTTTGGCGCTTGATTATTTGTATATACTCATCCCAACACTGGGCTTTTTAGGTTTAGGAATGAGTACAGGTGGTGTTTTGCGGGCTGTGGGTGATGCAAAAGGTGCCATGATGGTGACGCTTATTGGCAGTACAGTAAACCTTGTTCTTGATCCAATTCTGATTTTTGGCCTTGATTTACAAATCGAAGGGGCGGCGTATGCTTCTGCATTTGCTCGGATATCGCTTGCAGGTACGGGGCTATATTTGATATTTGTAAAACATGATTTGGGCATTTTGATTAACCTTAAGATATTTAAACGCAATCTTGCCCCAATGTGGAAAGTTGCGATGCCTGCCATCTTAACGAATATTGCAACACCAATTGGTAATGCATACGTAGTTGCAGAAATTGCTAGTTTTGGGGACGCTGCGATTGCTGGTAATACGATAGTCGCTCGTATAACGCCGGTTGCTTTCGCTTTGTTTTTCTCTCTCTCTGGATCGATTGGCCCGATTATCGGGCAAAATTTGGGTGCCAAGAAATATGACAGGGTTAAAGAGAGTATCTACGCATCTTTGAAATTCATAGCAGGCTATACTGTTATATTGTGGCCGCTATTTTTCTTTGGTCAGGAGTTTATTGTTTTCTTATTTGGCGCCAGTGCAGATTCTGCTTCTATGATTAGAACCTTTAGCACTTGGGTTGTGCCTCTTACGATGTTTCTGGGGATATTATTCTTATCAAATGCGGCCTTTAACAACTTGGGGCACCCACTTCGGGCTACATTCTTTAACGTTGGAAAGGCAACAGTTGGCACGATCCCATTTGCTTATTACGGCGCTAAATTATACGGCGCTGAAGGTGTTTTGATTGGTCAGGCTATTGGTGCAACCATATTTGGATTAGTTGGTGTTATTTTCTGTTTGTATACGATTGACCAAGTTGTATCGCGAGAGAAAAACAACGATGCAAAAAAACAAGACCTGAAAAATACAAGCATCGACCAACCACAGTTGATGCCCTATTCATCCGCACGTACATTTAACTACCCGTCGAAAGAAATATCTGAGCAGTCAGATACATAAAACTGGTGCTGGCGATGGGGGCCTATTCAGGAAACCTTGTTGCCAGCGCTATGGTGATTATTGCCTGTCGGATTGTTGAAAGAGCAGTGATAGAAAGCCCTGTGCACTCATAGCATGTTCTATTGTGCTGTATGCTTACAAACCTATGAATGGCTGTATCATTTTGCCGATAAAGCTGTGAAGTTTGATAGGGGCTTCTGTTACAACAAGACACACACAGTCCTCGCCTTGATCTATGACGGGTTGGTGCTCGGTTGTTTCGCTATCTGCAAGCTCGATTTGCCCAACAGTATAATGATGCTCACCAACTTTGTAGCCACCTTTAAGCACGAGTGTCATTTCATTGCCGCTGTGATCATGTTTTGGTATTTCGGTGCCGCCACGTGCTTTTAAAAGCCATAAACGCTCGTCATCTGGGCCTGTCCATAGTCGTACCTGTGACATGCCGGGGCCCATCATTCGCCATTTTAGGTCTGTTAGGTCGCAATTTATATAGTCTGCAAGTGGACGTGGCAGTGTGCTCGTTTTTATTTCTTGGTCAGTGACAGAATGTTTTTCTGCTGGTGTGGTGTCCAGACGTGCAAGAACGTTGTCCAGCGCATCATTGGAAAGAGAAACAGGTTCGACATCATTGACAATTGCTCCGCCGATATCTTCCGCCTCTTGTATTTTATCTTTTAACTCTGGATGATATTCTGCATGCGTCGCAACAAGAAGCGCGTGTGCTTCACTTAATGCGCCTGCTGCATATGATACAAGCCATTCATCTGGAATGAGACCATTTGGTTTCATTCTTTTTCTCCTAACTCTCTACGTAGTGCCTGAAAGGCCATTCTTATTCTGGACTTTACTGTCCCCAAGGGAAGTGAAAGATGCGCCGAGATTTCCGAGTGAGACATTTCTTCATAAAATGACAGTTTGATCACTCTCTGCTGATCTGGATTAAGTTTTGTCATGGCAGAAGAAACAATTGATGCTGTTTGCATCGCCTCCACAGGGCGGTCAGTCTCTTCTGGAGCGACCATGTCAGTTAGATGGTCATCGGCGTTAACTTCCGGATATTTTTGCTTGCGGGTTAAATCAATGAACTTATTTCTTGATATTCTGAATATCCAAGTTGATAGCTTTGCTTTTTTAGGGTCAAACTGCTCGGCTTTTATCCAAACGGTTACCAAGACGTCTTGCGCTAAATCTTCCGCTTTGTGATCATCCAACCCTAGCTTAAGCAGGTACGATTTTACCCTTGGGGCAAAATGAGCAAATACCTGTTTGAAGGCAAATCTATCACGTTCACGCGCTATTTTAAGAACCAGGTCTTCGTGTGTAACTTTGTCTGAAGTCGGTTTTGATGTCACGAGCAGCCCTTTGCGATTGCTGATGTCGCAATGTTTCACACTTGGCTTCTGCCGTGTCAAGCGTTCAGGCACATGACCATGACTTGGTATGGTTTGTATATCAATTTTTGCGTTTATTGTTTGCATGATTTTATTACGTCAATAGCCATTTAATGGATCATGCGAATGCAAAAAAGATATCTCTCGTTTTTAATGATCTGGCGGTAAATCTGGTTCGTAGGGAATGCATAGTGATGTGTGACAATTCGGCGCACAATTAACGGTATAATGTCACCGATGACTTTAGAATGAGAAAATGTATGGCCCCCTTTGAATTACAGCCTGATCAGTCATCTAGCCAGAAAAGAGTAGCGATTATTGGATCTGGAATTTCTGGCCTTTCGGCGGCGTGGTTACTAGATAAAACGTTCGACGTTACCGTGTTTGAAATCAATGATTATGTGGGGGGGCACAGTCATACCGTTGATGTTGTAGTAAACGGCGTAGAGTTTCCTGTTGATACCGGCTTTATTGTATTTAATCCTCCAAATTATCCAAATTTGTCGGCTTTGTTTGAAGCTTTAAATGTGGAAACAGTAAAAACCGATATGTCGTTTTCGGTTTCTATGGATGATGGCGGGTTTGAATATTCTGGCGGTGATAATGCCGGCTTGCTTGCACAGCCTGCAAATCTATTCCGCCCTAAATTCTGGTCGATGATACGGGGTATCTTGAAGTTTTACAAAGAGACACCAGAATTTTTATCTGATCCATCAATAGATGACTTAACTTTGGGAGAGCTTTTGGAGGGCAGGGGGTATTCACGGCATTTTATACAATATCATCTTGCACCGATGGGGGCTGCCATATGGTCATCTGACAGCGTGGATATTCTGGATTTTCCCGCGAGGGCTTTTTTGAAGTTTTTTAGTAATCACGGCCTTACACAAATATCAGATCGCCCTGAATGGCGAACTGTTGTGAAAGGTAGTCGTGAATATGTGAAAAAAATCACATCAAGCCTAAAACGGGAAGTTCATCTGAATAGCCAAATCAAGGCGGTGCAGCGCAGCAAAGATAGCATTATACTGAAGTTTGCCGATGGCACTCAGGAATTTGATGAAGTCATCTTTGCTTGCCATTCTGATCAGGCGATCAATCTGATTGAAAGTCCGTCTCATATCCAACAGGCAGTATTCTCTAACCTTAAATACCGCGCGAATTCTGTTATTTTACATACTGACATTTCTCATTTACCGAAACGACAAAAAGCTTGGGCTAGTTGGAATTATATCGAACACCCTGATGGTGAGCAGGGTGATCCAGCTATTTCATACTGGATGAACTTGTTGCAACCATTACCTGTTGAAACCCCTGTAATTGTTACACTAAATCCAACGCGAGAAATTGATCCGGCTACTATTCTTGGTAAATACGAATATGAACACCCTGTAATGGATACTATGGCTATGCAGGCAAGATCGAAAGTATGGGACTTGCAAGGTCAACAAAATATGTGGTTCTGCGGTGCATATTTAGGCGACGGATTTCATGAAGATGGGATACAATCTGGCCTTGCTGTTGCTGAAATGTTGTGCGGTATTCGTCGCCCGTGGCAAAAAGAGGGGCAGAATGCAAGAATAGGATTTGATGATTTAATTGTTTTGCCATCAGAGGCGTTGGCATAATGGCATTTTCTGGGTCAAAAGTTTTTTCCGGTACAATATGGCATAAGCGTTTTAGGCCCAAAGTTCATAGCTTTCAGTACCCTATCTTTTACCTGCTATTAGACCTTGATGATTTTTCAAACGATAAGAGGCTACCTTGGTGTTTGTCGCTGGATCGGTTCAATATTTTTTCTGTGTATCAAACAGATTATGGACATGAAAATACAGATAATCTTAAGGTCAGCCTTAAGAAGAGAGTGCAACAAAGCTTAAAAGACTTGCTGCCCAACTTGGCTGTATCCAAGATTATGATGCTCACCATGCCAAAGGTGTTTGGATACAGTTTCAACCCCATTACGGTTTATTATTGTTATGATATTTCAGGGGCTCAGGTTGCATCGCTTTATGAAGTTCATAATACTTTTGGGGAACGCCATACATACGCCTTTGCATTTGATAATAGGTGTGGTGAACAAGTACCTTCCCATCATGCAAAAAAACATTTCCATGTATCTCCCTTTTTTAAAGTTGAGGGGGAGTACACATTCAAATCGACTATAACGCCCGATAACCTGTCACTAACTATTGACTATGATAGTGATGCACAATCCAGACACTTTAGCGCGGCTTTAAATTGTAAAGCTCATGCCTTGAGAAATCGGGTTTTGCTTGGGCTTTTGTTCAAGATTCCGCTTGTTACATTTAAGGCTATGGCTGCCATCCATTTTCAAGCCCTTAAATTGTGGATCAAAGGCATTAAAATATACACAAAACCCGAGCCACCCAGCGAGGCTTATTCCTTCACGAACCAACAAACAAAAGAAAAAGAGATCAATCATGGTTGATACAATCAATATTCGCAAACAACGCTCAAAAACTATTTTTGATGCTCGTGAAAAAATCTTTTCAGCAGTGATGAAACATATGCAGGTTGGTTCGGTTTCTGTCTCTTTTCCTTCGGGGGGACAGCGAACCTTTAACGGTGTTGAGCGCGGTGCAAAGTATATTGGTCGGGCGGATATGCAAATACTGGAATGGTCAGCGGTTTCGGACATTATGCGCGGCGGTGCAATCGGGCTTGCAGAAAGCTACATGGCTGGTAAATGGACAACAACTGATATCAGTAATCTTCTTCTCGTTCTAGCAGCCAATATGGATCATCTGGAGAGTAAACTGTCGCTTGCGAAGGGGGCGAGCTTTCTAAATAAAATTAAACATGTGTTTAATCGTAATACCAGAACAGGTAGCCGTAAAAACATCTCTTTTCACTATGACTTGGGGAATGATTTTTATCAGTTATGGCTTGATAAAAGCATGACGTATTCCGCAGCTTTGTTTCGGTCGCCGTCAATGACATTGTATGAAGCGCAACAGGAAAAATATCGAGCACTTGCTGAAGCCGTTGGTATTCAACGCGGTGATCATGTGCTTGAAATTGGTTGTGGCTGGGGCGGGTTTGCTGAATTTGCTGCAAAAGAATACGGCTGTATGGTTACTGGCGTGACTTTATCGGTTGAGCAGTTGGACTATGCAAACAAAAGGCTTCGAACAGCGGGGCTAAGTGATTTGGCCAAAATGGAGCTTTGTGATTACCGTGATGTGAAGGGCACCTTTGACCATATCGTATCTATTGAAATGCTTGAAGCGGTTGGCGAGAGCTTTTGGGAAGGGTATTTTACTAAAGTCAAAAGCCTGTTAAAGCCGGGTGGTAAAGCAGGCATTCAGGTTATCACAATCGATGATCATAAATTTGATGCTTACCGTGATAATGTTGATTTTATCCAAAAATATATCTTTCCTGGCGGCATGTTACCATCCGACCGCATTCTGGAAGAGCAGTTTCGTATGGCACGGTTAAAGCTCGACAATAAATTTGAGTTCGGCCTTGGCTATGCGGATACTCTGAAAAAATGGCTAGACTCATTTGATATGAAGCTTGAAGCTATCAAAGAGCAGGGGTTTGACCAGAGGTTTATTAATATGTGGCGGTTCTATTTGGGATATTGTGAAGCTGGTTTCCGTCAAAAAACAATCGATGTTGTTCAATATGTGATTGCAAAATAAAAGAATACGGATTTTCATGCAAAAACAGAACACAAAACCAAGCTTAGTGCATTTGTTCTTCTATGGCTTACCTGCTATTGCTCTTTCTTTTCCTTTGATCCCCTTTGCGGTGTTTTTGCCAGAATATTACGCAGAGGATTTGGGACTGGGGTTTCTGAGCGTTGGAATAGCCCTTTTTATATCCCGGTTATTTGATGTGATTAGTGACCCTGTAGCAGGATATGTCAGCGACCGTTATAGCTTTTTTGGTAGCCAGCGAAAAATATGGATGTTTTTGGGTGGAGTGATTGCCGGGTTTGCACTCTATAAACTGGCGGCGGCTGATGCCTCTGTAACTATTGGGTATCTGGGCATTTGGTCAGCAATATTATATATTGGCTGGACATTTATAATGGTTCCGTATCTGGCGCTCGGTGCTGATATCGCGAATGGGTATGATGCAAAAACATCCTTTGTTTCGGTTAGAGAAGCATGCTCATTGATCGGGATGTTATCAGCTCTTTCTTTGCCTTTGCTAATCGACGGCCCGATCATTAAATCAATTCCAATATATATCTTACCGTTTGGGTTTGTTAGCTTAATGTGTTTGATAGTTTTTGTGCCTGAGAGAAAACCTGACATCAAGAAGCCTGATAAGCGCAGTATGGGTTTCAGTGACTTTAAAGATGTGATTTCACAACCGTTGATGAAAAAAATACTCAGTATTTGGTTTCTCACCTCTACAGCCAGTGCAATTCCTTCGGTTTTGTTTCCTGTTTATGTAGCAAATGTTCTTGGCGGCACTGAAACTGAACAAAATTTGTCGATATTTATGTATTTTGCTGCGGCTGTTGTTGGCATGCCCTTTTGGAATGTTGCGGCCAAGGGGCGATATAAGCATATCCTGATGGCAACCAGTACTATGATAGTATGTTGTGCTTTCCCTGTGGCTGCATTTCTGCCCAGTGGGGCAATCTATGGATTTTATGCGGTTTGTATTATTACTGGTTTTGCTCTGGCTGCGGAGTTGGCATTAGCTCCCTCGATTCTAGCTGATATTACCCATCTATCTAATATACGGTTAGGTAAAGACCTGACCGGTATTCACTTTGCCTGTTGGGGTGTTTTGAGCAAGCTTGCACTTGCGTTTGCTGTTTTGTTTGCGTTTGGATTTCTTGAGCTTGCAAAAGCCGTATTTGAAAATACGGCCTATAGTTTTGCTGTTGCTCTTATGTATGCTGGCCTTCCTGTAATCTTCAAAATTCCTACTGTTTTCTTGTTAAAGCGCTTTCCTTTCGGGCCGCGCGAGCGTGATCTGATCAACAGTTAAAATCGTATAAAAAATGCGGATACAGAGCGCAAAATTAACGCCTCTGGGGGAATGTCTGCATAATTAAAGACGCAAACGGGACACGCTGACAGCTCATGACGATACATGATTTAAATTTAACGACGCCTTCTTTTGTGCTTGAGGAGTATTTTCAAGGCAAGACGAAAGCATATGGATTGTTTGAAGATCGCTTCGGGAAAGTGCGCAGGCAATTTCTTGTCGAAATTGATGGGGTGTGGGATGGCAAATCATTGGTTTTGGATGAAGACTTTCTATATTCTGACGGCGAGGTTGAGAACCGGCGGTGGGTTGTCGAGAAGGTCGGCGCATGTGAATATATTGGAACAACGGACCATGTTGTAGGAAACGCCGTTGGGAGGATATCAGGTAACAGTTTTAACTGGAAATATGATTTTAATCTCTCTGTTGGTAGTGGGGAATGGAAAGTTGCCTTTGATGATTGGATGTTTCTTCAGCCAAATGGTGTTTTATTGAATAAAGCTACCGTGCGTAGGTGGGGAATTAAGCTAGGGACAGTGTTTATTTCATTTTCAAAGGATATGGTTGGGCTTGGTACAGATATTATCGAGAAAGTTGGCCCCCCGTCAAAACGCTAAATATTTAACATGATATTCTGATAATGCCTTAGTCTCGTTCTTTAACTCTCTGTTATCCCTTTAATATTTTGCGTGTAATGGGCAAATAAATAAAGTTTGGTAACATCCTCAATAGTTTCATTATAATAGCAAATCTGGTTGGGAAAGTGATTTCAAAACGATTGCCCTCCAAACCCTTGATCAGTTTTTGTACCGCATCTTCAACTGGCATCAAAAACGGCATGGGAAATTCATTTAAGTCGGTCAATGGAGTTTTTATAAATCCGGGATTGACCAGGCGTAAGTCAATTCCGTTTTGCTCTAGTTCAGCTTTTATACTTTCACAAAAGTTAATCAGCGCTGCCTTTGATGCGCCGTAACCACTTGCCATTGGAAGGCCGCGATATCCAGCGACTGAAGATACAATAGCGATTTGCCCTGACTTTCGGTGCAAAAGATCCGGTAATACTACATCAAGGCAATTCATGACGCCCATATAGTTTATTTCCATTAATATGCGATGATCTTTAAGGGAAAACATACTGGCAGAGGTGGGTTTGTGGGTTCCCGCATTTAGTATAATTTTATGGGGAATACCGACTTGTTCTTTTAGTATTGTGTATCCTGCCATAATGGCATCACAGTCACACACATCTACCACTAACGGCCTAAAATCACCGGAAAGGCCTTGTGCTTTTGACTTCACCATATTCAGTTTTTTAATTGACCGAGCGCTGCCATATACTATGTGGCCTTGTTTAACGTATTCTAAAGCAAGTGTTTCGCCGATGCCTGAACTTGCACCTGTTATCCAGATAGTTTCTTGCTTCATGATTTCGTCAAGAGTGCCGCGGTAACCCGTGGTGGGTTTACTTTTGGTGTATTATTGCAGTCCAGACAGCGGAATTCAATTTTGCCGCCCTTGGGGTGCTCAAATTCCATACCTAACCAGTCGCCGCGATCATTATAAAAAGTGTCAATGTTTAAGTCACCTCGAACAAGGAAACGATTTTCATCATTAGTATCAGCATCGATTTTGACAGGCATAACATCACCTGTAACGGTGTTTAATAGCGCATCATAATTTACAACAGTTTTGTTCCAGTGATTTGTGGTCATGCAATTATTGCTGATATTTGTTTCCTGATCATTGGTGTTTATCAAGAAATCATCGCCGCTACGCGTCACAAAAGTAGAGAATTTTTTACCATTATCATTGACAGATGTTTTTACGTTTAGAAGCTCACCATTTTGCCAGGTTTCCTCCGAGATATATTTATATTTGAAGGCGGTAATGAAGAGCACTTTTACCTTCATGTTGGTTTCAGCAAGAACCTTCAACGTATCCCCGTCGTTGTAAAAGCTGATGGTGTGAGTGCCTATTTTTTTGCCTTTACGTAAAACTTCATAGCTATTAACGGCAATTGCAGGACCATACGCGGTTTCAGCATCCAGATTATCTTTATTTGCAAGCGTCAAGCTGGAAAATGAGAGGCTTAAGATAACTAATAAGAATGGTGCAATCCGAAACGACATAAGATATCACTCCTGTTTGTCTGTTTACGTTTATAACTGTCGGCCAGATTTATCAGTTTTTATATTAACCAAGACTGAATTAAATTTATCATTACAGAAGTAAGAGGCGATGTGAATAAAAAAATGGCTTGCTTTAATCTTCACTGTATCAAGGTAGGCTCTGCCATTTTAGCATATACTGGGTTTCAAGGCGCTCGTTTAATAAGCGCTTCGAGTTGATGAGTTTGATCATCAAGTGCCTCCGTAACTGAGTGTTGCTGTTCTTTTGTAATTTGCCACGTAGTTTTCGCAGCAGAGAGGGCTTTTTCATATTTTGGGTGCTTGCATAAGCCTGCATAAGTGAAATATGCGTTTGCCATGATGGCGGATATAGTTCGGTATTTTCTATCAAGTATTTTAAGTTGGATATTAAGGTGTTTACCATAGTAATTTCTTTGGTTTTTTGTTCAGTGTTTTTAGCGGCCACTGCGTTTTCTGCATAAAGCGAAAAAGCCATACATAAGGCTACACCGACTGTGCATAAATTTAAAAACATGATCTATCTCAATGTATTAAAAGGGTTGTTTTGTGTGGGCTGTTAAATAGGTGATTAGTCGTTTGATGGATCTTTAAGTTGAAAGATATCCTCTACAGGCGCGTTGAAAAAACGCGCAAGTTTTAAAGCTATCACAGTAGAGGGAACAAACCTGCCAACCTCAATCGTGCTGATTGTTTTGCGGGTAACACCAATTTTTTCAGCCAGTTCACTTTGGCTGATACGGTGTTCCGCACGGTAAACACGGATGCGATTATCGAGCTCATTATTCATCTAAAGTCTCCGTGCTCTAACAGTTTGCTTAGCTGGAGAAAGCTGGATACAGGTGTCTTTTTATTCACTATCATTATGATCAGAATCCTGTGTGAGAACAAAGAACGCTATGCTGAATGCGGTCAATGAATATGTCAGCACAATATAGGCAAAATTCTCTGCTGTTAGATGATTTAATACTAAATTGTCTAGTACAGCGAAGAGCACAGTTAATGCATAGGTGAAAATAAAAGCTTTTGCAGCCGCCCTTTGGAACATGGCGCCGATGTATCCCCCATCCTCAAACATGTTATAAGGGCCCGTTCGCTTTACCAATATACTGCTACGAATAACAGGTATTGCAATAACAAGAACCAGTAATGCACAGGGTTTTTGAAAATAATCTATGTATGGTTCCACTGTGTCCGGAAACAATGTCTCTATCGCATTACTAAGGAATAAAAATGCAAGGATTAATAGTAACCAGGCAAACCTTTTAGCAATTTTTTCTATCTCTTCGGCTCGGTTAAACGTACTCATATATCTCTCCAGTATTCATTTCATATATGCCTGAAAGGTGTATATTTTTTGAGTTGTGTATTTATCATTTTGATACCTTAAGGTTACATATTGTATAATTTAGGTTTCTTGTCAAGGGCTGTGAGGAGGATTTGTTGACACATACGCTTATTGCGCAGTTGTAGCGCGACGACCAAACTTAGACTCTTTTACAATCAAACTTAGAGCAGAAATGAAGCGCGATTATCATCTAGCGTCTTAAAACCATCTCAATTTTATCAGTAAGATGTCTTAAAACGAAAATGAGACGCATTTGAGCGCTTTATGAGCAACTCTTAATATGTGCTTTCTTCCTCTCTGCGATCATCTGGCCACACTTTTTCCATGTGATTTCTTCAGCACCGTTTTTGATTGCAAGCAGCCGCTTAGAGGCGCAAATGTCGAAATGTTCACTCGGAGTTCCTTGGTATTGTATCCACTTTCTGGCCACACCAATTTTATCCGCCATTTCGAGCAGCTCTTCAGACGTGTCAGCAATCATATGATTCATTTTCATTCGCCGGAAAGGGATCATTGCTTTGTCAACATAAACAGCCATAATTCGGAACTCCTTAATTCGGTAATTCAGCTTTAAAACTCATTGTAAAGCCCTTTGAAATCGTCTTGGTGACATTCTGGATAACCCAGCGTTTATCGATGTCTGGATCAAAGCCAGACAGGTCGAGTGGGCTTTCAGAATATATATCGGCGCGGCCAAGCATATTGATCGTGATCTCGCCGGATATGCGCGACAAACGCCTCAGATGTGCGGCGGCCCCTTCACGTGCTTCGGTTTCGTTTGGATAGATCTGTTGCAGTTCCTTGGTGGGCGCATCGCTGCCGGCCATAATACTGATGAGCTGTGCCTTTTGTGTATCCTGATACTTCGCCACCACACTGTTGTAGACTGGTCGCTCGTTTAATTTACCACGCCAATTTGATACATCATTAGCGCTTAACGCGATAACAGGGAGGTCAAGACCAGACGCCGATTTTTGCTGGCCGCGCCTGGTGAACAGCAGGCTTCTCCGCGTGGGTTTTGCGATCGCATCGATATCATCTGCAAGCCGCGTTAAAAGATGCATGTCTGATTCGGCGTTCTGGTCAATATGTGACCAGGTGTAGGTTTCCAGTTCTTTTGACACCACGGCGCGCAAGCCATGTTCGCCTGCAATCCGGGTCACAAGGTCACCAGCATTAATATTGCTGAAATGGCGTGATTTAGCTTCCTTCAATCCGCGGCGCATATTGGCTGCATGCCCCACCAGCGTTAACGTTCTCGCTGGACCTTCAAAGGGAACTTCATCCAATGTAAAAACCCCTTGCGGGAACAATTGATCACCAACACGGCCCATCGAAACCGTTATTTCAGCCTCTTGGCGTGGAAGTTTAAACCCCCGGTCCTTGTTCGATATTTTGAGTTCCACCTTGTCGCTTTTATGGCCGGGGTTATCAACGATCTTCAGGGAAACGAACCGCTTCCTGATGCTGTCTGTTTTGTCCGTACCATCAAACTCGATTTTATAGTTCGCTTTGCTGCTCATGATAAAATATCGATCAGGGTTGCAACGGGTCGATCATAATCAATCAGGGTAATTTCAATGCCAGCTCGAAGCTCGGCTCCCAAGCCAGTTATATGGGGGTTGGCCTCCAATACAGCTTCCATCACGCCGCCGTCCGTGAAACCGTAATGCCGGAAGCAGATAGCATCGAGAACGTCTCCCTCTATTGTTATATAAATCCTGCTCATGATCGTGCTCGTTTGCCAGCAAATTTAAGGGTGACCGAGAACTCGATTTTACGGCCCATCCCGTTTGATAGCAGATTAGAGCGGCGTATCCGCTGTCTGACAATAATCCATTTACCGAGGATGTCACCGTTGCCGGCCGTCACCATTTGAGCCTCGCCAGTAAGCGCCAATTCATGCAGGTCATCAAGTGATTGCTCCCGGCCCTTATATTCCGGGTACAGCGTACCATTCAGGGTAACCTGTGTTTTCACGACATCAAGCGAAATATTATGACCGCGCGCTCTGAGGCCGCGTTGAATGACCCGGCAATTGGCTTTACGCCCTGGCATGGTTTTCAAAACCCGCAGGATGGCGAGGCGGTAGACACTGATGATGAAATCATCAAACTTCATAGCTTGTTCTCCCGCAGATATTTCTCGATCCATTTAATGCTCTCGGAACTGGCTTTGGTTTGATTACCGTTGCTCTCGACTGTTGCTGTAATAGCCTTCAGATCACCGCGCATGTCCGAGATAGCCAGGTTAAGATCATGCATGGTTTGCTGGCTCGGCATGTGCTCAATCTTGGTCTCCAGCTTTTGGACGCGAGATCCAAGTTGATCGATTTCACAATCAACTTCCTTAATCAGGGCAAGCGTCTCTTTCTTGTTGCTCTGGAAACGGTTCCAGAGAAACCCGGCAGCGGGTATGATAATCGCTGTCAGGATCGCAAGACCAATGTTGAAATATTCCCCCATCTTTTACCTCAAAACTTTAGACATAATTGATTGCACGATACCAGGATCAGGCGCTTGTCCGGCAGCGAGCTGCTTATCCTTTGATCGTGATGTGATGTTGATCCCGAGGACCGAGAAAGCGATTGTCCAAATCACAACGAGAGAACTGACAACCTCTGAGATTCCAGTAAAGATTTGACCAGAGCGTTCAGGAACAACGAAGATTGCGTACAGACCACCAACAAGAATTAAAAGAAACTGCATGATGAAACATAGAACACAGGCCCAACCAAAGGCTGGGCGCCAGCGACGGACAAAGGCGTCATTGCTGATCAGTTCGGTCCGGTAGGTTTTATGATGTTCCTGAACCTCAAGTTTGACGCTTTCAGCGTACAAGAGTTCCAGCTCGCCCTTATGTTCAGCCTCAATCTGCTTGAGCTTCAAGATCATATCTGGGTCAGCAAGAAGGGCTTTCTCGACTGCCTGCGGCGTCGCATTAACACCGAGCGCATTGGCGAGCAGCTCACCGCCCATACCGCCCAACGGTCCGCCAAGTACATGCCCCAACATTGGGGCAGCGGTGCCGACAATTTTCTTAATGCCTTTCCATAAGCTCATGCGTAGGCCCTCCTGAGCCAGCCCTTCAAGAAGGGTTTAAGACGGGGTTTGATGTGGGTTAAGCGCCGATAAAAGGCGGCATGCTCGGCGCGGATAACGGCCATCAGAGGGTCTTCGCTGCCAAATAGGTTTTCGATTGTTGTGATAGCGCCTTCGCTCTGAAGGCCTAAAATGCCGTCCACTTCGATCTTGATCCGAAAAGCACAAACAGCCCGCTGTAGAATTTTGTTCGCTTGCACGGGCCCCATATTGACGGCCATATCAAAGGCGCGAGCGGCGACCTCTTTCGGAAGTTTGCCGTAACTTTGCTTGACCCAGAACTCATTGAAATAGAGCGAGGCCACTTCGTTTTTTGAGAGAAGCTTGATATCGTTTTGGTCGATATCGCCGTCACCGTCAAGGTCGCCGATATCTTCGCCCCGGGAGCGCAGGAACCGAAGCGATATGCCATATTTGGTTGCGCCGCCCGGATCAGAAGGGTGATCAACAAAGCCACCTTCATGCGCGAGCGTTTGGCCAAGCGCATAAATGAATTTATCGTCCCGGTGCATACTATTGTTTTTGTGCATAAAAAAAGCTCCGTTGATGGAGCTAAACTAGGGGAGATGCTGTAGGTTCTTAAGGGTGACACGTGTCACCCCTCCTGATCAAATAGCGGTAATGTTTGCGGTTCCTTGGAGGCGACCCTAAACACGGTACGGCGATGACACCCGGCTGTGCGTGCTATAATGTCAATTGGGGTATTTTCGTCAACCATTTTCCTGATGGCGTTATGTTTTCGTGCTGTCGCAAGGTTGCCAGCCATCGGTATCAAATGCCTGTCGCCCTGACCATTCACGGCAAAATGCGCGCAGATTTTATCAGCTTTTTCGCGGCCAACGGTTGCTACCAGCCAGTGCCCGTTATCACTGATCTTCGCTGGAATATACGCGCGTGTTCCGCCTTTGGCGTCAGCAATAGCGATTGCTGCGCTCAGGCCGACAAGATCCTCGATCTCCTGTAGTATGTCAGGCAGATTGCTCACGCTTTTCCTTTCACCTCACGTACAATCCTGCCGAGGTTTTCAATCACCTGATCAAGCGGCGTCGGTTTATAGGATTGAAGCCTGAAAAACTGCCCGCCGATTGGCTCCAGGGCATCGATCAAATCGCCAGCGCTGCAATGGCCAGCCTTGATCCCTTCCGTCACCATATTCACCTGGGCTTCGATAACCCGCTTGCGCGGATCGGCAGGGATCGATTGCATCATATGGAGATATGGCCCCCAATTGACGTTCGCTTCGCGGGTGGCCATTCCTTTGAGGGCTTCAATCACCTTGTAAGCGTCTTCACCGTCCATCCATTGAAGCGCATCGACCTGCGCCATGCGCTTCACGAACGCGCTTAAAGCCGTCTCAGCAGGGTCTCTGACCACACCTAAATGATACAGCGATATCCAGAGCGCGCGGATTTTCGCTGATAGGTCATCATCAGCCAGCTTTTTAGCCTTGGCGCGTTTTGGCGGTGCCTTTTTCGCCTTGAAGCCCAGTCCTTTGAAATGCTCGATCAGATCCATCAGCTGCTTTACCGATAGCTTCGCGCTCGATCGTTTATTGTAGCGGGTTTCCAAAAGATCGCGGTACGTATCATCATCCAGAGCCAGCTCTTTCTTGGCAATATGGATGGCGGCAAGCATCTTGAGCCGAAGGGTTTTACCTTGCTGGCGCGCGGCCGCAGTATAGTTTGCAGCTTTTACCATTCACGACTCTCCCAATACAGATAGCCGATAATGCAAAGCAGAACCGTAGCAATGCCCATAATGTAACCAGCCCAGAAAACATGTTCCAAAGGGTCCATGAGACGCTCCTAATCAGTTCTCAAATCAACATCGGGGATAATCACACTAGGTTTAAAAGTGACGCGGTAATGGAATGGGCTAACGTTTTCACCGACGCCTATTTGTTCAGAAAAATAAGTGACATTATCTGACAGGCCTAGATAGTGTTTCTTATAGAGATTGTTGCCGACCTTGCATGTTAATTCAAGCTGATCGGTTTGGTGAGTGATAGAGCATAGTCCTTCAACTTCCAGGATATATTGATCGGTAATACCGTTGTAAAAAACGGTACGCCGGTTTATCTCAAAGTTATCAGCTGCTTTTGAGAGGTTTCTTGAGGCCACTTGTGCATCGTCACATGCCGCAACCCGGGCATTATGTTCGTGGATGCCCTCGGTAACAATCGCTACAAAATCATCCCACTCAACAAGGCATGAGCCATAGTTCTCTGGTTTGTTGGCAACACTGTTACCCGTATAGGCTCCGTGGAAACGAGGATCCTTTGCGATATCTTCACAGAAATCACGGAAGGCCCGCTCAATAGGTTTTGATTGGCCCGAATAAGGCGTTGTCCAGTGAACCTTGATACCGAGCTTGGTTAATATACCTGATGGTTCATCATGCTTGATCTTGAAGCGAAAGCGGGTTGTTTGGCGGCCGGTTAGATATTTTGACGCAAAGCCGCGGCCGTTATCAAGATAGGCATAATCGGGAATACCGTAATTGCGGAACATATCTGCGAACGCGAGGCGGATCATGTCCTGGTTCTCAGTCGTATCAAAGCGCCAGCCAAGAAACTTACCGCTATAGAGATCTTGCACAGCCGCCATGATTGGGCGTACTTCCTTGCCCTTGAGGTTTACGCGCACATCCCATTTATGACCGTCGGCGTTGACGGCCTCAAGAGCATGGAAAACTGAGCGGTCGCGTTCCTGCGCCGGGAATAAGGCCTTGAGCGCGCGCTCGCCTTTCCTTGACAGGATTTGCACTTCGGCAGGGATCTCACTGTCCATCTTTCGGCGCAGCGTATTCTCACACGGTATGGTGAGATTTTCTTTTTTCGAGATTTTCTGAAGGCGGCGATAACAGGCGGTGAATCTGGGGTTTTCAAGACGGAGAAAGTCGGCTTTAAGAAGCGCCCAGGCACGCGGATCGCATTCGGCTTCACGGCGCGATCCGCCGCGGCGATCGACAAGCGCGGGCAGCCAGTCTTTTTCGTCAAACCCTTCAACCTTTTTAAACCAGTTGAAGATCGTTGCCCGGCTTACGCTGTCTTCGTCAGCGGCGACAAGGCGAACAGCATCCTCTTTCGTAAGGTTATTGGTGCGGTGAAGCGTGTTGACCCGTTGCAGGATCGCAAGGCGTTTTTCGGTTTTCGCTTTTATGACAGTGGGAAGGCGGTCATAATATGCCCAGTCCGCAGATCGATCAGTTCCTGGTGACATTTTCGGCGCAGGAGGGGTTTCGCCGCTGATCGTCTTCAGTATCCGTGCATGAACTACATCGGGAAGGAGGCTGTAGTGATACTCGAGACCGCCCCCCACTGTCTTGCGCCGCCGCGCAAGCGGCGAACCCTGAAGGTCTTTGCGTATGTTCCAGTTTTCACGCTTGATAAGTTGCTGGATGCCACGCTTGGATTTGGGCAAGCAGCTAAAGGCGCAGCTGGCAATCTCCTCCGGTGTCATCCATTCACGCATTAGTCTAACTCCTCATATGATAAGGCTTTGACTAATGCCTTTCGAACATTTGCATATGGAATGTGCTTGTCTATTTCACGTGCTGCCCGGATGATTGCCTTCGCAATGACTAAATCAGACAATTCCCCGTCAAACATCCTGATAGGTTCCAAGATTTGTTGCATGAGCACATCTGCCTGCCGGGAAGCATCATGAATGTCCTTGTGAGCAATCACGATCAAAACTCCGCCTCTGTCAGAAGGTGCACCACAATTTCCCTCAACCGTGCCTCGGGGTTTTCTTCGTCAATTGTCGCAATGACTGTTGCCAGCGCGGAAGCCATCTCAGTGTTCGAGATATTCCACGACAGCCCCTCTAGGGATGAAATGATCCGGTTCGCCGCGGCGGTGACCAATTCTTCTCTTGGTTCTGTTGGTTTTGCGGGGGTATTCATACCTTTGACCTCCATATTTTATTGGCTTTGTTTTTGTCCGAGCGCAGGCGCTCAATCTCCTGCTCGCGCTGTTTGATTTCGTCGCCGATCATGGCTTCATCGATGGCGGCCTTGTATTTCTTATCAACAACAATCCAGCCGCATTCCTGGGCGATCAGGTTCAACAGGCGCGGGTCGCCCGTTGCCTTGGTGATGGCAGCAAAGCGGATGATGTTGGGGGTCTGGTCTTCACGGCTTTCCGAGGCATAGGCATTCAGGATATTTTCTGAAAACTTGCCAGCACCTTCGCCGAGAAATTCATGCACTTCCTGAACGATTTCACCGCGTTCCTTGCCGCTGTCGGCGAGTGCCTCTGATATACCGCGCGCAATCAGGCGGCTCAGCTGCGGCGCGCGCACGCGTTCTGGAGCAAATTCGGGCACCACATCCGCACGCGGTACATATTCGTCGAACATATCGATGGTGGTCTTATCTTTGAGAGCGCGGGCCATTACCTTAAGCCCTCCGCCTTCACGGTTTGATCGTCGATAACCTGAGCGTATAAGTCATGTGTAATGAGGCCTAGCTGCCAGTACGAGTTCGCAAAACCGATAATGAAGCCACTCTTAAAAATTTCTATGATACTTTGATTAAGAGCGTCATCACCATCAATACTCTTGTAGTCACCAAGTCCTTCGCGAAAAGCATCGTCAGCTTTTAGATAGAATGCTTCTTTATCCAACATCACACAGCCCTTCCGATTTCGCCTGTCTCGCGTAGGTATTCGATGAATTTATCCTGATCTTTTTTGCGGGCTTGCCGCCATGCTGATGTCAGCTTTTTAAAGCCAGCGTCATCGGCCTCTTTATCCGGCGCTTTGCCGGATAACATCTGTGCTGCCGCATCGACGGATTTGGCAGGGCTGTCGTCTTCTGACAGTTTCGCGATCAGTTTCTTTTGAACGTCCGGGCCAAAGCCTGCGAGCTTCAAAAGCTCGTTCTGTTTTTTGAAGATATCCATGCCGCGAATAAGGTCGCGGTGTTCTGCTGGTATGTTCTCGGCAATGCGGCAAGCAAGCTGAATAGTGCGGCCTGTCAAACCAATTAATTCTGCGGTAGAATCTGCAAACGACATCGTGTCGCCTTGCCTCTGGTTTGAAAACGAAATCGTTTCGTTTTCAATAATTTCCTGCGGCTTACCACCTACGGCACCATGTTTGGTTTCCGGGTATAGCTCTTCATAGGCCTGCTTGCGGCTGTGTAGAAAGACAGCTCTATCAAGTGGTGCTAAATCATGACGGATCAAATTTTCGTCGATCTCACGAAGGTGACATGCAGCTTCGAAATCATGAAGCGATAACCTCTTGTATTTAACGATTGAGGCCAGCACATCACGCTCTAGTTTCGTACAGGCGGCCAGACGGTGCGCACCGGCGATCAAAACATAAGGTTTCTTATCCTTGCCCTTACGTGGGTTGATCGCCACCTCAATTGGCTGCAACTGGCCTTGCTGCTCGATAGAGGTTTTGATGGCGTCAACATACGTCTCATCAATGTCTCTCAGACGTTTCGGGATAAAGATATCAACCGTCTTGATCGTATCCATGCCTGCGGGTTTGAAAAAGCTTTCCATCATCAATTCCCCCCGGACTGTATGCAACAAGGGAAAAAGGCGGGGCAGGCAAAATGGATAAAGGCCTGCCCCAGTTGATGAAGGTACTCAGAACTCAGGCCAAAACTTAAGCCAAAACTTAGGGAGCTGGAAAAAGGCAGGAAAGCCGGAGACTGGCCGCGATTGGGGGTCGAGTAAAATATTACCAATCCCCCGGCTTTCCCTACAGGCATACACGGCTGCATGCCCGATCTCGGTGTTATGTCAAAAATATTGCAGTTTATGTTCAACGACGGATGCGCTTTTGACGTGTTCATAATTTCGTCATTGGTGTATTCATGTTGCACCAGCAAATAAGAGGTGAAAGTCATGAAGAAAGAAGATTTAGATATAGGGGTGCAAATCGCCGAGAGGTGTGCTGTTACAGTGACATTGCAAGCCCTGATAGAAGTCTTGATTAGCAAAAGGGTGCTTGAACCAAGTGATTTAGGCAAAATAGTGGACAAAATGGACATTTTCACATCTTATCTCCTGTCAGGTCAGGATGAGACTGATGCAGATCTCGCGTTTTCACAGTCATTGCGGCCAATTGTTTGTTCCTATCGCGACATGATTCTATCATCCGCCGACGCAAACGAGCGTGCTTCCGAGCGGCTAAAAAATCTGCATGATGCGGCGTCATCAGAGGAATGATCTGTGCTGATTTATCATCCATTACGCCGCCTCATGATTTTCGGGTTTGCGCAAGGCAGGTTTCGGAGTATAGTTCGCGGATGGTTGAGGGATCAGACGTTTTCCGTTCCTGTCATACCGGGATGGCCAAATCTTGGAAGGCTTTATTCCCAGTACGGCAGCAATGGCAACTTCCCCCGCAGGCGATTGACTTTTTTTGGCGCTATTGGAAGCAGTGCTTTCAGGCAAGCCAAACTGTCTATCGACATCGGCGTAGCTTTTGCCCTTTTGTGCAAGCGCATGTTTGATATCCGCGGGCAGCATGTCGCTGGTTTTGGCTTTGGAACGGGCCGTCATTTCTCTCTCACTCATACCCGGCTTGGCAGAGCCGGTTTTTGTTTAATGGTGTGTTGTTAGAAATAACAATAATCATACAAATGGGCATAAATCAATAGTTAATTCGCCCAAATGTAGGATTATTTTGCTTTTAGGAGTTATCGAACTTGAATTCGGTGCTTAGAAATCGTGTTATATTCAATCTTAACCGTTTGATGATTAAGCATAAAATCAAAGCATCACGTTGGTGCCTTGATGCGGGCATTAGCAATGGTGCGATAGCCAAATTCATGCAGCGAGATAATGGTTCGCTAGGATTTGATGTGATTGAAAAGCTCGCAGCAGCTGTTGGTGAAGATGTCGATGCAATCATTGCAGACAACAAAGTTGACCCTGACGATCACACTGTTCCGGTGACAGTCAGTGATGGAACTATAGCCCATATTATTCCTGCTGATAAAGTTCTGGAGATCAGCCCAGAGATGCAACCTGGTACATTGATGGTTATTGAATATGACAGCCAGACCAAGATTGCTGAGTATGACATCTTTGAAAATGCAGCTTTAATGAGCGACTATAGAAAAGATCATACCTTTGGCTTTTTTAAAGGGACGGGTCCAGAATGGAACAATGGCGTCCTTGTAAAGCGAGACATTGAAAGCAAGTGCGACATCGTTGGTGTCGTTCGTCATCTGACATTTCCCGACAGTCTTTAATTTCCTTCGGTTCCCCAACCGTATCTTTTGTACTTCTCACACTCGTCTCCCTTGATCGAGAGCCTAGTATTGAATACAAATTTAAGGGTGTCTAGTTGTGGAAAACCATGAGTTATTTGTACATTTCCCACTTATCACCAAGTATAGGATAGAGAATGCCAGCGATTTCACCGCGACTGGTTACTTCATACTCGCCTCTTAAATATACTCTGGACAAGAATTGTTTACATTGCTTTACATGCCATTCGGCTGTGCGTTGTTCGATAGATAGTGTATCGCGGAGTTCTTGGTCAGAGCCTCCGTGCGCTAATATTTTATAGGCCATGTATGATTTTGTATTTGGTTTTGGCCATATATTTTTATTCTTGTTGTCTCTTCGTGTTGGTTGTTTAGTGATAACTATCTTGCATAGTTCTGCGATCAATCCAGTGATATCAGATGGCCATGTAAATAGGGCATCGTGAATAGAGCATAAAATAATTGCCCCAATCGTGCCACTTGGTGTGATATATGATGAAACGATAGACTCATTCAGATTGTATAGAGACATTTCAGAAGTGATTTTTCTGTTTTGGGTATCGACACTGCGTATTTTGTTCACATTTTCCCACACAGGAATATCGATCAATTTCCTTAAAGCCAGATCGACTTTGGCGAATTGCTTCATGCCATAATTTTCTATCCATGACTGTCCAAAGCCATTATCAGTGCTGTCGCTGTATAATATCATAGGTTCATCAGGGAGAAAGCCCTTTGAAGTTTCAAAAAAACAGCAGGAATTAACACCAAAGTTTCCAAGAAACTCTGATAGCTTTATAAATGCTTTATTCCTGCTTGGGATTAAGGCGAGAACAGGGAACAGATTTGATACATCAGTTACAGTAGGGATACTGCTTTTTGATGGATTACTAACAGACAATATTTACCTCAGTTAATTACTATACTTCCTTTATCCTGGTGTAAATTTGGAAGCTGACCTGATAAGCCAGTCTTAGTTGTTTTAGTAATTATTTGTTCTATTTCAAAACTTGCCTGATTTGATAGGGTTATGTTATCACTCATGTAATGATCCCACAAGCCCGATATTTCATTCCAGACATCAATATTATCGCGGGCATATTGATTTAATGCATGGGCTATTATGGGGGAAAATCTGGATTGTTTCTTCTCCAGACCTTCACAGTTTCTTTTGATATTAAACTGATCAAGATCTAATCCAACGATATCTGCCCGGCGACTGAGAAATTCGTAAGCGTCATCCCGTATCGTTGCGCTGATAATTGTATGCATCTGGCCATTAAATAAAAAGGGTTCACCGAGACTTCTCAAAATAATGGGCAGATGAATGACCGGGCCTTCCATCGTGTGTTTAATTATTCCGGTATATCCTTTCAAACGGAGTTGTTCCATATACTGAACGATACCCCACCAATATATTATTTCGGCCTGTTTTTTCGTGTATTGACCACCCTTGATAGTGGGGCAATAATATATTCTTGAGAAATCAACCCAGAGATTTTCTTCTCTAACGTCATCATCATCTGGTAGCTTTTCTGTACTGTGATGCGCAAACTCCCGACCTGTTATCGTGTCATATTCCCAACTTGTGAAGCGCCCACCCATTAGCATATTGCCAGCATCGTCAATCACGTTGAACCATGATGAACCAGCCGTATCATATTCATCAACATCGCGTTGAAAAGGTGACTTTTGGTAAAATTCTGTTTGACCGGGGCGGTCTATAAATTGCCTGTACCTTACCATAGACATCTTATCCAAATAATAAGCATATTGCCGCCAGTTTTCTTGGTCTGTAACATGGAATGCCATTGTGCTTTCTCCCCAGTATTATTATTGGGGTTAAAGCTACCATTAGATTGTCAGATTATTAATGGCGGTCCTCCGCCATTATTGCACGAGCAAAGCCCTTATTCGTGCAATCACGATTGCTTCAGTGCGGTCTCCGGCTCCTAGTTTGTGATAGATACTGGCGAGGCGGCGTTCTACAGTTCTCTGTGACATGCCCAGTTCTGGATTTTCGCGCATTAATGTAGAAATAGTCCATGAGGACTTAAAATTATTAGCGAGCTTCAGTATTTCTCGTTCATCTGGCGTCAGTTCAAATACGGCTTTATATTTCTCATCTTCTCTGACTTTTTTTATTACCGCGTGTGATGTATTTGCCAGTGTTTGAAGTGAATATAGGTCACGCCTTGCTACCTCGAAATCTAAGCCCGAAAAAGACACAACTGAACACTCTGCGCCAACACCGTGGACGGGAAACATTGCGCCGTTACTGTGACCATACTGAGAAGCTTCGTCATACAACTCTTTAAGGGATTTATCAGCATCATCTGTTACAAGGTCGGACTTGAAAATGGGGAGTGGATTTCCCAGACAATAAGTAAGCCACGGATCGATTTTATAGTATTGTTTTTCAAGATAGCGTAAACGCCATCTGGTATCATATTGACCAATGATTTTGGCATCTTCAGGATTGGTTCTGAAATTACCATCCTCTTGCACGAAATTAGTGTAAGAGAACTCATCTACACCCAGTGATCCGAGAAGTTGGGCATTTGCATTTTCAATCTGTTGGACGGCATCATCAGATGATAAAGTTTCATCATCCAGTACTGCATAGATATCGCTTTCTATTGTATCTGAAACTTTGCGATGGACTGATATGGGCACTCCTGAATGGTACATATTAGCCATGATTTGTCCTAATGGTGATAGTTTGCAACTTTTTGCGGATCGCTAAACCCGGCGAGAAGGCTTTTGATTACAATGTATTCAGCTTTCTTTATACCAGCTTCATAAGCTTCTTGTGGGTCTTGGATCGTACATTGGCTGGTGGTTTCTTCGGCCACAGACGTGTGTACAGTTTCTAATATCTTATGGAGTGTTTTATCTACTGTCATATCGACCCCTCATTAAATCTTTAGACAGTTTAAACACAACTAGAAGAACAATTCTAGTTGTGGAAAACCACAGGTATTTTGCACGTTTTATGTCAAAGTCGGTCAAATATATGTTCAATGGGCCCATGTTTTTTTGACGTAAAAAAGTTCCCACTTAGTTGTTTAACTTTCAAAAGGTTTTAAACAGTGATGTTATTGTTTTTATTAAGGAAATCGCTAAGTGCGCACTCTGAAACCCAAAGTTTGCTTCAGTTCCCACTTACCAGCGCATTTTACAGCAGAAAAAGCAGGGTTTTCCGTGTGATCGGTGATGCAGGCCGTGACAGATAAGACGCTATGCTTTTATGCTGTAAGTGTTGTCTTATAAGGGTTTCGTGTGTTTCTTAGGATAGTCTTGGAGGGGGCTTAAGACGGTTTTGAGACGGTCATTCTTAAAATGGCCATTACTTTAACATTGATTGTAAAACGCGCCGGATTTGGGCCTTACTCTAAATTTGACGCTGGTGTAACGGCCGTTTGTAGAACGCACCTGAAAGCCGCCGTTTTATTGGGGTTTCCCGATATATCCCGTCTATTCCCGGTATTTCCCGGTTACTCTAACTTTGATAGTCAGTTAACAGCAGTGTTGGTGAAGGTTGTTGTATCAATTCATTTAATCGCGTCTTCGAAACCATTTGACGCTTGTATGATTGACAGTCCAAGGTGAGCGGCAATAAATTGGCAAAGGGTTTTTAAATATCCTTTGGGCTTATTTTCGTCATACAAAAAAAGGGACATATTCATGTTTGGGCAAAAACGATCATCTCTCTCTGCCGTTATTGCGGTGGCGCTTGCTGCGACACTTGGTACTGTAATGCCGGCTGCTACTGCACAGGACAGCCATCTTTATAAAGGCCTTGAAGCACGAACAATTGGCCCAGCTACAATGTCTGGCCGGATTGCAGCAGTGGATGTTGTCGCAAATGATCCAAATCATATTTATGTTGGCGCAGCCTCAGGCGGTGTGTGGCATTCAATTGATGGCGGCGCGACATGGGAACCGCTTTTTGATAATCAGCCCGTGGCTTCAATTGGCGCACTCGCGATTAATCAAAGCAATCCTGATATTATCTGGGTTGGCTCTGGTGAGGGCAATGTTCGAAATTCCGTTTCGGTTGGGAATGGTGTTTATAAATCATTAGACGGCGGTAAGACATGGAAAAACGTGGGCTTGCCAGATAGTGAACACATTAACCGTATTGCTCTTGATCCGACAAACCCTGATGTGGCGTATGTTGCGGCTATGGGGCACCTTTGGTCTGATGGCGGCGAGCGCGGTGTTTATAAAACCATCGATGGCGGTGAAACATGGAACCTGATCCTCGCGGGTGAAAATGAGCAATCTGGCGCAACCGATATCAAAATGGACCCTGAAAACCCGAATAACCTGTTTGCAAGTATGTGGCAGTTCCGCCGTTACCCAGATTATTTTGAATCAGGTGGTCCGGGCTCAGGCCTTCATGTCAGCCATGATGGTGGTGAGACATGGCGCGAATTAACACAGGAAGATGGTCTGCCGAAAGGTGATCTTGGCCGCAGTGTATTCACAATTGCGCCGAGCGACACCAACACGATTTATGCCCTTGTTGAGGCGAAGAAAAGCGCGATCATCCGCTCAGATGATGGTGGCCGGACATGGCGTCAGGTAAACACGGATAAGGGCATTGCAAATCGACCATTTTATTATATGGAACTTCTTGTTGACCCGAATGACAAAGAAACAATTTATAATATCGCAACGACCTTGAATGTTTCCAACAACGGCGGGCAAAATTTTGAAAATATCTCAAGCGTTAATTGCTGCGGCAACCCACGCGGATTGCATATTGACCTTCATAGCCTTTGGATTAATCCAGCCAATTCGAACCATATGATCCTTGGTAATGATGGCGGCCTTGGTATTACCCATGACAAAGGTAAAACATGGCGCTTCGTTGCAAACTTGCCTGTTGCTCAATTCTACCAGATCAATGTTGATAATGATCTCCCGTATAATATTTATGGTGGCCTTCAGGATAACGGTTCGTTCCGAGGCCCGTCGAATGTTTGGGAAAACGGCGGTATTCGTAATTTCCATTGGCAGGAAATTGGATTTGGTGATGGCTTTGACGCGGCACCTGACCCTGATGACAGCAAACAAGGATACAGCATGAGCCAAGGTGGCTTCTTAAACCGCTGGAATCTTCATACTGGTGAAAGGCGTTATATTCGCCCAAGCCCGTCAACGCCGGATACTGAACTACGCTTTAACTGGAACTCTGGTTTTGCGCAGGACCCATTTGATAATTCTACGATTTATTACGGATCTCAGTTCCTGCACAAATCAACTGATAAAGGGAATAGCTGGGAAACTATCTCTGGTGATTTAACGACGAATAACCCTGAATTACAGCGCTTTAAAAAATCAGGTGGTATCACAGCTGATGTTACAGCGGCTGAAAACTGGCAGACAATCACTGCAATTGCACCGAGCAAAGTACAAGAAGGTGTTATCTGGGTTGGCACCGATGATGGCCGCGTGCATGTAACACAGGACGGCGGCAAAACATGGGAAGCCATCGCTGATAACAAGCGTGGTGCAGTCAAAGGCTCGTGGGTTCCGCATATCGAGCCAAGCCCCCATGATGCATCGGTTGCCTATGTCGTATTTGATGATCACCGCCGCGGAAATAAAGACCCGCACGTTTATAAAGTAGAGCGTTTTGGTAAGCGGTGGAAAGATATCGCGACTGATAATGTGAAAGGGTATGCGCTTTCTATCCAACAGGATCATATTGATCCGAACCTATTGTTCCTCGGGACAGAGTTTGGTCTTTTTGTATCGCATAATGATGGTAAGAAATGGACAAAATGGACCGCTGGTGTGCCGACAGTGTCTGTAATGGATATGGCAATTCAGGAGCGCGAGAGCGATCTTGTTCTTGGAACCCACGGTCGTGCAATTTTTGTTATTGATGATTACTCTGGCCTTCGCGGTTTGAGTGAAGAGGATTTCAAGGCACCGCTCAAGCTTCTGTCAACAACAGATGGTATTACCTATGATCCTGAGCAAACGCCCGGCACACGCTTTGTCGCAAGCACAGCATTTATTGGAGACAACCAGCCCCGCGGCGCGATGATTACCTTTATGGCATCTGGTGATAAGCTCCCGCATCCGGACGCAGAAACTGAAAAGACCCGTCAGGTTGCCAAGCGTGCTGAAGCCGCTAAGGCTAAAAAAGCGGATAAGAAACCTGAAAAAGAAGACGAAGATAAAGCCAAGAAAAAAGCGGATAAGCCTGTAAAAGTTAAAGTCGAGGTTTCAGACGCTTCCGGCACTATTGTTCGTACATTTACACGCCCTGTCCACAAAGGTATTAACCGGATTGTTTGGGGTATGGAAGAAGATGGCAGTAAGCATAGCTTGCGTGATCGCAAGCCTGATGATGATTTACCAGGTGGTTTTACCGCTTTGCCGGGTGATTATACGGTTAAATTAACGCTTGGTGATAACAGCGTTGAGGGCACCGTTAAAGTTTCTGATGATCCGCGTGTTAGCTATTCAATGGAGGAATATCAGGACCGCAGAGCATACCTTCTTGAAATGCGGGAAATGAGTGACACAGCAATTAAGGCTGTGAAGCGTATCCGCGCGACAAACAAGGATATTGCAACCATCAAAGCGATTGCTGAAGCGGCGATGAAAAAGGCTGAAGGTGATGACGCTAAAAAGCCATTTAAAGATCTGGTCAAACAAGCGGGTGATGTAACCAAAGCCCTCAAAAAACTTGAGGATCGTATTGTGCCGCAAACCCGCGAAGAAGGCATTCATTATAATGCCGATAAGGTGATGGCGATCATCAATGACGCCTCATTCCATGCAGGTAGCTATGCAGGCCGCCCGGGCCCTGCCTCTAAGGTTTATCGCACTAAAGCCGAGAATGCCCTGAATAAAGTGAATGTTGATATTGAGGCTGCTTACACGAAGGAAGTCAAGGAGCTCCGTGATGCGTATGCCGCAAGCGGGCTTGGCCTTCTAAGCGAATAAAAAGCAAAAACTTCTAATAGAATGGCTCATCCTTGTGGTGGGCCATTTTTCTTTGTGCTAACCATACTTGAAACATAAAGGAAGTGTAGAAATGACAATTGGTGTTGGCGGATCAGATATACAAACCGAGCTTTCAAAGCTCTCGGATATGACAGGTGGGATGACGCCGATATCCCTCGACGAATATAAGAGCCGGATCGATAAGGCATGCGCGTTGATGCGTGAGCATGATATTGAGGCAGTGTATCTGAATGCAGGCACTAATCTTTATTATTTTACCGGTACCAGTTGGTATGCGAGCGAGCGTATGGTCGGTGCCATCCTGACGCAAGACAGCACTCTTGAATATATCGCACCCCATTTTGAAATTAGCACGCTTGAGAGCTTTATGGTTGTTGAGGGGCATGTAAACGGCTGGCAAGAGGATGAAAGCCCTTATGAACTTTTCGCAGCAGTGCTTGAACGCCGTGGTATTTCGAGAGGTAAAATCGGCGTGGACGAGGGAGCTTCTTTCTTTCTTTTTGATGGTATGCGAAAAGCTGCGACTGAGTATGAATATGTCGATGCAAAACCCGTCACAGCGGGATGTCGTATGTGCAAATCAGATAGCGAAATTGCCCTATTGCAACGCGCGAAAGATATGACACTTGAGGTTCATAAGGCGGCTGCCCGTATATTGAAAGTGGGTATTTCAACAACGGAAGTAGAGAGCTTCATTAATGAAGCACACAAGGCTGTTGGTGCAAGTGGTTCCAGTTTTTGTATTGTTCTGTTCGGTGAAGCAACTGCTTATCCGCACGGTGTCAAAGACCCTCAAATTTTAAAAGACGGCGATATGGTCCTGATCGATACTGGTTGCCGCCTCAGTGGGTATAACAGCGATATCACGCGCTCTTATGTTTTTGGGCAGCCGTCTGAGCGTCAGCGTAAAGTCTGGAATGATGAAAAAACAGCCCAGCTTGCTGCTTTTAACGCTGCGAAAATTGGCATTAGATGCGGTGACGCTGATATCGCAGCTCGTGCGTCTCTTGAGAATGCAGGATATGGGCCTGATTATGCAGTGCCGGGCCTGCCGCATCGCACGGGGCACGGTATTGGCCTCGATATTCACGAATGGCCTTATTTGGTGAGAAGCGATGATACACCGCTTGCAAAGGGTATGTGTTTTTCTAATGAACCGATGATTTGTATATACGGCGAATTTGGGGTGCGGCTTGAGGATCATTTTTATATGACTGATGTGGGCCCTAAATGGTTTACGGAACCTAGCCATTCGGTTGATGATCCGTTTGGATACGTGGCATAATTATGAGTGATCTGGGTATAACGGTTACGGATATGCATACAGCGGGTGAACCTGTGCGTATCGTAACGGGTGGATATCCAGATTTAAGCGGTAATACTATCCTTGAAAAGCGCCGGAATGCAGAAAAGCATTATGACCATATCCGTCGATTATTGATGCTGGAGCCGCGAGGTCATAAGGATATGTACGGCGTAATTCCTGTCGAGCCCTGTGACCCGCGTGCTGATATTGCTGTTTTGTTTATGCACTACTCGGGCTACAGCACGATGTGTGGGCATGCGACAATTGCAATTGGGCGGTGGGCGCTTGAAACAGGGCAAGTTGCAATGACTGAGCCTGAAACGCGTTTCACACTTGAATGTCCTTGCGGATTGATTGAGGTCACAACAAAGGTCGACGGCGGTGTTATTGGTACGTCCAGTTTCAAAAGCGTGCGTGGATACGCGCACTGCCTCAACCAAGAAGTGCATGTGCAGGGCGTCGGCAAGGTGCAGTTTGATATTGCATACGGTGGTGCTTATTACGCTTTTCTACCTGCTACTAATCTGGGACTAGATTTTGCCAATGATGGATTGGAAACTGTCAAAGTGCGCGCCGTAGCGCTTAAGTCTGCTATCCGTGCTGCAATTGACATCGAAAGCCCCGATGATCAGGACTTAGGCTTTTTATACGGCGTTATTATTACTGAAACAGAAGGTGTTACTTCAGACAGAAACAATAATCATTTATGCTTCTTTGCTGATGGGCAACTTGATCGCAGTCCAACGGGCAGTGGTGTGACAGCGCGGCTTGCACTAGAGCATCACAAAGGCACGATCCAGCTACAGCAATCATATGTTTTCTCCGGCATATCAGGCGTACCCTTTGAAGGCTCGGTTGATTATGCCACATCGCAAAATGAGGTAGGCGGCATAATTGCGCGCATTGAAGGCCGCGCTTATCATTCGGGGACATCAACATTTCAAGTTGAAGAAGATGACCCGCTTAAAATTGGTTTTCTGGAGCCACAAAAATCAAATCAATATTGGTCGAATTGATCGTTAATTCTTGGGTACCATAGCAATAACCCGAACAGGTGCGCCAGAACCCTTTGCGATTTTCATCGGTAGTGCGATTATGGTCGCACCCGTTGCAGGTAATTTATCAAGTCCTGTTAAGTTCTCCAGATCAGGAATGTTTTTCTCTGCAACGATTTGATGGACGATAAAATCCTGACTGGGGCCATAATCAATGGAGGCTGTATCAATACCGATCATGGCGGCGCCGCGCTCATTCACAAGAAACCGCGTTGCTTCAGCCCCAAAGCTTGGGAAGTGCAGGTCTGTGGTTTTACCGGGCGTGTCATCGCCCAGATATGATTTAGCGTCAGGCCAGAAACGGTCCCATTTTGTGCGGAGTAAAATTGCTGAGTTTTCTGGAATTTTGCCGTGCCTCTCTTCAAATTTTTCGATGTCCGATACTTGAAGCCTGTAATCACGGTCTTTGTTGGCTGCTGCGGATACGTCAATTACGATTGCTGGTAAAATTAGTTTCTCGACTTTTAGCTGTTCAACGGTATCGCCGTCTTTGTGGAAGTGGATTGGTGCATCGATATGAGTGCCGCCGTGCTCAGGGGTCGCAAACGTGTAGGCAGAATAAAAATATCCGGCGTCGGTTGGGCCATATGCCAGCGTTTTGTGATCAAAGCTTGTCGGCGAATTGGGCCAATATAACGTATTTTCATCATAGGTGTGGCTAAGGTCAATGATATCAGTTTTACTGAGGTCAATAATTTGTGCCTCTGATTGAAATGATAAGACTGTGATAGCAGTAAGGATTATTGTATAAAATACTGTATTCATATTTGCCCTCCAATGACAGATTATCGGCCACTATATGATGAAACTTACTGCATAGATAAAAGTATAAGTGAATAAATATTATCATTTAACCGTGAAGAGCATTATATCATATACATTCCATATATAATAAAAGCGCTGGATACAGTTTATGGCCAAGAAGCCGCAACAAAATCGAAATAAGCAAGCCCACTCTAAAGATAATAACGTAAAGCCAAATAATAGGGCAGAGGGTCGTATCACTTCAAAGCGGAATTACCGCCCGAATAATAATACTGACGATAGTGTGTCGGCCCTTAAGCCGCTGGCAAAAGACAGTATTTTCCTGCATGGGCGCCATCCTGTTGAAGCAGCCCTAAAGAATAGCAGGCGTGAGTGCTTGCGGTTGTTAGGCACGAAAAACGCCCTTATGAATGTTAAGAGAGAAATATTAAAGCCTACGCTGAAAATTCAGGAGGCCACAGAATTTGAACTGAATGGGTTGGTTTTAAGTGATAGCCCGCATCAAGGGCTGGTTTTGGAAGTAAGGCCGTTACCGAGCATTGATTTGTTTGATTTGCAGCCTATCCCTGACCAAAAAAATGTTATCCTTATGCTGGATCAGGTTACGGACCCTCATAATGTCGGGGCGTGTATTCGCTCGGCAGCAGCGCTTGGCGCGAGGGCCATTATTACGCAGGACCGTAACAGCCCTGTTGAGGGCGGAGTGCTTGGCCGTGCTGCTGCGGGCGGGCTTGAAATATTACCATGGCTGCAAGTTGCAAACCTTGCGCAAGCGCTTGATGCCCTTAAAGACCTTGGTTATTGGCATGTAGGGCTTGACGGAGGAACTAAAGCATCTATCCGCGATGTATCGCTTGGTGACAATATAGTAGTTGTTATGGGATCAGAAGGTAAGGGGATGCGACCCCTTGTGCGTAAGAAATGTGATCTGGTCGCTAAAATTCCTATGACAGGTCAAATCGAAAGTTTGAATGTGTCTAATGCGGCGGCGATCGCTCTATATCAAATTTTGGGTTAAGATTTGGATAAATAGAAAAAGGCAGGTTTCCCTGCCTTTTAACTTGCTTATATAATATCAGCGCTTTTTCTTTTTCGCGTGCTTTATCAATTGAATTGGCATGCTTGGCTTTGCGTCATTTTGTATGAGTTTTGACAGGATAGATAATTTCTGTGTCATATTCTCTACCCCTACATTGCCCGTTTGCGGATTTCAATCGCACCGAATAGGAAGGCTGCTGCTATGATGATGCCCGCCCAGAAACTTCCACTTGTTAGGCTGTGCCCGATTATCGAACCAAGGAAATCCCAACTAACTCTGAATAAATCTTCAAGATCATCAACGCGGTAATGGCGAATACCTTCTACATGTTCTATCCAGCCACCAAGACGATTGCCAATCCATTCAGCAAATTTTGTGCCTTCAAACATAATTGCCTCAAGTGCGATAATGAATGCTGGTGGTGCGAAAGCAAAGATGAAAGGAACTTTCGGTGCGTATGCAGACACGAGCATTAACCAGGCAAGTAATGGTGCTGTCCATAAAAGCATTGTGAAGAAAGTTAGGATCAAGACAATAGAACCTTGTATAAGGTTCCAGATTGGCCACAATTCAATGATTGGTCCACCGATGAAAAGCGATACAATGCTTAAGATAAAGGCAAAGATCAGTGTGCCAGCAAAGAAAATTCCCAAATAGATTATCGGAGCTACAAACACCGGCATGATAAGTTTTGCTAATACTTCTTCTGTGTCTGAAACAGGCATTGATTTCCAGAATAAAACAGATTTGTCTTTACGTTCGCTATATAGCTGATCCAAAAGGGTAAAGACGATCACAAAAGGAAGTGGTATCCAAACAAGGGATGCAAAGCCGCTTAGGATAAATGTGGCACCTGCGCTGATTTCCTCAGGGGTATGCTCATTAATCCTCCCCAGAAACTCTTGTAAATCAATATTGTCTTGGTTGATCACAAACACATTGCCGCTATCTGTAAGGCCGAGTATGGGAAGTAGTGAAAAGAAAACCGCAATGCCTAAGGCAATTGCCGGTGCCCATAAATATCCACCTTTACCTTCCAAGAAATCGCGTTTAATGAGGGCTATATAATTATTATTCATTACCCTTCTCCTGTCATTGTCGCTACAAAGATATCAGCAAGACCAAGCCTTCTTGTCTCGCCGAGAGCGTTCAATTCCTCGCGTGAAACGCCTTTGTAAATGCATGTTGTGCGGCCAAAGTTTGCGCCTTTTCTAATGGGGCCCAAAGCTTGTGCTTTCTCTTCATTGCCTGGTGCAACCATCAATTCGATGAAGATCTGCGTGAGGTCTTCCATCTCTTCTTCGAGCACAATTTTACCACCTTTGATGAAAATCACATCGGATAGAATATGTTCTACTTCTTCGACTTGGTGGGTTGTAATAATGATGGTGCGCTCTTCGTCAAAATATTCTTCGAGCAAGCTTTGATAAAATTGCTTTCTGAAGATGATGTCGAGGCCAAGTGTTGGCTCATCAAGCACCAAAAGTTTCGCATCAATCGCCATTACAACAGCCAAATGAACTTGAACTGTCATCCCTTTGGAAAGCGCTTTTACTTTGCGGTTAAGGGGAACACTTGTGCGGTTCAGGAAGTCCATTGCTTTCGCGCGGTTGAAACGCGGGTGTACGCTTTCAACATAGTCGATAACGTCTGAAACCTTCATCCATTTTGGTAAGGTTGCTACGTCCGCGATGAAGCACACATCCTGCATTAGCTTGTTGCGTTCTTTCATAGGGTCGTGGCCGTTAACGCGAAGATCACCTTCGTAAGAACTGAGGCCCAAAACTGCGTTAAGCATGGTTGTTTTGCCAGCGCCGTTTTCGCCGATAACGCCAACAATACGGCCAATTGGCATTTTGAAGCTTACATTATCAAGTGCTTTAAAGTCGCCGAATGTTTTCGAGAGGTTGTTGGCTTCTATCACATATTCACTCATGATATCTCCTCCCTTAATTTGATAGGCCGCGTTTAAGCAGCTCGTCTGCGTCCAGCCCAAGGCGTCTGATTGTTTCCATCACACGAGGCCATTCATCATTTAAAAACCGGTCGCGCTCAGCTTCCATCAGCTTGTCGCGCGCACCATCAACTACGAACATACCAAGCCCGCGTCGTTTTTCCACTAATCCATCCATAACCAGCTCCTGATAGGCTTTTGAGGCAGTAATCGGGTTAATTTGCAGGTCAACTGCAACTGTTCTGACAGAGGGGAGGGCCTCGCCTTCCGCGAGGGCTCCTTCCATAATTGCTGTCACTACCTTGTCCCTCAGTTGCCGGTAGATCGGCTGACTGTCCGTCCAATCCGGCTTCATATGCTATCCTTTCTTAGGAAACTTGTGCGAAAGCAAAGCCGGCAATTGCCTGATTTTGCTGAATTGAACCTTGCGCTTTGCCTGTTGCGCGGGCAATGCGGCGGATACGACGTTCGCTGCGTTTTAGTTTTTGATATTGTGTAATAGACATTATCTGTTTCCTCGCTGTTTTATTGTTTTAGTTTTGTTATTTGGGCTATTGCACCCTTTTTATTAATGCTGTCGTTTTTTAAAATGGGGATCGGTGTGTTGCCGACCCCCATTTTGTTTCCTCGCTGTTTTGAGCCTTATTATTTTTAGTGGCCCTTTTTCTTTTCGCTGTCATAACCCGGACTGGGAGAGATCCGAATTACCCGGCTATTTCCTCGCTGTGCCTTCCGTTCTTAAGAACTGTTTAGGCGTTTTATTGTGCCGGTGTATTAGTTATGTAGTACACCTAATCAGAATTGACAAGAATAAAATTTCAACAATGTCGATAAAATATTTTAAGTTATTGAAAATAAAGAAAATATATTTTTATGTCATTAGTCGCTTGAGGTGCTTTAGTGTACTATCAGGTGTTATACCTAATGTTATATCTAGGGTGATTCCAATCAATAGTACCACACCTGTTACAGTCACAGGCCAAGCCGCGAATGCCCAAACGCCAGCCGCATTATATTGATCCAGAACTTCATATGTCAGCGGTAGCGCTGAACACCATAAGAGAAGTGTTATTGAAGGCCGCAGGGCGATAAGGGGAATAAAGACGAGTAAATACCAGGGGAACACCACTGGGCTTATCAGAAGCGGAATTGCATACATAATTTGGCAGCTTAGGGTAGTTGACTGCTGCGCCTTTAAAAGAACGATGCAAAGTAGACTGAGAGCAATTCCCCCTAAGATAAACAACAGTTCTGCCTCACTTACATTCATAGATAGATATGAAAATATTGGCGAGCCAAATCGCCATTTCTGTAGAAATGTAGAGAGTACACCAACCACCTGTAGATCAGCCAAAAGCGCAATGGCGTAGATTACTGTTGCAGTGGCAAGGAAGCTTCCGCATAGCGCTATAGTGTTTCGTGTGATCTTTGGAAAGCCTGCCTTGATTGCAAGTGGAAAGAGGATGACAGCAGGTAAGAATTTAATAGTAAAGCAAAGGCCAAGTAGGGTACCAACAGTTATGAAATTTCTTTGTTTGTAATGTATTAGTGCGAGCACGATAAAAAGAGCGCAAAATATATCAAGGTGCGTGCCAATACCGCTTTCCATTAATAATAACGGTGACAAAGCTACAAGGGGAAAATGCCGTTCTTTCCCGTAGAGGGTCAGAAGTTTTTTACTCTGGATTATTGTTATAATTGCTACGCTTGTTGTCATTACCTTCCAGGCTATTGGTGCTGCTTTGGGGCCAAATGATGCTGTGACTGCTAATAGGCTAATGGCAAAAGGAGGGTAAATCGTTGGATATTTCGCGTGCTCTTCTGGTGTGGGCCATAATGCCCGCAAGTGCTCAACTTCTGTGTCATTTGGTGTGATAATATAAGGGTCAAACCCATTGAGGAGAACAGCACCGTCCCACATATAGCGGGCTACGTCATGTGTTGTAAAAGGTTCTGCAAATAACAATAAAATTTGTGCAATGATTGCTGATATTAAAACAACATTTTGTCCATTAGGCCTCAAATACCATACTGTTAGCATAATGAAAGTGAGGGCGAAGTGATTAATAATATACAAGCTGCCCGTAAATTCGGGTGCTACCTCAGGAATGTATGCTGATAGCAAAGATAAAGCCATAAAGATCACGCAAAGAAATTTTACAGCATTATTCTTTGTTTCTACGCCAATAGGCGCAGTAAAGTTGGGTATGGTGTGTGCGAGGCTGTTCAAGTTCGCCTCAAGCGAATGCGTTCACCAACGCGTTCTTTAATGCTTTCTGTTCCAGCAAAAAAGAAGCCTGCTGTAAAAATTGTCAGGAACGGTATTACCATCCAGAGTTCATTGTAAACCGCGAGCCCTAGAAACACGGCATAGAACAAACCTAGTGCCATTTCGATCATGTCACCCCAGCGCGATATGACAGACGCGTATGTTGTTTGTTGCTTGGGGGTAGCTGTTTTATCGATTGCCGCATCGCCGAGTTTGGGGGTGCGAACAAAGGCGCTTCTGTGGCCAAATAGGGCTTCAAGAACGGCACGGCCATTGTTAATGCTTAGGCCGATTGCTATCGCCATCAAAAGCGGCAGATATATCAGTTTATCAAGTACCCGCCCGAAGAATAGTTTTTGTCCCATCATAAAGAAAAAGAGGTGGCTGAGTGTTGCAAGTGCAAATAAGGGTAGATCTATCCATAAGGCAAGTGCCAAGCGGTCTTGTCCGGCGATAAAAATACTTGGTAGAAGGAACAGCAAGCTATCAATAAGCATCAGCATATAAGACAAGTTGCTGGTGAGGTGCAGGGTTGCTTCAATTTTTTTGCCTTTGGATATTGGTGCCTTCCATATTGTCACCAACATTTTTTTCATAACTTCAATCGCGCCTTTGGCCCAGCGGTGTTGTTGGCTTTTGAATGCATTCATATTGACAGGTAATTCACTCGGGCAGCCAATGTCTCTTAGGTATGAAAATTTCCATCCTTTCAGTTGCGCCCGATAGCTTAAGTCAAGGTCTTCAGTGATTGTATCAGCCTGCCAACCGCCAGCGTCTTCGATCGCAATTTTGCGCCATATGCCGGCAGTGCCATTAAAGTTAAAGAAAGCACCACTTTGATCGCGGGCGACTTGTTCGATAACAAAATGCGCGTCGAGCATGATCGCTTGCGCGCGTGTTAAAAGGCTAAAATCCCTATTTAAATGCTCCCACCTTGTTTGTACCATACCAACTGCCGGGTCAGCTAAGTGATGAATAGCCCGCGTCAGTAGGTCTGTATTGGGTACAAAATCAGCGTCAAAGATGGCTATGAATTCACCTTTGACGAGATGCATGGCCTCAGCTAATGCACCTGCTTTAAACCCGCGGCGATCAGTGCGGTGGATATGGTCTATCCAAACACCGCTTTCCTTGTGAAAGGCGACTTTTTCAGCAATTAAGTCTTTAGTTTCATCGGTGGAATCGTCCAGTATCTGAATTTGTAGTTTATCAGATGGGTAATCGAGGGCTGCTATCGTGTTGATAAGCCGCTCGACAACAAATTTTTCGTTAAATACTGGCAATTGAACTGTAACGATGGGGAGTTCATCAAAATGATATTTCGGCGCCTTGGGTTTGTATAAGCGTTTCGCCAGTATCGACAAATGTACCCTGTGGGCACCATAAAAGCACAAAAGTAACAGCAGGCTAAAATGCCCAGCTAAAATAATAGACGCCAAAATATCCATGATTTTCTACTATCTGATTAGAAGCTATAAACAACAGCGAACTGGAAGTTAGTACCGCGCAATGTGTTGTCACCGTATAGGTTGCTTGTCACGGTAAACTCACCAACAAAGTCTTCGTTGATTTTCCAGCCTGCAGTTGCTTCCAGTTTACCCAGGTCAAACGCAAGGGGTAGGGCTGGGTTTGCCGACTGTGTATCGATGAGGTTGTTACCACTTTGTGCATTTAATGTGCCGTCTAATTTAGCGCGTAAATATACATTATCAGTAACGTCAAAGCCATATTCAATCAGGTAACGGAATTCGTCTACCGGATCGCCTGCGCGGAACCGATATCCTGCCTCGGCACCAAAATAGCCAAGCTTGCCAAGCGATTTGCCAAAAAGCAGGCGAAATTCATAATCTTCCTGACCGTTACCGAGCGGGAGGTCTGCATCTTCGTCATAAAGATAAGGGGCTTTAAAGAGAAACTGGCCGGATAATACAAAATCGTCATTATAAAAATTATAACGCAGCCCTAAATCAACATCACCAAAGCCCTCATTTGTCACTTCATTTCCGAAATCAGTACGTGTTAAGCGTTTAAGTGCGGCTGAGCCAAATAATGTAAGATCATCGGTTATGCCGTATTCGCCGTAATAGGTGAAATTGAGATCGGTAAATTCTTCGAAGCCTTCTTGCTCTGGACCAAAAGATGCTGAACTATCAAAAGTGTTGATGGCAAATTTATTATAAGCTGAACCTTTTTTTGCCGTCCAGGCACCTGCGAAGGCAGGCATAGGCGCGGCAATTAAGGCACATAGTGCCACTGGCACTATTGTCCTTACTGTTAACATTATATTCCCTTTCATAATCGACTTTGTTAGTCGATAACCCTTTCTGCGTTCGTTCATGTAAAACGCAGTTTCCCCATGCTTTAGTTCGGTCGTTTGAGGAGGTTGAGTAATTATGATCAAAATACCTTTAATCACTCGCATTCGCGCAAACGCCGTGTGTCACGCCTAAGCCCATTCTGTCCTAATGAGGTATAGGGCGTGATACTGTTTGAAATCGTATGGAATTAGATAACAGGTGGTCAAACTGAGAATGACCAAACAAGTTGGTTTTGAAACAGTTGTGATAATCGCCGTTTTTTTCGTGTGGATAATCACAAATTTTATAACGGGCTCGTTATTCTAAATTAGGTGGTGAATCACACTTTAGTGTTCTATGAGGCTGATTGTTTGGGTAAGTTACCGTGTTTCGTTTAAGTTACCGGATATCGAATTTATATATGATTCGTCTGCGGTATATTTCATCCGGGTTCAATGTATTGGTTGGGAAGTTGATATGGTTTGGGCTGTCAGGAAAGCCCTGAGCCTCAAGGCAAATGCCGCTTCTTGGTCCATGCAATGCTTTGGCTCTGGGGAAGGCTTGTTCTTGAATGTGATTTCCAGAATAAAATTGTATGCCTGTATGGTCGGTAAAAACATCAAGTGTTCGGCCTGTTTGCGGTGAATAAAGCGTTGCAGCGTGTAATATTTTATCGCAATTTTGATTTTTTAAGACCCAGTTATGATCAAACCCATTCGCAAGCACAATTTGTTCACAGGCATCATCAATATTTGCCGCGATTTTTTTGCTAACAGAAAAATCAAAAGAGGTGCCTTGAACAGGTTGAATGTTTCCTGTTGGAACCATATCAGTGTTAAGAGGCGTGTAATGCTGGCTGTTTATCTGTAGGTAATGGTCGGTAGCGTCATTACTGCCATGCCCATTTAGGTTAAAGTAACAGTGGTTGGTCAGGTTAATAATTGTGGGGGCGTTCGATTTGGCTTTGTAATCGATTGTGAGCTGATTTTCATTGTCAAAACGATATATTACTTCTGCTTCTACCAGGCCTGGAAAGCCATTTTCACCATCGAAATTTGATGTTTTTAAATGTAGTATCGGGTGGTCCGTTTTGTCAAAGATCACATCTGCGGCCCAAGCCTTGGAATCAAAGCCATTATGGCCACCGTGTAGTGTGTTACCATTGTCGTTTTGTGATAGATGGTATGTTTGATCATTCAACGTGAATTTGCCATTAGCTATTCGGTTTGCGAACCGGCCAATGGTTGAGCCGAAATATTCAATCTGTCTCTCATACTCGTTGAGGCAATCAAATCCAAGTGTAACATTATCGATATGACCTTTCCGATCAGGCACATTGATTGAAACAACCGTACTTCCATAGTTAATGATTTCTACAGAGGCGCCTAAGCGGTTTGAAAGTTTATATATAAATATTTCCTCACCATTTTTCGTTTCTCCGAAAAACTTCTTAAGGATTCGGCTGTCTGTATTTGATGTTTTTATGGACATCGCTTTGCTTTGCACCTTGTGGTTTTGCCGTTCGTCATATTATTTTTCAAACCTATCTTGACGGCTGTTATTGTCAATTCCTGTTGAATATGCTGGATAGAGCATGTCCTGCTGATAAAAAAAAGCAAAAGTCACCAACTTCATGTTGACATGACAAAAGATATGGGCATATTGCGCCTCACTGTTTCAAAAAGCCATGTGCTTTTTATGTTCGACAGTCGGAGGGATGGCCGAGTGGTTAAAGGCGACGGACTGTAAATCCGTTCTCGTATGAGTACGCAGGTTCGAATCCTGCTCCCTCCACCACCTTTCTCTTTTTCCTGACCATGTTAGGGCAGGAGATTGGTGAGAGAAGTAAGATGATTTCGCGGGTGTAGCTCAATGGTAGAGCAGAAGCCTTCCAAGCTTACGACGAGGGTTCGATTCCCTTCACCCGCTCCAAATTTTTATCGCCCTAACGGGCGTCTTTTTCATGCAACAGTGAACAAGACTGTTGTTGGATCAATGGATTAAAGCGCTTGGTCTTAGGGGCAGGCGTCTGGCTTGTAAGGATGACGGGCAATGTCTAAGGAAAAGTTTGAGCGGAATAAGCCGCACTGTAACATTGGCACGATTGGTCACGTTGACCATGGTAAGACGACGTTGACAGCTGCGATTTCGAAGGTTTTAGCTGAAGCACAAGGTGGTGAAGCGGTTGATTTTTCAAATATCGACAAAGCTCCAGAGGAGCGCGAGCGCGGTATTACGATTTCTACAGCACACATTGAGTATGAAACAGATGCGCGTCACTATGCGCACGTTGATTGCCCGGGCCACGCTGACTATGTGAAGAACATGATCACAGGTGCTGCACAGATGGATGGTGGTATCCTTGTTGTTAACGCAGCAGACGGACCAATGCCACAAACACGTGAGCACATTCTTCTAGCACGTCAGGTTGGTGTTCCAGCGCTTGTAGTGTTCTTGAACAAAGTTGATCAGGTTGATGATGAAGAGCTTCTTGAGCTTGTAGAGATGGAAGTTCGTGAACTTCTTTCTGACTACGAATTCCCTGGCGACGATATTCCGATCATTGCAGGTTCTGCACTTGCAGCGATGGAAGGCCGCGACGATAACATTGGTAAAGAAAAGATTCTTGAACTGATGGCTGCTGTTGACGAGTATATCCCACAGCCAGATCGTGCGATCGACGGTGCATTCTTGATGCCTGTTGAGGACGTATTCTCTATCTCTGGTCGTGGTACAGTTGTAACAGGCCGTGTAGAGCGTGGTGTTGTTAAAGTTGGTGAAGAGATTGAGATCGTTGGTATCAAAGATACAGCGAAAACAACAGTTACTGGCGTTGAAATGTTCCGTAAGCTTCTCGATCAAGGTGAAGCAGGCGATAACATTGGTGCTCTTCTTCGCGGCGTTGCGCGTGATGATGTTGAGCGTGGTCAGGTTCTTGCACACGTTGGCTCAATCACACCGCACACAAAGTTCACTGCAGAGACATACATCTTGTCGAAAGACGAGGGTGGTCGTCACACACCATTCTTCGCGAACTACCGTCCACAGTTCTACTTCCGTACAACTGATGTGACAGGTACAGTTGAGCTTCCATCTGGTACTGAGATGGTAATGCCTGGTGATAATGTGAACCTAACAGTTCAGCTTATCGCTCCTATCGCGATGGACGAAGGTCTGCGCTTTGCGATCCGTGAAGGCGGTCGTACAGTCGGCGCCGGTGTCGTCTCAACTATTATCGAATAATAGTTTATCCGATTAAATGCGGGCTGGGTCATTCCAGCCCGTTTTTCATGTCTAAATTTTAAGGTGGTTAGGCCTTAAAATGGTGCCATATTTTTTATGGTAAAAAAAACACTTGCATGCTAGGGACTTCGGCTGTAAACCGCACCACCTAGTGTTGATGTTTTTATCGAGTTTAGGGGCGTAGCTCAGTTGGTAGAGCACCGGTCTCCAAAACCGGGTGTCGTGGGTTCGAGTCCCTCCGCCCCTGCCAAGCTCGATTATTTGCTGGCTTGTTGATTAAGTAAAGATGCTTATTTATCAGGCGTATACAATAATAGGCTTGCTTGGATTTTGTTGTTCAGGTGAGAAATGATAAGAAGGAAAGCGTGATGGCGAAAACCAACCCAGGCGAATTTGTACGTCAGGTACAGCGCGAAGGTTCCAAGGTAACTTGGCCGACTCCGCGCGAAGCGACTGTTACTTCGCTTATGGTTTTTGTTATGGTTGTCATTATGGCTGTGTTTTTCTTGGGCGTTGATTTTGTATTGAATGCTGGTATCCAGTGGCTTTTGGGATTCGGGGGCTAATATGGCTAAGACACGTTGGTATATCATTCACGCTTATTCCGGTTTTGAAAATAAAGTAGCGGCCGCTATTCAAGAGCAAGCTATTCAGCAAGGCCTTGATGGGTTGGTTGATGAAGTTATTGTTCCGACCGAAGAGGTTATTGAGGTCCGTAAAGGTAAGAAGGTATCCGCTGAGAAGAAATTCTTCCCGGGTTATGTTCTTATAAAAATGATTTTGACTGATGATACATATCACTTGGTCAATGCCCATGCGAAGGTTACTGGCTTTCTGGGGCCGCAAGGTAAACCAAGCCCGATCTCAGACACAGAGGCAGCTCGCATTCTCAATCAAGTTGAGGAAGGTGTTGAGCGCCCACGTCCAAATATCGTTTACGAGGTTGGTGAAGAAGTTAAGGTTGTTGATGGCCCGTTTGCATCTTTCAATGGAATGGTTGAGGGTGTGGATGAGGACCGTGCACGTTTGAAGGTTTCAGTTTCTATCTTTGGCCGCGCTACGCCTGTTGAGCTTGAGTATACGCAGGTCGAAAAGATCGCATAATAGAATTTAAAGAATTTGGGCGATTGCCCGGATAGTAGAACGTGCGGGAGGCTTGCCATTAGCCGTACCGCGCACCCTAGGGAACTTGAATAGTTCTGTATATTTTTGAAAGGGAATAGAATGGCAAAGAAGATTGACGGCTATTTAAAGCTGCAAGTGCCGGCTGGTCAAGCCAACCCGTCACCGCCAATTGGCCCCGCACTCGGTCAGCGCGGCGTTAACATTATGGAATTCTGTAAAGCGTTTAATGCGCAAACACAGAAAATGGATTCTGGGATGCCAATCCCGACTATTCTTACCATTTATGCTGATAAGTCATTTACGTTTGTAACGAAAACACCGCCTGCTTCTTACTATCTGAAGAAAGCGGCTGGTCTTAAGTCTGGTGGTGCGACGCCGGGTCGTGATGTTGCTGGTTCAGTGACAAAAGATCAGGTACGTGAAATCGCAGAAGCGAAAATGGTTGACTTAAGTGCTAACGATATTGATGCCGCGATGCTTATCATCGAAGGCTCTGCCCGTTCTATGGGCCTAGAGGTGAAAGGCTAAGGATATGGCAAAAGTAGCTAAAAGAATGCAAAAAGCTTGCGAAGGTATCGACCGCGAAAAGCTTTATACTGTTGAAGAAGCTGTTGGTCTTTTGAAAGATCGTTCTGCTGTTAAATTCGACGAAACAATTGAAGTTTCAATGAACCTTGGTGTTGATCCGCGCCACGCTGACCAAATGGTTCGCGGTGTGATCTCTTTGCCGAATGGTACAGGTAAATCAGTTCGCGTCGCTGTTTTTGCACGCGGCCCTAAGGCTGATGAAGCGAAAGAAGCTGGTGCTGACGTTGTTGGTGCAGAAGATTTGATGGAGGCTGTTCAAAAAGGCGAAATCAATTTTGAGCGTTGCATCGCGACACCTGATATGATGGCTGTTGTGGGTCGCCTTGGTAAAGTGCTTGGCCCGAAAGGCCTTATGCCGAACCCTAAGCTTGGTACGGTAACAATGGATGTTAAGGGTGCTGTTGAAGCGGCGAAAGCTGGTCAGGTGGAGTTCCGTGTTGAAAAAGCAGGGATTATTCACGGCGGTGTTGCGAAGGCAAGCTTTGACGCTGACAAAATCGTTGAGAATGTGAATACATTTATCAATGCTGTTGTTAAAGCGAAGCCGACTGGTGCCAAGGGTACATACGTTAAACGTATTGGCGTAACATCATCAATGGGCCCTGGTCTTAAAATTGATGTTGCTACACTCAGCGAATAATCGCTGACTTTGGAATTTAATCAGCCTTACAATGCGTGAGGCTGATTAATCGCATAAGCGGATGTTTTGCTTGTGCGTTAGTAAACTGTCCGAGATTACAGGTGCTTTGAAGTGGGTTGCTAGTATCTGACCTTCAAAGTTTAAAGTTTGGCCTGTATGAGACGGGGTTAAGGAATTGTTGTCTTTTTAAGATGGCGATCGTGGTTTCCATAAGGCGGGTATTACCCACTCTGGCGGAGCCTGAGCATTTGCTCAAACCCTCGGACAGGGGAATGTGTTTTCTGAATTTTTAGAAAATACATGGCTCAATTGAACGAAGATCATGCTCTCTCGGGCAATGGTTTTCTAAGTTGGAGACGAGAAAGTGGAAAGAGCCGAGAAACAGGAACTGATTGCTTCCATGCATGAAGTTTTTTCTGCTGCTGCTTCTGTCATTGTAGTTCACTATGATGGTTTAAGCGTTGCGGAAATTACTGAACTGCGTTCGCAAATGCGCGAAGCTGGAGCAAATCTTAAAGTTACTAAAAACCGGCTAACTCGTCTTGCGCTGAAAGGTACCGACTACGAGGGTATCGCAGATTTGTTTACAGGTCCTACAGCGATTGGTTTCGCTGAAGGTGATGCTGTTGCAGCGCCTAAAGCTCTTGCTGAATTTGCTAAGAAGAACGAAAAACTTCGTCTTCTTGGTGGTGGTATGGGCGATACGGTTCTGGATCAGGCGGGTGTTCAAGCTCTTGCTAGCTTGCCATCACTTGATGAACTTCGCGGTAAACTTGTTGGCCTCCTACAGGCTCCTGCGCAGAAGGTTGCTTCTGTTACACAGGCTCCTGCCGGTCAGCTTGCTCGTGTGTTTGGTGCTTACGGCAATACAGACGCAGCTTAGTCTATTTAATGGAAACCCAGGTGGCCTTGGTCGCCTGATTATACGATTTAAATTCAGCCCGTTATATATTTAGGGCTAATATATTGGAGATAAGATCATGGCTGATCTTGAAAAGATTGTTGAAGAATTGTCTGCACTGACTGTTCTGGAAGCTGCTGAGCTTTCAAAAATGCTTGAAGAAAAATGGGGCGTATCTGCTGCCGCCGCTGTTGCTGTTGCTGGTCCAGCGGCTGCTGGTGGTGAAGCTGCGGCTGAAGAGAAAGATGAATTTGACGTAATTCTTGCTGACGCTGGTGCGAAGAAAATCAACGTGATTAAAGAAGTTCGCGCTATCACAGGTCTTGGTCTTAAAGAAGCAAAAGACCTCGTTGAAGGTGCTCCTAAGCCTGTTAAAGAAGCAGTCTCTAAGGACGAAGCAGAAGAGCTTAAAGGCAAGCTCGAAGCTGCTGGTGCGAAAGTTGAGCTTAAGTAATTTCTTAAGCTACTTTTACCAAGGGTCGGGTGTGTTTATACACTCGGCCTTTCGGCGTCTCTGAGCGGTGAGGACGAAAAAAATATCATCGTTTCAGGTCAAATGATTGAGTTTGCCTGAAAAAACTTGGAATTTCAGCCGTTTAAGGTACATTGTTGACCGAAATGGCTATTTGGGATGCTTGGGCGAGGCTAAAATAGCGTTGTCCGGCTGTAAATTATAGAAAAACGAGGGCGAAGCATGGCGACTTCATTTACTGGTCGTAAGCGTGTACGGAAAGATTTCGGTCGTATTTTCGAAGTAACTGAGATGCCAAACCTTATTGAGGTTCAGCGTCAATCATACGATCACTTCTTTAAGCCGGGAGCTACGGAAGAGGAAAGACTGAGTTCAGGACTGGAAAAAGTTTTGAAATCAGTGTTTCCGATACAAGATTTTGCGGGGACTGCCTCGCTTGAGTATGTCCGGTATGAGCTTGAAGAGCCCAAGTATGACGTTGAAGAATGTCAGCAGCGCGATATTACATACGCAGCGCCGCTTCGCGTTACACTTCGCTTGATCGTATTTGAGATTGACCCTGAAACAGAAGCTAAATCTGTTTTAGATATCAAAGAACAAGATGTTTACATGGGCGATCTGCCTATGATGACCGATAATGGTACGTTCGTTGTTAATGGTACCGAGCGTGTGATCGTGTCACAAATGCACCGTTCGCCGGGCGTATTCTTTGACCATGACAAAGGTAAAACGCACTCTTCAGGTAAATATCTGTTCGCAGCGCGTGTCATTCCTTACCGTGGGTCTTGGCTTGATTTTGAGTTTGATGCCAAAGACATCGTCAATGTACGTATTGACCGTCGCCGTAAGTTACCTGCGACTTCATTAATGTATGCGCTTGGTTTGTCATCTGAAGATATTCTTCATTATTTCTATGATACAATGAGCTACACACGCGCTGAAGGTGGGTGGCGTGTGCCATTCAACGCTGAAACGTGGCGTGGCCAAAAGCCCGATTTTGACCTTGTGGATGCAGACAGCGGCGAAGTCGTTGTTGAGGCTGGCAAGAAAATCACCCCTCGTCTCGTTAAGAAATTAGAGAGCGGCGGTGTTGAAGGTATTCTTGTTCCAGAAGAGATGATCCTTGGTCAGTTTGCCGCTGATGATATTATCAATGAAAACACTGGTGCAATTTATGTTGAGGCTGGTGACGAGCTAACAGAAGAAGTTCTTGAAGTTCTCTCTGCTACAGGCCTTGATGAAATCCGTGTTCTTAATGTTGATGATGCTGCAACGGGTGTGTTCCTCCGTAATACGCTTAAAGCAGATAAGGTTGAAACACTTGATGGTGCTTTAGCTGAAATCTATAAAGTAATGCGCCCGGGTGAACCGCCTACAAAAGAAACTGCTGAAGCATTGTTCTACAGCTTATTCTTTGATGCAGAGCGTTATGACCTCTCTGACGTTGGCCGTGTGAAAATGAACATGCGCCTTAACCTTGACTGTGAAGACACGGTTGGTGTTCTTCGCCGTGAAGATATCCTTGAAACACTCAAGACACTTATCTCGCTTAAGAACGGTCAGGGTGAGATCGATGATATTGACCACCTTGGTAACCGCCGTGTTCGTTCTGTTGGCGAATTGATGGAAAACCAGTATCGCATTGGCCTTCTTCGTATGGAGCGCGCAATTCGTGAGCGTATGTCATCGGTTGATATCGATACAGTGATGCCGCATGACCTGATTAATGCGAAGCCTGTTGTGGCTTCTGTTCGCGAGTTCTTTGGTTCATCACAACTTTCACAGTTTATGGACCAAACAAACCCGCTATCAGAAATTACGCATAAACGCCGTATGTCAGCGCTTGGGCCTGGCGGCTTGACACGTGAACGTGCGGGCTTTGAAGTTCGTGACGTACACCCGACGCACTATGGTCGTATTTGCCCGATTGAAACACCTGAGGGGCCAAATATTGGTCTGATTAACTCGCTCGCAACATATGCGCAGGTTAATAAATACGGCTTCATCGAAAGCCCGTACCGCAAGGTTGTTGATGGCAAGGTAACTGAAGAAGTTATTTATCTTTCTGCGATGGAAGAAACCAAATACACAGTTGCACAGGCGAATGCTGATTTAACTGATGATGGTAGTTTCGCGAATGATCTTGTATCATGCCGTGAAGCTGGTGAATTTATCATGTCGCAGCCAGGTAATATTGACCTGATGGACGTATCACCGAAGCAGCTTGTATCTGTTGCGGCATCCTTGATCCCGTTCCTTGAAAACGATGATGCGAACCGCGCATTGATGGGGTCAAACATGCAACGTCAGGCCGTTCCACTTGTGCGCGCTGAGGCGCCGTTTGTTGGGACTGGTATGGAATCTGTTGTGGCCCGTGATAGCGGTGCTGCGATTGCAGCGCGCCGGACCGGTATTGTCGAGCAAGTTGATGCGACACGTATCGTTATCCGTGCAACTGAAGATCTTGACCCTGGTAAATCAGGTGTTGATATCTATACGCTTCAGAAATTCCAGCGTTCGAACCAAAACACATGTATTAACCAGCGTCCGCTTGTTAAGGTGGGTGATGACATCCGTAAGGGCGATATCATTTGTGATGGCCCAAGTACGGAACTTGGTGATCTTGCGCTTGGCCGTAACGCACTCGTAGCGTTCATGCCTTGGAATGGGTATAACTTTGAGGATTCAATCCTTATTTCCGAGCGTATCGTGAAAGAAGATGTCTTTACTTCGATCCATATTGAGGAATTCGAAGTGATGGCCAGGGATACCAAGCTTGGCCCAGAGGAAATCACACGCGATATTCCAAACGTAGGTGAAGAAGGCCTAAAGAACCTTGATGAAGCTGGTATTGTTTATATCGGTGCAGAGGTTCATCCGGGTGATATCCTTGTTGGTAAAATCACACCGAAAGGCGAAAGCCCAATGACGCCAGAGGAAAAACTTCTCCGTGCGATCTTTGGTGAAAAAGCCTCTGATGTTCGTGATACATCGCTTAAATTACCGCCGGGTGTTGCAGGTACAGTTGTTGAAGTGCGTGTGTTTAACCGTCACGGTGTTGATAAAGACGAGCGTGCGCTAACGATTGAGCGTGAAGAGATTGAGCGCCTTACGAAAGACCGTGAAGATGAGCGCGGTATTCTTGAGCGCAATATCTATGGTCGCTTGAAGCCGCTTCTTCTTGGTCGCACTGTCATGTCCGGTAACAAAGACCTTAAGAAAGGTAATGTTGTTACTGAGGAAGCGCTTGCTGAGCTTACAAAGATTCAGTGGTGGGATATCGCCGTTGATGACGAAGAGGCGATGACAACTATTGAAGCGCTTCGCGGTCAGTTTGATGAGAGCCGTGCATCCCTTCAAAGTCGCTTTGATGTTAAAATTGAGAAACTCCAGCGCGGTGACGAGCTTCAGCCGGGTGTTCTTAAGATGGTTAAAGTCTTTGTTGCGGTTAAGCGTAAGCTTCAGCCTGGTGATAAAATGGCTGGTCGTCATGGCAACAAGGGGGTTATCTCTCGTATTATGCCGATCGAAGATATGCCACACCTTGAAGACGGCACACCAGTTGATGTGGTGTTGAACCCACTTGGTGTACCATCGCGGATGAACGTTGGGCAGATTTTGGAAACGCACCTTGGTTGGGCGTCACGTGGTCTCGGTCGTCAGATTGATGGCATGCTGGACGCTTACCGTCACGGCGCTGATAACCTCGATGAGATGCGCGATAAGTTCAAAACCGTATATGGTGACAAGCAGTATGAAAGCGATGTATCTGAGCTGAATGATAATCAGATCATCGAACTTGCTGGTAACCTGACGAATGGCGTGCCGATGGGTACACCAGTATTCGACGGAGCTGTTGAACGTAATATCGTTGAACTTCTTGAAGAAGCTGGTCTTGACGGTTCTGGTCAGGTTGATCTGTATGATGGCCGTACTGGAGAGAAATTCGACCGCAAGGTGACTGTGGGCTATATCTATATGCTCAAACTGCATCACCTTGTTGATGACAAGATCCACGCACGTTCTATTGGCCCGTACAGCCTTGTGACCCAGCAGCCGCTTGGTGGTAAAGCTCAGTTTGGTGGCCAGCGCTTCGGTGAGATGGAGGTGTGGGCACTTCAGGCATATGGTGCTGCCTATACGCTTCAGGAAATGCTGACGGTTAAATCAGATGACGTGTCTGGTCGTACCAAAGTATACGAAGCAATTGTTCGCGGTGATGACACATTCGAAGCGGGTATTCCAGAATCCTTCAACGTTCTTGTGAAGGAAATGAGATCGCTCTGCTTGAACGTAGAATTGATCACTGGCGCCGAATAGAGTCATGAATTTCGAGGAATAGGGCAGGGTTCTGCCCCATTCCCTTGAGCTGCTTATTAAGATTTGAATAAGCAAAATTGGGTGAAAGCCCGCCAAGATAATTAAGAGAGATGTCGGTCATGAACCAAGACGTGATGAAATACTTCAACCCAGGCCAAAAGCCTGACACGTTCGACCAAATTCAGATTTCAGTAGCCTCACCTGAGCGCATTCGCTCATGGTCTTTTGGTGAAATCAAGAAACCTGAAACCATCAACTATCGTACATTCAAACCAGAGAAAGACGGTCTTTTCTGCGCACGTATTTTCGGCCCGGTAAAAGATTACGAATGTCTTTGCGGTAAGTATAAGCGGATGAAATATCGCGGCATTATCTGTGAGAAATGCGGCGTTGAAGTTACGCTTTCTAAAGTACGCCGTGAGCGCATGGGCCATATCGACCTTGCTGCTCCGTGTGCACATATCTGGTTCTTGAAATCACTGCCTAGCCGTATCGGCCTTTTGCTTGATATTACGCTCAAGGATTTGGAACGCGTTCTCTATTTCGAATATTATGTCGTTATGGAGCCGGGCCTTACGCCTCTTAAGCAGTTCCAACTTCTTTCTGAAGAAGACTATTACCGTGCGCAGGATGAATACGGTGAAGATGCTTTCACAGCAGGCATTGGTGCGGAAGCAATTCGCAAGCTTCTTGAAGCGGTTGACCTTGAAGACGAGCGCGAGAAGCTTCTTAAAGAACTTGCTGAGACAAAATCTGAGCTCAAGCCGAAGAAAATTGTTAAGCGCCTTAAAGTAATTGAAGCGTTCATCGAATCTGATAACCGCCCTGAGTGGATGATCCTGACTGTTGTACCAGTGATCCCGCCAGAGCTTCGCCCGCTCGTTCCGCTTGATGGTGGTCGTTTTGCGACATCTGATCTTAATGATCTGTATCGCCGGGTTATTAACCGTAATAATCGTTTGAAGCGTCTTATTGAACTTCGCGCACCAGACATCATCATTCGTAACGAAAAACGGATGCTTCAGGAATCTGTTGACGCACTCTTTGATAACGGTCGTCGTGGCCGTACAATCACAGGTGCGAACAAGCGCCCGCTTAAATCACTTTCAGATATGCTGAAAGGTAAGCAGGGTCGTTTCCGTCAGAACCTTCTTGGTAAGCGTGTTGACTATTCCGGTCGTTCTGTGATCGTGGTTGGCCCTGAGCTTAAACTGCACCAGTGTGGCCTGCCGAAGAAAATGGCGCTTGAACTATTCAAACCGTTTATCTATTCGCGCCTCGACAAGAAAGGTATCGCAACCACAATTAAGGCTGCGAAGAAACTCGTCGAGAAAGAACGCCGTGAGGTTTGGGATATCCTTGATGAGGTTATCCGTGAACACCCAGTTATGCTTAACCGGGCACCAACGCTTCACCGTCTTGGCATTCAGGCGTTTGAACCAGTATTGATCGAAGGTAAAGCGATCCAGTTGCACCCACTTGTTTGTGCAGCCTTTAACGCTGACTTTGATGGTGACCAGATGGCGGTTCACGTGCCTCTCTCTATCGAAGCACAGCTTGAAGCACGTGTATTAATGATGTCTACGAACAACATCCTGTCGCCTGCTAATGGTAAGCCGATTATCGTTCCCTCACAGGATATCGTTCTTGGTCTTTACTATATGACATCAGAACGTGTCGGTGATATCGGTGAAGGTAAAGTCTTCGGTAATATGGACGAGATCGAGTTTGCGCTTGATAACGGTACTGTAACGCTGCATTCAAAAATTATTGGCCGTGTCGATAGTGTCGATGAAGAAGGTAATCCTATCTCACTTCGTGTTGAAACAACACCGGGCCGTATGATCCTTGCACGTCATTTGCCGCTTCATAAAAACGTTCCATACAGCTTGATCAACCGTCGTTTGACGAAGAAAGAGATTTCAGAAGTTATCGATGTTGTTTATCGTCACTGTGGCCAGAAAACGACTGTGCTGTTTGCTGATGGTATTATGGGCGAAGGGTTCAAACGTGCTTGTAACGCCGGTATTTCTTTCGGTAAGGATGACATGATCATTCCACCAGCCAAAGAAACACTCGTTGAAGATACGCGTAGCCTCGTAAAAGAATATGAAGAGCAGTATCAGGACGGCCTCATCACGCAAGGTGAGAAATACAACAAGGTCGTTGATGCATGGGCGCAGTGTTCTGACAAAGTCGCTGATGCGATGATGAAAGAAATGGAGCGCACAGAAATTGACGAAAGTGGTCGTCAAACTGATGTGAACTCGGTCTTTATGATGGCAAACTCTGGTGCTCGTGGTAGTGCGGCGCAAATGAAACAGCTTGCTGGTATGCGTGGCCTGATGGCGAAACCTTCTGGTGAGATTATTGAAACACCAATTATCTCTAACTTTAAGGAAGGCCTGTCAGTTCTTGAATACTTCAACTCTTCGCACGGTGCGCGTAAAGGTCTTGCCGATACAGCGCTTAAAACTGCAAACTCAGGCTATTTGACACGTCGTCTTGTCGATGTTTCTCAGGACTGTGTAATTGTAGAAGAAGATTGTGGTACAGAAGCTGGTATGACGATTACAGAAGTTTCTGAAAGTGGTGACGTTCTTGTGCCATTGGCAGAACGTATTCTTGGCCGTTGTCTTTCTGTGGATGTAAACCATCCGGTTACTGGTGAACTACTTTATGAGGCTGGTACATTGCTTGATGAGGTTTCAGCCGAGGCTGTAGAGACAGCAGGACTTGCAGAAGTTAAAGTTCGCTCGGTTCTCACATGTGAGACAAAAGGCGGCGCCTGCGGCAAATGTTATGGCCGTGACCTAGCGCGTGGTACGCCTGTAAATATGGGTGAAGCTGTTGGTGTTATCGCAGCTCAGTCAATTGGTGAGCCTGGTACACAGCTGACAATGCGTACATTCCACATTGGTGGCGCTGCGACAGTGAATGCAGAATCTGCGATTGAAGCAGGGGCTGATGGTACGCTTCGCATTAACAATAATAACGTTATTGTTGATAGTAAGGGCCGTAATGTGGTGATGAGCCGTAATATGGAACTTATCATCGAAGATGCTGATGGCCGCGAGCGAAGCAAGCACCGTATTTCTTACGGATCGCACCTCGCTGTTAAAGAGGGCGACGAGGTTAAGAAAGGTGACAAACTTGCTGAGTGGGACCCATATACACTACCGATTATCACAGAGCAGTCTGGTGTTGTTCGTTTCGTTGATCTTGTAAACGGCGTGTCGATCAAGGAAGTTGTTGATGAAGGTACTGGTATCGCATCTAAAGTTGTCGCTGACTGGCGTTCAGCGCCAAAAGGTGCAGACCTTCGCCCGCGCATCACCCTTCGTGATGATAAGGATGATGTTGTTGAGTTAGCAAACGGTACCGAAGCACGTTACTTCTTATCTGTTGACGCAATTCTGTCTGTTGAAGACGGTGCAAGTGTATCAGCAGGGGACGTTCTTGCGCGTATCCCGCGTGAAGCAGCGAAAACAAAAGATATTACAGGTGGTCTACCTCGTGTGGCGGAACTCTTCGAGGCTCGTCGTCCGAAGGATCATGCGATTATCGCTGACGTTGATGGTATTGTTGAATTTGGCCGTGATTACAAAAACAAGCGCCGGATCACTATTCGCCCACGCGAAGAAGATCAGGAGCCGGTTGAGTATCTTGTTGCCAAAGGTAAGCACGTTGCTGTTCAGGAAGGTGATTTCATCCAGAAAGGTGAATATCTGATTGATGGTAACCCTGCACCACATGATATCCTTCAGGTTATGGGTATTGAGGCGCTTGCTAACTTCCTTATTAACGAAGTTCAGGATGTTTACCGTCTTCAGGGTGTGAAGATTAACGATAAACATATCGAAGTTATCGTTCGTCAAATGCTTCAGAAAATTGAAATCACCGCTTCTGGCGATAGCCGCTTCCTCCTTGGTGAGCAAGTTGAGCGTGAAGAATTTATCGAAGCGAACGAGCGCCTCGAAGCAGAAGGCAAGTTGCCAGCAAAAGGTAATCCAATCCTTCTTGGTATCACCAAAGCAAGTCTGCAAACACGCAGCTTTATTTCTGCGGCTTCGTTCCAGGAAACAACACGTGTTCTTACAGAGGCGTCTGTTGCTGGCAAGAAAGACAAGCTTATCGGCCTCAAAGAGAACGTTATCGTTGGTCGCTTGATACCTGCAGGTACTGGTGCGGTTATGAACCGCCTTCGTCATGAAGCACAGCGCCGTGATGCAATTGCAACGGAAGCAATGGCTGAAGAGCATGAGGAAGTGGAACTTAATGATCCGCTTGCCGCTGCTGAAGCCGAGTTTGCTGCTGCAACATCAGACGGTGATCAAGCCAGCGAAGCTTAATCAACATAGATCAAAAAATAACACCAAGGGCTTGCATATTTTGCAGGCCCTTTTTGTATAAAGAGGGCTTAGGCAGGTAATATTAATTCAAGTGATTCTGTGTTTTGATATTCGCTACATGCTCTGATGCCCATAAAAACAGAGTAAATGGGCAGGAAATAGGCAGTTTTACTGCAATAAATTGGTAAAATATTACTCAGGAGTTTTTTCGGTTGACGAGGGTAGGGGTCATGCATATATTGCGCACCTCGCTAGAGCACTGGTGGTAACAAAACCTTGTTAGACGCAGTGGTTAGCTAGCTTTGAGATAAAATTGAATTATAGCGAGTTGCCTCGTCGGAGTGTTAAAGCATCGATGCAGGTACTTTTGTTGCATGCAAAAGAGGTGGCTCGGTAATGGTGACAGAGAAAAACGGCAAGGAAAAAATATGCCTACCATTAATCAGCTCGTACGCAAACCGCGTAAGGCAAAGCCGGTCCATAATAAGGTGCCGGCACTAGAGGCTTGTCCTCAAAAGCGTGGCGTTTGTACACGTGTTTATACAACTACACCTAAGAAACCTAACTCAGCGCTTCGTAAAGTTGCTCGTGTACGCCTTTCAAATGGCCACGAAGTAACATCTTACATTCCTGGTGAGGGTCACAATCTTCAAGAGCACTCAGTGGTTTTGATCCGTGGCGGCCGTGTAAAAGATTTGCCGGGTGTTCGTTATCACACACTTCGTGGTGTTCTTGATACGCAAGGTGTTGCGGATCGTCGTCGTAGCCGTTCGAAATACGGTACGAAGCGTCCGAAATAAGGTTGAGAGAGGAAAGAACACATGTCACGTCGTCATAGTGCAGAAAAACGTGAGGTACTGCCGGATCCAAAGTTCGGTGATATCGTCCTTACAAAGTTCATGAACAGCCTTATGCTTGATGGCAAGAAGTCTGTTGCAGAACGTATCGTATACGGTGCCTTCGATAAAGTTGAAGGTCGTGCAAAACAAGAGCCGCTTGGTGTGTTCCATGAGGCGCTTGATAATGTTAAGCCTGCGATTGAAGTTCGTTCACGCCGTGTAGGTGGTGCAACGTATCAGGTTCCTGTTGAGGTTCGCTCTGCGCGCGCTCAGGCACTTGCTATTCGCTGGATTATTGCTGCAGCACGCAAGCGTAATGAAACAACAATGGTTGATCGCTTATCTGGCGAACTTCTCGACGCATTTAACAGCCGCGGTGCTGCTGTTAAGAAGCGTGAAGACACTCACAAGATGGCAGAGGCTAACAAGGCCTTCTCTCATTATCGTTGGTAATTGGTAGGAATTAGGGATCAGTCACATGGCACGTAGAACGCCACTAGATCGTTATCGCAATATCGGCATCATGGCACACATTGATGCTGGTAAAACAACGACAACCGAACGTATTCTTTATTATACAGGTCGTAGCCATAAAATTGGTGAAGTTCACGATGGTGGCGCTACGATGGACTGGATGGAGCAAGAGCAGGAGCGTGGTATTACGATTACTTCTGCTGCTACAACTTGTTTCTGGAATGATCACCGTATTAACATTATTGATACACCTGGGCACGTTGACTTCACGATTGAAGTTGAGCGTTCGCTTCGTGTTCTTGATGGTGCGGTAGCGGTATTCGATTCGGTTGCTGGTGTTGAGCCTCAATCTGAAACAGTATGGCGCCAAGCTGATAAATACGGCGTTCCTCGTATGTGTTTCGTCAATAAGATGGACCGTATGGGCGCAAACTTCGAGCGCTGTGTTGATATGATAAAGGACCGCCTTGGTGCAACGGCTCTTGTTGTTCAGCTTCCTATTGGTGCAGAATCAGAGTATGAAGGTCTTATCGATCTTGTGAAGAACAAAGAAGTTCTTTGGAAGGGTGAGGATCTTGGTGCGTCTTACGATTATGTCGATGTGCGTCCAGAGCTTGCAGAAGCTGTTGAAATTGCTCGCATGGAAATGATTGAAACAGCGGTCGAGGCTGATGAAGCGCTTATGGAGAAATACCTCGAAGGTGAGGAAATTTCTGAAGAAGAGCTGAAGATAGCTATCCGTAAGGGTACAATTGCTGGTGATTTCGTTCCTGTTCTTAATGGTACAGCGTTTAAAAACAAGGGTGTTCAGCCGCTTCTGGATGCTGTTGTTGATTTCATGCCTGCTCCAACTGACGTTGAGGCGATCAAGGGTGTTGATGCTGACGATCAGGAAAAAGAGATTGTTCGCGAATCTTCAGATGATGAGCCATTTTCTGCGCTTGCATTCAAGATTATGAATGACCCGTTTGTTGGTACGCTCACATTCTGTCGTATCTACTCAGGTGTTCTTTCAACTGGTACTCAGGTGATGAACTCTGTGAAGCAACGTAAAGAAAAAGTTGGCCGGATGCTTGAGATGCACTCAAACAACCGTGAAGACCTTAAGGAAGCACGTGCTGGTGATATCATCGCGCTTGCAGGTCTTAAGTCTACAACAACTGGTGATACACTCTGTGCGAATAACTCACAGGTTATTCTGGAACGCATGGAATTCCCTGATCCGGTTATCGAAGTTGCGGTTGAGCCGAAAACTAAAGCTGACCAAGAAAAAATGGGTATTGCTCTCGGTCGTTTGGCGGCAGAAGATCCATCATTCCGCGTAACGTCTGATGAAGAATCTGGTCAAACAGTAATCGCTGGTATGGGCGAGTTGCACCTCGATATTCTCGTTGATCGTATGAAGCGTGAATTTAAAGTAGAGTGTACAGTTGGCGCGCCGCAGGTTGCTTACCGTGAGAGTTTTGCTAAGGAAGTTCAGGTTGACTACACCCACAAGAAGCAATCTGGTGGTTCTGGTCAATTTGGTCGTGTGAAAATGACTGTTACTCCTGGTGAGCGTGGTTCTGGTATCACATTCACTGATGAAATTAAGGGGGGTAACATCCCTAAAGAATACATCCCTGGTGTTGAAAAGGGTGTTAATGACATTGCAGAAGCTGGTGCTCTTATCGGTTTCCCAATCATTGACTTCTCTGTGACGCTAACGGATGGCGCGTATCACGATGTCGATTCAAGCGTACTTGCGTTTGAGATCGCGGGTCGTGGTGCTATGCGCGAAGCTGCGTCTCAAGCGGGTATCAAGTTGCTTGAGCCAATTATGAAGGTCGAAGTTGTAACACCTGAAGATTATATGGGTGATGTAATCGGTGACCTTAATAAACGTCGTGGTCAGATCCAGGGTTCTGAAACTCGTGGTCCTAACACGGCAATCAATGCAATGGTTCCGCTTGCGAATATGTTCGGTTATGTGAATGAGCTTCGTTCATTCTCACAAGGTCGCGCAACATTCTCTATGCAGTTTGACCATTATGACGGTGTTCCAAACGCTGTCGCTGATGAAATCAAGTCAAAATTGGCTGGTTAAGTTTAAAGAAAAATAATTGTTATGGTTCCTCCGGCCAACCGGAGGCCGATAAGAAGGTAGATTAAAATGTCTAAGGAAAAGTTTGAGCGGAATAAGCCGCACTGTAACATTGGCACGATTGGTCACGTTGACCATGGTAAGACGACGTTGACAGCTGCGATTTCGAAGGTTTTAGCTGAAGCACAAGGTGGTGAAGCGGTTGATTTTTCAAATATCGACAAAGCTCCAGAGGAGCGCGAGCGCGGTATTACGATTTCTACAGCACACATTGAGTATGAAACAGATGCGCGTCACTATGCGCACGTTGATTGCCCGGGCCACGCTGACTATGTGAAGAACATGATCACAGGTGCTGCACAGATGGATGGTGGTATCCTTGTTGTTAACGCAGCAGACGGACCAATGCCACAAACACGTGAGCACATTCTTCTAGCACGTCAGGTTGGTGTTCCAGCGCTTGTAGTGTTCTTGAACAAAGTTGATCAGGTTGATGATGAAGAGCTTCTTGAGCTTGTAGAGATGGAAGTTCGTGAACTTCTTTCTGACTACGAATTCCCTGGCGACGATATTCCGATCATTGCAGGTTCTGCACTTGCAGCGATGGAAGGCCGCGACGATAACATTGGTAAAGAAAAGATTCTTGAACTGATGGCTGCTGTTGACGAGTATATCCCACAGCCAGATCGTGCGATCGACGGTGCATTCTTGATGCCTGTTGAGGACGTATTCTCTATCTCTGGTCGTGGTACAGTTGTAACAGGCCGTGTAGAGCGTGGTGTTGTTAAAGTTGGTGAAGAGATTGAGATCGTTGGTATCAAAGATACAGCGAAAACAACAGTTACTGGCGTTGAAATGTTCCGTAAGCTTCTCGATCAAGGTGAAGCAGGCGATAACATTGGTGCTCTTCTTCGCGGCGTTGCGCGTGATGATGTTGAGCGTGGTCAGGTTCTTGCACACGTTGGCTCAATCACACCGCACACAAAGTTCACTGCAGAGACATACATCTTGTCGAAAGACGAGGGTGGTCGTCACACACCATTCTTCGCGAACTACCGTCCACAGTTCTACTTCCGTACAACTGATGTGACAGGTACAGTTGAGCTTCCATCTGGTACTGAGATGGTAATGCCTGGTGATAATGTGAACCTAACAGTTCAGCTTATCGCTCCTATCGCGATGGACGAAGGTCTGCGCTTTGCGATCCGTGAAGGCGGTCGTACAGTCGGTGCCGGTGTCGTCTCAACTATTATCGAATAATTCTGTAACTTAGGCGTCGGCTTATAAACCGGCGCCTCATTATTAGGTGTTAAAGCAATGGAAGCGCAAAACATTCGCATCCGGCTAAAAGCGTTTGACCACCGTGTGCTTGATCAAGCAACTGGTGAGATCGCTAATACTGCCAAACGCACAGGCGCTATGGTTCGTGGTCCTATCCCGATGCCAACCAGAATTGAAAAGTTTACGGTTCTCCGTAGCCCGCACGTGAATAAGAAATCACGTGAGCAATTCGAAATGCGTACGCACAAGCGTCTACTCGACATAATCGACCCAACGCCGCAGACAGTTGATGCTCTTATGAAGCTCGACCTCGCTGCAGGTGTTGATGTTGAAATTAAGCTGCAAGGATAAGATCATGCGTACAGGTCTTGTTGCAAAAAAACTTGGTATGACACGTGTCTTTAATGACGCTGGTCAGCATGTGCCGGTAACAGTTCTACAGTTGGATAACTGTCAGGTTGTTGCTCAGCGCACATCAGAAAAAGATGGTTACACTGCACTACAGCTTGGTGCTGGTGGCCGTAAGGTGAAAAACGTATCAAAAGCAATGCGTGGTCACTTCGCGAAAGCGCAAGTTGAGCCAAAGATGAAAGTTGCTGAGTTCCGTGTAAGTGAAGATGCCCTCGTTGAAGTCGGCGCTGAACTTACTGCTGACCATTTTATTTCAGGTCAGAAAGTGGATGTTGTTGGTACATCTAAAGGTAAAGGCTTCGCCGGTGCCATGAAACGCCATAACTTTGGCGGTCTTCGTGCATCACACGGTGTCTCTATCTCTCACCGTTCACATGGTTCGACAGGTCAGTGTCAGGACCCAGGCCGCGTTTTCAAAGGTAAGAAAATGGCTGGTCATATGGGCGATGCACGCACAACTGTTCAAAACCTTGAAGTTTTTGAAACACGGGCTGAAGAAGGCTTGATCTTGGTGCGCGGCGGTATCCCTGGTTCTAAAGAGAGCTGGGTGCTTATCTCTGACGCTACTAAGAAAGCTCTTCCTGAAGGCCTTCCTATGCCAGCAGCGTTCCGCGCTCCTGCAGCAGTTGAAGAAGCGGCGCCGGTTGAGGCTCCTGCTGAAGCGGCAGATGCAGAAGCAACAGCGCCAGCTGAAGCTAGCGAGGAATAAGCGTCATGAAGACGAATGTTCTTACATTGGAAGCCAAAAAAGCTGGTGACATCGATCTCGATGACGCAGTATTTGGCGCAACACTGCGTGCAGACATTCTGCACCGTGTAGTAAACTGGCAGCTTGCGAAACGTCGCGCAGGTACACACGCTGTTAAATTCCGCTCTGACATTGCCCGTACTGGTAAAAAGTTCGGTCGTCAGAAAGGCGGAGGCGGCGCGCGTCACGGTTCACGTCGTTCTAACATCTTTATTGGTGGTGGACGTGCGTTTGGCCCGATCCCTCGCGATCATGGTTTTAGCTTGCCTAAAAAAGTACGTCAGCTTGGTCTTAAGACTGCGCTAAGTACAAAACAAGCAAATGGTAAACTCATCGTTGTTGATGTTGCTGAACTTAAAGACGGTAAGACAAAAGAACTTACTGCTAAGCTCGAAAAGCTTGGCCTTAAGAATGCTCTTTTCGTTGATGGTGCTGAAGTGAATGAAAACTTCAAACGCGCTGTAAGCAATATCCCGAATGTCGATGTGCTCCCAAGCCAAGGTGCAAACGTATACGATATTCTTCGTCGTGATACGCTTGTTCTCACTAAGGCTGCTGTTGCGAAACTCGAGGAGAGGCTCAAATGATTGATGTCAAGCATTATGACGTAGTTCAGAGCCCAATTATCACCGAGAAGGCAACAATGGGCTCGGAAAACAACCAGGTGACTTTCAAAGTTGCCATCGACGCTAACAAGCCTGCTATTAAAGCGGCCGTGGAAGCGCTCTTTGGTGTGAAAGTCAAGAAAGTCAATACGCTCCGCCAAGAAGGCAAGGTAAAAAGATTCCGTGGTGTAGTCGGCAAACGTGCCGAATACAAAAAAGCCATGGTTACCTTGGAAGAAGGCCACAGCATTGACGTGACTACGGGGGTTTAACCGATGGCACTCAAGCAATATAAACCGGTAACCCCGGCACAGCGTGGGCTTGTTCTTGTGGACCGTGAAGGTCTTCACAAAGGCAAACCTGTTAAAGCGCTAACCGAAGGTCTTACCAAATCTGGTGGTCGCAATAACACTGGCCGTATTACATCACGTCGTCGTGGTGGTGGTCACAAGCGTACGTACCGGAAAATCGACTTTAAACGGGCTAAATGGGACGTTGCAGCAACTGTGGAGCGTATTGAATACGATCCAAACCGCACAGCTTTCATTGCGCTTATTAAATACGAAGACGGCGAACAGGCATACATCCTTGCTCCTCAGCGCCTTGCTGCTGGCGATAGCGTTATCGCAGGCAAAAAGGTTGACGTGAAGCCTGGTAACGTAATGCCGCTAGCCAGCATGCCTGTTGGTACCATTATCCACAATGTGGAGATGAAGCCTGGTAAAGGTGGTCAGATCGCCCGTTCAGCTGGCGCATACGCACAGCTTATCGGTCGTGACCGTGGTTACGCACAGCTTCGTTTGTCTTCTGGTGAAGTTCGCATCATTCGCGGCGAGTGTGTCGCAACTGTTGGTGCGGTTTCTAACCCAGACAACCAAAACATCAAGCTCGCTAAAGCGGGTCGGAATCGTTGGCTTGGTAAACGACCAAGTGTTCGTGGTGTTGCCATGAACCCTGTTGATCACCCACATGGTGGTGGTGAAGGTCGTACCTCTGGTGGTCGTCACCCTGTGACACCTTGGGGTAAACCAACGAAAGGTAAACGTACACGCTCTAATAAAGCCTCTGACAAGTTTATCATCCGCTCTCGTCATGAGCGCAAGAAACGCTAAGGAGTCTAAGATATGGCACGCTCTGTATGGAAAGGCCCTTTCGTTGACATGCACCTTCTTAAGAAGGTTGAAGCAGCTCTCGATAGCGGCAAAAGTAATGCAGTAATTCAGACTTGGTCACGCCGGTCTACAATTCTGCCAAACTTTGTCGGGCTGACTTTCAATGTCTACAACGGGCAAAAATTTATCCCTGTTTATGTTACTGACGATATGGTTGGTCATAAGCTTGGTGAGTTTTCACCGACCCGGACATATTGGGGTCACGCGGCTGACAAGAAAGCTAAGAGGAAGTAACTGTGGGCAAGCAATCAGCAAAACGCCGTTTGGCGGATAATGAAGCAGTAGCAACAGCTACTATGCTTCGTGGCTCGCCCCAGAAACTTAATCTGGTAGCAGCCAGCATTCGCGGCATGAAAGTAGAGAAGGCGCTTACGTCGCTTTCTTTCAATCGTCGCCGCAATGCAATCGACGTAAAGAAAGTATTGGAATCTGCTGTTGCTAACGCAGAAAACAATCATAACCTGGATGTGGACAGCCTTGTTGTTGCTGAAGCAACCGTTGGTAAAGCGCTTGTAATGAAGCGTTTTCGTGCTCGGGCACGCGGTCGTGTAGGTAAAATCATTAAGCCGTTCAGTCGTCTGCGCATCGTTGTGCGCGAAGTTGAGGAGTCAGCATAATGGGTCAGAAAGTAAGTCCCGTTGGTCTGCGCCTGGGTGTAAACCGCACTTGGGATTCGCGCTGGTACGCAGAAGGTGAAGAATACGGTAGCCTTCTTCACGAAGACCTTCGCATCCGTGAGTTTGTTCTGAAAAACCTATCACAGGCTGGTATTTCCAAGGTTGTTATTGAACGCCCTGCGAAAAAATGTCGTGTGACAATCTATTCAGCACGCCCTGGTGTGATCATTGGTAAAAAAGGTGCAGACATTGAAAAGCTGCGTCAGAAAATCGCCAAATACACATCATCTGAGGTGAGCCTCAACATCGTTGAAGTTCGCAAGCCTGAGATTGATGCGAAATTGATCGCAGATAATATCGCTCAACAGCTCGAACGTCGTGTGGCTTTCCGCCGTGCAATGAAGCGTTCAGTTCAAAGCGCTATTCGCCTTGGTGCTGGTGGTATTCGTATCAACTGTGCTGGTCGTCTTGGTGGTGCCGAGATCGCTCGTACTGAATGGTACCGTGAAGGACGTGTGCCATTGCATACGCTTCGTGCGGATATCGATTACGGTGTTGGCTCTGCGCACACTGCCTATGGTGTTTGTGGCATCAAGGTATGGGTGTTTAAGGGCGAAATTTTGGAACATGACCCAATGGCTCATGAGCGTCGTGCAAACGAAGCTCAAAGTCAAGGTGGTCCATCTCGCCGTTAAGGCTGGATGGTAGTGATAGGAGCGACAAGACATGTTGCAACCAAAACGTACAAAGTTCCGGAAAGCCCATAAGGGCCGTATCCATGGCAATGCCAAGGGCGGAACTACATTGAATTTCGGTCAGTTCGGTTTAAAAGCAACCGATCCTGGCCGGGTAACTGCTCGTCAAATCGAGGCAGCTCGTCGTGCCATGAACCGTCATATGAAACGGTCTGGTAAGGTATGGATCAGAATCTTTCCTGATACACCTGTTACGTCGAAACCTGCTGAGGTTCGTATGGGTAAAGGTAAAGGCTCTGTTGATTATTGGGCGTGCAAGGTTAAACCTGGCCGCATCATGTTTGAAATCGATGGGGTTTCTGAAGAACTGGCACGCGGTGCGTTCGAGCGAGCAGCAGCTAAGCTGTCCGTTGGTACACGTATCGTAAGCCGGATGCATTAAGCAAACGGAGAGTAAAAATGAAGGCATCTGATCTTCGTGCCAAAACGGCAGACGAGCTCCGTACAGAGCTTGAAAGTTTGAAAAAAGAGCAGTTCAATCTGCGTTTTCAGGCTGCGTCCGGGCAATTAGAAAACACTGCTAGAGCTCGTCAAGTGCGTCGCGATGTTGCACGTATCCTGACGATCTTGAACCAGTCAGCTGAGGCGTAAGGAGTAGCCCATGCCAAAGCGTATATTACAAGGAACTGTGGTAAGCGACAAAGGTGAAAAAACCGTTGTTGTTAAAGTTGAACGTCGAGTTAAGCATCCATTGGTTGACAAAATTATTCGACGCTCTAAAAGGTACCACGCTCATGATGAGAGTAACCAAGTTAAGGTTGGCGAAATTGTTCGTATCGAAGAATGTCGTCCTGTCTCGAAATTGAAGTCGTGGCGTGTTGTAGGTGGTGAGGCTTAATTGCCTCATTGTCTTTCAATACGGCATTTAATTAAGTAAAGGGTTGAACCCATGATTCAAATGCAAACCAACCTCGATGTGGCCGATAACTCTGGGGCCAAGAGGGTGCAGTGCATTAAAGTGCTTGGTGGTTCCAAGCGTAAAACTGCTGGAGTTGGCGACATTATCGTCGTCTCAGTGAAAGAGGCGATCCCACGGGGTCGTGTTAAGAAGGGTGACGTGCACCGCGCTGTCATCGTTCGTACTGCTAAGGAAGTTCGCCGCAAAGATGGTACAGCGATTCGCTTTGACCGAAATGCTGCGGTACTTGTTAATAAAACACATGAACCAATCGGCACACGTATTTTTGGCCCGGTTGTTCGTGAATTGCGTGCAAAGAAGCATATGAAAATCATCTCGCTTGCACCGGAGGTACTATAAATGGCCGCGAAGCTTAGAAAAGGTGACAAGGTCGTTGTGGTTGCTGGTAAAGATAAAGGCAAGCGCGGCGAAATCACACGCGTGTTGACGAAAGATGACCGTGCGCTTGTACAAGGTGTTAATCTTGTAAAGCGTCATAATCGTCCAACACAAGTTAGTGCGGGTGGTATTGAAACAAAAGAAGCTCCTGTTCAGCTTTCTAACCTCATGATTGAGGATCCGAAAGACGGCGCTCCTACCCGTGTTGGTTTCAAGACTCTAGAAGATGGTCGCAAGGTTCGTTTTGCGAAAAAATCTGGGGAGATGATTGATGGCTAATGCACAACCTCGTCTTCGTAAACAGTATGAAGAAACTGTTCGCAGCGCACTTCAAGAGCGTTTCGAATATAATAACTCCATGCAGATTCCGAAACTGGACAAAGTTGTCATCAACGTAGGTGTTGGTGAAGCTGTTCAGGACAAGAAAAAGATCGATAAGGTTTTGAAAGAAATCACAGCGATTTCTGGACAGAAGCCTGTTGTAACACGTGCACGGAAATCAATTGCGAGCTTTAAGCTACGTGATGGTATGCCAATCGGTGTGAAGGTAACTCTTCGCTCTGATCGTATGTACGAGTTTCTTGATCGGTTGATCACTATTGCGCTTCCACGCGTTCGTGACTTTCAGGGTGTTAACCCTAAGTCTTTCGATGGTCGTGGTAACTATGCGATGGGCTTGAAGGAACAGATCGTATTCCCGGAAATCAACTATGATGAAGTTGATACTATTCGTGGAATGGACATCATTATCTGCACGACTGCGCAATCAGATGACGAAGCACGTGAGCTTCTCGCTGGTTTCCAGATGCCGTTCAAAAAATAACGGTAGTCGTTAGGAGAAATATTATGGCTAAGAAAAGTGCCGTTAATAAAAATTTGAAGCGCGAGAAGTTAGTTGCGAAATATGCCGCTAAACGTGCTCAGTTGAAAGAACAGATTTATAATAAAGATCTGTCTGACGACGAGCGTTGGTTGGCTGCGCTACAACTCGCTAAGTTGCCACGTAATGGTGCGGCTAACCGTCTTCGTAATCGTTGCGAAGTAACAGGTCGTCCTCGTGGTTATTATCGTAAATTCAAAATGTCTAGAATTTCCCTTCGTGAACTTGGTTCCGACGGTAAAGTTCCTGGCATTGTGAAGTCTAGCTGGTAAGGGGAACGCTCATGTCGATGACAGATCCAATCGGCGATATGTTGACCCGTATCCGTAACGGCTTGCAAGCCCGCAAGTCAGTTATTTCATCACCTGCTTCAAAAACTCGTCAGCGTGTGCTCGACGTTCTTGAGCGGGAAGGTTATATTCGTGGTTATTCACGTGTTGATGGTGAAGCCAATAAAGCTGAACTTTCAATCGAGCTTAAGTATCATGAAGGCGAACCAGTAATTCGGACACTTAACCGTGTGTCGAAACCGGGTCGTCGTGTATACAGCGCTGTTAATGACCTGCCACGTGTTCATAATGGTCTTGGTATTTCGATCGTTTCCACACCGAAAGGTGTTCTCTCAGACGCAGAAGCGCGTGAGAACAATGTGGGCGGCGAAGTTCTTTGCACCGTATTCTAAGGAAAGGGTAAAGTATGTCCCGTATCGGTAAAAAGCCTGTGGCAGTACCGTCTGGCGTAACCGTTTCCTTGAACGGCGCAGACATCTCTGTAAAAGGCCCTAAAGGCGAATTAGCCATGACATTTGTTCCTGAGGTCGCTGTATCTCAAGAAGATGCTGGTATTACTATTACGCCTACAAATGAAACGAAGCGTGCCCGTTCTATGTGGGGTATGCAGCGTACTATGGTTGCTAACATGTTCGAAGGTGTTACATCTGGTTTCACGAAAAAACTTGAAATCAATGGTGTTGGTTACCGTGCGAGCATGAAGGGTTCTTCCCTTAACTTACAGCTTGGCTTCAGCCATGACGTTGAGTTTTCTGTGCCGGATGGTATCAAGATTGAGACGCCTGATCAAACAACTGTGATCGTGTCTGGTATTGATAAACAGAAAGTCGGCGAGACTGCAGCGAAGATACGTGAGTATCGCAAACCTGAGCCATACAAAGGTAAAGGTATCAAGTACGAAGGCGAATATATCTTCCGTAAAGAAGGTAAGAAGAAGTAATAGGTGGCATCAATGGCTTCAACTAAAGCACTATTTGAAAAGCGCCGCCAGCGCAACCGCACTCAGCTTCGTAAGAAGAGTGTGGGTAGGCCGCGTCTTTCTATACACCGTACTAACCAGCATATCTATGCACAGGTTATCGACGATGTTAACGGTAAAACGCTCGCAGCAGCGTCTACTACTGAAAAAGATCTCCGCTCCGGCGCGACTTCGAATATCGAAGCAGCGACAAGCGTGGGTAAACTGATTGCCGAGCGAGCCAAAGCAGCCGGCGTTGAAACAGTTGTGTTCGATCGTGGAGGTTTCCTCTATCATGGTCGTGTTAAAGCACTTGCTGTTGCAGCGCGCGACGGCGGCTTGGACTTCTAAGGCTGATAAGGAGAAGGATGTCCAATGGCACGCCCAGAACGCAATAATCGCTCTGAACGCAATCGGGAAGAAAGCGAACTATTAGAAAAGCTTGTTCACATTAACCGTGTGGCCAAGGTTGTTAAAGGTGGTCGTCGTTTCGGTTTCGCAGCCCTTGTGGTTGTTGGTGACCAACGTGGCCGCGTAGGTTTTGGTAAAGGTAAAGCAAAGGAAGTTCCTGAAGCGATCCGCAAAGCTACCGAAGCTGCAAAGAAAAACATGATCCGGGTTCCTCTTCGCGAGGGACGTACGCTTCACCATGATATTCATGGTCGCCACGGTGCAGGTAAAGTACTTATTCGTACGGCTGTTCCTGGTACTGGTATTATCGCAGGTGGTCCAATGCGTGCGGTGTTTGAGGCACTTGGTGTACAAGACGTTGTGACGAAGTCGCAGGGTACATCAAATCCTTATAACATGGTTCGGGCTACATTTGATGCTCTTGCAAATCAGGTTTCACCACGTCAGGTGGCAGCAAAACGTGGCCGTAAGGTTGCTGATATTGTTGCGCGTCGCGGCGATGTGAAGGTTGTTGCAAGCAACGACAGCGCTGAGGACAGCGCTCAAGTAGCGGAGTAACGATCAATGGCTGCTAAAAAACAAGCGACACTGAAGGTAACTCAGATTGCTAGCCCAATTCGCCGCCGCGGTGACCAGCGTGCTACGCTGGTTGGGCTTGGCCTTAACAAGATGCATCGCACACGCGAGCTGGAAGATACACCAGCTGTTCGTGGCATGATCAACAAAGTGCACCACTTAGTGCGCATTGAAGAATAAGCCTCGCGTGTTGGAGAGATAACATGAAACTCAATGAACTGAACGACAATAAAGGCGCGCGCAAGTCTGCAATGCGCGTCGGTCGTGGTATCGGTTCCGGCAAGGGTAAAACTGCCGGTTCTGGTCACAAAGGTCAAAAAGCACGCTCTGGTGTAGCCATTAACGGTTACGAGGGTGGTCAGATGCCTATCTATATGCGTCTACCGAAGCGTGGCTTTAATTCTTTGAATAAAAAAGACTATCAGGTTGTTAACATTGGCCGTATTCAAAAAGCGGTTGATGCTGGCACCCTTGATGCCAAAAAAGCAATCACCGTTGAAACGCTAGTTGAAGCTGGTGTTGTCGGCAAGGTAGTGGACGGTGTTCGCTTGCTTGCTAAAGGTGAATTGAAAGCGAAGTTAGACATTACTGTTACTGGTGCTTCCAAGGCTGCTGTTGAAGCAGTTGAAAAAGCAGGTGGTAAAGTAACCGTTGCTTCCTAAATAATAAAAGGCCGAGATAATAGCATAAGGCTGGAGTAATTTTATATGGCATCTGCTGCTGAACAATTGGCTGCTAATCTAAATTTTGGGTCCTTCGGTAAAGCCGAAGAACTCAAAAAGCGGATTTGGTTTGCCCTTGGTGCATTGATTGTATATCGACTATGTTCCTACATTCCTATTCCTGGGTTGGATCCTACTGCTGTACAGCAGATGTTCGCAAACCTTGGTGGTGGTTTCATCGATATTATCAATACATTCACCGGTGGTGCTGCGCAAAGAACTTCAATCATTATGCTTGGTATTATGCCTTATATCTCGGCCTCTATTATCATGCAGCTTCTGACGTCTATGAGCTCGACCCTTGGTCAGCTTAAAAAAGAAGGCGAGCAGGGGCGCAAAAAAATCAACCAATACACACGCTATGGAACGGTTCTGCTAACAATTGCGCAAGGTTATGCAATAGTTTCTGGTCTTCAAAGTCAGGCTGGGGTCGTGGTTAATCCAGGTTGGTTCTTCATTGTCACATCCATAGTAACGCTTCTTGGTGGTACAATGTTTCTCGTGTGGCTTGGTGAACAGATTACACAGCGCGGTATTGGTAATGGTATCTCTCTTATCATTTTTGCCGGTATTGTTGCTGAATTGCCATCAACACTTGCACAGGCATTTAATCTGAGCCGAGAAGGGGCGCTTTCTGCGCCAATTTTACTTGCAATTTTGCTTGGTGCTGCTGCATTAATTTGGTTCATAGTGTTTTTTGAGCGTGCCCAGCGCCGTGTGGTTATTCAATACCCCAAAAGGCAGCAGGGCAACCGAATGATGCAAGGCGATAAGTCGCATTTACCGCTTAAATTGAACGTAGCTGGTGTAATTCCTCCGATTTTTGCAAGTTCGCTACTATTAATGCCTTTATCCGTTGCTGGTTTTTCGGATGCTGAGTGGGTTACAAGCGTAACCGCAGTGCTTGGGCCTGGTAAGCCAATATATATTGCGCTCTATATTGCATTGATTGTGTTTTTCTGTTTCTTCTACACGGCTATTCAATTTAACCCTGAAGAAACGGCAGATAATTTGAAGAAACATGGTGGATTTGTGCCGGGTATTCGCCCTGGTAAGCGAACTGCTGAGTATCTTGATTATTTGCTAACGCGCTTAACAGTTATTGGTTCTGCTTACTTATCTGTTGTGTGTGTTATCCCTGAATTAATTATTTCACAGTCTGCGATACCGTTTTATCTTGGTGGAACAAGCTTGTTGATCGTTGTAAATGTAACAATGGATACTGTTCAACAAATCCATAGCCATTTAATGGCGCAGCAGTATGAAAGCTTGTTGAAGAAAACAAGACTAAAAGGGGCGCGTCGGTGATCTTGATATTATTTGGTCCACCGGGTGCTGGCAAAGGAACGCAGGCACAGCGTATTGAAAAGGCGCACGGCCTCGTGCAGTTGTCGACAGGTGATATGCTTCGTGCTGCTGTTAGTGCAGGCACTGAAATGGGTAAACTTGCCAAGTCCAAGATGGACGCCGGCGCCTTGGTTTCAGACGATATCGTAATTGGTATTATCAATGATCGTATCCAGGAAGATGATTGTAAGGATGGATTTATCCTTGATGGTTTTCCTCGCACTGTTGCACAAGCAGAAGCATTGGATGAAATGCTGACGCAGCAAACACTAAAACTGGATGCTGTTATTGAAATTAAAGTAGATGATGCCGCCTTGGTTGAGAGAATCGCCGGGCGTTATACATGCGCTAATTGCAATGAAGGATACCATGATACAAACCTTAAGCCCAAAGTAGAGGGTGTTTGTGATAATTGTGGTTCGACAGAATTTAAACGCCGCCCGGATGATAATGCTGAAACGGTTGCTAAGCGTTTGAAAGAATATTATGCACAAACGGCTCCAGTCTTGCCGTATTATGCTGATAAAGGGGTTTTGCGCAGTGTTGATGGCATGCAAGCTATCGATGATGTGTCAGCCCAAATCGCCAGTATTCTGGCGGTGTAAAAAAACTATCACTGAATGGTTGACGTTCGAGGGTTTGTCCATATAATCCCCGAACTTTGCACGTTTAGTGATTCTTTATATTGAATGTGAACTTAAGTTTGATCAGGAGAACGGTCGTGGCGCGTATTGCTGGCGTTAACATTCCGACCAATAAGCGAGTTGAAATCGCTTTGACATATATTCACGGTATTGGCCCAACTTCGGCCAAGGGGATTTGCGATACGCTTAAATTCCCACGTGAACGTCGTGTGTCGGAACTTACGGATTCTGAAGTTATTCAGATCCGCGAAATGATTGATGGTGATTTTACCGTAGAAGGTGATCTCCGTCGTGAAGTTGCTATGAATATTAAACGGTTGATGGACCTCAAGACTTATCGTGGTCTTCGTCACCGTAACAAATTACCGGTACGTGGTCAGCGTACATCAACAAATGCTCGTACTCGTAAGGGTAAAGCAATTGCGATTGCCGGTAAGAAGAAGTAATTAATTTTTATTTTGGTTTGCTGTTTAGGGCTCCCCAAAACAAATAGGGTCTGATAGAGATGGCTAAAGATACAGGTCGTGTTAAGCGCCGTGAGCGCAAAAACATAACGAATGGCGTTGCACACGTTAACGCATCATTCAACAATACAATGGTTACTATCACTGATGTACAAGGGAATGCGATTTCCTGGTCATCGGCTGGTATGATGGGTTTTAAAGGCTCTCGTAAGTCTACTCCGTATGCGGCACAGGTTGCTGCTGAGGACGCAGGCAAGAAAGCTCAGGACCATGGTGTGAAATCCCTTGAAGTAGAAGTAAAAGGCCCAGGCGCTGGTCGTGAGAGTGCTCTTCGCGCTCTACAGGCAATTGGCTTTACTGTTACTTCGATCAAGGATGTGACACCTATTCCGCATAATGGCTGTCGTCCGCCTAAGCGCCGCCGCGTTTAAGGCATCGTTGAGTACGTAGAGTATTGACACGAAACCTTTGGCGCGAAATAGTTGCGTCAATCAATATGAGGGTTGCATCGTGATCCAGAAAAACTGGCAAGAACTTATTAAACCAAACGGTCTTACAATTCAGCCGGGTAATGACCCGCTCCGTAAGGCAAAACTCGTTGTAGAACCGCTTGAGCGTGGTTATGGCAATACACTCGGCAATGCACTTCGCCGCGTTCTTTTGTCATCGCTTCAGGGTGGTGCTGTTACTAGTGTTCAGATTGAGGGCGTTCTACACGAATTCTCTTCTGTTCCTGGTGTGCGCGAAGACGTTACTGATATTGTTCTTAATATCAAACAACTTCCTGTACGTGTAACAAGCGACGGTATCAAACGCTTACACCTGACCGCTTCTGGTCCTGGTGAAGTGAAAGCCGGACAAATCAGTGAAATTGCTGATGTTGACATTTTGAATAAAGACCTTGTGCTTTGCCACTTGGACGAAGGCGCAACGCTTAACATGGACCTTACTGTATCAAGCGGTAAAGGATATGTTGCTGCAGACCGTAATCGCCCGGAAGACGCACCTGTTGGTCTTATTCCTGTAGATTCGCTCTATAGCCCGGTTAAGAAAGTGAGCTATAAAGTTGAGAACACCCGTGAAGGTCAGGTTCTTGATTATGATAAGCTTACTATGGAAATTGAAACTGATGGTACAGTAACACCAGAAGATGCGGTTGCTTTCTCTGCACGTATTCTTCAGGATCAGTTGACTGTGTTCATTAGCTTCGAAGAGCCGGAAGAAGTTGTTAAAGACGAAGAAGATAGCGAACCAGAATTCAACCGTCAGCTATTGAAGAAAGTTGATGAACTTGAGCTTTCTGTTCGTTCTGCGAATTGCCTCAAAAACGATAATATCGTTTACATTGGTGATCTTGTTCAAAAGACAGAAGCAGAAATGCTTCGTACACCAAACTTTGGGCGTAAGTCTTTGAACGAGATTAAAGAGGTTCTTGTGAATATGGGGCTTCGCCTTGGTATGGAATTGCCAACATGGCCGCCAGAAAATATCGAAGAACTCGCTAAGAAATTAGAGAATGATTATTAAACCTCTCGGCTTCTAAAGGGTTACCTTTAGTAAGTTGGGACACCTACCGGTACTATGCCCCTTCAATAAGGGAGGGGCGCAAGGCCGGATAGGCAATTAAGGAGTAGCGCAATGCGCCATCGTAAATCAGGTCGTAAACTAAATAGAACTGCTAGTCACCGTAAGGCAATGTTCCAGAACCTTGCTCAAGCACTTATCAAGCATGAGCAAATTGTAACAACGCTTCCAAAAGCGAAAGAGCTTGCACCAATCGTTGAGAAATATATCACGCTTGGTAAAAAAGGTGGCCTTGCTAATCGCCGTCTTGCAATTGCCCGCCTTCAAAATGAAGAGCTAGTTGGTAAAGTGTTTGGTGAGCTTGCTGATCGTTATAAAGAACGTGCAGGTGGTTGCACACGTGTTCTTAAAGCTGGTTACCGTCACGGTGATAACGCACCAATGGCTGTTATCGAGCTTGTTGATCGTAATGAAGATGCAAAAGGGCAGGATAGTGGCCCAACTGCTGATGTTGAAGCTGACGAAGCTGACGCGGCATAAGCCTCTCGATTACAAACCGATTGAATTCAAAAGGCTAGCCACCGTGCTGCCCTTTTTATTTGCTTTTATCCTACTACATAAACGAGATACCAAGAAGATGGCTTGCGCGCATTCTTTGCCTGCGCCATAGTCTTCTGACAGATGTTGATATGGGGATATCAATTGAGTGCGGGTCAACAACCGATTAAACGACGGAGATAAAGATAGATGCTGAAGAATAAAATAAAATTAGCAGGTATTTTCAGTATTTTACTATTGAGCGCTAGCGTTTTGCCCTCTCAATTGTCAGCGCAAGATACTGCGTTTGAAACGCGGGCAGTTCCGCAGTCCCGTGAGCAAGTGCAATTATCCTATGCGCCTGTCGTTAGGAATGCATCTCCTGCTGTTGTGAATATCTATACAAAAAAGATCGTACGATCGCGCAGATCCGCGCTTTATGATCACCCGATTTTTCGACGGTTCTTTGACGGCAACAACTCCTTTGGTGCGCCGCGTGAGCGTGTGCAAGGGTCGCTCGGTTCTGGTGTTATTGTGCGCGCGAACGGTGTTATCGTAACCAATAACCACGTGATAGAAGGCGCAGATGAGATCACTGTTGTTCTTGCAGATCGCCGTGAATATGATGCCAAAATAGTTCTCGCTGACCCGCGCACAGACTTAGCGATTTTGCAAATCGAAACAGGGGATGAAGCGCTCGCAACGTTATCGCTTTCAAATTCTGATAATGTGTTGGTAGGTGATCTGGTGCTCGCGATTGGTAACCCTTTCGGGGTGGGGCAAACTGTGACGAGCGGTATTGTTTCTGCTACTGCACGTACGCAAGAAGGCATCTCTGATTTCGGCTTTTTCATCCAAACGGACGCGGCGGTTAATCCGGGTAATTCCGGCGGTGCTCTTGTGGGTATCGACGGCGAACTTCTTGGTATTAATACAGCGATCTATAGCCGGACAGGCGCCTCAAATGGTATTGGTTTTGCTGTACCTGCAAATATGGTGAAATCTGTTTTGAGAGCTGCGCTTGATGAAGGCCAATTGGTTCGCCCGTGGCTTGGTATCCAAGGGCAAACAGTGAATAGTGAATTGGCTTCCAGCCTTGGCCTTGATCGCCCGGGCGGCGTTTTGATCGATGATATTTTCCCAGGTAGCCCGGCTGCTCGGGCAGGGCTTTCGATTGGCGATGTTATTCTGGCAGCAGAAGGTGTTGAAATTATTGATGAAGGCGGATTAAATTTCCGTATCGCGACGAAACAGCAAGGGGAAAGTGTCAAGCTTGGTGTTCTGAAAGGTGGCTTTCTTGAGGAAGCTGAAATCGCGCTTGAATTACCACCTGAAGTGCCAGAGCGTAATGTTTCTGAGCTTGATGGGCGCCACCCTTTCCAGGGGGTGAAGATAGGTAATATGTCACCTCGCTTTAATGATGAACTTCAATTGGATCCCTTCTTACGCGGTGTCGTTGTTTTAGAAGTAAACCCTAGGACACCTGCTGGCCGTTATCAATTGATGGCAGCGGGGGATATTCTTGTTTCCATGAACGGTATTGATATTAACCGTGTTGAAGATTTGAATGAGGCGATTGATGCAGGAGAAGGTCGGTATGTTTACCGTTTCCGTCGCCGTGGTCAGTTGGCTGAATGTCTTGTTTCATCACGTGGAAATCGACGTTGCAGGGCTATTCAGTAAAATCAATTGAGATACTGAATGAACACTCTGTTTGAAAGCGCAGGGCTGAAAGAAGGGGCCTATCGGCCCCTCGCAGATATATTGCGGCCAGTAACGATTGAGGATGTGGTCGGGCAAGATCACATTCTCGGCCCGGATGCCCCTCTTGGCCGGATGCTTGCGTCTTCAAAAATGACGTCACTCATTCTGTGGGGGCCCCCTGGCACAGGCAAAACAACAATTGCGCGTTTGCTTGCGGACCATCTTGATCTCGCGTTCGAGCAGATATCTGCGATTTTTTCGGGCGTGGCTGACCTCAAGAAAGTTTTTGAAACCGCTAAGCAACGCCGGATGAGCGGCAGATCAACGCTGCTATTTGTTGATGAGATTCACAGGTTTAACAGATCACAGCAGGATAGTTTTTTGCCGTACGTCGAAGACGGTACAATCACGTTGATTGGGGCGACAACAGAAAACCCATCCTTTGAACTCAATGGTGCTCTGTTATCACGAATGCAGGTGCTAATCCTCAATCGGCATGATGATGCAGCTCTTGAGGAACTGTTGAAACGTGCTGAAAAGGAAACCGGAAAGACCTTACCGCTTAATGCAGATGCCCGAACCAGCTTGAAAGCGATGGCGGACGGTGATGGCCGGTACCTGTTAAACTGCGTTGAAATTCTGGATGATATGGTTGGTGAGGATACACTAGACCCTGACGGCCTTGCTAAACTTCTTCAAAAACGTGCACCAGCCTATGATAAGGACCGTGAAGGGCATTATAACCTAATTTCGGCTCTCCATAAGGCTTTGAGAGGCTCAGACGCTGATGCGGCTTTATATTGGCTTGCACGAATGCTGACGGGCGGCGAAGACCCATTGTATATTATCCGAAGGTTAGTGCGCTTTGCGAGCGAAGATATCGGCATGGCTGATCCTGAGGCGATCCATCAGGCGATGGCTGCAAAGAATGTTTATGAGTATTTGGGGAGCCCGGAAGGAGAGCTTCAAATCGCGCAAGCAGTGATTTACCTCGCGACGGCACCTAAGTCTAACGCAGCCTATATGGCAGAAAAGGCTGCGAAATCATCCGCACGTAAGACAGGCAGTTTGATGCCGCCTGCGCACATATTGAATGCTCCAACCAAGTTGATGAAGGATATTGGCTACGGGAAAGGCTATGCATATGACCATGACACAGAAGCAGGTGTGTCAGGCCAGAATTATTTCCCGGATGATATGAAGCGAGAGGCTTATTATTCCCCTGTTGAGCGAGGTTTTGAGCGCGATATTAAAAAGCGCCTAGAATACTTTGCCCGCATTCGCAGTGATTATGCGGATACTATGGATGATAAGTAAAGACTAGATGATCATTTGTGTTGCTAAAATTTGACTGCCCACACGTATTTCTGCTGTTTGGCCTTTTGGAATATCCTTTAGACTGAGGGTAAAACCATTATGACCGTGCCGAGGTGCACAAATTTGGTGTAATCCTGCGCGGTATTCTGATGCATATTTTGATTTTATAAATTTTCCATCAGCATAAAGGTCTATTTGGGCTGGGCTGGAATGATGCGGAAGCACCCAGCCGATAAAATGATTATTATGATACCGAACATCATGTAGTAAGAAGCCTTCGTCGCTCTCTGCACTTTTTAATCGTTTATCGAGATATATATTTGCTTCTCTATACAGGGTGTAATCAGCTTTGTTTATGTCTTTAAATTTCTGATATGTTTCATTCGAAACCTGTTCAAATGGCTGATTGTTTTGATTTAGCATTTGAACAGGTAGTGAAATGTCGGTGTGATGATTAAAGAGCTTCAAGCTTTCCTGATAACGCTCAGTGATGCCGACCAATAATAGGGCTTTCCATGCAACTTGGTTTAGGTAGCGGGATTGTCGGTTTTGAAAGTCTTTAGTTGAAATAAATTCTTCAAAGCTTTTTTGATAATTGTTAAACCTGACGTAATGCTTGTACTCTGATACCGTTCTTTCAAAAGGTTCCCGGATGAATGTACACGTGTTTGCCGCACCGAAAAATACCGTGTATTTCATAGCGCCGAAATGACCAGCGAGTAATTTCTTATCATTTTCATGGCAGGCAGAGGTTAAATTGAAGGTGTCGTTTTGATTATCCTTATATAAAAATTCTTTACACAGGTCTGTTGTCTCATGGGAAGCAGGGCCGTAATCTAATTCAACATTCTCTGCGCTAAAATGCTCGGTTAGGGCAGCTCGAAAACTTGTGCCAGCAGTTTTAGGAATATGCACAAACAGCATAAAATGTTACCTCAAGCAAATGAATGATATTGATTTAGTATCTGATTAAACATGAAGGAATAATTGTGCAAGGTTTCACGCATTTTATCGGTATTGATTGGTCGGGTGCTAAATATTCCAAACGTAACAAAGTCCCTAATATTGAAATTGCTGTTTGTATGATGGGGGATAATACGCCTGAGCTGGTTACACCGCCACTTGGTGACAAGAACTGGTCTCGCCGTGAAGTTTCTGACTGGATTGCTGGTGGCCTTGGGCTTGATGATAGTGCGCGTGCTTTAATTGGTATCGATGCAGCTTTTGGTTTCCCTAACCTTGATAAAGGGCGATATTTTCCGGGAACAAAGACTGTAGTTGCAGATGTAAAATCATTGTGGGCTTTAATTGCAAAGGTATGCTCTGGGGCAGAAGATTATTTCGGTGGTCCATTTGCTGACGAATATGCTGATCATTTTCAACAAATTGGTGGGCGCAAAGGTAAGCATTATGAGCGTCGAATGCGGCTCACTGAAGCGCTCTGTATCGAGCGTAAAATAGGGCCATGTGAAAGCGTTTTCAATCTGGTCGGCGCAAGTCAAGTCGGTAAATCAGCGATTTCTACTATCTGTATGCTTCATGATTTGAATGTATGCCCGGATGTATCCATATGGCCATTTGACGAAACCGAAAACACCAACATTTGCCTAGTAGAAATATATGCGGCTCTTTTTGCCAAACTTGGTGGCCATAAAGGCAAAGTTCGGGACATTGATACATTGAATACTGTTTTGAAAGGGCTTTGGGCCAAGCCGTATTATACTCGGAATTTTACTTTAAATGATAATCAAACCGATGCGATGATAACCTCGGCGGGATTGCGGTATATAAGCGATAAACAGGAATACTGGCATCCTTTAAAACTTTCCCCTACAGTGCGTGCAACAGAAGGTTGGATTTTTGGTATTGAATAGACCAAATCAGAATTTAAGCCAAAATCTAAGTCAGAATTTAAGTCGGTAATGAATATGAAGATGATTTTTGCAATCGCGGTTGGTGGGGCAAGCGGGGCTTTGTCGCGCCACTATCTGGCGGCATTGATCACACGTATGTTCGGTAACGGATTTCCATATGGTATTTTCCTTGTCAATATTCTTGGTAGTTTTCTGATGGGGCTGTTGATTACTATAATGGCTGAGCGTTTTACTGCGACACCTGAACTTCGTGCGCTTATCGCTGTTGGATTTCTGGGCAGTTTTACAACATTTTCGACCTATTCACTTGAGATTGTCATGCTGTTTCAGCGTGGTGAATGGCCGGTTGCGTGTCTTTATGCTTTTGGTTCGCTCTTCCTTGGTGTACTAGGGCTTATTTTAGGAATGGGATTAGGACGAATAGTATCATGAGCGGCGTTCAGCATAGACATGTAAAAGAAGATGATGATGGCATTCGGCTGGACCGATGGTTCAAGCGTCATTTCCCGGAAGTTCCTTTCGGGCAGCTTCAAAAATGGTGCCGCAAGGGGGCGGTGCGGGTAAATGGTAAGCGCGTTAAAGGAAAAGAACGCGTAGAAAAAGGTTATGATATCCGTATTCCACCGCTTGGCGACTTAAGTGAGCGCAAATCAAAGAAAGCAGAAGCGCCGAGATTAAGTGAAAGCGATATTCAGGAAGTTCGAAATTGGGTTCTCTATATGGATGACGATGTCATCGTGATCAACAAACCTGCTGGATTACCAACACAGGGTGGTACGGGGCAAACCCGCCATTTAGATGGCCTTTTGGATGCACTGCGGTATGAAGGTAGCTATCGACCCAAGCTTGTTCACAGATTGGACAAAGACACATCTGGCGCTTTATTGCTTGGGCGAACACCAAAGGCTGCGGCAGCACTTGCAAAAAGTTTTCAGACAAAAGAAACCGATAAAAGATACTGGGCGCTTGTTATGGGCAGCCCGCAAATGCAGGAAGGCCGCATCAAGCTAAAGATGGATAAGATCGCGGTCAAAGGGCACGAGCGAATGATCGTTGCCGATAGTGGTAAACATTCCATGACCGATTATGAGGTTGTCGAGCGCGCGGCCCAGCAAACGGCATGGCTGACGCTGAAACCACATACGGGGCGCACACATCAGCTTCGCTTGCACTGCGCTGAAATGGGGCATCCGATTGTTGGTGACGGTAAATACGGCGGCTCAGAAGCGTTCTTGAGTGGTGCAATTTCTCGCAAGTTGCATTTGCATAGCAGATTTGTTGATTTTCCGCATCCGGCTGGCGGTCGTATGACGGTATCAGCCCCGCTTCCATCACATATGGCAGAAAGTTTTGATATGCTAGGGTTTGTTGAAAGCGAATATGAAGACCCGGATTTCAGTGAATAAGTGCTACTTCGTTTGATACTTTGAGAATGTGATGAGTGATTATAATAAACTGGTGATTTTTGACTGCGATGGAACGCTTGTTGATGGGCAACACCTTATTATCGATGCGATGGATTTATGTTTTGAACGCGAAGGGTTAACGCCGCCCACAAGGGCTGCATCACGCTCTATCATCGGGCTCTCGCTCAATGAAGCCATAGCTGAACTAATCCCCGGCCATAATGAGGCCTTTTATAGCTATATGGCAGAAAACTATAAAAATGCATTTCTTGATCTTCGCGCGCAAAATGGTAACCCGGTAGAACCTTTATATGAAGGTACGCTTGAGGCGTTAAAGGAACTGGATGCGAACGGTTATTTGCTCGCAGTAGCAACCGGTAAATCAATGCGTGGCCTGGAGCGTGTGCTTGCAAGTCATGAGATATCTGATTTGTTTGTATCGCTTCAAACTGCCGATACCCACCCCTCAAAGCCGCACCCATCGATGATCCATACCGCTATTTCAGATGCAGGTAGTACACCTGAACAGGCAATTATGATCGGTGATACAAGCTATGATATGTTGATGGCGAAATCTGCATCAGTTGCCGGGGTTGGTGTATCCTGGGGGTATCATGATGATACTGTTTTGTTTGAAAACGGTGCAACTACAGTCATGCACTGCTACAGTGAATTACCTGATCTTGTTAAAAATATGATAGGGTAACGATACAATGCCTGAGTATGCAATATCTGATTATGCCACATCTGAAGATGTATGAGGCTATTGCTGGAGTGAATATTATGAGCGATGATCAAGATGATATCATGGAAGTTGCAAGAAAGCCAAAGCCGATCTTTTTGGTTTTGGCATCGGTGGCTGCACTGGGTGCGGTTGTTGCATATCTTTATCAAAATACCATTGTAGAAGCGTCTGGTATTACAGCTTTTGCTTTCTTGCTTTTAATGTTAGTGCTGATCGCGATGGGGTTTATGCTGTGTTACCGGGTGCCAAAGATTGGAAATCGTTTGCTGGGATATGATATTGTTATCGCCCCAAAGAAAAAGTCGGTTAATGAGGGCTACCATTATACCGGAACCTTTAAGGTTGAGACTGCTATTGATACCAAACGACAGAACAGCAAGCGAAAGCAATCTCGCTATAACCGCCGTAAAATAGCTGCTGTCACACGGGAAATGCAAAAAGAAGGCTCCCTTCAGGCAAAACCATCATACAGCGCGGATGCTGGAACTGAAAATAACGAATCTCCAAATAATTGAGAAATATTCTGTGAAACGATTTTATGAGACTGTAACTGTTGAAAACCTCATGGGTGATACGGGGTTTGCTATTACGCTTGATGGCCGACAAATAAAAACACCTGCGAAGTCAGTTATGGCGTCACCTACGCTTAATCTTGCTGAAGCAATAGCGACAGAATGGAGGTCGCAGGGGGATAATATCAACCCAAAAGCCATGCCACTTAATCAGCTTTTGAATACGTCAATTGACAGGGTAAGCAGCGAATTTGAAAATATTGTTGATGAACTGGTTCGATACGGCGGATCAGATATGCTGTGTTACCGGGCAGACCACCCGGATGACCTTGTAAAAAGACAAGGAGAGGCGTGGGACCCTTATGTTGATTGGATGGAGATAACGCTAGAAGCGCCGATGAAAGTTACGTCTGGTATTATTCATGTTCAACAATCAGAAACTACACTTGAAAAGCTACGCAGCCATATCGGGAAATATACAATATTTTCACTGACAACGCTGCATGCCTTAACAACAGGGCTAGGATCGTTAGGGTTGGGGCTGGCATATATAGAGGGCTTTAGAGGGTTCGAAGCTATTTGGCAGGATGCACGCGTTGACGAGCGATATCAGGTCGAGCAATGGGGCGAAGATGCTGATGCAAAAAAGATAACGGCTAACTTATATGAAGACCTTAAGCATGCCGTTGCTTTCCTGCAATTAGCCAAAGGTTAGGCAAACTAGCCTTGTTCATAATATTTAATAGATAAAAACTATCGAAAGTGTGTTTTGAAAATACTGGTCAACAGTAATGTATGTCGTTAAGAACAAGGTAATAATATTTCAAGCTCGCTCAACTTATTGGGATAGGGCTGCATCTGACGAAATCAGTCAATGCGCTTGATAAAATAGGCCACGTTAAGGAAGACTATTTATGCAGAATATCATCGAACAACTGGAAGAGAAACGCAGTGAAGCACGCTTAGGCGGCGGCGAAAAGCGTATCGACGCACAGCACGCTCGCGGCAAGCTTACGGCGCGTGAACGTATTAGCCTTTTGCTCGATGATGGTTCCTTTGAAGAATATGATATGTTTGTTGAGCATCGTTGCACTGATTTTGGGATGGAAAAAACCAAGTTCGCAGGCGACGGTGTTGTGACGGGGTCTGGCACTATTAATGGCCGTCTTGTTTATGTTTATAGTCAGGATTTCACTGTGTTTGGTGGCTCGCTCTCTGAAACGCACGCTAAGAAAATTCTGAAAGTCATGGATATGGCCATGAAGGTTGGTGCACCGGTTATTGGCCTGAATGATAGTGGCGGCGCCCGTATTCAGGAAGGTGTTGCAGCCCTTGGTGGATATGCTGACGTGTTCCAGAAAAATGTTCTAGCGTCTGGTGTTGTGCCTCAAATTTCGATGATTATGGGGCCGTGCGCAGGCGGCGCTGTTTATAGCCCTGCCATGACTGATTTTATTTTCATGGTCGAAGACACATCCTATATGTTTGTGACAGGCCCTGATGTTGTAAAAACCGTTACAAATGAAGTAGTTACACAGGAAGAGTTAGGCGGTGCTTCAACACATACAACAAAATCGGGCGTTGCGGACAAGGCGTTTGCCAATGACGTGGAAGCGCTGGCGCAGCTCCGTCGTTTTATGGATTTCTTGCCCCTTAATAACCGTGAGAAAACACCGTCCCGTCCAAGCTTTGATAAAATTGACCGGGTTGAAAAGTCTCTTAATAGCGTGATCCCATCTAACCCGAACAAGCCATATGATATGCATGAAGTTATCTCGAAGTTGGTGGACGAGGGTGACTTTTTCGAGCTTCAACCAAATCACGCAGGTAATATTCTGATTGGTTTTGCCCGTATGGACGGCGAAACAGTTGGAATTGTTGCGAACCAACCGATGGTGCTTGCTGGCTGTCTTGATATCGATAGTTCGAAGAAAGCCGCCCGGTTTGTGCGCTTTTGTGATTGCTTCAATATTCCAATCATTACGCTTGTTGATGTGCCAGGATTTTTGCCGGGTACATCACAGGAGTACGGCGGTATTATCAAGCACGGTGCGAAATTATTGTTTGCTTACGGCGAAGCAACAGTGCCGAAAATTACACTTATTACCCGTAAGGCTTACGGCGGTGCCTATGATGTGATGGCGTCTAAGCACTTGCGCGGTGATTTAAATTATGCGTGGCCAACGGCTGAAATCGCGGTAATGGGTGCAAAAGGGGCGGTGGAAATCCTGTATCGTAAGGACAGAGATGATGCCGACAAGATTGCTGAACACACACAAAATTATGAAGATCTGTTTGCTAACCCGTTTGTCGCGGCACAGCGCGGATATATCGACGATGTAATCATGCCGCAAAATACCAGAAAACGGATTATCTCTGGCCTCAAGAAGCTTGCAAACAAGCACCTTGAGAACCCATGGAAAAAGCACGATAATATTCCGCTTTAATTGTGCGAAGTTTGGTTAAGGAGAGTATGCAGCAGTTACAGCGTCAATTATCAAAATCGCCAAAGCGTTCTTGGTGCTGATATTGATTAAAATAATGTTGTTTCAGGAAGGCGTTCCCCCTGAGTCATATGGTGGTTGGATATTAGCGTATATTTTTTTTGTTATGTTGGATTTTTTTGGAACAAGACACCATAGAAAGCATACTGATAATAACCAAGATTAGGTTGATACGGTAAATTAGGAAGTGCAGATAAATTGATGCGTAAGCACAGGCTGACATCTGAAAACGGAGAAATCAACGGTATCCGTGTGCGTGGTACTGAGGTTAGCCGTATCGAGGGGTTGACGGATGCTGTTTTCGGTTTGGCTGTCACTTTGCTTATTGTTTCTGAGGAAGTGCCTAAAACAATCAATGAATTGTTTGTTTTGGTTCTTGGTTTTCCGTCTTTCGCGCTTACCTTCATGTTAATGTTAGTGATTTGGAACTGGCATTACCGATATTTTAGAAAATATGGCTTGAACTCAGAAAAGGTAATGCAAGCGAATGGGCTTTTATTATTTCTCGTTCTCTTGTTTATGTTCCCCCTAAAGTTTCTGGCTAGTTTCGTGTTGGATTTTGTTATCCTTGAACAATGGCTCGGCGTGACAGCACCAACAGATTATAAGGTGTCACTGCATAAATATGATTACTTGCATATTCTTTATTCATGCGGGTTTGCATCGGTATTTTTATGTTTTGCGTGGCTTTATAAAATCGCCAGTGACGCTCGCGATGTGATAGGTTTGAATGAGCTTGAGGTGTTGCGAACAAAAAAACACATGTACACCTTTATTGTCGTTGCGTTGATTCCTTTGTTCACTATCCCGCTTCTGTATATTCCCACCAAGTTTGCCCCTTATATTGCCGGGTTTGCCAATTGTTTAATCTGGCCAGCAACGTGGATTTGTTCAGGGTATCTCGATAAAAGACTAAAAATATCACACGCCAGCGCGGAGGAAAAATAATGGCAAGACCATTACCAAAAGATCTGGAACAATCTATCAAGGGGGCTGCCTCAAAGGCAGAGGCGCGGTCTAATTTTATTGCAGGGCTTATTATTGGTGGCCTTATCGGCTTTGCAATTGCAGCAATTTTATTCGGTGCCGTGGGTGGCCCATCATTTTTCATGCTCGGCGCTTTGGGTGTGGCGGTAATCTGGTTCTTGGCTGCTCGCCGCAAACCAAAGCCCGCGAACAAATTACATTATAAAGATATAACTTTAAGGGACTAGCTTATGTTCAATAAGATCCTGATTGCCAATCGCGGTGAAATTGCTTGCCGTGTTATTAAAACAGCCAAGAAGATGGGCATTAAAACCGTTGCGGTTTATTCTGATGCTGACGCTGATGCCTTGCATGTTGAAATGGCGGATGAGGCTGTGCATATTGGCCCACCGGCAGCGGCAGAAAGTTATCTGGTTGCAGAGAAAATTTTGAAGGCCGCAAAAGATACGGGCGCTGAGGCAATCCATCCGGGTTATGGTTTCTTATCCGAGCGCGCATCATTTGTTGAAGCTGTTGAAGCCGCTGGCATTACCTTCATTGGGCCGGGTGCAAAGGCTATTAACGCGATGGGTGATAAGATCACATCGAAAAAGCTGGCCGCAGAAGCGGGCGTTTCAACCGTGCCGGGGCATATGGGTATTATCGAGGATGCGGATGAGGCTGTGAAAATCTCTGGCGAGATCGGATACCCAGTTATGTTGAAGGCGTCTGCTGGCGGCGGCGGTAAGGGCATGCGAATTGCCTTTAATGACGAGGAGGCACGCGAAGGGTATATTTCTGCACAGAACGAAGCTCGTACAAGCTTCGGCGATGACCGCGTATTTATTGAGAAGTTCGTTGAAGAGCCGCGTCATATTGAAATTCAGGTTCTTGGCGATAAGCACGGTAATGTAATTTACCTCGGTGAGCGGGAATGCTCGATCCAGCGCCGTCATCAGAAGGTTGTTGAAGAGGCACCGAGCCCATTTCTTGACGAGGAAACCCGTAAGGCGATGGGCGAGCAGTCTGTTGCACTATCTCAGGCTGTTGATTACGCAAGCGCAGGTACCGTTGAGTTTATCGTTGATAAAAATCGGAATTTCTACTTCCTTGAAATGAACACCCGCCTGCAAGTAGAGCACCCCGTGACCGAGCATGTAACAGGTGTTGACCTTGTGGAACAGATGCTCCGCGTTGCTTACGGTGAAAAGCTCTCGATGACGCAGGGCGATGTGACGCTGACAGGTTGGTCAATGGAAACACGCGTGTATGCCGAAGACCCAATTCGTGGCTTCCTACCGTCTATTGGTCGTTTGACGCGCTATCTGCCGCCAGAGGAAGACGATCATGTGCGCGTTGATACCGGCGTGTACGAGGGGGCAGAAATTTCAATGTTCTATGATCCGATGATTGCCAAGTTGGTAACAACCAGCGCAACACGCGATGAAGCGATTGCACATCAGCGCAGAGCGCTTGATGAATATTATATTCGTGGTATTGCGCACAATATTCCTTTTCTTTCTGCCTTGATGGCGCATCCGCGTTTCCAATCAGGTAATATGACGACAAATTTCATTGCTGAAGAGTATCCAGATGGGTTCGAAGGCGGTGCGCTTTCAAACGCAGTTAAGGAAGCGATGATCGCGACGGTTACATTCCTGAATGCGGTGGATAAATCCCGTGAAACACAAATTGATGGCCAGATACGGGATCTACCGGGGCCGCAATTAAAACCATGGGCAATTTCAATTGCAGGTGATGATGTTGAAACAACAATTGCGCCTCTCGAAGACCATGTAGAGATTTTACTTGATGATAAAAAACTTGAACTTGCGAGCGATTGGCGCCCGGGCGAGCCTGTTATCCATGTTGAGGTAAACGGCGCTGAGTTCGCGATGGAAATTGATCGATTGCCCATTGGCTACCGCCTGACATGTGACGGTGTAAGCGAAGATATTCTGATCCAAAGCCCAGAGGCCGCAGCGCTTTATAAATTAATGCCTGAAAAGGTGGCGCCGGATACCAGCAAGCTTCTTTTATGCCCAATGCCGGGCCTTGTGGTCTCCGTTGCTGTATCCGAAGGTGATGAGGTGAAGGCTGGTCAAACGTTGGCTGTGGTGGAAGCGATGAAAATGGAAAACATCCTTCGGGCAGAGCGTGATGGAATTGTCTCAGGTGTTAAGGCTGAGGCGGGCGACAGCTTGGCCGTTGATGCCATCATTATGGAATTCGAATAAGGCGAATTATTGTGGGTCATATGAATACGCGGCAGTGGATTGAGAAACTGGTTGGTTTCAACACAGTATCCAGTCAATCAAACCTTGAATTGATTGATTATATAGCCGCGTATTTAAAGGCCAATGATATTGAACCAATCGTCATCTACAATGATGAGAAAACAAAAGCTAATTTGTTTGCGAGCATTGGGCCTGATATTGCTGGGGGAGTTGTTCTGTCGGGGCATACAGACGTTGTACCCGTAGAAGGGCAAAATTGGTCTAGCGATCCATTCACTGTTCGCGAAGCAGACGGCATGCTTTTTGGCCGTGGTACGGCTGATATGAAAAGTTTTATCGCGATTGCCCTTGCGGCACTCCCAAAGATTAAAGCCGCGAACCTAACGCGCCCTATCCATTTTGCTTTTTCTTATGATGAAGAAGTAGGATGTCTGGGTGTTCAGTCAATGGTACGACATATGGCTGATCATTTGGCGCCGCCGCGCCTTGTTGTAGTTGGTGAGCCAACCATGATGCAGGTAGCGACAGCCCATAAAGGCCAGCATGTCTCCAAAACTCGAATATGGGGCAGGGAAGCGCATTCCAGCAGACCAGATGACGGCGTTAATGCTGTTGCTATTGCGGCTGAGTTGATCCAGTTTATTACCCAGATGGCTGAAGAGACGAAAACAAACGGTGTTAAGGATAGTGCGTTCGACCCTCCTTATACGTCCTTCAATATTGGGCCAATAACAGGCGGTAGTGCGTTTAACATAATCTCTAATTACTGCGAATTTGATTGGGAATTCAGGCCTGTTCCTAATGATGATGCTAATTCAATTCTTGATAAATATAACAAATACTTAAAGGGTGTTGTTGAGATAAAAATTAAAGAAAAATTCCCTGAATGCCATGTTGAGAACGAGGTGTGGGCATACCTGCCACCCTTAAAAGCCGAACCGGGTTCAGACGGCGAGGCATTGGCGCTTAAGCTTGCCAATAAAAATGATACAACGGTTGTCGCGTTCGGAACTGAAGGCGGGCATTTTCAAAGCATTGATTATCCTGTTGCCGTTTGCGGCCCGGGGGATATCGCGCAGGCGCACAAGCCCGACGAATTTATTACGCTCGATCAGATTAAAGCGGGTGAGAAATTCATCGATCGTTTGATTGAAGTACTGAGTTGATTCATGGCTGAACATACGGCAAAACGGCTGACTATTTCTGGTAAGGTACAGGGCGTTTGGTACCGGAAATGGTGTGAGCAGCAAGCTAACAAGTTAAGTATTCATGGATTTGTCCGCAATCGCCTGAACGGTGATGTTGAAGCATTGTTTGTTGGTGAAATTGAGGCTATTGATCAACTCATCAAGGCTTGTCATGAAGGGCCTGATCATGCGATTGTTCAAAATATTACGACAGAAGATGCCATAGGGTATGTTCCTGCGCGTTTTGAAATTAAACCAACTGTATAGTATGTGTTTACCTTGAACATTGACGTATAAGGTGGAGGCCATGAGCGAATACACAGATGTGATGCAGCAATTTCCGCTTGATCCAAAACCGGATATTCCAGTTTTCGCTAAATTCATTGATTTATACTATTCCAAGCGGGGTAAAAGGAACATTCCTGCATGGTCAGATTTTCGAATTCGTGATTTTATTGGCTGGCATGCGAATATGGCACTTTCCCAAAAAGAGGGTGATGATTATCGGTTTCGTATTTTCAGCACTGGGTTTACAGACTTGTTCGCCGATGATTTTACCGGCGAACTTTTGTGCGAATCTATGGCGCCGGGGCATGTACAATCAAGTAAAAAGCATTTTCAAAACCTTGTTCAAGGCCCAAAAATTGGTTGGGTTAAGGGCAGAGTTCCTGTTGAAAATCGTGACTATTTACCTTTTGAGGTGATTGACCTACCTCTTCGTAATGACGAGAATGAAGTGGTCGCTTTTATCCATCTTTTGGGCGTTACACGCTAACGCTTGTTTCTCTGTTGCGCTGTAGCAGCCATATAGTTCGAACTATATGGCTGCTTTTTTCAATTTTACTAATCGTGTTTTAAAGCAAAAGCAGGGGATAAGTCTGTCACCCTTGAGACAATCGTAGTAACTAACAGTGCAGTCGTTGTTATAATGATGCCGGAGCCGATTAGATATAGGTCTACACTCATTGAAATACGGTCAGGGTATTTGGATAACCAGTTTGAGAGGAAGTAATAGGATACTGCCCACGCTGGAATATTAGCGATAAGAACCGGTTTCAAATATTGCCAGACAAATAGTTTGATATTATCTATCGATGAAGCTCCAAGCACTTTGCGAATACTGATCTCGCGCGTGCGGTGGATGATGGAATTTAATACCAGCCCGATTAAGCCAATAAGCGACAGGATGATTGCGAGAACTGAGAAAGTTATGAATAGCTTTAGTTGCTGTTGTTCGTCAGCATAAAGGGCTTCAAAGCGCTCTTCCATATATACTAGCAATATGGGCGTTTCTGGGTACATTTCTTTCCATACCGCTTCAATCTCCTGGATAACTTGAGCGCTGTTATTATCGTTTATACGAATGCTTAATCTTGAGTGCTCTACTGCATGGTAAGTGTATATACGCGGCTCCATCGGGCGTCTGACAGACTCGTAAGAAATGTCTTCTACAACACCAACAATTGTTAGGGGTACAAGGCCATCAGGATCCAGAGTCATATTGATTTGTTTACCTAGTGCTATTTCGGGTGTCGCATATCCAAGTCGCTTGACAGCTTGGTGGTTAATGACAACATTTTTGTTGCCAGTAATTTCCTGCGCCCCTTCCACAGTAAATAGGTCTGCTTTATCATCAGCAAAGTTGTCACTGAGCACTCTGCCGGTATTAAGCTCCGCCCCAAGGGTGTCGATAAAGTTAAAATCAGCACCGATCAAGCGCATGCCTGCCATATTATCACGTGATAAATGCTCAGAAATAAATCCCTCATAGTGATACCGATTGTCAGTTGGAACGATTGAAGACCGTGACGCCGAAATAACACCATTAATTCGTTCTATACGGTTGCGTAAGGTGGCTGACTTGTTCGGGTCTTCGCTTGATTGAAGGCCACGCAGTACGACTAGGTTTTCAGGGTTAAAGCCTAAATCAACGTTGTTAATGTGAGTCATTTGTCTGTTGATGGTAACAGCGCCGATAATAAGACTGATAGTGACGGCAAATTGCAGAAAAACCAAGATTGCACGTGTGCGTGCGACACCTGGTCTAAATGATCGGCCACCGCTAATAAAGATCACAGGACGGTAGCGGCTTATGATGATAGAAGGATATAGTCCAGCAAGGATGCTAAGGCCTATTGTCCATAGGATAATCACGACTATACCTTGTGGTGTTGCTAGTGCGTCAAAAGAATAATCAACACCAATAAAACTACCGAAAAACGGCAAAAGATCTGATGCGATAAAGAGTCCGATGACCACAGCTGGTATTGTTTGTGCGGCCATTTCGATCATGACCTGCTTGATAATTTGAGGGGCACTGGCGCCTGATACCTTACGAAGACAAAATTCTTTTTCGCGTTCGACAGCTCTGGCTGTTGCAAGGCTAATATAATTGAAAACTGATATAGCAACGATCAGAACAGCAAGGGCAACAAACCCGTAAACAGTTGCATAGTTTCCGATTGAGCCGTTTGAATTACGGCCATTTGACCCTAAATGAATATCATTAAAGGGTTGCAAGAATAGTTTGAAAATATCTTTCATCTCGCCGGGTGATGCACCGGTGAAGGGGCGGTGTTCATCAACTAATATTGTAAGCTTGTCTTCAACAATTGAAATGTCTGAACTGCTTGCAATGCGAATATACGTCTCTAGACTGACATTATTCCATGTGCCCACTACATCACTTGGAAGACTTGCAATAAAATCAATCTCAAAGTCGCTGTTTTCAGGTACGTCTTCGAACACGCCGTAAACATCGTAAACCTTGTTGCCTTCGAGCTCGATTGTTTCACCGATAATGTTGGTGGAGCCGAAATATTTTTCAGCCATAGATTTTGACAGCATGACACGGTTTTCTGTGTCGAAGAACCCGTCAGAGCTTCCGGCGGTTAAATTTAGGGGGAACATGCGGAAAAAACCTGAGTCAGTGTAGGTTAAAGTTTCGTAATTAAGAAACTGTTCTTTTTTCACTGTTTCATAGGTTTGGCTGACACGAACTACCGATTGAACTTCGCGTATTTCGCTTTTGATTTCCGGTCCAAGAGGGATCATTGTGTTCGTTGTGTAGCCACCGCTGGGTGACTGGATAAATTGGCCCTCAATCCTGAACAGGTTATCTTGATTTTTAACCCATGCATTATAATTTAGCTCAACTTCTGCATAGAGAAAAATAACTGTCGCAACAGCAATGCCAGCCGCCAATCCCAGAATATTCATAATAGGCAAAGTAGGGCGCCGCCAGATTTGCCGAAATCCAGATTGTAGCGTTTGAATGAACATTTATTTTCTCCACACCAGTCTGTTGCAGTTGCCGTGTATCACTTATGAAATGCTATAAGCAAGCGATGTGCCATTGGTACGGTTTGGTAAAGGTGAAGGAATTTCAATGCGTTAATGATTTTCAGTGTAAAGTGGTATTATTGAAACTGTTCAATATCGAACATGGTGTGACCGGAAATGGACACGTTGGTTCTGTCAAGGGAGAGGGGCGCGCGAATTACAGCATAAATACAGGATGCGTTTCTTCAATGGGTTTTTCTGGCGCTTTCGTAACAGGGTCAAACAGCATTGTTTTTGGCTCAAGACCGAAAATTTCATCAAAAACAGTTTTCAGCGCTACATCAAGGTCATCCATTGTAATTGGTAGGCCAAGAGCAGTCATTGATGTTACGCCGTGTTCAGCGATACCGCACGGTACAATACCTTCAAAATGTTTCAAATCAGGTTCCACATTAATTGCGATACCATGATAGGTGACCCATTGACGCACGCGTACACCAATAGCAGCAATTTTTTCTTCTGAGCCATCAGGTCGGTCAACCCAAACGCCAACACGGCCTTGTTTACGCTCGCTTTCAATGCCGAAAGTTGCAAGTGTCTGGATGATGACTTCTTCCAGATTATAAACAAATTTACGAACGTCTTTACCGCGTTTTTTCAGATCCAGCAGAAAATACACAACGCGCTGTCCGGGGCCATGATAGGTGTATTCACCGCCGCGTCCCGCGTCATAAACCGGGAACCGGTCTGGGTCTACAAGATCGGATGGTTTTGCGCTGGTTCCTGCCGTATAAAGAGGAGGGTGCTCAAGAAGCCAGACAAGTTCACTTGCCTCTCCAGCGCGGATTTTACGAACTCGTTCTTCCATAAAGGCAAGCGCTTCTGGATAGATAACAAGGCCATCGCTGATTTTCCATTCGAGCGACGGGGTATTATTCTCTGGCAATTTTTGTGCACAACTCATATCCGCTCTATAACCTTCTCATGATTGGAAGCCAAGTAAATTTCGCTTCAACCAAGTGGTTAAGATATTGCTAACCATAATGTCGTAAGACAGATTGAGTGGTGATTATGGAATTGTCAGATATTTATGATGGCGTTAAATATAAAATACCTTTAATATTTCAATAAACTTGAAAGCGTAGGAGAGCGATGTGGAAGCTGTAAATCGGGTGTCGGTAGATATCACGGTTGTTGTTGGTAGTAGCCACATGCCTGTGCGCCAACTTCTTAAAATGGGCCGTGGTGCTGTGATCGATCTTGATGCAGGGCATGAAGATGAGTGTTGGATATATGCAAACGGTGAACTGTTCGCGCGCGGTGAAATCATGATTGTCGGCGATAAAATTGGCGTATCGATTACGCGTATGATGAGCGAACTACAAGTCTAAACGGCTACTTTAATTTTGAGCTGTAATTTATTTCAATTTGATGAATTTTTTTCTTGCCGGGATCAGCTTTCCTTGCTAGGTAGGCGCCCGACCTTGTGCGGCCGTGGCGGAATTGGTAGACGCGCAGCGTTGAGGTCGCTGTGGGATTAATTTCCCGTGGAAGTTCGAGTCTTCTCGGCCGCACCATCTTTCAAAACAGGTAAAAACTCACCTGATTTCCCTTCTAACATATTGAATGGTAACGATGTTTTTGGAGTTCTATATCCACCATCGCTAGAATAGTGTAAAGGCTCTCTAAACACCAGTTTCAGCATTAATCTTTGCAGGTTAAATATGCCAGAACGCCATATTCTCTGGGGGTTTGAAAGGAACCTAAGCGAGAGTTCTAGACTCTCTTCGAAGGTTGGCTGAATTTGGCGAGTATTTTCCAGTTTTTCACGGATCACCATCTTCTTACGCTCCAAGTCGTCAATCTTGTTTTCCAAGGCACTGATCACCCGATCATTAGCGGATTCGACAATACGCTCAATCAACTTTGAGACCTGCCCTTCAATCTCACCCAGCTCGGTTTTAAGGGCCGCAGTGCTGGCCTTGGCGTTATCAATACGCTTGTCCCAATGCAGCTTACAGAGCGCAATCACAGCCTTGATCATCACCTTGGACGGTTGAACATCGTGTATAAGGTCTTCAAACGCGCCTTCGATCTTGGCGCGCGGGATGGACTTGCCGTATTTCTCGCAGCCCTTTGTCTGACACAAATAATAAGCGTAATATTGCTTGTTCCCTTTTGACCAACTGCTTTTGAGGTTAGCCCCGCAGCAGCTACATGCAACAGCACCCCGAAGCACAAAATCCTTGTTCAGGTCTTTTCTTGCTGGCGTGCGAGCGCTATCTTTGAGTTTGCCTTGTATTTTCTCATATGTTGCCTTGCTGATCAGCCCTTCATGCTTTGCGGGTGTCAGCGGCACACCCAGCTCTTTTGAAGAAACATACCCTGCATAGATCGGCTGAGTGAGCATATCCGTCACTTTCTGAATCTTGATCTTGCCCGTTGATTGCGGTTTAGGAAAACATGGGTCTGCATTCAGGCGGCGCATGATCTCAGCTTGCGAAGTAAAACGGTTTGAAGCAAAGCCTTCTAATATATCTTGCACTATGCTGGCGGTAGGCTCGTGGCGTACCAGTATCTTATTGTTTCCATGCTTAGCCTTGATAAACCTGTAGCCAATAGGCGGCTTGTTATAGACAGCATATCCTGCCTCAAGCCGTGCAATCTTTTTTTGCCGCGCTTGGCGTGCATTGGTCTCGCGCTCTAACTGACCGACAGCAGCATTGACCGTTTCGTTAAACTTCCCCTCAGGGCTGTCTTCAAAATTATAATTCAGACATTCACGCTTTGCCCCGCGCTCTTCCATCAAGCGGCGCAAGGTTAGATGGAACTCAGCTTCTCTTGCATAGCGGCGGATATCATCAAAGATCACGACAAAATTAATATGGGGATGATCATCCAGATAATTGATCAGAGCGACCATACCTTTACGCTTCATAAAATCGCCGCCACCCGAGGCTTCATCATAGAAAACCTGAACCACATCATAATCACGATCTGCTGCATGCTGGCGGCAGCGGTGCTCTTGGCTTCCAAGACCCGTTTGGCCTTTGTCAGAAACACGGCAATAGATGATCGCAGGCTGGCGCATTGTGATTTGCATTATCGACTCCCTTTCACTCCTGCATGTGTTTGAGGGCTTGCAGTTGCCTGTGTGTAGGTTGAGGTGAGTTTCTTATCCTTAGAGTATAACAGCTTTGCGGTATGATCTGGGCGCTCAGCGCCTATCTTGTGCTTTTGTTCACAAATATTATGGGCTGGTCGCATATTTATGGTCTGGAATTGTATATCCATGATGCAGGCCACAATCGTATTGAGCGTCTGGATAAATTCCCGCTGTTCTTCCACGCTCATATCAGAGCCTTCGAACAGGGTTTCAAGGGCAGTCATTTCAGCCTCCCAAAGCGTATGCTGGTCATCCAATATGGCTTTAAGTATATGTTCAAATTCAATATCCAATATATCCTCAGCCATCGACATACTCCTTCTTGGGCTTTTTATGGTTTCATTGATGTTCCTCTTCGTTGTTCAAACGGTGCCCTTTACAAAAGAACAAATAAAGAACATCATGTATTTTGTAAATCGTCAAGCCATTATGGGGCGATGCGGCGAATGAATTCCTCGCCAGCGTGAGAAAAGACAATACAGCATGTAAGTGCCAAAATTGGGGGGATTAGGCACGAATACCAAGAGGGGGAAGCGGGAGGCAAGATGTCTCCCCTCAAGGGCGGAGGTGTTACTTACGCACACCTTGTAAAAATCTTTCCCGTACAAAACCATATAAATGTATGCGCGAGGAATTGCTAATTTGCGGTGAGCCTTTATCTTTTAAATGCAGCAGAAGGTGCGAATTTATAAACTTTGCAGTGTACACTGCAAATCCAAGCGCCTTCCGCCTGCTATCTGAAAGCCGCTACAGACGCTTGGTAGTAGTTGTATATTTTAAACTTATAGCAAAAAACCGTATTTGCTTATACTTATTACATATCCCAAAATATGTTTATGAGAGTTAAACTAACATGCAGATTTTTTCTCCTGTTTTAAAAAGCCAGCTTAAAGACTGTATATTAGCTATTTTTTGGCCCAAAAAAGAAATTTATAGGTTTTTAAAGGATTGTAGTGTTCCTGCTCAGATACTTAAAGCCGTTGAAGATTGGGAAGGTAAAGAACTTTCTAGACGCCAAATTGTGGATGATGTTTTTGATGCGCTTACGGACCGTGCCGATAACGGAACGGTTCATTTTAACTTTATGTTGGATACTTTGTCTGAATGGACACAATTTGATGATTACTGGTTTAATGTAAGGCAGGAGCTTGATTTAAGTAAGGCGAAAGAAAAAGTTGCGGCTCTAAAGTTTGGAAAAGAAAATAGTATAAATAAAACAAAGGCTCGAAACACAAAAGAAAGAGCCAAAGCATTAGCCCGAGAAGAGAAGTTTAACTCGCTTGAAGAGATGAGATTGGATTTTCAAACATTATCTATGGGAAGTGAAACGGCTCAGAAACGAGGATATGCGTTTGAAAGCTTCTTAACAAAAATGATGAGATATGCTGGTTTGCAGGTTACTGACTCTTTTAGAATTAAGGGCACACAGATCGATGGAACGGTAAAATATGATGGTGAGTTTTATAATATCGAAGCCAAATGGCATGACCGTTCTTTAAGTGATGAGCCCTTACTTGCATTCTGTCATAAACAAGAAATAAATATGCATGGTAGGGGAATGTTTATTTCTGTTAATGGGTATACTGACGGTGCTCTGCATTTGCTTGAACGTAGTCATGTGAAAAATACTATTCTATTTGATGGTGAAGATATCGCCCTTATTTTGAACGAAATGACATCTTTATCCAATGCGATGGAAACAAAGATACGTTCTGCTCAAACGCGCGGACTATTTTATGTTAACCCTGTCGACGGTAAAAGTAAATTTGCGAAGTAGTCTATAGCAAGCGATAACGTTTAAAGGCACGATCTATCGTGAGGGCAGAGACTTGATAGCGTTTAGCAATGGCATGCATATCCATGCCTTTAACACTGAACAGTCTGTATGCGTTTTCTGTTCGGCGTTTAGAGAGCTTAAATGGCCTTCCTAAATGCTGCCCCCGCCGCTTGGCAGCCGCTATCTTTTCTTTTGTACGCCGTGATATAACTGCTTGCTCATATTCTGCATCTGCTACGGAATAAATAAACCACTTTCGCCCCTCTGGCGTGCGGGTGTTTATATTCTGATAGATCGAATGAAACTCAATGCCCTCTTTGTGCAGACCATCAAGGAATAGCAGCCCTTCCATTGTTGATCTGAACGCGCGGTCTATCGCAAGCACCACGAAAGTATCTCCAGCCTTGAGTTTAGAACGAGCCTGTTGCAGCCCCGGCCTGTTGGGGGCCGTGGCTTTGGTGGCAAAATCGGTATAGATAAAATCACAGCCCGCAGCCTTTAACGCATCCGTATACTGGTAAAGCGTCTGAGTATCGGTTGAGACACGTGCATATCCTATGCGGTGATCACATTTTTGCGGTTTCACATAAACCTCCTTGCGTGTTCAAAAGGGAACCTTTCTGTAAAATCTAATTTATGTCTGTCTGTTTTTAGGACGTTCGCGCTGAAAGCATTGATTTCTGCGGCTTTGCAAAAGCCGCGTTAATCATTTTGCAGTATTTATCCCTTACACACATAAGCCTTCCCTTATGATGACAGGAAAACACCTCACCATCGCAATAGCAGCAATGGCTATTGCTCTATTCCATCCACAGGAATCATTAGCGCAAGGTTTTACAGGTGAGCAGTTCCTAAAATGGGAGCGTAAAGCGCAAGATTATTATTTCAGAACGGCAATCGGCATGGCGGGATTAATTGCGAGGCAAAATATCAAACAGCAGGGCCGATGCATTGACAACTGGTATTTTAAAAATTCAGAGAAAGCTGGTGATGAAATCCTGCAAATCATAAAAAAATTCAGAGAATATCATCCGCGTGGCGTTATCCTTGCCGTGTTGGAAAAAAAATGTGGAACTTTAATCTATTAAAAAACGGGTTTGTTGTCAGTTGCAGGGCTATCTGCTGTAAATGTGTCAACAGGTTGCAAGTGTGGTGTTTGTTCTAGCTGTGTTGCTTGTTCAGGACGTGTATTAACAATTAACTGAATCTCGCCAATCCGTTCTTTATAGTCTTCTAAAACTTCTTTTGACGGCGGATTATCTTCATCCTGCATATGATCGCGAATGGCTTGTAATTCTCGGTCATAGCCAAGCAATTGATCATACTGACTTTGAGTTTCTGTAGCATCCTGTTTAAGCCTTTTTAGCTCGTCAGCATTTGCCCCCGAATTTTTCGCATCCTGTAAAGCCCTGCGCGCTTCCTCAAACCTTTCTCGAGATTGCAACATTGCATCATGAAGCAATGCTTCTGTATCTCTAAGAGCAGTGTAAGTTTGTTGATAGGCATTCTGATACGTAGCGTCCTGCATCAACACATCTAGAGCCGTGAGGCCAGCTTTACGGTCAGACCTGCTATTGCTTCGTACACGTTCAGCCGAGCCTGACAGAAAACGGCTATTCTTCCCCACTTCAAGGCCGGCAATTTCATTTTGAAGATCGTTGAACTCTTCAGTTAAGCGCCGTGTGTGTACGGCTTTAATATGAAAGGTAAAATCATCAGGCATTACGACATCACCTGACTTTTTAAGAAACCGCGCTTATCCACGGATAAGCTGTAACAACAAATAACAAAGTTATTTGTTGTTGTGTCAAACACACCGCGCCCCGATGTATCCCACCAAGCCCAAATAGTATTATCTTTATAGAAATGATCCGTCCCAATCATGGGTAATAGTATAGTGCATACTCATGAAAGCTTGGTTAAGACGGTTTTGTGCATCGCAGTATAGGAAGTGGCAGATTGTAGCGGATATGTGACGGTTCAGAGATAGACGTTTGCACCATTACTACGTGGACCATCTATTGATCATGGCAAGGTAGTACAGGGGTCATTTAAACAGTTTCGACTTACGCAAGATGTGCGTGTAGTACACGCATCTTGTTGCTCACTGCGCTTCGCTTGTTCGGCAGGGGAGACGCTGCGCTCTCCTACTGCACCCCTCTGGCTGCGAATTTTTTGTGAATGTGTGATTGGTATCACGGAACAAAGTTTTCGTTTGAATTATCCATAGACTGACATGGCTGTGATGTTTGCACCTTTGATACGTTTTATCGAGCAGTGGTGCAGAGAGGGGATTGATGGGAAGATCATGCTTAAGGCTTTCAAAAGGTAAAGTCGTATCAACATTTTTTATCTGTTGTATACTTTCTATTGCGCACGTCACACCAGTCAAAGCTCTTGACCGAGATACGTCTTGGTACAGAGAATTTGTTGATGCCATCGGTGAAACACTCTACACATTTGCTTGGCCAACAGCCACATATAAAAGGGTAAGCTTTGAAGGAGTTTCTCGAGTTTATGGCGGTGCGAATATCAAAATAAAACTGCATGGGATAAGCAACTGGGATGACAGTTCTCTATGGACTGAAGTGATCTTAGAAGTTCGAGACGGAGAATTGAAAGACTTAAAGTGGGGACGAAATAATGCAATTTTAGCGCAGCCCGGTGAATCTATGAGGGCACTAGGTCAAGCATTAGTAGAATTAAATAATGAATATCAAAGATCTCAAAACGCAAACAATAATTACAGGCCCCCTAGTAGCCGTTCCAACAATACGTCGTCCGCTTTTGGTTTTAAAATCACTAATAGCTGTCGATATAAGGTAAGATTATTTATGCATTACAGGAACTTGAGTGATGCATGGATCACTGACGGTTCTTGGACAATCTCTGGTAATACTTCTACATATCTTGCTAATAGTAACAACATAAGGCTGAAAACTACTACTGCCACGGCTTATTACTATGCGGAGTTGTTGGATCAATCTTATGAGTGGGCGGGAGATCATAAGTATAGTTTTGGCGGCCGTGTACTTGCAATGCGTAAAATAGTTGATAAAGATGGTGATACAGACTGGTTTATCAGCTGTCCCGGAAAGTAATCGATATCTAGAAAGTCTAATGCGCTGTTAGTTATCAAAAAATTAACTACATAACTGTATTATACTCCTAAGAGAGGTAAAATGTATGATACTGACGAAATTACTCTTTCGGCAAAAGCAGGACTGGTTTTCTCGGAACTAACGCCTAAGCAATACATCCAACAAATCTACCGTAATGCTAGTGGATCGCCTCAGCATACCCAATCAATTAACGGGTTTGTTGGTGCTGTTCTGGAGTATGTTGGAGACGACTTGTTAGAAAATGATATCCGTAAACTTGTTAGCGATATTACAGAAGTAGACTTAAGTTTGCGTGATAGACAAAAAGCTGCTGCAAAATTAAATTCGATTCTAGTCAGCTCTGCGATTGATCCATCAGGTATTCGTTCCGGGGAAAGCGAAGCACGATATCAAATGGCTTTAACTGCACAGGAAATGCTTAGAGAGCTAAGTCATCGTGTTATGGCGATGGAATCCGCAGAAGATAGTAACTTGTATTACCAGCAAAAGGGAGAAAAAGTGACTCTAACGAGTCACCTGGACACTGTTTTTAAGACTAGTGACTTGATACATATAGGAGATACGGAACATTCGGAAAACCGTTATTCCCAGCAATGGTTAAGCGAAATCAAAAATCTGGAAGCTCTCGTCAATCAAGGAGTCCGACATATTTTTTTGGAACGAAGTATACGGCATCAAAGCATTGCAGATGACTTGGTAAGTGGTAGATTAACTAAATTTGAGTTTGTAAAAAAAATGAACGACGAGCGCGTTGTTAATGGCTTTCGGAATGATACTGAAAACGAGTTGGATGAGACAGCCTCGATTATACTTAATGCTAGCAAAGTAGGTATTAGAGTCCACTTTGCTGACCCTTGGGATATGACTGTATCGAACTCGACTATACAGGAACATTTGCAAGATGTTGCCAATCCTGATTTACCTGAGCCTTATCGGCAGAAAGCGGGTGAAGCCGTTGTTGAAGCTTACGTTGCAGATGCTGGTGAGCCTATCAGGGAGTTTGTTGAAAATAGAGTGAACATGCTGCTGAGAGGCTACAGTGATTTTAAAGAGAAAGCGCTGGAAAGTTTTATTTTTGAAAAAAAGCTAACTGATTTAAGAACTCAATTTGACCATGAACTAGCCACTTATATTCATAACGTTCTTCAAACCGATGGTGGCAAAGGGTTACTGTTCTATGGCGCAGCTCATGGGCGGCACAATAATGGCAATGATCTTAACGATCAGCTCAGGCTTAAGGGCAATGCTGTTCAAACGATTAACTTGTATTTGAATGATGAGGCAAGACAGCGCGACATTGCTAGCTTGTACCACCCTGAACAATTAGATAAACCGAATGCGTTTTTCGTTCTGGGTCAAGATGGCGATCTAAACAGTGGGCTTATATATGACCTTAACGTGGGCGTTTCTGATAGCGTGGACTCAGATTTTTCAATTTCACCACCTCGCAATCAGTTTTAATCCTAAGTCTTTGGTTGTTAGTTTCTAAAAAGATTTATCGCTCATGCCAAGGGCTGTGTGTGCTGCTGCGTGCGTTCTTGTTGAGCATTATTGCGCTTTTCCATGAACGCCTTTTTGCGGGCTTCGTGATCAAGATCGGCTTGGTTTGTGACTTGGGCAGACGGTTGCTGTTCCACGGGACTTTGTGGCTCAGGCACGTTTTGCGATTGCGCTTTACCAAGCGCTTTCGGCGCTTCGCGCAGTCGTTCAAGCTGTTGCTGCCTGTAATGGCTCATATCTTGGTTTAACTCTTGCTGCTGTGTGCGGTAGTGTTGCTGCAATGATTTGTGTCGAGCATTCAGGCGTTGGCGCTCAGATAATTGACGTTGAATAAACTGGTATTTCCTCGTTTGTGCCTGTTCCTGCATGCGCTTTGCTTCGCGCTCATTAAGCTCTCGGATACGCTTGTGTTCACCGCGCATACGATCCCACAGGCCTTTTAAGCCTGTTCTAAAGCGTGCCTGTCTTGTGATAGCTTGTTGCTGTCGGTCTTGCTGTTGTGTGGCAAGGAAGGTTGACCGCTCAAGGCGTTGATGCTCGATCATATCTTGACGTTCACGCTTTAGGTCGGTGTTTTCCTGTTGCTGGTTGGTCTTAAGTTGTTTCTTGAAACGCGTGAGCGTGGGCAACATATCTTGTGCGATTTGCTCTTTTGCTTGATCTATTAAGGGTAAATGCTGCTCATTACCTACGCGCTCTCTGACTTGCTTTATTCTGGTGCCTACTTTCTTCGGCACTGAATAAATCTCACCAAAGGTATCAACAGCAACAATACGGCCTTTCCTGTCTCCTCTGGCTAATGTGTAACCACGCTCATTCAGGGCATGAGCGAAGGTGGCTTTGGTATCTGATATAGCCCATGCATCTTGAATAGCGCGGTCTATATCATTCGGGTGTTGTTTGATGCGCTTGGCTTGTTGCCAGTCTGCTAACGTGAAGTTTCTTGGGTCACGTTCAGATTGCTTGGCAAGGCCGCGCGGCATTTTCCAGCCATGCTCAAGATATAGCTCGCGCGAATATTCCATAAGCTTTGTATGATCATAAGACATCTGGATCGCTTTCATTTCCTGAATGTTTATGCGTGACCACACAGCATGGGCGTGACGTCTTCCTTCTTTTTCATGAAAGACAATAGCGCGAGGTTGACCTGTAAGGTTTAAACGCTTTTCAGCTTCTTCAATCGTGGCAATGAAATTAGGTGTTGGTACATCAACATCCTGCGGAGGATTTAGGGACAGGGAGTATAAGAACTGCTTACATTGTGTACCTCTGCTTATAGCGTGAGCTTCATTAAATGCACCCATCAGGTTATCAGAGGCAAAACCGCGTATTTCGTGTATTTCCACATGATCGTTTTCGTCTTTCATGAGGTGCAAGGCTAAATCCTTGGCACTGCCGCGCTGATTGCCTTTCAAGATCATATTTGATCCTTGATGCCGAGCGCTACAATCAGCATGTGACGCATCTGCGCTACGTCAGAGCAAGCAGTATCAATCTTATCGACAGTTTCATCATCAACAGGCAATGCACCCGATTGTGTAGCAAGTGATAAAGCCAGCATACTGCGTCCAAGTTCTGATTGCCCGATGGTGCCAAGCAACTGCGCCAGTAACGCGTGATCCATTGTCGGTACATGCTTGCGAGCTTTGGATTTAATGTCCGCAATACCGTCAGCATCCTCAAATAGCTTTAAGCGGATGTAACTGCTTAAAGCCATGCGTCCGGCATCACGCTTTAACTGCGCACGCTCAGCATGAGTGAAGCGAATAGAAAATGGCGGAGGATTTTTCTGTGATAGTTTTTTAGCGACAACAGGTGCAGCCGATTTCTTGAACTGTGATTGCAATGAAGAGCGTGTCATAGGCCAAGCTCCTCATAGTCAATATCAGCATGTTTTAACTGATCTTCCCAGTCTTGTAACTCTTCTAAAACCTGTTCTAGATAACTATGATTGGTGGCACCATCAAACTGTTCGGGTAAAAAGCACCTGACTTTCCTTCTAACATATTTAAATAGCAACGCTTTTTAAGCGCTGTTATATCCACCTTCCTGTTAATAGAGTAAAGGCTCGCTAAATATCAGTTTTAGCACCAATCTTTGCGGTTTTTTGCGAAATAGGGCATTCAAAAAATAGGATGTTTAAACAGCACTGTTAGCATTATCTTTTTGCCAAAACTGTCTGAGGACGTTGAGTTGGCGTGGGCTACGGCGGCAAGATGAGCACTTGGTCGTTTAGCCGGACGGCCTATTCTCGTACAACACACTAAAGGCTTGGGGGCTTGTGTATTCGTTGAGCATCTGCTGGTCGATATAAAGAAGAAGGTGTTCATCGCCGCCCAGAAGGCGAACAGTATCGGAATGCAAGAGTTTTGCCTGCAACGCTTTGGCGCTCGCGATTTAAGCCTTTCAAACACAGGTCGCTGCGAGTAACCTTATTGATAGATTAAATCGATTTCTAGTCACGGCAATAGATCAAACGCGGCTAGACTGACCATGATTTGTGAATAAAATTTGTAAATTTTGATGATACTAGAAGCTCAGCATAAAGAAAAGGAAGCGGTATGCTCTATCGTGTAACCCTAGTCATAGTAAGTTTCTTCTTGGGGGTATGCAATACACCTTTTTCAGCTAGTTCGGACCAAACCTCAACGGTAATTGCAGATCAGATCATCATAGGAAACGTTATCACGATGAATGATGCACAGCCGAACGCGGAGGCATTCGCCATAAAAGATGGCGAGGTTGTTCTGGTGGGAGATAGAGAAGAGGTTCTCGCCCTCAAAGGCGAATACACAGAAACTATGATTTACGAGACTGAAACGATTGTGCCCGGTTTTATCGATGCTCACGGGCATATCGGCCTGTACCCACGGTTTGTCATCGGGCTTCCTGAAGTGCGTTCACCACCAATCGGCCCCATCACGAATATCTCAGAACTGCTAGAATCCGTTAGAGACTTTATTGCGGAGAACGAGGTTCCGGAAGGAGAGACTGTTTATGCTTTCGGGTATGACGACTCGTTACTCGCAGAAAAGCGCCATCCAACGCGCGACGACCTTGATAAAATCTCCACAACACACGCGATTGTTCTTCATCATACATCCGGTCATCTCTCTGTGGGAAATAGCCTCGCACTTGAACGGGCAGGGTACAATAATGCTACCCCGGACCCTGATGGAGGAACGATTTGGCGCGACGAGGAGACCGGCGCACTTACTGGCGTTGTTGATGGAAATGCAAATAGCAAGCTGACTGGGCAGTATCAGCAAGAACCCGATGAAGTTTTGAGTTCGATGGCTAAAGTTTCAGACTTTTTCGCAAGCTATGGAATTACGACGGCGCAAGACGGAATAACTAGTGCAGGGTTGTTGGCTGTTCTACGACAAGCTGACGAGCAGGGGCTGTTTACAATGGATGTAATTTCTTACCCAAACTACGCGAGCTACGAACAGGCATTGGCTGCCGATCACGTGGCACCTCATGAATATGGCAGCAAGGTCAAAGTTGCCGGGGTAAAAATCAGTGCGGACGGTTCACCCCAAGGTAAGACAGCTTTCATGACAGAGCCTTATCTCAATCCTCCTTTAGGTCAGGGGCGCGACTACCGAGGCAAACCTAAATACACACAAGGTGAACTCGACAATGCGGTGGAAACGCTATTTTCTAAAGGTCTGCAACTGCTAATGCATTGTAATGGTGATGCCTGCGCAGATATGATGATCGAAGCGGTTAGTAAAGCGACCGAAAAACTTGGCCCCGCGGATCGTCGACCGGTCATGATACATGCCCAGACTGTTCGGGACGATCAAATCCGTTCTATGAAGAAATTGGGCATCATTCCATCATATTTTGTGACGCATACATTTTATTGGGGTGATTGGCACAGAGATGAAGTTTTTGGCGAAGAACGCGCCAACCGGATCAGCCCATTGGCAACGACCGAAAATATTGGCGTGACCTATACCATCCATAATGATGCGCCGGTTGTTCCTCCTGATATGATGTTTTTAATGCATGCTGCGGTAAACCGACATACCCGAAGCGATAAAGTCCTCGGACCGGAAGAGCGGGTGACAGCACAAAGCGCCCTCCGAGCGATAACCATATCGGCAGCGTATCAAAATTTTGAAGAAAATGCCAAAGGGTCGCTCGAAGTTGGGAAGCAGGCCGACTATGTGATTCTTAGCGAAAATCCGTTAACAGTTGTATCTAACAAAATCAAGGATATTGAAATCCTGCGGACAGTAAATGACGGCGAAACAATTTTTGTACAGCCCTGAGTTCATAACCATTTCGAATGACTACAGCAGCGGCAGAAGTGAATTCGATAAATGATAATCGCCTTACCGGTTTATTATCCGAATATATATTCCGCCATCAGTGTGGCAAAGGGTGTTATTACAGCGAGGCTTGGATAGTTGTGAGGTGTTATAGTTAGAATGCATCGGGTTGAATATTTGAAAGGCTAGTACATGCTTGGGAGCAGTAAGCGTAAATTTGTATCTTTTCTTTTTGTCAGTGCTGGTCTGTGTATAACGCCTGCTTGCTCTGATCAACCAGATACCAATACGCAGGAACCGGGGCAAGCCGCTTCCTTGGTTATAAAGAACGGCTCAGTGTATACCATGAACGAACAAGGTTCGGTTATGTCAGCGGTTGCAATTCAGCAGGACAGGATCGTTTTTGTTGGAAATGACGATGAAGTACAGACGTATATCGACAACGATACTCAAGTAGTTGACCTAGCGGGGAAAATGGTTCTTCCGGGGTTTGTTGATGGTCACTCTCATCCACCAGAGCGGGAATTAGCGGCGTCTAGCGAACTAATTTTTGATGCGCACGAACCTAGCTTGGAAGTTTATCGAAAAAATATAAGAACTTATGCTAAAGCAAACCCCAACAAACCTGTTTTGGTTGGACAAGGCCTGCAGATCAACTTGTTCGACGACAGTCAGCTAAATTCGTCTTTTATTGATGAAATTATCAGCGACAGGCCGGTCGTACTTTCTGACACTTCTTTTCATGGCCGTCTCGTGAATTCAGTTGCGCTGAGAATGTCCAATATCACTAAAGAAACTGACGACCCTCCAGGCGGCAAGATTTATAGGGATGCAGGCGGCAATCCAACAGGCTATCTGTCCGATGCCACCGTCTTGTTGCATCTCGACCTTCAGCGACAGGATACAACACCCGAACAGTATTTGACTGCATTTAAGGAGTATGAGCGCGTCTCATCGGCGAAAGGAATTACGACAGTTCAAAATGCTTCATCATTATCATTGTCGACATCTGTGGTTCGCCCGTTGCTAGATGAATATTTTAAATCGGGTAAGGCCAGGGTGCGGGTTAATTATCTAACAAGAGTGACACCTAATGGTCTATCGATCGAAGAAGCAATCGCTGAGTTAAACGAAGCGCAGAAATATGTTTCTGATTGGCAAATGGTTAATGGTATCAAGACCTTTTTGGACGGTGTTCCTGAAGGCAAGAGCGCCTATCTATTAGAGCCTTATGCTGAGACGGCTGAAGTGGCATCTGATTATCGAGGTTCACTCAATTGGCCTGAACAACAATATAAAGACATGGTCGTGGCCTTGGATGCTGTTGGTTATCAAATGCAAACCCACGCAATGGGTGACGCATCTGCTCGCTTGTTTATCGATAGTGTTGAGCTTGCAGCTAAAAAAAACGGTGGCCGTGACGCCCGCCATACCCTGATACATGCAAATTTCGTTATACCTGAAGATATAGAAAGAATGGGAGAACTGGATATATATGCGGCGATCTCGCCCATTTGGTCGTATGGTGAGCCTGTTTTTAGCGCATTGGAGCTTCAGATGCTTGGTGAGCAGCGATTTGATCAAGAGTATCATTTCAAGAAAATGATTGATGAAGGTGTTCATATGAGCGGCTCTGCTGATCAGCCTGTTACACCAGATGACAGACCACTTTTCGGCATAGAAGCGGCGGTTACCCGGGGTTCCCCTTATCCCGGCCAACAAGGTGATACAGCTTTTGTCCGTGGTGTTTCGCAAGCTGTCTCCGTGATGGATATGTTAAAGGTCTATACTATAAATGGTGCTAAACAGGTTTTCATGGATCACCTTGTTGGTTCTATAGAGGTGGGTAAGAAAGCCGACATCATTATCTTGGAAAACGATATTACTAAAATTGATCCGATTGATATTTCCGAGACGAAGATTGTTAAAACAATAGTGGACGGCAAGATCGTCTATTCGGGAGAAGAGCCATAGAAGGTTAATCTCGCAGGGGCTCAGAATAGTTTGCTCCCAATAAACGATATTTGTGATGCCTTTTGGCGCGTCAAAACATAAAAGGCACGAGCAAATATGCCAGCCCGGTCACAACAAAAATACAAACCAGATTCAATCTAAAGCCAGCTTTGACCATGTGAGGGACCTTGACCGATCCGGTTGAGAAAACAATGGCATTTGGCGGCGTTGCGACAGGAAGCATAAAGGCACAACTCGCAGATAACGCAACTGCCATAAACAGCAGTAAAGGGTCTGTGCCAATCCCAACCGCAAGCGCTGCAAGGACTGGCAATAAAGCTGCTGTACTGGCGGTGTTACTTGTCATTTCTGTTAAAAACACCATCAAAGTGACCATGCAAAACAACACCAATATTATGTGAAGGCCATCTAAGCTCGATAGGTTTTGACCTAACCAGAGAGCAAGGCCAGATGATTCCACGGCTGCAGCAAGGCTAAGGCCGCCACCAAACAAAAGCAAAACACCCCAAGGCAAATCAGGTGCGCAGCTCCAATCCAAAAGGGGGCGGCGTTCATTGGCATTGCCAGATGGCACAGCGAATAATGCGGTAGCACCCATAATTGCAATGGCACCGTCATTAACCCAGAGAAGAACACCAAAACTTTCCTGAATTGGAACGCGTAGTACCCAACAGGTTGCTATGGCGGCAAATATTATTGAAACACGTCGTTCTGCAGTCGTCAGTGGCCCAAGGTCTTTCAATTGTTGATGGATTAAGAGGTTTGCATTTCCTTCAGCTTTTAATTCAAATGGGAAGGCAAATTTTGTCAAAATAACCCATGCTAATGGCAATAGAGCGAACACTGCCGGTACACCAACACTCATCCAGGTTAGAAAACTAATCTCCACGTCATAGTTTTCTCGCATATAGCTCACCACAAAAAGATTTGGGGGTGTACCTATCGGCGTACCAAGTCCGCCTATGCTGGCGGCATATGCAATGCTCAACAAAAGGCAAATGAGGAACGTATTGTTTGCTGGTTCTTTTTTAAGAATTTCGTCTGCGACCGAATGCGCAATCGGTAACATCATAAGCGTTGACGCCGTGTTGCTTATCCACATAGAGAGAACCGCAGTTGCTAGCATAAAACCTGCGATAAGCCGCTTTGGATCACTGCCCGAGCGAGCAAGAATATGAAGCGCTATTCTTTGATGCAGGTTCCAGCGAACCAAGGCGGTGGATATGATGAAGCCACCTAACATCAAAAATATGGTCGGACGCGAATATTGAACAGCCGTTTCGGCCATGCTCATGAGACCAAGAGCGGGAAACAAAAATAAAGGTAATAACGATGTGACGGGGATGGGCAAAACTTCAGTTGCCCACCAGGAAGCAAGTAAAATGGCGACGCCTGTTGTTAACCATGCAATCTCTGTCATAGAACCCGGCGCAGGTGCCATAATGGTAAAGGCTAGACCAATGACACCTATCCAAAAGCCGATAATTTGGGAATAATTCACAGGCTGCCCCCTTTTTCACACTTAGTTTGGGTATAAAGACTAATATTTTTTCCGCGAATAGTGATCTGTTTGATAATAGCGCGAGCAATATGATGTCGCCACGCATTGATTGTTATGTCACTCTTCACAATATGTGTTTGCTTTCACTTGATACCTTGTCACTTCTTTGATCTCGAATTTCAGTTTCGAAATGCTGCCTTAAGAAATCTAAACTAAGGCGCATTTTGGCTGACTGTGATGATTTTGTTGGGTAAATGGCCCAAACATTTGCACTTTGGGAATAGTCGGATAGAATGTGAACAAGGTCGCCAGCTTTTATTTTTTCTCTCACATCCCAATAAGATCGAAGCAAAATACCTTTGCCGTCAAGCGCCCAGTTGACCAAAACTTCACCGTTGTTGCTTGATAGGGTTCCATCTACTTTGACTGTATGTTTCTCACCATTCAGGTCTTCCAGACACCAAGTTCCATAGTTGATGCCGCGCTCCCTTATCGCTAGACACTGATGTGTACGGAGCTGCTCTAATGTCTCGGGTACTCCGTTTTCAGCAATGTAACAGGGAGAGGCGCATAGAATTCGGTGGTTGGCTACAAGCATTTTTGCAACATGATGTTCTGGGAGGTCATCACCAACACGTATTTCAAGATCGAAGCCTTCATGCACAATATCCACGGCGCGGTCGTATAGCTCCAGCCGGACATCCAATTCAGGATACTGCTCAACAAGTTTGGTAAGCGCGGGCCCTACATGGACACGACCAAAGCCGAAAGTGCTGCATATCATCAGTCGCCCAGCCGGATTAGCTTTAGCATCAGAAAGATTGGAAAATAATTCGTCAATGTTAGCCAGAACTTTAGCGGACCAATCAGCGGTGCATTGTCCATCGTCAGTGAGGGCAATGGAACGGGTTGTTCTGTGGAACAGTTTAGTATTTAGAGAGCTTTCCAGCACCTGTATTCGTTTGCTTACATAAGCCGGAGACATGCCCAAATCATGTGCTGCTGATACGAAACTACCATTTTTTACCACGGACAGGAAAACGGACAAGTCTTCGGTTTGGGGCAATTGTTTCCAATTCATGAATATTCCCAGCATAAATTCGGTATTTACGCCATGAATAATGATTGATAATTGAGTGTGATGCAACATTCCAATTAGTGTGATGCTGGATTCAAATCGAAAGGCATACGTTCATGTTAAGCGGCTTTAGTACAGATACTTTTAGTCATGAAGGTGTGAGCATTTTTTATAGAATGCGGGGCGGTGGTCCTCCCTTGCTTTTAATTCATGGCCATCCCCAGACACACGTTATTTGGCACAAAGTTGCTGATCAATTGAGTGAGCATTTCACTGTTGTTCTCGCTGATCTTCGAGGCTGCGGGGATAGTTCAAGGCCTGTATCTGACGAACATCACACGCCATACTCGAAGCGGGTCATGGCAAAAGACTTGATTAAACTGATGGCGTCACTCGATTTTCAGGAATTTCAGGTGTTGGCTCATGATCGCGGCGCACGGGTGGCACACCGTTTGGCAGCTGATCACCCTGATGCGGTCAAGCGTATGATGTTGTTGGATATCGCACCAACACTTTCAATGTACGAAGGAACAAACGAGACTTTCGCGCGTGCTTATTGGCACTGGTTTTTCTTAATTCGACCCAAGCCGTTACCTGAACTTTTGATAAAAGCTGATCCTGATGCTTATTTAATCGGTATAATGGCAGTTCGTAGCGAAGGTATGAAACACTTCAGTGATGAAGCACTTGCTGAATATCGAAGGTGTATTCGTATTAAAGGGACCGCTGAAAGTATATGCGAAGACTATCGTGCCAGCGCCACAATCGATTTAGCTCATGATAGAACTGACCGTGATGCAGGTAAAAAGCTTACAATGCCGGTAGAAATTCTTTGGGGTGAATTTGGTGCAGTTGGGCAGTGTTTTGATGTTCTTGCCGAATGGCAAAAAGTTGCAAGCGATGTGCAAGGTGAGGCATTGCCTGCAGGGCATTATATCCCCGAAGAGGTGCCGGGCGCGTTGGTAGAGCGCGCTCTACGTTTCTTCAAATAAAGAGGTTATCGATCAGCTAGCCAGGGATTATCTTGCAAGTGCTTTTGCTCAAAGTCCAAAATTGCCTGACGATGCTGTAACGTAGAACCTATCGGGTCTAACCCTTCGATCAAAGTGTTCTTACGAAGCTGGTCAATCTCGAACTTGATATCTATTTTGCCATCAAGGGATATTACTTGCTCAATTAAATTAATCGATATACGCACACTTGGGTTTTTTGTAACAAGAGACACCAGATGGTCGAGCTCATCCTGTTTAAGGGTGGCGGCAAGCACTCCGTTTCGCATGCAATTATCAAAAAATATTCCAGCAAAAGTCGTTCCAATAAGCGCTTGAATACCAAGTTGCCGCAGGCCCCAAACCGCATGTTCTCTACTGGAGCCACATCCAAAATTTGGCCCTGTTAGCAAAAACTTGGCACCTTTATATTGGGCTGTGTTCAGAACAAATTCAGGGTTGGTGCTGCCGTCGTCCAAAAACCTCTGATCAAAAAATACCCCGCGGTCTAATCCTTTGCGGTCAATCCCCTTCAAAAACTGCTTAGGCATGATTACGTCGGTATCGATATTGGCTGTCATCATCGGCGCAGCAAGACCAGAAACAATCTTAAATGGTTCCATCACAGACGCTCCTGTCTAAGTTTTCTTATGTCTATCAGATGCCCGGCAACGGCTGCCGCTGCAACCATAGCTGGACTCATCAAGTGAGTGCGGGCCCCTGCGCCCTGTCTGCCTTCAAAATTCCTGTTGGTGCTGGACGCACACCGTTCACCCGGCTGAAGTACATCGTCGTTCATAGCTAGGCACAGCGAGCAGCCTGACTGTCGCCATTCAAAACCAGCAGACCGAAATATGTCAGCCAGGCCTTCATCTTCGGCTTGTTGACGAACGAGAGAAGAACCGGGCACGATGATGGCGCGCACGCCGGCGGCGATTTTTCTACCACCGAGAACCTCTGCAACTTGGCGTAGGTCTTCAATACGCGCATTTGTGCAAGAGCCAATGAAGGCATGGGTAATATTTATTGTTTCCAAGGGGGAATTGGGCTCGAGCCCCATATATGCCAATGCTTGCTCAATTGCGCGACGTGTTGTCTGGTTAGAAGCCTTATCAGGATGTGGTACAGACCCGGATATTGTTTCTGCTTGATCGGGACTAATGCCCCACGAAACCATTGGCTCTATCGCGGTGGCATCGATACTCAGCTCTTGATCAAACTTCGCTCCTTCGTCCGAGCAGAGCGATTGCCATTTTTTGACCGCTTGAACCCATAGCGGCCCCTTCGGTGCACGAGGTTTGTATTTAAGATATGAAAATACCTTTTCGTCGGGCGCCATATATGCGCCGCGAGCGCCAGCCTCAACCGCCATATTACACATGGTCATTCGTGCTTCGACGCTTAGAGCCTCAATGGTGGAACCACAGAACTCGAGGACAAAACCCGTTGCACCGGACGCTCCAATTTTTTTGATGACAGCCATGATTAAATCTTTGGAGGTTACACCCAGACCGAGCTTACCTTCGATGCAAATTCGCATCGTTTTAAGGCGCTTGTAAACCAGAGTTTGGGTGGCCAATAGATGTTCAATTTCAGACGTGCCAATCCCAAAGCCAAATGCACCCAAGGCACCGTATGTTGTCGTGTGGCTATCACCGGCTGCTATTACCATTCCCGGTAAAACGAGGCCTTGCTCGGGTGCTACAACATGTTCGATGCCCTGACGCTTATCGAGAAGGTCGAAAAGTTCGATGCCAAACTTCTCGCAGTTCTCGGCAAGGTATTTCATTTGCAGGGCACCAGACTCGTCGCGAGAAAAGTCAACGCGTTCCGGCTCAGTTGAATTGACATGATCAACAACCGCAAGGGTGGTGCAGGGCCGCCAGACGTCTCGGTCTTTTTCACGCAGTCCACTGAACGCTTGTGGGCTAGTATATTCATTGATGATGTGTCGGTCTATGTATAGCAAAACATGGCCGTCATCATCCAGCTTCTTTACCGTATGACTGTTGATTAATTTGTCATAAAGCGTTTGGGGTTCACTCATTTTGAACATTCTTCTTTCGGTAGTTTTATCCCAACAAAATACGCTGAGTTACGCGGCAAAACAATAGATACAATGTGGTTTCATTGCTCACGATTTGCAGGGAATACAACTACCTTGGCCGTATTATCAATGAGGCAGCGTTTTATGTGTTAACTTCAAGTGTTGATTACGTCTTTCTTGGATGACATTTGTATTGATCATATAATCAATTGTATTATTTCGCCATTTTCTAGGGTCGATACCATACGTTTTTAATAGCTCTCTCTATCTCGGTAATTTAGGAATTTCTATTTTCCCGTGGCTTGTATGCTTTGGGTGCGAATATAGAAATATTAGTCACTATCAGTTGATGTAAGGCACTTTGCGCTTGAAGAAGATGTGCCCATGATTATTAATCATATATGAAAGTATTTCGAAAACTGTCTGAGAGATATGTTTGATCCCGGATGTATAAAACCTCATTGGTATCCTTGATTTAGCAGGGTATCACCTGAAAGGAAATGTCGATGATCACAGAGCTTTATAAATATCCCGTGAAAGGCCTTACCGGCCAAAAATTAGATACCTTGCCCTTAATCGCTCACGAAGGGATTGAAGGTGATAGGGCTATAGCTATCGCTCGAACGCCGCATGTTTTTGACCCAGCTTCTCCAAAGGCTGAAATAAAAACAAAATTCCTTATGCTGGCAAAAGATGAGGCCTTGGCAAATCTTGAAACCCGTTATGATACTGATTTAAAAGAGTTGGTTATTGAAAAGGATAATAAATCAGTTTTGTCTGCGTCGATTGAAAGCAATGACGGAAAGCAGGCTATCGCCGACTTTTTTTATAATTACCTTAACAAGGATGATATTGAACCAAGAGTTGTCCATGCGCCTGAACATAAATTCACTGATATTAGCGTTGTTTCGAAGGAAAAAATGCGTGCGATATCGATGATTAATCTCGCTTCTGTTCGTGCCCTTGAAAAAGCTGTTGGCAAACCTCTCGATGTCAGGAGGTTTCGAGCTAATATTTATTTTGATACAGGCACACCTTGGGAGGAATTGGAGTGGTTAGACCGTGAAATCACTATCGGCTCTGTTGCTGCAAAATGTGTTATGTTAACAAAGCGCTGCCCTGCAACAGAAGTAAACCCCGATACAGGACAAAGAGATATTCGCCTTCCGCTAGAACTGCGGAAGCATTTCGGACATGTCAATATGGGGATCTATGCCGAGGTGCAGTCGTCTGGCAATGTTCTTATTGGCGATAAGGTTATCGCTATCTAATGTATTACCTGTTTCTCTCTGCAATATGATGACTATCATCTAATGATGATATTTTTCTTTTTAATGAATACAAGCGCCTGTTATGCAAGGCGCTTGTCATATTAAACGACTATATGAATATAACTTGAAATCATTTCGCATATTTGTATTGGGGCGCGATAACAGGTTTTAGTGTTTAAGTTTGTTTAGACATGAAAGCTTCAAGGGTTGAGAAGAAGTTCAGAATATCCTCTGCTTCGTTGGTTGCGTTCACAGTTACAAGTCTTACGAAGGTATCTTCTTTAAAAGACCCATATCCCACTAATAGTTCTGAGTTTTCATAGAGCTTAGTACAAAGATCTTCGGCGGGAATGTTCTTGTAATTGAAACAAATAGCAACCGTATCATCAAGGCTGTAATCTGTATAATCAGGATTTTTTCTCACGTAATCGCGGGCTATATCAGCAAGCTCAAATTGTTTTTCAACTAATTCTGCCAAGCCGTTGGTTCCTATACTTTTCCAAAGAACCCAAAATTTCAGGGCGTCGTTTCTGCGCCCGCATTGAAGGGATGTTTTTCCAAGGTTAAAATCATCATGGTCGGTTTGATACAGGTATGATGCATCATTTGAGAAAGAATCGTACAAATGCTGTTTATTTTTTACAACGATTAGTGAACAACTAAGCGGTGTTCCCAACATTTTGTGGGCGTTAAGCGTGAACGAATTGACATTTTCAACTCCTTCAATGAGGTGCCTGTATTTTTCACTAAACAACACTGACCCGCCGTAAGCGCCGTCCACATGCAACCAGATGTTATACTTTTTGGCAATTGTGCTCGCTTTTACCAGATTATCATAAGCACCAAGAACAGTTGTAGCGGCAGTACAATTTATAAAGATAGGGTGGAAGCCGTCTGCAATATCCTTTTTGATGGCTTCTTCCAGTGCAGTTATATCCATGCTGCCTTCATGATCGGTCTGTACCTGTCGAACATTATTGCGGCCAATTCCAGCAAAGGCAGCATTTTTTTGAGTGCTGTAATGGCTGTCGGCTGAAGTATAAACTGTCATTTTTTGCTGAACGCCATCAAATTTTGTTTGCTCGTTAAAGGCGTCACGGGCCATAATTAAGCCCATTAAATTAGTCATGGAACCACCGGGGGCAAGGGTGCCATCCGAGTTTTCATCCCAGCCTATCATGTCGCATATTTCGCGCAGGATAACCTTTTCAACACCAATTTGTGGGCCAGCAACCTTATAGGTATACATGCTGTTATTGAGAATTACGGCTAGCAGGTCACCGAGAACCGCTTTATCCTGACGGCCACCAAATAATTGGTTAAAAAATGCTTTTGTGGCGGTACGAGGAGTTGCGAAAACAAGATCTTTCAGGGCTTTCTCCAGTTCTTGTGAACTGATGCCTTCTTTTTGTAGCGTAAGGTCAACTTGCTCGTAGAGGTCTGTAGATGGAATATATTTTGCGAGCGGGTTTTGCACTTCGTCAGCAAGTAGCTCATTAACCAATGTATTGAATATCTCTAAACTCTGTTTCATTTCCATTAAACCTCAGTATTTTCCAGTGGCTCATGTACCGTACTTTGGTGTCGATAAAAACGATTAATTGAAAAGATTAGTGATTTTACAGTTGATCCTTTCATATGGGGATGATTGTTTCTGAAAAATATAGATTAATTACTCGCATTAAATAAGTTGGCTTGCTAGTATCGAGAAAATATATGGATGGGGAGTTTTTCATGCAAAATTTAGAGTGTGATTATTTAATTGTTGGCACTGGTGCTGCTGCGATGGCTTTTGTTGATGTCATGCTGAGCGAGAGTGATGCAACGTTCATTATGGTTGATAATCATGCTGCACCAGGCGGACACTGGAACGATGCATACCCATTTGTGAGGCTTCATCAACCCTCCAGTTTCTATGGTGTTTCCTCTACAGAATTGGGGTCAGGTAAAATCGATACGCATGGCCCCAACAAGGGGTTTTACGAGCTTGCTTCTGGCCCTGAAATTTTGGCATATTTTGATAAGGTCATGCGTGAAGTTTTCTTGGCGTCTGGTCGTGTGCAGTATTTCCCTATGCATACTTATGAAGGAGGGCATGAAAAACACGTTGGTAATGTCAGGTCTCTCATTTCAGATGAAAAATTTACGGTTGATGTGAAGAGAAGCACGGTTGATAGTACCTTTTTTAAAACAAGCGTACCTTCAACACATGAACGCAAATATACAAATGATCCGGCCGTTGAGGTTATCCCGCCAAACGAATTGCCACGCCGCGTAGCACGGCATCCTGCTTATTGTGTGGTTGGCGGCGGTAAAACTGCCATGGATACGCTCGTTTGGTTGATGGAACATGGTGCAAATCCCGATGATATTGCATGGATTTGCCCGCGTGGGTCTTGGTTAATTAACCGGGCAGGGACACAGCCTGGGCAGGAAAATTTTGCAGAGTCGATTGGTGGCTTTGCTGCTCAGTTGGAAGCAGCAGCAACGGCGATATCGCCAGAAGATTTGTTTCTAAAAATGGAAGCGGCTGGTGTAGTGTTCAGGATTGATGAGAACGAAATGCCAACCATGGTACATTATGCGACTATCAGTTCTGGTGAAATTGCAACAATTCGCAAAGTAAAAAACGTTATCAAAGGGCAGCGCGTTAAACATATAAATGGTGATGGGGTAGTCACACAGGCGGATGAACAGATTAACCTGCCGTCCGGCACGCTTTATATAGACTGTACGGCTTCTTCCGTAGAATTCCTGGATAAAACAACACGGCCGATGTTTGCCGATACATTGATTACAATTCAGGCTGTTCGTGCCCCATTGGTCAGTTATAGTGCTGCCGTGGTTGCGTATGTGGAAGCGCATTACGATGATAATAAAAAGAAGAATTCACTTTGTACGCCAATAATGCTCGCTGATAATATGTATGAATGGATGGTTTCATTTTTTGGAAATATGCTAAACCAAAATGCCTTTTCATCGGAGAAAAGTTTTCAGATATGGAGCTTGAAAAATAGGCTTGATCCTTTTGGACGAGTCGCAAAGTCAGCAGATATGACTGACCCGAAACAAGCAGAAATTATGGTTAAGCTTAGGAATAATGCAATGCCAGCCGCGATGAATTTACAGAAACTAATCGCTGAAGGCGCAGAATAAGCAGCCTATTTTACTGACATAAAATGCGTTAGCTACATCATACGAGTTGAAAGAAGGTAGCCAGTACCTGTTCCATTTTGTGCAGGAGTTTTCTTTTAGCCCAGATTACTCTATGAAATCATGCACATGCATGGCATACACTCCGTAAAGCTGTTTTGAATGTGCGAGAGCTTGTTTGGTCTTGAAGGAGAGGGGTGATGGAACACGAAAACCAAAAAAACGATCCTGACACTTCAACCGCTGATGTTAAGGTGGTTGACATTAATGCGGATAGCCATCCTTTCGATTCTGCTCATGAGCCATCCCAACTGGATGTTCACACAAGCAAGGATTTTATCCAGCAACTGCAACAGATTCTGCGCGATGATGATAATGATGCAGTCTTTACCCTTTTAGAAGACCTCCACGCTGCTGATGTCGCTGATATTTTAGAGGTTCTTTCCTCAAAAGAACGCCTAAAATTGATTGAGCTTTTAGGGGAAAGACTGGACCCTGAAGTCTTGATTGAAATCGAGGGCGAAGCACAAGATGAACTTTATGACAACATCCCGAACGAACAGATCGCTGACGCTGTCAATGAGTTAGAAACCGATGATGCTGTATATGTTTTAGAAGAACTTGATGATAGTGACCGGGAAGAGGTCTTGAAGTCTCTTGCTGTTGATGACCGCGTTGCTATTGAAGAAAGTTTGAGTTACCCGGAAGATTCGGCAGGGCGTTTGATGCAGCGCGACCTTGTTGCACTGCCTGAGTTTTGGACTGTTGGTCAGACTATTGATTATCTAAGGTCTGAAGAGGCTGAGGTTCCTGATGATTTTTATGATATATTTGTTGTAGATCCGGGGCATAAACCTGTTGGTAGTGTTCCATTATCACGTGTAATGCGTACAGGGCGCGAGAAAGCAATAGGGTCAATCATGGACCCTGAACTTTATCTGGTCGATGTGAAAGCGGATCAGGAAGAGGTTGCTTATCAGTTCACGAAATACCATTTGATTTCATCGGCAGTCATTGACGAATCCCGCCGCCTTGTTGGTGTGATTACTGTTGATGATGTTGTCGATGTTATAGAAGAAGAAGCGGAAGAGGATATCCTCGCCCTTGCAGGTGTCGGCGGCGATACAGCACTAAATGAAAATATTCGTGAAATCACCAAAAGCCGGTTCACATGGCTTTTGGCTAATTTGATAACAGCCATTCTGGCTTCTGTTATTATCAGCTTGTTCGACGCCACAATTGAGCAGATGGTTGCCCTCGCGGTATTAATGCCGATCGTGGCATCAATGGGTGGAAACGCCGGGACCCAAACCATGACTGTTGCAGTGCGTGCACTGGCAACCAAAGAGCTTGGGACAACAAATGCCCTTAGAAATATTAGCCGTGAAGTGATCGTGGCTGGGTTTAATGGTGTTATATTAGCGCTCATCTCTGGGGTCATCGCCTGGTTATGGTTTGGCAGTTTAATGCTGGGCGGCGTGTTTGCTGTCGCAATGATTGTTAATATGTTGGCCGCAGGGCTTTTTGGAATTTTGATACCTCTCGGTATGCAAAAAAGCGGCGTTGATCCCGCGATTGCATCGAGTGTTTTTGTAACAACGATTACTGATGTTGTTGGCTTTTTCGCATTTCTTGGCTTGGCAGCCGTTTTCTTGTTGCAAGGGAATGTATGAAAAACGGCCCTGTACTTTTAGTTGATGATGAACCCGTTGTATTGAATCTCAATGCTGCGGCCGTTCGTCATTTTGGCTTTGATGCTTTAACGGCTGACACAGTCGAAGATGGTCTGGAAATAGTGCGAGCCTATAAACCTGCCTTGATTATTAGTGATGTACAGATGCCCGGTATGGGTGGATTTGATTTTGCTGAGTCTATGGAACGTCAGGGTATGAAGATGATGCCTATTATCTATATGACAGGCTATAATGACCTTGAGATATTTCGCGGTGGACTTCGGGTAGGCGGTGATGATTTTGTAACGAAAGGTAGCCCGATCGAGGTTCTACGGCGTCGGGTTGCTTTTTGGATGACGACAGGGTTTCCATCGCTTCCCAAGGAGTTACGCCGGCGTGCTCTGCATACAGTAAATAATATGCACGGTGACGATGTTACTGATATCCAGCATCATTTATCGATTAATCCTGAATTGATAGACCGCGTTGGCGGGTATCTGATGGATGAAATGAAACCACTTGGTAGCGAGTATGGTTACAGGATGGTTGATCGTATTTGTTATCTGGGGCGGTTGTCTCGCTTGATATTGGATGAAAGTAATACTTTTGGTGATTACCTCCGGTTTCCTGATTATATCCGCGAAATAACCAATCAGCTCAAGACACCGTGGGCTCCTGATATGTGGCCATTATTAAAACAGTTCGAGAATTATGTGTCTGATCCCAGATTTGTTTATGCGGGAAATGATGGCCTGCGTCATTACCGCGATTACGCATGGTTTTCTGAAGGGCATGAGTTATTTGAATGACGTTACATTTGTTAAGAGTTGCTGCGGGCGTTAAATCTGTCGATCATTTACGAGAAGTTGTTGAAAGATATACCTATCATCATGATGAGTATGGTCTGGTAATGCCATTAACTACACGCAACCGGCCCAAGAGACAGGAAGAACTCCTTACAGGCGGGTCTGCCTATTGGATCGTAAAGAATGTTATCCTCGCCCGGGCACCGCTTATAGCATTTGAGGAATTTCAAACAGGCGACGGCCGTATGGCCATCAACATGCTTATTAAGCCCGAGGTTATATTGACAGAACCAAGGCCAAAACGTGGTTTTCAGGGATGGCGATATTTGAAACCGGAAGATGCTCCTATAGATTTGGGCGTGAAGGGGACTGGTCAATCATATGATGATATGCCGGTTGAAATGATGACTGAACTAAAGGAACTTGGATTGCTTTAGAGTGCAGTTTTTTAGAGGGAATGAAAATGAGAAAACTGATAGCGAGTGCTCTTTTAGTCGTGAGCATGGTTCTGCCAATATGGGCAGATGATAAGCCAGACCTGGAGGTTATTAATAAAATTCGAGACGAAGGGTTTAATAACTCTCAGGTCATGGAAACGCTGGGTTACCTGACAGATATTATTGGGCCGCGCCTTACGGGAACGCCTGCAATGCTGGAAGCAAACAACTGGACTAAGGAACAGTTGAGCGAGTGGGGGCTTGATAACGCCCACTTGGAAGGGTTTGATTTTGGACCGGGATGGACCATGAATTCTATTCAGGTTCACATGACGGCCCCCCGTAAAACTCAGGTATACGCATATCCAATAAGCTGGCACCCGGGAACAAATGGCATTTTAGAGGCGGACGTTATTTATGCACCAATGCGCTCTAAAGCTGATTTTGAAAAATACAAAGGAAAATTAAAAGGGAAAATTGTTCTGGTCAGTAGTGTTCGGGCCCAACGTGAGCCAAGCAATACTGTATTTACGCGGCGTGATGATGAAAGCCTTAAAAAGACATCTGAGTATACTGTGCCTAAGTCCAATCAGGCTGATGATCTGCCGGGGTGGGTGAGCTTCTTTAACTTTGGCTTTGAACTGGAAAAATTCTTGAAGGACGAGGGTGCTGCCGCGATGGTGAAGCGCTCACCGCGGGGGGCTGCTCTTATTGAAGCGAGTGGTTATCAGCATTGGGAAGGTGAAACCGCTGAAGTTCCAGGAATAAGTATGGCGGCAGAGCATTATGAACGAATGGTGCGGCTGATAAGTTGGGGTGAAGATGTCAAGCTTTCCATGGACGTGGATGTAACCTTTCACCGTGATGATCTGAAAAGCTATTCAACGCTTGCAGAGATTAAAGGGAAGGGAAGAAACCCTGAGGTTGTTATGTTGGGTGCACACCTTGATAGCTGGTTTGTAGGTGACGGCGCTGTTGATAATGGAGCAGGCGTTGCTGTTACTATGGAAGCGGTCAGAATATTAAAGGCTATTGGTATTGAGCCTAAGCGCACAATTCGCATTGGTCTTTGGGGCGGCGAAGAGCAGGGATATTTCGGTTCTCAGCAATATGTTATGGATCATCTTGTAACTCGTCCATTAAATGATGCCCCTGAACTGAAATATATGGGGCCTTATGAAAAGCATTACGGGCAATTCCCGTTAACTAAATTGAAAGGATATGATAAATTTTCCACATACTTCAATTTAGATAATGGTTCTGGTAAAATCAGAGGTATTTATGCGGAAGGAAATGCCGCTGCGGCTGAAGTTTTTAAAGAATGGTTTAAGCCGTTCCATGATTTGGGTGCCAAGACTGTTACATTAAATAATACTGGCGGCACTGATCACGAGCCATTCGACGATGTTGGTTTGCCGGGCTTTCAATTTATTCAAGACCCGCTCGATTATGGATCACGCCTACATCATAGCCAGATTGATACGCTTGATCATGCCTATGCCAAGGATTTAAAACAAGCCGCAGTAATTATGGCCAGTTTTGTCTATAATGCTGCAATGCGTGATGAACGTTTTCCGCGTAAGCCGGAACCCAAACCTGAAGAGTAATGACTAAAAACGGTGATCAATCCGGTTTGTCTGGATTGATCGCCATGTTATCCAACAGTCGGGTATTACCGAACCGCGCAACAGAGATAACCCTTGCTTCGCCGTTGACTTTATCAATGGGGATTAATGTGTCTTTATCGACAATTGCAACATAATCCACTTTAGTGAAACCTGCATCCAATAGTGATTCCGTTGCTGTTTTTTCCAAAGCGCGTAAGTTGCCACCTGCCTCGGCACCTTTAATAAGCTTTTTCAATATTTTATTAAAGCTACCTGCGGTTTTCCTATCTTCCGGTGATAAATAGACATTACGCGATGATGCCGCGAGGCCATCGCTTTCTCTAATTAAGGTACCGCCGAGTATTTCACAGGGAATATCAAGGTCTTTTACAAATTTCTTGATAACAGCCAGCTGCTGATAATCTTTTTCGCCGAAAATGGCAGTGTCAGCATAGGATTGAATAATCAGTTTGCTAACAACTGTTGCAACCCCTTCAAAATGCCCGGGGCGATGTACTCCCTCATAATCTCGCCCGAGTTTGGGAACCGAGACAACGGTTTCAAAGCTATCGGGGTACATCTCGCCCACTTCGGGGGCGAAAACCAGATCAGTTTTGGTGCTTTTAAGTTTTTTGCGATCTTCAAGCTCTTGCCTTGGGTATTTGCTCAGGTCTTCATGGGCGCCAAACTGTGCAGGATTAACGAAAATACTTACGATTATTTTGTCACAAGCCTCTGCAATTTCATCGACGAGCGAAAGGTGGCCGTGATGCAGAGCCCCCATAGTGGGAACCAATCCGACGCGGTGCCCTAAAGCTTTCCATTCTTTAACGATTTGCCGAAGGGCCGCAACTGTTCGCACGACAGGGACAGTTTCAGTATTTTCCAATTTTAATAATCCTAATTGATGGCTACCAACGTTTGATTGGTTGCTAAGGCGCGAGTAGGGGCAAGGGATGCACTATCGAGGGCGTTAAAGCCGTTATAGTTTATCATTGATATAACATCGTTAGTATAAACAACGCCTCTTTCCGAGTATTTAATAAGTGAAGGGGCAAGTGCTACACCTGTAACTGGCAGATTATGTTTTTTCAACTCTGCACGCCTTCTGCGAAGCTCTGGATAGTTGCTGTTGCGATTAAGGTTAATCATATAGCTACGCACACTATCCAGTAAATATTCAAAGCTTTTCACACGGTGGATTTTCCCTTCTTCGCGGCCGCGTGGTACTATCCCTGCTTCATTCTCGTCCCATACCCATTGGCCAAAAAGAGCATTTCCTTTTTGCGAAAAATAGCTGGTTCCCCAGCCAGATTCGATAGCGGCTTGTGCAAGAGCCAGTGAAGGAGGGATCGTGTCCAGCCTGTATAAAAGCCTGCTGATATCGTTAGAAGCTAGTTGCATGGAGAATTTATTATACTCATTTTTGCTGAAATAACGTTTAAAGAGAGTGTGTAACCAGTTACGTTCGCTAAGCCTGAGTAAATAGCCTCTATCGATCTTACGTTGGAGCTTGTGGATTGTTTTACGGTCTGCCTGAATTAGTTCATTTGACCGTAATATTAAAGGCAGCATAGTAGAGATGAAAATCTTTTTCCGTTGGGCTGTATTTTTAATTTCAGGTAGTGATTCGGGCAATCGGGTCAAAAATATACGTGGAATTTCTTCTATATTGTGGAAGTTCTGATCTAAAACAATTGCAAGTTTTTTGCTCACCGCTTCTTCATCATGAGAAGGTGTTTCGTGTGAAAGATAGTTGGGTTCGCCTTGCTCTAAGCTAGTGATTCTAGCTGTTTCAAGGAAATGGCGGGCAAATAAAACCGGAAGCACGATAAACAGAACGGCCAGAGCAAAGATACCAATGTACCTGCCAATGACTTTCATTATTTATAGCTCCCCTCAGGTTACTTTATCAATCTTCTTCGTTTCTATTTGCATTTTATGCGGCTATAACGCCATTAGTAAAGATATGTAGTGATGGAAGAGTGCATTTTAAGCCCTTAGTCAGGGATATTTTGCCTCTTGAAATTATTAAGTGGGTATTCGTATGTCAGCACATGGTCGTCCGTATCTAATTGTTTTGGGGAACGAAAAGGGAGGCTCTGGAAAGTCAACAACAGCGATGCATATTGTCGTCTCTTTGTTGTCAGAAGGTTATAAGGTTGCAACGATTGACCTGGATGCCCGGCAGAAAAGTTTGACCCGCTATGTGGAAAATCGCCGTCAGTTTTGCGAAAAACGCGGCCATGACCTGCCGATGCCGCTTGAGCGGGTAGTGCCACGTTCTGAATACCGCACATCCGACGAGTCAGAGGCGGATGAGAAAGCTCGTTTTGAAGCAGCATACAGCGATGTAGCAGGCGAAGTTGATATTATTGTTATTGATTGCCCGGGAAGTGATACCTTCCTGTCACGCCTCGCACATACGGCGGCTGATACGCTTGTAACGCCTGTAAATGATAGTTTTGTTGACCTGGATCTGCTGGCACGTGTTGATGCAGAAAATCATAAGGTTGTCGGCCCAAGCCTTTATGCTGAAATGGTGTGGAAGGCACGCCAACGCCGCTCGATGGCAGATGGTGCTTCGATCGACTGGGTTGTTCTTAGAAACCGTGTTGGTAACTTGCATGCTAAAAACAAGGAACGGGTTGAAAAGGTTTTGAACGAGCTGACAAAACGTATTGGTATTCGTTATATCTCTGGCCTAAGCGAGCGTGTGGTTTACCGTGAATTGTTTTTGCACGGGTTGACGCTTTTGGATCTTAAGGAAATCGGTGGTATCGATGGTAAAGGGCTTTCGATGTCACACGTTACAGCGCGTCAAGAGTTACGCTCATTGATGGACGGTCTTAATTTACCGTTTCGCCGTGAGAAAGTGGCGTAAACAATAACCACTGATCAGGAATAGATATGCTTGGATGGTTAATCGTTGGTGTTCTGCTTGCTCTGGCTTTGCTCTGGTTGCTTGGCTGGTGGTCCCGTACGGACGTTAAATCAGCAAAATCAGCACTTTTCTGGGCGGTGATCGCGGTCTGCGGCCTGCTTAGCTTAATTCTAATGGCGGCTGGTCGAGGCGTGTTTGCAATTGTGCCAGTGGGTTATGCTGTTTGGCAACTTTTTGGTAAGGCAATGTTTGCTAAAGGGCTTTATGATAAAGTGAAAGAATTTAAGAACGGTTCTGCTTCTAAGCCAAAACAATCAACAAATGCAGCGATGAGCCGTGCTGAAGCGCTTGAAGTTTTAGGGCTCGATGATGGTGCAGATGTTGACGAGATAAACACTGCTTATAAGAAAATGATGGCACGTGTTCACCCTGATAAGGGGGGGAATGATTGGATGGCTGCTAAAATAAACGAAGCAAAACGTGTGCTTTTGGACGAATACTCATAATATTTTGGTATGATTTTAGGCAGATAATCAGTTCAGTTACAGCTAGATTGAAATAGATATAGGCTTCGAGAGGGAAATGAGCATGGTACCACATATTTTTCATCCTACAGTTCTACGTGAATATGATGTGCGGGGTATCGTTGGTGAAACTGTTGATACTGATGACGCCCGTGCGCTTGGTATGGCATTTGGTACTCATGTAAAACGTGCTGGCGGTAAAATAGTTTCAGTGGGGTATGATGGCCGCCTGTCATCACCTGCATTTTCTGAAGCGCTTATTAAAGGTATCACAAGTACGGGCATAAATGTGCAGTGTGTCGGGCTTGGCGGGACGCCAATGCTTTACTATTCTGTGTTCGAATTGGATACGGACGGCGGCATTATGATCACAGGTTCCCATAATCCGCCAAATTATAATGGTTTCAAGATCATGCTTGGTAAAAAGCCATGCTTTGGCGCCGCTATTCAGGCGCTCGGTAAAACTGCGGCTGAGGGTGATTTTGAAACGGGTAATGGGGGCGTTGAATATGTCGATATTTTTGACCAATATATTGAACGATTGCTCCGCGACGTTGACATGGATGGCTTTAAGGTTGCGTGGGATCCTGCAAACGGTGCCGCAGGCCCTGCGGTCGCCGCACTCGTAAAACGCTTGCCGGGCGAGCATGTTGTTATCAACGCTGAAATTGACGGCACATTCCCAAACCATCACGCAGACCCAACCGTTGAAGAAAATCTTGAGCAGTTGAAGGAGGTCGTGCGCGAACATGGCTGCGATATTGGCCTTTCATTTGACGGTGACGGCGACCGTATCGGCGCCATTGATGCCAAAGGCCGCGTTGTATGGGGGGATCAGATGCTGGCGATTATGGCTGGTGATCTTTTGAAGACTGTGCCGGGGGCACCGATTATTGCGGATGTAAAGGCAAGCCAGGCGTTTTTCGACCGCGTTGAGGAGCTGGGCGGCAAGCCTATTATGTGGAAAACGGGTCACTCGCTGATTAAGGATAAAATGGTGGAGCTTGAGGCACCGCTCGCTGGTGAAATGTCAGGGCATATTTTTTATAAGCATAAATTTTACGGTCATGATGATGCAATTTATGCAGGCATACGGTTCTTGAATGCAGTCTCAAAGCAAGGCGGTGACCTCGTGAAGTTAAAAGATGGCCTGCCACAGGCTGTTAACACCCCAGAGCTTCGATTTGACTGCGATGATACCAAAAAGTTTGGTGTTATTGATGAGGTGAAAAAATGGTTGGAAGCGCGCGGCGCTGTGATGAATACCATTGACGGTGTTCGTGTAAGTACGGATGATGGTTGGTGGTTACTGCGGGCATCAAACACACAGGCGGTACTTGTTGCCCGCTGTGAAGCGGCGGATGAGGCTGGTTTAGCGCGTTTGAAAGAAGCGCTCGTTGAAGCCTTAACTGCATGCGAGGTCAATGCACCGAGCGATTTGTAAAGATTGAGGGTGCTTTAGGGTGAAAACTTTCTCGTTATTATGCATTTTCTCTCTTTAACTATTTAATTGCTGCGCTACATTAAGGTTAACGAGCAATAGAGAGTAGGTAATGGCGGATAAACGCGACAACGATGATAAGGATGATAACGGTTCTGGCACGGGTGTTTTAACGCGCACGGAAACCAAAACCAAGAAACCATCCATGTATAAAGTTTTGCTGTTGAATGATGATTATACTCCTATGGAGTTTGTTGTTCATATTTTGCAGCGCTATTTCCGCATGACTGTCGAGCAGGCAACTGAAGTGATGTTGCATGTGCATCAAAAAGGCGTTGGTGTGTGCGGTGTATTTACCTATGAGGTCGCTGAAACCAAGGTAAATCAAGTGATGGCGTTTGCTCAGCAACACGAACATCCACTTCAGTGTACGCTCGAAAAAGAATAAATCATCCGTATTTAAACAATAGGGATGAGTATGGGGCGATAGTGCGAAATGCCCCAAAAGAATGAAACAGCTAATAAATTAGCATAATCAGGAGTAACAGGTGCCAAGCTTTTCCTCAAAACTCGAAGAAACCCTTCACCGGGCCCTTAATGAAGCAAACGAGCGCAGCCATGAATATGCAACATTGGAGCATTTGTTGCTGGCGTTATTGGACGATAGCGATGCTGTTGCTGTACTGCGGGCATGCGGGATTGATATTTCTGTTGTGGCGAAGGAACTTGAGGATTATCTGGAAAACGAACTTGATAGCCTGAAAATTGATGCTGAAGGTATGGAAGCAACACCAACAGCAGGTTTCCAACGTGTTGTTCAGCGCGCACTGCTGCATGTTCAGTCGTCTGGTCGTGAGGAAATTACAGGTGCGAATATTCTTGTTGCTCTCTTTTCAGAACGCGAGAGCCATGCTGTGTATTTCTTACAAAATCAGGATATGAGCCGCTTTGACGCTGTGAATTATATTTCTCACGGTATTGCAAAAGTGCCTGACCTTAGTGAACCGCGTTCGGTTAACGGTGCTGAAGACGATGACGAAGGCATCGACGGCGAGGAGGCGACACCAAAGGGTGACAAGGCCGCTGACACTGCGCTTAAGGCTTACTGTGTAAACTTGAATGAAAAAGCGGCTGACGGCAAAATTGATCCGTTGATTGGTCGTTCGCGGGAATTAGAGCGTGCTATTCAGGTTCTATGTCGTCGCTCTAAAAATAACCCATTGTTTGTGGGTGATCCGGGTGTAGGTAAAACGGCAATCGCTGAAGGGTTGGCGCGCCGTATTCATGAAGGCGATGTCCCTGATGTTTTGAAAGCGGCAACTATCTTCTCCCTTGATATGGGAACGCTTTTGGCAGGTACACGTTACCGTGGTGACTTTGAAGAGCGCCTGAAATCAGTAATGAAAGAGTTAGAGGATTATGACGATTCTATTCTCTTCATCGATGAAATCCATACAGTTATCGGTGCTGGCGCGACATCAGGCGGCGCTATGGATGCGTCCAACCTGTTGAAACCAGCGCTTGCAAACGGCGGTATCCGCTGCATGGGATCAACAACTTATAAGGAATTCCGCAGCCACTTTGAAAAAGACCGTGCGCTCTTGCGTCGTTTCCAGAAAATCGATGTGAACGAGCCGACCGTGGATGATGCCATTAAGATTTTACAGGGTATCAAGCCGTATTTTGAAGAGCATCATGGTATCCGTTATACGGCAGACGCGATCAAGACGGCTGTTGAACTGTCAGATCGTTATATCACAGACCGTAAATTGCCAGATAAAGCGATTGATGTGATTGATGAAACCGGGGCGGCGCAGATGTTGCTCGCGGCGTCAAAGCGCAAGAAAACAATAGGTGTTAAGGATGTGGAGGCGACAGTTTCAACAATTGCCCGTATCCCGCCTAAATCGGTTACACGCGATGAAAGTCGTGTGATGAAAACATTGGAAGATGATCTGAAACGCGTTGTGTTTGGGCAAAATCAAGCAATTGAAGCGCTTGCGGCCTCAATCAAGCTATCGCGTGCCGGCCTTCGCGAGCCAAATAAGCCAATTGGGTCTTATTTATTCTCTGGCCCGACAGGCGTTGGTAAAACCGAGGTTGCTCGCCAGCTTGCTGATCTGCTTGGTGTTGAGCTTCATCGCTTTGATATGTCTGAATATATGGAACGGCATTCGATTTCGCGCCTTATTGGTGCGCCTCCGGGCTATGTTGGTTATGATCAGGGCGGTCTGTTGACTGATGCTATTGATCAGCAACCGCACAGTGTTCTGTTGCTCGACGAGATCGAGAAGGCGCATCCTGACCTCTTTAACGTGCTGTTGCAGGTGATGGACAATGGTACGCTTACGGATCATAACGGTAAGAAAATCGACTTCCGCAATGTTGTTGTGATTATGACGACAAACGCTGGTGCGAAGGACCTTGCGAAAGCGGCGATTGGGTTTGGCCGGGACGTTAATGAAGCCGCGAGTGAAGAGGCAATTAAACAGGCCTTTAGTCCAGAGTTCAGAAACAGGCTTGATGCGGTTATTCCATTTGGCTTTTTACCAACAGAAGTTGTTGCGAAGGTTGTTGAGAAATTTATCCTACAGCTCGAACTACAGCTTGCAGATCGCGGCGTTGAAATCACGCTTGATACTGCTGCCAAAAACTGGCTCGTTGAAAAAGGCTATGACAAACTATACGGCGCACGCCCATTATCGCGGGTTATTCAGGATAATATCAAGAAGCCACTTGCCGATGAACTATTGTTTGGTCCGCTATCCAAAGGCGGCGAGGTTATCGTGAAAGTGAAGGGGGATGGGCTCGGTTTTGAGATTGTGCCGCATGCGCCTAAAGCCTCAACACCTTCTAAAAAGGCGTCAGCAAAACGCAAGCCGGGCAAACCATCTGTTTCTGTGAAGTAACCTTGGGCCAAGTTTAATGCGGATAGAAACTGATCGGTTGATATTGCGGTCGTGGCGCGAAAGCGACCGCGACCCTTTCGCCAAGTTGAATTCTGACCCTGATGTGATGCAGTATTTCCCTGATATCCAGCGGCGCGATGTGAGCGACGTAAGCGTTGATAGGCGCATGGCGCATGATAAAGAGCATGGGTTTTGTTTTTGGGCAGCTGACCTGAAAGCAACAGGGAAGTTTATCGGCTTTATCGGAATGGAAATCGCACATGAGGGAATACCGGGCGCCGGCTCGCCCGAGATTGGTTGGAGGCTGTCTAAAGATGTTTGGGGGCAAGGGCTGGCACCAGAGGGCGCAAAAGCTTGTCTGTTATATGCATTCAGTACGCTAAAAGCGCCAGAGGTTGTTTCTATAACCAGCAAAAATAATATCCCATCGATGCGGGTGATGGAAAAGATTGGCATGCACCGTGAGCCTGATCATGATTTTGATCACCCTGATGTGCCAGACGATAGCCCGATCAAACCGCATGTGTTTTACCGGATTATGTCTGATAAGATGGCGTTGTAGTTTATACCTTCTTCCTCTAGTAACTTGAAACAAAGACCATGAAGATTTTACTCGATGATTTAACGCATTCTGGTGTTCAGGCATTATTGCAGGATCATTTGACTAGCATGCATGAAAATTCACCAGCAGGAAGTGTATATGCACTTGATCTTTCCGGCCTTAAGGCAGCAGACGTTAGCTTTTGGGTAGCTTGGGAAAATGATGATGTTCTGGGCTGCGGTGCATTGAAGGCATTATCGCCAACATCCGGAGAAATTAAATCAATGCGAACGCACAAGGGTCATTTACGCAAAGGTGTCGCTGCGAACATTCTTGAGCATATTATCGAGGTTGCCAGATCAAGGGGGTATTCTTTACTGTCGTTGGAGACAGGCAGTGGTCCTGCGTTTGATCCAGCACTTAGTTTATATAGACGTTATAGGTTTGAAAACGGCGAAGCATTTTCTGATTATGAAGCGAGTAAGTTTAATCAGTTTTTGCACTTAAAACTGTAACTATTTTAAAATCAGTTTTCTTTCTTAAACGGCGTGCGCTCGCCCAGATAATCGATATGGGCATCGACCTCTCTGGTTTCCATTTGTAGAAAATTATCGACAGCCTTGTGGAAGCCCTCATCACGAAGATAATGAGCGCTATAGGTTTTGGTGGGTTTATAACCACGGGCGATTTTATGCGGGCCTTGCGCTCCGGCCTCGACACATTTCAGGTTATGGGCAATGGCATATTCAATCGCTTGATAATAGCAGGTTTCAAAATGAAGAAACGGATGGTCTTCAATACAGCCCCAGTGCCGCCCGTAGATGGTATCTTCTCCTAAAAAATTCAACGCGCCAGCGATATAGACTCCACCGCGCTCGCACATCATGAGGATAATTTTATCAGCCATCTTTGAGCTGATTTCTGAGAAGAACTGGCGGTTTAAATAGGGCTGGCCCCATTTGCGGTTGCCCGTATCAACATAGAAATCGAAAAAGGCGTCCCAATGTTCTTCACATAAAGCGTCGCCCGTAAAGTGATGAATTTTGATGCCGCTTTCAAGCGCGCCGCGACGCTCTTTCTTAATCTGTTTCCGTTTGCGAGAGCTAAGAGCGTTGAGGAAATCATCAAATGTTTTATAGTCTTTATTAAACCAATGAAATTGCTGATCATTGCGCACCAGTAAGCCCATTTTCTTGTATGCCTCAACTTCATGTTCGGGCACAAAGGTAAGGTGAAGTGATGATATTTCTGCGTTTCGGGTAAACTGAACCGCTGTTGATATTAATGCCTCGCTCATGTGTTGGGCATCAGAATTATTTTTGATCAATAGCTTGGACGCTGTCGCTGGTGTAAACGGAATGGAAGACTGGAATTTTGGATAGTACCTGCCGCCTGCGCGCTCATAGGCATCAGCCCAGCCATGATCAAAAACATATTCACCCTGACTATGACTTTTAAGATAAAGCGGCATCACCGCGAGCAGGTCATCTTCGTTATCAGAATGAAATAAAATGATATGTTGGGGCTGCCAGCCGGTTTCTGCTTGCACGCATCCTGACGTTTCTAGCGACTGCAGAAAATCATAAGATAAAAATGGATTGCTATCGCCCGCACAAGCATCCCATGCTGCTTTTGAAACATCATTGAGGCTATTGATTATTTTGGCAACGAGACCGTTTTCTTCGCTCATTAGATGTTTGACAATCCACTGTTGGCGACGTGCTTCCGCGTGTGCCAGTTAGAGTTTTTATGTTTCTTTATGTGTGGTGTTTACGACAGCAGGGGGTTCGAAGATCATGCCGTCAGCATACATTCGGGCAATTTCCTCATGTTCCTCTGTTCGTACTGTCCAAGTGAGTAATGGATGTCCACGGCTGGTCCAGCTTGATGTCAGGCTGTTCGGCAACAAGTTGATGTCGCATGCCAAAAAATCAGGTTTTGTGCGCCATATTGCAAACTTACTCAGCATGCGGTCTTTGATGCTCAGTAAGGCTTCTCTGCCGATAACCCATCCGCGCGGGTATGAGGGCATATATTTTTTGAACCATGCGAGGATACGTGGATCAAAAGACATAATAGCGACCGGGCCTCTGTAGCCCTCAAAACAATGGCGAACACCTGCACATGTTTTTTGAACATCAATTGTCGGTGAGGATTTGATTTCGATAAAAAGCGGTACTTTGCCGTCTATAACATCCAGTGCTTCTGGTAGGGTCGGCATTGGTTTGCCTGATGCACCTACGTTATGTTTGCGTAATAGCTGTAGACCAAACCGCCCGACATGGCCTGTGGTGTCTGTCATGCGGTCTAGTGTTTCATCGTGGAATACAACAATCAGGTCATCGGCAGTGATGCGGACGTCAATTTCTATGCCATATCCTGATGAAACGGCAGCTTCGATAGCTGCAAGTGTATTTTCTTCACGCTCGCTTCCTGGTGTGAAAAGCCCGCGATGTGCAATACGCGGTGTTTTTAGCCATGGAAACTCTCTCTGAGATGGTTTTGTCATGATAGAACAATACTCTAAACAGTAATTTCTACAAGGGCATCTATTTCAACTGGTACATTTAAGGGCAGGGCATTTGTACCAACCGCCGAGCGACTGTGCCGTCCTTTTTCACCGAAGACATCAACCATTAAATCGCTCGCAGCATTAATGATTTTTGGCTGGTCACCGAAACCGTCGGTGCAGTTGACAAAGCCACCAAGTTTGATGACCCGCGATACGCGCTCCAAATTGCCATTAGTTGCAGCACTCATCTGTGCAATAAGATTGAGAGCACACAGACGGGCAGCCTTAAGGGCATCATCGATGGAAACTTCTGCACCAACTTTTCCTTGAAATTCCAAGCCATTTGGCCCCATGGGGATCTGCCCGGAAATGCTGATTATACTACCGCTAATAACGAAAGGAACATAGTTGGCAACGGGTGCTACTGGTGTTGGTAACTCGATACCTAAAGATTGAAGACGGTCAGCTACGTTCATAGTGTTCTCCGTAAGATATGGATTTATTTTACGGAGTTATAGCAAACAGTGTATCGGTTGCAAATGGGGGATATTGTATTTGTGCTATCTCTTGTATCTCTGGTGCTAACATCAGTGATGCCTGGTGATGCCCGCACTGTTTATTTACCATCCCATGAAAATAACCTACCCGGCAATATTACATGCTTGTGGTAGGTTATTTTTTATTCAAGGATATATATTCGTGTCTGTTTTAATTATGAATATATAGAATATCCGGGTTGCCAGAGCTATAGGTTGCTGTACTGCTGACATTTCCGCCATGAAGTAAAGTTACCATATATTGACCTTTAGCAGGATCGATTGGCATTGAGCCACGAGGGTGGGATGCAATCATAACCGGCGTGATTGGCGAGCCAAGCCTTACGTCTTTTCCTACCTGAGGTGTTGTTGTGCCGCCAGGAAGTGTTTTTAAAGGCGCAGGAATAGGATCATCACTTAAAGCGATAAATTGACTTTCCGTTTGTACACCGGGGAGGCGTTCAAAGTCTTTATATTTAAGCTGTGCAGAGTTTTTGCCTGTAGTTTGATCTGCGGTTATGTCTTCTACTTGAACAGATGCAAAGGTGCCTAGAATGGCCGGGCTTAAGGCGCCAGCAAGTGGTTGTTGGAGGCCGGGTTGAAGAAAGCCATGATCTATTTTTAAAGTATATGAGCTATCTATTGAGTGAAGTTTTGAGGCTTTGAAGGAGCCATTTGTTTTACTATGTGGATTAAGCATTACAGCGGCATGGCCTGAATTGACTTGGATGTCGTGTGCTCTTGCTCGTGTTAAAGTGCCAATTGTAGGGCCTGCTTCGTTTAAAGGGTCGAGCCCCGTTTCCACTCGTAATGTGACCCCGCCTTTACCGCTTAATTGGTGGAAGCAAAGATTTTTACCAACCTGTGCTTGTACTAGGCCATAGCCATATTGAGCGTTAGAGATTGATGAATTGGAAATCTGAATATTTTCAGGTACTCGGTTATATGTAGGATTACCCGTAATTGTACCTGAGGTATTAATGAAAGGGCCCCGACTGTCAGGGCTGGGGGTTAATGTAAAGGCGCTAATTTTGCTAAAGTTATCTTTAATACTGACATTAGAAATAGAAATGTTTTTTGTGTGCCCAATTCGAAAAGCTCTTATGTTTTTATCCCGAAAGCTGGCGTCAGAGTAATCTATTTTGAATTTTCCTGTGCCGCCGACTGTTGTTATGATTACGTTTTCCAATCGTGAGTTGGGGGTGGTAGAGCTGCCGACCGGGTCTAGGTTGAATAAAAATTTAGAGCCGGCTTGAACCTTGATTGTTGTTGTTTTGGGTATTTCCAAACGAACATTCTTTCGCAAATCAATTTGCCCGAAAGTATATAGATTACCAGCTAATCTAACAGTGCCGCCATTTGCTCGATTTGATGCTTGTCTGATTTTGTTATTCAATACATCCGTACTGGCACCCGCTGGAATTGTTATTACAGAGCCCGTTGGTATTGGTGCTCCATTATAACAATTTGTGGCGTTGACAGCAACTAAAAGTGGAGATGTTGAAGTAAATGTTATTAAGACGCTAAGTAGTGTTGATTTTTTCATTTTATCACCATTAATAATAATTGTTATTAACTCAGAACAGTGACATTTTTTAGTGGAATAAAACTACTTAGGGATGGAGTTAGTGTAAGTATTGTATATTTTTATTGTAAATAGTTGAAGTATTATGGTTGTTTATTAAACATATTATTGTATATATTAAGGTTAAATTATATATATAAAGTAATAATAAATTAATTAAGAATTATTATTTTGGTAATGTTTATAAATACTTTAGTTATATGCGTGTACGTGTTTTTTTAGGGTGATTTTTGATATTATTTGGCGCATAGTCGTATTTATAAAAATAGCATCATGCCGCTATTTTGAGTTGTATGTGCTGATATGATGCTATTCTTTTAAAGTAGTTTGTTGCCTGCCGCGGGTAATCAAGAAATGCTTGAAAAAGCGGTTCAGGATGGCTGATGTGTTGGTTGGGCGCGACGGTTTGCCTTGTCTTGATACATAGCGTCGTCTGCTGCGCCAATTACTGTTTCCGGGTCAGTGATGCCTGAGAAGGGTTGAGTTCCCATGGAGCAACGCAGTGCAATTGCTTGTTTACCATGTGTGACAACGGCTTCATTAATGATCCGCTGAAGGTTACGCATACGTTCCTCGCCTTGTTCAGGCGCGCAGCGCGTTAAAATTACGGCAAATTCATCCCCTGATATTCGAGCGACAATATCGCTGGTGCGAGTGTAGGTTTTAAGTATCTTGGCGACTTGCCTGAGGGCTTTGTCACCTGCGGTATGCCCATAAGTATCATTGATTGATTTGAAACCATCCAGGTCAATAAAACCAAGAACTGCTTCTTCGTTATATCTGGCGGAGGTTGCCATTAGTCTTCCGAGTGACATTTTCAATCCACGGCGATTTCGAATACCGGTTAGTTCATCAGTAACAGAAAGCTGCTCTAGTTGACTGATACGTTCTTGTTGTTCAGCCATGCGTTGTTCAGCCGAAGCGGCATAACTCAAGACTTCGGTGATTAATTGCCAACCTGTACTGTCAAATCTGATTTCTGCACTTGCTGCTGTTTTTACGAGCTTACTGGCAAGCTTGCTGACATATGGATTAATTTCAGTTTTGTTATTTAATCCAGTATGCGCTTGATTACTCATATAATTCCTCCAAACATGGTTTTCTTTACATAAGCAAAGTTCATGCCTAAAGGGGTGCTGATTAAGTTATTGAAAATGAATAATAATTACATCTATAGGTAAAAGATGCCCGGTATAGTATGTGAGTTATGATGAATTGTTTTACGAGAGGAGGGGGTGATGACACCCCGTATTTTTCTAAATTAATATTGGCTAAGCATCAGGCAATATTAATTTGTTTTAGAGTGTGGTTGATTATTTCACACTTGCCAGTTGGCGTTGGTTGTGGGCTTCAACTAAAGAGCCGCCCCCGAAGGTGAAAACAGATTGTCCGGAGCTAAGCTGTTTGATGCAAGCTCTCGCTTCGTTGCCGAATGGGCAAGTCATGGATGGACGGCTAACAAAGGTAACTTTTACGTCTGCGCCTTCAGGGATGTTAACCTCACACAGGCCGCCTTGAACTTTGTTTCCTGTCATTGACTTGATCGACCTATGGCCGCGCCCCTGACGTTCTAAAGTATTTGTGTCACCGTTGGGACGCTGCATTGTGCATTCTGCTGCCCATGTTTTTGAACCGGAAAACTTTATACCGATTGAGCTGGTGTTATCAGCAGCAATGGTTGGTAATGATACGCTGGATACCATAAGTGCGGCACATGCGGTTGGGATAATTTTTTTTAGCATATCACGCTCCTTGAATTTATATTTCTATAACTATGGAAATAAAAGTACCTCAATATTTTCATGCTGTAAACTATAAAATTACAATTATATTACAGGGTGTAATATATATAAGCCCAGAAAACCTATAATTTTTCCTTAATATTACAAGAAAAATACAGAATGTTGCAAAATGCAACAATATTATTTGAGTGCAGAAGATTAAGTAGGTTTGGAAAAATGTGCGGTAAAAATTAAATGAAAATACCAAATCATAATATAAAATCACGGTAAAATATTGATTTTATTGGTATTTCATATGGTTTTGAATGAGATATATATTTCTATAGGTATGGAAGTGTTATTTAAATATAGTGGGTGTGCAAATGTCTTTGTGGCCATCGCAACAATCATTGATAATATGACTTACAAATGCGCGTACTTTTTTAATCTCTGCGCGATAGACGATTTTACGTTCTTGCCGTTCAGATGATAATATTCCTGCGGACTCTAGAATTTTCAGGTGTGATGAGAGTGTACTTTGTGGGACATCAAGGGTTTTAGCAATTTTTCCAGCCGCCATTCCTTTTTTGCCAGACATCATAAGTAGACGGAATACGCGCATTCTGGTTGTTTGGGCGAGGGCGGCCATAATCTTAACAGCATTTTTGTCTTTCATTTGGTTGCACCCATATTTGACCTGCGTATTTTTTACTCTAAAGGGACCTGATCATATTATGGCTTCAGTAGTTTGGGAAGTATGAAAACATAAAAGTCAATATGGCGCTATAAGCTATTGAAGTATATATAAAATATCATTTCATTGACCGGCCTTTTTTAATGCTCGAATTACCAAACTTGCCGCGTAATTGATCCATTGCACGCTCGATCTCTGCTTTTTTTGTCCTGTTCGGTTCTATCAGGTCTGGTGTGTCAGCATCGGCCAGTGATCCAAATTGACTAATGCCTATACCAATCAAACGGTAGGGCGTTCCGTTGATTAAGTGTTTCAGCATATCGCGGCTGATCTCAAATAATGTTTCTGCCAATTGAGTTGGTTGGTCGATGGTGCGCGAACGGGTGATAATCCTGTGGGAATTTGTTTTAAGTTTAAGTGTAATGGTTTTCCCTGCCATTTCCTTAGCCTTAAGGTCTCGCGATACATTTTCGGCTAATTGCCATAATAACTTTTCAAGGTCTTCCAATTTATAAAGGTCGTGATTAAACGTCGTTTCGCTTGAAATGCTCTTGGTTTTCCGAGCTGATTTAATGGGTCTGTGGTCATCGCCAAGGGCCAGTTGGTGCAATCTCAGGCCGATTTCACCGTATCGCTTGGCTAGTGTGCTTGCTTCCATCTGTTGGACTTGTGATATCATCGATAATCCGTCCTTTTGCATCCGGGCAGCGGTTTTTTTGCCAATGCCATAGATTTTTGTGATGGGAAGTGTTGCCAGAAAGTCTTTTTTTTCGCTATTTCCCACGACGGTGAAGCCTCTGGGCTTATCCATGTCAGAGGCAATTTTTGCTAAAAACTTATTGGGCGCGAGCCCGATGGAGACGGTTATGCCGATTTTGTCTTCGATTTCTTTTGCCATATTAGCCAAAAGCCAGGCGGCGTTTTGCCCGTGAAGTCGCTCGGTGCCGGAAAAATCCATAAAAGCCTCGTCGATTGAAAGCGGTTCCACAAGCGGGGTGAGGGCCCGCATTATTGCACGAATTTCCTTACTGACTTTTGAGTATTTCTTCATATCAGGGGGAATAATCACAGCATCAGGGCAGAGTTTTCGTGCTTTATACATGGGCATTGCTGAATGTACGCCGTTCATGCGGGCAACATAACAGGCGGTGGATACAACACCGCGCTGACCACCCCCTCCTATAATGAGGGGGGTGTGAGTGAGTGCTGGATTATCTCGTTTTTCAACGGTTGCATAAAATGCATCACAGTCCACATGCGCAATTGAAAGCTGGGATAATTCAGGGTGTTGCAGTATACGGCGGTGAAGACATTCAGGTATGCCAGCCGTCTTTTGGGTGTCATTGTGGGGATCAAGAAAAGTCAGGCAATCCCGGCAAAGCCTTTCTTGAGTGCAGGTTGTGTTGTCGGTGGTATCTTTCTGCTGCGACATAGTTATGTGGATATCCGGCGCCCCGTTCTGTGTGGTTATGTTTTCAGGTGTTTAATCAAGTATGCGCTTGTTGTATTCCATTGGTCAATTCTGGCATGTGCATCTTCGGCTTTGCCAATAAGTTTTGCCAACCGTTTGTCTGCAATCATGTGAATGCGGTGAATGTGATTTGCATGTTCTGCGACTGAGCTATGTTGCGGGGGAAGGTCATCGATAAATACTGTTTGTGCATTTGCAATGGCTGATAGCTCTTTTGCGGCCATGCCTTTACCGCCGCTATTGGCAATGAGCGGATAATCCATTCCGAGCGATTTAAGATGGTTTTTGCGTCGTTCTTCAACATGGCTTGGTACATTGGATAAGATGACTATTTGATAAAAGCTGCTGAGTTCCATAAGTGCTTTTTGTGCCCCTGAAACAGCTTCTACTTTTTCTACATCATGAGTAAAGAAATCTGCGATCAATTCGCTGGTTTGTGCTTGGTTAATAGGCTTGTTTTGTTTTTTATCCCTAATATTTCCACTCAATTGGAAGCTATCAAATTGGATATAATAGCCGTTTTGCAGCAGAAAGTTTTCCAGTGCTTTTACAAACTGTAATAGTACTTCATCAGCGTCGACAATTAACAAAGGCTGACCGGGTATGATCAGTTCGTATGTTTTATGAGGGGCTAATGATTGTGTTGAGTTATTCGGTCTGGTCATGTTTTATATCTATAATATGTAAAAGTGTTTAAGGTAGAAATTGAGGGCTGATTTGTGCGGTCACCATTCCTGACCTTTGCCGCCGCCGAGGGCTCTCCATGCAAGGATTATATCTTCTGGTGGAATGTTTTGATGTTCAGCAAGCGCGATTAAATCTGGCTCGAACTGTATGAAAAAATCAAGAACACTCTCAAGAAAATCAACTTTTTCTATATTATTTCTAATATCGTCAGGGCTTAAACCGCTAAGGGATAAAAACCGATCTCGAAGCTCATCATTGCCAAAAAGAAAGGTTATGGCACCAATCGCTGTTAGTTTTGCAGTGTCTATCTGCATAAAAAATCCATATAATCTGTTGTAAACTTATATATAAACAATATTGTAATAATGTAATTTCTGGCTACTTTATGTTAATAATTGGCATTTATAAAACAAACTAGTAGATTAAATACATAGGAAACATCATATAACGACTTCTAGAATTGTTTAGTTGTCATATTGGCTAAGGGGGCCGACGGATCAGATGAGTAAGAAGATCCTTATTGTTGAAGATAACGAATTGAACATGAAGTTGTTCTGTGATTTGTTAGAAGCGCATAGTTATCAGACTATACAGACACGCGATGGTATGTCTGCTCTTGATTTGGCGCGTGAACACAGCCCCAATTTAATTCTTATGGATATTCAGTTACCAGAGGTTTCTGGACTGGAAGTTACGAAATGGCTTAAGGAAGACGAAGATCTTCGTAAAATACCGGTGGTTGCTGTAACAGCCTTCGCGATGAAGGGTGATGAAGAGAAAATTAGAGAAGGTGGATGCGAAGCATATATTGCAAAGCCTATCTCGGTTGGACACTTTCTTGAAACAGTTAAAAAGTTTGCAGGATAATCACTCATGACAGCAAGAGTGCTGGTAGTTGATGACGTTCCTCCTAACGTCAAATTACTGGAAGCCAAATTAAACAGTGAATATTTTGACGTTCTAACCGCGTATAGTGGCCCGGAAGCGCTCGATGTTATTAGTCGTGAGCATCCTGATATTGTCTTACTTGACGTTATGATGCCGGGCATGGACGGCTTTGAAGTTTGTCGCAGAATCAAAAGTGACGGCATGACAGCGCATATCCCTGTTATTATGGTAACAGCTCTTGATCAGCCGTCAGACCGTGTCGCAGGCCTTGAGGCAGGGGCTGATGACTTTTTGACGAAACCTGTTCAGGATTTGGCTCTTTTTGCCCGCGTGAAATCGTTGGTTCGCTTGAAGGTTATGCTGGATGAACTTCGAAACCGCGAGGCTACTGGCGCAAACCTTGGCTGGGACAATCCAGAAGATAATACACCGTTTGAGCAATCCTTACCGTCAGACGCCTCTATTCTTGTTGTGGATGAGCAAGAGCGGGTGATGGAACGTATCGCCCGTGCCCTCGGCGGCGTTGGCGCGCTTACATTTTTAAACGGAGGAGATGACGTTGCAGACCGTGCCAGAGAGAAAAACTTTGATCTGATTATTGTCTCTCTCACCATGCGAAACACCGATGGCCTCAGGGTCTGTTCAAAATTAAGAACCTTTGAAGAAACCCGCCATGTCCCCATTCTGGTTATGGTCGATGATGGTAACAGTAAAATGTTGGTGCGGGCTTTGGAGATGGGGGTTAATGATTATGTGGTTCGGCCTGTCGATAGAATGGAATTTCTTGCACGGGTAAAAACTCAGCTAAAGCGTAAGCAATATTCTGACAAGCTATGGGAAAAATTCCATGTCAGTATGCAGTTGGCGACAACTGATGCGGTGACGGGCCTTTATAACCGCCATTATCTGACCAGTCATATGGAAACGCGGTTGAATACGTCAAGTGTCGCAGGAAAGCCATTATCGGTTATGATGATGGATATCGACCATTTCAAGACGGTTAATGATACATATGGTCATGCTGCGGGTGACATGGTCTTGAAAGAGTTCGCGAATCGTATCGCCAAGAATATCCGGGGGGTTGATTTAGCAGCACGATACGGCGGCGAAGAGTTTGTCGTTATGATGCCTGAAACAGCAACTGATTGGGCAACCATGATTGGTGATCGTTTGCGTCAGGAAGTTGGCGATTATCCCTTTGATATTGGCAGAGACCATGACCCGATTACGATTACAGTTTCGATTGGTGTAGCTACAAGCTTCGATGAAGATGATGGTATGACGCCAGCACACTTGCTCGATGCGGCTGATAAGGCGCTTTATAAGGCAAAAGAAACTGGTCGTAACAAGGTTGTTGTCGCAACTGTCTAAAATGCGCATTATTAACTGATTTAATACGCTTACCTTTGATCTTGATAGGGTATAAAAAAACACCATTCAAAAGAATGGTGTTTTTGTGTAAGCCATAATATCAAATATATTATTTGATTTTAGCTTCCTTGAATTCTACGTGCTTGCGAACAACCGGGTCATACTTACGTTTAACCATTTTTTCGGTCATTGTGCGCGGGTTTTTCTTTGTTACATAATAGTAACCAGTGTCCGCTGTGCTCACAAGCTTGATCTTGATACCGGTTGGCTTTGCCATTTGTCTAACTCCGAGAGCATATTTAAAGGCCGCACCATGCGACCGCATTGAGGCCGCAAAAATAGCGATCAAAGTCTATAAGTCAAGCCTGAATCATCGCTTTCGTTAAAAAAACAATAAATCCTTATTTATTCGCATTTTGATAACACTCAGGTAACTAAATCAGGGTATGACATAAGTATATATGAATGTACCTTTAGTATTTGGATAAAAACATGCTCGAAATGGATTTAATGGAAGAATTGCGCACCGAAGCAATTGATACCGTTGAAGATCGCCTGAAAAACCTTAATGAAACACTTAAAGCTGTTGCTGATAAACGAATAAATGGCAGTGATGCTCTGGCAGCCGTTCGTTTGGAAGCGCATTCGTTAAAGTCTGTTGCCGCCAGTTTTGAAATGAAGGCACTTAAGGTTTTATGCCATCGTTTTGAAGATTATATTTTTAACTTGAATGAGCTTGAAGCAAAATATCTTGATGGCTGTCAGTTCTTTTCTGACCGAATGGCCGATTGTTTGGATGCTTTTGTTCAAGATAAAGAGATTGATATTTCGCAGATGATGCGAGCGCTGCCAGCCAAAGGCGGTTTTGAGGTTGGTGATATTACCGTTTCTGATATTGAAGTTATGCTTGTAATGGAGCCGGGCACTGCCACCAAGATTGTAACACGTGAGTTGCTTGAATGCGGGTATAGAATGGTAAATGTGGCGTCAACACTGGATGCTATCCAACTGATCCCTTCGATGCGGCCAGATGCGGTTATCTGTTCACGGGTAATGCCGGAATTGACTGGAATTGATCTGGCGTGCGCGCTTAAGGCAATGCCTTCCACATCCAGTATCCCTGTTGCTCTGATTGCCTCTGTGGACCCAAATAGCGATGATATGAAGCGACTACCTGATTCCGTTCCTTTACTGCGTAAAGGATCAAACTTTGCTGATGATGTAGCGGATGTTTTTACAAAATTAGGTATTTTATAAGAATCAAGTATACGCATTATAAAAAGCCACCTTTGTCTTATGTGCAAAGGTGGCTTTTGCTTTAAATACAATATTTATCAGCGACGAACGACAAATACGTTTCGTTGGACCTCATCCCCGATTTCGGTGTTGCGCTTAATAATATCGGACAGCCTGGTTCTTTTTAATTCAGCAAGTTCAGGGCCACTAAAAGTGCGCTCATACCAAAACCTGTCGCCGTCTCTAAGAGCAGTAAATTGATCTGTAATGATTTTGTTGAAAAGTTCGCCCAGTTGGCCGCCTCTGTATGGGGCCTCTGATAAACCGCCAATCCAGAGATCGATATCATCCACGCTATCATAGGCGTTTTGCAGGCGTTCGCGAATTTCCGGATTACGTGAGATATCCCTGAAATTACGAGCCGGTCTAAGCCCTAATGCACGGCGGACATCATTATAACTTGCAAGGCCATGATCGCGGCCACGCTGGATATTGAGAGAGGCGAGATCGAAACCACCCGCGCCTGGTGGGCCGAATAGAAAGTTCCTCAGGGCGTCAATTACAAATGGATCGATCTGTTGCGAAGGTTGCGCTGCCAATCCTCTAAGAACAGGGGCGATACCGCCTTCGCTTGATAACCGTCTGCCTGCAAAAAATGCATCTTTTAGAGCGATATGACCGCTAGTGATCTCATTACCGTTAGCGTCGAGACGCAATATGGTCTCGCTTAGGGCGCTATGGCCAAATCGATAAGCAGCAGTTGAGAACTCATTTGCTATGTCAGGGTTGATTGTTGGGAAATATCCTTTGTAAGGGCGCATTGAGCGCTTACCGATAAGAGCAGGGAGGAATTCTTCGTATGTAATAACTTGTATTTGTGCCCCCACAATGGCACGTGCCTGTTCGTATATTTCATCGCCGCTCAACGTTGGATCATTGCCAATTGCAGCAGCAAGTCTATTATGTTCTCGTACAAAAAGCGTGTGCATAACTGTTAAGCCAATTTGTTCATTGGCTCGTGGATCACCGGCCAAGAATAAATCAGGGCTATCGCCGCCCGCGTTCGCAAAGCCACCTGTGTTAAAGGGGAGCAGGTCGCCTGCGCTGACTTTCAGCCGCCCGGTTCCATCAAGCGTTCTCAACGCATTGGCGCGGGCTTGGTCTGAACCATATACATTGGACGCGTCAATCCATGCGGTAATTTCATTCTCTTGCTCGCGCGGGGTATTAAAATCTGTTCCTGTATTGAGATCATATAATGATCGATTGAAGGCGATTTCAATTGCGCCTGTATTGTTTGGGTCAAAAAACGGATCACCCGCGGGAACTGGTATATTTGCAGGTTCAGGTGGGTCAATACCTTCAGTCAGATCGATATCATGATCCAGAAACTGACCCCATTGCCAGAGATAGTCGCTTAAGAGACTTTTATTAGGTATACTGGTTTCCTGCGATACAACCAGGTTACTAATTTCACGAGCGGACTTCCGGGTTTCACCTGCAAGTGACGATATACCATCGGTATATGCTGCTGGAGCGAGTCTTAATAAATGTTCAAACGTTGATCCAAATTCAGTATTTTGCGGATTGTTTCCTGAACCATCTATAGAGCGGCGATCATCTTCTGTACCGCGAATTGGGCCACGGGGGCGTGCGCTATTTTTTGATATGTCACGGTTTATTTGCCGCACAGGTGAAACCTGCGGCGTATTTTTATTTTGAAAGGGGCCAGCGTAAGTTGAAATTGCAATAGCGCTTACTGATATTGATAATACGATTGCTGTTATTGTTAATTTTTTCATTCTACGTATCCTAAATTTAGGCTGGTCAGATACAAATGGTGAAAAATTGACCGGCCTAGCTATATTCACATGCTCGTTACTAAAGCGTGATACGCAGGCCCTTCGGTGTGTCCTTCGAATTAATTTTGAAAATTGATTCTTTTGAAAAAAGCGCTGTATATGCGCAACGCTTGCTATTCCATTTTCAGTTAATGATTAGTGGTGTGACTTGGCGCCGATTATCGGGCAACCTTCTGAGCAAGAATTGCTGACGGATAATACCGTCAGCGATCTTGGTCTGTTTCGTCTAGAGAGGTTTGTTCAAGCATTAGAACTTATCTATTTGATATTCAGCCTCGTGATACCATTTATTTTTTACGACTACGCGTGCGGGCCTTTTTTGACCGTGAATTCAAGGGGCGCTTGGGTTGGTCCTTACGCGGTTTACGGGTGAAAGAGGGTATATCCTCGTCCGCAATTAGCTCTAATCTTAAGCCGCCTGTGAATTTATTTGCTTCTTTCAAACGGACTTCAAGCATATCACCAAGTCGGTATTCAATTTTTGATCGCTCGCCCACTAGTGCTCTGCGCTCTTCATCCAGAACGTAATAATCATTCCCGATACTCGATATAGGGATTAAGCCGTCGCCGCCTGATGGCTCAAGGGTCACAAACATACCAAAGCGGGAGACGCCGGAAATCCGACCTGTGAATTCATCACCAACATGCTCAGACAGATAAAGCGCCATATATCGATCGACAGAATCGCGTTCCGCGAGCATGGCACGGCGTTCAGTGCCAGATATATGCTGCGCGGTTTCATCCATGTCATTCATATCGTCATTCGACAAGCCATCATCGCCGAAACCAAGCGCACGAATAAGCCCTCGGTGAACGACAAGGTCTGAATAACGTCGAATAGGTGAGGTAAAATGCCCGTACCGGGGAAGCGAAAGTCCAAAATGCCCCATATTTTCTGGCGAGTAATATGCCTGTGTTTGGCTTCTAAGAACCACTTGATTAACCAGCGCTTCGGTCGCTTCGCCTTTAACTTGGCGTAAGATGCCATTGAAAAGCTGCGGTTTCATCACAGCACCCTTAACGAGGTTGATATCCATGCTTTTCAGAAAGTCACGTAGGCTCTCTAGTTTATCAAGCGGCGGTTCCTCATGAACACGGTACATACACGGTGTTTGATGTTTTTCTAATTCTTCCGCTGCGCAAACATTTGCCATGATCATAAACTCCTCAACAAGTTTATGGGCGTCAAATCGTTCCCTGAGAGTGATTGAGGCGATATGGCCATCCTCACCAATGATGATTTTACGCTCAGGCATATCAAGATCGAGTGGTGCTCGTTTTTGCCGTGCGTTAGTTAAGGCGGCAAAGGCGCCCCACAGCGGTTTTAAAACAGGCTCAAGAAGAGGGGCTGTTAACTCATCCGTATCACCGTCAATCGCGTCCTGCGCCTGTCGGTAATTAATATTGGCGTGCGAGCGCATTAATATACGCTCGAATCTGTGGCGGAGTTTTTTACCACTTGCGTCAAACCACATATGGACCGCCATTGATGCACGATCTTGGTGTGGTTGCAGGCTGCATAATCCCGCTGATAACGCCTCAGGCAACATAGGGACAACGCGGTCCGGGAAATAACAGCTATTGCCGCGCTTACGGGCCTCTTTATCAAGGGGGCTATCAGGTGTTACATAATGGGCGACATCGGCAATGGCGACAATCACATGCCACCCGCCTTTGTTATCCTCTGATGGGTCGCTTTCGGCCCAGATGGCATCGTCATGATCACGGGCATCAACTGGATCGATCGTAATCAGTGGTATACCGCGAAGGTCCACCCGGCCGTTAAGTGTTGGTTCAAGGGCACGGTCCGCAGCCTTTAAAACATGGCTGGGAAACTCGTTTGGTATTTCATGCGCGTGAATTGCGATCAAGCTTATTGAATGCGCGGATGATACATCACCAATTTTTTCTTTGATGCGCGCGCGCTTTGGCCCCATTCGGTTGCGTGATGATTTAACAGGTTCTATCAACACAAGCTCACCTTCAACAGCGCCTCTTACATCGTCGCGGTCAATCCAGTATTCGTCGCGGTCTTTCTTGTTAACAGGCAATACCTTGCCGCCATTTTCACCGCCATGAAAAACGCCCATAGTTGTGTTGGGTACATTTTTAAGCACCTTTAAAATACTGGCGCGGTATATTGCGGGTTTTTCTTTGACCAGTGTAAGTTTTGCAAGCGCCCGGTCACCTTTCCCAAGGGCAGGGGTGTTGCGGCTTTTTTTACCGCGTTTGTCTTCACCGACAAATATCTTGGGTGGGCGTTCATCGCTTTCCCAGTTAACAGGGCGCACAAGCGCTTCGCCTTGATCATTCAGGCCTGAAAACTCGACAACCTGAACCGCTTGCAATTGATCGGCGGGTCTGAATGCACGCGTATTATCTTTTGTGAGAATACCGTCTTCGCCCATTTCGCGCAGAAGTTTTTTAAGTTGAACCTTGTCAGGGCCTTTAATCCCGAAAGCGCGTGCGATATCCCGTTTGGTGATTTTGCCGGGCGTATCCTTGATAAATTTAATGATATCTTCAGCGGTTGGGAAATAATCCGGCCTGATTGGGGTTTTAACCGTACCTTTGCCGTTTTGGCTTTTATTTTGTTTATCGTCTGCCATTTGGTGTTGGGTTACTTTTATTTTTCTATTTTGCCGTCTTGATGCCAAGCGACGTTTCCTCTCATATATAAATTTATGCAGTCTATAACATAGATTCTTATAAAAAAGCTCCCGAAAAGGGAGCTTTTAGTATTCTGCGGTTATGATGCCTTCGTTGCAGCTTTTTTCGTTGTGGTTTTTTTGGCCGCCGTTTTCTTCGTGGCTGTTTTCTTTGTAGCCGCTTTCTTTGGCGCTGTTTTTTTCTTGGCTGCGGTCTTGCGGGCAGGTTTTTTCTTAGATGCTTTGGCGGCTAGCCATTCCAGCGCTTGCTCTAGCGTAACACTCTCTGGCTCTACGTCTTTTGGCAGGGTTGCATTTGTGCGCTTATGATTAACATAAGGGCCGTATCTGCCATCAAGAACCTTAATCGCTTCGCCGTCATCCGGGTGATCGCCGAGTTCCTTAAGAACAGTTTTGCTGCTACCGCCTTTTTTCGCTGCTGCATCAGCGACAAGCGATACAGCGTGATTAAGGCCAACTGTGAACACATCGTCAGAAGATGGCAGTTTTGCATAAACACCGTCATGTGCGACATAGGGGCCGTAGCGACCGATCGCAGACGTTATCATTTTGCCTGTTTCAGGGTGCGCACCGATTTCTCGCGGTAATGCCAAAAGTGCAAGCGCCTTTTCAAGGTCAAGGTTTGCTGGGTCCATATCCTTTGGAATGCTGGCGCGTTTAGGTTTTTCACCTTTTTGCGCTTCGCCTATTTGAAGATATAGGCCAAAGCGCCCGTTTTTCAGTGCAACTGGTTCACCGCTTTCAGGGTCTTCGCCGAAAATGGTTGGCTCGTTTGCTTCCTTATCAGCATCGTCACCGCCGCCAAACTGGCGCGTGTATCCGCATTCAGGATAGTTCGAGCACCCAACAAAGGCGCCGTACCGGCTGGTCTTAAGGCCCAAGCGGCCATCATCGCATGACGGGCATTTGCGTAATTTTGCTTCTTCCTCAGGGTCATCGCTAAAGAGCATGGATGCCAGGAATTCATCAAGCGCATCAATAACAACTGCGTTTCGAACGCCGATGATTTCCTCTGTCTTGGGCTTAAAGTCTGCCCAAAAATCACCAATAACTTTTTTCCATTCCATTTCACCAGCGGAAACATTATCAAGCTGTTCTTCAAGGTTTGCTGTAAAGTCATATTGAACATACCGTTCAAAAAACTTCTCAAGGAATGCGGTCACCAAACGCCCTTTATCTTCAGGGATAAAGCGATTGCGCTCCATGTGAACATAATTGCGTTCTCTTAGAACCGTCAGGATCGATGCGTATGTTGACGGACGACCAATGCCAAGCTCTTCAAGCTTTTTAACGAGGCTTGCTTCTGTAAAACGTGGTGGCGGTTCTGTGAAGTGCTGTTTTGGCTCAACCTTGGCAAGGGCAAGCTCGTCACCTTCCTTAAGCGGTGGTAAGCGGCGTTCGTCATCATCACCATCATCATCGCGGCCTTCCTGATACACAGAAAGGAACCCTTCAAAGGTTACAACAGTGCCGTTCGCGCGTAGCTCTGCACTTTGATCAGCGTTAAAGATTGTAACCGTTGTGCGCTCCATCTGGGCGCTTTCCATTTGGCTTGCGATCGTCCGGCGCCAGATAAGCTCGTAAAGCCTAAGTTCGTCAGCGTCGAGTGCGTGCGCAACCTCTGATGGGTGGCGTGACGGATCGGTTGGACGGATCGCTTCGTGCGCTTCCTGTGCGTTTTTCGCCTTTGTTTTATAAAAGCGCGGTTTTTCCGGTAGGAACTTATCACCGTAACGCGAACCAATTGTATTGCGGGTGGCGTTCATTGCTTCCTGTGCAATTGTGACACCATCTGTACGCATATAGGTGATTAAACCGGTTACTTCACCGCCAAGTGTTTTACCTTCATAGAGGCTTTGGGCAACGCGCATAGTGCGGTTTGCAGGAAAACCTAGTTTTCTGGCTGCTTCCTGTTGAAGCGTGGAAGTCGTGAACGGCGGCTGCGGATGCCTGCGCGCAGGTTTGCGTTCAACTGTTTGAACTTTAAGAGGCGTGTTCTTTACCGTTTCAGCAGCAGATGTTGCTGTAGCTTCGTTATCAAGATCATATTTGCCGAGCTTCTTGCCGTTTAGTGCAAAAAGACGGCTATCGAATGCCTTGCCGCCGTCAGCGCTGGTTGCGGCTGTTACGCTCCAGTATTCACGTGGTTTGAAAATTTCGATTTCAGATTCGCGCTCACACACAAGACGAAGAGCGACCGATTGTACGCGGCCCGCTGAGCGCGCTCCCGGAAGCTTGCGCCACAAAACAGGGGACAGAGTGAAGCCCACAAGGTAATCAAGCGCACGGCGCGCGAGATACGCATTGACCATTTCCTGATCAAGTTCGCGCGGTGCGGCCATCGCCTTTAAAATTGCTGATTTAGTAATCTCGTTAAAGACAACACGCTTAACATCAACATCCTTGAGCGCACGTTTTTTCGCGAGCACCTCAAGAACGTGCCATGAAATCGCTTCCCCTTCGCGGTCGGGGTCAGTTGCGAGATAAAGATTGTCTGAGTCTTTAACTGCCTTGGCAATTTCGGTAAGGCGCTTGTTTGAATCGCGGTCAACGACCCAGTCCATTGCAAAATCTTCGTCAGGTTTTACCGAGCCATCCTTGGCAGGAAGGTCACGAACATGGCCAAAACTCGCAAGAACTGTATAGTCTTTGCCTAGATATTTATTGATTGTTTTTGCCTTTGAAGGCGATTCTACTATAACGACGTTCATACGTCTTACTTATCCCCTAGAAGCGCAAATTGCGGTTATAACTATGACTTTTGAAGTACTAAATACTTGTTGATTTAAGACTCACCTAGTTCGAACTGCGACAGAATGCAATCGAAACTTGACTATGAAGGCAATAAACTTATGCGCCCGCCGCTGTGTTTTATGATGCGGCCTGTAATTTCAAGCGTTGTTAAAATAGTTGAAGCATCACTTGTTTTAATACCGGATTGGCGGATAATTTCATCGATATGAACAGGGTGTGGGCTCAGGAGTTCAAGAATACGGTCCTCCTGATTTATGGGCGCTTTCGAGCTAGATGGCGACGGCTTTATGTTCTCATTATCTTGAGGTGAAGCGACTGAAGCGGCTGAAGCGATTGGGTTTGGCTCTGTTATAGCAGGCTCAAGCTGTGGAGTAATTCTTGACCTTAAAGGTGCGTTAGAAAGGGCTTCTAGTATGTCATCAACATCACGTGTTAATATAGCTCCGTCCTTGATTAGTTGATTAGTGCCATATGATCTTGGGTCCATCGGTGAACCGGGTACCGCAAAAACCTCGCGTCCATATTCACCTGCAAGGCGCGCAGTGATAAGCGATCCTGATTTTTTAGCAGCCTCAATCACAATTACACCTTCGCTTAATCCTGCGATCAAGCGATTGCGCCTTGGGAAATGGCGTGCTTGGGGCTGGATACCAAGGGGCATTTCAGTGATAGCGACACCATTCTTGATGATCTCTTTATAAAGGTCTTCATTTTCTGGGGGGTAAGGGATATCCAGGCCACCGGCAATACAGGCAATTGTGCCTGATTTCAGGCTTGCTTGATGGGCTGCCGTGTCAATACCACGTGCTAAGCCTGACGCAATAATATATCCTTTATTTCCTAGTTCTGAGGTAAGCGTTTTGGTAAGTTTCACACCTACAGCGCTTGCATTTCGTGCCCCGACAGCACCAATTGTTGGCGCCTGTAAAAGCGCAATATTGCCTTTTGCGTACAAAATGGGCGGTGCGTCAGGCAGTTCGTAAAGATAACGAGGATAGGCGCTGTCACCCCATATTAAGGTATGCGCACCAAACTTTTGTGTTTGTTTAAGTAAGAGCTCTACTTCATTGGTATCAATGACTTTTTTATTCTTGAAGTTATGATTTTTTAGCGCTTGATCCGCTGTTCCATATTCTTCGAGGAGCTTTTGAAAAGTAACAGGCCCAATACCTGAGATACGTGCTAATTGTATGCGGTAAATTTTCTCGCTGCGTGATAAGTCGGGCAGGGTATTAAATGTGTCTATTGGATTATTCGGCACTGCCTTTATCCTCGCCCCCTCCGGCGTTTGTATCCTCATCTGATTTTTTACCGATTTTAGGCTCAGTGCCTTTCAGGATTCTGCTAATATTATCTTTGTGGCGGATGAAGATAACCAACGTCATGAAGAGCGTGTAAAGCCACGTTAAATTCGGGATAAGCACAAAGGCCAGAATTGGTGCGGCAATGGATGCAATAAGGGCGGAAAAGGATGACATGCGAAATATGAGCGCACTGAGTAGCCATGACATCATGCTAAGCGCGGCAACGAGTGGATTGATCGCAAGCAATGTACCGAAAAAGGTTGCAACCCCTTTGCCGCCTTTGAATTTTAAATAAATAGGGAAACAGTGCCCGATAAAGGCCGCGCTACCTGCAAGCGGCGCTAGTTCAGCTGAAATAAAATAGGCACAAACCAATACGGCAATTGCGCCTTTGCCAGCATCTAGCAAAAGAGTTGCAAGGGCGAGGTCTTTGCGTCCGGTCCGGAGAACGTTTGTTGCGCCGATATTGCCAGAACCAATTTCGCGTACATCACCGAGGCCAGCCATTTTCGTTAGAACTAATCCAAACGGGATGGAACCCAAAAGGTAGCTTAAAATAACAATAATGGCTGTTTCAATAGATGTCGGCATTGATTTCTTTCATAAACGCTGTGCTGTTCATTCAGCAGAATAGACAGTTTCGCCAGCGACAATTGTTTTCCATACTTTACCTTGTGTTGGTAGCGTGTCAAACGGGGTGTTCTTGGCACTTGATTTTAGCTTGCTGTTATCAATACGCCATGGCTTGTCGGGGTCAAAAATAGTAATGTCTGCGGCACTTCCTTTGGCAATCGTGCCACTATTTAAATCAAGAATTTTGGCAGGTGCTTCGGTAAGTGTTCTGATGGCAGATATCATATCTAACTGGCCACTGTGAACAAGTGTAAGCAAAATTGGCAACATGGTTTCAAAACCTGCAACGCCCACGGCAGCTTGTGCCAGTGGTAATCGTTTCACATCTTCGCTACGTGGATCATGATCACTGACTACAGTATCAATAACGCCGTCAGAAAGGCCCTTGATAAGAGCTAATCGGTCTTGTTCGCCCCTAAGTGGGGGGCTTACTTTTGCGAAGGTACGATATCCCTCTAGCGCATTGTCATTTAGATAGAGATGGTGCGGTGAGACCGAGCAAGTTAGCTGCAAGCTTTTGCGCTGTTTTGCGCGCCGGATAATTTGAACACCTTCTTTTGTTGAAACAAGTGCGATGTGAAGCTTTGCCCCCGTTAATTCCGCGAGACGAATATCGCGCTCGATCTGGATTGCTTCTGCGGCGGCGGGAATCGGGTTTAGGCCCAGACGTGTTGCAATTTCCCCTTCGTGGGCAAATCCATCCTTTGCCAGAGATTGTTCTTCCGCGAACTGTATAATCGGTGCGTTGAAATATTTTGCGTATTCCATCAGGCGGCGCATAACCTGCGCATTATCAATTGATTGTCTGCAATCGGTAAAGGCGACGGCGCCGGATGCCTGCATCTGGCCAATTTCAGCAATCTCTTCGCCTTCGAGGCGTTTAGTGGCAGCGCCCATCGGGTAAACACGAATGCCACCATGATCGTGCGAGCGTTTAATAATCCGCTCGATCGCTGCATCATTATCGAGAGTGGTTTTTTGGTCAGGCTGAAGGATTACTGTTGTAATACCGCCGGCAGCAGCCGCTTCGGTATCAACCGCATGGGCGCGCATGTCGATAAACCCAGGGCAGAGTATACGGCCACCGCAATCAATCACATTGGCATCAGCCATCATGTTCTTACCGGCACCCAAGTCAACAATTTTACCGTCTTTGACAAAAACATCGCCAAGCTCGTTCATGCCAGTTGCAGGGTCAATAATGCGGGCATTGATGAAAGCAGTGAAAATCATACCATTTCCTCCCCGCGAATTTTGCGCGTTAGAATATCAAGGCATGCCATTCTGACAGCAACCCCCATTTCAACCTGCTCTTCGATCGCAGATCGATCCAGGTCATCAGCGACGTCAGATGCAATTTCGACGCCGCGGTTCATTGGCCCTGGATGCATAACAAGAACATCATCGTTAGCGATCTCAAGTTTTTCGCGGGTCAGCCCCCAGAAGCGATAATACTCGCGAAGTGACGGCAGGAATGCGCCTTTCATCCGTTCTTGCTGTAATCTTAGCATCATAACAACATCGGCGCCTTTTAGGCCTTCGTTCATGTCGGTGAAAACTTCGACACCTAATTCACCAATATCTTTGGGTAATAGAGTAGGTGGGGCCACAAGACGAACACGTGCGCCCATCGCATTCAATAAATATATGTTGGAGCGTGCGACGCGGCTGTGTGTAATATCGCCGGAAATTACAATTGTTTGGCCGTGAATTTGGCCCTTGCGTCTGCGGATTGTTAGGGCATCAAGAAACGCTTGTGTAGGATGTTCGTTGCGGCCGTCGCCAGCGTTAATAACTGCGCATTCCATTTTTTCAGATAATAGCTTTACCGCCCCACTGTCGCCGTGGCGCATGACAAGAACATCAGGGCGCATGGCGTTTAGTGTCGCAGCTGTATCCAAAAGGGTTTCACCCTTTTTAATTGATGACGTACCGGTTGACATGGAAATTGTATCCATGCCGAGGCGTTTGCCTGCGATTTCAAAACTCATCAAGGTCCGGGTCGAGTTTTCAAAGAACAGATTGATTTGCGTGAGGCCATTGCATTTACCAGCAGAGCCTGGATCACCTGAGTGGCGAGGGGCTCTGTTTGCGTCAGCATATTCATCAGCAGTATCAAGAATAAATTTGATGGTTGTTGGATCCATTTCCCAAATGCCAAGAATATGATCGTGTGGGAAAAGGCTTCCTGAAGGCGGCGAAACCTCGGCGCGCGCATACAGGTTTGATGTCGTATTGTCTGTAGTCATGAAATCCGCTTTGTGACGTCTAACGAAACTTTATCAATCGGAAACTTGCTCAATGTATCCAATAAATTAAAGCGCATGTAAAGCGCCCTGAAGAATATAACTCGCTGCAAGCTTGTCGACGACTTCTTTTCTGCGTGCTCTACTACTGTCGGCTTCAATCAGCGTGCGCTCTACGGCCGCCGTTGATAAGCGCTCGTCCCAGAAGGCTTGCGGCAGGGCAATTTTTTCATACAGATTTTCTGAAAACGCCCGGGTTGATTGGCACCGTGGCCCCTCAGACCCGTCCATATTAACGGGCCAGCCGAGGACAAAGCCGCCAATATCCTCTGATTTGACGATTTCCTGTAGTCTCGCCACATCATCCTTGAAACGCTTGCGCCGGATGATTTCCATCGGCGTTGCGATCATGAGCATTATGTCTGATAACGCGAGCCCTATGGTTTTGCTGCCGATATCAAGCCCAAGCAGTCGTTTACGTTTGGGGATCGCATCTTTTAATTCCTGGATTGATAGAACATGGCTATTCTGGCTCATTGGTTTTTATCCATGAAAGTCATTGTTCGTATGACAGCATTTTCGCGAATATTCATATAAAAAAGATTATAGTCATATACATGGTAGTTGCCGCCAGCCATAACGTATTCGGTCCAATCGCCTTGTGGTGGCTCAGTGATTAAAAGAAGACCAAGGTCATCGCATTTCGCGCCTGTTAACTCTGGTGTCGGCGCTCCAAGTTCGGCTTCAAAACGCGCGAGGGCGACGCCGCCCAAGTTATCTTCTTTGTTACCTTTTCCACCAACTTTCCAATTGAGGGGATTTGTACACAACATTTGGCTTCTACCGCGTGGGTTGCCGGAAAACCCAATTGACGCTTCATATAGTTCAGCGAATACTTCGGTATCACCACCTGCATCAAAGCTTTGGTAGGAAATGACACAACCAGTGTCGATTGGGTTTTGACAGGCATGGATATTCTCAAGCGTGCTTAAATCTTCCTGAAGGCTGACAGGCCAGCCTACCACATAGGCAGCAATCAATTGTTTGTGGAGGTCGCTATTGTTGATGCGGTCTTTGAGGAGGTGCAGCGTATGCAGCGCCCCCTGACTATGGCCCGCGATAATGAAAGGGCGGCCATTGTTTATATTGTTTATGTAATGGTCAAACGCGGCATAAACGTCGCTTCGAGCACGCTCAATCGCGATTTCTCCTTGCCCTGTATCATCGAAGAAGGCACCAAAGGTCGCTTGTCTGTATTTAGGGGCATAAATGTTACCGGACGGGTAGAAAATGCTCCCTTGATTTTTTATCACGGTCTGATCAACAACGCGGTTTGCTTCTGCGTCATCAAGCGGCGCATTCCAGCTCGTACGGTTGAGGTATGTTGTCGGATAAATATAAAAAACATCAGCGCCCTCAAGACGGCTGGAAAGTTGAATGGCGTCGGGATTGTCACTGGCGGTGCTTGTCTTGCCGGGATAGGCGGCCCACATTCCCTGATCGCTATAATCGGGTGCCGTTGCAAATTCTTCATCTGCTACGGCGGTTGACGGGGTGAAGGAAAGCCTCAATACTTTTATAGGGTTTGCTGAGGCCCATAAAAAACCGCCAACAACAAGAACGATGAGTGTAGCAAATATTATCAGAAATATACCTGCCGGGTGAAAACGTCGTGTTTTAGCTGTCATAATCTACCTGTATTCATGTCCTGTTGCGTTCAGAAGTTTTGTCATCAGGCCACAGGGCCATCAATATATCGTCGACTACACGACCATCTTGATACCGGATGGATCTTTCCCTAATGCCTTCACGCGTAAACCCCATGCCCTCATATAAACCAATCGCTGCTTTGTTGTCAGCATGAACATGTAATTCTATTTTCTGAAGTGTCGGGTGCTCGTTCACGAAACCTATAAAATCAGACAACAGGCGTTTTGCAACCCCCTGACCACGCATTTCAGGATGAACTGACATTGCGAAAGTAGTTACATGGCGGACCCTTGCGCGCCGGTCAGTCCAATTATCCAACATGCCAATAATGTCACCGTTTTTGCAGGCGAGAAGGCATGTTTCGCTTTTGCTGTTAAGTTTACGGGCAATCCAGAATCTTTGTTTCCACGGCGTTAGCCGAAATTCATCCGGGCTTGTGATCAGATGTTTTGATGTGTTGAAGACCATCTGGACATAGGCATTGAGTGCCTTTGCGTCTTTTGGAATAGCTTCACGGATTTTGATCGATTTCAACGTCATGGCCTTGGTTTGCCACAGAACAAATAGTTTACAAATGCTTTTTCATTTTAAATTTGATTGAAATTGGTAAAAATTGAATGTGAGCCGTGTATTTTTCCTTGCTCAAGCCTGTCTTTCGCCTTAAGTTGCGCGCTTAATTTCAACTGTACTTCCGAACGTTTCATAGGAATTCCCATGTCGGATATTGATAAGGCGACTGTGGCTAAAATCGCACGATTGGCCCGAATAAAAATAGAAGATGACAAATTAGAGCCCCTTGCTGGTGAATTGAATAATATTCTTGGCTGGGTCGAGCAGCTCTCTGAGGTCGATACGGATAATGTCGAACCAATGGCAAGCGTTGTAAACGCAAAGCTTCGTTGGCGCGATGATGTCGTGAATGACGGCGATAAGGCTGAAAGCGTTCTTAAAAATGCGCCAAAGGCTGAGTACAGCTTTTTCACTGTACCTAAAGTGATCGAATAGGGGGCTGTAATGAGTGATTTGATTAAATTAACAATCGCCGAAGCCCGTGATTTGATGGCTAAAGGTGAATTATCCTCGCGTGAACTTACCGAAGCGCATATCGATGCAGTGAACGGCGCTGATCCCTTAAACGCCTATATAGCGAAAACGCCGGATCAGGCACTTGCAATGGCCGATGCTGCGGATGCGAAAATTAAGGCGGGTGATGCGACGGGCATGACGGGTATTCCTGTCGGCATTAAAGATTTGTTCGCGACAAAGGGTGTTCATACGGCCGCATGCTCGCACATTCTTAATGAATTCAAGCCTGAGTACGAATCTACAGTCACCCAAAATTTATGGGATGATGGTGCGGTTATGCTTGGCAAGCTCAATATGGATGAGTTTGCGATGGGCTCATCGAATGAGACAAGTTTTTATGGTCCTGTGAAAAATCCTTGGCGCCGCGGTGAAACCGAGACGGTACCAGGTGGTTCATCCGGCGGGTCAGTTGCTTCTGTTGCTGGTTTTGCTGCGATGGGTGCAACAGCGTCTGATACAGGTGGCTCGATCCGTCAGCCAGCGGCCTTTACGGGCACGTTTGGTATCAAGCCAACATATGGCCGCTGTAGCCGTTATGGTATGGTTGCTTTTGCAAGTTCGCTCGATCAGGCGGGCACAGTCACGCGCACGGTGCGTGATGGTGCGATTATGCTAGAGAGCATCTCGGGCTTTGACGCAAAGGACAGTACATCGGTTGATATCGACGTGCCTAATTTTGAGGCCGCGCTTACAGGCGATATTCGCGGTCTTAAGGTTGGTATTCCAAAGGAATATTATCTTGATGGCATGTCACCAGAGTTGGAAACTTTGTGGCAGCAAGGCATTGAATGGATGAAAGCGGCAGGTGCAGAGATCGTTGATATCAGCCTACCGCATACAAAATATGCATTGCCGACATATTATATTGTAGCACCAGCAGAAGCTTCATCAAACTTGGCACGTTATGACGGTGTTCGCTACGGCCTTCGCAATGTTCCTGAGGGTGGCAGCTTGGATGATATGTATTATACAACGCGCGGTGAAGGCTTCGGTGACGAGGTTAAACGCCGGGTCATGATCGGGACCTATGTGCTGTCTGCGGGCTATTATGATGCCTATTACATTAAGGCGCAGAAAGTTCGCCAGTTGATCGCGAATGATTTCGCAGAAGCCTATAAGCAAGTTGATGTGATCCTCACACCAACTGCGCCTTCGGCGGCGTTCGCGTTCGGTGAGAAATCAGATGATCCGCTCGCGATGTATTTGAATGATGTGTTCACGGTTCCTGCATCACTTGCTGGTATTCCGGGGTCAAGTGTTCCTGCGGGCCTTGATAAAAATGGCTTGCCGCTTGGGCTTCAGGTGCTTGGAAAGGCATGGGATGAGGCAACAGTTTTAAAAGTATCAGCTGTTCTTGAGGAAGCCGCTGGCTTCACGCATGAACCTAAGATTTGGTGGAGGTAAGACCCATGTCTAAATATATTATTCAGGGCGCCAAGGATGATTTTGAGGTTGTGATCGGCCTTGAGGTGCATGCGCAGGTTATCTCTAACGCTAAATTATTCTCTGGTGCATCAACCGAATTTGGTGCGGAGCCAAATGCGCAGGTATCACTTGTGGATGCCGCAATGCCGGGCATGCTTCCGACAATTAATGCGGAATGTATTCGCCAAGCTGTTCGTACTGGCCTCGCGATCGGTGCCGAGATCAACAAATACTCTGTGTTTGATCGTAAGAACTATTTTTATGCTGATCTGCCGCAAGGGTATCAGATTTCACAGTTCAAGCATCCGATTGTTGGTGAGGGAATAGTGACGCTTGATCTGGGGGAAGGCCGTACAAAGGACGTTGGTGTGGAGCGTATCCACCTTGAGCAGGATGCGGGTAAATCCATGCATGACCAACACCCACAGTTTACGTATGTGGATTTGAACCGCTCGGGCGTTGCCTTGATGGAGATCGTATCAAAGCCTGATATGACGAGCCCTGAGGAAGCTGGTGCCTATTTAACCAAACTTCGCACGATCCTGCGCTATATTGGCACCTGTGATGGCAACATGGAGCAGGGTAGTATGCGGGCGGATGTGAACGTTTCTGTTCGCCGCGCTGGTGAGCCACTTGGCACACGCTGCGAGATCAAGAATGTCAACTCAATCCGTTTTGTCCGCCAGGCCATTGAAGTGGAAGCACGCCGTCAGGTTGATATTATCGAAGACGGCGGAGAAATTGATCAGGAAACACGCTTGTTTGACCCTGTGAAGCTTGAGACACGCTCGATGCGGTCTAAGGAAGAGGCACACGATTATCGTTACTTCCCTGACCCTGATCTGTTGCCACTTGAATTTGATGATGCTTTCATTGATGCAGCACGCGTTAGTTTACCAGAATTACCGGATGAGAAACGCACGCGGTTTGTCGATGTTCTCGGCCTTAGTGATTATAACGCTGGCGTTTTGGTTGCGGAGAAAGAATCGTCTGATTATTTTGAGGCACTTCTTGAAGCGCTCAGTAGTAAAAGTAAGGCTGCTGCTGCAAAGGTGGCATCAAAAGCTGCAAACTGGGTGATGGGTGATTTGTTTGGTGCTTTGAACAAAGCTGGAAAAACAATAACTGAAAGCCCTGTATCAGCTGCACAAGGGGCTGATCTCTTGGCTCTTGTGGAAGATGGTACAATCTCTGGTCGTATTGCCAAGGATGTTTTCGAAGTGATGTTCGAAACAGGAAAGGATGCAGAAGCCATTGTTGAAGAAAAAGGTCTTAAGCAGGTTTCTGATACGGGCGAGATCGAGAAAATCATTGATGAAGTGATTGCTGCAAACCCGGGCCAGCTTGAACAATATCGAGGCGGTAAAGATAAGCTGATCGGTTTCTTTGTTGGTCAGGTGATGAAAGCAACTGGCGGGAAAGCGAACCCAGGTGTTGTGAATAAGCTTCTTAAACCGAAGCTCGATGGCTAGATAATCGCGGTAAGATATAATGGGAAAGGAGGTGCCGGTGGGTGCCTCTTTTTTTATGGTTTTTAACGAGGGCATAGGTGTTTTATTGTTTGTTTACTTCGTTACGGTAAAACAAAGACCGAGCTATGGATTTGATATGTATTTTGACAATAAAAATAATGAATTTGATCATATCAATATAAATAAATATTGGTTTATTTATTTTCTATCTGTGTTTTTTTTATTTGCTCTTTTATTCCAGAGTCCAGCCTATGGCGATGATGAAAAAACGCCTATCAGATTTGCAGGCACCTATGTTCCTGTGTTGTTGGATGATACCCATAAAGATGGTTTATATCTGCAACTTTTTGAAAGGATTAAGGCCAAAGCAGAGCAAGAAATTACGCTTTCAATAATGCCGATACGCCGGGCACAAAGTAACTTCTATAAGGGCTTATATGATTGTGTGTTTGTTGGTACACAAGATAAGCAGCCCTATTTAGAGGCCGGAATGCCTGAGGGAAGTTTTATAGCCTCAGATCATATTAACAAACTTAAAATTAAGGCCTATACCCCTGATACCTTACCTGTTGTTCAAAATATTGAGCAAATGCAAGGGCGCATCATTACTGGCGAAGTGGGTGCTGTTCAGGCCTTTATCCGAGAGTACCCTGCAATCAGTGGTTCGTCCTCGATCCTTCAGGTTGAAACCCTCCAAAATGCAATAAATCTGGTGGAAAGCAAACGCGCAGATGTGATTGTTTCTTTTGATCTTGATATGCATATATTTATAAAAGCGAACCAAAATTTAAAGGTAAGATATAGGTCATCAACATTTAATTTGCTTGCAAATAATGAATCTGTTGTTTGTCGAAATTCGGAGGTTGGCCAAAAGGTAATCACGATCGTCAATGATATTCTGGCGAGTGAACCTGTAATCGAAGGGTTTACTCGTTAATCTCTTTACTTGGTATTGCTGTTATTATCAGAGTGGTAAGCAGGTCATTTCACCAGTTAATGATACTGCGTTATCCCAGGCTGCTCTCGCGGCTTTTTGTACACCTAAAGGGCCGCCGTATTGTTGCATCCATTCGCTGTTTTCTTCCTGAAAGTGCATTGGGATAGTGTGTTTAGATTTCCATCCACTATCAACTATTGATTTGGTGTCTTTATTTAGCCCTGACCAGAAGGGAAGCAATAAATAATCAACAGGTAATACTTTTAAACCGACTGAGTTTAGCTGTTCTTTAGTTGTCGACATATCACCAGGATGGAAAATACTGGATAAGTCTGGAAATGTCACTTTGTAACCGAGATTTTCAATAGGGCGATTTGCACCGTGGCTTATGCGATAAACGTCTGTTTTAATATTGGCGATTTCAAATGTTTGATGCTTGCCGTCCATATCAGGTAAAGGGGTGTGTATTCTTGTTGTTTCATGATCAGTTATTCCAGCCTTTTTGATCATTTCATAGGCTTGTGGTGGCATAATATATTGCGTGTCTGGATTGTGCCTGAGATGCCGCAGTGTGGATACTGGATCAAAATGATCAGCATGATAATGTGTGATTAAAACCAATTTGATATTGTTGAACGGTTCCAGGCCTTTCTCTATTTTCGCCAGAAGCGGTTTAGAGGGCTGAACATACCCTTTTAGGCCTTGATCTATAACTGTATCAATAAATACGCCATTTCCATTGTTTTCAATAAAGAAACCCGCGTTTGCGATGTGACAGAGCTTGTTGTTATTTTCTGTCCAAGCCGTTTGGGGCATTACAAAGGCAGTTAAAACAAAAATAAATGGTTTACGCATTGTCATCTCGTACTTTGTTGTTTCAAATCAGGTTTTGATAATATTGGATTATCATGATTGTGCAATAGTCGCTTTATTTGTGCTTATTACGTAATAAATATGTAAAATATATGTTTTTTCGGAAATATAAATATAAAAAATAGTAAATACCTTTAATATTGTTATCGACATTTGAGTTTTGTATTTATAAGGTGCGGGCAGAGAAAAGGCTTTACTTACGGGAAACTAAAATGCCGCATTATCGATCCAGAACATCAACTCATGGCCGCAATATGGCGGGTGCGCGTGCCTTGTGGCGCGCAACGGGCATGAAAGATGATGATTTTCATAAACCCATCATTGCAGTTGCTAATAGTTTTACCCAATTTGTGCCAGGGCATGTGCACCTCAAAGATATGGGGCAACTGGTTGCGCGCGAGATAGAGCACGCGGGCGGTGTTGCGAAAGAATTTAATACAATCGCTGTTGATGATGGGATCGCGATGGGCCATGATGGCATGCTTTATAGCCTGCCAAGCCGTGAAATCATCGCCGACAGCGTTGAATATATGGCGAATGCACACTGCGCTGATGCCCTTATTTGTATTTCCAATTGCGATAAAATTACACCGGGTATGTTGATGGCGACGATGCGGCTCAATATCCCTGCTATTTTTGTCTCTGGTGGCCCGATGGAAGCAGGAGAAGCTGACTACGGCGAAGATGGTGAAATTAGAAAGCTTGACCTCGTAGATGCTATGGTTGATGCGGCAAATCCTGATATTTCTGATGAGGAAGTAGCGCGAATAGAGCGCTCCGCCTGCCCAACATGTGGGTCATGCAGTGGTATGTTTACCGCAAATAGCATGAATTGCCTGACCGAGGCATTGGGGCTTGCGCTGCCCGGCAATGGTACAACGCTTGCGACCCACGCAGACCGGCGCGAATTGTTTTTAACCGCTGGTCGGCAGATTGTATCAATTGCCAAGCAATATTACGAGCATGATGATGAAAACGTGCTACCGCGCTCCATCGCGAACTTCGGGGCATTTGAAAATGCAATTGCGCTTGATATTGCAATGGGTGGGTCCACAAATACGATTTTGCATTTACTCGCAGCGGCGCAGGAGGGTGAAATAGACTTTACGGTTAATGATATTGATCGCATGTCCCGTAAGGTACCTAATTTATGTAAAGTAGCACCCGCGACCAATGATTTCCATATTCAGGATGTTCACAGGGCCGGTGGAATCATGGCGATCCTCGGTGAACTAGACCGAGCAGGGTTATTGAACCGTGATTGCAGGACAGTGCATACCCCTACAATTGGCGATGCAATCGACCATTTTGATGTGATGAAAACCAATGATACTGATATTCATCGCTTTTATATGGCGGCACCCGGCCGTGTGCCTACACAGGTGGCCTTCAGCCAAAGTAAGCGATATGACAGCCTCGACCTTGATCGGGAAAATGGTTGTATCCGCACAAAGGAAAATGCCTATAGTCAAGACGGCGGCCTTGCTGTTTTGTTTGGTAATATTGCTGAAGATGGCTGTGTTGTTAAAACAGCGGGTGTCGATGAAAGTATCTTGAAATTTACGGGCCGAGCGCGTGTGTTTGAAAGTCAGGATAGCTCGGTTGAGGCGATCCTCGGCGGCAAAATTGATGCGGGTGATGTTGTTGTTATCAGGTACGAAGGCCCGCGCGGTGGGCCCGGCATGCAGGAAATGTTGTACCCAACCAGTTATCTGAAATCGATAGGGCTGGGCAAAGAGTGTGCGCTTTTAACTGATGGTCGCTTTAGTGGTGGTACAAGTGGTCTTTCAATTGGTCATGTTAGCCCCGAGGCTGCTGAAGGCGGCGCAATTGCCTTGATTGAAGAGGGGGATGTCATCAAAATTGATATTCCTAACCGAAGCATTAATGTTGACGTTAATGCTGAAACCCTAAAGGCACGCCGCGATAGAATGGATGCGCTGGGCGATAAGGCGTGGCAACCGAGCGAGGAGCGTAAAAGAAAAGTTTCAAAAGCACTTAAGGCTTATGCCTTATTGACCACATCCGCGAGTGAGGGAGCTGTGAGAAAGCTATAGGGCAGTTATGGTTCGTTTTATAATAAAACGGATTGTCGCCATAAATATTATTCGCTACGGTCCCTCAATATATATTGAGGGACATTTACATGGATCAAAAATTTCCAACGCTAACTGTATTTAAAGCTGCACTTTCTGCGCCTTTATCTGCGCCATTATCACTTGTGAAATCAGTTGTTATAATGGCGATAGCCATTGCGGTGCCTGTGTTTTATGGGATTTCGCAGGGCATTACACCTGAAATTATTACTGCTGTATCGGACCCTGCTAACAATGCAGAATTGGTTGCAGAATATGCAGCGCCGATTGGTTTGGCATATATTTTAGGGTTAATTGTCGTTGGTCCTGTATTAGCTTATTTGTTCAACTATTGGGTCCGGTTTGGTGCATTCGGTGAAAAAGGTGCGGGCTTTAATAGTGTTGGTGAAATGGTTTCTGCCACTTTGGTCAATATGCTCAAGTTTATCTTGATTATTATTTTACTTGGTATCGCTATCTTTGTTGCTCTTTTTATAATGAATGCGACGGGACTTGGCCCTAACCTTGAGGATTTGGCACAGCTAGCTGCTCAAAATGATATAGCAGCCACGACCAGAGCGACACTTCTGACTAGTGTGATCTATTTAGTCATTATATGTGTTGTTTATTCACTGTTTTCAGCCAACTTGACCCAGACGGCACTAAAATCGGATAAAGAAGGAATGGAGCATCCGCACACAATCGATTTTGCAATCGTTTTATTTCTTTTGTACGCGATCGTTTTTATCCCTTCTTCAATAGCAGGCCTGATCGGAAGTTTTTGGGGAGCAACGATTATTAATTATGTTTTAGGATTATATATTGGGTTCAGTGTCGCTGTGGCTCATGGTATCAGGTATCGTATTTGTGTTCCGAGCGAAGAAGAAATATTCGAATAGGCTTCGTGAGCCTAATTTACCAGTTTTCTTATGTAAGATGCGAGCGTCAATAACGCTGATATCATCAAGAAAAGCAATACCGATATAGCAAGCATTTGGATCAGCCCGTTTTAGACGGGCTGATGGTAATTGAGGCTAGTATGATAATGCAAAAAGATGATGAAACGTGCTAGCGATTAGATAAGCTCGGACAAATTCCCTTGACCAGTTAGGTTGATTAACGATATACGCCTGCCTCGGTTTCTATCAAATGGTTTGGATATTCATATGAGATTAGACGGTGCCCTTAGGCAATTTATGTATGGGAAACTTCACCGGGTAACAGTAACGGGGGCCGAATTACACTATGTAGGCTCTATCACTGTTGATCCGGCGCTTCTGCGTGCTTCCGGTATTCTACCTCATACGCTTGTTGATGTGGTTAATATCACTAATGGAGAGCGCATCCAGACATATGTCATTGAAGGAACTGAAAATAGCGGCGTGATTTGCCTGAACGGCGCGGCTGCGCATCAGTTCACCAAAGGTGACCTTGCTATTATTATGGGATATGAAAGTGTTCCTGCGTGCGATTTGCCGGGGCGGGTTTCACGTGCCGTTCATGTGAATACGAAAAATAAAATTGTTAGCATTGATGAGCACATAACGCCGTCTCTTAGTGAACTTGGAAATCCGGCGGCAAACCGTGAAGGTGAGCAATATTCTACAGTTGATGCGTAGTTGTTTATATTTTTTAACCGTGACCCGTCTCAGTGTTAAATAATTCCTTTTACTCTTAACTCGGCTGCAATCATCATTATTGTTCCCGCTAATACAAAATATAGTGCTGCTGATATCAAGAGTGAGACAAAAGAACGAGCCCAGGATAGTTCAAAGAATACTTTTGACCCGTACCAGAAGATAAAAAGCAAAAAACCTGAATATACCAGAAGGTTATAATAAGCGATCAAGCCAAGTAGGCTCATCCCTAAAATAATTGGTATATTAATTAGAGCAGTATGGCCGAAAACAAAGCATAAAAAACTGATTGTTTCGGCATAATTTCGGCGTCGTCTCGCATGCTGAATTCTTAAAAATAATCCTGCAATTGGTATAAGTATTAGCTGCATTGGTTGCAGATACTCTGCATAAACTTCTAAGTTTGCCTTTTGATACATGCGTCTAAGTGAGGTAGTTTCAGTATTTAGGCTTTTATTGAGTTCTAAACTGGCAGTGTTTTGTGCATCAATACGCTCAATTGTTTTGTCGATTTGACCTGTAATATGCATAATTGCCAGTGTTATCGCAAAAATTGTTAGGCAGTATTTGATAGGATTTATATAGGCGATACGTGCGCCGTGAATATAATTCAGAGACACTTGCCCGGGGTTAAAGGTCAACTCACGAACTGTTTTAAAAATACTCGCGTCGAACTCTACAAATGATTTAAAGATACTATTGAGTAAGGCCTTTAGTTCGAGACGAATAGTGTTGGCCTTTTGCCCACAGTCTTTACAGTATTTGCCGCCCAGAATAGCGCCGCAGTTTGCGCATTTTGTTACATCTGACGGGAAACTATTCATTGATGTCCTTGGCGTTCCCTAATCGACGAGTTCAATCCACGCAGGGGTATGATCGCTTGGTTTTTCTTTGCCGCGAGGCACTCTATCTATCCCGCTATCTTTCAGGATATCTGCCGCTTGTGGTGATAGAAGGAGGTGGTCAATCCTGATACCATTATCTTTTTGCCATGCACCACGCTGGAAATCCCAATAACTATACATTGGCCCTACAGGGTTTATTTGCCGGATTGCATCCAGGTACCCAAGGTTCTGTATGGAACGAAGCCGTGCTCGGCTTTCTGGTTGGGTTAGGGCGTCTTCTGTCCATGCCGCAGGATTATAACAATCTTCATCAAACGGGATAACGTTATAGTCCCCCGCTAGAACGACAGGTTGCTCGCTCTTCAGTAGGCGATTAGCGTGACTTATAAGGCGGTCCATCCATTCTAGTTTATAGTCGAACTTTGGGCCTGGTCTGGGGTTTCCGTTTGGAAGGTAAATGGATGCTACCCTTATGCCCTTGATCGTTGCTTCAATATAGCGAGCTTGTTCATCCACATCATACGGTTTGCCGTCGTGGTTAGGTAGACCGCGCATAATATTTTCAATCGGGTGCTTTGAAATTAGAGCAACCCCGTTGAAAGATTTTTGGCCATGGGTTTCGACAAACCAACCCTTTTCCTCAAATTCCAGCCGGGGAAAATTCTCATCAATGTTTTTGATTTCCTGAAGGCAGGCAACATCAGGGGAAAATTCATCCAGCCACTCTAAAAGTCTCGGCAATCTTGCTTTGATGCCGTTGATGTTAAAGGTTGCAATTTTCATAAAGTCAACTCTTGGAAAAGTATTTATATGGCGAAAGAAGAACCACAGCCACAGGACGAACTAGCATTAGGATTAATAACCTGAAACGAGGCGCCTACCAAATCTTCAACGAAGTCTACTTCGGAACCAAAAAGATATAGGAGCGAGGTATTATCCACAAGCATGGTAACGCCGTCTCGGGTTACGACGATATCATCAGCCTTTTGTTCCTCGTCAAACCCAAAGCCATACTGAAAACCGCTACAACCACCGCCAGAAACTGTCAGACGAAGCTTTAAGGCATCGTTACCTTGCTGCTGAATAAGCGCAGCTACTCTTTTGGCTGCATTTGAGCTGAGGGATATTGGTGCTGGTTGTTCAGACATGTCATGTACTCTCTATCTATACAATATGAGTATATCGTATCTAACTATGGTGCGGTCAAGAGGGTTTGCATATTTTATCGCGGTAACTATGTGCGATATGGTATGCAAATGTCATTATATCATCGTCGGCCTGTTGGAAGGCTTATAAAGTGGGTGCGACATGCTATCAAGCCGCCTGATATCGTTTGATTCGCTGAAATCGAAAGCTAAAATGATAATTTCGCATCTATCGTCTTCCTCTTTTAAGGAAAAGGGAAGTGATAAAGCTGTAAAATCGAATGTGGTAAGTCGTTGATCAAAATCATGGGTCATTCGGTAAAAGCCGGGCTTTGAACTGATAACCGCATTTTCAAGCATTTGTTTTAAAATGTCGCTTAAGTATGGATTTTGTGTAGCCAGAATATGGTTCTTACTATTCGTAATGCCCAACACTTCCATAACGGCCGTACCCATCAATCGAGTTTGGTGTTTTTCGATGCTGTCACCAAGTTGAATAATAGAAAATTGTGGGAGGAAATTGGGGAATAATTGCGGTCTGAAATGTTTCTTTAATGGATACTGTCGTTCACGTGATATCTCAAGCCAATGGGCGAGAACACGTTCTTGAAAAGGAGCGCAAGCCTTTGTGGTGCGAACATCATGTATGTCAATGATTTCAAACATGTACCTGTGTATAGTGAAATTTTTATGTATATACAAATATAAATTAATCTTTTGTTAATGAGTGTGGCAAATTTGTGATGCAGGTGCTCTGATTTTCTAATCTTTAGGTGCATGCGTATCCGCAGTCTTTTGATAGTAAATATCTTCGACTAGCTATTGCCCTTATAGCTGTCTGTAGATAATGTGCAGTGGTCTTGATTCGCTATGGATAAGTGGTGAATTTATTATGCTCTTTTCATATTGATAGAGCCTCAAAAATATACAGATATCGGGAGAATGTAATGGTTGAAGCGGGCATGTCATATGAGGACACTTTAGCGTCTTATGCTTGTAAACCATCGAAGACACGTGGGAGAGTATCGCCAGAGCCTGAAGGCGTTGGCAGGAGCTGTTACCAGCGAGACCGTGACCGAGTGATCCATTCTTCCAGTTTCCGGCGTCTGAAACATAAAACACAGGTGTTTGTGTATCATGAAGGGGATCACTACAGAACGCGCCTCACACACTCACTAGAGGTTGCGCAGATTGCGCGTTCCATATGCCGTTCAATGCATCTGAATGAAGACTTGGGCGAAGCTTTGGCGCTTGCGCATGATCTTGGTCATCCACCCTTTGGGCATGCGGGTGAGGAAATTCTCAATCAATGTATGGCAAAGTATGAAGGTTTTGATCATAACGCGCAGGCAATCCGTCTTCTTACACGAGCAGAGCATCGGTATGCCGCTTTTCAGGGTTTGAATTTAACTTGGGAAACCCTCGAAGGGCTTGCAAAACATAATGGCCCGCTTGTTAAGGAAAAGATTGATCATAAGAACCCGCCGTCTGATTTACCTTTTGGGCTAAGGGATTATTTGCTGGATAATGATTTGGAATTGCACACGTTTGCAAGTGCTGAAGCACAAGTGGCCGCAATTGCTGATGATATTGCTTATTCAAGCCATGACCTTGATGATGGACTTCGGGCTAATATCTTCACGTTGGATGAATTAAAGTCCATTCCGGTTGTTGCTAAATTAATTGATGAAGTAAAATGGACATACCCTGATGCCCCGCTCGATGTTACTATTCACGAGCTTGTCCGCCGCATGATTAACCGAATGGTTGGTGACTTGATGGTGGAAAGTAACAGCCGTATTGAGGCGTTAAACCCTAAAAGCCCTGACGATATTAGAAATGCGGACCAGCCTGTTATAGCGTTTGGTAAAGATATGCATGATGCGGTTATCGCGCTTAAGGCTTTTCTATTCGAGAAAATGTACAGGCATTATCTGGTTAATAGGATGGCGAGTAAGGCTAAAAGGGTAGTCAAAGACCTTTTTGATCTGTATATCTCCGAGCCAGAATGTTTACCTACCGAATGGAGTGCAAAAGCTGGTGATGCGCACTCACCGGAAACAGCAAGGGTTGTAGCGGATTTTATCGCTGGAATGACAGACCGTTTTGCTTTCAGGGAACACGGAAAACTATTTGATTTATCAAGAGTATCTTTATGAATGTTTTTACTCACTTTCGCGGTGTGATCGACGAACGGCTGAACGAGTTGGCGACAAATGGTGATTTGCCTGTTGATATCGACTTGAAAAATGTTTCAGTAGAGCCGCCACGTGATGCAAGCCACGGTGATATTGCAACTAACGCGGCGCTTGTTTTATCAAAGCAGGCAAAGCGCAAGCCGCGCGATATCGCTGAAATGCTGAAACCAAAACTGGAAATGGTTGACGCTATTGAAATGGTTGAAATTGCCGGGCCGGGTTTCATTAACATGAGATTATCCGCTGGTTTCTGGCAAGAGCAGATCCGCTCAATTTTGGCGTCAGGAACAGATTTTGGTAATTCCGATACGGGTGCTGATACGCCGATTAATGTGGAATATGTATCCGCCAACCCAACGGGCCCGATGCACGTAGGGCATGTTCGAGGCGCTGTATTTGGTGATGCGCTTGCTAATCTTTTGGATAAAGCAGGCTTTAAGGTTACCAAGGAATATGTGATCAATGATGCAGGTAGCCAGATAGATGTGTTGGCGAAATCTGCTTACTTACGTTACCGCGAAGCATTTGGTGAAGATATCGGTAAGATTCCAGAAGGTCTTTATCCCGGTGATTATATGATCCCGGTTGGTGAGCGCCTCAAGGATAAATACGGCGATAAGTTTCTGAATGCTGATGAAGCTGAGTGGCTGTCTATTATTAAGCTCGATGCTGTTGATGCAATGATGGATATGATCAAGGATGATCTGAAAGCCCTTGGTATCGAACATGATGTCTTTTTCTCTGAGAAGACATTGCACGAAAGTGGCCGGATTGATGAAGCTATCGATGTGCTACGCGAGCGCGGCCATATATACGAAGGGGTTTTAGAGCCACCAAAAGGCAAATTACCTGATGACTGGGAAGAACGGGAGCAAACGCTGTTCCGGTCTACTGATTTCGGTGATGATGTGGACAGGGCACTGAAAAAATCCAATGGTGATTATACCTATTTTGGCGCTGATATCGCCTATCACTATGATAAATATCAGCGTGGCTTTAAGGACATGATCAATGTTTGGGGGGCTGACCATCAAGGGTATATCAAGCGTGTCCAATCGGCGATTAAAGCGCTTTCTGGTGATGGCAGTCTGGATGTGAAGGTATGCCAGCTTGTGCATTTGCTCAGAGACGGTGAACCTGTAAAAATGTCAAAGCGTGCTGGTACTTTTATAACCTTGCGTGAAGTAGTTGATGAAGTAGGGCGAGATGTAACGCGTTTCATTATGTTGACACGTAAAAATGATGCGCCGCTTGATTTTGATTTCTCCAAGGTTATGGAGCAATCAAAAGACAATCCGGTGTTTTATGTTCAGTATGCTCACGCACGGATTTGTTCGGTTCTCAATCGTGCAAAAGATACGTTTGCAAATATTGATACTGCTGATGGATCGCTTCAGAATGCTGATTTGTCGAGGCTTGTAAGCGACGGCGAACTTATGATGATAAAGCAGTGCTGTGCATGGCCTCGAATGGTAGAAGCCGCCGCCGAAGCACACGAGCCGCACCGTATTGCCTTTTTCCTTTATGATCTAGCGTCTGAATTTCATGCATTCTGGAATAAAGGCAATGATAATCCATCACTCAGGTTTATTATTGACGGTGATATCGAAGTGACAAAAGCGAGGCTTGCGCTTATTCGGTCAGTAGCTCTTGTCATTGCAAGTGGACTTGCTATTCTAGGTGTCGAGCCACTAAAGGAAATGCGATAGTTTTTATGACTATAAAGGGCTTGAGACGCTCTTCATAAAAACAGATTAGAAGGCGAATAGGGGAATTTGGGAATATGTCAGATCGGGAAACACCGCCTTGGTTACAACCCGTACCAGAGGAAGAGGGTAGTGAAGGCCTTTTTGGGGGTAAATTGGTTTTTGTTGTCGCTGGAGCTGCTAGTTTATTGGTAGTTTTGTTTATTGCAGCGATTTATGTGTTTGGTACTTCCGATCAGGCGACTAACGGCCCTAAAATCATTACGGCTTCAGCAGATCCAATCAAGGAACGCCCTCAAGATCAAGGGGGAATGAATATTCCCCATCAAGATAAGCAGGTTTTTGAGCAAGGTGCGGGTAATCCGAATAATACGAACGCACAGCTCGGCGAACAACCTGAGCAGCCGATGGACGAACTTCCGCAATCAAGTGTAGAGGTTAGTGGTATTACAGAGGGCCAAGTTACAACAGATGCCCAACAGGCATTAAATGATGTTCTGGCTGATGTGCAAGACACTACCACCAAAGATAACCCTGTTCGGGCGGTGCAATCAAATACGACTGCCCAGTCAACAGTAACTGCCCCTGAACCTGCTACGCCAAAGCCAACGATACCTAAGATTACGCTGCCTAAAAGTGTGACGAATGAGGCGGCTGTTGCAAAGGCTGGTGAATTTGTCATTCAGCTTGGCGCATATGGAACGCGTGCGCGGGCAGAGCGGGCATGGCCAGGGCTGCGCCAAAAATATCGGCCGCAACTTGGTGACTTGTCACCCATTTACGAGCCTGTTCAGTCTGGCGGACGCACGCTTTATCGTTTACGGGCAGGCTGGGTTGCAACACGCGCTGATAGCGACAAACTATGTTTGGCATTAAAGGCTAAGGGGCAAGCCTGTATTGTGGTGAAGCCATAAAATGTCGCCGGATAAAGGCGCAAGCGCTAGCCCGATAATATTTGGTTGCGAAGGATTGAGCCTGACAGGCGCGGAAGTAGATTTTTTCAAATCTGTTCAGCCGGTAGGCTATATCCTTTTTGCCCGCAATATCGATACACCTGATCAGGTTAGAGCACTGACAGATAGTTTTCGCACTATATCAGGTGATGATACTCTGATTTTAATCGATCAGGAAGGCGGCAGGGTTCAGCGGATGAAACCACCGCATTGGCCCAATTACCCGACGGCACAATTTTTTGGCGATATATATTTAAAAGACCAAGAGGCGGCCCGTTCTGCGCTCGCTTTAAATACTCAGATGATCGCGTATGACCTTCAGGGTGTTGGTGTTAACGTGGATTGTCTGCCTGTTCTCGATATTCCAACTGAAGGGGCTGATCCTATTATCGGTGATCGTGCTTACGGCCTTACACCTGAAATCGTCTCTGATCTTGGCAGTGTTGCGGCTAAGGCATTATTGGCGGCTGGTGTATTGCCTGTTATTAAACATATTCCCGGTCATGGCCGTGCGGATGTTGATAGCCATTTGTCGCTTCCAACAGTCGATATAACGCATAGTGACTTGTCATTATTTGACTTTCTCCCATTTAAAGCACTGTCAAATATGCCGCTTGCGATGACCGCCCATATTGTCTTTGGCGATATTGACGCGTCAGCGCCTGCGACACAATCAGAGCGGATGATTAAAGAGATTATTCGCGGCGAAATTGGTTTTAAGGGTGTTTTGATGTCTGATGACCTCTCGATGCAGGCGCTTTCAGGGGGGCTGGGCGAGCGAACAAAACGAACATTCGAGGCAGGCTGTGATCTTGCGCTTCACTGTAACGGTGATATGGCTGAAATGCAGGAGGTGGCTTTAAATTCAGGCACTATCAGCGATGAAGTGAAGCAGAAACTTGGTGCAATGATAAAACAAACGCGGGTTGATGCTGATATTGATATTCAAACAGTACGCCAGAAATATAACACTATAATCGATAGCTTATAAAATAGACGCGAGGTAATGAAGTGGGTGGTTTTATTCAGGAAAAATTGTTTCTTCTCAGTATAATGGCTTTGCCATTTTTACTGGCGGTAACAATGCGGGAAGCGGCGAAAGCGTATGTCGCTCATTGGCTTGGTGATACCAGTCAAAAGGCGTCGGGTAGGCTTTCCTTGAACCCACTTTCACATGTTGATCCTGCGGGTACGATAGTTATTCCACTGATTATATTTTTCTTGGGCGTGCCATTTTTGATTGGACACGGCAAGCTTGTCCATATCCAAACGCGTGGCTTTAAAAATATTCGCCGCGATAATGTAATTGCGGCGCTTGCGGGTGTTTTTGGTAATCTGGTCATGGCTATCTTTTGCGCTTATGTGATGAGAATTGCAGTAATTTTTGGTGCTACAGGAGAGGATTGGATATTAAATGCAATGTATTTCGGTGTTTATCTGAACTGTATTTTTATAATCTTCTCATTGTTACCAATCCCACCGTCTGATGGATCAAAGGTGGTCGAACAATTCTTGCCATATGACATGCTTCAAAGCTATCGGTCTATTGCGCCATTCGGTTTTTTCATTATCATTGGTATTATCCTTCTTGCACCACAGATTGTGACCGTACCTAGCTCATTTTTAACGGCTTTGATTATGGCGCTTGCGGGCGTGCCACTATAGAATGTTGATATATGGAATTTGAAGAAGATATCGATCCTGTCCGCCCGAGTGATGCAAGCGCTGATCCTGATCAGCTTGTCTTGCAAGTTGAGGGTTTTGAGGGGCCGCTTGATGTGCTCTTGACACTCGCACGCGCGCAGAAGGTTGATATCACACAAATTTCTATCCTTGAACTTGTCGAACAATATCTTGAATTTGTGGCGGCGGCCAAAAAGCTTCGGCTTGAGTTGGCGGCTGATTATCTTGTTATGGCTGCGTGGCTCGCGTACCTGAAGTCACGTCTTTTACTGCCGAAAGAAGGCGAAGGCGATGAACCAAGCGCTGAAGAACTGGCGTTCAAGCTTCAACTTCGCCTGCAACGGCTTGAAGCTATGAGAGACGCGGGTGCAAGCCTGATGGCGCGTGATCGGATGGGCCGTGATGTATTTGCACGCGGTATGCCTGAGGGCTTGAAAATACTGAAACACGCGCAGTATGATACAACGCTTTATGAATTATTGCGTGCGTATGCGGATAACCGGCAAAAACATGCAATTACCGAGATCAAGATCGAACGGCGACCTGTTTACGCGCTCGAAGATGCGCTGGAGCGCCTATCAGGATTAATCGGTGATCAGTTTACATGGGGGCAGCTTTCAAATTTTCTGCCTGATAATTTGAAAGATAAGGGCTTGCGAAAATCAGCACTTGCAAGCATGTTTGCCGCAAGCCTTGAGCTTGCGCGACAAGGGCAAGCGGAATTAAGGCAAATGGAGACGTTTGGACCGATTTACCTGCGAGGTAAAACGCGTTCAGATGGGACGGACTAAACCATAAAATAATAAAATACAATGAATTCAGAACAAGAAATACAACAAGATTTAGATGAAGCTGAGGCGCAGGTGGTTGACGCAGTAAACCCTGAGCCGAGAAAGTTTGAACCAAGAAAACTTGAGCATGAGCGTATGATCGAGGCAATCCTGTTTGCCAGTGATACGCCGTTATCGGTTGCAGATATTGCAGAGCGCGTACCTGATGGTATCGAGATTGAAAGTCATCTTGAGAACCTGACAGAGCATTATAAGACGCGCGGATTTTCCCTTATCAAGGTTGCGGGTAAATATATGTTTCGCACGGCGGATGATCTTGCGTTCTTATTGCGCAAAGATGTGGACGAAACTCGTAAACTCTCACGGGCAGGTATCGAAACATTAGCTATTATCGCATATCATCAGCCTGTTACGCGTACCGAGATCGAAGAAATTCGCGGTGTTTCCATATCCAAAGGCACGCTTGATGTTTTGATGGAAGTGGGGTGGATACGGGTAAAGGGACGCAGGCAAACACCGGGCCGTCCTGTAACATATGGAATTACCGATGATTTCCTTGTTCATTTTGGCATTGAAAGCACGAAAGACCTGCCGGGTATCAAGGAACTTAAGGCATCAGGGTTGCTGGACAGTGTTGATGTTGCGCTTGATAAAATGGAATTGTCGGTTAAATCCGAGGCAGATGATGACGGTGATCAAATCGACCTTGAGGACGCGATCGCAAGGTCCGAACGGGAAGCCATTGAAGGCAACAATTTGCCATCAGAAAGTAAGGATACTGTTATTGTTCATGAACAGCAGGAATTACTGCTTGATGATGAAGAAATCACTTAATCGTCAATTAATAACGCTCAAACATTGATAGATTGAATAACATCTATATATAGGGATAAACATTTGATCAGTTGGCGCTTCTGAAGTGCATGGTGTATATTGATCAGATCAAAGGAGTAGACGACATGGGCGGTATCGGACCCTGGCAGATTATTATTGTTGCTGTTTTGGTTATTCTTTTATTTGGTCGGGGTAAAATCTCTCACCTTATGGGGGATGTTGCCAAGGGCATTACAAGCTTTAGGAAAGGTATGAAAGAAGGCGCGGACGAGCTTTCTGAAGAGCAAAAAAACCTAAGCAATGGTTCAACTATTGACGGCGAAGTTGTGAAATCAGAAGAGAAAACTTCTGATAAAGCAGACGTATAAAGCCTTACTCTCACAAATAGGAAACCGGTTTCATGTTTGATATCGGGGCTATGGAGCTTTTCATTATCGCGATTGTGGCCCTTATTGTGGTTGGGCCCAAGGATTTACCGCGCCTTTTGAAAACAGTTGGTGGATTTGTACGCAAGGCCCGTGATATGGCGGCTGAATTTCGGGCAGGTGTTGAAACGCTTGCGGACGAAGTTGAGCGCGAGGTTGATCCTTTCCATGATTTGAAAAAGCAAGAGGGTATTACGCCTGAAATGACTGCCGAAGATATCACCAATCATATCATGGGCAACCGCGCTTCCGAGATTGAAGAACAAGGAAGTGGTGAAAAAGAGAGTGGGTCGTCATCCAAGACTGACTCTGTTGAAAACTCTAAGCAAGACAATAAGAAACCAGTAGAAAATGATGGAGGCAAAGATGCTTCCTGAAGAGCTTGATGATGCTGGCGTGAAAAAACCTGACATAATTGACGACGATGAAGACCTTGACGAGGTAGAGGCAAGCCGCGCCCCACTGTTGGAGCATTTAACCGAGCTCAGGTCTCGCTTGATCAAGGTGATGCTTGGTATGTTAGCAACCTTTGGTGTTGCACTCTATTTTTCTGATATAATCTTTAATGTTCTCGCAGCCCCATACATGAACGCGCAAGAAGGTAATGAGCAAGCGCGTATGATCTTTACAGGCCTGATGGAGCCCTTCGTTGTGCGTATTAAGGTGTCACTGTATGCCGCCTTTATTGTCACTTTTCCGTTGCTAGCAGTTCAAATCTGGAAATTTGTTGCACCGGGCCTTTATAAAAACGAGCAACGGGCGTTCTTGCCGTTTTTGATAGCAACGCCAATTTTGTTCACTATGGGGGCGTCGCTTGCCTATTTCCTTGTTATTCCGTGGGCATGGGAGTTTTTGTTGAGTTTTGAACAGGTCGGTCAGGCAGGTGCGATTGATATTGTTGCCGAAGCGAAGATCAATGAATATCTATCGCTGATCATGCAGATGATTTTTGGCTTTGGCCTTGCGTTCCTGTTGCCTGTAGCGCTTACATTATTAGGGCGTGCCGGTATTTTGACCGCAGACGGCCTGCGATCCAAACGGCGTTACGCGATTGTTATGACTTTCGCTGCCGCTGCTTTTTTAACGCCGCCAGACCCCGTAAGTCAGATCGCACTTGGCATTCCTATCCTCCTGCTATATGAGGTGTCCATTCTCCTTATTCAAACGTTTGAAAAGAAACGTCAGGAAGAACTTGAAGCCGAGTAGGTCTGGTGCCCACTCATAACACAATATTCAGGATCAGATTATGTTTGACCTTAGGTTTATCCGTGAAAATCCGGATGCATTCGATCAAGCGTTAGCGCGTCGCGGTGTTGATGCAATAGCGCAGGAAATTTTGACGTTAGATAGCGACCACCGTGCAAAATCGACGGAAGCGCAAGAAGCGCAAGCGCGCCGTAACGAAGCGTCCAAACTGATCGGAAAAGCGAAATCCGAAGGCAACGAAGAAGAGGCACAGGCCTTAATGACAGAAGTTGCGGGCTTGAAGGACAAGCTTGCAAATCTGGCTGATGAAGAACGTGCTTTAGGCGGAAAATTAAATGGTATTCTCATGAGCCTGCCGAATATGGTTTATGATGATGTACCGCAAGGTGCTGATGAAGATGATAACGTTGAGGTTCGCACATGGGGTGCACCTAAAACATTTGATTTTGATGCTAAAGAGCATTTCGAGCTTGGTGAAGCACTTGGCCTGATGGATTTTGAACGCGGCGCCAAGTTATCTGGCTCACGCTTTGTTGTCTTAAGCAAAGGCTTGGCGCGGCTTGAACGTGCGCTTGGGCAGTTTATGCTTGACTTGCATACAAGCGAGCATGGTTATACCGAGGTTCTTACGCCCGCGCTTGTGCGTGATAACGCGCTTTATGGTACAGGGCAGTTGCCTAAGTTCGCGGAAGATCTCTTTAAAACAACCGAGGACCATTGGTTAATTCCAACTGCGGAAGTAACGCTTACGAACTTGCATGCGAATGAAATCCTTGATGAAGCTGATCTGCCAATCCGGTATACAGCGCATTCACAGTGTTTCCGTTCAGAAGCAGGGGCTGCGGGCCGTGATACACGCGGTATGATCCGCCAGCACCAATTTGAAAAGGTTGAGATGGTTTGCTTTACAGCGCCAGAACAGTCTGATGACGAACTGGAGCGGATGGTTGGCTGTGCAGAAGAGGTGCTCAAGCGTCTTGGTATTGCCTTCAGAACTGTTAAGCTTTGCACAGGGGATATCGGGTTTGGTGCACGCCGGACATATGATATCGAGGTATGGCTGCCGGGGCAGGCGCGTTTCCGTGAGATATCAAGCTGTAGTGTATGCGGTGATTTTCAAGCGCGGCGGATGAAAGCCCGTTGCCGGCCAAAGGGTGAAAAACAGACAAAGTTTGTTCATACCCTGAATGGCTCAGGCCTTGCGGTTGGACGAACATTGATTGCTGTTATTGAAAATTATCAACAAGAAGACGGCACTATTCGTGTGCCTGACGCCTTAAAGCCATACATGGGCGGTATCGAAGTGATCGGTGGAAAATAAGATGGCAATTTCAACAGCGCGTATTCTGGTTTCAAACGATGATGGTATTAACGCTCCGGGCATTGAAGTGCTGGAGCGTATTGCCCGCGCGCTAAGTGATGATGTCTGGATCATCGCACCCGAAGAAGAACAATCGGGTGCCGGCCATTCACTTACACTAACCAAACCGCTTCGTATCCGCGAACTTGGCGAAAAACGCTGGGCTGTATCCGGTACGCCGACTGACTGTGTGATGATGGCTGTTAATCATATTATGAAAGATAATCTGCCAACTCTTATCCTTTCCGGTATTAACCGGGGTGGTAACTTGGCTGAGGATATTACCTATTCAGGAACTGTTTCCGTTGCGATGGAAGGAACGCTTATGGGTATTCCTTCAATTGCAATGAGCCAGTGCCTGCGCCCGCAGGAACGCGTGAAGTGGGAAACAGCAGAGAAATTTGCCCCTATCGTTCTGGAAAGGCTGATCAATGAGGGCTGGGATAAAGATGTTTTAATGAATATCAACTTTCCTGCTTTTGACCCTGATGATATCCAAGGTATTAAAATTACCGAACAAGGCCGCCGCGAGATGGTTGGAAACAATATCGAAGAACGGGTTGATCCGCGCGGTTTTCATTATTTTTGGTTTGGTCTTGGCCGCGAAATAGGCCTGCCAGGTCATGAAACTGATATTAAAACTGTACGTGAAAAATGGATATCAGTAACGCCTTTGCACCTTGATTTGACGCACCATCAAACCCGTGAAGAACTATCAGGGTCGATTAACACAGCGTTTAAATAAGTTTCATGGCAATTGTGTAACTCTGTCTTGCTGCATAAAGAAATGTTGGTTATCTTCTAGCATATGCATGTGACCAAACGTTTTCAGTTTTTGCCTATACGGACCGCAATCACCTTTACTGGATTGTTGGTTTTGTCAGCATGTGTGGGTAGTTCTTATGTAGCACCCGCGGATATTAAGCCTGTTTACGATATCAGGAATGCACCGGTTCCTGTGCCATATCCCAATAAAAAGCCAGCTCGTTCGCGTGCGAATGACCAGACGAAGGCGTTGAATGCAGCAGGTGGGCAGGCAGTTGTAAACCGCGGCGACACGCTTTATGCAATTTCAAGACGGTATGGTGTTCCTGTACAAGACCTTGTGGCAGCAAACAACTTACGGTCGCCTTATGCACTTCGAGTGGGTCAGGTGCTTGCTCTTCCGTCATTAACGAGGCATTTGGTCAAGCGCGGTGAGACTGGTTACAGCATATCGCGTAAATATAATGTACGCGTTGATCGCTTGATGGCATTGAATAATATCAAAGCGCCATTTACCCTCACGGTTGGCCAAAGCCTGCGCTTGCCGGGGCAGCTTGTGACGACGACCGCGCGGCAGGCCTCCAACACAGCACAAAATGTAGTTAACGGGACAAAAGATGTTATCAAGCCCGGTGCGACAAGCCGAAAGGTTGCGCCAAAACCAAATACGCGACCAAATACTGCGCCTTCAACAGAACGGGTAACAAGGGTTGCCCAGCCCCCTAGAAAAACAATTAATCGATTTACATGGCCTATTCAGGGGCAATTGGCGTCGCGCTTTGGCCCCAAGGAAGGTGGCTTGCACAATGATGGGATTAATATTCTTGCAAGGCAGGGCACGCCTGTAAAAGCAGCAGAAGACGGTGTTGTGGCTTATGCATCAAATGCGCTTGAAGGGTATGGAAACCTGCTATTGATTAAACACAGCGGCGGCTGGGTAACGGCCTATGCCCATAATGAACGACTGCTCGTGCGTGCTGGTGATAAAATCAAGGAAGGGCAGGTTATTGCCCGTGTTGGAGCAACCGGAGGTGTTAAGCGGCCACAGTTACATTTTGAAATTAGAAAAGGCCGCCGTGCCCTTGATCCGTTACAATATTTGTCGCGCAACCGTACTGATGTATTACTTAAAGTAAATAATGTTAAAGGCTGATTTTTAAAGACTTATTTCCAGCTAAGTCAGTTACAAACTGCCATGCCGCGCGGCCTGATCTCGATCCGCGTGCTTTTGCCCATTCAAGCGCTTCTGGTTGCCAGTCACCAACCTTTTTATCAATCTTAAGAGCTGCTAAATAGCCTTCAATGATCGTGAGATAGTCGGCTTGATCACACGGATAAAACCCAAGCCACAATCCAAACCTATCTGATAGTGCGATAACTTCATCCATCGCTTCATTGGGGTGCAGGCCTGTTGCGGTTTCCTGATCGACAGCGGCGCGCGGTAACAGGTGCCTGCGATTGGAGGTTGCGTAAAAAATGACATTTTCGGGCCTGCCTTCAAGCCCACCTTCCAATACCGATTTCAGGGCCTTGAAATCACGGTCAGGCTGATTGAAGGAAAGGTCATCGCAAAAGATGATGAAGCGCTCTGGTGACTTTTTAATGAGTTTAAGGAGGCTTGGTAGGCTTGCAATATCCTCACGGTGGATTTCTATCAGATTTAAATCTTTTGTACCTGACTGGAACAGATCGTTGAAAACCGATTTAACGAGCGTGCTTTTTCCCATGCCTCGTGCCCCCCAAAGAAGGGCGTTGTTTGCACTATAACCATCAGCGAATCGTTTTGTGTTGTCGAGGAGTGTATCGCGTGCGCGGTCGATACCTTTTAAAAGTGTGAGGCTGGGGCAGGTTAGTTTTGTAACAGGTGATAATGTGATGTGAGCCGCATCAAAAACAAAACAGTTCGACGGGCTGTATGTTTGGAGGGAATTATTGCTCTGCGATTTTTGCCCTTGTGTAAGCGACCCAAGCTGCGTGATTTTTTCAAGGCTGTCAGCAATGCGTTCCATGTTTTTGGCCAAATTTGCAGCCAAACTTTTGTTTATGCTTTCATCGGTTTCTGTCACTTGTAACCTCACAATATATTCCCTATTTAGAGTTTATCATGGAACTGCGTTTCATGCCGAAAAAATAATTGAAGGCTTAAGGGTAATATTGGGCCTAGATTTTCGCTAAGCTTGGTTGCAATTAAGGGCAATACAGCTATAGTCCCGGCAAAGAAATGATATGTGTGTGCCAATTAATGTGGGCGCATGTGAAATTATAAGGATTTGACCATTATGTTTTCTTCACCAGTTTATGCGCAAGCAGCAGGTGCAGCCCCAGCGGGTGGCGGACTTCTAGACTTTCTGCCGATCGTTCTCATTGTTGTGGTTTTTTGGTTTTTGATTATTCGTCCACAATCAAAGAAAATGAAAGAACATAAAGAAATGGTTGGCAATGTACGCCGAGGCGACACTGTTGTGACAAACGGTGGCCTTGTGGGTAAAGTTGCCAAGGTTAAAGAAGACAGTAACGAAATCGAGATCGACCTTGCAGAGGGTGTACGGGTGAAAGTGATTAAAACCATGCTTTCTGATGTGCGCGTGAAGGGTGAGCCAGTTAAGGCTGACGATAGTAAGTAAGTTAAATAGAAATATATATGTGCCGCCAAATATTTAAGGGCGGCATATCTGTTTCAGAACCTTATTCAAGGGGAATGGCATGTTAAACTTCCCGACATGGAAGAAATTGATGGTCGCGTTTGTTTGTCTGATGGGCATTCTGACGGCCATGCCCAATTTTTTGAGCGAAGAACAGCGAAATAGCCTGCCGGTTTTTTTGCCTAGTCAGTCTTTAAGCCTTGGGCTTGACCTTCGTGGTGGCCTTCACATGCTGATCGAGGCTGAAACAGCAGAAGTTATTGAAGCACGTTTGAACAACTTGATTGATCAGGTCAATGGTATTCGCCGTGAAGTGCGCGGATTAAACTTCAGGAATATCAGACCGAGTGAAAATTCGGTTGTTTTTGAAGTAACGAGCGCTGATATGGTTGAATTGGCTCAGACCGAGTTGAAGGCTATCACGGAACCGAGCGGGGTTAATCCTCTTGCGACCGGAGGTATTCAGGAATTTACCTTGGAACGTGATGGCACCGAGTTTCGTCTTACGTTAACAGAGCAAGGCATTAGGAAACAGCAACAGGAAGCAATTGCTCGCTCTATGGAAGTGATTAGAAAGCGGGTTGATCCTGACGGTGTAAAGGAAATTACCTTACAGGCTGAAGGCGCAGACAGGTTTATTCTTCAAATCCCCGGGGCTAATAACCCTGAGGAATATTTGGGCGTCATTAATAAAACTGCAAAGCTTGGTTTTCATGAAGTTGATTTAAATGTTTCACCTGAAGATATTGCTAAGGGGCGTGTAAGTTCTCGCCAAGCAATCTATCCCCTTAAAGAAGGTGGTCAGATGGTTGTAAACAAGCGTCCATTAATATCTGGTGAAGACCTTTTGGATGCTAAACCATCATTTGATGAGCGTGGCCAACCATCTGTTTCGTTTACGTTTAATACGCGTGCGTCGAAAGTTTTTGGTGATTTCACCAGAAATAATGTAGGCCGTCCGTTTGCGATTGTCCTCGATGAAATCATTATTAGTGCGCCGCGCATTATTAGCCCAATTTTAGGTGGCTCGGGCCAGATAACTAACATGGGTACTACTTCAGATGCTCAAGAGTTGGCAACACTTCTTAAATCTGGTGCATTGCCAGTTAAGCTAACTGTAGCGTCTTACGGAGCAGTGAGTGCAGACCTTGGCGCGGACTCGGTTGCCGCAGGTGAACTTGCCGCGGTTATTGGGTTTGTTGCTGTTATTATATATATGATTGCGAGCTATGGTCGTTTTGGTTTGGCCGCAAATATTGCGCTTATTACTAATCTTGTTCTGATTATGGGCGCACTTAGTTTGTTTCAGGCGACGCTCACTTTACCGGGTATTGCTGGTATTGTGTTAACGATTGGTATGGCGGTTGATGCAAACGTATTGATTTTTGAGCGTATCCGTGAAGAACAAAGGAACGGAAGAAACCCGTTCCGTGCTATGGAAGAGGGCTATGGTCAGGCATTTTCAACAATTATGGATGCCAATATTACAACGTTTATAGCCGCAGCGGTACTTTATTTACTAGGGTCAGGCCCGGTACAAGGTTTTGCTGTTACGCTCGCTATCGGAATTTTAACATCCATGTTCACGGCTGTTGTTTTAACACGCCTTATTCTTTCAAGCTGGTTACGTCGGGCGAAGCCTGATGTATTACCGATATAAGGAGGGCAAGGATTATGTTGTTACGTCTCGTCCCGCAAACGACTGATATTAATTTCCTCGGTGCTCGTAAGATAGCGATTGTTGTATCTGCTTTATTGATTGTGGCTAGTATGTCGTTGTTTGCGATTAATAGCTTGAATTACGGTATTGACTTTAAAGGGGGAATTAAGCTTGAGATTGGTACTCAAGGGGAACCAGTTGATTTTGATGTCGTGCGTAGTTCGCTAAATTCTCTGAAACTTGGCGAAATTGCTGTGCAAGGATATGGTGGCCCTGATAAGGCTCTTATTCGTGTTGAACGCCAACCTGGCGGCAACGAAGAGCAAAACGCCGCTATGGAACAAGTTCGCCAAAAGTTGTCTGAAATTATTGAAGACGTAGAGTTTCGGGATCAAGCGGTTATTGGACCGAAAGTATCTGGTGAACTTAAGCAAGATGGTATAATTGCGGTCAGCGTCGCTGTTCTTTTGGTATTGGTATACATATGGTTCCGTTTTGAGTGGCAGTTTGGCTTGGGTGCTGTGATTGCGCTTGTGCATGATGTTTTGTTAACTGTTGGTTTTTTCGCTATCACTCGTCTGGAATTTAATCTTTCAATTATTGCTGCACTTCTAACAATTGTTGGATACTCCTTGAACGATACGGTTGTTGTTTATGACCGTGTACGTGAAAATATTCGAAAATACCGCAAGAAGCCGATGGAAGAGGTATTGAACTTCTCGCTTAACCAAACCCTTAGCCGCACAGTTATGACATCGGTTACAACATTGCTTGCTCTTGTGGCGCTTTATGTGTTTGGTGGGCCGGTTATTCAAGGCTTTACCGCTGCAATGATCTGGGGGGTTGTTATTGGTACATATAGTTCGATCTTTATCGCGTCACCTGTCTTGTTGATCTTTAAATTACGCCCTGAAGCGCTCTTGCGTGATGAAAGCGATGATAATGACCCCACCGTGGACAAGTCACGCCCTACACCTTTTGATCAAATGTAAGTATTTGGAAGGCGTATAAATATGGGCGAGAAAATCCACTCTGGCGGTATTACAATCGAGCAACAATCCAGCGAAGACTTGTTGCTTGTTGATGGATATGGTGGCGGTGGGTTTCGCCTGATGGGCCGTAAGTTCGATGGCGGCGTTATTTTGCTGCCATCGGGGGTTTATCCGATTGATGCAAAATCGATCGGGACTTTGGGTGAAGATGATTTTGCTCGTGCGTTTAATGCAGAAGAAAAACCTGAATTGATTTTGATCGGTACGGGGCAATCCATGCAGCTTTTACCAAAGCATATTAAAGAGCATTTAGCTGAAAAGGGCCTTGGTTTTGATATTATGGATACAGGTGCGGCTGCGCGCACCTATAATGTCCTGATGATGGAAAACCGAAGGGTTTCTGCGCTCTTGTTACCTGTTGAGTAAACGCTCTATTTGTCGATAAAACAACGCGTTACCGCTTGTACGGTGAACCGTTTGCCGCAGTTTATCTTCATTCTGTCTGGCTTTATAGCATTTTACCGCGAACTTTTATCATATTGTCGATGAACGCTTTTTATTGGGATATTTGATGGCAATATAAGCCTTAGCCGGACGGAAAATTCATACAATAAATGTTTGAAAGAATAATTCTGGCCCGAGCCGACAGTGAAAAAATAAATGAAGCCTCGCATATAAAGTGCATGCGTATTTGCCTGATAAGAAATAACGACATATTATGGTAATATGCAAAAGGGGCAGGAGAGCGAAAATGATAAAGTTTGATAATATCCTGAAGAAAACCATCTTAGCTGCGAGTGTTTCCATGCTTGCTCTAACAAGCGCGGCATGCGCCAGCCCCGGCGCCTCAGTTTATAGTGGATTTCAGGATACTGACGCCAAACCAATAATAGAACAAAAAGGCACCCCAAAAAAACGCGGTATTAAAGTTATCAGTAATGGCAAAAACATCATCGAAGCCGATGACAATGTTTTAGTTATTGAAAACGGGGATAGTGATGAAGCAAGAATAGTTGTAGACGGCGAAGCTATTAACATAGGCAATGCCTTTGCTTTTGAAGTTAAAGACGGGCACAAAATCATTATTAATGGTCAGGAAGTTGGCCATAACAAACATGTTCTTATCAACGTCGCAAAGGCAAATGAGCGTGCGCTTAAGGAAGTTAAACGTGAATTAAAGCGTGTTGAGAAGAAACTTAAAAAAGCTGATAATGAAATAGAGCGTGAAGCCTTGGAAAGTGCACGTGATGGCCTTGAAGATGCAATCCAGGATATGGAGGAACGCCGCGAGAATATCGTAGAATTTAGAGCGGATGTGTTTGAATGGGAGCAAGACCGTAAAGCGGCCCTGAAAGAGGCGCTGAAGCAACTCAAAGAAAACGAGAAAGAGCTTGGCCACGCACGAGTGATTATGCTTGAGGAGCTTGCTGAAGCCCGTATTGATATTGAAGAAGCATTCGAGGAGATGGACTTTGATTTCGATTTCGATTTTGATTTCGACGATATTGATATTCACATCATCGATGAGAGCGACCTGAAGGATGTTGAAAAGGTCAGAATACGCGCGATTAAACAGGCACGTGATAATCTTGATAATCTCGAAGAGCGGCACTTGAAGCAATTAAAACGATCCGAAGAGCGCCTTAAAAAACAGCAAGACCGTTTGGCGCGTGAACTTGAGCATAGCAAAGCGCGAGAAGAAGCCTTGCGGAAGGAGCGTGAAGCTTTAGAAAAGAAAATTGCTGATCAGGAAAAAGCAGAAGAAGATTTTGAAAATAATCAAAAATAACATTTTCCTTCATGAAGGCATGAAGTTTCGTGCCTTCATATAGTGTGAATTAACGTATCAAAAACTTAAATAACAAAAGTTTACTTGCGAATTTGATGGTTTTGTTGCATTATAACATCGTTAAAAGCATCCCGAGCACTTAAGCGAGGAAACTGGGGCGAGTAATGAAAAAATCAATTCGGCATATATTGATGGTTACAGCAGGTGTTTTTGCTGTGTCTTCTGTGTACGCTGATGATGATATAGCGCCGCTTGATGGGTTTTCTTCTATTGTTCTTGAAATTGGCCGTAACGCCACTTCAGCAAATAACGACATTACTGAATTTAATGCAGCTAACGCATCTGATGATGATAGTGCATGTAACTTTTTATCGCCGAAGGCGCTAGAGGCTCGTGTTGCTGGGGTGGGTATGTTTCTGGATAATGTTCAGGATCAATTACCTGCAATAGACGGTAAGAAACTTGTTGATGAATTTGTTACACGTGATCAAAATATGTCACAGCAAATTTCGTCAATTGAGTATAAATTTGCTGCACAGCTTCAGCAACAAATTGCAGTGTTAGACGCTGAAAATGCAGACTTAAGAGCGCGTTTGAGCGAACTACAAGCGACGCAAACTTTTGTAAAAGACAATTCTACAAAAGATACAGAAGCAATGCAGGCGATTGAAAATGCTGAACAAGCACTCGCCGCTGCACGTGCCGCAATTGGCGGCAAATAATCTCTCTTACAATTTAATTTTATTTTGGGCTGGCTTTGTTTTAGCTGAGGCGTTTGTTGTGAATGGTCTATTGATATTAGATTCCTATTCAGTCTAAACAGTAAATAATAAATAAAATTTCAAAAAACACTCTTTTATTGTAATTCTATTAAGTGTATTGCATTGAAAACTACACTTTTATCACTCAAGGTTTCTAACTATGTCTAAAAATGACTCTCAAAATGAGTTTTATCGTATTCGGCGTTTGCCGCCATATTTGTTTGCCGAAGTCAATCAAATTAAGGCAGCGGCCCGGGCACGCGGCGAAGACATAATCGACCTGGGAATGGGAAACCCGGATTTACCAACACCTCAGCATATAATTGATAAGTTAAAGGAAACCGTTGATGATAAGCGCACGCATCGATACTCGATGTCGAAAGGAATACCGGGCCTCAGGAAGGCGCTTGCTGGTTATTATGAACGTCGCTTCAATGTGAATATTGATCCGGATAGTGAGGCAGTTGTAACGTTGGGGTCAAAAGAAGGATTGGCAAACCTCGCGCAGGCAATTACAGCACCGGGCGATGTTATTCTCTCTCCTAATCCCAGCTATCCTATTCATCCTTATGGTTTTATGATAGCAGGCGCCTCAGTACGGCACATGCCAATGGGGCCGGGCAGTGATTTTATGAAAGAGTTGGCCCATGCAGTACAGCATAGTGTGCCGACGCCGAGCGCTGTTATTTTAAATTATCCGTCAAATCCAACTGCTGAAGTTGTAGATTTGGATTTTTACCGGGAAATCGTTGATTTTTGCCGTAAAAAAGGCATCTGGATATTGTCTGATTTGGCATATGCCGAGATTTATTTTGATGATTGTCCGCCACCTTCAATCCTTGAAATACCGGAAGCGCGTGATATTGCCGTTGAATTTACATCTATGTCCAAAACATATTCAATGGCGGGTTGGCGCGTTGGTTTTGCTGTTGGTAACAAGGTCCTTATTGAGGCGTTAACCCGTGTTAAAAGTTATTTGGATTACGGTGCTTTTACACCAATTCAGGTAGCAGCCGCCGCTGCTCTAAACGGCCCGCAGGATTGTGTCGAAGAGCACCGGAAGATTTATCAGGCTCGCCGTGATGTTTTAATCGAAGGCTTAGCTGCTGCCGGGTGGGATGTGCCAAGCCCGAAAGCAACAATGTTTGCATGGGCGCCTATCCCTGATGAATTTAAGGAAATGGGTTCAATGGAATTTTCAAAGCTTCTTCTTGAACATGCCGAAGTTGCCGTATCACCGGGCGTAGGCTTTGGTGAATACGGCGAAGGTTTTGTTCGTATTGCACTGGTGGAAAACGAGCAGCGTATCAGGCAAGCGATCCGTAATATTAAAAAGTTCATGGCCAATAAAGACGTGCATATTGCTGGATGGCAAAGCAGACAAAAATAGAATTACACATACAATAAGATAGGAATGGTTGATGAGCGATTCATCTTCTACGTTAAGAGTGGGTATTGCAGGCCTTGGAACAGTAGGTGTTGGGGTTATCAAAATCCTTGAAGAACGAGGTAAAATACTAACAGCCCATACCGGGCAAAATATTGAAATTACAGCAGTGTCAGCGCGGGATAGACGCCGTGACAGGGGCATTGATTTACGCTCTTATGATTGGTGTGATAACACAGTTGAGTTGGCATCAAACGACAATGTTGACATGGTTGTGGAGCTAATTGGTGGTAGCGACGGCCCTGCATATGCCTTGGCAAAAGAAACACTGAAGCGCGGCAAGGCTTTCGTTACAGCAAATAAGGCGCTTATCGCTGTTCATGGCAGAGAACTCGCGGAACTTGCGGAAGTCAATAACGCTTATCTACGATTTGAAGCTGCTGTTGCTGGCGGTATTCCAATCATTAAAGCCCTCAGAGAAGGCTTGATCGGGAATGAAATCTCAAGCGTACAGGGTATTTTAAATGGAACCTGTAATTACATTTTGACCCGAATGGAAAATGAAGGCCTCAACTTTGATGTCATTCTCGAAGAAGCCCAAAAAATTGGATATGCGGAAGCTGATCCAACATTTGATATTGAAGGCATTGATACAGCACATAAAACGGCTATTTTGGCTGCGCTTGCCTATGGTCATGCGCCAGATATTTCAAACCTGCCGACAGAAGGCATAACCAATATAGGCACGGTTGATATCGATTATGCCCGCAAGCTTGGCTACCGTATCAAGCTTTTGGGTATAGCCCGTAAGTCTAGGCACGGTGTTGAAACTCGTGTGTACCCGGCAATGGTGCCTTTAGATAGTGCGATCGCTAAGGTAGCAGGAGCGACGAATGCGGTTGTTGTTGAGGGTAGTTATGTTGGCCAAACCGTCTATGAAGGCGCTGGCGCGGGCGAGGGGCCAACAGCCTCCGCAGTGGTTGCCGATATTATGGATGTCGTGCGCGGTAACGCGGGGCCTGTTTTTGGCTTGCCTTCAAATATGCTCGGGTCTGCAGATTCGCTGCCGGAAAATGCGTATAGTGGTACATATTATGTCCGACTTCGTGTAGATGATGAACCGGGGGTGATGGCGCATATTACCGCAAGTCTGGCAGAGGAAAAAGTCTCGATCGGAAGCCTTCTCCAGCTTGGCAGCGCTGTCAATGGAGGTGTCTATATTGTCATGACAACACATGTGACATCAGAAGACTCGGTTTTAGCTGCACTCAGGCATTTCACTAAGCTCGAATGTGTGCTAGAGACCCCAACAATGCTTAGAATTGAGGCTTGTTGATTAAGGGAGCAAACGAGATGGCGTCAAACGATCTAGACCGTCAATTAGTGATCGAGATGGTTCGCGTTACAGAAGCGGGTGCAATCGCTTCTAACGAGTGGACAGGCCGGGGTGATGAAAAGGCGGCTGATGCAGCAGCCGTCAAGGCAATCAGGAAGGCGTTAAATCATTTACCAATCGATGGTACAGTGGTTATCGGTGAGGGCGAACGTGATGAAGCACCGATGCTCTTTATCGGTGAAAAAGTTGGTAGCGGTGGCCGCACGGCAGATATCGCGCTTGACCCGCTTGAGGGAACAACCTTGTGCGCGAAGGCTATGCCAAATTCGCTTGCTGTTGTTGCTATATCCGTCGAAGGTGGGCTTTTGAACGCGCCTGATGTGTATATGGATAAAATCGCTGTTGGTGGTGGCCTACCAGAAGGCGTTGTTGATCTTGATAAATCAATCACTGATAATGTGAAAAGTCTTGCTGAGGCAAAAGGCAAAGAGGCGAAGGACATTATGGTTTGTGTTCTTGACCGGCCACGCCATAGCAAATTGATAAGCGAGCTTCGCGAGCTTGGTTGCGGTGTGACGCTCATTGGTGACGGCGATATCGCAGGTGTTATTGCAACAACTGACCCTAAGACTGGCATTGATATGTATGTTGGTGCTGGCGGCGCACCAGAGGGCGTTTTAGCGTCAGCGGCGCTTCGTTGTATTGGCGGTCAGATGCAGGGGCGTTTGTTATTCAGAAATGACGACGAGAAAGCGCGCGCACGTAAATGGGGTATTGAGGATTTAGATCGTAAGTATGACATGATGGAAATGGCGTCTGGCGATATTATTTTCTCTGCAACAGGTGTAACAGATGGTTCACTGCTTGAAGGTGTTCATTACACACCAAACGGTATTACAACGGAAACGCTTGTGATGCGCTCTGCAACAAAAACAGTGCGCCGTGTGCACACGGTTCACGGGCATAAAGATAAAATCGGTTAACCGTGACAGATATACCTGTAAATACTGATACTATAATGGCGGACCCTGTTCTTGGGGTGCGCCATTCGCTTTTGGGGCAAAGTTGGACCCTTCGGCCATATTCAGAGCGTATTGCGCGTGCTATCGCTGATAACCTCGGTGTATCGCCAATCATTGGGCAGCTTATTAATGCGCGCGGTATCGGTATTGATGAAGCAGCAACCTTTTTCACCCCGTCGCTAAAGGAGATGATGCCTGATCCCTCGGTTATCCTCGATATGGATAAAGGGGTTGAGCGGATTGTTCGTGCGCTTCAACAGGGTGAGAAGATTGCTGTTTACGGCGATTATGATGTAGACGGTGCAACATCAAGCGCGATCTTTTGCCGCTTTTTTGAAGCGATCGGTGTACCCATTCATATTTATATTCCTGACCGCATGGCAGAAGGGTACGGGCCCAATGCGCCCGCTATGGTTGGCCTTAGGGATAGAGGGATTGATCTTGTTGTTACGGTTGACTGTGGCACGTTATCCTTTGAGCCTTTAAAGGCCGCGAAAGACGCTGGGCTTGAGGTAATTGTTGTCGATCATCACAAAGCTGAGCCAGAACTGCCGGAAGCTGTTGCTGTAATTAATCCAAATCGCCTTGATGATGAAAGCGATCTTGGTCAGCTTGCCGCCGTCGGTGTAACATTCCTGTTTTTAGTGGCAATCAACCGCGCGCTTAGGGCGGCAGGATATTTCGGTGATACGGTTAAAGAACCAAACCTTGTTAGCCTATTGGATATTGTAGCTCTCGGCACCATATGCGACGTGGTGCCCTTAACAGGTCTTAACCGCGCATATGTGACACAGGGGCTCAAGGTGATGGCTGCGCGGCGCAATATTGGCCTTACAGCACTATCGGATGTTGGCCGGGTTTCAGAAGCGCCTAACACGTATCATGCTGGTTTTATCCTTGGACCACGTGTCAATGCAGGCGGCCGTGTCGGCGAATCTAGTCTGGGGGCTAAATTGCTTACAACGCATGATACTATTGAAGCCCGCGCTATCGCTGACCGTCTGGATACATATAATAATGAACGCCGTGCGATCGAAGCTGAGGTCTTAAAAGAGGCGTTGGAGCAGGCGGAGGCCAGGATTGGTATCGACGGCGTTCATGATACGCTTGTGTTTGTTGCAGGTGAGGGCTGGCACGCAGGTGTTATCGGTATTGTTGCAAGCAGGCTTAAAGATAAATACGGTCTGCCAACCTTCGTTATTGCGCTTGAAAACGGCGAAGGAAAAGGGTCAGGTCGGTCTATCAGCGGTGTTGATATGGGCGCAGCAGTAATTGAGGCCGTGCAAGCTGGGCTGTTGATGAAAGGCGGTGGTCACTCGATGGCAGCAGGGTTAAGCGTTGCCCCGGATAAATTAGATGAGCTCGAGAGTTTCCTTAAAAAGCATATGGCAAAAAACGTAGAGGTCGCAAGCTCGTCAAAATCGCTTAAAGTGGATGGTATTATTGCAATGTCGGGCGCGACACCTGCGCTTTTGGACGAGATTGAGCGCGTGGGCCCATTTGGTATGGGAAATCCGGGGCCACGGTTTGTAGTGCCGGAAGTTGTGCTTGTTAAGGCAGACCGGGTTGGTGAAAACCACCTGCGCTGCATTTTCAAATCCAAGGATGGTATCTCTATGAAGGTGATGGCGTTCAGGCAAGCGGATGAATCGCTTGGCAATAGCCTACGAACAGGTATTGGACGTAAGTTTAATATTGCTGGTAAGCTCAAGAAGGATATGTGGACCGGTACGCCAAAGGTTGAAATGACCCTTGATGATGCCAGCCTCATCAATCCTGCCTAAGCCTGCGCAAATTGTCCAAACTTCATGTAACAGAAAACTATGAGTGATTAAGATTATGGAGGATATTGCTACTGAGATAACTATCCGTGACTATCGGCCAGAGGATTTACCGTTTGTGCAATCACTTTCTCCGCTTCTTGCAGTTCAAGCTAAACTTGATTGGCATTCCGCTAAAGTCATTCAGACTTTTCAGGATAATTATATCAAAGAAATGATGACTGCGACCAACTTACTGCATACGACATTTTTGGCAGAGTGTAATGGTGAGCCTTTAGGGTTTATTCACGCCAGAGAGCATAGTGATGAAATCTCGGCCGAAGTATGCGCAACCGTTCCTTTGTTGGCGGTTGTTGAGGGTATGCAAGGTACCGGTATAGGCAGCTTGTTAATTTTGGCTGTGGAAGAGTGGGCGCGGAATAATGATTTTCGACTTTTGCACTTGGAAGTTTTTGCGGCAAACAGACGTGCTCAGGACTTTTATCGAAAGGTGGGGTTTTATGAGGATACTCTGCACATGATAAAACCGCTTAGGTAATAGTTAGTTGTCTATTTTAAAGATAGTTTGCGCTAAGGATATGTGGATAGGCATGTCAACGGTTGAAATGACATTAGATTGGATGAGGCCTGCTTGATTTCTTTAATGATTAGCTGTGGCTTTTAGTAGTAGATTCGAATGATTTAATACTATTTTTGTAAGGGTAATATGTAAGCAACGTTGGCTTTATACTGACGAAAACGATCAATATTCCATGATAATGTCATAAAAATATAAAAAGAGGTTGACCCAGCGGGAGCAGGTAGGTATCTAAGCCTCCGTTGGCGACATTACCGATTGGTAATTCATCAAGATTAGGATGGCCCCTTCGTCTAGCGGTTAGGACGCGGCCCTTTCACGGCTGAAACACGGGTTCGATTCCCGTAGGGGTCACCATTCTTGTATCGTCAAATGCCTCTTTTAAAGATGGCCCCTTCGTCTAGCGGTTAGGACGCGGCCCTTTCACGGCTGAAACACGGGTTCGATTCCCGTAGGGGTCACCACTTTTCCAACGTTATAATAGTAATGTGAATATATTCAGGCGTGTTATTTGCGTTGTTTATTGTACCGTTTTGACGCTTTAATGAAGCCTTCGAAAATTTGTTTGTACGGACCGTGGGAATTAACCCGCCATTCGGGATGCCACTGTACGGCAAGGCCAAAATCCGGCGAATCTTCATTAGTATCATAAACGCTGAGGGCTTCTATCGTCTCATCATCGGCGATTGCTTCGATTTTTAAGCTGGGAGCAACATCCTTCACACCTTGTCCGTGCAGCGAGTTTACCATAATTTCGCTTTGTGCTGTGAGTTTGCGCAACAGCCCATCATCTGCGAGTGTAACGCTATGGCTAAGGCCATATTGCTTGTCGATTGGGTCATGCAGGTTTTCGCGGTGGTCAAATCGGCCATCGACTTCATGAAGGCGCTGGTGAAGCGTGCCGCCCATTGCCACATTCACCTCTTGAAAACCTCTGCATATGGCAAGAAAAGGTGTTTTATTTTTTATAATAGACCGTATTAAAGGAAGCGATGTGGCATCCCGCAGTGGGTCTTGGTTTTCATCAGTTGGGGCTTCTGCCGCGCCGTAATGGTGGGGCTCGATATTGCTGTAACTTCCGGGGATAAGAAAACCATCGAATATTTGAAACAAGTCATCATGGTCGATTGTTTTTTTACTTGATGGAATTAGAAGAGGGACACATTTACCTGTTTTTTGCAGGGCCTTTACATATTTATGTCCTACTTGATGGTACCGGTGTAAACCATCCATTTTTGTATCACAGATAATACCAATTACCGGTTTCATGGCATACTCCTTATCATTAACTATATTCCACGCATATAAGATAGTTATTCTTGTATCAAGGTATGATGCCCTTATTATGATGAATATAAACTTAAAGAGGTTATATGCGCTTACGTGATGCACTCCATAATGACCACAGAGTTGACACGCCTGCATGGCGCGAAACTGCGTATCAGGCAGCTTTCCTGCGCCTTGAGGGGGTAATTGACAGTGATGTATGCATCATTGGTGCGGGCTTTGCCGGTATTGCCTGTGCTTATCAATTGGCAAGCACAGGCATGAAAGTTGCCGTTGTTGAACAGAATCAGGTGGGGTGGGGCGCAAGTGGGCGAATAAACGGCACAGATTGCAAACTCAGATCTACTTTGATTACTCACCCTAAATTCAGCGACCTTGCTAGTGAGACATTGGAGCAGGTTTTAAGGCTCGCTAATCAGCATAGTATCAAAACATCACATATTGAGGGCGAATATATTCTGCTGAACCCGGTTGATTTTTTGTTAGCAATTGCCAACGCCTCTGCCGAAGCAGACGTGAGGATATATGAAGACGCGCGCGTGAAAACTATTTTAGGCCGTGAAGGTGAATTTGAAATTATTACTGATACAGGAAAGTTGATAGCAAAGCATGTGATCATGTGTGCAGGGGCATATTCAGGTGACTTGATTAAGGAAACGCGCATTTTGCATAGGCCACAGTTAACCCAAAATGATGCTGATAAAGCGATAGCTGGGTATGTATCCATTAATAAGCAGTCGTTACCTCATGCTGGATTAACCAAGGCAGGAATATATTTCATTCAGGGGTTAGGGCGCTATGGCATCGTTGATGCCTATTTTTGTGCGCAGGTAATATGTGAGGCGTTAAGGGGGGATGCGCAAAAATTTTCAGTTTTAAAAACTGTGCACCATACGCCATATTTTTTCAGGCGATTCATAAAACAGCTATAGAGTTCAGAGCACCCCTTGTAACATGAAGGCTATTATCCCTATATGAGAAAGATCATAAAAAAATAATGACAGCGAGATATTACCCTCATGGTTAAAAAATATGTAGACCGTGTAACGCCAGCAAGCCGGACGGGAAGGTTGGTTGTTGGTGTGCTTTGTATTTTTGGTGGTTTGCTTGGGTTTCTACCCGTCCTTGGCTTTTGGATGGTGCCGCTTGGACTGATTATCCTCTCTGTTGACTTTCCTGTTGTCCGGCGCTTTAGAAGGCGTAGTGAAGTGCGACTGGGCAGATGGTGGCAAGAACGCCGCGCACGCAAAGCAGAAAAAAATAATCCGAAATAAAATTAATATGCTACTAGCGACCTATGACACTTCAAAGGGTTCGTATTATGATTGAAACTGTCGCAACCGATTTGCCTATCCAGTATGCAGATGTACTTGATGCTGCGGATCAAATCAAAGAAATGGCGCATCGCACACCGTTGATTGAAAACAGGCTTTTGAATGAGCGGGTCGGTGGGCGTGTATTTATAAAACCAGAATGCTTGCAGCTTACGGGTTCTTTCAAATTTCGCGGTGCCTATAACCGTATTTCCAGACTGGGCGATGACGAGAAAAGGCGAGGTGTTGTTGCGTTTTCAAGCGGTAATCATGCCCAAGGGGTTGCTAAGGCAGCGTCGTTATTGGATGTTAAGGCAACAATTGTTATGCCGGAAGATGCGCCTAAAATTAAAGTGGATAATACCCGTGCTTTTGGTGGCAATGTTCGGCTTTATGATCGCTTTAAAGAAGATAGGGAAGCTATCGCGCGCCAGATTGCGGATGATACAGGCGCAATTGTTGTACCTTCCTACAATGATGTACATATCATGGCAGGGCAGGGCACTGTTGGCCTTGAAATCGCTGAAGATATGCAGCGATTGGGTGTTACCCCTGATCAGGTGTTGATTAATTGCGGGGGGGGAGGGTTAAGCTCAGGATCTTTCACTGCGCTTAAGCATCATTTTCCAACTGTAGCTGGTTATATTGTTGAACCTGATGATTTTGACGATACCAAACGATCTTTGGATGCGGGTGAGCGTAAATTCATCGACCCCAACGCACGCTCGATTTGTGATGCATTATTATCTGATAGCCCTGGGCCTTTAACATTCTCTGTCCTGAAAGCGCTTGGAATTCAGGGGGTAAGTGTTAGCGATGAAGAGGTCAGGGAAACGGTTGGTTATGCTGCGACCACATTAAAGCTTGTTGGCGAACCAGGGGGCGTTGTATCTTTAGCTGCTATCTTAACGGGGAAGGTTGATGTTCGTGATAAAGTAAGTGTTTGTGTTATTAGTGGTGGTAATATTGATCCATCAATGTTGCAAGCCTGTATAAAACGAATATAAGCTGGTATTCTCGCTTATCTAAGGGCTTGGCGTTTTATTTTTATTCGTTTATAGAAGCCATATGTTGCGCATGAAGGGCATGCATTTAAGAATTTGATCTATAGGGGTTAACAATGGAAATCAAAGAGCAAGAAAATACATTTGATGGGTTTATAAAATGGATGGTCAGAGGATCAATCGCGTGCATAGTTGTATTGGGTCTGTTGGCACTTTTCGTTGCTTAATCAGCCAAATATATAACTAAGATAAATCAGGCGGCCAGTGGCCGTCTTTTTTGTATCGGTGGTATTTTGACAAATTAATGCTTGGCGATACCTGTAATTTCATACTTGTCACCATCGAAGGAACCGAACAATTCATCAACTTCAGGATGGTTTACAGGCTCACCGCTAACATCGGGTATCAGATTCTGTTGTGAAACATATGCTTCGTATGTTGTTTCTTCATTTTCGGCTAGTAAATGATAAAACGGTTGGCCTTTTTCAGGTCTGATCTCAGCCGGAATAGACTCCCACCATTCTTCGCTATTGGCAAATTCAGGATCAACATCAAAAATAACGCCGCGAAACGAAAACAACCTGTGTTTAACGACTTGTCCAAGTTCAAACAAAGCTCTCTTGGTAATATGTGGATTATAGTCCATTCATATACTCCATAAATATCGCAATTGATTAGGCTCGATTTTACTAAAAGTCAACGTAGAGCCCAGTTGTTCACCGGTTAACGAGGTCATATCCGACTATTGTTGAAATCCTAAATAGAATTTAACGCTCTATCTATTGAACTTAACTGTTTGAATATATTACGATATCAAATTGAATATGGTTTTATTACATCACACGTTATTTATTAGAGTGATATTTTTGTGATTGCTTTATTAGGCGAAAATATCTTGTTTTTGGTAGATGTTAATATGGGAATCGGTTCAACTTCATCATAGGTTAAGTAATTTTCTATAAAATAACCCTCAAATTTAAAAATTACATAGAAAATAAGATGGGGTTTTACATTTCTGTAACGAAAATGAAAGAAAGCTGTTTTTTGTTTGCAGTATAGAAATTCAGAAATGAATTAAAATTGGATATGAAATGTTAGATGCTGTGAATAATGAAGGCTTGGGGCGACTTGTTGCTCTTGAACTTAACCGGTTACACCCCCAAAGCCATGAAGAGGCTCGACGTGTCTTAATTGACCGAATGGGCGCTTATGATGATACCCGAATTACGATTGAACTTGGAATCAACAGCTACTTTAAATCACAGTAAATACTTATACGTAAAAACTTTTAACAGCTATACCCTGTACCAGTCTTGGCCTTTGACCAAGACTTTCTTGCGTTGTCAGCGATATTAAACCTCTGGTTCCAACAGGCGATGCAGATGGGCAATAACATATTTTGTCATGGCATCATCAACGTTAGCCTGACTGACACTGCGCCATGCACATTCAGCTTCGTTATAGCTTGGGAAAATCCCAACAATATCTACTTTGTTTAAATCGACAAACTCTAGTGTTTGTGGGTCTTTAACTTGACCGCCAAATACAAGGTGAGGAAGTTGTTTTTCGGACATCAAAATACCCTTTTATAAAAATATATGTTGATCTAAGCGTTTGTTTATCAAAATAATATAAAAACACCAGTTATTTTGTTTCAAGGGAAACTATTATGTCGAACAATATGAATTACATTTTACGCATTACCGGCTCAGATGATGTGGGGCATATTGCCAACATTACCGGCTATCTCTTTGAAACTGGTGTTAATTTGGCTGATACAACATTTGCTGTGTTGGGAACAGGGTTTGAGTTTTCAAGCCTTGTAGAATTGCTATCTGATGTGGATGTAAATGATGTTGAGGAAGGCTTGAGGGCTTGTGGATTACCAGAAGATACTAGAATCAGCCTGCAACCGGCCAGTTATAATTTTGACCGTTTAGATGATAGTGTCATTACGCATGTGGTCGAATTTTCAGGAGGCGACAGGCCAGGGTTGGTTGCCAGAATGAGCGAAGTATTTGGAAAGTATGATGCAAACATTGTTCGTATGAGTAGCCGTCGAAGCGAAGCTGGCAACGGTTATGATTATCGAACACGATTTGCAGTTAATATCAAGGCAGATACATATAAAGCGCTGGAAACAGCGCTTTATAATACAGCAGGAAGCCTGCGATTAAATTGTGCAGTTGAAAAAGCTTAGGTAGCCTTAGCTCTCTTCAACGCCATTTTTTAATTCTTCGATTAGTCCTTCAAGGCCAACGTCTTTGATGCGGGAGGAGAATAGTTCTCGGTTGGTTATCAAAAGGTTGATGCCTTCAATTTCAAGGTTAACAATTTGAAATTGGCCATTTTTCTTCCGCACGCGCCAATCAGCAAGCAATGGAGCACCATCTTCGCGGTCAACTTGGGTGCGTACAAATAAGTGACCGCGTTTACCTGAGGCTGGTGTTGTACCCGTTACGGCAAGCTGTTTAAATCCAATTTGCGCCATACGCTTATCGAATTCATACACAATATAGTTGGCCATGGCCGTCATATATGCTTTGCGTAATTCTGTTGAAGCTGTCCGGTAATGGCGTCCGAGCATTCCTTTTGCCAAGAGTTCAATATCGGTTGCTTGTTCGAATATGTCGCGGAACGCTTTGGAGCGTTCTTCCGCTGTCATATTTGTATCGCTCCAAACGGCTCTTGTTTCGTCTGATAATCCTTCGATAAAGGAGATAGCGCCTTGGATGTCGTCAACAGCCCGATCACTGCTTTGGGCGAATGTATGCTGTGATACAGCGAAAAAACTAAATGCCACTAACAGGCCTGGAATTATGGCTTTTCTAATCATAAATTCACCCTTAAGTATCTATTTCGTTAACATGCAAGCTTATGCAGGTCGATTATTCTGCGTCAGCAATTGTTGCTGTTCTTAAGTATGCAATCAAATCTCTACGTTGCTCTGCTTTTTTTAAGCCAGCGAATGCCATTTTATTACCTGGTAAGAAAGTGCGAGGGGCCAATAGCCATTGATCCAGTTTTTCTTCTGTCCATACAAAGCTAGCTCCTTTGAGCGCCTTCGAATACCGTTTAAATGTTTCACTTGTACCTGCTGTACGGCCAAAAATATTATCAAGGTTTGGGCCTATCCGTGTGCGAGGTGCTGCGGTTAGATTATGGCATGCTTTACAGCGATTAAAGACACGTTTTCCTTTTGCTACATCACCTTCTGATGATATCGCACGTGACTCAGGGTCATCATCAGCGGCGATGGCTGGGGTAACTATTGATGCTGAAACCAGAAAAGTAGCAATTAAGATATTTTTTATCATAGCAATTATCCTAAATAATTAGGATGAGGTCGTAACCCCATCCACAATACTAAAGCATGATTTATACGCTTATTATGCTGCAATAGATATATGCTGCGCCATAATGTCACGTAGTTTTTATCGGTTTATGCTTCTTCCACATACGGCTTAATTTCGCCGGATTTAATCCGTGCGAGATAATCATCAAGCATCTCTTTAACTTCTTTCCGCATGATAACGAGGCCAACAATGTTGGGAACACCCATGGCAAGTAATAGCGCATCAGCGATCGATACAACAGAACCAAGGGTCATTGCCGAACCAACAATAAGCATCGCGATATAGAGTAATTTAAAGGCTAAATCAGCCGCCTTGTTGTTACCGAAAAGGTAAAGGAAAGAGCGTTGACCATAATAAAACCAAGTAATCGATGTTGAAAAGGCGAAAAGCATAACGGCAATCGTTAGAACCTTGGGGAACCAATCAACAGCGCTTGCAAATGCGCGTGAAGTAAGGGCGATACCGTCTGTTGCACCAGGCTCTGCGGAATTTGTTACGATAATAACAAGAGCCGTGATTGTACAGATAACAACTGTATCGATGAAGGGTTCCAATACCGCAACAAGGCCCTCTGAAACAGGCTCTTTTGTTTTCGCGGCCGAGTGTGCAATTGAAGCAGAACCAAGGCCGGCCTCGTTAGAGAATGTTGCCCTACGCAAACCTTGAACCAATACGCCGATAATACCACCTTGCACGCCCTCTGGGGAGAAAGCGCCGACAAAAATCTGGACAAAAGCGCCCGGGATTTCGCTGGCATTGCTTAAAATCACAACCAGCGAAGCTGAAATATAAATCAGTGCCATGAAAGGAACCAATAGTTCTGTAACACTAGTGATTTTCCTGATGCCGCCAATGATAACAAGGCCAACAAAGAATGAGAAAAGAATACCAAATAACCATGGACGTCCGAAAAAGAAACTATCAGAGCCACCAGTTAGGGCAACAATCTCGTTCGTAAATTGTGCAGAAGACTGGTTTACCTGAAAAATCGCACCTGCGCCAAAGGCACCGCCGATACAAATAATAGCGGCAGCAATTGCGAGGACTTTACCAAGCCCCGGCATCCCACGTTTTGCCATACCTTTCGAGAGATAATACATCGGGCCACCTGATACGACACCGTTTTCATCAATTTCGCGGTATTTAACGCCGAGAGTACATTCGACAAATTTACTCGTCATGCCAAAGAGGCCCGCCATAATCATCCAGAAGGTTGCACCGGGCCCACCAATTGAGATTGCAATTGCAACACCTGCGATATTGCCAAGGCCGACAGTGCCTGAAACGGCTGCTGTTAACGCCTGAAAGTGCGTAACTTCGCCGGGGTCATTCGGGTCGTCATATTTACCCGAGACAATTTGCATGGATTGTTTGAAATTACGAATGTTTGGAAAACCCATATAAAAAGAGAAGAAAATAGCTGCGCCGAGGAGCCAGATAACGATAAAGGGAATGCCTGGTGTACCATCACCAAGAAGCCACGCAAGCTCTAGTTTGTAGAATACAACATGTTCTATCACTTCAGCGATTGGTGTCATCACGTCGTTGACGGCATCGGAGAATGTACGGTCATTTGATTGTGCCATACTTACTTGAGTCCAGCTTAATATCATGCCCAGCGAGACAAGCAGTCTATTCATAGTAAATCCCAATTTTTATATTAAAAAAGGGCTAAACTCTTAAAAGTGTTTATCCCAATTTCAGATATTATTTATAATTGTTCCAACAACCAATCGTACGAATGGTTGAACCCCTAAAGTTAAAAGTGGCGTCATGCTAGCGGGTAATCCCTAAGATCACAATGGAAAGATAAAATAATAAGGATAGCCCTCATGACTTTTATGTTATCGATATTCATCTCTACCGAGAACTTTTGTTTATATCTCAGGTGATTACTTAAATACTATAGTGTCAAATTGGCTAAAACTTTAGCTATTAACTGCTAATTAACAGTTTCAAAGTATGGTTGCAGGAAAGTATTTTTCATGGGGATTGAGCCTTGTCCGACCAAAATATATTGACCAGCACAGATGTCGCAAAATTATTGCAAGATACAAATGATGACAATAGAGCGGCAGCTGCTGTTAAAGTAGCAAAAACCTTTGAAGGTGTGTCGTTAAGTGATGGGGAGCGGAAAATAGCGGAAGATATCTTCCGCATTATGCTTAAGGATGCGGCTGTTCGAGTGCGTGCAGCATTGTCAGAAAGCTTAAAAGATAACCCTGATGTTCCTCATGATGTCGCCTTGTCGTTAGCTGAAGATGTCAATGAAGTTGCAATGCCGATTGTAACGAGTTCTGATGTCCTCACGGATGAAGATCTGATCGCCATAGTAAACACAAGAGGCGAGCATATACAAAAAGCTGTTGCAAGCCGTGATAGTGTTTCCCCTCAATTGTCTGAAGCGATTGCAGAACAGGGCAATGAGCAGGTTGTTGCCACACTCATGGAAAATAACGGCGCCGAAATCGCGGAACATACGTACAAAAAAGTTTTGGATAAATTTGCTGGGAGTGATCTGGTCAAAGAACCTATGGTTCACCGGAAACAATTACCTCTGAGTGTTTCAGAGCGCTTGGTAACAATGGTATCTGATCAGCTTCGTCAGCATATTATGACCCATCATGAAGTCTCTCCCGGCACAGCGAGTGATTTGTTAATGGAAAGCCGTGAAAAGGCAACGGTAACCCTTCTTGAAGGGAATAAACAGACAGATACAGTCGTTGAACTTGTGGATCAATTACATAAAGGGGGTCGGTTAACGGCAAGCCTGATCCTGAGAGCGCTTTGTTTAGGGGATACAACCTTTTTTGAAGCCGCGCTTGCCAAACGGGTCGGTATTCCTGTTGTGAACGCCTATAAACTGGTGCATGACAAAGGTGGTATGGGGCTTGAGCGGTTATTTGAAGCCGCAGAAATGCCGCAGGAATATTTATCAATCGCAAAATGCGCGCTTGATGTGGCCGGCGAAATGAACATGACGGCAGGCGATAGCAAAGAGTTATTCCGTCAGCTTATGATTGAACGTGTTTTAACAACAGTCGAAGATGATGTTGATATGGAAAACTTCGATTATCTTGTTGGCAAACTTGGCACGTTGGATGCCGCACAAAATACTGTTCACTAAGAATAAATTCTATTTTAAAGCAGTAATAAAAAAGCCTGACATTGATCAGGCTTTTTTATTTAAGTAGGAAGCAGGCTATCTTCTAATGCCCCATATAGGTCGGCAACCATAGAGCAAGCTTGGGCCATGCCATTAATATGGCAAGGCAAAATACTTGTAATAGGACGAACGGTACTATGCCCTTATAAATTTGCCCGAGCTTAACAGATTTTGGGGCCGCACCTTTCATGTAAAATAATGCAAAACCGAAGGGTGGTGTAAGGAAGCTGGTTTGCAGATTAACCGCCATCAGGGTTGCAAACCATGCGACCATCAGGCCTGCGTTTTCAACATGATTGCCAAAATCCAGCGCTGCAATAACTGGGGCAAAAACAGGTAAAATAATGAGAGTGATCTCGATCCAGTCGAAGAAAAAACCCAATAGAAAAACCGTAATCATCAAAACGATCAGGACGCTCCACGCATCCGCGCCCGTTGAGGCAATAATATCCAGAATAATGTCATGTCCGCCAAGCAAAGCAAAGACATAAGAAAATGCTGTTGCGCCGACGAATAAGCCAAACAACATAGTTGTTGTAAGAGCAGATTGCTCAATAACATCGTTTAATGTTTTGAAACTGAGCTTTCTGTTTATTAGAGCGAGAATGAGAGCGCCAAATGCGCCAACACCGCTTGCCTCCGTCGGCGTTGCAATCCCGCCGAAAATAGACCCCAACACCATAAAAATTAAAATGAAAGGCGGTAGAAAACTTTTTGTAATCAAATTAATGGAAAGCTTTTCGAATGTATCACTTAAAGAGTTAAGGGCTGGCGCACGCTCTGGATTACGCCATGTCGTGATGAATATATAGAGGAGGTAAAGGGCGACGAGAAACAGCCCCGGACCAATTGCAGCCAGAAATAGTGTTCCTGCCGATGTAGATAAAAGGTCAGCCATCACAACAAGCATAATCGATGGTGGCAAGAGAATACCAAGTGTGCCGGATGCTGCGATCGTGCCAGTGGCAAGGGGAGTGTCATACCCGCGCTCAAGCATTACAGGTAAAGCGAGAAGCGTCATCATAACAACGCTTGCACCGATGATACCTGTTGTTGCGGCAAGAACAACCCCCAGCATTGTTACCGATAAGGCAAGGCCACCAGGAACCCGCCGTGTCATGATTTGCAATGTGTTCAACAAATCGCGTGCGACACCGCTTTTCTCCAACATTGTGCCCATGAAGATGAACATAGGTATCGCAACCAAGACCAGCTTGTTTACTACGCCGCCAAATATCCGTGACACGACAAGAAAAAAGCTATTTGGGTTCTCAATGCCCAAGCCTACGGCGAGTAACCAAAACGCGAGGCCGACGCCGCCCAATACAAAGGCAACGGGATAGCCTGAGAACAAGAGCGGGATAAGAACCATAAACATCAATAGGGGTAATATGTCGATGAGCGTTTCAATCATAGGGCACGCTCCTCGGAATAATCAGATTTAGCGACAGTGTCGTCAAGATTATCCAGTGATGGCGCGAGGGACGTTTGCTGCTTTTGCTCTGGTGTGCCGAACAGATAGACAATGCATTCTAGGAGGCGCGAGATTGCCGCTATACCCAAAACAATAAAGCCAAAAACAATGAGTGACTTGATTATCCAACGGTTTGGTAGACCCGTTGGTGATGCCGACCCTTCGTCATATCGATAACTAAAGTCGACATAATCAAAACCGAAAGCGATGATTGCAGTGACATAGGGAATGAGAAATATCAGTATTCCGGTCAATTCGACCCATGCACGGGCTTTTGCTGTCATGCGTTCGCTTACAAGCTCGATCCGTACATGGGTATTTTTCAGGTATGCCCAACCAAGGCACATCAGGAACAGGGCGCCGTGAAGGTGCCATTCCAGTTCTTGTAATTTTGTCGAACCGATAACAAACCAGCGCCGCAGTGTCACGTCGAGCATAATGACGACGATCAAACCGATAATCGACCAGGCGCCAACTTTACCGATGAGGCTTACAAAACGACTAAGGTTTCTTGAAAGCGTAAGAAGACGATCCATTCTTATTCCTTCAAGTATCCGCGATTTGCCCAGCTTTTATAACGGGCGCGAAAACCCTGCAATGATTGCCAAACACGGGCAAAGTCTTCATCACTTTCAGCGAGGTCGCTTGCAACCTTGCTCCATGCTTTTCTGAGTTCAGCGAGAATTTCAGGCGATAGCTCATGAAATTGTACGCCTTCAGCTAATAGTTTTTCTATTGCATCAGCTTGCAGTGCTTCGCCTTCAGAAATGCCGTTTCTGATATTGGCGGCACAGGCGGCTTCTATTTGTTTCTGCTGCGTTGCATGAAGGGCATTCCATGATTTCAAATTGATCATCAGTTCATAGAATGTGGATTGTTGGTGCCAGCCGGGAAAATAATAATGTTTGGCAACCTGATAGAGGCCAAGGTTATAATCAACAGCAGGCATCGAATATTCGCTGGCATCGATAACACCGAGTTCTAAGGCCTGATATATCTCTCCGCCCGCTATTAACTGCGGCGATGCGCCAACTTCTTCTAATACCTTACCGCCGAGGCCAAAAAACCGTATTTTTAGCCCCTGAAAGTCTTCAATCGTTTTAATCTCTTCCTTGAACCATCCGGCAGCCTCTGGCGGGCTTAGACCGCAAATAATGCTGTGGACATTGTGTTCGTGATATAAGTCTTCGAACATTGCACGCCCGCCGCCGTAATCATACCACGCAAGATACTCAGGCGCTGACGGCCCGAAAGGCACGGACGCAAACAATTGCAGTGCAGGCACTTTTCCCGCCCAATAGCCGGGGGTAGACCAGCCTGCGTCAATCGCACCGTAACTAACAGCATCAAATGTCTCAAAAGGCGGCGCTAGTACACCGGGTTCATGAAAATTGATTTTGACAGAACCGGCAGTTAGGTCTTCTATTTGTTCCTGAACACGTTTTCCCATCGTACCGATAATCAAGAGCGATGAGGGGTAGGTGCTCGTCATGCGCCATTCAACATTTTGAATGTCTTGAGAACCATCTGTTTTTTCATCGTTTTTGTGGGAACTACATCCATTAAGAATAAGCGTGCTTGCGGTTAATGCGCAGGCAAATGCGGATTTAACGCGGTTCATACTGATTTTCCCTTACCCCTTGTATACCCATAAACAGATATACATCCCTTAAAGGTTCTTTATGAGAATTTTTTAAGCGATTGTCCAAGCAATATATATAATTTGCCCATATCGCTTGAAAGCAACGTAACTGACATTACACTGCCTTTATCCCCAATCATGGCACGTTCCATCATGCTTTCAAAGTCACGGCAATAGCGGGAAACTGCTTCACGGAATTCACTATCGGTTTTAAATTTATCAGCAATAACTTTGCGGGTTTTTCTGTCACCCATTTTAAGCGAACGACGCATAAAGATCGATCTGTCACCGTCCATATATTTGCTCCAGGTTTCGTCTGGAATGTCGGTGGACAGGGCCTTATTGATATCAATCGATGTTGATTGAATACTCTCCATCAACAGTTTTGATATACGAGCAAATTCATTTTTGGTAGCAGAGCCAATCCGTGCTTCGATCTCTTGCGATTTTTCGACAAACTGATCAGCCGTTTCGCTGATACGGCTGGCTTCGTTACCCAGTCGCATGGCAAGAAGCGCGCTTTCTTTTTCTGCGCGTTCTGCGTTTTCGCCGTATTCGCTTAGGACCTGGTTAAGCGTCGCATGCATTTCTTCCTTAAGGTACGTGATGCGCTCGCTTGCTTTATCGCCAATATCCTGCATGGTGGCCGAAAGCTCTTCTTGAGTTGAAAGGGTCGAAGTCTTCAGGTTTTCTTCAATACGGCTTGTTTGATCCAACAGGCTCTGTGCGGCGGCATCAAGCTGATTGGATACATCGACCGAGTTTTGTAACAAATCACTTGCTTCTTTGTTCATGGCATTGGATGCCTGATTGATTTTTGTAACACTGTCTTCGCTTTCGCGCTGGATACGTTCACGCTCGCCTGCAAAGGCATCAAAAGCGCTGGCAAGCGAGCGCCCTGTCTCGGTTAGTTCAGTTCTTAATTTTTCAGTGTTTTCCGAAAGCGTATTAAGCGATGTGTTTAAAGTAGCGCCTGACAACTCGCCGGCATCATTCACTAGGGAAATAGTTTTGGCGAGATCATGAGCGTTTTCTTCGATTAATTTGCTGGAAACTTCGCCAGCTCGTTGTATTTCATCAGTTTGTTGAATAAATCTTTCTGCGGCTTCGATAACGCTTTCGGCTGAAGCGTCGGATGCTGTCTGTAATATATGCCGCTGTGTCATCAGGTCTTCTTCAAGGCGTGAGAGTTTCATCCGGGTATCATTAAGTGCTTCCGTTATCGCGCTACTATGGTCATCCATCTGTTCTCTGGCGGTGCCGAATTCTGCATTAATCGAACCTGCGCCTTCTATTATGCCAGCGGCTTTTTCAGCTAACTGATCAGCGCTTTCGATTAGGCTGTCCTTGGAAGCGCTGCCTGCTTCTGCAAGTTCGCGCATCTGATCTTCAATACCTGCGCGTAGCTGCCTGATATGCTGTAATGTTCGCTCAGCTGTTGCCTCGGCTTCATCCACGGCTTTGGCAGCATTATTACTTAAAAGGCTTGAGGTTTCTTCAAGCGTGTTCTTTGCGCGCGCAAAACTATCGCTTAGCATTGCGTCAAATGCTTCCGCTTGGGCTTTGATAGCCGCGCCAGTTTCTTCGGTTTGCTCGGTGGTTTTCTGATTTAATTCATTGCTGGTTTTTAACGCACTCTCGCAGTGTTGCTCTAAGGTAGTGCTTGCTTCTTCCAGCATACTTTTTGCGGTTTCAACAGTTTCGATAACCTTTGTTGACATCGCTTGCGCACGGTTTGAAACAATTTCACTAACGTTATTCGTGCGCTCTAGCGCGTCATCTGCTGCTGTCCGCACTTCTGAAACATGGGTCTTGAGGCTTTCTTCTATCTTGGCTGATTCAAGGGCAGCTAGTTCAGCCAGTTCTTTTAAAACAGTTGCCTGCGTATTCATATGATGTGTCAGATCACTTGATCGGTTTTCAAGGCCGTTAATGTCTTCCTTGAAATCGCCCATACTGTTGATGACACTTTGATTGATTGCGGAAAGTCTATCTTCTACGGTTTCGGCTGCATCCAGAATTTGGCCTGTTTGTGCTTCTACACCGCGTTGAACGATTTGAATGCGTGCTTCAAGCTCAGCCGCTGTTTCGCTATAGTCTTGAAGGCTTTCATCCAGTTTTGACTTCGCTGTATTTGCGTTCGAGTTAACTGAATGCCCTGCTTGTTCGAGGGTTTCTGCAATTGTATTGACCGTTTTTTCCAATGTTAGAAAGCGGCGTTCCAAATCGCTTGAAAGCGTTCCAAGGCTGTCACGTTCGCGAGCCAGAACATCTCTTATACTGGTCGTTTTTGCTTCGGTATCTGCTGTTGCTGAAAATAGGTTGGAAATTTGTTCCTGAAAGCGATTTTCAAGATTTCCGATACGTTCGGCAGCAAGTTCGGATACGGCTTCAATATTTGATAATTCAGTTTTGAGTGATTTATTCAGATTACGTAATCTGTCTTCGGCAATTTCAACCGGAGCAACAGCCTTGTGTAGATTGTTGGCGATCGCGAGCCTTCGCTCAAGCAAAGGGTCTGTTCTTTGGAATGCGAGGGCGATCAACCAAAAAATAGCTATTGGTGTACTAAAAGCTGCTATCAAGCTGGCAATTTCGGTCGGGGTAGGAATAGAAGAAAAGTATTCATAGATACCGTATCCACAGGCAACTGCCCAGACTATACTAAAACCAAGAGCCAACATAACAGGCAGCATTCGCCGTCCTTGTTGTTCCTCAAGGGATGCTTCACCCTGTGCGGTCGTGCTTTCTTGGTCTGTATGTTCAGACATTTTAAGGTTTTGTATGTCTTCTTGTTTCATCGTTATGATTGCTTGTGCCTTGTAGCGTATCGTATGAAAATATTTTGTTTCATATCAGGTGAGGGCGACCTCACTTTCTATAATGCTTATGCTTAGTGACATTGAACAGCATGAATTGCATTAAGTCTAATAAAATACAATGAGCATCAAAAATTAATTCACCTTGGTTTTGCCGGACCTGAGAACGTATATAACAATTCTGTTTCGATAAGTGTTAGCTTATTATTTTGGGGTATATCCTGCGCCTATATGCACATTAGCTTGCGCTTAAGATGTGGCATGATTATGATCTTGTTGATACTTCATCAAAAATTATTGCGGAACCAATAAGATGGAAGCGCATCGGAAAAGGGTTAAAAATATTGCTGATGACATGAAAACAAAAGCTCATGCAAGGCCAACGCGTGTTCAGTTGCAATATTTACAACGTGGATTGAGCCAACCGGGGGGTAAATTACCCCTGTTCGACCAAAATGGGCAACGGTTTAAGGAACAGACTATCAGGGCTTGTTTATCGAAAGGTTGGTGTGAACCTTGGTATAATAACCCCTTAAAACCTGACTGGTTAGTCTGTAAGTTGACCGTGGCAGGGCGTGAAATCGCCGACCAGTAGTAAATATGCGTAATGTTTAAGTCGGTTTTGATTGGCTTTATAAATTTGATGAGGCATTCTTTTAATATCTGGACAATATTATATTCTGTTGGATAAAAATGACCTAAACAGTTATGTAATTACATAGATGCTTAAGGCTAAGAATATTTGTGTCAAAGGGGGCATTGTGAATACAGATTGGGACGAAAGTGTTATTCTGGATATCGCTCATCTGTCGGAATATACCGGCGGTAGCGATGAAATACGCGATAAAGCCTTGAGTGTTTTTATAGAAAATGCACCCGAGTATTATGAACTGTTGCTGAGCGCAGATACGGATAATTGGAAAGAGCGGGCGCACAAGCTTAAGGGAGCGGCAAGAGGGCTTGGTGCCTGGAGAACGGCAAAACAGGGTGAGCGTGCCGAGTTTCTGGACGCCCCCTTTATTAATAATGAAGACCGGGAGCGCTGCCTTCATGAATTGAAGGTCCGCTTGGATGAATTGATTGCCCATATCCAAGGGCTTTTGTCTTAAGTCAATCATTTGACGGTATAAAATACGAGAATTTATTGACGTAACTATAGGTTCCGCCTAAGAAATACTAACATTTTCTGAGCTGTGTGGTCAGCACACACGCTGTAAGGTAAAGGGTTTCTATGAGTGATTATGATTTTGATCGATTAAATGTTCTTTTAGCGGAAGATAGCCCGTTCATTCGATCACTGCTTATTAACTCGCTTAAAGTGCTTGGTGTTGGCAATGTGTATGCACTTGAGCACGGTGGAGATGCTATTAACTTTCTTCAACAAGTTAAAAATGAACCCATGAAAGTCGGGGTTCAGCAGATTGATATTGTCATTTCCAATTGGGATATGTCGCCCGTTGACGGCATGATGTTCTTGCGCTGGGTTAGGCGCCATAAAGATAGCCCTGATAGGTTTGTCCCTTTCGTCATGATCACGAGTTACACTGAGCCTGAGCGAGTGCTACAAGCCAGAGAAATGGGTGTTACCGAGATGCTGGCGAAGCCATTCACAATTAAAAATATTGGTGAGAAACTAACCTCCATCATTGAGCGCCCGAGGCAGTTTGTTCACACTAAAGACTATTTTGGGCCAGACCGACGCCGACAACGGGTAAATATCAGCGGGCCAGATCGGCGCGTTCTCAATGATAAAAGTGAAGGTGTGGAGGTCATCCGTGGCTAATAAACCTGTTATCGTAAGATTTTATCGTTTTCAAAATAGATTGCGAGAAAAAACCGCAGGGCTTGGCGGCGGCAAAGCTGCAATTTCTGAAGAGGCATTAGAGGCTGCTCAGCAAGCACTCAGTAAGATGTCAGAGGATTATCCTGATTGGGTGTCAGGTTTGATTGCAAAACTTCAGGAACAGCATGGACGCTGTGTTGATACACCGGAAGATCGCCGTGATTGTTTCGAGGCAATTAATCATATGGCACATGACATGAAAGGTCAGGGGGGAACTTTTGGATATCCATTGATTACGGCCTTTGCTGACTCGCTCTATGGCTTTACTTCTGGATCAAGTGATTTTGCAGATAATCGTGTTGAGCTTGTTAAATCACATATTGATTCTATGCGAGCAGTTATTCGTGGCCGTGTAAGTGGTGACGGCGGTGAAATAGGAAAAAAACTGACTGATAGTTTGAATGATGCGATCGAAAAATATTCATCTTAGTTTTTGATTTTCGTGTTAAAATAATAATAAATTGCTGTTGTGTATTAGTATTTAATGAATGAGTGAATATAAATTTGCTCTTTATACGAGGACGTTATGAAGAAGATTTCTGGTTTTCTGGCTGTAGGTGGTCTGGCATTGTGTGTTGGTTTTTCTAATGCATCTTCATTGTTGGCGTTTGACGCTGGATTTATTGAAGAGGCGCTATCGTCTCCAGATAGAAAGCGCGCAGATAAAAATAGGGATCCTCTTAGAAAGCCTGCGGAAGTTCTTGACTTTATGGGCTTGAAAGAAGGCGATACAGTACTCGATATATTCTCTGGCGGTGGATATTATACTGAAATTTTGTCGCGCTCAGTTGGGAAAACAGGGCAGGTTACTGCGCACAATAACCAGGCGTATTTGAGTATTCTCAGCTATGACCTTGAAGAACGCTATAAAGGTAACAGGCTAGGCAATGTGGAATTGTTAGAAGCTGAGCCACCGGAACTGCGATTAGTTGAAAATCGGTATGATTTGGCAATTATGGCGCTGGCGTATCATGATTTTTATATTCGCACTGAAGATTGGCCCGAGTTTGATGTGAATAAAATGCTGCAAGAGATTTTCAAAGGTGTAAAAAGTGGCGGTGTTGTGGGCGTTATTGATCACGCCGCTTTACCGGGGTCTGAGCATAGCATTGCGCAGAAATTGCATAGAATTGACCCTGCTATTGTAGAAGCGGAAATGACGGCGGTTGGTTTTATTCTGGAGGCTCAGAGTGATATTTTAGCTAACGCTAATGATCCACATGATATTCCAATGTGGGATCCATCGGTTAGAGGCCGAACTGATCGATTTATTATGCGATTTAGAAAGCCATAATGAAAAAAGCCTTCGTAAAGGAAGGCTTTTTTATTTTAAGCACTCATATTATTTTTCTTTGGCTCGCTCACGTAAAGCCAACGCATGATCCATAATGTGAAATACTACATTCTGTTCCATCGTACCGCGCACTAAATGTGACCATGGGCCAATTCCAAATAATGCTACGTCTTCGCCGCCGTGGGTTTCACTTTCTGTCGGAATAGCTGCTTGCTGTTGAAACTCTGGGTCCAAAACTTCTTCATGTGACAAGTCTTTGCGTTCGCCTTTAATGGCGCCGCGGCCATTGTGATAGCCGAGTGTGGTGTAGGGCTTGCCGTCGGTGCCTTTTGTGTACTCTCCGTCTTCACTATAAGGCGCTTTGACAAGGCCGAGAATAGGATTGCCGCGCTCGGGGTAACCGGCCATTGTGAATACATGGCTGTGATCAGCGGTTACAAGGATCAGTGTTTCTTCGATGTCAACGAGTTCAATCGCACGTCGAACCGCAGCAGAAAGCGCGACAGTTTCGTTAAGTGCATTAAAAGCATTGCCGCCGTGGTGTGCATGATCTATGCGCCCACCTTCTACCATTAAATAAAAACCGTTTTCATTTTTGGATAAAAGCTTGATGGCTGCTTCTGTCATGTCGGCCAGGTGCGGTTGATCTTGATTACCTTCTGACGTGAAATCCATATGCGAGCTATCAAAAAGACCAAGAAGCCGGTTAGTATTTGATACATCAACATTCTGTAATTCGTCATTCGTTGTTATATATTTTGCACCTTCGCGGCTTTTTACCCACGCGTCTGTTATGTTGAGACCATCCTGTCTGCGGCCGCCATTACTTTCAGGGAGAAAGTTTCGTCTGCCACCCCCAAGAGCAACATCGATACCGTCACCGTTTATATTGTCGAGGATTTGTTGTGCAATATCGCGGCATTCGGGTGAGCGTTTGTCTTCTGGGATTTCTGTATCGTTTTCCCAGCCACGTGCCGGGCTGTGTGCATATACTGCGGCTGGTGTTGCATGTGTTAATCTGGCTGTGCTGACGATACCTGTGCTCATGCCAACTTTTTCCGCGTAATATGCAAGCGGCGTCAGATTTGTCGCTGCCATGCCGGCGCATTCTCTTTGCGGTTGATTTGGCCCGGTATTAATAACTCCGATGCGAGTTTTGGAACCAGTGTTCAAAGCAGATGCTGTTCCGGCCGAATCCGGAACTTGCGCATCAATATTGTATGTTTTGACAAGCGCGGTGTATGGAAAAGTTTCAAAGGCCAGAAGGTTTTCTTCGCCGGTTTCACCGCGAAGCTGGGCTTCACGGATACGGCCTGCTGTAAGGGTCGAAACCCCCATGCCATCACCTACAAATAAGATTACGTTCTTTGCACGCTTGGTGTTAGGCGTAATGACAAGGCGTTGTTGGATGGCTTTTTCGCCGTCACTAAGCCAGTCTTGTTCTTGATTAGATTGCTGAGAGTAAGCGGTACTGGCTCCGACAGCGATCGCTGTACTTAACCATAATAAACGGTTTATATGCATATCCAATATCCAATAATTAATGCAATACATAGTGTTCAAAAGCAGTTTTCTAATTGTTCGTTACACTATATGAGACTGTACAAGCAATATATGGTAATAATTTTACGTCAATAGATTTGTCGGTCTGTTCTGACAAATGATGATGTCGTTGTTTATATGATAGCCGCGACAGGCAAAAAATGCCGATTTTTGAGACTTTAGATATAAAATGTCTATAACAATAGTGATATTGGTTTAGCAGTAAAACGCAAAGCTTCCTCATTTTATCGCTTAACCCTTAAATCCTTGTTTTTAAATCCTATATATAGTGTGTCGATACAAAACGACAGGATACCTGCTTAATCAGATTAATTGATCAAACAGGTAGAAAATAAAAAACGATAGCAAAACTAATGGTCAACACAAAACATATCGATGGGATATGCGACGTTGAAATAGAGCGAGGATATACAAATGGTCAAAGCAACCAGAAAACAAATTTTTGCAACTGCGGCACTTTTAGGTGCTTGCCTCTCTACATCAGCATTTGCTGATGCCGATAACAACCTTAAATCGTGGGCAAAGGGTGCTGGCGAGTCGATTGATAATGTGATGAAATATCCGCAGTTTGCGCTAAGGGCAGGTGACGAAGGCAGTGCACGTTACCGTATCACGGTTGACCGTGAAGGTAATGTTGTTAAATCAAAACGGACACGAGGAACCAGTAGTCGATTTTTGAACTCTGCATCCAGGTCTGTTGTTCGCAAAGCTGACTTTCCAGCGCTACCTGAGGGATATGAAGGTAAAACAATGACATTTGCCTTGCAGTTGAATTATCAGATTGCAGATAATTATTTTGAATATCGGAACTTAAAGCGCCAGGGCATTGTGACGGGCTCTGATGTTGCCCAAAATAGAGGCCCATTAAGCGCGAGTATTCAAATTTTAAGTGCAGATGCTGAATAAGTATCAATATAATTAAGCAGTGAACATAGGCTGCTTATGCGGCCTATGTTTTAGTCAGTGCTGCTTAGCGCCTTAATTCTTTTATAGCATCCTCAAGGCCTGAGATACTTAGCGGAAACATTCGGTTTTCCATCAATTGTTTGATCATTTGGATTGACTGCTCGTATTCCCAGTGTTTTTCAGGAATAGGGTTTAGCCATATTGTTTTAGAATATACACTTAAAAGCCGTCGTAACCATGTTTCACCTGACTCTTCATTCCAATGTTCTACAGAACCACCAGGATAGGCAATTTCATAAGGGCTCATGGAGGCGTCACCGACGATAATAACTTTATAATCGTGGGGATATGTGTGCAATACATCCATCGTTGGCATGGTATCATTATGACGGCGTTTATTGTCTTTCCAGACACCTTCATAAAGGCAGTTATGAAAATAAAAAAACTCAAGATGTTTAAATTCAGATCGTGCCGCTGAAAATAACTCTTCGCATAGTTTAATATGAGGGTCCATTGATCCCCCGATATCGAAAAAGAGCAATATTTTTACTGCATTATGTCGTTCGGGTACCATTTTGATATCAAGGTATCCTTTGTGTGCGGTGGACCTTATCGTATCATCCAAATCCAATTCAGTGGCTTCACCTTCGCGCGCAAATTGCCTGATTTTTCTAAGCGCTACCTTTATGTTTCGAGTGCCCAGTTCTACACTATCATCCAGGTTTTTAAATTCTCGCTTGTCCCAAACTTTTATGGCTTTGCCGTGACGGCCTTTATCTTGGCCGATCCTGACACCTTCCGGGTTATAACCATAAGCGCCAAAAGGGCTGCGGCCAGCAGTACCAATCCATTTGTTGCCGCCTTGGTGGCGTTTTTCCTGTTCTTCCAAACGCTTTTTCAGCGTTTCCATTATTTTATCCCAGTCACCCAGAGCCTCTATTTCATCCATTTCTTCCTGGGTTAAATGCAATTCAGCCATCTTGCGAAGCCATTCTTCAGGAATTTCAACAGCCTCTTCGCCAATAAACTCAATGCCCTGAAATACTTTCCCAAATACACGATCAAACTTATCAAGGTTTTTCTCATCTTTGACAAATGTGGAACGTGCAAGATAATAAAACTGGTCTATTTCATAGTCTGTGCAGCCAGCCTGTAGCGCCTCCATAAGCATCAGATATTCATTGATGCTAACAGGAACGCCGCCGTCTTTGAGTTCATAAAAGAAATTGGTGAACATATTTTTCCGCCCTAAGTACGTTTGCTCATAAAGGCAAGGCGTTCAAACAAATGAATATCCTGCTCATTTTTGATGAGAGCACCATGAAGGGGGGGAATTAATGTTTTTGGGTCTTTTGATTTTAAAACGTCCATTGGCAAATCTTCTGACATCAACAATTTAAGCCAATCAAGAAGCTCGCTGGTGGATGGTTTTTTCTTCATGCCTGGTACATTCCTGACGTCAAAGAAAATACTAAGCGCTTCGCGTGCCAGTTCTTTTTTAATGTCGGGGTAATGAACATTGATGATGTCAAGCATTGTGGCTTCGTCCGGGAACTTGATATAATGGAAAAAACAGCGACGTAAAAAGGCGTCAGGTAATTCTTTCTCGTTATTTGACGTTATGATCACTAAGGGGCGGTTTACAGCTTTTACCGTTTCGCCGGTTTCATAAACGTGAAATTCCATGCGGTCGATCTCCAGTAGCAGATCATTAGGAAATTCAATATCAGCTTTGTCAATTTCATCAATTAACAAGACGGGTGTTTTTTCATGGGTGAATGCCTCCCATAATTTACCCCGTTTGATATAGTTGCGGATATCTTTGACTTTTTCATCACCCAATTGACTGTCTCGTAGGCGTGAAACTGCGTCATATTCATAGAGGCCTTGATGTGCCTTGGTTGTTGATTTGATATGCCACTCAATCAAGTCTGTATCGAAAGCTTTGGCAACTTCTTGTGCTAATACAGTTTTACCTGTGCCTGGTTCGCCTTTAATCAGAAGAGGGCGCTTTAAAGTGGCTGCTGCGTTAACGGCAACTTTCAAATCATCGGTTGCAACATAATTTTCAGTGCCTGAAAAGCGGGATTGTTGTGTAGGGTCGTTTAACGACATCGTATACTCCACCATAACTTAATCATTCTGATTAATCTTATAGCAAAGAAATGGATAAGCGCAATTATCGATTGGAATATATGAAATAAATTAGGGTATAAGGAAGGGTTCACAGACATCAATAATAGTCTGTGTTTATCCATTAGTATGGATTAATATTGTGGTTCCTCAGGCTTCGTCGTCGACGACAATACCTTCGGGTTCTCTATAAAATGCCAAAAACTCTAATATCTGTTCCGGTGGAAACTGTCGCAAGACTTCCCCTGATGCGTTATCTATATTTTGATAGATAAACCGGCCGGTTGCTTCATCTTGCTCAATCCGCAGTGATGTATTAGCAAATGCTTCTGTGTCAGGAATGAAATCACTTAATGCTTCAGCGGCCTGTGCAAGTGGGTCAGAATTTTCATCAAATTCAAGCGCATCACGGCGAGCGCGCAAGGCTTCTCTATCCGATATTGCATCCGCAACACTGGTTTCTGGAACGGCTAATTGTGGTGCGACATCAGTTTGTACAACTGTTTGCCTGCCCGTGGTATTAGTGTCATTGCTGGTGGATGTTGAACGCAAGGACAATCCTTGGGTTAAACTTCCTGATGTGTTGATCTCTGCCATGTCTATTCTCCGACATAACTCCTTTCTTGTTACTATTCATAGTGATGATTAGAGGGCTGATTAAGCTGGCGAACCAGCTTAATCGAAGCTTTTTGTCTAATCCTAGAATAGTGACAAGACAGCACCAGGAGCCTGATTGGCGATAGAAAGCGCCGATAGGCCAAGCTGCTGTTGTACCTGCAAGGCCTGCAAGTTTGCAGATTCTTGCGCAAGATCAGCATCAACAAGGTTACCAATACCAACTTCAATTGTATCAGACAGGCTTTGTGTAAAGTCTGATTGAATATCAAGGCGGTTTGCACCTGCACCAAAATTAGATAGTGCCGACGTGACCTGTGTTGCTGCTGCTTGTACTTGAGTTAATGCGGCTTGGGCAGAAGTGCCAGCACCTGATAGGGTCAGCCCACTAATGCTGAGTGATCCGGTTCCAGATGTTGAAAAGTTTTCAGCATCAATAGTGATCCGGCCTGCTACAGATGCGTCTGTATCCGTGATAGCGGTAATATCATCAGTTCCATCAACAGCGTTAATGCCATTAAATTCAGCATTACTAACAATTGAATCCACTTGTGTAATTAATTGTTGAAACTGATCATTTAATGCGTCCCGACTAGCTGCATCAATGCCTGCATCAGATGCGGAAACTGCTAGCCCTTCTAGTTCAATAAGGATGTCAGACACAGCCTCGCCTGCTGATAATGCAACATCAAGTGCTGACGAAGCGTTATCAAGTGATCCTTGAACTGAACTCAGACCAGCAACATCAGCACGAAGGCCTTGTGCAATAGCAAAGACAGCAGCATTGTCTTGTGCTCCGGCAACTTCAAGTCCGGTACTTACACGATTTTGTGTGGTGGCAAGGTTACTGTTAGTATTTGATAGATTTTGCAAGGCAACGAACGCGCCCGCATTGGTATTTACTGAAAAAGCCATTTTGCTTTCTCCCTTTTGGAGTTACTATACTAAGGCATTTTGCCTTTCGAGACCTTTTGTCTCTTTCGGAGTAAAGCAATGAATGTGCCAGTTTTTTTAATAGGTTGATTTTTTTTAACTGGTTATTATTAAACAATAATATTATTTTCAGCCTCAAAACTATTTAGAATATTGTAGGCATAAAATGCATAGTAGGCAAAAATGGCCCACTGATATTTTGCTAACGGGTAAAAAATACCTACGGGTTAATAAAAAAAGAGGCCCGAAGGCCTCTTGTAAAAGTTTCGCATTTTGCTTCTTATCCAAACAATGACAAGACAGCACCAGGAGCCTGATTGGCGATAGAAAGCGCCGATAGGCCAAGCTGCTGTTGTACCTGCAAGGCCTGCAAGTTTGCAGATTCTTGCGCAAGATCAGCATCAACAAGGTTACCAATACCAACTTCAATTGTATCAGACAGGCTTTGTGTAAAACTTGACTGAATATCAAGGCGGTTTGCACCTGCACCAAAATTGGATAGCGCCGATGTGACCTGTGTTGCTGCTGCTTGCACTTGAGTTAATGCGGCTTGGGCAGAAGTGCCAGCACCTGATAGGGTCAGCCCATTAATGCTGAGTGACCCCGTTCCAGATGTTGAAAAGTTTTCAGCATCAATAGTGATCCGGCCTGCTACAGATGCGTCTGTATCCGTGATGGCTACAATATCATCGGTTCCGTCAACGGCATTAATGCCATTAAATTCAGCATTACTAACAATTGAATCAACCTGTGTAATCAATTGTTGAAACTGATCATTTAATGCTGCTCTGCTATCATCATTGATGCCCGCGTCAGATGCAGCTACGGCTAAACTTTCAAGTTCAATGAGGATATCGGATATAGCCTCACCTGCTGAAAGCGCAACATCAAGTGCCGATGAAGCGTTATCAATTGAACCTGCAACTGAATTTAAGCCAGCAACATCGGCACGAAGGCCTTGTGCAATTGCAAAGACAGCAGCATTGTCTTGTGCTCCGGCAACTTCAAGCCCGGTACTTACACGATTTTGTGTGACTGAAAGTTCACTATTTGTTGTGTTCAGGTTTTGCAAGGCGACGAAAGCTTGTGCGTTTGTATTGACTGAAAAAGCCATGTTAAATCTCCATTCTGAGAAATCTTAGAGCATTTTGCTCTAGTGGGTTAAAAGCGGTTTCGCTTTGTGTGAACAGAGCTTTTGCTCTTAATAATGGTAAGAGCATTTCGTGTGCCAAAAATAAAAGAATATAAGTATTTGATATATATGAAAGAATTTAAAATTTTGCATTTATGCATTTAAAGGTCGGTAAAAAATGCCGTATTCTTAAGAAAAAACTACCTATTTGAATAAGAAAAGTGTCAAAAATTTATAAAATGGTATTCTTGGAAACGATCGATGAATTTTGTCTATCTGGCTGGTTCGCCATTTGTTGCTGTAGTTCGGCCTGTTTGGCAAGGCCAGCCATTATTGACCGATTGATGTTAATCAACGGAGCGATTTTCATTTTACCCCTAATGACACCAGATGTATGCTTAGATACCCAAATTGACAATGAAATAATGCCTGCTCGAATTTCTTTGGGTAATTGATTGCCTTCAACAGCACAGTCAGTTGCAAGTGTTGACCAAACGCGTCGGTTCCAATCGAGAGCTTGCACTGTAGTTTTATCGCGAGGGTTTAACTCTTTTGCTTTGATAAGTGCAGTAGTAACTTGGGCCAGTAGTCTATATTCAACTTGACTTGGGGTCTCAGCTGCCTGTTGCGTCTTTTGATAGGCTTGGTACGACATATTTTCGCTCTATTTTAATCATCATTGTTGAGCTTCCCCATTCGCTCAGTTTCAAACTTTATAAGCTTCTTACAGTTAATAAGTGCTTTATAAAAATTCTTATCCATAACAAATTTACTAATTTCAACACAATTCGCAATTGCTTCTGCGGTTGAAATAACGCTCATAAATTCGGTCATGCGGATTGCAAATTCATCATAATACTTATTTTGAAAACCATCCATATACATTAGCATTACAGGAAAGTAGATCCGCTTAGCAGGTGTGTTTACATCTTCTTCTTTTATAATGTCCTTTTCTCTTAAGATTGATGCTTTGTTATGGACTATAATTGTAGATCTACGATCTGTATTAGCAATAACTGCGCCATTTATGATAAGTTTTTCATTAGGTTTAAGTGATAACTTTAATGCCATACGTGTCTCTTGTTCGTTTTAGTGTGCAAATAAGCCTTATTATAGATACTTTATATAAAGTATGCTGTATTGCATAGCTATTCTTTGTTGGCATTTATATTGCTTTTATTTTCTAAAATAAACGAGGTTATATATGCAAAATGTAATTCGAGAGCCCGAACAATCTGATTTTGATCATATCGTTTTTTCCGATATGAAATTGAGGAAGGTTTTTAAGGTTGCTCAGAGGCATGCCTTGAAGTCTGAATGGGAGAAAGCCTTGCCGGGACTTGTTCAGGTCTGGAAGAAGTACCCTGATAATAAGAACCTTCTATTGATTTTATCATATGGCTTGTCTACTTTAGGTGCTCGTAAAGAGGCTATGGGCATTTTGAAGCAGTATTTACTAAGTAATCCGCCCACACCGGCAATTTGCGAGATTATTATAAACCTTGCACGTTCAATGAAAATATATGACGTTGCTGAAAAGCTGGTTCAGATACTAATTGGTATGGAGCCAAGTGTTGGTGAGCACTATAGTAATTATGTTCTTATCTTGTTTGATCAAGAAAAATATGATGAAGCAATAGAATTATGCCAACAAATGGTGCCTATTTTCCCAAAGGAAGCAAGTCTTTGGAACGCTCTCGCTATCTGTGTGCAATACAGAGATGGTTTTGAAGATGCTATCGTTTTTTATGAACAGGCGCTTGAGTTGAAGCCTGAGGATGCTAGGGTATTATACAACTTATCATTGGCTAAAGAGTTTGTCGGTGGATATAATAGTTCCCTTCCTTATCTGGAAAAAGCATACGAAATGATTCCGGATAACACTGAAGTCAACATGGGATTGGCGTTTGCAAAGTTTTGGAAAGGTGATCTTATAGGTGCTTGGGAGCATTACAGTATAAGATTAAATTCAACTAGAAATAGAGAGCAGCATATCATTTATACTCATAAGCTGCCTGAGTGGAATGGTTCTTCATTAAAAGGGAAAACTCTATTTGCAACATGTGAGCAGGGTATTGGTGATGAAGTTATGTTTGCGTCAATTTTACCCAAGGTTTATGAAGAGGCGAAGCAACTTATTATAGGCGTTGATAGAAGATTGGTCTCGATCTTTGAACGTTCTTTTCCAAATGCAATAGTATGTGAGTACGTTGATAAAATTTCCCATGGCTATAGATACCGTATTTTTCCGAGAGTTCAAAAACAACTTGAAAGTGGCGAATTAAAAGTTGATTTTGCATGCCCCTTTGCAACTATCGCTTCTTTTTATTGGAAAAAACCAGAGGATATAAAGCCGAATAAGAAAAACCTGTTTGTTTCTGACCCAGAGAAGCTTAGAGACTTTGAAGCTCGATTAGCTAACATTTCTTCTAAACCCAGGGTGGGATTGGCCTGGACGACGGGAAATAAATCTAAAACTAGAGCGCATTTATACCCTGCAATTGAGGATATGAAAGCTATTATGGCTCTTAAGAGGCATGTTACGTTTGTTAATCTTCAATACGGTGATGTGGCGGACAGCCTAAAAGAGTTTAAAGACCAGTATGATGTTGATGTAATTAATTTTGATGATGTGAATTTAAAGGATGATATTGAAGCCAATATTGCATTAATACAATGTTGTGATTTGGTGGTATCTGTCACATCAGCTCCGGTACAATTTACATTGGCTACAGGTACGCCGATAATTATTCTTTCTTTGAAGTCGAGTATCTGGTGGGGGTTTGGTTTAAAAACAAAAGTTCCCTTTGTAGAAGAAGATAAGAATTGGATTATTCATGGTGATGATGTTGATGGGTGGGAAGAAATCATACCAAAAGCTGTGACACAAGCTCGTGAAATATTAAATATTAATTAAGGATGAAGCATATATTTGGATGTTTGTGGGCCCAAATTAAATAACATATCCAATATGCTTACATAATGGGAAAAGGGATGAAACATTTGTGAGTATGGTTGATATTTATCATAGTCTGAAAATTCAACTTCAATTCCGTTTTTTTTAAAAGTTTTAATATCTAAGTACTCTTTAGCACCTGGGCCAGATAAGTAGTGAGTTGCATTACACTGATGGCAAAGAGAGATTAGCTTTTGATTGCGTTCTCCTGCCAGTTGAAAGTCAGTATCAAGCGCGATTGGGGTGTTGATATTGAGTAGTTCGCAAATTCGCTGAATAAATATAAGGTTAATTTCTGACAATCGTAGCTCTGTTGTTTCTTTGAATATTGGTTTGAATTCATTAGCGTATTCTTTGTAAAATTTAGCTTTTCGATAATTGCTTTCGATTTTATTCCAACATTTCGTTCCCCATTTGTCATCGGCAATTAGTATTTTGTTAATAGCCGTTCCAAGAGGCATTTTTTGTACCGGTATGGAAACGAAGCTTGGCCCTTGTGCTGTCTGAATTTTATTGCGATTTCTAAAAGAAGGTTGATTAAAAGCTACATGATCATAAACAATATATAAATCTGCTGCGGCAATATTATCAAAGAAACCTTTCCAAGGAATAAAAATGCTTTGATTTATAAAAACTTTCATATTTGGCCTATAGTTTGCTTGGTATAGTAACAAGTTGGTTATTATTTCAGTAGAGAAGCATTTTTTATGTTTTGGCAGAATATTGCAAGTATGTATCGTTTTATAAAGTCCTCTTGGAGAAGGCGAGGGTTTCAATACACGATCAATATAGCAATTAAAGAATTGTGGTTTGAATGGCGCTATGGTGTGGAAACTATTGAACTTGTTGCACTTGATGATATGCTCGACATTGATAGCGAATTAAAAGCGATGGCTACTAAATATCAAGCAACTTACGTTCATACTTTCCAGGGATTCTTAGATGAGTTGAATGATGTAGACTACGAGAATGGTTTTTTAGACTTAGGGTGTGGAAAAGGTCGCGCATTGATGCTCGCGGTATTGGCGGGTTTCAAATGGGTTGCGGGTGTTGAGTTTTCCGAGCAATTGGTTGAAATTTGTGAGCAAAATATAAGCACTTTTTCGGAAAAAACTGATAAATTTGAATATGACATTACACTCGGTGATGCAGGAATATATCATATTCCTGATAATGTATGTTTTATATATATGGCTAACCCTTTTTCCGAAGATATTATTAAAAGCGTCCTTAAGAATATTGATGAAACTTTGGCTCGGAAACCTCGCCCGATTACGATAGGCTACACAACGCCTATATTCGCCCCGCTTATTGCTAAATATGGTTATAAACGAATTCTGGAACAAAAAGACCCTCAAGGTATTGTGACAGCAGTAGCTTATCGCAAGAATTAATTAAGTTATTAAGGAACGTTTATGAAACAGAGACTTTGTGTCGTTGGAGGAGGGTTTTCTGGTATCGCGGCAGCTTATATGGCTTCAAAAAAGGGATTTGATGTAACATTAGTTAATGCAGCCCCGTTTCTTGGAGGGGTGCTGCATTCAACAGAAATAGATGGGTATATATATGATCTGGGCTGTCATCTGTTGGACGGCGCATATAGTGAGCAAGCAGATGTCATAAGAGATATTTTGAATTATAAAATTAATCCATATGATGCATTGTACGCTTCTGTTTTTAAAGGAAATATTCGTATAGGTAGTGAATTATGCCATGTCGCTAATTCTCATGATCAAACGTTTGCAGCGCGTATATTGTTTGAGATGTTGAACAATATTACTGACGACTGTGGAATTCAGTCGTTTGATTGTTTATATGATTTACTTATAGATCGGTACGGTAAGACAGCTGCAACGATTTTGAGGCAGGCTTATCAGAAAGTTATTCAGCAAGATTTGAGAGAGTTAGATTCTGTTAATCTAAATGTTCTCAATTTACGTCGTTTAAGCTTTTTACCTGATAGCATGGCCATGACGTTGAAAAAGATTCTGAAATTTGATCAACGTATTGCGGCGCGAAGCGTAAATGACCCTTTGAAGTTCAGGCAGCCAAATAGCGATCAAGGGTACCGAACCTTTTATCCTGAAACTAGGGGTATGCTTGGGTTTTGTGAGAGCGCCGAGAAAAAATTGAATGAACTTGGCGTAGAGATAGTGCATTTTGCTAGGTGTACAAAAATTAACTCAAGTATAAATAATACGACTTTAGATATAGATGTTAAATCTGAAACAAAGTCAATGCAGCACACTTATGATAGTATTTTTTGGGCGACAGATGTATCCGAACTTGCTTCTTTAATGGGGTTTTCTGAAGATGTTTCGCTATATAATACATCTGTTCCACTTGTACTTTTTTACTTCAATGTACCTGAGGCGAGCTTGGGTGATATCGATTATGTACATAATTATGATGAAGATACATTGTCTTTTCGTATCAGCGCCCCTTCAAAGTTTGGTAATGATACAACGCCTGCCGGAATGGGATATATATGCGCTGAAGTGCCAACCAAAATATATAGTGATTTATGGAATATGCCGGAAAGTTTCGCGGAAGTAATTTGGCATGAAGTATCCAAATCAAAAGTTCTACGAGATGTTGTGACCTTTCCAGGGCTGGCTAATGTTTTGAAAACGCCTGTTTCGTATGGGCTTAAAAAGATTGGATACACTGCTTGTTTTAATAGGTTTTGCGAGCAATTCTGGGGGCGAGGTAATATCTATTTCTCCAAGAAAGCTGCTTTTTCCAAGGCGTATATTTTCGAAGAGCTTAAAAATGTTTTTGATGTAGAGTTATAATTGTTGTTTTAGAAAAGATATGCAATCAGACCAAGTATAGTGATTGTTATTAAGTCTTTTGAAATGATGTATAATACTGCTGACACGCTCAAACTCTTCTGTTGTATCGATACTAAGTTTAGCAGCGTTATGTTCTGGAGTATTTGAATAAAGTTTTGTCCTAAAGATTTTCTGATTTTCATATAAATATGAAGTCACATGCTCAAGGTGGTAAGGTTTGTGTGCGCTTTCGTATGATTTGCACAAGCTATCAAACGAGAATATTTCTGCATCAAACCCCGACGGGTATGAAATTGAAGATAATTCAATATAATCATATGTTTTAGTGCAATAGCTATAGTTTTGAATTAATTCATCAATTAGTCTTGGATCAATTAACGGACAGTCTGATGTGACACGAACAATAGTTTTGGCATTGTATTTCTTTGCGCAATCATAATAGCGACTTAATACGTTGTATTCATCGCCTCGGAATGTATCAATTCCCATATTGTTGCAAAATTCGATAATTGGATCATCGGATGAATTTATTGTGGTAGCCACAACAATTTTATCAATATGTTTGGACCGCTTTAACCTCGAAAGATGATACCAAAGCATTGGCTTGCCATCAATTTCCATCAGGACTTTTCCTGGGAGGCGCGTTGACGTCATGCGTGCTTGTGATATGCAGATAATTGGTGAAATATTTTTGTCTGGTTTTGAGGCAATACTTTGGCCGCTACTCATTAATCATACTCCAGTTGATAGGTGTTCCAAATGGAATATTTTTTTTGGCAACTTTTCCTAGTAAATCAGGTAGGTGTTTAGGTGCTAGGCCGAAGCCAGGCCGCACCGAGCGAACATTTTCAGCTGTAAATATCTCACCAGCTTTTATTTCTTTGCAGGAATAAATAGACCGTCTGAGGTTTAAATTTTCTTTTTCGCTCTTTTTTAAATTATAGTTCACTTTTCCGAGTGCTTGCTTGGCTTCTCGGCATGCTTTTGACATAGCGGCAAACTCTTTTGGTTCAAGAGAAAAGTTGCTATCAACGCCGCCATCTTGGCGCCTCAAAGTCATATGTTTTTCTATGATTGAAGCGCCAAGAGTAACAGCTGCTACGGGTGCAGATATGCCATGTGAATGGTCTGAAAGTCCGATTGTTACTCCTAGCTTATTCTGCATGTCTGGAATGGTTTTCAGATTACAGTCGTTATACGGTGCAGGGTAGCCACTCACACAATGAAGCATTGCGATATTACTGTTGCCAGTAGATTTTACTGCATCAATTGCTTCCTGCATTTCGGTTAAGCTTGCAAGGCCAGACGAAATTATAATTGGTTTGCCTGTAGATGCGGCATATTGAATAAGAGGGATATCTACAATTTCAAAAGAGGCTATCTTATAGGCTGGAGTGTTCAAGCTTTCCAAAAAGTCCACCGCAGTTTTATCAAAAGGGGAGCTGAATATTGTAATATCTATTTCTCTGGCATAATCAAAAAGATCTTTGTGCCATTCCCATGGGGTCATTGCTTCCGCATACAGATCGTATAATCGTTTCCCTTCCCAAAGGCCTGAAGACGTGAAGCCCGGGCCATCGTGATCCAATGTTATTGTATCTGGTGTGTAAGTTTGCAGTTTAATTGCATCTGCACCTGCATCTTTTGCGGCTTTTATTATTTTGAAGGCACGATTGATATCATTGTTGTGGTTCCCTGACATCTCTGAAATTATGTAAGGGTCATGATCCTCACCAACTTGATGATCATTAATTTTGAAATTTGTGCTCATTATGATACTCGATGTTCCAGTTTATCAAAAAAACGTTCAATACCTAATCCGTCAAAAGTGTTTATAGCAATGTCAACCATTCGCTCTCGATGGGAATTGGAATTCCTAAGGTTTCGGTAAGTTTGAGCAATATTCACGCCAATTTTTTCAGGTTTTTTAATGATTTCCCTTACATCAACTAGTTCGCACGCGCCAAGCTGTGCGAGTTTGTTGGAGTTATTATATTGATTGTCTGCAACTACAACGGCAATAGTTGGGGTCTGAAGTGTCACTAATTCATTCAAAGTATTTCCTCCTGCTGATATTGCTATGCCGCACGAAAGGATAACATTTTCAATATTCTGGCAGTCTTTGTGAAGATTAATTTGTTGTGGATTAGCTTTCGCTATTTTTTCTATTTCGAATAAATTGCATGTTGATGAAGAAGTGATAATGTTAACAACATTGCTGCTTATTCTTAATGTTTCACAAGCCGTTGGGAGTGTAAGTCCAAATGGATCACTGCCGCCAAATGAGATAAGGGTTTCTTTTCTTTCTTTTAATGGTGGAATATTTTTGACGGACGCCGTTATTGCAGGCCTAAGAATAGTGTAGTTATTTCCATGTATAAAGACAGTTTCCGGGTTTTTATTGATCAGTTTTTTTGAAACGACCTCAAAGCTTGGCGCTAATACTATATCTGCATGTAAATTTTTTTCGCGATCATGATCGCTAATGGAAATAATTTTAGGGCCAATGCTTTTTATCAATTTCCTTAGTGAATTTGAATAGTGATAACCATCAACAATAATATAATCTATGGCTTGGTTTTGGCATATTTTGCTCAAATACAATGCTTCTTCAGTTTCAGAACTGTCCTTCATTATGGTATAAGTTTTTATTTTACTTTGCTTTATTTGTGAACTCGCAAAATGAACATTTTCCTTTGAAATAAAAGAAAATGTATGACCCCGCTTTATTCCTGTCTGGGCAATTGCCAGACAACGCATTATATGACCAATTCCCATGTCATTTGAGGAGTCTGCACGAATTAAGAAGTTCATAAATTTGTGTGCCTTTTAAACGATTTAAAAGTTTAATGTATTAAAACCATTTATATTTGGCCGGATTATTGTATATCCTACTATTAGAATAACCGTAAATAGGTATTTGAATATGGATAATATGAAATTCGCATCCAAGATAGATTTATCTGGAAAGTCTATTTTGATTACTGGTGGGACGGGGTCTTTTGGAAAGGCTTTAATTAGGCATTTGCTTGATAAGTATTCTCCAAGGCGGATAATTATATTTGCTCGCGGTGAATACAATCATTTTGAACTACAAAATTCTCTTACTGATGATGAAAAGTTAAAAGTACGCTTTTTCATTGGGGATGTTCGAGACCTTGATCGCTTGATTATGGCTTTTCGTGGTGTTGATATTGTAATTCATGCTGCGGCACAAAAGCAGGTACCGCTTGCAGAGTATAATCCCTTCGAATGTATACGCACTAATGTTATGGGTGCAGAAAATATTGTGCAAGCTGCACTAAGAACTGAAGTGAAAAATGTTGTAGCATTATCCACAGATAAGGCAGTTAATCCGATCAATCTATATGGAGCTAGTAAACTTGCTTCTGATAAAATTTTTGTTGCAGCTAATAATTTAAGTTCACAAAGTGGCTCGAAGTTTTCAGTTGTACGGTATGGTAATGTTCTGGGGTCACGTGGAAGTGTCATTCCTTTTTTCAAGAAATTACTCTCAGAGGGAGCAACTGAACTTCCAATAACTGATACGCAAATGACACGGTTTTGGATAACGCTTGAGCAAGCGGTGAATTTCACACTGTCCTGCTTAGATTTGATGCGTGGTGGTGAAGTGTTTGTGCCTAAAATTCCTTCCATGAAAATTATGGATTTAGTTGAAGCAATAGCCCCGGGAATTCCTACAAAACATGTAGGGATTAGACCTGGTGAAAAGTTGCATGAGATTATGATTACGGATTATAATGCAAGACATACAGTTGATTTAGGTGACCGATTTGCTATCGAACCAGAGCTCAGTTTTACATCGAGGAAATCTTATAGAAACGATGGCTTTGGAAATGTTCCTGAGGGATTTGAATATACCAGCAATAGTAATTCGGACTGGTTAACAATTGAGGATCTCGTCAAGATTTTACCAGAAGTCTGTGCTTGATTGGAGTATCACATGGATGGCTTTTTACCTTATGGGCGTCATAGTATTGACTCGGAAGATATCGAGGCAGTTACTTCGGTATTGAAATCGGATTTCTTGACCGGCGGCCCTGTTGTTTCAGAGCTTGAGAAAGCATTCGCTGCTAAAATTGGCGTAAAAGAAGCCATTGTTTGTTCTAATGGAACAACAGCGCTACATTTGGCTGTGATTGCAGCGAATATAAAGCCAGGTGATTTAGTTGTTGTTCCATCTATAACTTTTCTATCGACAGCAAATGTTGTTCGTATGATTGGCGCAGATGTTGTTTTCGCTGATGTTGATCCGAAAACGGGGCTTATGACTAGTGAGGCGATGCAAGATGCTATTAGCGTTGCTAGTAAAAGGCCCAAAGCTGTCATACCAGTCCATCTTAATGGGCAATCATGCGAAATGGCCGAGATATCAAATGTTGCCTGTGAACATGAAATGACAATTATAACCGATTGTTGTCATGCTTTAGGAGCGGAATATATTGATAGTGGGAAGCCTGGGGACGGTAGGTATGAAGACTTTGGTTGTTTTTCATTGCATCCTGTAAAATCAATTGCGATGGGCGAGGGGGGAATTGTTACGACAAATAATACCGAGCTAGCTGAACGTATGCGACGTCTGCGGAGCCATGATTTAAATAGAGATCAAAGCCTCTGGCAAAACAATGAAATGGCATTGGATACTAGTGGTAAGCCTAATCCTTGGTTTTATGAAATGCACGAACTTGGGTTTAATTATCGAGCTACTGATATGCAATGTGCTCTTGGTTTAAGTCAGTTAAAAAAACTGGATCAATTTTGCGGACGCCGTCGTGAACTGGTTGCTCGCTACGATACTGCCTTTATGTCGTTTTCTGATTTGGTGCAGCCAATTGAACGTAATGGTTTTTCAACGTCAGCGTGGCATTTATATCCTTTACTTATTGATTTTAATCAGCTTGGAAAATCAAGAGCAAAAGTAATGGATGAATTGCATGTTAATAATATCGGTACTCAAGTACATTACATACCGGTCCATAAGCAGCCATATTATGAAAAATTGTACGGTGAGCAAGAATTGCCTGGAGCTAATGCATACTATGCGAAAGCACTTAGTATACCACTTTACCCTACCTTGGCGAATGAAGAACAGGACTATGTTATTGAACAGATAAAAACCTGTTTAAAATAATATAGATTTCTATAAATGCAAAAAGCCGGATACGCAATCCGGCTTTTTTGATTGTGAAATGTCTTCCTTTTACTGGAAGAGGGATAAAATCGCCTGTGGTGACTGGTTGGCGATTGATAGCGATTGCAAGCCTAACTGTTGCCTTACCTGAAGGGCTTGTAGGTTTGCACTTTCTTGGGCAAGATCAGCGTCTACCAGGTTGCCGATACCAACTTCTACAACATCCTGAAGCTGTTCATTAAACACGCGGCTTTGTTCCAGTGCCGTGGCTCCTGCACCGAAGCGTGTTAATACCTCGTTCAACTGGTCGATAGAAGTATTGATATCTGCTACGGCTGCGGCAGCTAGGGTTTGTGTGCCAATACTTTGCGTGGGGCCAATGTCGATAACACCGCCACCTAACGACAAGTCCTCATGGTCAATGTTTAATGTTTGTGTTGCATCTGAATTAGTGATTGCAACGATAGCGTCGCTACCGGTATCAATAAGGTTTGAGCCGTTGAATTCTGCATTTGAGACAATTTGAGAGATTTGATCCCTTAAAGTTACAAAGTCAGTGGAAAGCGCGTCCCGGCTGGTTTGGTCAAGGCCTGCATCAGCGGCGGCTACGGCGCGTTCTTTTAATTCTAGCAACAAGTCTGAAATTGCTGTAGATGCGGCAAGGGCAACATCGATGGTTGAAATACCGCGATCAAGTGATTGGCGTACAGCGTTAAGGCCGCGCACATCGCCGCGCAACTGTTGCGCGATTGAAAAGATCGCTGCGTTGTCACGTGCTGATCCAATTTCAAGGCCTGTACTGATCCTCTCCTGGGTTGTTTGAAGATCAGTATTTGTATTTGTCAAAGCACGTAGCGCAAGTAAAGCTGGTTCGTTTACATTAACTGAAAAGGCCATTTTACCTCTCCTTTCTTTCACAATCTGTTCAAACTCATTTAGAGTATTTGACTTGATAAAAGCAAAGGGTGTGCCAGTTTTTTTATTTGTATAAGTATTTGAAAAATAACAATTAAATTTAAAATTTAACGATTTTCTAAAATAATAAAATAATGTGTAGGAATCATTTGAATGTATTGAGTGTGCGTATTGCAGATTCTGCCGATGGTTTTCTCGGAATCTTTTGCCTGATGATTAGAGGTGATTGGAAGGGACTTCAAAACGCGATTATTTGCGAGCAGGCTTCTTGGCTGGTCTATTCTTTTTGCTATTTGTATTTTGACTGCTAAGCGAATTAGCACTGTTACTATTTAAAATAGCAAAGGATGCAAGCTGGTGTGGTTGGCTTATACCTGATGTGTGGCTCGGCGGAGTAGGGGGTAGAGAATTCCCTGTTACTGAGCGCGATATTGAGAGAGAGGGAAAAATTCTGCTTTTCAAAAGGGCGGCAAAGTTATTAGCTAGCTGCTGATTATTTGCCGTATTAGTAGATGAAGAAACAGAGCTTTTATGAGAATGTTGATGTGGTATTGATGCAATTGTTGCACCTATCACAGCCATATCAAATAACCTGATTTAAACTAAGTGATGTCGGGCGTTGATTTTGCGGAATGGCAAAGGCTGCTGTGTTATTATAGCCTGTAACCGAAGGGTTGTTCTTCTTAGCTTCTTCGCCAACACTTTTTATCAAGCCTTCAGTTACAGCTTTCATCCTGAGAACAATGCGTGCGTGCTCACGCAGAGCCTCACGAAATGGTTCGGTAATGGATTTGATATATTTCCGTTCTTTAGAATCTTTAGGGCCGAGCAAGTGTTCGTTGACTTGCAGGTTGTTTAAAGTTTCTCTGTATTCGGCCATTAGTCGGCTTTTTTCACCGTGCAGGCCTTGAGCATCTTTATTCCGGTGTGTTTTAAGAAAGCTTGTTTCCCGTTTTATCAGGTCCGTTAGCTTTAAGGTGATTTTCACCAGCTTTTCGCCGGGGCCAGTGATTAAAGGGGTGTTGTTTTCCAGTTGGTTTGGGTGAGCATCAAGCGGCATTTTTTACCTCCTGTAATTTAGCGGCTTTGTCATAGGCACTATTGGCTGTAACTTTAGAAGGGCTGGGTGATACCGCTGCATCACTACCAGATTGAATTCTTAATATCTCGCCGTACACGGTATCTGCTATGCCAAAGCCGCCATTTTTTGCGATGGCTTTGCCGATCTCTTCAACCATAAATCCACGATAAACGCTTTCGGCATGCCCGCCGCCAAATGGTCCGTCGGTTGGGATTGTATCAAAAATAGGCGCGAGAAACTGTGAGATAAAAACAGCTTCGAATTGCTCGGCAGCGTCACGGGCGCTTTTCTCGCCTTCGCCGTTTGCTTTAGCGAGCTCAATATTGGCGCGCGCGGCAGATAATTTTGATGCCTGTGACTGGCTATTGCTATTAGCTAAGAGCTGATTTGCGCCGCCCGCTAGATCTATGGATTGTAATGTCATAATTAAATTACCTCAATTTCAGCCTGCATTGCGCCAGCAGCTTTAATAGCCTGAAGAATTGAAATCATATCACGGGGCGAAACCCCGAGCGCATTCAACCCATCAACAAGCTCACGTAATGTAACGGTCTCAGGTAAAACACGAAGTTCAGTGCCAACTTCTTCCACACTTATATCAGTTTGAGGGACGGCAACGGTTTCACCTTCACCAAATGCATTTGGTTGTGAAACTTGTGCACCTTCCTGAATATTAATCACTAAATTTCCTTGAGCGATGGCAATAGGGTTTATGCGTACCTGATTGCCCATAACAATAATGCCGGTACGTTCGTCGATAAGAACTCTTGCGCGTTGATCTGGTTCAACCTCTAAAAGCTCGATCTCTTGAAGAAGGTTAAACATTGGAAGCCTGTAACCAATAGGTCGGCTGATTTTAATTGTTGACGGATCAAGCGCTACCGATAGCGTAGTACCTAAATGTTTATTGATGGCAGTTGCAATGCGTTTGGCAGTTGTGAAGTCAGGATTGTGTAGGGATAATTTCACCGATGACAGGTTTGCCAACTCAAAATTTACTTCATTTTCAATGATTGCCCCATTTGAAATTCTGCCGCTTGTCGGAACACCTTGCACTATCTGTGCGGCTTCACCTTGGACATTAAATCCTGATACAGCCACTGTACCTTGTGCCACAGCGTAAACTTCACCGTTTGCGCCTTGAAGGGGTGTTACAACCAATGTTCCGCCTCTTAAGTCATCTGCGTCGCCGATTGAGCTTACTGAAACGTCTATTCGTGTGCCGGGGCGTGCAAATGGAGGAAGGTCGGCTGTCACTATTACTGTCGCTACATTTTCAGGCCGTAATTGTTCGCCGTTAATATTGGTTCCAAACCGCTCAAGCATAGCAACAAGGCTTTGCTCGGTATGAGGAACGTTCTGGAAAGTATCGCCTGTACCGTTCAAGCCAACTACCAGGCCGTATCCTACAAGTTGGTTTTCCCGCACTCCTTCAACAGAGGTGATATCTTTTATACGAGAAGAAGCAACCGCGTTTGACGAATGTATGAGAGCAAAAAGAAATGCTGCAATGAGAACTGTGATAGACATGGCAACATTTGGCGTGACATGTTTGTCTTGCTTAAGTGCTTTCATGAACATTTTTTCCCTTTTCCAGCGTGAAAATATTTCTTACACCTTATAAAGCGAAATTTGTGCCATTTTTTATTATTACTAAGTGTATGATATTTAATATTTTTTATGAAACGGCGAAGGCTGTAGGTATTATTTTCCGGAAATGAATTGCAAAGCTTGCCCAATAGTATTTATGCCTATAAATTAGAGATATGAAGATTTCAGGTTCAGGGCGAATTACGTCCAAGACAATTAAGAAGACCGGGGCAAAGCAAGCTAGTGATGGGGCGGGCTTTTCAAGCGCACTATCAGGGCCGCAGGATTTGTCTCAGGCTACGAATGTGGGTGGACCCAGTCCGCTTGCAACAGTTGATGCACTTCTTTCGCTTCAAGAGGTTCCTGATTCTACGACAGGGCGTTCCAAAGGCTTAAATCGAGCGAATGAGATGTTGGATTTGCTCGAAGAGGTCCGTAAAGGCCTTCTGTTGGGCGCGATCCCTATTAGCAATCTTCGTTCACTTGCGTCACTTGCCAGATCACAAAAGGGCAATACTCAAGATGAGCAACTTAATGAAATACTTGAAGAAATTGAATTGCGTGCAGAAGTAGAGCTTGCAAAGCTAGGCATGTAATACCCTCTGGATTTTTTTTGCCCGGTTAAGTAAGCGGTAAACTTGGTTTAAATCCACCCTTTCCCTCTTGTACTCGCGCTTTGAAGCGATTATATAACGCCGAACTCAGAAAAACTGAGAAATAGTCGACTTTGTTAAGATTAGGGATAATGGGCAGTTGCTATGACGCAAAATAACTCAGCTGTAGAGCTTCCAGAAGGTTACATGCCTTCTCCAAACGAAGAATTCATGAATGCTAATCAATTAGAATATTTTCGTAGAAAACTAGAAGATTGGAAAGATGATATTTTACGCGAGTCTGCTGAAACATTACAAAATCTTCAGGAAGACAATTTGCGTGAGCCGGATATCGCTGATCGCGCTTCTTCAGAAACCGATTGGTCGGTAGAACTGAGAACACGGGATCGCCAGCGCAAGCTTGTTTCCAAAATTGACTCAGCTCTTCGCCGTATCGAAGAGGGCGAGTATGGATATTGCGAAGTATCTGGAGATCCAATTAGTTTACGCCGTCTGGATGCGAGGCCAATCGCTACAATGACGATTGAGGCACAAGAAGCTCATGAGCGTGCAGAGAAAGTTCACCGTGAAGAGTAAAGGCCATAAGTAAGGCATTGAATAGATTGTAATATAATGACTATTTCGGAAAGCTGGCTTTTGGGCCGGCTTTTTTGTTGCTCTTTTGCACTCACAAGAAAAAGGCCAAACCCTGCGAGGTGTTTGGCCGTAAAAGTTTGCTATTTTTTGAGAAGTATAAAATTAGTTACTTATACTCCACCTCCTTCATTTAAAATGGGAAAATAATATCATACAACTGTGTGCCATAGCGCGGCTGTTGTACATCGGTGATTTGCCCTTTGCCGCCGTACGAAATCCTTGCTTCTGCGATCTGAGTATGTTGGATCACATTGGAGCTGGATATATCGGCTGGGCGAATAATGCCTGCAATCAGTAGTTCGCGTTTTTCAAAATTCACTCGTACTTCTTGTCGGCCTTGAATGACGAAATTGCCATTCGGTAATACTTCGGTTACCATCACAGCTGCTGTAAGGCTGATGGTTTCGCTGCGGTTAACGGTACCTGTTCCGTTATAAGAATTAGTTGAATCGATACCTATCAGGTTTGCTGGATCAAAGCCCCCGGCAATTGCAGCGCGGGTTGATCCTGGCTCTGCGCCGCTGCCAATCAGGCTATCAATACCTTGCGGGATACCGAGGAAGTTTTCAATGCCTGCATTTTCTGCTGTTGTGCGGCTCCGGGCTGTTGTATTGCCGATTTGTGCTTGATCCTGAATATCGATTTGAACAGTCAATAAATCGCCTATGTTTGATGCGCGCTGGTCTTTGAAGAAGGCTCTGGCACCGGTGCGCCACAAAGAGTTTGCTTCGTATTTTTGCGGCATGTTTTGAGGTAATGGCACACTGATTGAGCGTTGCCTGACAGGCGCCTTAACCTCTGTGATTGGAGTGAGGTCTGGTTCTTTTCCTATGTCTTTGATCCGGTCCAAACTACCGCAAGCACTCAGGAGTGAAACCATAGCCACAGAGCTGAATAACTTTAATTGCTTTTGATATGATTGTTTCATTGTTTCCTCTCCAGGCGCACTTTTTCTTTGGGCGCATTCCATTCGATATTACCGCGATGCAAGCTTTAAAACGTTGTAGCTGGTAACTGTTGCAATGCCGGGCGATGTAATTTTGGCTTCAACGGATTGGCGGGATTGTATGTTCATAACATTAATAATGTCGCCAATGCCGCCAGTTTCAAGCGCTCTTGCCCCCGTTGTAAGCTGCATCGCACCAGCTTTGTAAATCAGGGTGAGGTGTTCCCCTTTGCCAACAGCAACAGGGGTTTGAACATCCGATGTTACCAGCATTTTGCCTGCCCTGACCGGGCGTTTAACCGTTTGCCCTATAAGAGTGTCCATATCACTGATTGTCCGGTTGTTGATCCGCTTGATGGAAACATCCTGCCAGTTGATGTCAGATTCAGCGATTATTTCGCCTGGTTTTATGGTGCGGGCAAACACAGGAACGGTTTCTACCTGTTCAATTGAGCCTGTTATCCTTAGTTGCTTGCGTTCCTGACCGCTAAACGGGAGGCTTAGAATTGCGGAGAAGCGATCCTGGCGCTCAGAGACATCGATCTCTGACACTTCGATGTCATAAATGCTGGACGTTATGGGGAGAAAGATGCCTTTACGATGCCCAAAAATACGTATGGCAATGCCGCCAGCGATGCCGTCAAGCTCAAGGTTTTCACGGATTAACCGTTGAATATCATCAGCCTTTACCGGCAGGCCTTCCCGATTAAGGGTAATGCGTTTCAAGTAATCCGGTTTTTGCCAGTCGAGTGCATATTTATTAGCAATTTTTTCGAGCTGATAGCTTGAAATTTGAATGCTCTTGCCAGGGGCAGGAGCTGTAAGAACAATTTCCTCACCCTTGGCACCAGTGTTGGAAAAAAGATCGCTTAGTTTGACCATGTTATCAGTGACGCTTAGGTTTGATAGTAAATCATTTTCAGCAACTGTTGATGATGACATACCAATGACCGAAGCAATTAGTATGCTTGTATTTGCGAATGATTTTATCTTTTTACCGATGTTTTTCATGATCTTGTCATTTCACTCTAATGGTATTAACGAAGCTGACCGGCTGTGCTCAGCATTTCATCCGCTGTCTGGATTACTTGCGAGTTTAATTCATATGCGCGCTGCGCCGAGATTAGGGCGGTGATCTCGCTAACTGCATTTACATTCGAGCGTTCAAGAAAGCCCTGTAAAACAGACCCAAACCCTTGGGAGCCTGGTGTTGCAATATTAGCGGCCCCGGATGCTTGTGTTTCTAACAACAGGTTTCCACCAATTGCTTCTAGGCCAACGCTATTGGGAAATATTGCCAGATCAAGCTGTCCGGCAACAGAGGGTTGAACCTGACCGTCAAGACTAAACGAGATTTCGCCTTGTTCGTTAACTGAAACATCGCGTGCGTCCTGCGGGATTGTAACCTGTGGCTGAACGATAAAGCCTTGCGGTGTTACTAGTTGACCGTTTTGATCGATCTGGAACGACCCTGCTCGGGTGTAGGCATCTTGACCATCAGGTAACTGGATACGGAAATACCCATTTCCATTAATCGCGATGTCAAAAGTGTTACCAGTGTTTTCCAAGCTGCCCTGTTCATCGATCCGGTAAATACCTGCTGCACGTACGCCAACGCCGACCTGAATGCCGCTGGGCAGTGTTGTGCCTGCGTCTGAAGAGTTTGAGCCAGCACGCTCGATATTTTGGTATAATAAATCTTGAAACTCAGCGCGTTGACGCTTGAAACCAGTTGTGTTCAGGTTTGCGATATTGTTTGAAATTGTATCAACATTAAGCTGCTGAGCCAACATACCTGTTGCTGCGGAACTAAGTGCTCTCATGGGACTGTCCTTTCCTTAACTCTGTAAGCTATCTATTGAACTCGTGAGAGGCGACGAAGCGCGTCTTCACGGAGATCAGTTATATCTTTCGCGCGTTGCTCTGCATTTTGATAGGTCCGAAGGACATCGATCATCTCTACAGTGGATTCAATCGCGTTGACGTTTGAGCTTTCATAAGCTTTTTGTATTATTCCGATCAGCGGTGCATCGGCTGGGTCGATTGGATCTTGTTCTGCTTCATAAAGCGAAGTCCCGACCCTTTTGAGAGATTGCTCGTTAGCAAAGCTTGAGATACTTAGCTGTGCAACCACGCCTAACTCGCCAGAAATTGTGCCGTCATCTGCGATATCAACGCGCGTGTCACCATTTTCTAATTGAATAGGGTTTCCATCGACGTCGAGAACACGTTCGCCGCTGAGAAGTGTAATGAAGTTATCAGTGTCGAGGCGCATCCGTCCGTTACGGGTGTAAAGTGTTTCCCCATTCCGGCTTTCAACCGAGAGATAACCGCCTTTTGAGATGAAAATATCAAGTGGATTATTGGTCGTCACAGGTGTGCCGACATCCAGATTACGGACGACACCGTGATCAAGGACATAAGAAATCTTGCCGCCAGTTGTTGCTGCGGCTCCGGGAGTGTCTACCAGATATTGGCGAAAGACCACTCTTTCTTTATTAAAGGCTGTCGTTGACATGTTTGCAACGTTATGCGCAACAACATCCAGGCGCCGTCTGAGCGCAGTTCTTTGGGCTAACCCCACATATAATGCGGTGTCCATTTTACTTCTCCTGCAAATAGCATTTTATTTTTATAGCTTTTAGCGCAGTTTATTTTTTGTTGAACATCTATAAGCAGAAAGTGTGCCAGAAAATAATATTATATTTTTCAAAGACTTATGTATTTTTTAGTGTGGGTATATTAGTTTGAGACATATTTTGCCGATGTAAAATGATTGCATGTGTAGCAAGGAAGGGTAGGTTTTGCCGCTCATTGAGTTATGGTTTCCTAGAGAGCTGATATTTAATGATTTTTACACCTTGTTAACTATATATAAATAAAGATAAGATGAGCAAAATTATAGGCGTTATATTTGAGTATATTCTTAAAAGGCGCTGTTAACAGGCAAGTAAATGGCGGCTTTATTATATGGCGGATGAAGAAGCAGGCGCGACCGATGATCTGACCGAAGGGTTAGAGAAGAAAAAAATGAGTGGTAAGAAGCTGGTGATATTTGGCGGTGCTGGTGCACTTGTGCTTATTATCATCATCGTTGTTGTCGTTTTATTATTAGGCGGCGAAGAAGAAAAACCACCCGTTGATGAACTGGATGAGCTTTCACAAGGCGTTGCTGATCAAAATGCCACCGCCGATGCGGAAGCTGATAAAACACCTGAAGAGTTGCAAACGCTTTTCATTGTGCTTGATCCTCAGCTTTATAATTTAAATACTGGTGGGCAGGGAAGTAGTTTCCTGCGGGCTGCAGTAACACTTGAGCTTGACCGTGAAAGCTTCCGGGCTGATGTCGAAGCGAAACTGCCGAGAATTATGGATGAATTCAATATCTATATGCGAGAGCTTCGCCCTGAGGACATCGATGGCGCGCGCGGTGTTTTGCATGTGAAAGAAGAACTGCTTTCCCGGATAAATCAATCTGTTGCTCCGTCGCGTGTGAAGGATGTTTTGTTCCAAGAGTTTATTATTCAGGGCTCCTGATTTGTTAAACTTATGGGATGCATGAAGTTGGTTCATATTTTGCTTTAAAGGTGATCGATGAGAACCGCTTATATTTGATGAGTTGATATTGGTTTCAAATACTTAACTCCGGCTTATTTGGAATAGAGACATGGCTGATGATGACGAACCCGTAGACGAAGAGGCAATGCTTGCCGAGTGGGAAGCTATGGCTGAAGAAGGGGATGACGACGAAGGCGGGGAAGATCAAGATGCAATGGCTGCCGAGTGGGAGGCCATGGCAGATGACGATGAGGAAGAAGATGAGGATGGCGTTCCCGGACGTGTTCTCGATCAGGACGAGATCGATAGCCTGCTTGGCTTTGACGGCGACGGTGACGTCGGGGAGACTACTGGAATTCAGGCCCTAATTAATAGTGCCTTGGTTTCTTATGAGCGCTTGCCAATGCTTGATATCGTATTCGACCGAATGGTTCGAATGATGTCAACGTCGCTCAGAAATTTTACGTCTGATAATATAGAAGTCTCCCTTGATAATATTACATCGGTTAGGTTTGGCGATTATCTTAATTCGATACCATTGCCAGCGATGCTTGCGGTCTTCCGCGCAGAAGAATGGGATAACTATGGATTGATGACAATCGATTCCAGTTTGATTTATTCGATTGTGGATGTGCTTCTTGGTGGTCGTCGGGGCACAGCAGCAATGCGGATCGAAGGTCGGCCCTATACTACGATTGAACAAACGCTTGTAGAGCGAATGATCTCGGTTATTTTAAAAGATATGTGCGGGGCTTTTGAACCTCTAAGTCCGGTCAATTTTACATTCGATCGTTTAGAGACGAACCCAAGGTTTGCAACAATTGCTCGCCCCCCCAACGCGGCGGTTTTGATCAAATTGCGTGTTGATATGGAAGACCGCGGTGGCCGTGTTGAAGTTTTGTTCCCGTATGCTACATTAGAACCCGTCCGGGAATTGCTGCTTCAGCGTTTCATGGGCGAGAAATTTGGACGTGATTCAATATGGGAAACGCATTTGGCGACCGAATTGTGGAGCGCCGATGTTGAATTGGACGTTGTAATGGATGAAGTTACGATGTCTCTTAATGACGTTATGAATTTGGAAGTTGGACAAACGGTTATGTTTAACAAAACTCCGAAAGATGAGGTTGTTATCAAGTGTGGGGATGTTCCTATGATCAGTGGTGCGATTGGGCGTGCGGGCCAAAATGTGGCTGTGCAGGTGCGCCGAACGGCTGAGCGCTTGCAAGTTAATCAGTTGCAAGATGAATAGACCCGGTAGAATAAACGGATTTTAAATAATGACGCCAGTTATGGACCTGATTATCAATGGAATACTTGCCGTGCTGCTGGTGGCGGTGATTATTGTTTGTATGATTGTTTACAAAAGATTACAGACGATCCGGGATGGTCAGGTGGAAATGCGTGAATTGATGGACAGTCTCAATATTTCCGTTCTACAGGCGCAAAAAAGCGTGAAAGATATTTCTGCTTCTTCTCAGGATGTAGAAGAACGGATTGGAATTCAAATAACCAAAGCCAGTAAGCTCGTGGATGAATTAACCCTCATTACGGAAGCTGGAAACAACCTTGCAGACAGGATAGACCGTAACATTGCGAATTACGGTGGTGATAAGTCTGAAGATAACGAAACAACACGCAAGCAGCAAAAAGAGATACTGGCCGCGTTAAAAGAAGCACGGTAAATTATGCTGACTCTTGAAAGGGTATAATGAGATGGCAAATGCAATATTAAGTCGTGTGAGGTTATTCCCTCTATTGATTGCTGTTGCTGTGATGGCGCTTAGTGTTCGGATGTTTGATATTTATTCGGGCGTTGAATTATTGAATTCACCTGTAATCGCGCAAGATCAAGAGGCTGATAATTTACCTGATGATGGCAGCGCGCCGGATGAAACTGATCAAGAAACTGAGGCTGCAAATACTGCCAGACAGCCTGCTTTAGATCCGATTACTCTAGGATTGCCCAGTAGGACAGAAATTGATTTAAACTCGCAGTTAAGAGCGCGGCGTATCAAGCTTGATGCGAGAGCAACCCAGCTTGACCTGCAAGAGCGACTATTAGAGGCAAACGAGAAAAGAATTGATGATAAAATTTCCCAACTTCAACAACTAGAATCCAGTATTAAGGCGTCCCTGCGTATCTTTAACGAGCGTGAAGAAAAAGAATTCGCGAAAGTGGTTAAAATCTATGAAACCATGAAGCCCAAGTCTGCGGCGCCTATTTTTGAAAATCTGCCGCAGGAAGTGCAACTGGATATTGCAACACGTATGAAAGAAGCTAAATTTGCACCTATATTAGCTGCAATGGACCCTTCGAAAGCGCGTGATTTAACGACGAATTTAGCAGAGTTTGCGCAGCCACCTCGTATCGAAGATTTGGATGTGGCGGGCCGTTAATTTTTGTGCGCTAGTGTTTGCGCTTTTCAAGTAGAAGAAATGTTTGACGTTATTGGGAAGAAATTAACCTTTTCAGGCAATATTTGTTGTCAGTATAAATAATATGCCCAAGGGAGTGCTGGGCCAAAGGAGTATTGGGAATGAATAAACAGGCAACCCCTGTTAGTCTCCAGGATCGGGTGGATTCGTTAAAAGAAAATCATGGCGAGAATATTGCTATTGAGGATATTAGCAATGTTGTTGGAAGCATGATTAATGGATCTAATAACGAAGAGGTTCGTGAATTAGCAAATGAGCTAAATGAATTAGTGCATTTTGTAGGTGCTGCTAAACGTGAATTATCGAATATTAATGCCAAGTCAATTTCAAACCGCGACATTCCAGACGCAAACGAGCAGCTTGGGGCGATTGTTGATGCGACTGAATCAGCGGCTAGTACGATTATGGATGCAGCGGAGGCAATCTCTGAAGTTGCCGAAAATGTTGATGAGGAATCGGCAAAACGATTGGCTGATGTTTCAACAGAACTGTTTGAAGCTTCAAGTTTTCAGGACCTGACCGGACAGCGGATATCTAAAGTAAATAAAGTGCTTGGCCTTTTGGAAGAGCGATTAGATGCGCTTGCTGATGCAATTGGTGATGAATATATCGAGCCAATGGACGAATTGGAGACTGACGATGAGGGGGTTGCTGTTGAGGATGAAGATTTGTTAAATGGCCCGCAATTAGAAGGTGAAGGCAATAGCCAAGATGAAATTGACGCTATTCTGGCGAGTTTTGATTTTTAAGTGCTATTGACGCTGGCTCTAACAGCTTAGGCTGGGTATTTATAGATGTATGAAGAACAGGAACATGGGAAGCGGCTTTTTGGTAAAGATAATACCATGAGCCTCTTTGTGTCTCTGTATTTAATACTTCTGGCATTTTTTATCATTCTTAACTCGATCTCTAATCAGGCGACTGCAAAGTCATCGGCTGCATTAGATAGCGTTAATAATACTTTTTCGAATAAAAACCCGCCTCCGGCTGCCGATTTAGATTTACAATCCGATGAAGTAACCAGTGCACCGCTTGATGATTTACTGACAAAGATACAAGGGCGTTTTTACGCTGAATTTGAAATTGAAGGTCGGTTTTCAAATGAAGGTGGTAGAGCGCTGCAAATTCAATTTCCCGTTTATTATTTATTTGATAGAGGGGCACTTGAATTAGGGGGGGCACGTCAGGCTTTCCTGAAAACTATTGTGAGTGACCTTAATAATGTCAATGTAGGCGGGCAATTGGATGTGGCCTTTATGTTTGGTACTGGCGGTGAAGTTGCTTTGAAAGATGTAACCAGGTCACAGGAAATCGCCATTAGGCGGGCCGGGGCACTTGCCAGATATTTGAGAACACAGGGAATACGGGCAGGGCAATTCTCGACAGGTTTTACTTCAATTGAGGAAGATCAGATTGTTGCGGTTTTCAGAGAAGCGCGGGCATATAAAAACACGCTGAAACTAAAGCCTCTCGATACTGTGCCGTTAGGTGGACAGAATGGCTGATTTTCTCAAATCAAAGCACCAGGAAGATGACGGTGGATCATGGATGATCACTTTTGCAGATCTATTGTCGCTACTTTTGACATTTTTTGTGATGGTATTTTCAATGAATGCTATCCAGTTTGAACAATGGGAACCGATCGTTCAAACAATGAATAGAGAGTTTAATCCAAAACGAGCTAAAGTCGCAGAAACACAACATGATACACCTGACCTTCAGCGACAGAAACAAGAGATAGGGTTTAAATTAAGCTATGTTGAAGGCCTTATCAGACAAGCAATTGATACTGAGCCTGTTTTAGCGTCTATTCAATTGAATACGCTTGCAGACCGGTTTGTTATTTCCCTGCCGGCCACCTTATTATTCGAAGATAAGGAAGTTGTTCAATCTGAAAATGCAGGCCTGGTTGCCGAAGCGATTATAAAACCCTTAGTTCGATTGGGAAATCGTATTATTGTGGAAGGGCATGCTGACAGGCGGGCAATTGAAAACGCCAAATTTATTTCGAACTGGGAATTATCATTGACACGGGCTAGGGTATTGGCAGGGCTATTGACTGAGGCGGGCTACCAGATGCCAATTGGTGTTGCTGCATACGCAGATACACGGCTTCAGCAGCTTGACGACCAGTTGACACTGCAACAAAAATATGACCTTTCAGAACGAATGGATATTATTGTGCTCACCGATAAGCAGGTGAAGGGTGTGTATGGGATTTTCTAGGAAAATGGTTAGAGCTTATAGCCTTCTTTTAATCTGGCTGGTCTCCTCTTTTGCCCTTATGGCTCAAGATGTGCCAACGGTGAATGTCCGCTTGGGTCAACATTCTGATTATTCCCGCGTTGTTTTTGATTTTCCTGTTGAGATACCTTACCGCGCAACCAAAGCTGGTAGCGAATTAACTGTTCAATTTGATGCTAATTTCAATCCTGATTTATCTGCTTTTGAAAACACAAATCTTGCCTTTATTTCTTCGCCTGTTGTTTCAAACGAAAATGGTCTTACAATTGTAACCTTTACAGTACCTGAAACTTCTGGGCTAAAACATTTTAGAGCCAACACGTTTATTGTTGTTGATGCTTTAGAAACTCCTGAGGCTATAAACCAGTCAATCAATAATGAAACAAATGTTGATGTTACCTCATCGCAAGCAGCAAGTAACTTGGAGGAGGATAGTGATACGGCTTCTAATTCCACTTCAAACGATGCTGAAGCTGACGAGGAAGTCGATACTACTAATAATGAAACACTAGAGTTAAACCCTGTCGTCGAAAATGGAGCGCCGCTTAAGCTGACGGCTTCTTCAACGTTTGAAGAATTAAAGCTGCATTTCGATATTCCGAGTAATGCAGGGCTGGCGGTTTTTGAACGCGCACAAACTCTCTGGATTATTTTTGATCGTCCTTTCACTGTGCCTGTAAATGATATTGGTGTTGCATTGCAGGCCGCAGGAACGCGGATTAATAGTTTTGTGCAAGATGAAAATATGGATGCGACTGTCATTCGCCTGAGCGTTCTTGATAATCAAAGCACTGTTGTTACAAAGGACGCTGCTCGGTGGACGGTTACATTCAAAGATAATATTGCAAAACCACGCTTTCCCTTAAGTCCGATCCGGCGCGTTGAATCTGGCGGCCAGCAAATCTTTATCCCTGTCGCAAATATTGGGCGTAAAATTGAAATTGAAGACCCTGTCATCGGTGATTTATTCTCGATCCTGCCGTTATTAGATCAAGGAAGAGGCATTGCTGAAAATTATGATTATGCGATGGCAAGCGTTCTGGAGACATCGCAAGGGATAGCTGTCATTCCCCAAACAGACACGGTTCGTATTGAGAGATTTAGGGAAGGGGTGTCTATCTCAGAAGGCGATATAAGTTTTGCCAGTGATAATGCATCATCCGACGCAGAGAAGTTTAAACGATTAATTGACTTTAAAGCGTGGCGAGAGGGCGCTGAATGGGAATATCAAAAGCAAAAGTCGCGATTATTTTATGAAATTTCAATTGCTGATGGTGAAGAAAAAAATGCTCTTCGCTGGCGTTTAGCACGCTTTTATTTAGCACATAGCCGGGCTGCTGAGGCCTTGGGTGTTTTGTCGTTGATGGAGGATTTTGATCCAACTTTGCGAGAAAACGCGGAATTTGTTGCAGTAAGAGGGGTAGCTAATTTTAAACAAGGCCGTCTTGAGGCTGCGGAACGCGACCTTTCTATTCAGGCATTGTCATCAGAGCAGGACATCGAACTTTGGCGTACTCTTGTATCTGAGGCGTTGGGGCAATTCGATGAGGCATTAGAACATTACCGTTTAGGGCGCGATGTTATTGGAACATATGATGACAAAGATAAAGCTGCTATCCAGTTGGCTGTTATTAGGTCTGCACTTGCGAATGATGATTTAAATTTAGCACGGGAAGAACTGCAATTATTTAACGGTCTGAATATCAGTACAGCACAGTTAAGCGAGTCAATCTATTTAAGCGCTCAATTACAAGACAAACTTGGTAATGCAGAAGTTGCATTGCTTCAATATGAGGATTTGGGCGGTGCTGAAGAACATGATATCGCGGTGGGGGCGACTTTTCAAAAATTAACAAGTCAGATCAAGAGTGGTGATATCACCGATGACCTTGCGATTGCTGAGCTGGAGCGCTTGAGATATCGTTGGCGTGGTAACCGACTTGAAGTCGAAATCATGAACACGCTGGCAGATTTGTATTTTGAAACCAATAATTATACAGATGGGTTAAATCTGTTACGATTGGTTTTAACATATTATCCGGACCTTGCGCGTGAGTTTTCAGTAGCGTCAAAAATGGGCACAGTATTTTCTGATCTATTCTTAGGTGGGAAAGCAGATAACTTGGCGCCAGTAACTGCAATTGCACTGTTTTTTGAGTTTGAAGAGCTTGCACCTTTTGGAACGCGCGGTGATTTAATGATAAGGAGACTATCAGACCGTTTGGTTTCATTGGATTTACTCGGTCGTGCAGCAGAGCTTTTAGAATATCAAGTAGCAGAAAGGCTTGAAGGAGCGGCGAGGGCACAGATTGCTGGAAATCTTGCAAAAATATATTTGTTGGATAAAAAACCGCAGAAAGCATTGGAGATGTTGCGGGCAACACGTGAGCCAAGGCTTCCTGAAGATATTGAACTAGAGCGTATGCGCATTGAGAGCCGTGCCCTTATAGAAAGCACGCGATTTGAAGAGGCTGAAATACTAATAGAGAGCGACAGAAGTGTCGCAGCAGATAAATTGCGTGCTGATATATATTGGGCTTCAAAAGATTGGCAGCGATTTATTGCTGTTTCACGGCGACTTTTAGGGGAAGGGTGGCGAAATGATGTAGCGCTTGAGCCAGTTGAGAAGCTGAATTTGATCCGGATGGCGATTGCTATGACATTTACGGAAGACCGTGCAGGCTTAATCGAAGCCCGGCGCCGATACGGTAATCAAATGCGAGACGGCGACTTCTCACGTGCTTTCACGTTGCTCACAAGTGATCAACAATTGTCCGGTAGAGAGCTCGGAACTATTGCTGGTCAGATTGCCAGTGTTGAAAAATTACAGACATTTATGCGCGATTATCGGGACGATTTTTCAGGCCCATAGGGTTTAGCCGTGATTGTTTTGTTATGGAAACCCCAAGTTTCTGCCATTTTTTGTATATTAGAAGAAAAATCCTGTTTAGCTCGTGATTTGAGAAAAACTTTACCTCACTAACTCGTGATTTTCATATTATTTTTTATTTCTCGATTAGGTACTATATAATCAATTATGCAGCGGGTGATTAGACCCTTGCATGAAATTCAGTTACCTACTTAAGAGGAATGAAACATGAAAATTAATAACCTTACAAAAAACGTTGTTGCTACAACTGGTGCAGTTGCTTTCGCTATGACTATGACTGCTGGCGTTGCAAATGCTGCTGATAAGAAACAAGAGAAATGTTTCGGTATCGTAGCTAAAGGTCAAAACGACTGTGGTACATCTGCTCACTCATGTGCAGGCCAGGCTAAAGTAAACAATCACCCTGAAGAGTGGGTGTATGTTCCTGCTGGTCTTTGCGAGCGTATCGCTGGCGGTAAGACAACAAAATAATCTCTTGTAGTATTATTATCAATTAAGTAATGGACGGGATGCATATGAATATAGCAGAGACATCATTGAGATCTCTGGGCGATATGCCTGTTGGTGTTAGCTTGAAGAGCCAGTATTATCAGTTGGTTCTTGAACATGCCCCGTCCATTGCATTTTTTGAAATCCATGCAGAAAATTACATGGTTGACGGTGGTGCTCATCACCGCTTCCTTGAGGCAATTGTTGAAAAATATCCTTTATCACTCCACGGTGTTGGGATGTCTCTTGGTTCAGCAGAAGGCATCAGCAGCGAACACATAAAACGATTTAGAGATCTCGTTGAAAGATATAACCCAACTCTTGTGTCTGAACATTTAGCCTGGTCGGTTGAAGGGGGGCATTATTTAAATGACCTTTTACCTTTCCCTTTAAATCAGGAAAGCCTCGATATTGTTATCGACAATGTTAACACAGTTCAAGATGCATTAGGGCGACAAATCCTTGTCGAAAACCCTTCCAGTTATATGGCGTTTAATTCTTCGGATATTCCTGAAGTTGAATTTTTGTCAAGGATGGCAGGCGCGACTGGTTGTGGCTTACTATTTGATGTTAACAATGTTTTTGTTTCTGGCCGCAATATGGGTTGGTCTCCTGAGGAGTATATCGACAGTGTCGATGTTGATCTTATCGGAGAGGTTCATTTAGCCGGTCATTTAGTTAAAGACGTTGATGGTGTTGAACTTCGAATTGATGATCATGGAAGTGCAATATCCGATGATGTATGGGCACTCTATGAACGGTTAATTAAACGGTCAGGAGATAAAGCGACGTTGATTGAATGGGATAATAATGTTCCTGATTTCGATGTTCTTCAAGGTGAAGCAAACAAGGCTTACAACATCATGACTGATCAAAATCAAAATAAATTAAAAGCTTCGGCGTAAACCAATGTCAGATTTAGCAAGATTACAACGCGATATGAAACGCGCGATTCTCGGTGACGACCAGGCTTTGGCTAATGTTGATACTGATATAGTATCGATGGGGCTTGAGCCAGCACAGCGTATGCAAATACACCGGAATAACTATAAAGAAACACTGACAACTAGTTTGAAAGCTGTTTTTCCTGTTGTGCAGGCGTTTGTTGGGGAGGCGTTTTTTGAAGCGGCTGCCAAACAATTTGTGTTGAGTTCGCCGCCCGGTAAGGCACAGCTGGTTGAATATGGCAGAGCTTTGGCAGATTTTTATGATACTTATGAACATGCTGCAAGTGTTTCTTATGTTGCAGACCTCCTAAGGTTGGAATGGGCAGTTCATGTTATTCAGAATTCGGATGAAAGAGAGCCTGTTAGTGTAATCGAAGTTGATGAAGCTGTATCAAATAAGTCACTGGCTCTAGTGCCGCAAATGCAAGTTATATCCAGTGACCATCCGATTTTAAGTTTATGGATGGTTGGCACAGGGCAAATGCCACCGGAGGCAGTTCATGTTGAGCAAGAAGGTCAAAACGCACTTGTCATAAGAATTGACGGGGCGGTGCAACTTCAAGCCATTAATGATGTTCAATTAGAATTAGTTAAGAGTTTTCACGAAGGTAATTTTACTGGCGTGATCGATGAGAATTCTCATCATAATGAATTAAAAAAAATGGCTGAACGCGGAATGTTAACCCTGGCAGCCTGATAAATATAGGAGAACTTGGTGATGTTATTTATTAAGAAGATTATTGATTTTTTAGAAGGTCTGCCGGGTAAAAGTTTCCTTGCACTTTTAGGCGCTCGTTTGGCTGTCGCACACCCGTTCTATGTGTCTGGCCGTAGTAAAGCTGCAAGTGCGGATCCATTTAGCGGTGAATATTTTGATCTGGGTTCTTTTACTGTGACACTGTTCGAAAGTGAATATAGTGTACCGGTTTTGTCACCAGAAACAGCAGCGACTTTGGCGCTTTACGGTGAAACATTTTTGCCAATCATGCTTGCGTTTGGACTAGGCGGTCGTTTTGCTGCAGCCGGCCTGTTGGTTATGACTATTGTGATCAATATTTCATATTCAGGGCATGATATGCTTTCGAACTTTGCCTGGATTTTTGCTCTCTTGGCTGTCTTGTTGATGGGCCCTGGTAAAGCATCAATTGACCATATTATTCGTCAGAAAGTTTTAGGCGATAAATAAATGAGAGCAATGCTATTTGCTTGAAATTATATAATAAATGTGGGCGGTGTTGAGCCGTCCACGATTACCCCCAGGAAAGTATGATGGACGATATTGACTGTAAGATTCTCAATCTTCTTCAGGCTGATGCTACTTTGAGTACTGCTGATATTGCGGAAACAGTTGGTCTTTCAACTACACCATGCTGGCGCCGTATTCAGATGTTGGAAAATGGCGGGTATATTACTAAGCGGGTTGCACTCGTTGACCGTGAAAAAATTAACGTACCGCTTGATGTCTTTATTTCTATTCGTACTAAAGACCATGATTGGAATTGGCTGGAAGAATTTGCCAAGGTAGTTGCCGGTTTTCCTGAAGTTGTAGAGCTATACCGGATGAGCGGCGAAGTAGATTATCTTATGCGGGTTGTTGTTCCTGATATGGCATCATACGATCTGTTTTATAAAGAGCTTATAAAACGTGTTCAACTGAGTGATGTGAGTTCATCATTTGCGATGGAACGGATAAAATATACAACAGCTTTACCACTTGAATATGCGTTCAATGGAAAAGGCCGTTCACGGCGTAGGAAAAATAAAGATGCCTGAAAAATTGGACTTAAATTCTGACAAGACCAATTCAAAAACTGAAATTTTTTTAAAAGATTATACGCCGCCTCCTTTTCAAATTGATGAAGTAAGTCTTTTATTCGAGCTTGCTGGTGATGATGCGGTTGTAACGGCAATAACTCATTTTTACCGAACAGACCCATCAGTGCAATCTATTCACCTAGACGGCGGGCCTTATATGCGCCTTTTGTCTATCGAGCTAGACGGCGTTATTTTGTCTGATGAGCAATACGAAATAGACGCCACATCATTATGTATTAATAATGTTCCAGACCGCTTTACATTAAAAATTGTTACACAGCTAAAGCCTGTCGAGAATACCAGACTGGAAGGTCTGTATAAATCAAGTGGTAATTTTTGCACTCAGTGCGAAGCTGAAGGGTTTCGCCATATCACATATTTTCTGGACCGCCCTGATGTGATGACCAAATATCGTGTGCGGATTGAAGCCTCGTATGATGAATGTCCGGTGCTTTTATCAAACGGCAACCCTGTTGATAAAGGTCGATTAGTTGATGGTCGGCATTATGTTGTGTGGGAGGACCCGTTTCGGAAACCAAGTTATCTGTTTGCGATGGTTGCAGGCAACCTTTCATGCCTTGAAGATACCTTTGTCACAAAGTCCGGGAACACTGTTGAGCTAAATATATATGCGGCTGATGATGATATTTCAAAATGTCATCATGCTATGCAGTCATTGAAGAATTCGATGCGCTGGGACGAAGAGACTTTCGGTCTTGAGTATGACTTGGATGTTTACAATATTGTCGCTGTTTCTGATTTCAACATGGGGGCGATGGAAAATAAAGGGCTAAACATTTTTAATACGAAATATGTTTTAGCTAGCCCTGATACTGCGACTGATCAGGATTATAATAATGTTGAAGGTGTTATAGGTCACGAATATTTCCATAATTGGACTGGTAACAGGGTTACATGCCGTGATTGGTTTCAATTAAGTTTGAAAGAGGGATTGACTGTTTTTCGCGATCAGGAATTTTCTGGCGATATGCAATCTCGTGCAGTGAAGCGGCTTGATGATGTACGTGTATTGAGAATGCATCAATTTCCCGAGGACGCAGGGCCACTAGCACATCCAGTACGGCCTGAAAAATATATAGAAATCAATAATTTTTATTCCGCAACCGTTTACAATAAAGGAGCTGAAGTAATCCGTATGATGCATAGCATCATTGGGCCAGAAGCCTTTCGCCGTGGCATGGATATATATTTTGAGCGCCATGACGGGCAGGCGGTAACGTGCGAAGATTTTGTTTTGGCGATGGAATCAGCTTCAAATTCTGATTTGAAACAGTTCAGGCATTGGTACTCGGTTGCAGGCACGCCCAAACTTAAATTTACACGCGAAATTGACGGTGATGATATTCTGCTGACTGTTGAGCAAGTTTTAGGGCAAGAACATAGTGGCGAACCATTTCATATACCTGTTCGTATGGCTTGGATTGATCCTGAAAATGGTCAGGAGTTAACACCAGAAGTTAAGCGCGGTAACAGTTTCGAAACAGCCCCTGATCTTTTACACTTAACGGCGAAACAGCAAACTTTCAGGTTTAAAGGTATACCGGTTAAGGCGGTTCCAAGCCTCATGAGAGAGTTTTCTGCACCAGTACATATCGAACATGATCTCTCTACTGATGAGTTATTGTTACTGGCAGCATTTGATAGCGACCCATTCGTTCGGTCTGAAGCAATGCAAACTATCAGTAGAGATATTATTTTATCACTGACTCTTGACCTGTTACAGGATACTAACGGCGAACGAGATGACGTTGTAATTCCAGAGGGGTATGCTCAAACTTTTTTAAAGCTTCTTGAAGATGATAAAACAGATTCAGCATTTCTTGCTGATTTACTCACAGTACCCAATGAGATTGATATTGGTCAACATATGGCCCCTTTTATGCCAGAGGTAATCCATCGGCGGCGTGAAGCGCTATTGGATCAAATTTCTGCTCGTTACTCCAAGCAAATATTAGATCGGTATTATTTGCTTCATAATGATCGGTCACAACCGTCCCCTGAAGGGCAGGCAGAGCGCAAGCTGAAGAATGCCCTGTTAGGCTATATCTCAAGAACCGCAGAGGGCAAAAATATTGTTTGGTCTCAATTTATGACGGCCAAAAATATGACCGATCAAATTGCTGCACTGGCATTATTAGCTTCAGGCGAAGATGGGCGGCGAAATGATGCTCTAGCCGCATTCTTGGAGCAGTGGAAAGGTGAGGCGCTTGTAGTTGATAAATGGTTTGCGGTCCAAGCCTTAAGCAAGCGTTCTGATGTTGTTAAAGATGTTCGAACATTGATGAAACATCAACATTTTTCGTTTGTGAATCCCAATCGATTGCGGGCTTTAATTTCGAGTTTTTCCATATTGAATCAGGCTGGTTTCCATAATGTAGATGGTTCTGGTTATGAATTATTGGCGGATGTCGTTCTCAAGGTTGACACAATTAACCCACAGACAGCGGCACGCTTGGTCGCCCCATTAGGGCAATGGCAGCGGTTGGATGAGCACCGTCAAAAGAAAATACAATCTCTGCTTGATATGATGTTGAAGCAATCAACATTAAGTGCAGATGTGCGGGAATTGGTGCAAAAGTCATTAAATTAAAATAGTTTACTATAACTTACAGGAAATACTGTTGCTGTATTTCAATCTTTCTGCCTTGTTTAGTTTAAAATTTTTATTTCTTTAGGTTGTAAATTGTTGTCAATTACAATAAATTATATTATACCCATCTTAGGGATGAGTAAAATATAACATCAAAATGCGATTGATAAAGCGGGGGCTGAAAGGCGTTCGCTTTAAGTGTGTAATCGTAATAGAGATCATAATATAATGATCGAAAACCGGGAAATATAAATGTTAAAAACACCAGACCCAATTGACGTTCATGTTGGACAGCGTGTTCGCGCGCGTCGTAAGATGCTTGGACTCTCTCAGACCGAATTAGGAAACGAGTTGGGAGTGACATTCCAGCAAGTGCAGAAATATGAGCGAGGCACAAATCGTATAGGTTCAAGCCGACTATTTAAAATGTCGAACACACTTGATGTACCTGTTGCGTATTTCTTCGAAGGTGCGGAAACAAAGTTACCAGGATATGATGAAGCATCCGTTTTGGATGACGATGTTTTCACTAAGCAGGAAACGCAGGAATTAGTTGAAGCATATTACCGAATTGCTGATCCACGTATTCGTAAAAAAGTATTAGGATTGGCTCGTTTGTTATCAAGCGGGGTTGATGAATACGGTATGTAGACCATACTGCCAGATAAAATAATGAAAAGCCCGCCAGATATACTCTTTGCGGGCTTTTTTATAATGTGTCGTCATATTAATTAAGGCAATCAAAGCCGGGGTTGTTTATTAAGTAATTTTACCTGTACCTGTTTGTGGTATTTGTGTTGCCAGATGTTTTTTGCGCCTCTGCCTGCGCATCATCAATAGCAAACCTGGTACAAGTACAAGCCCTGTCGCTGGCTCTGGAACGGATGCTGCTACAATACTGATGATTGCTGTATCCAGACTTGTCAAAATAATATCCCCCGGAAGAAACACAGTGCCGCCAGTGATAAGGTTTATGAATTCACCTTCGCTTAATAATGTCCCATCAAAACGGATTTGCAGGGTTACATTATAGTCACCAGTGGTGCTGAATAGAGTTCCTTCACCACTGTTAAGGAGAACAGTTTGGCCGGTTCCAAGAACGGTATCGCCGAGCAACCAGGTCAATTCAAAATTATCAAGGTCTGTGATAGCGCATAATATTGCAGAACTGAATGTTGAACCGCAGGCATTTAAGGTGAAATCTTCGCCTAAATCGATTGGATCATAAACTCCTGCCTCTGCCACAAGTGAAGCGGTAGTCGTTGGAGGAGGATTACCACCCGGCGGAGGATTACCACCCGGAGGAGGATTACCGCCCGGCGGAGGATTACCACCCGGAGGAGGATTACCGCCCGGCGGAGGGTTACCGCCCGGCGGAGGGTTACCACCCGGAGGAGGATTACCGCCCGGCGGAGGATTACCACCCGGCGGAGGATTACCGCCCGGCGGCGGATTACCGCCCGGAGGAGGATTACCACCCGGAGGCGGGAAGCCCGTGCCGGGCCCTCCAGTATCGTCGGGGAACTGACCAGGTGGTGGTGTTTGATTACTACCGGGAACAGGCAGGCCGTTTCCGCCATCGGAAAAAACGAGAACCGGGTCAACAATCGGTAGGTTTGCAAGTATTTGCTCGCGTGTAAGATTACCGCCCGCAGCAGGTGCGATTGCCTGTAGGAAATCAGCAATTTGCAAGGCTAAGTCTTCTTCAATACTGGTATCAGGCTCGTCATATATTATGACTGATGTAATATAGGTGTCTTGCCGCCCAAGCTGATTAAAGTTGATTGTAAGGTTACCGTCAATAACATCAGCGCGTGTAATAAGCATGTGTCCTGTGGCCGGTGGTGCGATATCCGCGCTTGCATTAATAATATTGGGGCTATCAGATAAACGTCCCGGCCCGTTGGTCGCCAAGACCATAACAGGAACCAATTCATCAGTGGCTCGTGTATCAACCAGATTAATAGTGGCGCCATTACGCTTAATATTGACGCCAAAAGGGTACAGTGGATCAACTGAATCGCTCATTTGCGATGAAAGAACAATAACTCTATATCGTCCATTATCCAGTCCGCTTACCCCAAATGTTTGTATGTCACGAATGCCCTGACGTAGAATAGATTGTTCTTCGCCTCGGTTCACCTGACGCATTTGCCTGCCGACAACAATTTTATTGGCCGGGCTTACACGAACGAATTCGGGATAGGGCTCATATCCCGCCGGACCAAGATCCCAGCCCAGTGCGTTATCTGTTAGCTGAAAGTTTGGATCCAAAACAACAGGCACCATAAAGGCAGTCCAGTATGTCCGTGAGCCTGCCTCAATAATCAGATTCGCAGCATCAGCAACTGTGGCAAGATCATAATCAGGGGCCATTTCACCCAAGCGGGTCAATAAGGCGTCCATACGTAATTTTAACTGATCTTCATCACCTAGTGCCTGATTCAGATAATTTTGAACGGCCTGAAACCCCCATTCATCAACTGAAAGCGCGCCCATAACAGCATCTTCAAGGGTTGCACTTGGGAATGTTTCAATTTGAGCGTCAACAGGTTCACGAATAAGATCAGCGCTGCGGGTGCCGGTAAGATAATAATCTTTTGCATCCTCTTCGCTTTGTTCGCCGCCCTCGCTTTTGTTAATATTTGGTCTAACAAGCTTGAGGCGTCTGATGCCCGGGATCGTTTCTTGCGGTGTTGTTGTGACAAAAATATTGGCAGGTGGCGGTAACAGAATATCCGAAGACACAGGAGGTAAATAGCTGGATAGCGGGGCTTCGTTTGTTTGCGTTGTAAACTCTCCGTACAGAATAACACCTACAGCTAGAACAGCCCCGGTTGCAAGCGTTCCAAGTATCATCGATTTACTGTTGCCAAACATAAGCTACACCACACAACTATAATAAATTAACCGCAAGTATAAGCGATTACTCTTAAAATGACCAGTATTTAGCAGTTTTAAACATGTATGGTTAATGAATGGTGTTTTTTGCGGGCTTGATTTGTTATCTGTGGCGTGCATAAACGCCTATTGAAATTTCAAAATATAAGGATGTACTCATGTCATCAGAACAATCACCGTTTGACGATCTTGCTGGGCTTCTTGCACAACTCCCTGAAGGGGATCGGAATAAAGCGGATAAAGTAAACAGTGAAATTTCAAAGAAACCGAATACTCAGCCAATGGGGCTTCAAAATATCCTTCAGTGGCTGGCTTTGTGGCAAGAGGCAGAATTGCCAACTGTGGGGCAAACGCATATCTGTGTTTTGGCGTCGTCCTATAAGGGGTTGAGTGATATTAGTGTTGTTTCGGATTATATTGAACGTGCATCAAAAGGGCGTGCACCGGTTAATCACATGTGTATTAAAAACGGTATTGGTTTGCGTGTTTTAGAGTTGGCACCTGACGTGCCACATGATGTGACCGTAGACTGGAATGAACGGGATTGCATGGGCGCTATCGCGTTTGGAATGGAGGCAACAGCCTCGGGCGGGGATTTGCTTGGTTTGAGTGATTTGGCCCCGGGTAATGAGAAGCAGGCAAAACTTATTATTAAATCTTGCCGTGATCTGTTGGAAAGAGAAACCCAAGCCGGAGATATACAGCCTTTCCTTCAAGTGCTGCGTGAGCACGGTGGCCGCGAAATTGCTGCGGTGATCGGTGCTCTTATTGCAGCTAGAAGCCGGAGATTGCCCGTGTTAATCGAGGGATGGGGCGCTTTGGCTGCATTTATATTATTGCGCTCTATGAATGAAGAATATGTCGCACATGTAAGAGTGGCGGCTGTTAGTACAGTTGAGCAATATGATGTCGTTACGTCTTTTGGTATAACGCCGATCATTGCTGAATGTGTTGGAGTGGGGCCTGGGTGTGGTATTGCACTTGCGACTTCATTCATTGCGGGGGCTGTAACTTTAGTGACTGTTCCTGATGCATAATATGCAAAGGCCCGCTCGGGGGCTGAGGCATAGAATTCATTGAAATCATTTAACAATAACTTGAACGTCGGGCTTGTTAAGCGTACCTTTATATTGATTATGTAAAGTAGGGTTATGGTACGACTTTTTCGTCATTATATTTCACCTGTAAAGCTTGGATTGGCCATGATGGACTTGGCCATCCTTAGTACCAGTATCTTTATCGCCGAGTGGTTGCGATTAAGCGTTTTGGGTATTGATATTTTATTGAGCACTGAGGCATTGATCGCCAAGTTTCTCTTCCCAATTATTATTGTTCCGGTGATGTTTAGTGTTGGCTGTTATCATAGTGATAGCATTCGATCATCCAAAGTCTTCTTCATCAGGTTATTTGTTAGTTTTGGCGTAAGCGGCGTGCTGTTGTTTGCTACTGCGTATTTATTCCCGTTTTTACCCCTGTGGCGATCAATTCTTATTTTGGCTTTGTTTGTCGCTGTGATCAGTGTCTTTTTGGGGCATTTTTTATTTTTGAAAGTATTATGGCAAAAACGTTGGAACCGTCGGGTCATTATTTTGGGGGCGGGCGATAAAGCGAAATATGTCAGTGATTATATCCAGTCTGCACGTGAATCCGGCCTTAGAGTTGTTGCGGTATGTAAGGTGCCGGGTGAGGCTGTAAAAGTTTCCCATGCAGTGTCGATTGAGAATTATACCGAATTTGATAAATTTGCCCTTACAGAACAAGCTGAACTGATCATTGTTGCAAATGATAAGGCGGATAGCCAATTGCCAATGGAGGCGATGATCGCGTGCAAGCTGCAAGGTATTGAAGTTCAGGAATTTTCAACATTCAATGAGCGCGTTCGAGGGTATGTAAAACTTGAATCTTTAAGCGCAGAATGGATTATCTATTCGGAAGGGTTTAAAGGCACTAATGATGTCGAGCTTGTAGGTAAACGGTTACTGGATATGCTTTCCAGCTGTTTGCTTTTGATGTTAATGCTGCCCGTAATGCTATTAACCGGCTTGATAATAAAATTAACTAGTCGAGGGCCTGTTCTGTATAAGCAGCAGAGAATAGGACAGTTTGGTGAGCGATTTGAGCTCCTGAAATTTCGCAGTATGGTTTTGGATGCGGAAAATGAAGGCGCGCCCATTTGGGCCGCAGAAAAGGACCCTCGTGTGACCGTAATTGGCCGCTTTATCAGAACAACGAGAATTGATGAGTTACCTCAGCTTGTTAATGTACTGCGCGGCCAGATGAGTTTTGTTGGTCCCAGGCCTGAGCGGCCATATTTTGTGGAGAAGATCGGCGGCGAGGTTCCATTTTACCGTGAGCGTCATTATGTGAAACCCGGTTTAACAGGGTGGGCACAAATCCAATACCCTTATGGTGCATCCATTGATGATGCCCGTCGGAAATTGGAATATGATCTTTACTACATCAAGAATTATTCGCTCGTCTTTGATTTGTTGATTATACTTCAGACTGTGCGCGTTGTTTTATTTCCGTCAGGGGCTAGATGATGAATACCTATTATGCTGACCCAAAAAAACGCAATAAATTGCTATCCGCTAGCTTGATTGCTCCGTGGGGCTATGCATCTCGGTCTATTCGTTTCGCTGCTGGGTTATCTTTAATAACATCGATGGTGTCCTTTGCTGTTCCATCAGTTTTTGCCCAAACAGTGGTTGATGATAGTCAAGAACTTAATCGCTTACTGGCTGCCAGAAATTATGCGGATGCAATTACGTTGATCCAGCAGATCGGCGCAGAGGGCAGAGCGAGCAAGCAAACGTATCTTGTCCTTGCCAGTATTTATTTGGAGCAAGGGGCTGGTATCGCCGCTGAGACAGCCGTGGACCGAGCAAAGGCACTGGGGGCCTCTTACGCAGAAACAGCAGTTCCTTATGCAAAGGCTTTTCTTGTACAGGGCAGTTATGCGAAAGCTATTGAAATTCTGAGCGGTGCGGAAGTCGCAGAGAGCCAGCAAAATGATGCTCTGATTATAATGGCGGATGCTAATTTTGCTGAAGGGCGATTTGATGCTGCCAGACGTATTTATGAGCAAGCGAATACCCGGTTTCCAGAAGACTTTTCTGCATACCTAGGGTTGGCGCGGCTTGACCTTCGTGATCGTAACCTTGACCGGGCGGCAGAGTATTTAAAGCTTGCTGAACAAAAGGCACCGGGCAACACCATGGTGCAATATACCAGTGGGCTGACGAAATTGTATCAAGGAGATAAAGCTGGGGCAGAAACCTATTTCCTAAAGGCTGTAGAGTTATTTCCCGGAAACCTTTTGGCTAATATTGAATTGGCTAGCTTGAATATTTCCCGGATGGATTATGCGAAGGCTGAAGATTATCTGGACCGTGTTTATGAGGGAACACCGAACCATCCAGTTGCTTTATATATGAGCGCTCTTATCGCGGCACAGAACGGTGAATACAAGCTGGCTGATAATTTGCTCGGACGCACGCGAAGATTAACAGAGCGATTTTTACCAGCGATATATTTGCGTGGTATCGTGGCTTATGCGCTTGGTGAATATTCACAGGCAGCCTATGTTCTTGAGCGTGGATTGGATGCGTTGCCAACAGGGGGTGAAATTCGAACTTTGCTGGCTGCCTCTTATTTAAGAAGCGAGCGTTACGGCGATGCCTTTGCTGTAATTGAGCCAGTGATAAAATCTCAGGATCGCACGAATAATCATCTTCTTCTCGCTGGTGCGGCACTCATTGGTTTGGGTGAGAGTGAGCAAGCGAAAACCTACTTTGAACAAGCACAGTTTGACGGCGCCCCAATTGATGAAGATATCGAAAAACAGATTAAGCTAAATTCTATTTTAAGCGGATATGTTTTAGAGCAGAATTCACAGTCCATATCTGCATTCGAGCAAGCGGTTACTAATCAGAAAAATGATCTACAAAATCTTGGTATACTTGCCAGTATGCAGATGCGCGCCAAGGATTACGAAAATGCGCGTCAAACGATCCAGAAAATACTTGATATAGCGCCTGACCGTGCTTTCGGTCAGAATATGCTCGGTAGTTTAAATTACCGAATGGGTAAGCACGCTGAAGCTATATTAGCTTATGACGAAGCGCTAGCCTTGAATGCGGCATATGGTGCGGCCTTAAAAAACCGGGCGCTTGCTAATTTAGCACTGGGTAACTTCTCTGCTGTTGAGGGCGATATTCGGGCTTTTATCCGCGATAACCCGAGCGATATGCGGGCACTTGCGATTTTGGCGAAGGCAATTTTAGAGCAGAATGCTGCTGACAAGTTGGATGAGGCACTCTCTATTTTCGCAACTGTATCCAAAGAGTTCCCACGTGATGCTGACCTTGCAATTGATTATGCACGCGCGCTTGACCGGTCAGGCAATCGAGCGCGCGGGATACGTTTACTGCGTTCTGTTGCCAGAGCAGCAACACAAATGAAAAAGCTTGGTGATTTGGGCGAACAGTTATTAAATATGGATGCCTTTGCACCTGCGGCTGGAATATTATCGCGTTACCGCGTTTCGGGCATTGACCCGCTGCGAGCTAATGTTTTGTATGGTCGTGCTTTATTGCATTCTGGCTTATATGCTGGCGCTAAAAATGCGTTTGGACGGGCAATGTCTCTAACGAAGGATACTGTACTTTCCGGGCAATTGGCATGGTATGAATTTGCAGCCAGTTTGAATGATCTGGAGCGCGGCGCATTAGATGAAAAACTTGCAAGCCTTGATCATGAAATGCTGCCAAATGATCTGTCTTTGGCGCTGATTGGCAGGGCATATGAAGCCAAAGGCGATATTGACGGCGCTATTGAAACCTATACCAATGTACTTGATAGAACCGATAATGTTTGGGACCCGGATGTCGTAATTTCGCTAATCCACGCCTATCAAAGCCGGGCAAAAGCGGATGACGGGGATAAAGCAATAGCACTGGCTACCAGTTTCATAAATGATAACCCGGAAAATATGTCAGTGCGCTCATTACTGGCGATACTCTTTTTAGATCAAGAACAATTTGAGAGCGCCGTACCTCATTTGGAAGCAATGATACGGGCAGGTAATACATCGGCTATAACACTCGCGAGAATAGCGCGTGCTTATCACGAAACAGGGAATGGAGAAGCCTTGTTATTTAGTGATCGGGCACGATTGATTAATCCTAATGACCCATATGTTCTTGATGTTCATGGATGGATATTGTTGCAAGTAGAGAGGAAGGTTGAAGAGGCTATCACTGCTTTTGAAGCTGCTTTAAAACGTGCCCCGGATAATGCACAAATACGCTATCATTATGCGATGGCTTTACTTGCTAGTGGGGATCAGGATTCTGCCCTTGGTGAACTGAAAAAAGCGTTAGAAAAACCGCAGTATTTTCACGGTAGAATTGAAGCCGAGCGGCAAGCTGCTATTTTAAAGTGATGGATACTAAATTGATAGTAGCTTTATGAAAATATTACTTTTTTCAAGCCTGTTTCCGCATTATGCAGAGCCAACTTTAGGGGTGTTTGTTGAAAACCGGTTACGTCATTTATTGAATAGCCATACGATAAGTGCAAAGGTTATTGCACCTGTTCCTTATTTCCCTTTTAAAAATAAGATTTTTGGCCGATATAGCAGGGCGGCGCAGGCACCGTTATATGAAAATAGGCACGGAATTGATATTTATCACCCGAGGTTTTTAACGGCTCCTAAATTGGCAATGCGACAGAACCCGGCTTTGATGTATCAAGCAGGGCTAAAATCAGCTAAAGCACTTATTGCACAAGGCGATGATTTTGATGTGATTGACGCCCATTATTTGTACCCTGACGGCGTGGCAGCAATGATGTTGGCTGATACACTGAATAAACCGTTTGTCATCACGGCTAGAGGCAGTGATGTTACTGAAATTGGGCGAAATTACCCATTTGCCCGCGATCAAATTATGGCTGCAATCAAAAAGTCCAGTAAGACGATAACAGTCAGTAGCTCGCTTAAAGATGAATTGGTTGAGCAAGGTGCATCAGCTGAAAAAGTAACTGTCTTGCGAAACGGTGTAGATACACAACATTATCATGAATATAACCGTGAGGAAGTTCGGGCAGGTTTAAGTGTTTCAGGGGCGGTGATGATATATGCCGGATGGCTGATAGAGCGTAAACGCCTTGATATCGTACTTGATGTTGCTGAGCGAATTCCCGAGTTAACAACCTTGATTGTTGGGGATGGGCCTCTTCGGGAACAGTTGGAAAAAACTGCGAAGGAAAAGTCCATCGAAAGCCGTGTGTTGTTTTTAGGGCAAAAAGCACCAACAGATATGCCAAAATATTATAGCGCTGCGGATGTTTTATTATTACCATCTGACCGCGAAGGTTGGGCTAATGTGCTTTTGGAGGCGCAAGCCTGCGGTACTCCGGTTGTGACAAGAAATATGGGTGCAGCAAGGGATATCGTAACAAATGATGAGGTTGGGCGTGTGGTTGATAGCGAGGATGCTACTGAAATAGCGGCTGCGGTCAGAACAATCATACAGTCTAACACGGCTAGAAAGCGTGTCCGTCGCCATGCTTGTAGGTATTCATGGGATGCTACATCGCGCGGCCAGTATGAAATATTTCAGAAAGCGATTACTGAATAATGGCGAAAGATGCATCTATATTGGTGACAGGCGGCGCAGGTTACATTGGTGGGCAGACGGTTCTTGCGTTATTGGATGCAGGCTATTCTGTTGTTGTTCTGGATGATCTTTCCAGTGGAAGAATTTCCGAGTTTCATAAACAAACGAAATTTTATCAGGGAGCTGTGCAGGATCCAGCCTTGTTAGCCACGGTTTTTGAAGAGAATTCGATTGCCGGGATTATGCATTTTGCTGCCTCGATTGAAGTCGATGCGTCTGTAAAAGACCCTTTTGCTTATTATGACAATAACCTGATCGCAACACAGTCGCTATTAATGGCTGCGCGGTCTGCAAACATTCAAGCGTTTGTATTGTCTTCAACAGCGGCAGTTTACGGGGATATTAAGGAACCTGCCAGAGAAGATATGCTGGTCAATCCGATCAACCCTTATGGATCGTCAAAATTGTTTGCTGAGCGTTCACTGATCAGTGCTTGTGCTGCATCCGATATGACATATGGAATACTCAGGTATTTTAATGTAGCAGGGGCTGATCCGCTTGGGCGTCATGGCTCATATAGTGTAAAAGCAAAACATTTGATTGGTCGATGCTTTGATGCTGTTCATTCAGGGCAGGCCCTGACGATCTTTGGTAATGATTTTGAGACGAAAGATGGTAGTGGTGTGCGCGATTATATCAGCGTGGCGGATCTGGCAGAAATTCATGTTTGTATGATTAATTATCTTTTGAACGGAGGCGCCTCGCAGACCCTGAATTTAGGGTATGGTTCTGGTTATAGTGTATTTGATATTGTGGATGCGGTTAATGCAGTAACCGGAAAAGCCATGAATATAAACATAGGCCAAAGAAGGGAAGGGGACCCGGCGGCGGTTATTGCTGATACATTAAGGCTGCAATCGGTTCTGGATTGGAAACCTCAATATAATGATCTGCATGATATTATTGAAACAGCGTATGAATGGTATCGTTCAGTTTCTGTTAAGAGTGATTGATAATATAAGGGGCTAAGAATGCTTGAAACATTATATTACATTGGCTTTAGCCTGATGGTGGTATTTTTGATTATTTTTAGCCTCAAGGCTGATGATCATAGTGAATTCCATACGGATGAATTGAAGAAGCAACGTAAAAACGCTGAACGATTTTAAAATGAAACTAAAATAGCAAATTCAGTAGGGAAATGGGGCTATTCATATCTCTATTGTAATATGGTTAATATTCGTTAAAACTATATGTGATTGACGTTAATAAATTGGTATCAAGTTTCTATTAATAATGAATTTTATTGATTCATTATTAAGTTTGGATATGTCACCAGTTACGCGGGGCCGGAGGATTAAATGAAATTTTCGTTGAGACAGGCAGTGCAGATTATAAGTGCTAAAGCCAGAATGTTATCAGCACTTACGATCATATCGCTGGTTATTGCCGCTTGTGGGTCAGGGTATCCAGAGCTCCCCCCAGCACCGTTTGTGCCGCCTGAGGAGGGGCCAGGTGAAAATTACCTGATTGGGCCGCGTGATGACCTGGAGATTTTTGTTTGGAGAAACCCTGAACTATCGCTTGGTATTACTGTAAGACCAGATGGTCGTTTTTCGATGCCTCTTGTTGAGGATTTGCCTGCGACAGGAAAAACACCTAGTCAGCTGGCGCGTGACATAGAAAAAAAACTCTCTGATTACTTACAACAACCGATTGTTACTGTAATTGTTAGAGGTTTCGTTGGTCCGTTTTCACAGCAGGTTCGTGTTGTTGGTGAAGCTGCAAATCCGCAATCAATTGCATATCGTGCAAATATGACGTTGCTTGATGTTATGATTGATGTTGGGGGCCTAACAGAATTTGCAGCAGGCGACAGAGCTAATCTTGTGCGGTTTGAAGGCGGTGAGCAGAAAGAATATTCTTTACGCATTGAATCGTTAATCAAAGATGGTGACATTCGTTCCAATGTCAAAATTTTACCCGGCGATGTTCTCATCATTCCTGAGAGTATTTTTTAATTTATATAAGTATCTTAGTTGAAGTGGTGATAGTGAAAAGTTAATGGCAACCTCTCTCGGCATACATGAATTAACCCAGCGTTTAACGTTTGCTGCCTATGGAATATGGCGGAAACGGTGGTGGATGCTTGCAACAACATGGATTGTTTGTGCGCTTGGGTGGGGTATTATTTTATCAATGCCGTATAAGTACCAATCGTATGCACGTATCTTTGTCGATGCCGAAACTTTATTACCTTCGATCGCTAGAAACTTGGGAATTGATGTTGACGTTACAAGGCAGGTAGATGTGGTAAGGCGCACACTTGTTACACGTAATAACTTAGAGAAAATTATCCAGCGTATCCTGAGCTTGGAGAAATTAGCGACCACTGAAGTTGAGAAGGATGAATTGGTTGCTTATTTGCGTCGTAACATCCGTGTTAGCTCGCCCGAAGGTGGCCTGTTTCGTATTCAGTTTGAAATAGATGAACCAAGGTTATCTGACCGTGAACGTGCGGATGTATCACGGTTGGTCGTTGTTAATCTCGTGTCTTATTTTCTGGAACGTAATTCGGAAGAAGGGCTGTTACAGACCGCAAGTGCCGAAGGGTTTATCGCTGAACGGGTTGAAGAGTATCAAAAGCGCCTTGAAGAATCTGAACGTAGGCATGCTAGCTTCAAGCAAGATAATCTCGAGTTTTTAGGGGGGCAAGGCAGTTTTCTCTCTCGGCTTGAGGAAAGCCGTGCGAATTTAAAGGTTACAGTAAATTCAATTTCAGAACTGAATGCGACTATAGATGCGCTTGATGAGCAACGCAGCAGCGTTCCCCCCACATTGCGTGAGCCAATTTCAGCTCGAAGCGGTGGTAACAGTTCCGCGCGAGATCCGCTTGAAGAGCGGATTGCAGAGCTTGAAAAACGATATGATGATTATAAGTCGCTGGGGTATACTGACAAGCACCCTGATGTTGTTAATGTAACACGGCAAATTTCAACCTTGAAAGTTCAGTATGACGAGCAGAGAAAAGCTGTAGAGGAAGAATTAAAAAATACGGCTGAAGCTGGATCGAAATCTAATCTTACTATTGAAGTGCCTAACAAGCTTTATGAAAGCTTAAGCCTCGAATTAATTACGAAGAAAACAGATATTGCGGCACTGGAAAAGCGCCGGGATGATCAGACGTTGTTGATTGCTCAGATGGAAGAAAAAGCAAAGCGTGTTCCTGAAATTGAAGCCGAAGAGCAGAGATTAAGCAGGGATTATAATTCGATCCGTCAGCAGTATAATGAGTTTGTCAATCAGCAGCAGGATTTGGAAATCAGGCGCGGTGTTGAAAATTCTGGGGATGCTATTGCACTTAATGTTGTAGAAGAGCCAACAAGGCCGTCTCGCCCAAGTGGACCTCCACGGTTACTATATATGGTTGGCAGCCTGTTAGGCGGTATTATCGCGGGCATTGGGGTATCTTTTATGATGTCGCAACTGCGCCCGGTTATAATTACAATTGAACAACTAAGAGCACAATTTGATCTACCTGTTTTGGGGAATGTGACCAAAACCTTGAGTGATATTGAAGGTAAAAGACGTAGCATAGAGCTCTTGGGTTTTGTAGCAATGAGCGCGCTTTTGTTTGTTGCCTTTGCAGTGCTTTTGACCTTTGACTTTATTGGCGGTCCGAGTTTGGGATGATTGGAAATATTGTATGACTGATAAACCTGAACAAAAAAAAGCCTCGTTGCTTGAACGAGCGGCAGAAGATTTAAGTAAGCCCAAACCTTTAAATGAAAAGTCTGACAGGCCTGACCCGAGTGCCTTATCTGTCGAGCCATCTGAGCAACAATCTGATTTATCTTCATTCCGGGGGCTCGGCGCTGCCAAGCCTGTTGTTGTAGGCAAAGATAAAATTGAGGTTGAAGAACCAATAAAGACAGGGCCAATTGAACAAAGCCAAGGCCTAGAGCATGATCAAGGCCATCAAAAGAGACAGGCAACAGTATTGGAATCAGAAACGACTGTTGCAAACAAAGACGAGGCGATCACAGAAAATAATAAAGCGAAGCCCGTTGAAAAAAGGCCAACAGTCCAAGGTATTGATTTAATTGCGCTTAGGGATGCAGGGTTTATAACCCCTGATATGCCGCCGAACCTGATGTCTGAAGAATTCAGAATTATTAAACGTAGTATCCTCCTTAATGCTTTTGCAAAAGGGAATGAGAACAAAAAGAATAAAAATATTGTTCTTGTGACGAGTTCTAGCCCCGGTGAAGGAAAGACATTTTCTGCGATCAATCTGGCACTATCGATTGCAACTGAACAGGACGTTACGGTTCTTCTTGTTGATGCGGACTTTTCAAAACCAGAGGTGCTGAATAGGCTGGGTGTTGCGGGCGGGCGTGGCCTGATGGATTCTGTTGCTGACAAGGATGTCGATCTGGGTGAATGTTTAGTTAGAACAAGTATCCCTAACCTTGTTTTGTTGCCAGCAGGGCGTCAACATAACCTCACTACAGAGCTTTTAGCCAGTGACCGTATGGAAAAAATGGTGAATGAGCTCTCAACTCGCTACAAAGACCGGATCATTATTTTTGATAGCCCACCAGTGCTCGCCAGTTCTGCTGCTTCTGTTTTGGCGTTATATATGGGGCAAACAGTATTTGTGATCGAAGCTGAAAAAACCACTGAACCCCAAATTAAGGAAAGCCTTAATATGATCAGTGCCTGTGAGAATATTAACCTTGTTCTCAACAAGACGCATTACAGCGGTAGCAATAAGAAATTTGCATCCTATTATGGATACGGTGGCAGGTAAGCGAGTGCAAACAAAAGCCCGCATAAAAAGATACTTACCATACCTTCTTGTTGGTGTGATTGGGGCAACATTTCCTGCGTTTGCACAATTTTCTGCGATAAGAAATAGCGAAGAGCCAACGGATTTTCAGGATTATGCAATTGAACCGCGTATCGAGGTTGGGACAACATTTTCTGATAATGTAAATTTACAGGAAAATGACCGGGCGAGTGATCTCGTGCTGAGAGCCTCGCCGGGAATTAACCTGCGCGGAAAGGGTAAGCGTTTTGAAGGGTCGCTTGATTATGCTGCCGATTTTCTTTGGTTTTTAAGCGACGGGGATACCGACGTTCGTCATAATTTATTCGGCCTTGCAAATGCAGAGGTTATCCGGGATCGCTTTTTCCTGTCTGGCCGCGCAACAGTTCAAGAAACATTTCTGAACCGTGAAGATGGGTTTTCCGGTAATATAGCAAACCGGAGCGGCAACAGACAGGTTGTTCAAACATATACTGGTGAGGCGTTGTTTCAGGGGCGTTTTCAAAACCTTGCTAATTGGTCACTTGAGTATGAATTTGGATTGACCTTTAGCCCAGCCGATGATTTGGATGATGATAGCCTAACAACATTTTTTTCTGACTCGGTTTCGCACGAAGTAACAGCCCTTGTTGATTCTGGTGAACGGTTTCGTAATATCAGATGGCAAGCCTTTGCAAATGCGCGCCGGGTTAACCGATCGATTGATGAAGCTGGTAGTTTCCGTGATGACCGTGCTGGTGTTGACCTTACTTACTATCTAACACGTGAATTTGCCTTGGTCGGGTCTGCTGGTATTTCCAATAACGATTTCAATATTTTTCTGCTGGATAACGATGGCTTCTTCTGGAATGCTGGATTTCTTTGGAACCCAAGTGATCGTTTAACATTAACCGGTCGGTCGGGCCGGGACGGTGGGCGTACAACTTTTTCAGGAAACCTGTTTCACCGACTTAGTAAACGTATAAATATTGAAGCGAATTATACTGACGAGCTATCAACTAATAGTCTGATATTAAATGATAATTTAGATACGTTTAATTTTAATAACCAGTTTGGTATTGTTGACGGTAATGGGCGAACCCTTAATAATATTGATCCAAGTTTTACGCTCTCAGATGTAGATTTCCGTAGGCGAATTGGTAGTGTTCGCCTTGAATGGTTTAGAAAGCGCACGACATTTTTTGTGACAGGTGATGCTGAATGGCGAACATTTGATAATGATACAGGTACAGCCCGTACATTTGGTGGCTCTGTAGGGTATGATCGTAACCTTGACCGTAAAACCACACTAAGGATTGCAGCCAGTTATCGGCGTACCGAGTTTGAAAACTCCGAGCGGGTTGATAATTTCATTCTTGGCTCGGTTTCCTGGACACGAAGGCTTTCACGTCATCTTAATGTTTCTGTGGCCTATAATTATTCTGATCGGTTATCCAATGAAGCTGGTCAGGATATCCGCGAGAATGCGATTAGTGCTTTTATCAGAGGAACTTTTTAACGCGCTATGTATGAGAAATTTTATAATTTAAGCGCGCGGCCGTTTCAGCTTACGCCTGATCCTAAATTTTATTTCAGTTCGCGCACGCACAAAAAAGCTATGGCGTACCTTACCTATGGCCTGCATCAGGGCGAAGGATTTATTGTTGTTACTGGCGATATTGGCACAGGTAAAACAACGCTTTTACGGCATTTATTCAGCACATTAGACCACGATGAATATGTTGCAGCTATGCTGGTGAGTACCCAGTTGGGTGGTATTGGATTATTACGGGGGGTGGCTTCAGCATTTGGGTTGAATGCGGAAGGTGACAAAGGCCAGCTTTTAATGCGGATTGAGCGGTTTTTACGTGAAAATTATAAAAATGGAAAACGTGTTCTTCTTATTGTGGATGAAGCGCAAAACCTTTCAATTCAGGCGCTTGAAGAATTACGCATGTTATCTAACTTTCAGGAAGGCGATAATGCTTTAGTACAAAGCTTTTTAGTTGGCCAACCTGAATTCCGCGATATGATTTTTGGTGCACCTGAACTGGAACAACTTCGCCAACGTGTCATCGCCACGCACCATCTGGGACCAATGGAAAAGGAAGAGTTAGCAGATTATCTTGAACATAGATTATCGCTGGTTGGCTGGCAGGGTGATCCCGGCTTTACAATTGATGCGGTCGCTGCGATTTATGATTATGCGGCAGGTGTACCAAGAAAATTAAACACTTTATGTTCGCGTGTTATGCTTTTTGGCGCTCTGGAGGAACTACATGAAATATCAGGGGAAACGGTGCGCGCTGTTATCGCTGATATGAGCAGCGACACCGAGTTGGTTGAAACACCCAAACAGCAAAAATCAGGATCGATTGCGACTGAAGCAAACAGTGGTGGGCGGGTTGATCAACTTGAGACTATCATATCGCAGCAACACCAAATGATCGGTCAATTGACAGAGTTGATGACGAAACTTGTTCATAAAAATGTGCGCGATGAGGCGCCAGATGATAAATGAACAGGCATATGTAACTGATCAATTTCAGGAAACCTCACAGGATATCTCTTTTGGCAACCAGCATGCCTTTACGATTGATGTGGAGGAATGGTTTCAGGTTGGCGCTTATGAGGATATTGTTGCTGAAAAAGATTGGCCTTCATATGAAAGCCGTGTTGAGTATCAACTGTCGATGCTTCTTGATATGCTTGAACGTGCTGGAATAAAAGCGACCTTTTTTACGCTGGGCTATGTCGCAAAAACAAATCCTGATCTTGTCAGAAAAATCACTGCCGCAGGTCATGAACTGGCGTGCCACGGGCTTAATCATCAGCGATTGTTTACATTAACCCGTGATATTTTCTGTAAAAATACGAAAGAAGCTAAAACACGCTTGGAAGACGTTACTGGTGTAGAGGTTGTTGGATACCGCGCCCCCAGTTTTTCCTTAAACAGCGATTGCTGGTGGGTATATGAAGAGCTAGTGGCGCTAGGCTTTAAATATTCATCAAGCTTATATCCTATACGGCATGATCATTATGGTATGCCAACTGCTCCGAAGCGGCCCTTTTACCCTATCAAAACTTCTGACATTATTGAAATTCCGATGACTGTTTGCCGCTTGGGGGGCAGGAACCTTCCGGCCTCTGGTGGTGGCTATTTTCGCCTTATGCCTTATTGGCTGGCGGATGGTTTGTTTAAACGCGGCGTAAAACAAATTCAAACACCGGGGATTTTTTACACACACCCCTGGGAATATGACCCGGATCAACCTCGCTTGAATACTGTATCGATGAAATCCAGTTTCCGTCATCATGTTGGACAAAGAGGGATGCGGCACAAAGTATCTAGGTTGTTGAAGGCTCATGAGTGGGGAGCTATGTATGATGTCATCTATCGGCCCATTCTTGAGCATGCGAAGAGGCAGCTATGACTGTTACTGTTCGTCATGCAAGCGATAATGACCGTGCTGTCTGGGATGCTTATGTGGGGGTACATCAGGACGCTACATTTTTTCACAAATATGATTGGCGTGCTGTTGTAGGAAAGGGTGCTGGGCATAGCAGCGTTTATCTGATTGCGGAAAACAAAGGGGACATTATTGGTATTTTACCACTGACAATCAGACGAAGCTCAATGTTCGGGAAAGCAATTATATCATCGATGTTTGCAGTTTATGGCGGCCCATTAGCTGATACGGATGAAGCTTATAGGTTGCTGGACAAAGAAGCAGAAAAAATTGCTGTAGACGCCGGCATAGATGTAATCGAGTATCGTAGTAAAAATTTACACAGAATAAGGGAAGTAGGGTGGCAAGTTGCAGAAAGTAAGTCTGCTACTTTTATCAAAGAAATTGTAGCCAACCCTGAAGAACGTATGCTTGAGATACCGCGTAAACAAAGGGCTGTTTTAAGGAAGGCTTTGTCCGCTGGTCTTTCCCTCAGGGCAACACGGGATATTGATGTATTTTACAGGCTTTATGCACAAAGTGTCCACCGACTTGGAACGCCGGTGTTTCCGAAAATATTGTTTAAGAGTATGATGGAAGTATTTGAAAGCGATGCAGAAATTCTGATTGTTAGTGATAGAGGCGGGGCCCCGGTTGCAAGCCTGCTGAATTTTTACGGCCGGGACAGTGTGTTACCTTATTATGCAGGGTCTACTATAGAAAACAGGTCCTTGGGTGCCCATGATTTTATGTATTGGCACACAATGGCACGGGCAATCGAGCGTGGTAAAAGTAGGTTTGACTTTGGCCGTTCAAAAATTGGCAGTGGCCCTTATAAATTTAAAAAGAACTGGGGTTTTCAGCCTATGGAGCTTGCGTATGAATACCGCCTTTTGAACGGCGTTACCATACCTGATCGTTCTCAAGAAAGCGGAAAATATGCTTTTCTTAGTAGTGTTTGGAAAAAGCTGCCCTTAAGGTTTGTAAATACTGTGGGGCCTCATATAGCGCGGCATTTGGGGTAGAAATAATGGCAAATATTTTGTTTCTGGCCCACCGAATTCCTTATCCGCCAAACAAGGGTGACAAGATTAGGTCATGGCATGTTCTGGAGCATTTGTTGAAGAGCCACAAAGTTCATCTTGGGTGCTTTCTGGATGACCCTGCTGATGAACAATACTGCGGATTTCTGCGTACAAAAGTTGCTTCAAGTTATTTTGCAAAGATAACAAAATTCGGGCAAAAACTTTCTGCTTTGAAGGGCTTTATAAGCGGGGAGCCACTATCTCTAGCTGCCTATCCAAAAACAAGGCTACAAGCGTATGTAAATGCAGTATTGGAGCAGGAAAATATCGACTTTATTTATGTGTTTTCGGGCGCAATGATGAAATTTACACCACAACTAATCAATAGCGCAAATTCTGGCAAGAATATACCAATTGTGCTCGATATGGTTGATGTTGATTCTGCAAAATGGTCTGATTATGCGGAGCGCAGTAAAGCCCCACTTTCCTGGATTTATCGGCGGGAAGCTACTCGTTTGTTTCAGTATGAAAGCAAGGCAGCAGAAAGTGCGCATCAAACATTTTTTGTCAGTGATGCAGAAGCAACTCTATTTAATCAGTTAACAGATAAGCGCCTTGAGAGTAAGGTATGTAGCTTCAAAAATGGTGTAAATTTAAATCAGTTTAACCCTGAAATATATGCGCCAATACGTGCGCCAATATATGGAGCGGAGCGAGAGCAGAAAAAAGCTGTTATTCTTTTTACAGGCGCTATGGATTATCGCCCAAATATAGAGGCTGTTTTATGGTTTGCTGCAAATATATGGCCGCAGATAAAAACTAGCGCTAAAAAAGATATAATATTTAGAATTGCGGGTGGGCCTGTCGCTTCATCAGTAAAGGCACTTGGTGCACATAACAGTATTGAGGTTCAGGGGTATGTTGACGATATGGCCCGGGAAATTGCAGCGGCCGATGTTATAATTGCACCACTTAGGACGGCCCGAGGAATTCAGAATAAAGTGTTAGAGGGAATGGCTATGGCAAAGGCCGTCGTCGCAACCTCTCTTGCAAACGAAGGGATTGATGCTGAGGGGGATAAGAATATCCTGATTGCAGATACGGCGGATGATTTTACTGATTGTGTGATTTCGCTATTGAGCGATACTAATCGGCGCGAAGAAATTGGCGAGAGCGCAAGGCAATTTATCGAAGCGAATTTCACTTGGGATAGTGCGCTTGCTAAACTTGATAAAACAATTGTAGCAATTTTGGAAAATGATACGTGATGGAAAGGCCAGCTATAAATCTTTTATTGCTAGTTGCTGGATTTATTGCCCTTGGAGTTGCATGGTTTGATACGGCTAACCATCTTTTTCATATCATCTGGACAGTTGATACATTTTCACATGGTCTATTTGTTCCGTTAATTTCGTTTGGTTTGATTTGGGCCCGGCGTGAGACACTTTTGGCTATACCAAAAGAGATTAGTTTTTTAGGTATTGGTGTGATTGTTTTAGCAGCATGTCTGTGGACAGTTGGCCACGCTGCTCAGGTTCGGTTATTTGAACATATCGCTTTGATAGCTGCAATTCAGGGGCTGTTTATAACGGCTTTGGGGCGGCAGTTTTATCGGGCTATCTTATTTCCCGCATTGTTTCTGTTTTTAATGGTTCCTTTTGGGCAATCGATTGTAATTCCCTTACAGGTATTGACCGCAGAAGTCGTTATTTCCTTACTAGGTTTGTTAGGCGTTGAATATCAGGCTGAGGGGGTGTTGATCACTTTATCAAGTGGCCTCTATGAGGTAGCGCAGGCATGTGCAGGCGTGCGGTTTTTCTTTACCAGTTTAGTGACAGGTATTTTACTCAGCCATCTTGTTTTTCAGAATTTATACCGCCGTATTGGTATTATTGCCGCCTCGATGATTGTTCCTGTTTTCGCGAATATTATTCGTGTTTTAACGATCCTGTTAATAGCCGAGAGTACGGATCAATCGTTTGCAAAAGACGTTGACCATATTGTTTATGGTTGGGGCTTTTTATCGGTTGTTTTGATTATCCTGATCATCGTTGCCTATCGTTTTTCCGATGTTGAAACGACACAAGGTAACACTGGTTTAAAAGCGCCTCCAAAGGCTGTTAAAAAGCCTAATACTGGCTTTATGGTTATAGTTGCTACAATGGCGGTTTTATTACCCTTGTTTGCAACTATGTTTGTGATGGGGCAGTCAAGTCATCGTGTAAAGGCATTGAAAATAACAGCACTGGATTGCCGTGATTGTGAGTATCGTGTTCTTAAAAATGCGGCCTTACATTATGCGCCTAAATTTTATGATTTGGATCATGAGCAGTCTGTCACCTTGAGGCGTGGTGCTGATTTTATTTTTGCGTTTGCAGGGGGATATGATGATCAGATTGGTGATAAAAACCTGCTAAGATATTATGATACATTTGACACCGATGGATGGCAGCGGCTGCCGATTGGTACTTCAAAACTGCACACGATCAATAATACTGATTTTACCGAGAAATTATTATGGCACGGCGATGAGCGATTGCTTGTTTTTTATAGTTATCAAATTGGTGACCAGTGGTTAGCAACGGTTGATTGGCAGGTAAAAGTATATAGTGCGCTCTCTCGTTTACAGGCGGGGGCAGCGCCGGCTTCTATCATTGTTATTGCAACAAGAGTTAACGATAATATCGATAATGCCCGCGCTATACTGAACGAGTATATTCAATCTTTGGATATTAAGCATCAAGAGGGGAGCGACTGATGTGCGGTATTGCGGGGATTGTAAATTTTGCTGGTGTGAGTGCGGATAGCCATCACACCGTTAAAGCCATGGCAGATGCCATGCAGCACCGGGGGCCGGACGGTGAAGGTTTTTATGACGATGATTATGCATCATTAGGGCACAGAAGGTTATCGGTTATCGATATCGATGCAGGTCAACAACCTATGTCAGATCAAAGCGGTCGATATGCAATTGTCTTTAATGGCGAAATTTATAATCATCGTGCGCTTAGAGAAGAATTGGAAACGTTAGGGTGTAGTTTTCAAACGCAGTCTGATACCGAGGTGTTATTATACGCATATATTAAATGGCAACATGCATGCGTAGAACGCTTAAACGGTATGTTTGCCTTTGCGGTATGGGATAAGGTGGATAAATGCCTTTTTGCAGTGCGGGACCGGCTTGGTATTAAACCATTATATTACGCTGAAATTGGTGAAGGCGGTGCGCGTGAATTAGTTTTTGCGTCTGAATTTTCGGCCATATTATGCCATCAGGGGATTAAGCGGGATATCCGTGTTGATGCACTTGAGGATTATTTGGCGTTAGGGTACGTGCCGGACCCCAAAACGATTATAGTTGGTGTTCATAAATTGCTACCGGGGCATATGATGTTTTTTGATGCTGCGTCGAAAAAATACCAGAAAAAATGCTATTGGAATCCGCATAAGATTGTAAACGAGCATACTGTGAAGCCACATGAAGACTGGCTCGCTGATGATATAGAAAAGTCGGTTTTAAAGCGAATGATCGCTGATGTGCCGCTTGGGTCATTTTTATCTGGTGGTATCGATTCTTCGATTATTACAAGCATGCTTGCAAAGCATAGTCATTTGCCAGTGAAGGCAAGCACCATAGGTTCGAATATTCCTCAATATGACGAGAGTGATCAAGCGCATGCTATTGCAAAACACTTGGAGCTTGATCACCGAATTTTATCAATCGATAATCTTGATGGCGATATTCTTGATCTTCTTACCGTTCACTTTGGCGAACCGTTTGCAGACCATTCCGCAGTACCAACCTATTATGTCAGTAAATTAGCGCGTGAAGAGGTGACAGTTTCTTTGTCTGGTGATGGTGCTGATGAATTGTTCGGTGGGTATCGCCGGTATAAAATGCATCTCTTTGAAGAGAAAGTGCGCAGGCTTTTACCTCTTTGGTTAAGGCGCCCGTTGTTTGGTGCTTTTGCATATATTTATCCCAAACTCGATCGGTGGCCCAGATTTCTGCGGGCTAAATCTACATTTGAAAGCTTGGCTAAAAGCGAAGCGGAGGCATATTTTAATAGTGTTAGTAAATGCCCTGACCGTGATCGTTTGCAATTACATTCGCAGAAAATGAAAAGGGCATTGAAGGGCTACCACCCTGTGAAACTATTTGATGCGATTGTTGATAAAGTAGAAGACAGAGATGCTTTTAGGCGGATTCAGATGATCGATTTGTTGACATATTTGCCAGGTGATATTCTGACTAAACTTGATCGTATGAGTATGGCATGTTCGCTTGAGGGGCGGGTGCCATTTTTAGATCATGAACTGGTTGAAAAGTCACTTATAGATAACAGCGATAGTTTTTTTGATAAAGGAAAAGGGAAAGCGCTGCTGCGTAGTATTTTAGCAGATTTTGGATTGGAAAAGTTGTTTGATCAACCCAAAAAAGGTTTTGTCTTACCGATAGATAAGCTTTTGAAAACAGATCTTAGGGCTGAACTGTTAAGCCTTTCCAGGAATGCTGTTCTTGAGCAAACTGGCCTTTTGGATATGGCTGCTATCCAAACGATGGTGTCTGAACATTTGAATGAAAAAAGAGACCATCAACAGATATTGTGGTCTCTCTTAATTCTAAAAAGATCACTTGCTCGGATATATACGAAAAACGCTGATTAACGTTTTTTATCAAGCGCATATCCCGCTGATCGAACCGTGCGGATATAATCAGGGTCACCGAATTCGTTCATTGCTTTTCTTAGCCGCCGGATATGAACATCAACGGTACGTGCTTCGACATAAATGTCATGTCCCCACACAGCGTCCAACAGTTGTTCACGCGAGAAGACGCGGCCAGGGTTTTCAATAAAATGGCGAAGGAGGCGGTATTCTGTTGGGCCAAGGTGAATTGGGTTTTCCCCGCGGCTCACCCGGTGGGCAACGTTATCAAGGGTAATATCCTCGAATGTCAGGCATTCCGCAGCAAGGGCAGGGCGAACACGCCTGAGCACGGCATGAATACGTGCGATCAACTCTTTTGGTGAAAACGGTTTAGTGACATAATCATCAGCACCCGTTTCAAGGCCTCGAACCCGGTCAGGTTCGTCAGCGCGTGCTGTTAACATGATGATCGGAACATTCGCTGTTTTGTTGTTTCTGCGCAGGCGCCTGCATATTTCGAGCCCGGACAAATTGGGTAACATCCAGTCAAGAAGGATGACATCAGGGGTTTGGTCAGTCGCTAAAATCAACCCTTCTTCACCGTCCTTAGCAGTGTTAATCGTGAAATCAGCTTTTTCTAGATTGTAGCGAACCAGTTCTGTAATGCTTACATCATCTTCGATCAAAAGGATTTGGGTTTTCAATTTTTTCGCTCCTAGAGCTCTTCAACTGAAGAGCGGTCTGCTTAGTTGTTATTTTGAATAACTGTAGGCTCTGTATTTGCTTCAATGGTAAAATTTAATGTTCTTAGTTTGATCAAATTATCAAGGGTAGCTTTGCGGCTTTCAGGGCTTAAGGGGATCAGCCCTTCTTGCGTTAAATACCCATTTTCACCGAATGCTTTGTCGCTGATCAGCTCTTGAACATATGCTTGTAGCATTGTTGAATTTGTATATTCCTGTTTATTTAAATAGAGGTATAAAGTTCTCGAAATTGGATAATGACCGATTGTGATATTACGACCTGTGGGTAATTCCGGTTTCAGGTCATCATGCGATATGGGAATCGCGCTTAAAATAGCGTTGTGACGGTTTAGAAAATTAAATCCGATAATACCAATAGCTGTATCATTTGTTTGTAGCCGTTGAACGATCAGGTCGTCATTCTCACCGATCGCTGAATATACGCCGTCATTTCTGATTTCGGTGCAATGTTGTTCAATGTTGACGGAACAACCTTCGCTTAAGACTAATTCATTGAAAGCATCGCGTGTACCAGAAGTAATGGGAGGGCCATAAAATTTTATCGGCTCATTTGGTAAATTAGGGTTGATTTCATTCCAATATTTATATGGGTTTGGAATGAAGGAAACGCTATCATCGCTTTGGTTATGTGATGGAATGCTTTTTGCGAGAGCCAGGTAAATTTCATGTAATGATAGGGCCATGCTGGTTGCAAGCCGGGACCGTGTTAGCCCAATACCATCATACCCTAATTTAATCTCGATAATTTCTGTTTGCGCATTTTGAATGCAAACTTGTTCTTCTTTAGGCGAAATGCGCCTCGATGCCGTTACAATATGCGTAATAATATCTGGATTGTTTTCGCAGAATTCCATCATGCCGGCGCCAGTACCAGTCGCTATGATGTTAGGATACTCATAGTCTGTATTTTCACTGAATTTTTCTGCTGCGATTGTAACGAAAGGATATACGGTAGATGAACCGATAATTCTTATTGGCTCGTTGTCATTTTGAGCTTTTAAACCTGCTGGTGCAAAAATAAGGATTAACCCAATCGGTAGTATTTGCATCAAACGGTTCAAATGGAGCCTCCTATAATGGAACATCTAAATGTCAAAAGCTGTCATAGTAACATCGTTATTAGTAATGCTGTTATATGACGTCAGTGTGACGAATATGACAGATAAGCTACAAATTTATTACACTCAAACATAACACTTTAGTAATGGGGATATAATAAAATTCTTTATACTCGCAATTTCTGGGTTGTTTATGTGGCTTAGTCATCATTAGCGCCTGTGCCTGTGCCTGTGCCTGTGCCTGCGCCTGTGCCTGTGCCTGTGCCTGTTGTGTCTGGGTTTGCTATTGAAAGACGAAAGCTAAAGCTTGTTCCTTCACCTACGGTACTGCGTATGTTTAATTGGCTATTATGGCGCAATAAAATGTGTTTGACGATGGCAAGGCCAAGGCCGGTTCCGCCCATTTCGCGCGATCTTGCGGTATCAACACGGTAAAAGCGTTCGGTCAAACGAGCGAGATGCTCTGGAGATATGCCCGGGCCTTCATCGCGGACAGTAACCTCGATATATGCACCGTTACTACGACGAACAATAATATGAACAGTACTGTTTTGATCAGCATATTTTGAAGCATTGGTTAAAAGATTAAGTAAAACCTGTGTAATCTGGCCAGTATCAATAATGGCCTGTGGTAATTCAGGTTCAAATTCTGTTTGGAGCGTAATACCGCGCTTTTCAGCCAGTTTTTGAATGGAATCAATCGCATTGCCTATTATTATCTCTACGCTGGCAGGTGTTTCTGGTGGCTGATAGCGTGCCATCTCAATGCGTGACAAGGATAATAAATCATCAACCAGCAGAACCATGCGATCAGCTTCTTTCTGCATGATAGCAAGAAATCTATTGTGCGCCTCAAGGTCGTCTTTGGCTGGTCCTTGCAGGGTTTCAATAAAGCCCATTAATGACGTGAGCGGTGTGCGAAGTTCATGGCTCGCATTTGCAACAAAATCCACACGCATCTGCTCGGTTTTAAGTAGGCTTGTTACTTCGTAAAAGAACACTGTTGCTTGATGGTTTTGGGTGCTGTTATCGGGTTTGATCGGTGCGATAGTAACGTCAAAACTGCGCTCACTATTTGATGTGTAACGGATAAAACTTTCGTCGTTAATGTCTCTTGTGCCGTCTAGTGCCTTTGAGATTGCATCGATGAATTTGGGCTGCCTTAAATAGAGTGAAATATCTTTTCCGGGCAGGTCATCATCAAGTAAGTCTTTTGCAGCGTCATTAGCAAACAATATACGTTTGTTGTGATCAATAAGTAAGGTAGGTGAAGGAAGGCCATTTAGCGCGTGAGTTCGAAAGGACATAATCCCTTCCTGTTCGATACGCCGTTCTGCCTGCACATATTTTCGCTTGTTCTTAAGCTGTTTACGGCGATATTTTACTTCCATTTGAAAAAGTAAGAAGGTGGCAAGAAGCCCCAAAGTTGCCGCAGCAAACAAATCTATATGGTTGAAAAACCACAAGAGTGACATAACCATGATAATAAAGATGACCGCTAATCGGGCACTTATATTTTCGCGAATTTTCGAGAGCGTAGTTGCCATTTAGATCATCTCAAACGAGCTTATAGTATGATTGGGCCAATATTCTATTTGGATTAAATTCTATTTATCAGGCCTTTAGTGTAGCTTTGTTGCATAAATATTAAGCTAAGTGACTTATTTTCTTTTTATTCACGTTACATTAAAAAAACTGTTATAAATATAGCTAATTGCTTTATGAAAATGAATGAATACAATATGCTGTTAATTGCTTTTGAATTCTAATATGCCGCTAAGGACGAGATGCATTGGCTGATGATACGCAAAAGACTGGTAAGCCTGTAAGCGATAAGGTGTCGGATAATCAACGCCGACAGTTGGAACGTCGCCGTGTTTTACAACTGGGTATTGCTGGTATGCCAATGATGCTTAGCATGCGTGCCTCAGCGCAGTCATTTGCTCATTCTGCGCTTGACTGTACAATTACAATTCCTGCAGGCTTGATCATTCTTGTGAATGATGAAGGGGCGGCATGGGTTACTGACCGTGTCAATCTTGGAAACGGAAGATTGACACAAGGGCGTATCAACCGAATTCAACGTCGTGCGCAATATAGTTTTTCAGATGGCACTGTTCCTGATCAATTTAGACCGCCAGGTTGCCCTGTCGATGATGACGATGATGAATTTGACGACGATGATGATCAGGACGACGACGATGATGATCGGGATGATGATGATGACGCAAACCTTGATGGCTTAAGTCCTCGTGAAAGGCGTCGCCGGGAAAGAAGGCGCCGCCGGGAAGAACGCTTGGCATGCCAATATGCTTTATTTTCTTTTTCCGGTAATACAACATTCGAGCCAGGCAGGTTTGTAACACCTTCTGGCGAGTTTAATGTTTCTGGCGCAACGGGCTTATATTTGGTTTTGGCGGCCCGGTTTGCGGATCAGGGGGCGAATAGTGGCTTTCCGGGGGTTTCCTGTCTGGTTTCAATCCTTGATTATGTTAATCAGTCTTAGGCCTGATGCTCGCAGGGCCGTCTCAACAAGATACCGTCTGGTGTGCTGATAAAGCATGTTGTGTAATCGAGCCACACGAAGAGGCTTGGTATGTCTATCACACCTTGTCTGGTGAAACGCATTTATTAAATTTCCTGTCCTATGAGGTGTTGAAACTATTGTTTGATACGCCGCTGGACGCCGAGGCAATCGCGGAGCATGTCCGAATAGGTCTAGATTTTGATATTGAAGACTGCCCCTTGTCACTCATTAGGCAAACAATACAGGAATTGGATATCGCGGGCTTTATAAGGCCATCTGACAAAGTAAAGTTCAGCAATGCTTAAAAGTGACATTGATAAATATCTTGGCCAAGGGCGGCTTGTTTTATCAATTGGTGACTTTTCTGCCCGGCTTAAATCTTCTTGTGCGTCTGTTGGTGTACATCTTCATGATGTCTACAGGGATTATAGATTTGTAAAGTTTGATCATCAATTACATGATCAGTTTTTAGATGTACGCCCTCCCAATTTACTGCGTGATTTGATGAAAAAGCAGATTATTCCTGATCCGGGCTTTCAATTCCCTGCTGTGCCTTTGCCTGCTTCTATGGGCGCTTTAGCGTTTGAGATGGGCTTAAATATTTCAGTCGCTCTTAAGACATATAATCGATTAATTTTGCATGCTGGGGCTGTTGCTAATGATAAAGGCGGGGTGATTATTTCTGCTGCCTCGGGTGGCGGTAAAAGCACCTTGACCGCGCTCTTGATGCAAGAAGGTTTTCGCCTTCTCTCGGATGAATTTGGTATCATTGAATTAAATGATCATACTTTATTACCATACCCGCGCCCAGTATCGTTAAAGAATGCATCGATTGATGTCATTAGAGAGGTTGCTGGTGATGAATGGATAAGCGCAGTCATTAAGGACGGACCAAAAGGGGATATCGCGTATCGGCGCGCCCGCTCCGATGATATAGCCCGAGCATATGAAACTGCTGTGCCAAGGCTGATTATATTCCCTAAATTTGAAAAAGGGGCAGTAGCAGCGATTAGCAAGGTTGCTAGTGCCGATACGGTAATGCGGTTAATCGCAAGTTCAACAAATTACCAGATCATAGGAAAAGATGCCTTCAGGGCTGTAAACCATATAGCAAAACAGGCTCAAGCCTATGAAGTAACGTATGGCTCAAGTGCTGACGCTTTAAGCTTGTTTAGGACGATAGCTGAAGGCACCGTTTTATGAAGCATAACTGGTTGAAAATAGCAGTTGGGCTTAAGGCGTTGCCACCAAACCCGCAGGAACTGTATGAATTTGTCGAGTATGCCGACCGTGAACATATTCTGGCTCAGGTCGCATATAGCCATTCCATGCATAAGGAGGATATCAGCTCCATTAAGCCCGTTTGTGCCGATGCCGATGCTTTAGTTATAAAGTTTGACAACGCCTGGATCCGCGCTGCCTATGATCAACGTATGCTTATGTTTGAAAGCGACCGTGTTGAACGCGCACTTGCTCATTATAATATTCAGCCGACCTTGCTGAAAGGCGGAGCGTATGTGATAGCAGGGCACAGAGCAGGGCAGGGAAGAAGAGTTAGTGATCTGGATATTATGGTTGCTGATGGAGAGTTGTCACAGGTTGAGAAGGCTCTGATAATGGCCGGTTGGCAAGGCGATGAGACGGTTGATAATGATTATGATCAAGCTTATTACCGCAAATGGATGCACGAACTTCCCCCCATGCGGCACCAGCGCAGGCGCACATTGATTGATGTTCATCACCGGCTAACGCCTAAAACGGCGAGAATAGAGTTGGCGCATGAAAAAATGATAGAGGCCGCTGTCAAAATAGAGGGCCGCCAGATTCGTGTGCTGGCGCCCACAGATCGATTTTTGCATGCAGCCTATCATGCATTCTATGATGGTGAATTGGATACGCCAGCCAGAAGTTTAATTGAAATTTATTATCTGTTTGATGATTTGACACAAAAAGAAATAATTCATCTTTTAGCGCGCGCAAGGGACATAGGGGCAGAGAAACCTTTATTTATGGCTCTTCAAATACTAGCTGAATATTTTGATCATTCAAAAGCAAATGACTTATTGAAGGCGTTCGCTTTATTAACAGGCGTTCAAATCCCGCTCTCATCTAAAGTCATATTCTGGCTGGTTAAAACGCAGATGAGTAGCAATGCTTTTTCCTCAATGGCCAAGTTGTTTCTTTATATACGCGGGCATTGGATGCGAATGCCATTTTTCATGTTATTAAAACATTTAAGTATGAAAGCCTTTCGTAAACCAACAAAGCAATTGCCTAAGAATTTTCTTGAAAATGACCTCTTTGGGTGAATTTAATTTATTAAGCCTGAACCTAAGAGTGTGGTGTGATAACTAGTTACTAATCCAATGATTGACGGTCAGTCGATTATTTCTAGTATTCGCTGCCTACATGGCTTGGACATATTGAATAATGGTAGATTTCAGAACCGACAGAAATAGCCTGACTATTGGCTTGATATTTGCCACGTTTGGGGCTGTTTTGTTCTCAAGTAAGGGGATATTTGTCAAACTTTCCTATCAATACGGTTTGTCGACAGAATTGGTATTATTTTACCGTATGCTTTTCTCGCTTCCTGTATTTGTTATTGTCATGTTGCGGGCTATTAAACGGCGCTCAATTAATCAATTACCGAAAGCTGATTTTTTAAAATTATTATACTGCGGCTTTATGGGGTATTACCTTGCGGGCTTCCTCAGCTTTTATAGTTTGCATTTCATTTCTGTTCAGCTTGAACGAGTTATTTTATTCAGCTATCCGGCGCTTGTTGTTCTGGGAACCGCAGTGCTGAATCGTAAACCACCGACATTTAAAATGATTGTCGCTGCTATGCTCACGTATATAGGGGTGTTTCTTATTTTTGGTCAGGAATTTTTTGCAGGTCAGGCGGAAAACTTTCACGCGGCCCCTCAGAATAATGGTGTTGTATTTGGCGCCCTTATAGTCGGGATCGCAGCTTTGGCATTTGCGTCCAGTGTATTAGTGTCCAAACAGCTAATCACTCGCTATGGCAGTGCATTTTACACTGGCGGTGTATGGAGCATTTCAACGCTGTTTATTGTCTTGCATACGCTGGGGTTTGCTGTGTTAGACCCCGATAGTAGTTTGGTTGTTCCTTCGCAAACAGCTTTCATTGCTTTGTTGGCGTTGGCGGTGATCGGTACAGTTATACCGGGGTTTATGATTTCGGAAGCGATCGCTCGTATTGGCCCGGAACGAACGGCAATTTCCGGGACAGTTGGTCCTATCGCAACGAGTGTAATTGCTATTAGTTTTCTAGGCGAGAGCTTTACTATATATCATGGTCTTGCCCTTATTTTGTGCTCAGTCGGGATTATTCTAATTGCTAAAAGAAGTATATGACTGATTAGCATTACAGCCCTATATCAATAATTCGGTAATGTCCTTGAGGTGATCAACAGCAATGTCGGCGCCTAGTTCATTAGCAGGCGTTGATGAATATCCAAAACTGACCGCAATCGATGGAATGTTCGCGGCTTTTGCTGCATCAATATCATTGAACGTGTCACCAATCATCAGGCTTTTGCCGTTGCCGTCTAACATATTAGCAGTCTCAATCACATGTCGGGGGTCTGGTTTTCTGAAGTCGAAACTATCGCCGCCAGTGATGACATCAAATAAACTGTCTGCACCAAGTTCCTTGATCAATAATTTGGCCAAATTGATGGGTTTGTTAGTGCATATGGCAACGCCAAAACCATTTGATTTTAATGTCTTCAAAAGCTCAGGTGCGCCATCATAAAAATAGGTACCATTGGCAATATTTGCGCGGTAATAATCTAAAAAAACCGGAAGAAGGTCATCAATATCATGATCTTCTATTCCCCCTGTTGCAGTCAGGCCGAGTTCGATCAATTTTTTCGCCCCTTGCCCAACCATGTGCCTTACTTCTTCCAGTTTAAGGAGGGGGCGGCCAACATGGTGCATAACATGATTAGTGGCAGCATGCAGGTCAGGGGCAGAATCGACCAGCGTACCATCAAGGTCGAATAAGATTTTTTGAACGTTAAAACGCGGGCTGATTTTCATTTGTAATCCTGAAAGCGTAAAGCTGAATTGGTTGATATTTATTTCCGTTATCATGGCTATAATGGAATAATGAAAAAATTAAATAACAATGTTCGATTTTTTGCGGCTTTAAAGGGCTTGTTTTTTCTTTAAAAGAACTCATTTCCTGTATAATTCACTTGAGATTATTTTAGGGTCATGATTTATAGTCCCTAATTAAATTACATAATTGGATGTTAAATTGAAATCTTTGAAAAGATGGTTTCAATTGAAACTAAGGTAAACAGAAAATATCCCGGCGATGCATTTTTGCTGAGTGGCGGTGCGTTATTGTTAGGATAGGAGTAATATAGTGACGACTGAATGGAAACCGGACGGCTGGAGGTCAAAGCCAACTATCCAGATGCCGGACTATCCGGATCAAGATGTATTAGAGCGTGTTGAAGGTGAGCTTACAAATTACCCACCGCTTGTATTCGCTGGTGAAGCGAGAAACCTCAAAGCGCAACTCGGTGAGGTAGCTGAAGGGCGGGCATTCTTGTTACAAGGTGGTGACTGCGCTGAAAGTTTTGCAGAATTTCACCCTGATAATATCCGCGATACCTTTCGTGTGCTTCTTCAAATGGCAGTGGTGCTGACATTTGCGGGTAGTTGTCCGGTTGTAAAGGTTGGTCGTCTTGCAGGTCAGTTTGCAAAGCCACGTTCCAGTGGTTCTGAAATTATCGATGGTGTTGAACTGCCTAGTTACCGCGGTGACATTATTAATGGTATTGCCTTTGATGAAGCAGCACGCGTTCCAGACCCTGAGCGCATGAAGCGCGCCTATAGCCAATCGGCAGCGACGCTTAATCTACTGCGCGCGTTTGCGCAGGGCGGATATGCAAATCTTGTTTCTGTTCACAAGTGGAATCTTGATTTTGTTCGCGAAAGTGGTGCTGGTGGGCGGTACAGTGAATTGGCTGATCAAATCGGTCGGGCGTTAGAATTTATGCAAGCTTGCGGTATTAATCCGGCTGATGTCCAGCAGTTGCGCGGCACAGACTTTTATACAAGTCACGAAGCATTACTTCTTGGCTACGAGCAGGCTTTGACACGTATCGATTCAACCTCTGGTGATTGGTATGATACGTCTGCCCATATGCTCTGGGTAGGAGACCGGACCCGTCAGGTTGATGGTGGTCATGTTGAATTCCTGAGCGGTATTGCAAACCCGATTGCCTCGAAGGTTGGCCCGACAACTGAAACTGATGATTTGCTGCGTTTGATTGAGAAATTAAACCCTGAAAATGAGGCAGGGCGCCTAACATTAATTTCGCGTTTTGGTGCTGACAATGTAGAGGAACATCTACCTCGCTTACTGCGTGCAGTAAAATCAGAAGGCTTTAAGGTTGTTTGGTCATGCGACCCAATGCATGGCAATGTCATGAAAGCGTCAACTGGTTATAAAACTCGTCCGTTTGACCGGGTAATGACAGAAGTGAAACAATTCTTTGCATGCCATAGGGCTGAGGGTACGTATGCCGGTGGTGTACATCTTGAACTGACAGGGCAAAATGTGACTGAATGTACGGGCGGTGTAAGTGCTGTGACCGAAGAAGGGCTTGCTTCGCGTTATCATACGCATTGTGACCCGCGTCTTAATGCTGATCAGTCGATTGAACTCGCCTTTTTACTTGCGGAAGCTTTAAAGGAAGAGCGGGATTCGTTGAATATTAGAGCCGCAGAATAATCAAATAACATCGTGGTATGAAAAGCGGCTGGCTTTAGCCGCTTTTTTCTTGTCGTAAACACAAGATAACAAGGCTTGTGCCCGCTTCTTAAGCAATGTAAAAGAGCGCCATGATACATGGATTGAAAATATATTTAGCGCAATTGAACGCCACGGTTGGCGCAGTTGAAAATAACTGTGCGAAAATTGTGGAAGCATATGATAGAGCCAGTAAGGTATCAGCCGATCTTGTTCTAACGCCTGAATTGTCTGTTATTGGTTACCCGCCCGAAGATTTAGTGCTGAAACCGTTTTTTATTCGAACTGTTGAAAAAGCAATCACTGAGTTGAAAGCTATTACCAAAGGCGAGGGGAAACCTGGGCTGATTGTTGGTGTGCCGAAATATGATGATGATATTCTGCGTAATGCTTCGCTTCTATTTGAGAACGGTGAAGTGACGGCTGTGCGCTATAAACACAAATTACCGAATTACGGTGTTTTTGATGAAAAGCGCGTTTTTTCCGAGGCCCAGGCGCCGCTTCCGATGGATTTTCGTGGTTTCAAACTTGGTGTTATGGTCTGCGAAGATATGTGGTTTGAAAGTGCTGCTAAATCACTCGCTGAGAACGGGGCTGATATTCTGTTGGTGCCTACATGCAGCCCGTATCATGAATTTAAACATGAAGAACGTCTTGAAGTTGCGCGCGAGCGTATCAGTGAAACGGGTTTGCCTATCGTGTTTTGTAATCAGATTGGTGGTCAGGACGAGTTGGTGTTCGACGGTGCCAGTTTTGTTTTGCAAGGGGATGGCAGCCAATCAATGCAAATGGATAGTTGGTCCGAAGCTGAGCAGTTAAGCGAATGGTCCAGGGTTGATGGCAAACTGGTGTGTGACACGAAATTAGATGGATATATGCCCGAGCGTCTGGAAGATATCTATCAGGCGATGGTGTTGGCGCTTAAGGATTATGTTGCGAAAAACCGCTTTCCGGGGGTGTTGATTGGCCTGTCTGGGGGCATCGATAGCGCGCTGTCTGCTGCTGTTGCTGTTGATGCACTTGGGCCAGACAAGGTCCACTGTGTAATGATGCCAACAAAATATACCTCTGGCGAAAGCATTACAGACGCAGAAGCATGCGCCAAAGCCCTCGGTGTTCAATATGATACAATTGCTATTAAGCCCGGCGTTGAGGCATTTGATACAATGCTAGGGCCTGTGTTTGAGGGATTGGACGCTGATACAACCGAAGAAAATATTCAATCACGCCTTCGGGGGCTTGTGTTGATGTCGCTCTCGAACAAATTCGGTAAAATGGTACTAACCACAGGTAATAAATCCGAAATGTCGGTTGGATACGCAACGCTATACGGCGATATGTGCGGTGGATACAGCGTTTTAAAGGATGTTTATAAGCTCGATGTGTTTGCATTATCGAGTTGGCGTAATACAAGTGTACCAAAAGGCGGCCACGGCCCTGCGGGTATTGTGATCCCTGAAAACATTATTACGAAACCACCAAGCGCGGAACTTCGTGATGATCAAAAGGACGAAGACAGTCTGCCACCGTATGAAGCGCTTGATGATATGCTCAGGTGTTTGGTTGACGAAGAAATGCCGGTTTCAGAGATTGTTGCGCGCGGCCATGATGTATCAGAGGTTGCACGAATTGAACACCTTCTGTATATCGCCGAGTATAAACGCCGGCAATCGCCGCCGGGGGTTAAGTTAACCCGTAAAAACTTTGGTCGTGATCGCCGCTATCCAATTACGAATGGCTTCAGAAGCGCTCAACGTTAAAATCAATATTTTATTATACCGTCATTTGCTTTGTGGCGGGTTTGAAGGATAATAGAACATGTCTGTAAAAGTTCGCTTTGCTCCATCACCAACAGGTAAATTGCACCTTGGTAACATCCGTGCAGCCTTAGTGAACTGGTTATATTGCTGCCAGCAAGGCGGTGAATTTATCCTTCGGATCGACGATACTGACCGCGTACGTTCCACAAAAGAAAATGAAGATGCAATCAAGGCAGACTTGAAGTGGCTTGGTATCAATTGGCACGATACATTTCGCCAGAGCGAGCGTTTTGACCGCTATAATGCTGTCGTTGAAAAACTAAAGGCTGATGGCCGTTTGTACCCGTGTTATGAAACCTCTGAAGAGTTGGATATGAAACGCAAGATCCAGCTTGGTCGCGGCCAACCACCTGTCTATGATCGTGCGGCTTTGAGCCTTACAGCAGAAGAGGTCGCTGCATTTGAAGCAGAAGGACGTACACCGCATTGGCGTTTTAAGCTTGATATTCCAGCGCGCATCGACTGGAGTGATAAAATTCGCGGGTTTGTATCCATTGATATGGCATCGGTTTCCGACCCGATCCTTATTCGCGGTGATGGTAGTTTCCTATACACGTTGCCAAGTGTCATCGATGATATCGATTACGGCATCACCCATATCGTGCGCGGCGAAGATCATGTAACCAACTCTGCGGTTCAGGTGCAAATCTTTGATGCAATTGGTGGAGCAGCGCCGGAAATGGCGCATTTTGCCCTTTTAACCGGCAAAGGGGGAGAGGGCCTCTCGAAACGTTATGGCTCAATGTGTATTAGTGAATTCCGCGATGACGCAGGCTTGGAACCGATGGCGATTACATCACTGATTGCCCGTGTGGGTACATCTGAGCCGATTGAGGCCTTTGCTTCAATTGATCGGCTGATTGAGGGATTTGATTTTAATAAGTTTGGCCGTTCGACAGCAAAATTAGACCCTGAAGAACTAGGATGGCTTAATACAAAAATTTTACGCATGACGCCTTATGACGCCATAAAAGATCGCCTTGATGATGTTGATGAGGCTTGTTGGAATGTTGTTCAACCAAATATTAACAAGCTTTCGGATGTGAAAGACTGGCTTGCAATCATTAATGGTCCGATAACGCCAGTAATTGAAGACGAAGGTCATATCGCTATTGCACGTGATTTATTGCCGGAAGGTGAATTAACGGTAGATAGTTGGTGTGAATGGGCAGATAAAGTTAAAGCCGAAACTGGTGTAAAAGGTAAGGCACTGTTTATGCCATTGCGTCAGGCTCTCACAGGTCAGAACCACGGTCCGGATATGAGTACATTATTACCAATGATTGGCCGGGAAAAAGTATTGGCGAGGCTTGAAGGTAAGGCTATATGACAGATATTCATGTTTACAATACTGTCGCACGTGAAAAACAAAAATTCGAGCCGATAGATCCATCGAATGTTCGCATGTATGTATGTGGCCCGACTGTTTATGATTATGCGCACGTAGGCAATGCACGACCAGTTGTGGTATTTGATACGCTCTTTCGTTTGCTGCGCCATGTGTACGGTGATGATAATGTAACGTTTGCCGCAAATTTCACTGATATTGATGACCGTATCATGGCGAAGGCTGTTGATGAGGGCGTAACGATCCGAGCGATTTCGAACCGTTACGCAAAAGCATATCTGGATGATATGGGTGCGCTTGGAATTATTAATCCAAGTATGCGGCCGAAGGCGACCGAACACATTCCTGAAATGATTAAGATGATGCGCACACTCATTGAAAAAGGTCATGCGTACGAAGCCGAAGGTCATGTGATGTTTCATGTGCCGTCAATGGAAAACTATGGCGGGTTATCAAAACATTCACGCGATGAGTTGGTTGCAGGGGCACGTGTTGACGTGGCGCCTTATAAGAAAGACCCGGCTGATTTTGTATTGTGGAAACCATCAAGCGAAGAACAAGTGGGATGGGGTAGCCCGTGGGGGCGTGGACGCCCGGGATGGCATCTTGAATGCTCATGCATGATTGAAAAACATCTGGGCAAAACCATTGATATTCACGGCGGTGGGCAGGATCTGATATTCCCGCACCATGAAAACGAGATAGCGCAGAGCGAATGTACCCACGGCGAAACCTTTGTGAACTATTGGATGCATAATGGGTATCTGACTGTGAACGGTGAGAAAATGTCCAAGTCGCTTGGTAATTATCATACGGTTCATGATTTGTTGGATGATGGATATAAAGGTGAAGCGATCCGTATGGCGCTATTGTCTGCGCACTACAGGCAGCCGGTTGATTTTAGTTTGGATGCGTTAAAGGAACAAAAGCGTCGTCTTGATAAATGGTACCGGCTAACAGACGGTGTTGAAGCTGCGAGCGAAGTTCCTGCATCTGTTATTGAAGCGCTTGCAGATGACATGAACACACCAAAGGCATTCGCGGCCCTTGATGCGCTTGCAAGTAGTGAGACTGCTGCGGAATTGAAAGCAGGTGCCCGGTTTATGGGGCTATTGAATGTTGAAGCGAGTGTTTGGTTTCAGGGTGACAGTGTTGACGGCGTTGATAATGCTGATATCGAAGCAATGATAGACGCACGAAATACAGCGCGCGCCAACAAGGATTTTGCAGAATCAGACCGTATCAGGGATGAGTTGCTCGCCAAGGGAATTATCCTTGAGGATGCTGCTGGCAAGACGAGCTGGCGGAAAGCATAATGGCGAGCGTTTTGAACCAGCCAGCAATGATTTTGGTGCGGCCGCAGCTTGGTGAAAATATCGGTAAAGCGGCGCGTGCCATGCTAAATTTTGGCCTCTCGGATATGCGGATTGTTGCGCCGCGCGATGGTTGGCCAAACCCAAGCGCGGTGCCTGCGGCCTCTGGCGCTGATATGGTGCTTGATAACGCGAAGCTATTCAACACAGTTGAAGAAGCTATTGCAGATTGTACGCTTGTTTTTGCGTCGACCGTTCGTGATCGCAATATGCCAAAACCTGTTGCAACGCCCAAAGAAGCAGCGGCGCAGATGCGCTTGAGACTAGATGCTGGTGAACAACCTGCCATTCTATTTGGGCCAGAGCGGTCTGGGCTCACCAGTGATGATGTAGTGCTTGCGGATACAATTTTGACTGTGCCTGTAAACCCCGAATTTGGCAGCTTGAACTTAGCGCAGGCGGTTATCCTATGCGCTTACGAATTCAGTCAAGCCCGGAACGAAACACCTGCCTTTCAGCCAGCTTTTCCAGAAGGTCAGGCGAGCAAGCAGGAATTCCTGGGACTTCTTGAGCATTTAGAAGGCGCGCTTGAGAGCAAAGGCTTTTTCAGAAGCGAAGGGCGCCGTGATAGCCAGCGCCGTATGCTACATAACTTGATGCACAGTGCTGGCTTTTCCACTCAGGAAGTACAGACCATGCGCGGTATCATCAAATCCCTTGTGCGAGATAGATAATCACACAAAATTATCATTTTGCTACATGACAGCTTTTTTCATGTTATGAAGCGCGGTCTTAATCTCTTTTGACTTTTGTTCAAAAGGGCCGCTATTTACATAATGCATGGCTTCGCTGACTTTACCATTTTGATGCAGCATCAAGGCTTGATATGCTTCTTCATGAAACTTTGCATGAATATCTTTGAGAAGTTTATACTCCTCTGAAGATGAGTGGGTTTGGCCGGGGCCGTAAATCCACTCGCCAACGATACATTTATTATCAGCACGAACGCTCTCAGGTTCTGCCTGTTCTTTGCCGGATATGATTTTTTTTAAACGATTTTTAACGTTGGCATGAGCAATGAAGCCTTTATCTAATACCTCTTCTGGGGTCATGGTGGATTTCTCCTGCAAACTTGAATTGGAGAAAAATTATCTATTATGTCTCGTTAATTTATAATTAAGGTTTCTAAAAAATACCATTAGTTGTTTTTAATTGCTATTTACATTGTAAGTTTTGGATGTTTTGCCTCTCGATCGCTTTGCGTATATGAATAGTTTTCAGCTATTTTAATAGAGCGAAACTTATAGTGTATTCAATAGGTTGCAATGGCTCTAATAGTGTTGGTTAGTCCCTCAGGTAAGGCTTGTTGAGTGTAGAATAAGGGGTATATGGGTATGTCTGACAATATAAAAAGCGCTGCTTTCATGACCCTTGCAATGGCAGGGTTTGCTTTTAATGACGCATTGATGAAATTGATTTTTGAAGATGTTGGCCTGTATCAATCAATCCTCATCAGAGGTGTTATAGCAACGCTATTCTTGGGCTTGTATATGATTAAAGCTGACGGGGCTCGGGTTGTCCGGGGGAATATAAATACCTTGGTGCTGTTGCGGGTGCTGGGTGAGGTTGGTGGCACCATATGTTTTCTCACAGCCATTATTCACGTTGCTTTTGCGGATGCAAGCGCGATCCTGCAAGTGCTTCCTCTGGCGGTAACATTGGTTGCTGTTCTTCTTTTGAAAGAGCGAATTAGCTGGCAGCGGATGGCTGCTATTGTTATCGGCCTTGTTGGCGTTTTAGTTATCATTAAGCCCGTGGGTGCTGCGATAAATCCATATTATTTTATCGCACTTGGTGCGGTTTTGTTTTTGGTTTTACGCGATATTACAACACGTATGATGACAGAGGAAATTTCGTCTAACTTTGTTGCTTTTTTAACATCACTCGGTGTAACCCTGCTTGGTGCCGTCGGCGTATTTTTTGAAGAATGGCAACCAATTCAGTTTTATGAATTTTCTGTTTTGTTTGGCGCTTCCGTGTTTTTGATCATTGCCTATTTGTTTAGCGTATTTGCGTTCAGGCAAGGGGATGTCGGTTATGTTGCTCCCTTCATTTATACTTATCTTGTTTGGGCAATTTTGCTCGGCATTATCATGTTTGCAGAATATCCGGATGTACCAACAATTATTGGCAGCGGGGTTGTTGTTCTTGCGGGTCTTTATTCCTTTTGGCGTGAGGGCACCGAGGTCAATGCTGTGCCTGAGAAAGTGGATAGGTAATGATCCATAAGGCGGGGGATATCGAAGACGTTTTTTTCTGGCATGATAAGTATGGTATGCCGCGAAGTGTTGATATTGGTGGTATTAAAAGTCGCCCAAATTTTATTACCGACCCACGGCCGCATCGTCTTCATTTTTATGAGATAATTTTTGTCACGGAAGGGCAAGGTGAGCTTCGGGCTGATAATGATAGTATTTCAGTTCAAAAAGGCCGTATTTTGATTTTTAGGCCTTATTCAATACGATCATGGCAAGCGGAAGGTGTGGATGGTATTTGTTTGGCCTTTGAGCATGATTTTTTGCCGCCAGTCCTTTGGGAGGCAAGAGATATTGATGAGACCAATCTTTTCTCGGCAGTGAATAAACCAGCGTATGTCGATTTACCACATAAGTCATTCAACGAGTTATCAAGCCGGGTGCAAATGCTAGGCAGTGATGTTGATAAAGATGAGCCGTTAGTGGAAGAGGTCTTGCGGGCAGGGACTATTGATGTTTTATTGCAGTTGGAACGCTATATCGCGTCTAATCCACTTGCTTTCTCAGATATATCGGCCAAGCAGAATCCGATTATTTTACGTTTCATAAAAGCGGTTGAAATAGATTTTCAACATTCTCATCGGGTTGATTTTTACGCTGATAAAATTGGCGTATCCGAGCGTCACCTCAATCATATTTTGAACGACACATTAGGGGTGTCAGCGGGCATCTATATTCGAAATAGATTGATGGGAGAGGCAAAACGTTTGCTGAGGTACAGCGAATTGTCAATGCAGCAAATTGCCTATAAGCTTGGGTATAGTGACAGCGCACATTTTTCAAAAGCTTTTAAAAAACAAATTGCTATGAACCCAAGTGTGTTCAGGAAAAATATTCAAAGTAAATAAGCTGATTTCAAGTTTTGCTGATATCTCCGAAATTGACAAATAAACCTCTGGTTTTGACATTGTATCTTTTGGTCTCTTGCTTCTACCTATGGGGTGAACCTTTTCATAAAAGCGAGGAATAGGTATATGAAACAAAAATTTAGAAGGTTTGTTGTTGGAGTGCTTACAATATTTGTAAGTATTCCCTTAATTGCCGAAGATATTCAGTTTGCCGGTCAGGTATGGGATATAAATTCAACAAGCTATAAATTGGAGAAGGACGGAGATAGTGACGTCCTGTTTTTTGAAAATAGCAATGTTTGGTTAAAGGAGAGCAATTTCGCGAACGGCGAGATTAGTTTTTCAATGTGGCTTGGAGCAGGGCGTGGTTTTTCCGGTGTTATGTTCCACGGTCTGGATAACAATAATTATGATGAGTTTTATATTAGGCACCACTTAAGCGGTGAACCGGATGCAGTACAATATACCCCCGTGTTCAATGGTCTTTCCGGTTGGCAGTTGTATGCAGGCAAAGGGTATTGGGGGAATACGTTATTTGAGCGTGGACGCTGGATTGATGTGCGCTTGTTGTTAAACGGTAAGCGAGCTGTTTTACTTATGGACGGCCGACCGATTATCAAAGTTCCATCGTTGAAGTTTGACAAGGCAAGCGGTTTAATTGGCCTTAAAAGCCGCATCTCTTCTGTACGGGTTCGCGACTTTAAAGCAGAGGAAAAAAACGTTGATTTGATTCCGTATTTTAAAGGCGAGATAAAAACAGCCTCTGGGCCAGCTTTGCTTCCTTCTGAGCGTGATAATGGTGCTAAGTTAACGCAGCAAAAGCCTGATGGCTTGATCAATAAATGGCAGGTATCGTCATTATTGGCGTCAAATGCACTGGACGGAAGCGCAAATATTTCCAAGGCCATGTTGGACGGCGTGAGTTGGCAACCGCTATTGGTTGAAGAAAATGGCGCAATTAATATTGCCCGTGTGACAGGCCGGACAAGGGCACAAAACCTAGTGCTTGCTAAAGCCATGATCAGGGCGGATGTATCTGGCTATAAAACGCTTAATTTTGGGTATAGCGACCGCGTGCGCATTTATGTGAATGGAAAACTGGCCTACAGCGGCAACAATAGCTGGCGCTCACGCGATCACCGTTATCTTGGTACTATAGGGCTTTTTGATAGTATTCCGCTCGATTTAAAGGCTGGTGAAAACGAAATTATCATGGCCGTAAGCGAAGGCTTTGGCGGTTGGGGGGTGACAGCGCAAGTCACCAGCTTACAGTGATATTTGTCTAGTGATAAAAGCATTGTAAAGCAGGTTTGCGCAGGAAGGATGGTCTGGCTCCATATCATCCTTCCTTTTTAATCTATAATATTTATTTGTTGAGTAATTCTGCAATCTTTGGCGCAAAATAGGTTAATACGCCGTCTGCACCAGCGCGTTTGAACGCGAGCATGCTTTCCATGATTACAGCATCCTCTGATAGCCAGCCGTTTTGGGCGGCGGCCATTAGCATCGCATACTCGCCAGACACCTGATATGCAAATGTTGGAACAGCGAACGTGTCTTTCACTTCCCGAATGATATCAAGGTAAGGCATACCGGGCTTCACCATTACACTATCGGCACCTTCTTCAATATCCTGCGCTACTTCACGTATAGCTTCTTCGCGGTTGGCAGGGTCCATTTGATAGGTTTTTTTATCCCCTTGTAATGAGTTACTGCTGCCCACTGCATCACGAAACGGGCCATAGAATGAGGAGGCATACTTTGCGCTGTAAGCCATTATTTGAACATGCTCGAAGCCTGCTTTGTCGAGTTCAGTACGAATGGCACCCACCCGGCCATCCATCATATCACTTGGTGCGATAATATCAGCACCAGATTTGGCCTGAAGGACGGCTTGTTGAACTAGAATGCCAACAGTTTCATCATTTAAAATAATACCGTCTTGTACAAGACCATCCTGACCGTGGCTTGTGTATGGGTCGAGTGCGACATCTGCCAAAAGCCCGATATCAGGCACAGCATCCTTGATCGCACGCATTGCAGAGTTTATCAGATTGTCGCTATTCAGCGCTTCATCCCCGCGCTCTGAACGTTTTTCAGTTGGCGTTCCCGGGAATAAGGCAATACAAGGAATGCCTAGCGCTTTAGCCTTTTGAGCTTGTTTGATAGCAAGATCGATACTCAGCCGCGATACACCAGGCATTGACGGTATTGCTGTTTCTTCATTCTTTCCTTCAATGACAAACATTGGCCAGATCAGGTCATCAACGCTAATCAGGTTTTCTCGTACCATCCTGCGTGACCATTCGCTGGAGCGAGTGCGGCGTAACCGGGTATTTGGAAAGCTGGATATCATTAAATTTACCTTTATTTATTAATAGCTGACTACAAAAGCTGTTGCCTTGGTTTGGTCAGTTATAATGAGTGATTATTTTGAATAAATTTATCAACAATTTTAGTTTTAACAAAGCTTTAAGACAAATCGAGGAAAATGCAATCTATGAATTTTTGTCTATACCTAAAATGAATTATCAGGCGGAACAGTTATGAGCGGCTACGATTTTAATAATCCTAAGTATCTTTTTTTGGATATTCTTTCTTTGGTTGAAAGGCTTCATAGAAGGCTTCTGGATGTACTTAAAAATCATCTTGAGCGGATTGGGCGTGAAGACCTTAATCCTGTGCAGGCATTACTTGTGCATAATATTGGTGAAAATGAGATGACGGCAGGTGAGCTTAAGAGCCGCGGTTATTATCAGGGATCGAATGTTTCCTATAATCTCAAGAAACTGGTGGAAATGGGATATCTCAAGCATGAGCGTTCAGATTATGATCGCCGTTCTGTTCGTATCTCTCTTACGGATTCGGGGTATGAAATTCGTGATATGATCGATAACCTTTATAAAAAGCACCTTGATGAGCTTTTGAATGACGAGTTGATTTCTGAAGAAGACATGAGAAGTCTTCGTCGGAACCTGAGGAATCTGGAGCGATTCTGGTCCGATAAATTGCATTTTGGCTTGTAAGAAAAAACAGTTTAAAACAGCTCTTTTTCGGGATTAATTGATTTTGTCGTTTTTTGTGTGCGACAAAATCACATATCGACAATGTATATTTCATTGCGTAAACGATGTGAAATAGGCTAAAATGCTTGAAATCATATCTACAGAGAGAGCGTGATGGACTACGAAAAGATATTTTCTGATGCGATTGAGGCGGTGCATTCCGAAGGGCGGTACCGTGTTTTTGCAGATATTTCCCGCCAAAAGGGAGATTTTCCGCGCGCCGTTCGCCATGATGCCGGCGATAATGCAAAATCGATTACAGTTTGGTGTTCCAATGACTATCTTGGTATGGGGCAACATCCTGATGTTCTAACGGCCATGCACAACGCGTTGGAGGAAACTGGCGCAGGTGCAGGTGGTACTAGAAATATCGCCGGAAATAATCATTATCATGTGTTGTTGGAAGATGAATTGGCAAGCCTGCATGGTAAAGAAGCTGCGCTTTTGTTCACTTCAGGCTATATCTCGAATGAAGCAACGCTCTCAACACTCGCTAAGGTTTTGCCGGGCTGTATTGTTTTTTCTGATGCGATGAACCATGCGTCAATGATTCAGGGAATTAGAAACAGTGGTGCAAAAAAGCACATCTTCCGCCACAATGATCTGGAGCACCTCGAAGAATTGTTGCAACAGGCTGATCCTGATGCGCCAAAATTAATCGCATTTGAATCCGTTTATTCAATGGACGGTGATATTGCACCTATCGAAGCGATTTGTGACTTGGCAGATAAATATGGCGCCATGACTTACCTCGATGAAGTGCATGCTGTCGGCTTATACGGTAAGCATGGCGGCGGTGTTTCAGAACGAGATAATGTTGCAAGCCGTTTAACCGTGATCGAGGGTACGCTTGGCAAGGCATACGGTATTATGGGTGGTTATATTGCATCATCTAAAATGCTTGTTGATGTTATCAGAAGTTATGCATCAAGCTTTATATTTACAACTGCGCTTAGTCCGGTTTTGGCGGCAGGGGCGCTTGCAAGCGTGAAATATCTTAAAAGTAGCAACGCTGAACGTGAGCAGCATCAAAGCCGTGCAGCAGTTTTAAAAGCACGCTTTCAGGATGCTGGCTTACCTGTTATGGATTCTGTTAGCCATATTGTTCCGTTGTTTGTCGGTGACCCGGTTCTATGCAAAGAGATATCTGATGATTTGTTGAATGAATACGGTATTTATGTTCAGCCGATTAATTATCCAACAGTACCAAAAGGAACCGAGCGCCTAAGGTTTACACCAAGTCCCATGCATGACGACAATTTAATGGATGCATTGATTGAAGCTGTGAGTGATGTTTGGGCAAAAAAGGGATTAGCCTCCAGGGTGGCATGATAAGCTGCCCGAAGGATTATTTCGATAACGCAATTGGCAAGCGACTGTATGACTGCTCAAAATGATATTATCATAGAATTTATCAATATTGGCAATGTTGTAAAAGTGACCGCAATTTGTGCTGCTTCGGGTAAGGAAGTTAGTATTGTTGGAAACCCTAAAGCTTCTAAGAAAGAGCTTGAAACAATAGCGATTAGAAAGCTTAAGTATGTTTTGGATAAGGGTAAGGCGCAACCAATACAACGTTCGGGCATTATTGTTTAAGTTGAACTAAGTAAGATTTGATCTATATACTTTTGAATGGCTAATGATTAGCCTGTTCTTTTCCCGCGTTTACCAAGCCCGATTCTTTTTGCAAATTCTGATCGTTTTGCCGCATAATTTGGTGCAACCATAGGGTAGCTTTCCGGTAGCCCCCATTTGGCCTTATACTCTTCTGGGCTCATATTATATCTGGACCGAAGATAGCGCTTCAGCATTTTCAGCTGTTTGCCGTCCTCAAGGCATATAATATATTCATCTGTGTATGACTTCTTGATAGGCACAGGTGGTTTTGCAGGAGGAACTTGTACTTCAGGTGTATCAAGTATTGATAGCGTTGAATGTACAGATTTAATGACTGAAGGTAAATCTACTGCCGAAACGGTGTTATTACTTACGTATGCGGTGACTATATCTGTTACTAAGCCAAGTATTTCATCTTGATCTTGTTCGTTTCCGATACTTTCGGACATCAACTTATTGCTCCGATTATTTGATCTTTTCATTGTTTATTGCAGCATATTTTACAAAGTTCAACAAAAAAGAATGAATACTTACGAATTCAAATGGTTAATAAATCGTTAATAGGTAACTTTTACATAGTATTCATAATTGAATTGTTGATGAAATGAAAAATATTCTTCGTAATACTCACTAATATCTAAAAAAAACATAGTTATGGTTAGCTGGTAGTGTGTATTTTATTAAGTATACGTTATGGTGTTTACTCGCTAGTCGGCAATTGATACAAGCATTGCGCTTCGGCTTAGTATTAATTAATGGTGGTGTATATGAAGATTGCAATTAGTAGTGATCATGCAGGGTATGAATTAAAGAAAGAAATAAATAAAATTTTATCAAGTTTAGGCCATGAAGTCATAGATTTAGGCCCTGAAAACTTGGAATCAGTCGATTATCCTGATTACGGTAAGGTTGCAGGGGAGGCTATTGCCAGCGAACAAGTGAGCCGAGCAATTGTGGTTTGTGGATCTGGTATTGGAATTTCAATCGCAGCTAATCGCAACCCTGTAGTTCGGGCAGCGCTTTGTACAAGTGGTTTGATGGCAAGGCTTGCACGGCAGCACAATGATGCAAATGTTCTGGCGTTAGGGGCGCGTTTGATCGGAATTGAAACGGTCAAAGATTGTATTCATGAATTCTTGAATACACCATTTGAGGGCGGTAGACATCAAAGACGGGTCGACAAACTCTCGCAGAATGTCTAAACCCATTTTGAAGATATTCTCATAGTTTTTTATTTGCAGGATTTACGTCATGGTTTCTTTCACACAAGATGGTTTTTTCACAAAAGGATTGGCTGAAACTGATCCTGATTTGCTTGCTGCTAACAATAAAGAATTTAAGCGTCAACAAACCCAGATTGAGCTTATTGCGTCAGAAAATATTGTTAGTAAGGCAGTTCTTGAAGCTCAGGGATCAGTTCTTACCAATAAGTATGCTGAAGGGTATCCAGGGCGACGTTACTATCAGGGCTGTCAATTTGTTGATATTTCAGAAAGCCTTGCAATTGATCGTGCGAAGAAGCTGTTTGATTGTGCCTATGTGAACGTACAGCCGCATTCTGGCGCTCAGGCAAACGGCGCTGTTATGCTGGCGCTTGCAAAACCGGGCGACACAATTATGGGCATGTCACTTGATGCTGGGGGCCATTTAACGCACGGGGCTGCGCCCGCTCAGTCCGGTAAATGGTTTAATGCTGTTCAATACGGCGTTCGCCGGGAAGACGCTCTGATTGATTATGATGAAGTTGCCGCCACAGCGAAAGAGCATAATCCAAAAATTATTATCGCTGGTGGGTCTGCGTATCCCCGTACAATCGATTTTGCAAAATTCCGCGAAATTGCAGATAGCGTCGGGGCTTATTTGATGGTTGATATGGCCCATTTTGCAGGCCTTGTGGCTGGCGGCGTACATCCAAGCCCGCTGCCGTATGCTGATGTTGTTACAACAACAACCCATAAAACGCTTCGTGGGCCAAGAGGCGGTATGATCCTGACCAATAATGAAGACTTGGGTAAAAAGTTTAACTCGGCGGTATTCCCGGGGCTTCAGGGTGGCCCATTGATGCATGTGATTGCTGCCAAGGCTGTTGCCTTTGGTGAAGCACTACGCCCAGAGTTTAAAGCGTATGCGGAGCAGGTGGTGGTAAACGCACGTGCGCTTGCTGCCCGCCTTCTTGAAAATGGTTTTGATATTGTCTCAGACGGTACGGATACACATGTTGTGCTCGTTGACTTGCGCCCGAAAGGCTTGACAGGTAAAGCCGCTGACGAAGCATTAGAGCGCGCCCATATGACATGTAATAAAAACGGTGTGCCATTTGACCCAGAAAAGCCATTCATCACGTCCGGTATTCGCCTTGGAACACCTGCGGGTACAACGCGCAGGTTTGGTGAAACTGAATTCGTTCAAATCGCAGATATGATCACAGAGGTTCTGGATGGTTTGGCAGCTAAACCCGAGGATAACGCGAATGCAGAAGCATCAGTCCGCGCCAAGGTCGCTGATATGTGTAATGCGTTCCCAATTTATTCTGATTTAGGGTAATATTTCCTTATTCATTGCTAATGATTGAAAAAATACCAAACATTTGAATTGGTATTTTACTTTCATTGGCAAATGAGCATAAATATCTACAGATGATTTCTACTGCTAAGGGGTAAGGGAAAATGCGCTGTCCTTTCTGTCAAAATGAAGATACTCAGGTTAAGGACTCGCGGCCGACCGATGATAAGGCTTCCATTAGACGGCGGCGTTTTTGCCCGGCGTGCGGTGCCAGATTTACGACATTTGAGCGTGTTCAGCTTCGCGAACTCACTGTTCTTAAAAAGAGTGGTCGCCGTGTGCCGTTTGAGCGTGATAAATTGGAACGTTCTCTTGATATCGCGCTCAGAAAACGCCCTGTTGATCCAGATCAGGTAGAGCGGATGATTAATGGTATTGTTCGCAGGCTGGAATCGCTCGGTGAAAGCGAAGTCGATGCAGATCAGATTGGCCGCCTTGTTATGGAAGGGCTTGAGAGCCTGGATCAGGTTGCATATGTGCGGTATGCGTCTGTTTACAGAAATTTCCGCGAAGCATCGGATTTTGAAAAATTCCTTGGTAAAATGACAGGCACAGATGAGGAGTTTGGGGAGGACGACTAGTGACCTCTCCATCAATTCTATCACCACATCATAACCGATATATGCTTATTGCGCTTGCGCTTGCAAAGCGTGGGATAGGGCGTGTTGCACCAAATCCATCTGTTGGCTGTGTTATTGTTAAAAATAATGTAATTGTTGGCCGTGGCCGCACGCAAGATGGCGGCAGACCTCATGCGGAACGAGTGGCCCTTTTAGAAGCTGGTGATGAAGCAAAAGGTGCTGATGTTTATGTTACGCTTGAGCCATGTGCGCACACGGGCCAAACGGCGCCCTGCGCAGAAGCATTGATTGGTGCAGGTGTTGCTCGGGTTTTTATCGCGGTTCTCGATCAGGATGAACGCGTCGCAGGCAAAGGCGTTAAATTGCTAGAGGCCGCTGATATTGAGGTGCATGTTGGTCTACTGTCTGACCAAGCCTATAATGTAAATAAAGGCTTTTTTCTGCGTTTTGAAGCATCTAGGCCCTTTTATTCATCTAAAATTGCGGGGTCAATCGATGGTCGTATCGCGCTTTTAAATGGCACCAGTCAATGGATAACTGGCGAAAAATCTAGGTTTTTTGGTCACATGCTACGCGCAAATCATGATGCGATATTAGTAGGTATCAATACGGTTATAGCTGATACCCCATCGCTGACGTGCCGAATTGATGGGCTTGAAGTCCATTCGCCTGTTCGTGTGATACTTGACCGCACCCTTAGAACACCAATCGACAGTGTTTTAGTTACATCTGCCAATGACACTCCAACGATTATAATAACAGAAGAAACAAGCATTGATAAACGTCGAGCGTATATTGATTACGGCGTTAAATTTATATCGGTAAACAATATTCGTAATGTTTCTGAAATATCCGAGGCTTTGGTAGGTGAGGGCATAACAAGGGTTCTGATCGAAGGCGGGGGTATTGTTCATGCTTCATTTTTGAAGGCTGGTGTTGTCGACCGCATCGAGCAATTTATTGGTGGTAGTGTTCTAGGCGGTGATGGAATATCTGCGGTTGGGCCTATGAATTACAGGGTGCTTAACGATGCGCCGAAATACCAAAGTGCGTCAATTCGACAATTAGGGCCGGATATACTTGCATCATGGAACAAGGCAGAGTAATCCAAGGGCATGTTTACCGGAATTGTCACAGATCTAGGAAAGATACGCTCCACCGAGAAAAACGGTGACATGCGTGCTATTATTGAAACCAGTTATGATATGACCACTGTAGATATTGGTGCGTCGATCGCATGTTCTGGTGTGTGTCTTACTGTCATAGAAAAGGGTGATGGCTGGTTTGCGGCTGATATCTCTGATGAAACGCTCCGCGTAACCAACCTTGGTGATTGGGATGTTGGCACGCTGGTTAATCTTGAGCGTTCACTATCAGTTGGTGATGAACTGGGGGGGCACATAGTAACCGGCCATGTTGATTGCCTCGGTAAAATTGTCCGGTTCGAGAATGTTGGCGATTCTATTGCAATGGATATTGAAATCAATGGTGATCATGGGCGTTTTGTTGCGACCAAAGGAAGTGCAGCCATTGACGGTACATCGCTCACAGTGAATAATGTTACGGATATTGACGACAAAACAGTTATGTCGATCAACCTTATTCCGCACACACAGTCAGTCACCAGCTTTAAGACATCAAGTGTTGGTGATGCGGTAAATGTTGAGTTTGATATTTTAGCGCGCTACGTCGCTCGTTTGAATGAAAAAGGTTAAGCCTGTGCCTCAGAGTTTTCTCTCTCCCATTGAAGATGTGATCGAAGATGCCCGCAATGGCCGGATGTATATCCTCGTCGATGACGAAGACCGAGAGAATGAAGGCGATTTAATTATCCCGGCGCAGATGGCAACCCCTGACATGATCAACTTCATGGCAAAATACGGCCGTGGTTTGATTTGCCTGCCGCTCACGGCAAAGCGGGTAGAAGAACTTGGCCTCCCGATGATGAGCACAAACAACCAGTCGCAACATGAAACAGCTTTCACTGTATCAATTGAGGCGCGCACTGGTGTGACGACTGGTATCTCTGCTTCTGACCGTGCGCGCACAATTGCTGTAGCGGCTGATGCAAATTACGGCAAAGACGATTTGGCGACACCGGGGCACGTTTTCCCGCTTGTTGCTAAAGACGGCGGTGTTCTTGTTCGCGCAGGGCACACGGAAGCATCTGTTGATATATCGCGCCTTGCAGGTCTTAACCCATCGGCTGTTATCTGTGAGATCATGAATGAAGATGGCACAATGGCACGCCTGCCGCAGTTGATTGAAATTGCAAAAGAGCATGGTTTGAAAGTAGCAACCATTCGTGATCTGATTGCGTATCGGTTGAAACATGATATTTTAGTCGAGCGAGTTAATGAGAGCGCTTTTACAAGGTTTTCTGGTAAAAAATGGCAGACCTCAGCTTATGTAAGTCAGGGCGATAGTTTGGAAACGGTTGTTCTTACCCTTGGCGATATTGATTCAAAGTCGCCAACCCTGGTTCGGATGCACTCTTTAAATCCGATGGAAGATATATTGGGCCTTGACCATCCGCGGAGCGGCCAGCTAACCCGGGCGATGGCAGCAATTGAAGCTGAAGGCAGCGGGGTTGTTGTTTTATTCCCGGGGCTTCAGATGATGCGTCCTTCCGAATTGATGAATGCAGATATTCGTGAAGAGCATAATGCAAATAATTCACTGAAAAATTATGGTATTGGCGCCCAAATCCTCCGTGATGTTGGTGTCAAGGATATGATTCTTTTAAGTAATTCGGAAAGTCATCTTGTTGGCCTTGAAGGATACGGTCTTAATATTGTAGAACACCGAGCAATTCCTGAAGATAGATGATCAGCGTTATTGATACGCAGAAATAGTAGAGAGATACATTATGTCGAAACCACATATTTTGATTGTGGAAGCTGCCTTCTATAGTGACCTTGCGGAAGAAATGGCAAGGGGTGCAATAGAAGCAATCGAGGCTAAAGGCGGTTCTTATACGCGGGTGAGTGTGCCAGGTGCTCTTGAAGTTCCTGCTGCGATGAAGTTCGCCAATGACGGCGAGCAGGTTTCCTATGATGGGTATGTTGCTCTTGGCTGTGTTATTCGCGGTGAAACAACGCATTATGATTATGTATGTGGTGAAAGCGCACGTGGTTTGCAAGATTTAGCGCTTCAGCATAATATGGCGATTGGTAATGGTATTTTGACTGTTGAAAACCGTGAACAGGCATGGGCGCGTGCAAACCGGTCAGAAAAAAATAAGGGTGCTGATGCTGCGAACGCTGCGCTCCGTATGATTGAACTTAAAAAAGAATTTGGAACCAAGTAATGGTACAGCAAAGACCTTCAAGAAAAAAAGGCAAGCAGCAAGGTGGACCGCGTAGCGCGTCACGTTTGGCAGCGGTGCAAGCTCTTTATCAGCTTTTGTCGTCAGATGAACCCAAGATCAAAATGGTTATTACTGAGTATCAAAAATATCGCCTGGGAGCTGAAATAGAAGGGGATCAATATGTGGATGCTGATCCTGCGCTCTTTGCGGATATTTGTGAAGGTGCATGGGAAAGAGGCGCCGAACTTGATGAAGCTATCGCACCATATTTAAATGCTGATTGGTCACTTGACCGTATTGAGCGCGTTATCCTCGCAATTTTGCGTGCAGGGGCCTATGAATTAGTAGCGCGCCCTGATGTGCCAACACCGGTTATTATCAACGAATATGTTGATGTTTGCCATGCCTTTTATGATCGTACCGAAGCGTCCTTTGTAAACGGGGTTTTGGATAAGGTCGCCAAAGCGGTTCGATAGCCTTTATTAATATTGCGTGAGGTCAAAACATATGGTGGATGAGTTTGACCTGATTGCACAGTATTTCAGGCCATTGGTGGGTGCTGAAGGCCTTCATCTGCTTGATGATGCGGCATGTATTTCTGCAAAAGTGGGCTATGACTTAGTTCTGTCAAAAGATATCTTGGTATCAGATGTTCATTTTTTCCGTGATGACGACCCTTATGATATTGCTTTGAAAGCTCTTGCCGTAAACCTTTCGGATATCGCGGCAAAAGGTGCATTTCCAAAATATTATATGCTTGGGCTATCTTTGCCACATGGTGTTTCACCTGATTGGCTTTCGGCATTTTCCAAAGGATTAAAACACGGGCAAGCAGCAGTTGGTATGCATCTTATTGGTGGTGATACAACGAAAAGCCCCAAAGATAGTATCACTATTAGTATAACCATTTTTGGTGAAATAGAACGCGGCAACATGATTGAACGTTCGGGCGCTAAAATTGGTGATGATATTTATGTAACTGGCGAGCTCGGTTTAGCGGCTTTTGGCCTTCTTGTTCGACAGGGGCAAATCTCAGTTAATGATAATACTTTACTGCATCGTTATTTGAGGCCTGCGGCGAGATCAGAATTAGGGCCTGCATTAGTTGGAACCGCGACGGCAAGTGCAGATGTATCTGATGGTTTACTGGCTGATGTTACGCATATTTGTACTGCATCGAATAAAGGTGCAGAAATATTTGTTGATCAATTGCCTACAACAGAGAGTGTCAGGGCTCTTTGCCATTCATTGCCTCAGTATCGTTCATTTTTATGGTCTGGGGGTGATGATTATGAAATCGTTTTCACTGCTGATAGGTCTGACCGTCAAAAAATTTCCGGGATGTCTAATGATTTTAACACTTTGATTACCAAGGTAGGGCATATTACCGATGAAAAATCTGTTCTGATTTATGATGAGAATAGAGAACTTATAAAAAAACCTGAGACAGGTTACAGGCACTTTTAGAGGGATTTGGAAATTGGCTGAAGATTCAGATGTTGAAGAAAAATCAGGTGGCGGCGGTAAAATTCTTTTGATTGTCGGCCTTCTGGCAGGGCTTGGAATAGGCGGCGGTGCTGTATTCTTTTTATTGCCGCAGGGCGAGCAGGGTGAAGCCGTAGAAGAAGAAGTAGAAGAAAAAGTCCCTGCTGAATTGACATCTATTACATTTGAAAAAATGCCTGTGCCCATATATCGGCGCCATAATGGGCAGGCACGGTTTATTGGGAACTTTTTCATTGATCTCGACGTTAACGTTGAAAACGATGAAAATGCGGTAAAAGTACGTAGGTCTACTACCAGGTTAAAGCATGCGTTTTTGTCTGAAATTGGCACCGGGCATCTGATGCGTGAGGATTCGCCAACCGAGCTTGATGTAAACAGGGCAGGTAAGGTTCTTGCAAGTGCTGCCAATAAAGTATTGGGTGATGATACTGTACATAGCGTATCAATCATTACAGCCATTAGAACTACTAACTAACATTTTGACGTTTATTATTACTGAGCGACGGGAGGAAAATACCTTCCGTCGCTTTTTTATGTTTTTGTTAAGGGGGTTGCATGATGGGAAAATGCTCCATAAGGTAAAAGTCTATCCTTCTGAGGGGAGGGAAAGATCGGATTTCACGAGGGTTTGGGCGGACTGTTTAGAGTATCGCCGCCCGAAGTGGCCCTCGATGATTTGTTTTAATCAGGGAGAGGGAGTTATCCTATGGACGTTTTATACGCTGCCATTTTGTGTGGAGTGTTAGCCGTTGTCTACGGTATATGGGCTCGTCAGTCTATTTTGTCAGCTAGTGCAGGTAGCGAAAAAATGCAGGAAATTGCCGGTGCGATCCAAGAAGGAGCACAGGCATATCTTAATCGTCAATATAGAACAATCGCAATTGTAGGTGTTGTTGTCGCGGTTGCACTGTTTTTTACAATTGATCAATGGGCTGCTGTTGGTTTTGTAATTGGCGCGATCCTATCGGGAGCGGCTGGTTACATTGGTATGGTTATATCGGTGAAAGCCAATGTGCGCACTACAGAGGCCGCCAGAACGGGATTGCAAGAAGGTCTTGATATTGCGTTTAAATCAGGCGCTGTGACAGGCATGTTGGTGGCAGGCCTCGCGTTGCTTGCTGTTGCTGGATATTATGTATTACTTGTTGGTCCGCTTGGTTTCAGTCTGGATGATGCCACTGAAAAGCGTACTATTGTTGACGGTCTGGTCTCACTTGGTTTCGGTGCTTCCCTGATTTCGATTTTTGCGCGGCTTGGCGGCGGTATCTTTACCAAGGGTGCAGATGTCGGTGCTGACCTTGTTGGTAAGGTAGAGGCGGGTATCCCTGAGGATGACCCCCGTAATCCAGCAGTGATCGCTGATAATGTTGGTGATAATGTTGGTGACTGTGCTGGTATGGCGGCTGATTTGTTTGAAACATATGTTGTCACCATTGGTGCGACGATGGTTCTCTCCGCGCTCTTTATCGCAAATGGCGCTGCTGATATTATGCAACTACCGTTGATTATCGGTGGCGGGTGTATTCTCACGTCAATTTTGGGCACTTTCTTTGTGAAACTTGGTAAAAACCAATCAATCATGGGGGCGCTCTATAAGGGCTTTATCGTAACAGCTATAACATCTGCATTTGTCATATACGGGGTTATGAACTGGTCGCTTGGTGATATGAACCATGTCTATAAGGCGGGCGAAACAAGCTTTACCGGCATGTCGTTATTTTACTGTGGGCTTGTTGGACTTGTTGTAACGGGCGTGATTATCTGGATCACTGAATATTACACAAGTACGGAATACCGCCCAGTACGCTCGATTGCAAAGGCATCAGAAACAGGGCATGGCACAAACGTTATTCAAGGCCTTGCTGTATCATTGGAGGCAACGGCGCTTCCGGCGATTGTTATCTGTGCGGGTATCATCATCGCATATAAACTTGCTGGTATCCTTGGCCTTGGTTTTGCGGCAACGGCAATGCTTGCCCTTGCGGGTATGGTTGTTGCGTTAGACGCATATGGCCCTGTGACCGATAACGCAGGTGGTATTGCAGAAATGGCCGGACTTGACGAAGATGTGCGAAATCGCACTGATGCGCTTGATGCTGTTGGGAACACAACTAAAGCTGTTACAAAAGGGTACGCAATTGGTTCTGCTGGATTGGCGGCACTTGTTCTCTTTGGTGCTTATACGGCAGACCTGAACGCATATTTCAGTGATGTCACAGTCGACTTTAGCCTTTCAAACCCATATGTGGTTGTCGGCCTGTTTATTGGTGCCTTACTACCGTACTTGTTTGGTGCAATGGGCATGATGGCTGTTGGTCGTGCTGGCGGCGCCGTTGTTGAGGAAGTTCGTGCACAGTTCCGGGAAAACCCAGGGATTATGGAGGGTACATCAAAGCCTGATTATGCCCGTTCAGTTGATCTTTTGACAAAATCAGCGATCAAGGAAATGATTGTGCCTAGTCTGTTGCCTGTGGCGGCACCAATCGTAACATATTTTGTTATTGACCTTATCGCAGGGCAGGCGGCTGCATTTGCGGCACTCGGTGCGCTTCTTTTAGGTGTGATTGTCGGTGGCTTGTTTGTCGCGCTTTCCATGACTGCCGGCGGCGGTGCATGGGATAATGCGAAGAAATATATTGAGGATGGTAACCACGGTGGTAAAGGTTCTGAAGCTCATAAGGCTGCGGTAACGGGTGATACTGTTGGTGATCCATACAAGGATACGGCTGGGCCTGCCGTTAATCCAATGATTAAGATCGCAAATATTGTGGCCTTATTATTATTAGCGGTGCTTGCTCATTAGGTATGATTAAGTATGTGATACGAAAAAGCCCAGCATATGCTGGGCTTTTTTATTTGATACTTGATGAAGATTATTATGAACCGTTAGGCCCATTCCCGCCTTGTGAACCAACAGGTGCCTGTCCACCAAAACGTCCCAGTGAACCAAAGATTTGTTGGAAAAAGCCAACGTTACGGCCGCGTGTTTCGGTTTTGCCGCCAACTGGACTGACTTTTTGCATATCGTCGAGGTCAAAATTTTCGATCTTTTCAACGATGCCACTTTCGTTAAAACCAACCGCTAATACACGGTGTTGTTTGGCCTCAGGCCAAAAGACAGGTCGAACTCTTACAGTCGTGGAGACATAATACCAAGTATCATTGGAAAATGTACCGCGAATTGTCGGTGTGCCCAATGTGGATTCAACTGACTGTCTGTTGTCAACACCTGCTGTGATGGCGTCTGCCAGTTCGGCATCGAATATATAGCCACGAATGGAACGGGATTTACTGCAAGCACATGTGGCTAAGCTAAGTGAAAGCACGACTGCGATTTTGCCATACTTGATAAATGAACTTTTATCACTCAGTACCTGAACCATAACAATGGACCATCCTTAATTAATCGTTTGTCAATTCGCTCATACATAGCCTGTTCTTATTGCACTTATCAAGGGTGCATGATAGAGCGGGCTCATAAAATTAGTGATAAGCAGTAATTTCGGCAAGAAAAAGGTAACAGCATGATTGGTCGCTGGCTTGAAAATCGCAAAAACACACAAATTGCGCATGAGTTATATTGTGCGCTTGTGGATCAAGCGCGTAATCCAGTTTTCTATGAAGAATATGATGTGGCTGATACGCTCGAAGGGCGTCTGGATATGATTTTGTTGCATATGTTTTTAGTCATTAACTATCTTCGCAGTTCGGAAATTGATAATCAGCGTCTTATTCAAATTTTGCAGGAGGTTATGATACGCGATATTGACCGATCGCTTAGAGAGATTGGCGTCGGTGACATGAACGTAGGCAAACAGATGAAGGGTGTAGGGGCCTCGCTTCTTGGAAGACTAAAGGCTTATCATGACGCGCTTCATGCAAATGATCACCATCAAGCCTTGTATGATGTGGTTGTGAAGAACATATACAGGTCTGATGTAGATACAATCAATGAACGGGCAGTAAACGGTTTAGTATCTTATATTCAATCTGCAACAAGTGATGGAATAATAAACAAGAATACAGATGTTCAGAAAACAGGCAAAGTTACATTTCCTGCTTTTGATATATTATGATTGAAAACTGAAGGGGCAATTATGGCTCAAACAATAGAATTTACACATAGCCTGAATGTTCAAGATTTGTCGGCGGATGGGCGGGATTATAGCCTTGTCGGTGATCAAGATGTATTCGAAGAGATAAAAAAGAGATTTGATATTGTTGAAATATCGGAATTTCAGGCTCTTGTTCGTATTCAGGATAAAGGCAAGCACAATGGTGTTTGGGTGACAGGTCATATTAAGGCATCTCTTGTACAGCGATGTATTGTAAGCCTTGAAGATGTGGGTGAAACAATCAACGAAGAATTTGAATTGATGCTCGTTGATGAAGCAACTGTTGAACGCTTTGATAATGACGAAGCATATCTGGACCCTGAAATACCGGATTATGATCTGTTGGAAGGTGATACTCTGTCGCCGGGTGAAATCGCTATTCAGACATTATCGATTATGATGAATCCGTATCCAAGGAAAAACGGGGTGGAAATTGATTTGGGTACGGCAACGGATGTAAGTATCAATGAAGAAGAAATCAAACGCCCTAATCCTTTTTCGGTTTTGAGTGAACTGAGCGATAACAATAAGAAATCTTGAACTCTCTAATAAAAACACTATTGTCTTAAGATATTTAGGTATTCGTGGACTAGATGGTGATCGTGATAAGTTTTAGGGCTGAATAGTCCTGATATTCAATATATGCGATCATACAATCAAAGCCATCGCAGGAAGAAATTTGTGGCAAGAAATATAACAATCGCAGTTGATGCAATGGGCGGCGATCAGGCTCCCCAAATGGTAATTGATGGTCTTGCCGAAGCGCGGGTTTTGTATCCAGACGTAAAGTTTTTGATATTCGGTGATGAAAAGCATATTGGCTCGATGGTTGCCAAACATACATCTTTGGCTGAGATCAGCGAAATTATTCATACAGAGGATATTGTTTCTTCAGACATGAAGCCTTCACAGGCGCTGCGCCGCGGCCGCAAGTCTTCAATGGGGCTTGCTATTCAGGCGGTGAAAGACGGTGATGCGGATGTTTGTGTGTCTGCCGGAAATACCGGGGCCTTGATGGCACTGTCGATGTTTACACTGCGTACAATGCCGGGGATTGACCGGCCGGCACTCGCATCCCCTGTGCCGACACTGCGCGGCGAGAGTGTGATGCTTGATTTGGGCGCTAATGTTGAAAGCAATGCCAATAGTTTATTGCAGTTTGCAATCATGGGTGCTGCGTATGCGCGAACGGTATTTGGCCTTTCGAAACCGTCGGTCGCTTTGTTAAATGTTGGTGTTGAGGATCTTAAGGGTAGGGATAGTATCAAGGCTGCTGCGGATATGATCCGGTCTGCTGCGCATGTTCCTATGAAATTTGTAGGTTTTGTGGAAGGCGATGGTATCGCCGCCGGTGATGTTGATGTGATTGTTACTGATGGTTTTACAGGGAATATTGCCCTTAAAACTATGGAGGGCACCGCGAAGTTCATTGGCACTTTATTAGAGCGGGCTTTCAGGTCATCTATATCTACAAAGCTCGGTTATCTTTTCTCCAAACAGGGAATTAGTTCCTTGCGTGACCATTTAGACCCGAACAATCATAATGGCGGCGTTTTTTTAGGGCTAAATGGCTTGGTTGTTAAAAGCCACGGCGGCGCAAATGCTGCTGGGTTTGCAGCGGCTGTTTCCACAGCTATTGATATGGTTGATAATAGTTTGATCGAACTGATTTCGGATAATTTACCTGACGAGTCGGTTGACGCTGCGTCATAGACTTGTTGATTATTACTTAAATATCGGCCAATTTTTAAGTCAAACATCACAAAATAGTCATAAGTTTATGAAAATATGGTAGAATTACACGTGCTTGTTTGACTCTTATAAGCGCGTTATCTATTCTAAAAGTGAATAGATAAACATTACGGAGGGTAAAGATGAGCGGCAAGACACTAACACGTGCTGATTTGACTGAATCTCTATACGAGGAAATTGGTCTCTCACGTAATGAATCGGCAGATCTTGTTGAAAGTGTTCTCGGTGAAATTTCTGACAGTTTGATCGACGGTAATAACGTGAAAATTTCCTCCTTCGGGAGTTTCCTGGTTCGTCAAAAAAATGGTCGTATGGGTAGAAACCCCAAGACAGGCGAAGAAGTGCCAATTGATCCAAGACGTGTTTTGGTATTTAGGCCGTCACAGGTCATGAAAGACCGTATCAACGGCTAAAATACCGGAGTATCGAAGAGTGAACGACACTGCGGACAATGATGAAAGGCTGCGGAGCGGTAAAGCACGTGATGCGTTTCGCACGATTTCAGAAGTTGCTGATGACCTTGACCTCCCTCAACATGTATTACGGTTCTGGGAAAGCAAGTTTTCTCAGATCAGGCCGTTAAAACGTGGCGGTAACCGCAGATATTACCGGCCAGATGATATCGTACTTTTAAGGGCAATACGCCATTTGTTGCATGCCGAGGGTTATACAATTCGGGGTGTTCAAAAGCTCTTTAAGGAGCAAGGTGTTAAGATTACTATTGCGCAAGCGTTGGGTGACCCTACCGAACAAATTGGCACTCCTCCTCCGGTAAATATTGATAGTTTGGCGCACGATAAAGCCGCCCAAGCCGAGCCTGAGGAACCAAGCGTGGTTGATCAGCCTTCTAGCGGCGATACTAGCTTGTCAAAGAAAGACCTTATGGATGTTCTGGATGAACTGAAAGCCATCCATGCAATGCTTGATTAAGTATCGGTTTTAATAGGGGTTACTTTGTAAGCACATCGCCGTGCGCCGGCCAATTTGTGTTCTGTGCGTTCAACGGTGGCTATTTCTTTAAAAAGGGATTGGAATATATCCAGTTCTTTTGAACATAATCTACTGCAAACCTTTGCTGCATCACAAATCGGGCAATGATTTTCCGCCAAAATAAAACTGTTATCGCTGGTTTGATCATTTTTCTTTGTTGTCTCTGTTGCTGACTCAACTTTACTTGTATTTGTAGTCAGGCTGGTTGATACCTTAACAGGTAAAACCTCTGCCATATAACCCTCATGGCTGCGTTGCTGTGCTAGTCTTTCAAGTTTGGCTTTAAGATCATTCCCATTTGCAATAGCAGTTTGATATGTGTGCTCTTGCTTGATTGCACGATGGTCAATTAATGTATCGAGCGCTGTCTCACCTAAGCTTTCACGAATACTATTGATCAGGTCAAGACTGAGGTCGCGGTGGCTATCCGGGAAATAGATGTCTGATTTTTCAGTGAGTTCCCAGTATTTAACAGGTCGTCCGCGTCCTTTGGCAATACTTATGCAGCTAACAGCGCCTTCTTCTTCCAGTTGTTGAAAGTGCTGAAATATTGCCATGGGGGTTACTTTCAATTCTTCAGCAAGCTCGCTTGAACGCAATCGGCCCCGGCGTTTTAACTCGGTTAAAATTATCTCTCGTGTGCTTAGGTTCTTATTCATTCATTCAGCCAATATGTTTATTTAAATTATTTAATAAAGAAAAATGTTGATAAAATCAAATAAGAAGCGTATTGAATATTTAATAAAGTAAAAACTTTATTAAATAGGAGCGTAAAATGATACAAGATAAGGCATGGGGTGAATACGGTCGTATTCGTCAGGAACTTGCAGCGAAAGATCAGGTTTCTGAGGATAATATAATGAACGAACTTAACCTATACACAGCGAGGGCGGGAGATAGTGATGGGGCAAATAGAAAAGACTTTGGTCAATGTGGGTGCACTGCCTGATCTTGCGGTAAAGGGCAGGTCACTAGTGAAAGTGGAAGGTAAGCAGATTGCGGTTTTCAAAGATGGTCACGGCCAAATATTTGCAATTAATAATCGTTGCCCTCATGAAGGTTACCCCTTAATCGAGGGCACGCTATCTGAAGAAAGTGAGGGGCATAGTGGAAAAAGAGCCTGTAAACTCGCTTGTAACTGGCATGGTTGGTCGTTTGATTTATCAAGCGGTAAGGCTTTAAAAGGCCGTGACCCTGTTAGGACGTACCTAATTGAAAAAAGAGGTACGGACTATTTCATTGATGTAACGGATATCGATCCCAAAACGCGAGTGGAGCGAGCCTATACGGAGCTTGAAGAAGCTGCTGGTGAACATGATTATGAGCGCATCGCAAGGGCATTGTGCCGGTTAGAACAGGCAAATGAGCCGCTTGATAAAACCCTAGCCCACATAATTGCATGGAGTGAAGATCGTTTTGAGCAGGGTATAGGCCACCCCCATGCAGGGTTAGCAGATTGGATCGCACTTGCTGATGAAGTGCCCGAAAAACGAACATTAGCCTATCTTGAAGCGATTGCGCATTTTTCCTGGGACGGTATTACGGGGCCGCCGTACCCTATGGCAAAAGGAGAGCAACTCTGGAATGCCAAACAATTCGTTGATGCGATCGAGGCCGTTGATGAACCTCGTGCTATACAATTGGCACGAGGAGGGATTGCAAAAGGGCTCGGGTTTCAGGATTTTAAACCATTGTTCCAAAAAGTTATCTTTGCTCATTATATGGGGTTTGGACATCCAGCAATTTATCTTATGAAAGCAGAGATGTTGGTGAAACGGCTTGGCGCAGATATTGAAGCGATTTTGATATATCAAATTACACGCTATTTAACGAGTGCTGCCAGAGAAGACCTTATTCCCGAATTTCGTGCTTTTTCCACTTATCTGGACCGAAAAATAAATCCAGTATTGAGCGATGCAGTTGTTAAGCCGAATTCTGGGGATAGTGTTCGAACTGCGCTTGAGAAGACAGCTATATACCAAGATGATGACGGTGACCTATGGGAACATATGCTGCGTGAAAGTGCCATTAGCATGCTGAGGTTTGATGTTAATTTACAAGATCAAGTCGAACAGCCAATTGCCAGAAATGTTGGGTGGTTGGATTTTACCCACGCAATAACATTCGCGGAGGCAGTGAAGTTTCATGCAGATACAGATCCAAAACTGCTGTGGTCAGGCTTGCTTCAGATGGCGTGTTTTATTGGACGTAATGCCAGATATTTGAGTGCCTCTCAATTCGAAGCGTACCGTGTTGATGACCGTGATCAGTTTATCAAAGAACAGAAAGCGATGTTGTTTAACATGGATGCAGGTGACTATATTTATTCAGTGCACCGATTAAAAATGATCCGAGCGGTGGAAGCTTTAATTAAAATCACGTCGGCGGAAACAGCTGATATCATCGTGGCGGCGCTTAATAAATATTTGTCTTCCCGGTTGCGGATGCGCCACCCTGAAAGAACGCTTTATCAGGCCCGCGAAACTGTTTTGCGGGAAGGATAGTTTAATAGAAAACGGTGAAATAGTTTTTTGGCTTTCCTGTTGCACTTGAAAATAAGGGCGGCTATAGTCCGCCAACTTTAAAGCCCACACCTCACGGCTAATATGATATATAATCATATTAATATCTTGTCGGGGAGTAGCGCAGCCTGGTAGCGCACTTCACTGGGGGTGAAGGGGTCGCAGGTTCGAATCCTGTCTCTCCGACCATTTAAAACTCTTTATTTACAAAGAGATATGAAAAAAGCTTCGCTGAAAATGGCGAGGCTTTTTTTGTTTGGGCTACATCTTGGCTATATATCAATATAACGACACAGAAAGCCCCGCTATATTTTGCGAGGTTTTTTTATAGGGGAGATAGATTACTGCAATTATATCACATGTAATTGTGGTGTAGGATTGGCTTCGGTATATAAGTGGTTAAGTGATTTAAAGACGCGAAACTGTTCGTAGGCTGAGACTGGTTCTGTAAACACATCATCTTTGCCTGGTTTTTGTCGGTTGCTGAAATCAAACGTAAAGACAGTTAAAATCATATTGACTGTTTTCTGATTGTCATCAAATAACGGAATGAAAGTTTTCTCCGTCAGCATGGTTATACCTTTTGGGTATTTTATGCGTGCTACCGAATGCAGGGGTTTTGCCTGATAGGTGCATTCATCGTGTAATCTCATGAGATATGTGCGGCAACTGCGTTTCGGAAAATCCAATATTGTCTTGCCTGAGAGGTTAACGCCAACAACATCACGCATTTCTGTTCCAAAAACACGGTATTGATATGTATTTGTTGCTTCGCCCTTTATGACATCAAGTAAGCAGGTGTTTGGTAATGCTCTTGCAGGTATTACGCTTGGGCTGAAATCTTTACGGCCAAATTTCTGGTCGCCAAATTTTGCCCATAGTGCCTGGATCATATCTTGATGAACAGGCCCTATAGGTACAGCATCGCTTTCTTCTACGATGATTTCATTTTTAAGGCCTAGTTCTTTCTGGCGCTGAAATATGCTTAACACGGTTTTTCTCCATACTCTTATTCTGGAGAGTAAAATATTAACAAATCCTTACCTGTGCGGTTGGGTTGTAATATAATTTCAGCAATGCATGCATAACTGGCACTCTGGCTTGGTTAAAGTTTTATATGTTTTTCATAATGTCGGTAAAATGGCTGAAACCTGGTGTTTTTTGATTCGTTTATGGTCGGTTTCTTATTTCGCTTCGGCTTCAGGGGGCGGGTTTTGTGTATCGTTTTTTGACAGTTTTTCGTAAACGACTTAATAGGTTGCAGAGCTGTATCTATGTATAAATATAATAGGCGGGCCATTTGGAAGATATCGTTGGGTTTATAGTGCCGCTTTTGGCAGCAGGCGCCGTTGCGGGCTTCCTTGCAGGGTTGCTGGGTATAGGCGGTGGAATTGTTACAATTCCTGCGCTCTTTATCGCTCTAGAAGGGCTGGGTGTTCCAATTGAATGGCGCATGCACACATCGATCGCCACATCACTTGTTATTATTATCGCGACCAATAGTTCGAGCGTTTATGCCCACCATAAAAAGGGCGGTGTTGATTGGGCCATAGTGAAAGACTGGTGGTTGTTTATTCTGGTTGGTGCAATTGCCGGCAGTTTTTTTGCTAAAACGCTTAAAACAGCTGAGCTTGTTTATATCTTTGCGGTGCTTGCTGGGCTTTTAGCGCTTAAAATGCTGTTGCCGCTTGATCGCCTGAAGGCTGGCGATACTTTGCCTTCAGGCCTGTTCCGCTTTATCAACCCTATGCTGATTGGTTTTTTCTCTGCTGTGATGGGTATCGGGGGCGGCAGTTTTTCTGTTCCTTACATGACATTATACGGCATTCCCATCCACCGCGCTGTCGGCACGGCATCGCTAGCCGGCTTAGTGATTAGTGTTTCAGCAGGGGCAGGCTATTTGATAGGCGGCCTGTCTGTTGCGGGATTACCGTCTAGCAATATTGGGTTTGTCAATTGGCCATCGGCGCTCATAGTTGCAGTTGCTTCTGTGTTTTTTGCCCCTCTTGGTGCAAAGGCTGCGCATAAGATGCCGAAAAAGTTACTAAGCGTTGCCTTTGGGATATTCCTCGTTGTCGCAACCTACAGGCTTGTTACCTCCGTATAGGGTTTGCACAATTCCTATATTTTCGTTAGGTTGCGCACAAATTTATTGCTCATTATTGATGAATGATTAAATGAGCGAAAATAGTGATAAATAATCAGGAAGTTATGATGGGTAGTTCGACATCCTATACCGATGGATTTGATCCTGTAAGCGACAGCGAATGGCGCACTTTGGTTGAAAAAACATTGAAGGGGAAACCTTTCGATAAGGTTATGCGATCTGCGTCTTATGACGATATTGCTATTGAAGCGCTTTACACCCCTGCAAATACAAGTGTTGATACAAGGGATGAAGGACGCGCAGAGGGGCGTATAGGCGCATGGCATATCGATACGGGCCATTGGAACCCGGACGCAAAAGCAACGAACGCAGCGATCCTCGATGACCTTGAGCGCGGTGCGACCTCAATAACACTAAGGACTGAGGCTGGGCATTTTCCGGGAATTAAGTCGGCGGATTTTGATACTGTTCTAAACGGCGTGTTCCTGGACCTTGCGCCTATTAACTTGATGCCGGGTGAAGGGTTCGAAGTAGCGTGCAATGAATATTTAAAGTTTCTTGATAAGAAAAATATACAACAATCTGAAATTAAAGGGACCTTGGGTATTGATCCTGTTGGGGTTTTAGCGGCTACCGGGCGATTACTATCCCCGATTGATGATACAGTGAAGGCGGCTGTCTCGATAGCGCAAACATGCGCAGCCACGTATCCAAATTTACGCGCTATCAATATTGATACATCTGCCTATCACTTGGCGGGGGCAACTGAGGCGCAAGAACTTGGCGTTATGCTATCGACGCTCGCGTATTACCTTCGTGCATTTGAAGCCGCAGGCAGGCCGGTCGAGACAGCAAGTAAGCAAATTGAAGTGTCGCTTGCGGTTGATGCGGATATTTACTTAAACATCGCAAAATTTAGGGCTGCGCGGCGGTTGATTGATAACCTGTTTGCTGCCTGCGGTGTTGAGAATGTGAAAATTGCTATCAACGGGATATCCAGTCTGCGCATGATGACGGTGAAAGATCCTTGGGTGAATATCCTGCGGGCTACATCCGCATGTTTTTCAGCGGGTGTTGGTGGTGCAGATCGTATTTCTATTATGCCGCATGATACTCTGATTGGTATGTCGAGCCGTTTCGCGCGCCGGATTGCCCGCAATGTACAAATTATCTTGCAGGAAGAAAGCAGCCTCGCGGTTGTTGCTGACCCAGCAGCAGGCTCATTTGCCTTTGAAACGCTTACCAATGAGATAAGTGAGAAGGCGTGGGACTATTTCCAAACGCTTGAAGCAGCAGGTGGCATTGTCAGCAGCCTGAAAGCTGATGGCATCCAGCACGATTTGGAGGCAGCTTGGCAGAAGCGTGCCGTAAATATCGCGAGACGTAAGGATGCCATAACCGGTGTGTCAGAGTTTCCAGACGTCCATGAAAAGCCGATCGATAATATTGAAGAAAACCCAGCGTTTATCACCGAAGTTCCTGCGGCAGGCGAAACTGTTACGCAGCTACCATTCCACCGATACAGCGAGAGCTTTGAGGCACTGCGTTTGTTAAGCGACCAATGTTTGGGTGATACTGGTAAGCGTCCCCAAATCTTTCTCGCAAACCTTGGTCCTGTAGCGGCACACACTGCGCGGGCAACATATGCCAAAAACTTCTTTGAGGCTGGCGGCGTTGAAGCACTCTCAAGCGAAGGCTTTACGGATACCGTAGCCTTAAGCGATGCATTTAAAGCGTCAGGCGCTCAGGTTGCCGTTATCTGTGGCAATGATAGTGGGTACGATGCCCAAGGCTTGGAGGCTGCTAAGTCTCTTAAAGTCGTTGGGTGTGACTATATATATCTTGCGGGGAAACCAGCGAATGCTGATGAGTTCAAAGCGTCAGGTGTTGATGATTTTATTTTCATGGGATGTGACGTACTTGGTACGCTTGAAGCGTTAATGAAACGGCTTGCTGTGAATGCAGGAGATGAGAAATGAGTGCTATCCCTGATTTTTCAAAAATTGCTCTTAAATCCACTTTATCAGGTGCGCGTTCTGAAAACGCTGGTGATCCTTGGATGACGCCTGAGGGTATCGAGGTTAAAGGCCAGTACGATAAAGCTGATCAAGCAGGTCTTGATTTTCTCGATACTAAACCGGGCGCTGCGCCGTTCCTGCGCGGTCCGTATCCAACCATGTATGTTCAGCGGCCATGGACTGTGCGCCAATATGCTGGTTTTTCAACCGCTGAAGATTCAAACGCCTTTTATCGCCGTAACCTGGCAGCCGGGCAAAAGGGTCTATCGGTTGCGTTCGACCTTGCGACCCACCGGGGATATGATAGTGATCATCCCCGCGTTGTCGGCGATGTTGGGATGGCAGGCGTTGCTATCGATAGTATTTATGATATGCGCACGTTATTTGATGGTATTCCGCTTGATCAGATGTCGGTTTCCATGACAATGAACGGTGCGGTTCTTCCCGTGCTTGCGCTGTATATTTTGGCTGCTGAAGAGCAGGGCGTATCCCCCGATAAGTTATCTGGTACAATTCAGAATGACATTTTGAAGGAATTCATGGTGCGGAATACGTATATTTTCCCACCGAGCCCAAGCATGCGGATTATCTCTGATATCTTTGCCTACACGTCGCAGAATATGCCTAAGTTCAACAGTATCTCGATCTCTGGCTATCACATGCAGGAAGCAGGCGCGACAGCAGACCTTGAGCTTGCCTATACGCTCGCGGACGGTGTTGAATATATCCGCTCTGGTGTCGCGGCTGGCCTTGATGTTGATGCTTTTGCCCCGCGCCTAAGCTTTTTCTGGGCGATTGGAATGAACTATTTCATGGAAGTCGCGAAAATGCGGGCTGCGCGCATGCTGTGGGCCAAGCTTGTTAAGGGCTTTAACCCACAAAACCCGAAATCCTTGTCTTTGCGCACGCATTGCCAGACGTCAGGCTGGTCCCTAACGGCGCAGGATGTGTTTAATAACGTAACCCGTACCTGTATTGAAGCAATGGCGGCTGCGCACGGCCATACACAAAGTCTGCATACAAACGCGCTTGATGAGGCGCTTGCATTGCCAACAGACTTCTCAGCCCGGATTGCACGGAATACACAGCTCTTTATCCAACAGGAAACAGGAACCAACCGGATTATCGATCCGTGGGGCGGTAGCTATTATGTTGAAAAGCTAACGGCTGATTTGGCAGCAAAAGCATGGGCGCATATCGAAGAAGTTGAGGCTGAAGGTGGAATGGCGAAAGCAATTGAAGCAGGTATTCCCAAACTGAGGATCGAAGACGCCGCAGCGCGCACACAGGCGCGGATTGATAGTGGCCGCCAGACTGTTGTTGGCGTTAATAAATACCGCCTTGATGAAACTGAAGAGGTTGATGTTCTTAAGGTTGATAACAGTGTGGTGCGTGCGGCGCAGCTTGATAAGCTCAAGCGTCTGAAGGCTGAACGTAATGGTGCTGACGTTGAAAGCGCGTTGAATGCATTGACAAATGCGGCTGACGCAGGTGATGGTAATCTTCTTGACCTTGCCGTTAAGGCAGTGCGCGCAAAAGCGACAGTTGGCGAGGTTACTGATGCGTTAGAGAAGGTTTATGGCAGGCACAAAGCGGAAATCAGAGCTGTGAGCGGCGTATATAAACAGGAAGTTGGTGGTGATAACCAGCTTATGAAGGATGTGTTTGCGGCTGTTGACGAATTTGAGATCAATGATGGTCGTCGTCCGCGTATTCTCGTTGCGAAAATGGGGCAAGATGGTCATGACAGAGGCCAGAAGGTTATAGCGAGTGCCTTTGCTGATCTTGGTTTTGATGTTGATATAGGGCCACTGTTTCAAACACCTGAAGAAGCAGCACGGCAAGCAGTAGAAAACGATGTGCATATCATTGGGGCTTCATCGCTTGCAGCTGGTCATTTAACGCTTGTACCAGCCCTGAGGGCAGAGCTTGAAAAGCGTGGTCGCGGCGACATTATGGTGGTGGCTGGCGGCGTTATCCCGCCGCAAGATTATGATGCATTATATGACGCTGGGGCAGAAGCGATCTTCCCGCCGGGAACCGTGATTGCGGAAGCCGCCGGCGAGCTTGTTGCCAAACTCAACGACCGTTTGGGCTATAGCGACGAGATTGAGTGATATGACTTCATCTAACCCTGTTAGACGCGTTCAACAACCAAGTGTCGAAGAGTTATTCGACGGCGTTCGTGTAAGTGACCGCGCGCTGATTGGTAGGGCAATAACACTGATTGAAAGCCGTAACCCCAAGCATCAAGAAAAAGCGCAAGCGCTTTTGCATAAATTGCTACCATATGCTGGTGGATCTCAGAGGGTTGGCATATCCGGTGTGCCGGGGGTTGGGAAATCAACCTTTATTGAGGAATTGGGGACTAAGCTAACAGGCGAGGGCAAGAAAGTTGCAGTTTTGGCTGTTGACCCTTCAAGCGGGCGCACAGGCGGTTCAATTTTGGGCGATAAAACCCGTATGGAACGTTTGTCAGCAGATAAAAATGCCTTCATCCGACCAAGCCCAAGCGCTGGTGTTCTCGGCGGTGTCGCGCGGGCTACACGCGAAACAATTGCGGTCATTGAAGCGGCGGGTTTTGATGTTGTGCTCGTGGAAACAGTTGGAACCGGTCAATCCGAGACGATGGTCTGTGATATGGTGGACTTTTTCCTTGTTCTGATGCTGCCAGGGGCAGGGGATGAGCTACAGGGGATTAAGAAAGGTATCCTCGAACTTGCGGACATGATCGCTCTTAATAAAGCTGATATTTTTGCTGACAAGTTAACGCAGGCAACGCGCGAATATAAATCAGCGCTGCATATTATGCGGGATGCAAGCCCGAACTGGCACCCCGTCGTTACAAGCTGCTCCGCGATCACGGGGGCAGGTATTAATGAACTTTGGGAAACCATAGAGAAACATGCACGGATTATGACGGATAGTGGTGAGCGTGAACAAAGGCGCATTAAGCAAAAGCTCTCGTGGTTAGACGCACATATCCGCGACAGACTGCTTGATGACTTTAATAATAACTCCGCTGTTTCAAATATTATCGAAGAGATGAAGCAAGACGTGTCTGACGGTAAAACAACCGTATCGCGCGCTGTGACGGCGTTGTTGTCAAAGTATCAGTCGAGCTAGCAGGGCAAGTTTAAATTTTTCTCGCTTCATGGAAGTCAATTTGACTAATTTTGTGATTATAGGATAAATTTTTGAAGATTCTGAAGGTTTGTTGGAAAAACGTATGCCAATTTTTATCTAATTGCTTATCAATTGGATGCTAAAAGAAACATTAGACTGGCCAGCATTTTTACCTTTGGAAATAGACTTGTTATTAAACTATATCAACAAAAGGTGTTTGCAGGTTAATTGACCGAATAGTATCCAACAATCTAGGCTGCTGTAAAAATATAGTCAGAAAGCCTTTTTATGCAGCGAGCTCTTTTCTTACTTGTATCCCTTTGTTTATTTCATAGCGTTTCAACGGGCAGTTATGCCGATATTGATGAAGCAATGGCAGCCCGGTATTTTGCAGATGCCCAGAAAGTTTGCCGCGCAGATAATCAGGCGTTATGGGATATTGATTTTTGCCGATATACGCTTTTTATCGACCCGAACGACAGGAGTGTACTTGGTTATGATCTTAGGCGTGATGGGCAAATTGACCCTAGCAAGTTCACCAGAGGGTATTGGCCTGATGACAGGCCGATATCGGATACGACAAGGTTCTGGAAAGGAAGGCAGTGGGCAACCATCGTATGGCCACCACGCAGCGATAGTGCGCGCCGGAATGCTCTGATTTTACATGAAAATTTTCATGCCATTCAGGGAATTTTACCTTTCCGTGTCGGACGACCCCTTAATACTAATCACTTGGACGATTTACCTGGGCGTATGTCGCTCAGGATGGAAGTTGCAGTTTTGGCAAAGGCTGTTGTAGAAAAAGACGCCCGTGCCCGGAGAGAGCTTGCAAAATTAGCCTATCAAATTCGCTCAAAACGACTAGTTGGTGATGAACGAGCTGTTCGGGCTGAACGTTATTGGCAGTTATATGAAGGCATCCCTGAATATACCGGGCACAAACTAACGAAATCAGATAGCGAGTTTGCCGCATTCATTGCGAACCGAATGCCAGACTTGGTAGCGCGTGAAACATATGCACATGACTTTGCTTATTTCACAACGCCTGCATGGGCCATTTTGCTCGACAAAGAGTTCCCAAATTGGCGAAACAATTTTTCTGGTCAGTACGACCTTGCTGATACCTACGCTAAAGCGTCGCATCTTGATGAAAGTGTATTGAGTGATGCAAACTTTGAGGCGGCAACAACTCCGTTTGGCTATTATGCGTCCTTTGAGTTTGAAAGTAAGCGCCAAAGGACTTTGGATAATGAGCGGGCGCAGTACCGTGCGCGGTTTGTTGACGGTAAAGTTCTTGTATTAACAGCAAGCGGTTTCCGTATGGATCCCAGTTCTGTTGTGTCTCTTGGTACAGATGGGCGGGTATTTCAGGAAATGGAAATATCGGACGACTGGGGTAGTTTACATGCAACAGGTGGCGCAATGATGGGGCCGCGCCCGCCGTGGATTTATGTTGAAGCAGTTGAAGAAAACGGTGAGCTTGTCATTAATAATGATAAATGGACGTTAGAGCTTAATCCCGGATGGCATATAGTTGAGCATGAGCGCGGGTATGCACTGGAAAGGTAGTGATATATCAAATGGTTAATTAATTTTATTAATCTTATAAATTAACGTCGTTTGATGCCTGCCCAATCATAAAAGTTAACGATTTCGCCTTGCTTGTTACAGAGTGGGCTTGCAAGTTCGATGAAGAGCGGTGCTATTTGATCTGATGTTGGCAAGCTATTCGGATCTTCACCGGGAACTGCTTGCGCCCGCATGTGGGTGCGGATAGGGCCGGGGTCGATCAGATTGGCTTTAATAGTGTTGATTGAGCATTCTGCGGCATACGTTTTTATCAGATGTTCTAACGCTGCTTTGCTCGCACCATAAGCGCCCCAATGTTGTTTGTTTTTGCTCGCTGCACCAGAGGAAACAAAAATTGCACGTCCTGCATCGGATAATTTAAGAAGCGGGTCCATTGACCGGATAAGACGCCAGTTTGCTGTTACATTTACAGTGAATACCTCATCCCAGTCTTTTGGAGATACATGCCCAAGTGGTGATATAGGGCCAAGGATACCTGCATTGCCGACCAGAATATCCAGCTTGCCCCAGCGCTCGTAAATCATACCGCCAAGGCGGTCAATCATGTCACCTTGCTTAAGGTCCAGCGGGGCTATGGTGCAATTCTGGCCAAACTCTCGGATGCGGTCATCAAGCTCTTCAAGCGCGCCTTGTGAACGGTTTCTCGCAACCGCGATAATGTCAGCGCCAGCTTCAGCCAGCTTGAGAGCAACAGCGCGCCCAATACCACGTGACGCCCCTGTAACAAGGGCAAGGCGACCTTCAAGAGGTTTGTTAGCTTGGTCAGACATTCTTATCTCTATTCTTATGAGCCTGTTGAGGCGATTTGATTCAACTGATCTTTATCGTTTTCTTTCTCGCTTTGATCAGTTAGAAATGTTGGGTACTCACCGGTAAAGCAGGCATCACAATGCTTTGGGCATTGCTGGTTGCGTCCTTCAGCTTCACCAACAGCGCGGTATAACCCATCTATTGTCAGAAACGCGAGCGAATCTGCGTGTATATGATCTTGCATGGCAGCGACATCCATACGCGCCGCTAATAGCTTTTGGCGCTCTGGTGTATCAACGCCGTAATAACAGCTATGGGCGGTTGGCGGTGATGCAATACGCATGTGTACTTCCGTGGCCCCCGCTTCACGAACCATATTTACAATCTTCATAGAAGTCGTACCACGAACAATCGAATCGTCTACCAGTACAACTTTTTTGCCTTTAATGTGCCAGTGGTTGGCATTGTGCTTTAGTTTCACACCAAAATGTCGGATTTGATCGCTCGGTTCAATAAAGGTCCGCCCAACATAATGATTGCGGATAATACCAAGCTCAAAAGGAATACCTGATTCCTGTGCATAGCCGATGGCGGCTGGCGTGCCAGAATCCGGTACAGGAATAACGACATCAGCGTCCACCGGGTTTTCTCTCGCCAGTTCAGCGCCAATGCGTTTTCTCACTTCGTAAACGCTCATACCATCCATATAACTATCGGGGCGGGCAAAATAAACATGCTCGAATATGCAAGGACGAGGTTTGCTCTCAGGAAACGGTTTCAGGCTTTCGATGCCTTTCTCTGTAATGATAACAAGTTCACCGGGCTCGATATCCCGGACATATTTAGCGCCGATAATATCAAGCGCGCATGTTTCAGAGCAAAGAATGTATGATTTATCAAGCTTACCAAGAACAAGCGGGCGCACACCGAGAGGGTCACGCACACCAATAAGGCCTTCACTTGTGAGCGATACAAGTGAATATGCGCCTTCCAATTGGCGCAGTGTATCAACGAAACGATCAAGTAGTGTTCTAAATTTACTTGTCGCTATCAAGTGAATGATAACTTCGGTATCAGATGTTGATTGGAAAATAGAACCACGACGAACAAGCGATTTTCTAAGGTGATATGCGTTCGTGAGGTTGCCGTTGTGGGCAACGCCGAAACCGCCTGAGGCAAATTCTGCAAAGAGTGGTTGGCAGTTTCTCAGAACAGTATCGCCGGTTGTTGAATATCTTACATGGCCAATCGCTGCATCACCGGGCAATTGGTCAATGATTTCTTTGCTGGTAAAATTGTCGGCAACATGGCCCAAAACGCGTTTTGAATGAAATGTTTTACCGTCATAAGTAATAATACCTGCAGCTTCTTGCCCTCTATGTTGAAGAGCATGCAAGCCGAGGGTGCAGTGTGCTGTGGCATCTGGTGTGCCGAATATGCCAAAAACGCCGCATTCCTCCCTCAATTTGTCATCGTCAAATGGATTGGTGGTTAGCGAGGTCTTAAAGTCGGTCATAACTCATCCTGCAACTATGTTAACCGTTATGAAGCACGATATATCTTCTGTAAGCGAATAAGCCTAGCAGAAAATGAACTTACACGACATTTTGTTGGGTATTTGTAAGCAGGGTTTAATTGTTGTTATCACCCTTTTGAGAACCTCTATCATCTTCAGAAACATCAGATATCAGGTCCTCAAGGTCTTTGCGTTGATCTTTTAGGTATTTGGCTGCGGCTTGTTCTGCTTGGTCGGTTAAAAACTGGTTTGGAATTGCCTTGGCGGCTCGGTCCACATAATCTGTGCCAATCGATTTTGTATCTTCGCCGAGCATTCTCTGTGCAAATCCTTCAACCATATTGGCACCCCATGCAACAAGCGGGCGTGTCTGTGCCGTTTGCACCCACTCAGGCGAGTTATCCTCGTTGAAAATTTTGCTGAAGCCCAGATACGCGATCGAGATAATAACCATGCCGCGCAAAAGGCCAAATAGCGCGCCGAGTGATCGGTCGAGCAAGCCAACAGGGCTGTCTTTTACCATGCCGCCAATCCATTCTGCGATTTGTTTTAGGATGAAGAGCGACAGGAAGAAAATAACGGCAAGCGTGATGATATCTGCAAGTTCTGGCGGGGAAATATATTCACGGCCATAGGGTTTTGCGAGCGTGAAACCAAAAACTGTCGCAAAGAGAGAACCGATCCATGCGCCAAAGGAAAGCGCAACAGTCGTGAAACCACGACCAAAGGCAAATAATGTGGATAATCCGATAATAACCAGAACGGCGACATCAAATGCTGTCAGGGTTTCAAGTTCCATCAAGGGCTATCCTTATAAGTTATTGCTGTATGGTTAGTCTAACTGATCAGGCATGAACATGGCAACCAGATCGCTGACTTTTGCGATATGTTCTTGTTTTATATCGCTTGTTATATTCTTTTTACCCTTAGGTACAATTGCTTTAGTAAAGCCGAGTTTTGAGGCTTCTTTAAGGCGTGCTTCGCTTTGCGCCGCACCGCGTGTATCGCCTGAAAGGCTGATTTCGCCGAAAATAACGGTTTCTTCTGGCATTGAAACTTGTGCAAGGCTGGATACCAGTGCCGCTGCTACTGCCATATCAGCGGCTGGCTCACTTATTTTAAGGCCGCCAGCAACATTCAGGTATACATCACAGCCTGCGAGCCCGAGGCCAGCGCGCGCATCTAAAACCGCGAGCACCATGGCAAGGCGGCCAGAATCCCAACCAACAACAGCGCGGCGTGGGTTCGCAGCCGATGTGCGGGCAACAAGTGCCTGTATTTCAACGAGAACAGGGCGGGAGCCCTCTAACCCTGCAAAAACCGCAGAGCCGGGTTCCTGCGCATTATGATCGGAAAGAAACAGCTCAGATGGATTTGTTACTTCCGAGAGGCCGCCCCCTGTCATTTCAAAAACACCAATCTCGTCCGTACCGCCAAAGCGGTTTTTAACAGCGCGCAGTATGCGGAATTGGTGGCCACGGTCGCCCTCAAAATACAGGACAGTATCGACCATATGTTCCAAAACACGTGGGCCTGCGATCTGGCCGTCTTTGGTAACGTGTCCCACAATCAGCATTACGGTGCCTTTACGCTTGGCGTAACTGATTAGCTCATGCGCACAAACACGAACCTGCGTAACCGTACCGGGGGCTGAATCAACATGATCAGCAAATAATGTCTGAATAGAATCAATAACAACGACCTTTGGCGGCCTACCGCTATCGAGAGTCGTTAAAATATCCCGGAGGCTCGTTTCGCAGCCAAGCCTCAAGGGCGCACCTGTAAGGCCAAGGCGTTTGGCGCGCATTTGAACCTGGGCTGTTGCTTCCTCACCAGAAAAATAGATGCAATCTTCCCCTTGTTTTGCGAGTTTACCAAGCGCTTGCAAGAGGATTGTTGATTTACCAATACCGGGATCACCGCCGATTAAAATGGCGCTGCCGGGAACCAAACCGCCCCCGAGTGCGCGGTCAAATTCACCAACACCAGTGAGGATACGCGGTGCCTCAACAGGCGGAGTATCAAGGGAAACAAGGTCGACAGTCCGGCCTTTTTTATTACTTAGCCCTTTTGGGGAACCAGATACACTTGCTTGCTCTTCAGCGAGTGTATTCCATTCACCGCAATCATCACATTTGCCTTGCCATTTGGTATAGGCACTACCGCAATTGCTGCAAACAAAGCTTTTGGATTGTTTCGCCAATTGACTTCCCCGGTAAATTGATCTGCTGTTATCTTGTGGTAACGATGTTTCTAATCAATGGTAACTTCAGCTTATGCTCTAAATACATCCATTTCGATAGGGCCTTGGGCGCTACCGTGAATGAACTGTTCGACATATTCATTATTGCTTTGATCGATATCACTCTTGGGGCCATCCCATATGATTTTACCTTGATACAACATTGCAATATTATCAGCAATTTTTCTAGCACTTGCCATGTCATGGGTGATCGTCATGGTGGTTGCCCCCAAATCCTGTACGCATTCAACGATCAAATCATTGATTACATCAGCCATGATTGGGTCCAGACCTGTTGTTGGTTCATCAAAGAAGATGATTTCGGGTTCTGCTGCAATAGCGCGGGCAAGGCCAACGCGTTTTTGCATACCGCCCGATAGTTCAGCGGGCGATAGTTCGCCGACATCTGGTGTCAGGCCAACACGGCGAAGTTTTTCAACGGCGATCTCTTTAGCATCTTTTTTATTGAGGCCTTTTCCTTGAATAAGGCCAAAGGCAACGTTTTCCCAAACAGGCAGGCTATCAAAAAGCGCGGCCCCCTGAAAAAGCATGCCGAAGCTCGCGAGTGTTTTTTTACGTTCGCGGCTACTCATTGTTGTGGTCTCATTACCGTTGACCTGAATAGCGCCAGTGTCAGGCTGTAGTAAGCCGAGAACACATTTAAGGGTCACGGATTTTCCCGAACCAGACCCGCCAATGATAACCAGCGATTTACCGCGATCTACCGATAGGTTTACACCGTTCAAAACGGATTTATTGCCGAATTTTTTATGAACATTTTGAAGGGCTATCATTTTGTTTGATTGATTGCTCATGACGCGCCCCCAAAAACAATAACGGTGATAATCAAGTTCGCGAGCAAGATTGTTATGAAGGCAGAGACAACAGCATTTGTTGTTGCCTTACCAACACCTTGGGCACCGCCGCTACTGTTGTATCCATGATAACTGCCCATAAGCGCGATAATAAAGCCAAAAACACCAGCCTTAACCATTGATGAGATCACGTCACTTTGCTCTAGAAAGTCTGATGTCACTTGCAAGTAGGTTGACGGATTAAGGCCCAAACGGCCCGTGCCAATGATATAGCCGCCAAGAACACCAATAATATTGGCAACAAGCACTAAAACAGGCAGTGTGATTGTTGCTGCTATCAGTCGCGGGGCGATCAGATATTTAAAAGGGTCGGTTGAAAGGGTAACAAGCGCATCGATTTGTTCGGTAACACGCATGGTGCCCAACTCTGCGGCCATCGCACTTGAAACGCGGCCTGCAACCATCAACCCGCCTAGTACGGGGCCAAGTTCGCGGACAATCGCAATAACGACAACGCCGGGTACAACGCTTTCAGCGTTAAAGCGGCTACCTCCGACAAAAATTTGTTGTGCAAGCGCGGCACCTGTAAAAAGGGCAGTCAAGCCAACTACAGGTAAACTATTGTAGCCTATGAGCCACATTTGGCCCAATATTGAGCGCCAATAAATCGGAGGAACAATAATGCTTGCTAAGCTATGTCCGGTAAAGGTGGCAATGCGCCCGATTTCAGCGAGCGCTGATAAAAAGACACGACCAATGATGGCAAAGGGATTCGGCAAATTAAGAACCTGTGTACTGAGTGTTAATCTTGCGTATTTTCTACGCTAAATCATTCAATACCTACAAAGCGTGCAAAAATAAAGGCAATATCAACAACCTTTGAACAGGGGCTTCCTTTTTTCAAGGAATGCATGAATACCCTCTGATGCGTCGCCTGAGCTGCTTGCCATTCGCTGAACGAGTGCTTCTGCCTGAAGTTGGTCGGCATATCCATTGCGAGCACTCACAGAAATAAGTTTTTTAATGCCTGCGTACGAAAGGCTAGGGCCGTTGGCGATTTTGTCTGCCATACCGCGGGCAATCGTCATTAATTCATCGTCATCATAAACATCATAAATCATGCCCCATTCTTTTGCGGTTTCAGCGGAAACTTTTTCACCTAACATCATCATGGCACGGGCACGTGCCTCGCCGATTAAGCGCGGTAAAATATACGTGCTACCTGCATCGGGACATAAGCCGATATTGACGAAAGCCTGAAGGAAGTATGCTGATTTTGCCGCTAGAACAATATCAGCGGATATGGCAAGGCTCATTCCTGCACCGGCTGCTGCGCCGTTTACGGCACTAATGACGGGAATTTGCAGGCTTGTTAATTCCAGCATGATAGGGTGATAATTATCGATCAGATTTGCACCAGAATCAACTTTTCTCTGGATACTTTCGGCTAAATCAGCACCAGCGCAAAATCCCTTACCCTGGCCAGTAATAAGAAGCGCACGAACACCTGATTTTGGATTGCCGATGTGACGGATAACCTGAAGAATTTCTTCCTTCATTTTAGCCGTAAGTGCATTCATAGCTTGTGGGCGATTAAAAGTCAGAACAGCGAGGTTTTGATCGAGTTCGAGGCAAATGGTTTCATAGTCTGACATATAAAGCTCCCACGCTGTCATAAGAAACCCATTACGCACGGTAATGGGTTTGATTAATATGTATTAGACTGAGAGAAGCGTATCCTGTCAAGATATGATAAGCTGGGCTTATCTGCTTCTGTTTAAGACTGGCTTTGCAAGAAAGGCTGGCATGCATGGGCCCATACCAACAAACGGCTTCATCGGAAGGTCATCTTTTGCAAGCTTTGGTTTTGGCGGTGTCAGGTCCATTGTGATACGCGGGAGTTTTTCGTCGGTCATTTTTTCAATGGCATCAACGTATTTATTATCGTCGCGCGATTTCGTTGCGATTGTAAAGGCAGAACCTTCACGCCCCGCCCGGCCTGTACGCCCAATACGGTGAACATAGTCTTCTGCGTGGCTTGGCACATCAAAGTTAAACACATGGCTTACGTCTGGCACGTCAAGGCCGCGCGCAGCAACGTCTGAGGCAACCAATAATTGGATTGCGTTTTCTTTGAAATCAGCAAGAACAGAGAGGCGTTCACGTTGTTCCATATCACCGTGGAGCTGGCCAACACTAAAGCCATGACGTGCAAGCGAAGCATAAACTTCTTTCACATCGCGTTTACGGTTACAGAAAATGATACCGTTCTTAACATCTTCGTCTTTGATCAACTTACGCAGGGCCTTGCGTTTATCGCGTGGTCCTACGGTAACTAATGTTTGTTTGATTGTTTTTGCTGTTGTTGATGCGCGGGCAACTTCGATCTTGCGCGGGTCATCAAGGAACTGTTCAGTAAGGCGCTGAATTGGCGGCGGCATTGTTGCCGAGAAGAAAAGCGTTTGATGTTTCTTTGAAATCTTCTCACAGATTTTTTCAACGTCTGGAATGAAGCCCATATCAAGCATACGGTCAGCTTCATCAACAACGAGGATATCGATGCCGGTCAATAAAAGTTTTCCACGCTCAAAATGATCAAGCAGGCGACCTGGAGTTGCGATTAATACATCAACGCCGCGGTCTAATGCTTTTTCCTGATCAGCGAAATTAACACCGCCGATCAAAAGCCCCATCGAAAGCTTATGGTTTTTACCGTATTTCTCAAAGTTTTCAGCAACCTGAACGGCAAGTTCGCGGGTGGGTTCCAGGATAAGAGAGCGTGGCATGCGCGCGCGTGCCCGGCCTTCAGCCAAAATATCAATCATTGGAAGCGTGAAAGAGGCAGTTTTACCTGTGCCTGTTTGTGCGATGCCCAGAATATCACGGCCCATAAGAACCTGAGGTATTGCTTGCGCTTGAATAGGTGTTGGCTCGTTATAGCCAGCATCAGCGACAGCAGATAATGTTTTTTCACCAAGTCCGAGGATGTCAAATCCCATAGGTTTCCTACCAATTATTGATCAAAGTTGTGGCGCAGCATAGGTTTAATGACCGTAAAGTCAATCAAGGATATGCGTAAATATCCTTGATACTGTTAAATAGCAGTGGCGGCGCGACATTATAGGCACAAGCGCATGTGCATAATCGCAGAAAATACAGAAGTTACAGATCAAGCGTTTCCATGTCAGCAGAGCTATCGCGAATAAATTCAAACCGCTTCTCTGGCTTCTTACCCATAAGGTTATCAACAAGGGTTGTTGTTTCCGCGCGTTCTGCATATTCCTTGGGTAAAGTAACACGCAGCAGTGTGCGATTGGCGATCGCCATCGTTGTTTCTTTAAGTTGGGCAGGGGGCATTTCACCGAGGCCTTTAAAGCGGCTGATTTCAATCTTGCCTTTGCCTGAAAATTCGCTTTCCATCAACTCGTCTTTGTGCGCGTCATCACGGGCATAGAAAACCTTTCCGCCTTTTGCCAAGCGATAAAGTGGCGGCTGCGCTAAATAAAGGGAGCCGTCTTTGACAAGTTGTGGCATTTCCTGAAAGAAGAATGTCATCAAAAGTGTTGCAATGTGCGCGCCGTCAACATCCGCATCGGTCATGATGATGACTTTTTCATAGCGAAGGGCATCGCCGTCATAGTGGTCACGTACACCGCAACCCAGTGCCTGCATCAGGTCGCGAATTTCTTGGTTGGCTGCGATTTTATCGCGCGTCGCGGAAGCAACATTCAAAATTTTACCACGGATAGGCAAAACAGCCTGTGTTTTCCGGTCACGGGCTTGTTTGGCTGATCCACCCGCAGAATCGCCCTCCACAATATATATCTCGGTACCTTCTGGGGACTCGCTACTACAATCGGTTAATTTGCCGGGTAGACGAAGCTTACGTTTGCCAACGGCTGTTTTACGCTTGATTTCCCGCTCTTGCTTGCGGCGCAAACGTTCCTCAAGGCGTTCTAATGCCCATGTCAAAAGGCCATTTGCGCGCTCAGGGTGATCACCTAGCCAATGGTCGAATGCGTCACGAACGGCATTTTCTGTTAAGCGGTGAGCATCAAGTGTTGATAACTTGTCTTTCGTCTGCCCCTGAAACTGCGGCTCACGAATAAAAACGGACAGCATCGAGCAGGATGATCCGCAAATATCATCAGCAGTTAATTGCGCAGCCTTTTTATTGTTTGTTAGTTCGCCGTATGTTTTAAGGCCCTTGATTAAGGCTGAGCGCAATCCATTTTCATGTGTGCCCCCCTGAGGTGTTGGGATAGTGTTACAATAGCTGTTTGAAAAACCATCACCAAATTCTGGCCAATGCAGTGCCCATTCAACCTGACCTTGCTCGTCAGGGAATTTAGCGAAACCAGAAAAAGCTTCATCGGTTACACAGGTACGTTTTTTAAGGGTGTCTGTTAGATAGTCTGCGAGGCCACCCGGGAAATGTAACGTAGCCTCAATCGGTGTTTCGTCCCCTTCTTTGATCATACCATCTGCGCAGCGCCAGCGAATTTCAACGCCGCGGAAAAGATATGCCTTAGAGCGCACCATTTTATAGAGACGCGCAGGTTTCAGGCTGGCTTTTTTACCGAAAATCTCATGATCACGCAGGAATGTAATTTTTGTACCACGGCGGTTTTGCACGCTGCCGAGATTTTCCAACTTGGATGTCGCAAGACCACGCGAATAAGATTGTTCGAAAAGGGTGCGATCACGCGCAACTTCGATTTTCATCCATTCGCTGAGCGCGTTCACAACAGAAATACCAACACCGTGTAGACCGCCCGATGTTGCATAGGCGTCTGAGTTAAATTTACCGCCAGAGTGCAGGGTGGTTAAAATAACCTCTAAGGCAGACTTGCCCGGGTATTTGGGATGTGGATCTGTTGGGATACCACGGCCATTATCACCAATTGTGATTGAGCCATCTTCATTAAGCTCGACCGTTATACGATTCGCATGACCGGCGACCGCTTCATCCATCGAGTTGTCGAGGATTTCAGCAACAAGATGATGAAGCGCATTTTCATCTGTACCGCCAATATACATGCCGGGCCTTTGGCGTACGGGTTCCAAGCCCTCAAGGACCTCGATATCTTTAGCAGAATAGTCTGTTTTCGTCTGGGAAACTTCGAAAAGATCGCTCATCAGGGTACCTTGAAAAATAACTGTTTCTACTTGGGTAGTATAGGAATGCCTTAGCGTCAAGTATGTCTATATATGGCATAAAGATTGAAAATAATTACAATATATAGTATGTTTATTTATGGATAGTATGAATGCTGGCGTTGCAAGTTAAGGGAAAATTAAGATTTTTTTAGCGTAATAGAGCGCTCATGAAGGGGCAAACATCATGCAAGCGAAAAATACGAAGATATTTAAAGACGTAAGCAATTTCTTTTCTAGTGAAGATAATGAATACCGGGCCATTGAAGTGGGGGACAGGTTTAAATCGACTGCAAGCGAAATACCGATATGGATTGTTGATAAGGTCACTAAAGTAAAATCAAGCCATTTTCCGCTGGTTAGTTTAAAGCGCGAAGACCAACCGCATATGGTGAAAGTGCTTTCCAGCCGGATCCTTGAAGACCGTGAAGAGTTCAAGATGGTCGTTTGATTAAATGTATTCTATCTCTATGGCATCTTTTCTTGCGAATAGGGGGTATTATATCAAATCGGTGCAATAATTTTGATAGAAAAATTACTATTGGCCTGATCATCAAGGCTACGGTTTATATTGTTCAGAAGATAACCTCTTTCCAAACTTACGTTTTAAAGGCGCGTCCTAGGGAACTTTCATCAAAAAAGTTGGGTGCGAGCTTAACACAAAATTCTCAACACCCCCACTGGAGTTAGATGGTTGTGATATTACGGAAATGGCGCACCAAGACGGAAATTCATTAAATCAAATTTTTGCTGAATTAGCACTATGGGAAGACGCATCTGCTAACATTAATGCTCCTGATTTAACGCTATGAACTTCAAAATGAAAACAAATTATTGATTTTTCATGCATAAAAACTATATTTAATGCATAGTTGTAATTTTTAATGTTTTTGCGGAGAGAGTTAATGGCCTTCAGAGCAGACGAATCTAAGAGAAGCAATGAAGAAAGTGCTTTACAATATCTAATACCAAAAGGACTCAGAGGAAGCGAAAGAGAGCAACGCAAAGAGTTTGTGCTCGATCTAATTGATACATATGGGCCGGTTGTCGACACTTATCCTTCGTGGCATCCATTGGTTGCTGATAATGATGATGATTATTGTCCAGTGATATATCCAAGCAGTGAGTGTGGTTATTCTGGGTTAGATCACACAGTTTGTTTTGCCAGTGGGTTTGTGACCTGTCCTTACACTGAAGAAAAACAAAACAAAGTGTTGACTTCTGTTGGCGCGCTTCGCCCCAACCCTGCTGCCTCAATAGCCGCAGAAAAACTAGATGTTGAACTTTATGCAGCTGGAACATTCCCTGTGTTGGTGAAGTGTGAATGGTATAAGCCATTGTTACTTGATGGCACGATTCCAAAATCACTGGCAATTCCGCTTTTGTTAGAAAAGGAACTCCATTGTTGGCGTCATTCTGATGTAGCTGAAACATGGGAAATTATGCGACCCTATTTTTTAGGCAAGCCAAATGGCGCGCGCTCGTCTCTATTTATAAATCAAGAAACAGGTCAAGTAATCAAGACCATTTGGAACGCGCTTATCAATACTGGTATGTACGGCCCAATAAAAGTTTAGATGAGGAAAAAGAAACATGGTTGCCTTAATGGCTAAACAGGATAGGGTAGATAATAATAAGTAAAGGGCGCAGAAATTGGGCAATCATAATACCACGGTTCAAGTGCATCTAAAATTTTGACGTAATATATGCCAAATATCAGAGGGCCGTGATTAAATTAAAATAATCAGTTTGGTCTTAGTATAGTTTTTTTAATTAATCGAAAAGCTTGTCGATATCTTCCTGGCTTTGCGCGCCTTCTTCGTCTGTGCTTTCGAGCATTGCAGCCGCCATCGCTGCCTCTTCATCGATTTCTGGTGTCATATCAATGCCAGTGCCTGCACCAGAATTTGCACCAGTATCAGCACCGATATCAGGGCCAGTGCTTGTGTCAGCGTCTTCCAGTTTGCCGTGGATGACTTGATTTAAGAGCATTAAGAGGTGTTGTATCTCTGAAATACGGCTGCGAATAAATTCACTGGCTTGAGGCGATAGGCCGCGTTCCGGAGCGTTCACAAGCTTCAGGGCTTCGATAGTTTTCAAAACAAGCTCGTCAATGTCGCCGCAAACTTTGTCAAACCGTGTTCTGATAACATTAGGCGCTTTTTCGAATGCATCGATTGCAAGGTCTTTGGCTGTAAAACCGCTATCTGCAAAATGCTGTGGATAGCTTTTCGGCTGCCATTCATAGGTTTCTTCCGCGATATCAGGCATATCAGGAACCATTTCCATCAACATGACGATTTCATTGAAATGATTGAGATAGTCAGTTGCTAAAAAACTGGTTGGGTTAATATTTGCCTCAGCGAGCTTTGACTGGAGTGCCTTTTGCTCTGCTGTGTAATCGATGTGCATCCGGTGTACCTAAAATATTTTTATCATTATTCGTTTTATATAATCTTTAGATCACAGATTAGTGCTCAGTTCTTTTTAAAATGTAAACAAATCTAATTTTTAATGAAATTATCGCAAAAATTAGAAAGACAGAAAAAAGGCGCCTGAAAACAGGCACCTTAATGGGTAGGTTCTAATTGTCTGGTTATATATTATGCGCTGTAATACATATCAAATTCAATTGGGTGCGGCGCCATTTCAAAGCGATGAACATCTTCCCACTTAAGGTCGAGATATGCATCGATTTGATCATCAGTGAAGACATCACCTTTCTTAAGGAAGTCACGGTCAGCATCCAATGCTTCGAGCGCTTCACGAAGTGACCCAGCAACTGTTGGAACATCTTTCAGCTCTTCTGGTGGAAGCGCGTAAAGGTCTTTGTCCATAGCGTCACCCGGATGAATGCGGTTTTCAATACCGTCAAGGCCAGCCATCAGCATCGCTGCAAAAGCAAGATATGGATTTGCTGTTGCGTCCGGGAAGCGGATTTCAACACGCTTGGCTTTCGGGCTTGCAGTATATGGAATACGACATGAAGCCGAACGGTTACGGCTTGAATATGCAAGAAGCACTGGCGCTTCAAAACCAGGAACAAGACGTTTGTAGCTGTTTGTTGATGGATTGGTGAAGGCGTTAATCGCTTTCGCATGCTTAATGATACCACCGATATAGTATAGCGCTTGCTCTGACAGATCAGCATAACCACTGCCGGCAAAAAGCGGGTTACCTTCTCTCCAGATCGACATATGCGTGTGCATGCCAGAGCCGTTATCTTCTGCAACAGGCTTGGGCATAAACGTTGCTGTTTTACCATATGTATGGGCAACTTGGTGTGTTGCATATTTATAGATCTGCACGTTATCCGCTGTGCTGGTGAGCGTTGAGAATTCCATGCCCAATTCGTGCTGTGATGCAGCAACTTCGTGATGGTGCTTGTCCATCTTCAGGCCCATCTCTTTCATGGTTTTCACCATTTCACCGCGAACATCAACAAGACTGTCAACAGGTGCTACAGGGAAATAACCACCTTTTACGCGAGGGCGGTGAGCATAGTTTGCGCCGTCATATTCACGGTCTGAGTTGTAAGGGCCTTCTATGTCATCAATTTTATACATTGCGCCAGAGTAATCAGATTTAAACTGAACATGATCAAAGACAAAAAATTCTGGCTCTGGGCCAAAGTATGCCGTGTCGCCAACACCTGAGAATTTAAGATATTCTTCGGCCTTTTTCGCTGTTGAACGTGGGTCACGGTCATATGGCTGACCAGTTGCGGGCTCTAATACATCACAGAAGATGACGAGCGTTACGTCTGCTGTAAATGGGTCAATTGTTACAGAATTTGTATCAGGCATCAAAATCATATCGGATTCGTTGATTGCCTTCCAGCCTGCAATGGAAGAACCATCAAACATAAAGCCTTCTTCAAGCATATCTTCGTCAATAACATCGGCTGCCATTGTAAGATGTTGCCATTTACCCTTTGGATCAGTGAAGCGTAGGTCCACCCATTCTGCATCAGTATCCTTGATAAGCTTTAAGAAGTCTTCTGATGATAGGTTGGTATATTTAGACATTATAATCTTCCTGTTTGATAGTATGGTATTCAAAAATGCTGGATGTAGCGATTAAGCTAATGGCTTTAAACTGAAGTGGTCTTAAACTGCATCAGCGCCGGTTTCGCCGGTTCGAATGCGAATTGCTTCTTCTATGTTGCTGACAAAAATCTTGCCGTCACCAATGCGCCCGGTGTGTGCAGCATTTTTGATCGCTTCAACGGCGCGCTCTGCCTGTGCGGCTTCGATAACAACTTCAATTTTTACTTTTGGAACAAAATCCACAACATACTCCGCACCGCGGTATAATTCGGTATGGCCTTTTTGGCGGCCAAAGCCTTTTGCTTCGATAACAGTTATGCCAGAGATGCCTACATCATGTAGCGCTTCTTTTACTTCATCGAGTTTAAAGGGTTTTATGATTGCTTCGATCTTTTTCATAGTGCCTCATAGGTATGTAGAAGAGATTACCAATTAAAGTGTTCAGTCGAAATTATGCCAAATTTAAAGTTTGTTAAGCATATGTTATGCCATTTAATTGGGTATGGCTAATTTATGTTATCTGCTAAGGTATTCGTAAGTTTATGATAGGGACGGCTAAAGTTTGATCATTTATATGATGCGAAAATGGGCATTTGCTCAAAAAACAGGCAGTAATATAAAGTGATAGCCTGATAAAATTTTAGCCTTTCTTTTTTTGAGAGGAAATGAATAATTACAGGATTGTTAAAGTTCCCACTTGACGAACAAGTGGCTTAGGCATAAATAGGCGCCACAATTTTTTCATGGCGGGTGTAGCTCAGTTGGTTAGAGCGCCAGATTGTGATTCTGGATGTCGCCGGTTCAAATCCGGTCATTCGCCCCATATTTTAAAGCTCGGCTATTTTTTAGCCGGGCTTTTTTATTTGTGTGTTTACCGGGTATGATTAAATTCTTTAAGCTCGGTACAATTGAATTTATCTTAATACATGGTGAAATATGAAATACGCGGCTGTTAAAGCTATATTTGCATTTCTTTTTGGTTTAGTTGCTTTGTTTGCTGCAATTTTCAGTTCCGAAAAGGCTGTTAATGCGTACCCCGCCGATAAAACCACGATAAACAATGTCGATATAAATAAGGCTTCTGATATGGATGAGACTATAATTCGCAGCCTGATGCAGGCTTGGCTTAAGGCGTACAATAGTAAAGATATCGATGTTCTCTTCAAGCTGTACAGCCCGCAAATCTATTACGCAAATAATGGCAGTAAGCTTCAAACAAGTGTGGATGCCATTAAAGATAACTATCAACGTCAGTTTATTGCAGGCCCCGATACACGCATCGACTTTCAGGAAGAGTTAGTTAGCATAAACGGTGATATAGGGTATATCGCGGGTAAATATCAGGTTATGGTACCGCAAAAGGGCGATGAGACTAAGTATTTTCATGGTCGAGTTCTATTAATTTTTGAACGTGATACGAATCGTTCAAATGGTATTGATGGATGGCAATTGATGGTTGATTTTGATAATCAAGGTCAGGGCATTACTACACAAGATTTTTAATTATTTATATCAATCAATAGTTTACATTTTTTTTTAATAAGCACTTTGCGTTCAAATTTCTTTTGATAAAGTCCTGCTCCGGGTATAGGGAGATATGGGTGCTTATGAAATCGACTCTTGCGAATCATTGTTTAATGACTGCTGAACAATCGCAGGCGGCTGATGCTTGGGCTGTTGCTAATGGTCAGTCTTTGGCCGATTTAATGGAGCAGGCTGGTCGTGCTGTTGCAGAAACAGTTGTTGACTATGCTGACAAGCCTGAAAACTTCCCCGATGAAATTATTATTCTGTGTGGGCCGGGTAATAACGGCGGTGATGGGTATGTTGCTGCACGTTATCTGCTTGATTGGGGCTACCGTGTTCATATCATGCGATCAGAAAGTGATATGGAACTAAATAGCGCTGAAGCAAGTTCTATGGCTCTTAAGTGGACGGGTAGTGTTGATGGATTTGATCCTGCTCGCATCAAGGAAGCGGCTATTGTTGTTGATGGGCTTTTCGGGGTTGGGTTATCGCGGCCGATTGACGGTGAGTATGCCGATATTATTCGTGCGTCAAACGATAGTGATGTTTTTAGAATATCGATTGATGTTCCAAGCGGCCTGAATGCGGACACTGGTTGTCAATATAGCGATATATGCTTTATCGCGGACGCAACAATAACATTTACTTGCCGAAAGCCAGGGCATTTAATTGCGCCTGGCCGGTTTATATCAGGTGGGTTAGGGCACATCCGTATCGCGGATATTGGGCTATCAGCAGAATTCTTTGATGGAAACCCTCCTGTTGTTTTTGAGAATGATCCTGCGCTTTGGAGCGCGTTTTATCCGCATGCAGGGCCTTATAGTCATAAATATGATCGTGGCCATATGCTCGTGCTTGGCGGTCGGGAGCCTGCGCTTGGGGCATCGCGGCTGGCATCGCTCGCAGGGCTTCGTATTGGTGCAGGCTTGGTGACGCTTGCTGCACCAAGTGAGACATACAACGTTCAGGTTTCAACCTTAACAGATGTTATGGTTCGCCGGATGGACTCGAATTTTGGGTTTATGGGGATGCTGTCTGACAAGCGTATCAATACTGTCTTGTTGGGGCCAGGGGCTGGGGTTCATGAAAAAACGGCTGAACTTATCTTTGAAACACTCAAGAAAAACAAAAAGCTGGTTTTAGATGCTGATGCTTTGTCATCCCTCGCAGGACGTTTGCTGCAGTTACAGTCATTTGGCCGTCAGGAAATTGTGTTTACACCACATGAGGGTGAGTTCACTCGATTATTTCCTGAATTACCTTTTGAAGAGAACCGGTTGAATGCAGTGAAGCTTGCGGCCAAGAAAACGGGAGCAGTTATTGCTCTTAAGGGGGTATCAACGATTATTGCAGCACCAGATGGCCGTGCTGCAATTAATGTTTGCGCGCCCGCGTGGTTATCAATTGGCGGTACAGGTGATGTGCTTGCAGGTATTACGACTGGATTGATTGCTCAGGGAATGCCAATTTTTGAAGCAACGTGTGCTGCTGTATGGTTGCATAGTCAGGCAGGAATGAAAGCAGGCAAGGGGATGATCGCATCTGATCTCTTGCAAACGCTCATTGAAGTTCTGCCGTAACTTATTGCGTGCTCTCTTTCTTGTCAGGGTAATCTGTTTTAGCAGGGCAAATTGGCCGGGCAAGGCAATCTGGTTAAACAGGGAAACCAAACCGAATAAGAGAATCTGGCTTTTTAATTCATTCTTGGTGTCTTATTCATGATTGCCTTCCTGATGAAATAGTATGGTTAAGTGTAAAGATAGAGGGTGGAAACCTGTTGATTTCTGCGAATTTGATAAAAAAAATGGCCTTTGGGATAAAAAATTAAAGAAAAAGACTTGTGTAACGCGTTCAGCCTGAATATAAGCCCTCCAACACCCATCTAATGCAATCGCTGCTTTGGATGGAAAAGGAACTGTTTCAGGTTCTTTTGATCGCTATAGATCAAGTAACTCTGAATAGTGCGGGCGTGGCGAAATTGGTAGACGCGCCAGATTTAGGTTCTGGTATCTTCGGATGTGGGGGTTCAAGTCCCTTCGCCCGCACCAGCAGGGTCCTTTAAGAAAATAAAATGTGTCTCCTGCTAATCGGGAATTCGAGAACATTTCGTCGAAGATTAAGCCTTAAGAAAAGAAAGTGGTTGTGCCATGCAGATCGAAGAACTGCTGAATGATGGATTAAAACGCGAATTTAAGATTGTAGTTACTGCTGGTGAACTTGATGAGCGTTTGGATAATATCCTAACCGAGTTCCGTGCAACTGCAAAAATCAAAGGCTTCCGCCCGGGTAAAGCACCGCTTTCACTTCTACGTCGTATGCACGGTGACCGTGCAAAAGGTCAGGTTATTCAAGACACTGTTCAAGAAACGACAACAAAGCTTTTCGAAGAAAAAGAAATCCGTCCAGCAGTTCGCCCTGATGTCGATCTTGGTGACTATGAAGACGGTAAAGACCTTTCTTACACTGTTAAGCTTGAAATTCTGCCAACAGTTGATGTTGAAGGCTTTAAGGCCCCTGCATTAGATCGCTGGGTTGCAGAAGTTGAAGAATCAAGCGTTGATGAGGCACTAGAGCGTCTTGCATCACAGCAAAAAACTTTCAAGAAAGCTGCTAAGACAGTTAAAGCGAAAGAAGGCGATGCAGTCTTTATCGATTATGTCGGTCGCTTAAACGGTGAAGAGTTCGAAGGCGGTAAAGGTGAAGACTTCCAGCTTGAACTTGGTAGTGGTACATTTATCCCAGGTTTTGAAGATCAGCTTGTTGGCTCAAAAGCAGGACAAGAAGTTCTTGTTAACGTAACATTCCCTGAAGAATACCATTCAGAAGACCTTAAAGGTAAAGCGGTTGAGTTCACAGTGACTGTGAAAGAAGTTCGCCGTCCTGCTGAAGCAGAGATCAATGATGACCTCGCTAAAGGCCTTGGTATGGATGACCTTGCTGCTCTTCGTGAAGCACTTAAAGGTCAGTTGGGGCAAGATAACCAGGCACTTACACGTGCGCATCTTAAGCGCGCGCTTCTCGATGTACTCGCTGATCAATACAGCTTTGACGTACCTGAGAGCATGGTTGATATGGAATTCCGCCAGATTTGGGAACAGATCAAGCGTGATATGATTGCATCGGGTGAAGCCAAAGAAGAAGATTTCGAAGGCAAAGAAGGCCCTGATGATGAGGCTGAAGCTGCTGAATTTAAGGCAATTGCTGAGCGCCGTGTACGTCTTGGTTTGCTTCTCAGTGAGATCGGCATGAAAAATGATGTTCAGGTTACTCAGCAGGAAGTTAATCAGCGCATGATCGAAGAAGCTCGTCGCTTCCCGGGTCAAGAAGCGCAGGTTTTTGAATTCTATCAGCAAAATGAAGAAGCCCGTGCACAACTACGCGCGCCAATCTTTGAAGAAAAGGTTGTTGATTTTGTTCTTGAGCAAGCTGAATTGACTGACAAAACTGTGAGCAGAGACGAGCTTGAAAAAGCTGTTCGTGAAATCGATGAAGAAGAAGCGAACCCAACTAAATCCAAGAAAGCTGCGCCAAAGAAAAAAGCTGCTGCCAAGAAGGCACCGGCAAAAAAAGCGCCTGCTAAAAAAGCAGAAACTAAAGCTGAAACAAAAAAAGCACCTGCAAAGAAGGCTGCTGCTAAAAAGGCTCCAGCTAAAAAAGCAGCCAAGAAAGACGATTAATTCTACAATTTTTGTATGAATTTGAAAAAGGGGCATTTTGCCCCTTTTTTTATGCCTGTTACTTTCTATATAGATGGTCCAAACTTCAGACATAGACGTACTAAAATACGCTCTTCAAAAGATTTCGCTATATTTGCTTGATGAAGCTGTCCGGGGTTTGCTAAAGCTACATTTGATTTTTTATATTTAATAAGATGCGCTAAAATACTTAGGAGCCCTTAATGAACGACGTGATGGATACTTTCAAAAACGCCTTGGTGCCAATGGTTGTTGAGCAAACCAACCGAGGAGAGCGTTCCTATGATATTTACTCTCGGCTTTTGAAAGATCGTATTATCTTTTTAACGGGTCAGGTTGATGATCATATCTCCAGCTTGATTGTTGCGCAGTTATTATTTCTTGAAGCTGAAAACCCAGAGAAAGAGATTAATTTTTACATTAACTCTCCGGGCGGTGTCGTAACCAGTGGTATGGCTATGTATGATACAATGCAATATATTAGACCAAAGGTCGCAACAATATGCATTGGCCAGGCTTGCTCGATGGGATCGCTTCTGCTGGCTGCTGGTGAGCCGGGAATGCGCTATGCCCTTCCAAATGCACGTGTGATGATCCATCAGCCATCTGGTGGTGCACGGGGACAGGCTTCTGATATTGAAATTCAGGCACGTGAGATTTTAAAATTACGTGAGCGATTGAATCAGATTTATGTAAAACACACAGGGCAAAAGCTGGCTGATATCGAAGCTGCGATGGACCGTGACAACTTTATGTCAGCAGAAGAAGCAAAAGATTTTGGGCTTGTTGATGAAGTTTATACAACACGAGAAGACATCAAAGGCGCTTGATTTTAAAGGCTGATTTTAGATTACGCTCAGGTAAATGATACCAAATAGATATGTGGTAAACTTTTGAATACTTGATTTGTTACATATTTTGAAAAAGATTTTAGTTGTTTGTACCTTTTTAACCAGTTTACCATACGGTTTAGATAGGTAATAAAATAAGAAAGTGGTGATTACGTTGAGTAACAACGACACAAAAAACACGCTCTATTGTTCATTCTGCGGCAAGAGCCAGCACGAGGTTCGCAAGCTGATTGCTGGCCCAACAGTGTTTATTTGCGATGAGTGTGTTGAGCTTTGCAATGATATCATTAAGGAAGAAAGCAAAGGCTCGCTAACCAAGGGTGCTGATGGTGTCCCAACACCGCAGGAAATTTTAGAAGTTCTGAATGATTATGTGATCGGGCAGGCCGCTGCTAAAAAAGTACTGTCTGTTGCTGTGCACAATCACTATAAGCGTCTTAATCATGCAAGTTCAGGTAACTCCGATGTGGAGCTTGCCAAGTCAAATATTCTACTTATGGGCCCGACAGGCTGTGGTAAAACATTGTTGGCGCAGACGCTTGCGCGTATTCTTGATGTGCCTTTCACAATGGCCGATGCAACGACACTTACCGAAGCTGGTTATGTGGGAGAAGACGTAGAGAATATTATTTTGAAGCTTCTTCAATCTGCTGATTATAATGTTGAGAAAGCCCAGCGTGGTATTGTCTATATTGATGAGGTTGATAAAATTAGCCGGAAAGCTGATAATCCTTCTATTACCCGCGATGTTTCCGGTGAAGGTGTTCAGCAGGCGCTCCTTAAAATTATGGAAGGTACTGTTGCCAGTGTACCGCCACAAGGTGGCCGTAAGCACCCTCAGCAAGAATTTTTGCAGGTTGATACGACAAATATCCTCTTTATCTGTGGTGGTGCGTTCGCTGGCCTTGATAAGGTTATTTCTAACCGTATGCAGGGTAAGTCGATTGGTTTTGGGGCAAGTATTGCTGGCCCGGACGATCGTGGCACAGGCGAACTCTTTAAGGACGCAGAGCCTGAAGATCTGTTGAAGTTTGGTTTGATCCCGGAATTTGTTGGTCGTTTGCCTGTGATTGCAACTTTGGAAGATTTGGACGAAGATGCGCTTATCCAAATCCTGTCACAGCCAAAGAATGCGCTCTTGAAGCAATATCAAACATTGTTTGGTATGGAAGAAACCAAGCTGACATTTACAGATGATGCGTTACTGGCAGTTGCTAATAAAGCAATCGAGCGTAAAACCGGTGCACGCGGTCTTCGTTCTATTATGGAAAACACGCTTCTTGATACAATGTTCGATTTGCCTGGCAGTGAGAATGTAGAAGAAGTTGTGGTGAACGGTGATGTGATTGAAGGAAAGGCGAATCCTTTACTTATTTTTGCGGAACGTTTGGAAAAAGCAGGTAAACCTGCGTAAACTTACCGTTACCAGCTAAATATACGGGGTTGAAACCCCGTATTTCCTTCCTAAGTCCATATATTCTTGTTTTTATAGCATGAAATGATGTTTTTACGCTTTAAACGTGGTGTTTTGCTGAGTTTGTGCGTAAAAAAAGAAAATAACACAGTTTAAACCATCCTAGATAAGAGTTTTTGATGTCTGAAGCTTCAAATAAGACGATTACCAATAATGTGCTGCCTGTTTTGCCATTACGGGATATTGTCGTTTTCCCTCATATGATTGTGCCGCTTTTTGTCGGGCGCGATAAATCGGTTGTTGCTCTTGAAGAAGTAATGGCGAAAGACAAACAAATTCTGTTGGTCGCTCAAAAAGACGCAGGTGAAGATGATCCTGCTCCTGAAGATGTATTTGAAATAGGAACAGTAGCCTCTGTTCTTCAATTGCTTAAACTTCCTGATGGAACTGTTAAGGTTCTTGTTGAGGGGTTTCAGCGAGCCAGAATTGAAGAGTTTACGAAATCGGATGAATTTTTCGAAGCTAAGATTCAGGTGGTTGATGCTGAAGAAACCGACGATCAAGAGGTTGAGGCATTGTGTCGCTCTGTTGTGTCACAGTTTGAGCAATATATAAAACTGAATAAAAAGATCCCATCTGAGGTTCTGGCAACCGTCAGTCAAACCGAGGACCCAAGTAAGCTTGCGGATACTATTGCGTCGCATCTAGCGCTTAAAATTGATGACAAGCAACAGCTTCTGTCCAGTGTTTCTGTGGTGGAGCGTTTGGAGCGTGTCTTTAATTTCATGGAAGATGAAATTAGCGTCCTTCAAGTCGAGAAGAAAATTCGTGGTCGTGTTAAGCGCCAGATGGAGAAAACTCAACGCGAATATTATCTGAATGAGCAAATGAAGGCCATTCAGAAAGAATTGGGCGAGGGCGATGATGGCCGTGAGGAAATCCAAGAGCTCGAAGAAAAAATCGCAAAGACCAAGTTTACTAAAGAAGCGCGTGAAAAATGCCATGCGGAGCTGAAAAAACTTAAGTCGATGAGCCCAATGTCAGCAGAGGCAACGGTTGTTCGCAATTACCTTGATTGGATGCTTAACGTTCCCTGGAGTAAGCGCAGCCGTGTTAAAAAAGATATCACGTTAGCTGAGAAAGTTCTGGATACAGAACATTACGGCCTTGAGAAAGTGAAAGAACGTATTGTTGAATATTTGGCTGTTCAACAGCGCGCGAAAAAACTAAAAGGCCCTATTCTTTGCCTTGTCGGCCCTCCAGGTGTTGGTAAAACCTCGCTCGGTAAGTCTCTGGCAAAAGCGACAGGGCGGGAGTTCGTTCGCTTCTCACTTGGTGGGGTGCGCGACGAATCAGAAATTCGTGGGCATAGACGTACATATATCGGCTCAATGCCGGGCAAAATTATGCAATCAATGAAGAAAGCAGGAACAAGTAATCCGCTTTTCCTCCTCGATGAGATTGATAAAATGGGTCAGGATTTCCGGGGTGACCCGGCATCTGCGCTGCTTGAGGTCTTGGACCCGGAGCAAAATGGCAAGTTCAATGATCATTACCTTGAGGCTGATTATGATTTATCAGATGTGATGTTCATTACAACTGCCAATTCATTGAAAATGCCACGACCACTTCTGGACCGAATGGAGATTATTCAACTTTCCGGTTATACAGAAGATGAGAAACTCGAAATTGCAAAACGTCATCTGATACCTAAGCAAGTGAAGGATCACGGGCTTAAAAAAGACGAATGGTCGATCTCCGACGGTGCTGTTCGTGATGCAATCCGTTATTATACACGTGAAGCAGGTGTTCGCGGGTTAGAGCGCGAGATCGCAAAAATGGCTCGTAAAGCGGTGAAAGAAATTGTTGAAGGGTCAAAGGATAAGATTTCCGTTACCTCGCGTAATGTTGGCCAGTATTTAGGCATTAAGAAATTCCGCTATGGTGAAATTGAAGATAATGACGAAATTGGCTTAACAACGGGTCTTGCCTGGACTGAAGTTGGCGGTGAACTTTTAGCCATCGAAGCGATTGTTGTGCCAGGCAAGGGCGGGATTAAGCATACTGGTAAGCTGGGTGATGTGATGAAAGAATCAATTCAGGCAGCGCGGTCATATGTACATTCCCGGTGCGGCGAATACGGAATCAATCCAAAGTTATTCGAGAAAAAAGACATTCATATCCATGTTCCTGAGGGCGCAACACCGAAAGATGGCCCTTCCGCTGGGGTCGGAATGTGTACATCAATGGTTTCTGTACTAACCGGTATTGCAGTTCGTAAAGATATTGCGATGACAGGCGAAGTAACATTACGGGGTAAGGTTTTACCTATTGGCGGACTTAAAGAGAAGCTTTTAGCGGCTCTTCGCGGCGGTATTAAGACTGTTTTGATCCCACAAGAGAATGAAAAAGACCTGGCTGATATTCCAGACAATGTGAAGAAAGACCTTGAAATCATTCCGGTTTCTGAAGTTGACGAAGTATTGCGTCATGCGTTGGTTCAGGAGCTTGAATCAGTTGACTGGGATGAACTCGATAACGTTGCAGAAATCAGCTCTGACGGGTCTTTGGATGGTGATGAAGTTACGACTCATTAGCCTCTTGTTCCAAAACAAATAAATTACAAGCAAAAAAATCGTAAAAACCGCAGTTTTCTGCGGTTTTTTATTTTGACATATGGGTTTTTTAAGTTTTAAACTGCATTCGCATTTCGGCGGTATGCTGAAATCAATAGCTTCAACCCATAGGGGGATATTTTGAATAAAAATGATCTAATTGCGAAGGTTGCAGAATCTTCTGACCTTTCTAAAGCTGATGCTGGTAAAGCAGTAGACGCAGTATTCGATTCAATCACTAGCGCACTTTCTGGTGGTGATGAAGTTCGCCTTGTTGGCTTTGGTACTTTTGCTGTTGCACAGCGTGCAGCAACTAAGGGCCGTAACCCACGTACAGGTGAAGAGATCGATATTCCTGCATCTAAGCAGCCTAAATTCAAAGCTGGTAAAGGCTTGAAAGACGCTGTGAACAGCTAAGGTTATCTTGGTTTGAAAAAGTGAACGGCCATGGTTGCGATACCGTGGCCGTTTTCTTTTGCCCTTGCTGTGAATTTTTTTGGTATTTATCGGTATTTTTATCATTTAGTACTGGACAGCGAGGCTAAATATTTCTAAAAGCTCGCTCACCACATCATCATGTGGGCGATTAGCTCAGTTGGTAGAGCATCTCGTTTACACCGAGAGGGTCGGCGGTTCGAGCCCGTCATCGCCCACCATTCTATAAGTAAGGCTTATAGATATATCTACGTGAAATGGGCGATTAGCTCAGTTGGTAGAGCATCTCGTTTACACCGAGAGGGTCGGCAGTTCGAGCCTGTCATCGCCCACCATTTCACAATCTCAATTTACTTTCTGATCTTCGTAACTTTTTCAATATGCGCTGGTATTTAGTCTATGGGTTTTAATGATAGATACAGATTAAGCGCGCATGCAGTTATTACAAACGTAACTAATGATATTTTGCTGTTGAAGGCCAACTATGGTGAATTTTGGTGGAGGTTGCCGGGAGGGGCGTTTGAAAGGGGTGAGACATCCCATGAGACTGTTATTCGTGAATGCAGGGAAGAGCTCGGCATTGACATTACAATATCTGCGCTAACAGGTGTTTGTTATCATTCCTTGTACGAATCGTATGTTTTTATTTTTCGATGTGTTTTCAGTCATCAGGCAGCCCAAATTATTTTAAGTAGTGAACATTCAAAGTATAAATTTTGTGAGGTTTCTGAGCTCTCAAGCATTCAGCAAATCCGTATTCGCGATGCTTTAAATTTTGATGGAACGGTGAAAAGTCAAAGTTTTTAAAATTTATAAAAACAGTGATTGACATCATGTCTTGTTATCCTTAAACACCTCTCACGCAAGCCATGCGCGGGTGTAGCTCAGTTGGTTAGAGTATCGGCCTGTCACGCCGAGGGTCGCGGGTTCGAGTCCCGTCACTCGCGCCATTTTTCTTTTAGAGAAAATAGGCAAGTTCTTGAAAAGGTTCGGTTTTTTAACCGGACCTTTTCTGGTTTCTGGAGATCTCCACTGATTGAAATAGGCCTGAAAGAGGTCTGAAAGAGGGGCTCTTAAAAGCAACGCAGGGCTGATATGGCCTTATGAGCTTTGCTGTAAAACATAACTCGATACGTGTGCGGTGTGTTGCTGTTTCGCCTAAGTAGATACGCTATCCTGAAGCGCGACAAAAAGAGTAAGTCTGCGTATAAAATACAGCCAAACCACACTTGCAGTTGCAGGGCCAAGTATGCCAATGCGCAAATGAAGGAGAACGTCAGTGCATTTGAGGTGATTAGAACCCAACTGCTCGACCGATCATATTTGTCTATAGCTGTCATAACCATTGCGGGGCCAAAGTTGGTGAACCAAAAAGTTTCAAGGTTGAAGCTTTTGAAAACCAGCATAGTGAAAACCAAATGCCCAATTCTAATCAGCTTTTGGAAACCCGCGATCAGTAAGGTGCATCAAAATCGGGTAAAGCGTTCCCAGCTTTAGGTCGGTGGCTTTCATCAGGGCATGGCTATGCATGGCTGCATGTAAAGCTGCGAGATCACTAAACAGATGGATTTTGAAAATGATCGGTGTGCACGAAATGGCAACTGAGCCTTTCTATTGTTCTGAAGCTCAAAACCGAGTGAAAGAGAATGCGGGGGTGTAGAAACACCAGCGGTATAGAAATGCCAGGGGTATAGACCGGTTCAATCAACCTGTTTGGACGTGAGTGAAGTATTGAAGAACCATGCGCGCTTTTTTATGCCTTTTTATGATTGGAAATACTTAAAATTACTTTGGTTAGGCTTCTCGTTAAATTAATTTAAAAAAACGATATTCTATTATTGACAGAAGAGGTGCATAGCCTTAAACACCTCTCACGCAAGCGATGCGCGGGTGTAGCTCAGTTGGTTAGAGTATCGGCCTGTCACGCCGAGGGTCGCGGGTTCGAGTCCCGTCACTCGCGCCACTTGCGAACAAAAACGCACTTCAGATTATCTGGGTGCGTTTTTTTGTGTCTTTTTCAGGTCGTGGATACCTGTGATTCTTTATCGATGTAGGGCACATGAAAAAATGATTGAGTGTTAATAATAATCATTCGCATAAACTGCTGATTTTTATAACAAATCTTTGCCTTATTCCTTAATATCGCTATAGTTCTGCGCAAATAGCGTTTTATATAAATTCTGACTTTACTGTTTGGTTTTCCCTATATAAAAGAACGCTGTAATTCGTGCCAATAACCGAGGAGAGACTCCCATGGAGTCATTACTCATTCAGTATTTACCAATTCTGATTTTTCTTGGAATAGCTATCGTATTATCGATTGTATTTGTCGGTGCAGCTGTTCTTGTTGCGCAGCAAAACCCGGATAGTGAAAAACTTTCTGCTTACGAGTGTGGCTTTGAAGCCTTTGATGATGCTCGCAATCAGTTCGATGTTCGCTTCTATCTTGTTGCTATTCTGTTTATCATTTTTGACCTTGAAGTTGCCTTTCTTTTTCCGTGGGTTGTCTCATTAGGAGAGAGCGGAATTTATGGATTCTGGTCTATGGTGATCTTCCTCGGCGTTTTGACCGTAGGCTTTGTGTATGAGTGGAACAAAGGAGCGTTAGAATGGGAGTAGCTGGCGATAATAAATCAGCACCTATGACTGGTCCGTTTGCTAACCCTGAAATGGCGGGCGCAAACCCGGGTGATACACAGTTTTTCCATGGTCTTAATGAAGAGCTTACAGAAAAAGGTTTTGTCGTAACTTCCTTGGAAGACTTGGTTGCGTGGGCACGCACAGGTTCACTGTGGTGGATGACATTTGGTTTGGCGTGCTGTGCCGTTGAGATGATGCACACAAACATGCCGCGCTACGATATGGAGCGGTTTGGTATTGCACCGCGTGCAAGCCCGCGCCAAAGTGACGTGATGATCGTTGCGGGAACGCTTACAAATAAAATGGCGCCTGCGCTTCGCAAGGTTTATGACCAGATGTCAGAGCCACGCTATGTAATTTCAATGGGTAGCTGTGCAAACGGTGGTGGATATTATCACTATAGTTATTCCGTTGTTCGTGGCTGTGACCGTATTGTTCCTGTTGATATTTATGTGCCGGGTTGCCCGCCAAGTGCAGAGGCGCTTTTGTATGGTATTCTGCAGTTGCAACGTAAAATCAGACGAACATCGACATTTAATCGATAAGAATTATGTTCGGCATATTGTGTGCCGAACAATGATGATGGCAGCAGTTGGTTAGGTTGTGCTGCGAGATAAGGGAGCGCGAAAGCGCATGACGAATAAGGCTTTGCAAGATTTGGGCGATCATATCGCTGCGCGCCTCGAGAATGAGGTAAGCGCGGTTTCTGTAGCTCACGGCGAATTAACTGTTGAAGCACGTGCTGATCAGATTGAGAAAGTTCTAACTTTCTTGCGCGATGATCAAGAGTGCATGTTTAAACAATTGATCGATGTATGCGGTGTTGACTATCCTGAGCGCGCTAAGCGCTTTGATGTGGTTTATCACCTCCTCAGTCTTCAATTAAATCAGCGGATTCGTGTGAAGGTTCACACAGATGAAGATACACCAGTACCAAGCGCTGTTCCTGTTTTTGCGTCTGCTGGTTGGTTTGAGCGTGAAGCATGGGATATGTATGGTATCTTTTTTGCTGGGCACCCTGATCTTCGCCGTATGCTTACCGATTATGGTTTTCAGGGGCATCCACTTCGTAAAGACTTTCCGCTAACCGGGTTTGTTGAGTGCCGTTATTCTGAAGATGAAAAACGTGTTGTCTATGAACCTGTAAAACTTACTCAAGAATTTAGAAACTTTGACTTTATGTCACCGTGGGAGAGCGCGAAATACGTTCTGCCGGGGGATGAAAAAGCTGAAGAGAAAGAGGCGGAGGCAAAATAATGGCTGAAGTCGATATTAAAAACTATTGCTTGAACTTTGGCCCGCAACACCCCGCAGCGCATGGTGTTTTGCGGATGGTTATGGAGCTTGACGGCGAAGTAATCGAACGGGTTGATTCGCATATTGGTCTTTTGCACCGTGGTACGGAAAAGCTGATCGAGCAAAAGCAATATTTGCAGGCGATGCCATACTTTGATCGCCTTGACTATGTTGCGCCGATGAACCAAGAGCATGCTTTCGTTATGGCGATTGAAAAGCTCATGGAAATTGAGGTCCCAGAGCGCGGCCAGTATATTCGTGTATTATTCAGCGAAATCGGTCGTATTCTTAATCATATCCTTAACCTTACAACGCACGCGCTTGACGTTGGCGCAATGACACCGATTCTCTGGCTTTTTGAAGAGCGTGAAATTCTGATGGAATTTTACGAGGCGGTTTCTGGTGCGCGTTTGCATGCTGCGTATTTCCGCCCAGGCGGTGTTCATCAGGATATGCCTAAGGGTCTTGATGAGCGTATCATGAAATGGACGGAGACATTCCCGAGTGTTTTGAAGGATATGGAAGATCTGCTGATCGATAATCGTATCTTTAAACAGCGGAATGTAGATATCGGCGTTGTGTCAGTCGAAGATGCCCTTAATTGGGGGTTCACCGGCGCGATGCTTCGTGGTTGCGGTATCCCGTGGGATTTACGTAAATCACAGCCATATGAAGTTTATGACCGCATGGATTTTCAGGTTGCGATTGGTAAGCACGGCGATTGTTATGATCGCTTTATGCTTCGGATTGCGGAAATGCGCGAGTCTTTGAAAATTATCCGTCAGTGTTTGAATGATATGCGCGAAGGCCCTGTTTTATCAATTGATAATAAGGTGGCACCGCCGCGCCGCGCCGAGATGAAAACATCAATGGAAGCGCTTATTCACCATTTCAAACTTTACACCGAAGGTTTTAAGGTGCCTGAAGGTGAAGTTTATGCTGCTGTAGAGGCGCCAAAGGGTGAATTTGGTGTCTATCTGGTGTCTGATGGGTCTAACCGTCCTTATCGCTGTAAAATCAGGGCGCCCGGGTTTGCACATTTACAGGCAATGGATTTTATGTGCCGCGGCCACATGCTCGCGGATGCGCCGGCTGTTCTCGGCGCGATGGATATAGTGTTTGGTGAGGTAGATCGATGAGCGAAACAGCAATAACTGCTTTCTCTTGGTCTGAAGAGAATGAAAAAAAGGCGCAGTATCATATTGCGAAATATCCTGAAGGGCGTCAGCAAAGTGCTGTTATGCCACTTCTTGATATTGCACAGCGCCAAAATGGTGGCCATGTAACAATTGAAATCATGGAATATATCGCTGATTATCTTGATATGCCGGCTATTAAAGTTCAGGAAGTTGCGACTTTCTATACCATGTATAACCATAAGCCTGTTGGTAAACACCATGTGCAGGTTTGTGGCACAACGCCGTGTTGGTTACGTGGTTCTGATGATATTATGTCGGCTTGTAAGAAACGCCTTGGTATTAGCAAGGGTGAAACAACCGAAGATGGTATGTTCACACTTTCTGAGGTTGAGTGCGCAGGGGCTTGTGTTAACGCACCTGCTGTAGCCATCAATGATGATTATTTTGAAGACCTGACGCCAGAAACCATGACGGCGCTTTTGGATAAGCTTGCCAAAGGTGAAGACGTCAAACCGGGTCCGCAGATAGATCGTCAGACAAGTGGACCAGCGGGTGGCTTGACAACGCTTAAAGACTTTGATGCGAAGGAGGCTGAATAATGTTAGCTGATAAAGATCGCATTTTTACCAACCTATACGGCACGCAGGACTGGGGCATTGACGCTGCAATGAAGCGTGGTGACTGGGATGGTACAAAAGAATTACTTGGAAAAGGCAAGGATTGGATCATCAGTGAGATGAAAGAATCCGGCCTTCGTGGACGCGGCGGTGCAGGTTTCCCAACTGGCCTTAAGTGGTCTTTCATGCCGAAAGAAACTGACGGTCGCCCGAGCTATCTTGTTGTGAATGCTGACGAGGGCGAGCCCGGTACTTGTAAAGACCGCGATTTAATGCGTCACGACCCACACAAGTTGATTGAAGGCTGTTTGATCGCTGGTTTTGCAATGAATGCTGTTGCTGCCTATATTTATATTCGCGGTGAATTTTACCGTGAAGCAGAGGTTCTTGACGCTGCGATAGACGAGGCGCGGGCTAAAGGGTTCTTGGGTAAAAATGCTTGCGGTTCTGGTTATGATTTTGATGTGTTTGTTCACAGAGGTGCAGGTGCTTATATTTGCGGTGAAGAAACAGCATTGATTGAAAGTCTGGAAGGTAAAAAAGGCCAACCACGTCTTAAGCCGCCATTCCCTGCGAATGTTGGTGTGTGGGGCTGCCCGACAACAGTGAATAATGTTGAATCGATTGCAGTTGCGCCGACTATTTTACGCCGCGGCGCTAGCTGGTTTTCAGGCCTTGGTCGTCCGAACAATACTGGCACAAAGGTATTTTGTATTTCGGGCCATGTGAATAACCCCTGTAATGTCGAAGAAGAGATGGGCATTCCGTTAAAGGAACTCATTGAAAAGCATGCGGGCGGTGTTCGAGGTGGCTGGGATAACTTGCTTGCTGTTATTCCGGGTGGTTCGTCGGTTCCGGTTTTACCCAAAGAGATTTGCGATACAATCTTGATGGATTTTGATAGTCTCCGTGATGTGCAGTCTGGTCTTGGGACTGCGGCTGTTATCGTGATGGATAAATCCACGGATATTGTTAAAGCGATTGCACGATTATCCGAATTCTATAAGCACGAAAGTTGCGGCCAATGTACGCCGTGCCGTGAAGGCACAGGCTGGATGTGGCGTGTAATGGAACGGCTTGTTGAGGGACGTGCCGACAAAGAAGAAATTGATATGCTTCTTGATGTGACGAAGCAAATCGAAGGGCACACAATTTGTGCACTAGGTGATGCGGCCGCTTGGCCAATTCAGGGCTTGATGCGTCATTTCCGCCATGAAGTGGAAGCGCGTATCGATAGTTATCATGCCAAAGCTGCTGAATAAGCGAGAGGCCAGGAGAAATATATGCCTACGCTAACCATTGATGGTCAGGAAGTTACGGTAGATCCGGGTACAACGGTTCTACAGGCCTGCGAAGAAGTTGGGGTTGAAATCCCGCGCTTTTGTTATCACGAGCGGCTTTCAATCGCTGGTAACTGCCGGATGTGCCTTGTTGAAATGGAAAAAGCACCCAAACCGATTGCAAGCTGCGCGATGCCGGCAGGTGATGGGATGGTTATCCATACGAATACCGAGCGTGTTAAAAAAGCACGTGAAGGTGTGATGGAATTTCTGTTAATTAACCACCCGCTTGATTGCCCGATTTGTGATCAGGGCGGCGAGTGTGATTTGCAGGACCAGTCAATGGCGTTTGGTGGCGGTGATAGCCGTTACGATGAAAATAAGCGCGCCGTTGAAGACAAGTATATGGGGCCGCTGATCTCTACAACAATGACGCGTTGTATTCACTGTATGCGCTGTGTTCGGTTTTCTACCGAAGTCGCTGGTGTTGATGATATGGGCTCCTTATGGCGCGGTGAACACACTGAGGTAACAACATATCTTGACGGAATGCTTGATAGCGAGATGTCAGGAAATGTTATTGATCTTTGCCCAGTTGGTGCACTGACCAGTAAGCCATACGCATTTACAGCTCGTAGTTGGGAACTGAAAAGCACAGAATCAATCGATGTGATGGATGCTGTTGGTTCAAACATTCGCGTTGATGCACGGGGCGCTGCTGTTATGCGGATACTGCCGCGCTTGCATGAAGATGTGAATGAAGAATGGATTTCTGATAAAACACGCTTTGTCTATGATGGCCTGAAAAAGCGTCGTCTGGATCGCCCATATGTTCGCAAGGGCGGCAAGCTCACGGAAGCAAGTTGGGCTGAGGCATTTGACGCAATCAAAAAAGGCCTTAAAGATGTTAAGGGTGATGAGATTGCTGGTGTGGTTGGTGACTTGGCTGATATGGAAGCCATGTACGCTATGAAAGATTTGCTTGGTAATCTTGGTTCAAACCGAATTGAAAGCCGGCAGGACGGCGCTGCACTCGATGCATCAGTTCGCGCGGGTTATTTGATGAACAGTTCTATTGCTGGTATCGAAGACGCTGATTATTTGTTGATGATTGGAACGAACCCGCGTGCAGAGGCGCCGCTTGTGAATACGCGTATTCGCAAGTCAGTTCGCCATCTTGGCCTTAAGGTTGCAAATATCGGTGAAGCCGTTGATCTTACGTACCCGGTTCAGGAATATGGTAATGACGCGAGCTTGATTTCCAAAATCACCGGTGGTCGTCATGAGATTTCAAAAGCGCTCAAAGCTGCTGAAAAGCCTATGATCCTTGTGGGGCAGGGCGCACTTCAAGGTAAAGATGGTGCTGCCGTCCTTAAAATGGCGCGTGATATTGCCGATAAATATTGCATTAAAGACGGCTGGAACGGCTTTAATGTTCTGCATACAGCAGCAAGCCGCGTCGGTGCGCTTGACCTTAGCCTTGTAAGCGAAGGCGGGATTAATGCAATCACGTCTGACGCTGAAGGCGGTAAAATAAAGGCTGTATTCTTGCTCGGCGCCGACGAATTAGATACGTCATGCTTTAAAGATACTTTTACTGTCTATGTTGGCACGCACGGTGATGAGGGCGTTAAGAACGCCGATGTTATCTTGCCTGCTGCTGCTTACACCGAGAAATCTGGTACTTATATCAGCACTGAAGGCCGTGTTCAGATGACAGCGAAGGCTGTTTTTGCGCCGGGTGACGCGCGCGAGGACTGGACAATCTTTCGCGCACTTTCGGATGTGCTTGGCACCACGCTTTTATACGATAATCTTGGGCAACTTCGCCTCAAGCTTGTTGAAGCCGTGCCGCATATCACTGCGATTGACGAAGTGCCAGACGCCGAGTGGGGTGATTTTGGTACTAAGGGCGATATCGAAGCTGGTGAAATTACAAACGCAATTTCAAACTTCTATTTAACAAACCCGATTGCACGGACGTCAGATATTATGGCTGACTGCATCGAAGCCCGCAGCGGCGAAGGATTTGAGGAGGCAACGGGAACCAATGGTTGAGGCTCTCTACACGCTATTTGGCGGTGAAGGTGAATTTCTGTATTTCCTCGCTATCATTGCCTCTATTTTCGCGATTGTGCTGCCGCTTTTGATCGGTGTTGCATTTGCGGTTTATTTTGATCGGAAAATCTGGGCGGCGGTTCAGATGCGCCGTGGTCCGAACGTGGTTGGTCCTTTTGGCCTCTTGCAATCATTTGCCGATGGTCTGAAGCTTTTTCTTAAGGAAACGATCGTTCCTGCGGGCGCTAATAAAGGTATCTTTATTATCGCGCCAATGCTGACCTTTACGCTTGCGCTTATTACATGGGCTGTTGTGCCGTTCGGTCCGCATCTCGCGATTGCTGACCTGAATGTCGGTATCCTGTATATCCTCGCGATTTCGTCCTTGGGTGTATACGGTATTATCATGTCGGGTTGGGCATCAAACAGCCGCTATGCGTTCCTTGGTGGTCTTCGTTCTGCTGCGCAGATGGTTTCCTACGAAGTATCAATCGGTTTTGTGATCGTAACGGTTCTTTTGAACGTTGGCTCCTTGAATATGACTGATATTGTCGAGGCGCAGAGCGGTTCAATATTCAACTGGCACTTCATTATGTTCCTGCCGCTTTTTGTAATTTTTTACATTTCGGCACTTGCGGAGACGAACCGTCCACCGTTTGACCTTCCTGAAGCGGAAGCAGAGCTTGTGGCGGGCTATCAGGTTGAATATAGCTCGATGGCGTTCGCGCTTTTCTTCCTCGGTGAGTATGCAAATATTTTGTTGATGTCTGCGTTGATGGCAATCTTGTTCTTCGGTGGATGGATGTCTCCAATCCCGGGAGATAGCTTTATCCCTGGGTGGTTATGGTTGATCATTAAAACAGGCTTCTTCTTCTGGACAATTTCGATGGTGAAGGCATTTGTACCGCGCTACCGCTATGACCAGTTGATGCGTTTGGGCTGGAAGGTATTCCTCCCGATCTCCTTATTCTTAGTAATCGTGTATGCCGGTGTTTGGGTGTACGGCGATTTGATACCCAAATAATAGAGGGTAGGTGATTATTATGACTGCTATTGCACAAGCTGCTAAAAGTCTGATTTTGAAGGAATTCCTCGCGGCCTTTTGGTTGTCGATCAAATATTTCTTCAGACCAAAGGCAACGATCAACTATCCATACGAAAAAGGGCCGCTTAGCCCGCGCTTTCGCGGCGAGCATGTGCTTCGTCGCTATCCGAACGGTGAAGAGCGTTGTATCGCCTGTAAGCTTTGTGAGGCGATTTGCCCAGCGCAAGCGATTACGATTGAGGCAGAACCCCGCGAAGATGGCTCACGCCGGACAACGCGCTATGATATCGATATGACAAAATGTATTTACTGTGGTTTTTGCCAGGAGGCATGCCCTGTTGATGCAATTGTTGAAGGGCCGAACTTTGAGTTCGCAACCGAAACACGCGAAGAATTAATGTATAACAAAGAAAAGTTGCTTGCCAATGGTGAGCGCTGGGAGCGCGAGATTGCGGCCAATTTGGCCATCGACGCGCCGTACAGATAAGGGTGGGGTGAGAAAAGAATAATGGCACTTCCTGCTTTGGCATTTTGGCTTTTTGCAAGTATTACCGTGGCATCGGGCCTGTTGGTAATATCAGCGCGCAATCCGGTTCATTCCGTATTGTGGTTGATCCTTGCATTCTTTAGCGCGGCGGGGCTTTTCGTCCTGATGGGCGCTGAGTTTCTCGCGATGCTTTTGATCATCGTATATGTGGGCGCGGTTGCGGTTCTGTTCCTCTTTGTGGTGATGATGCTCGACATCAATTTCACCGAGCTAAGACAAGGGTTTCTTCAGTATTTGCCGATTGGTGCGCTGATCGGATTGATCCTTGCAGTTGAACTGATAACGATCGGTGCGGCGTGGCAATTTGGCCCAGATGTGGCAAGTAACGCGGCGTCGCCTGTTGCAGCGAGTAACGGCGTTAGCAATATTGAAGCTTTGGGCGCAATTATTTATACAGATTATATCTATGCCTTCCAGGTGGCTGGCCTTGTGCTTTTGGTGGCAATGATCGGTGCGATTGTGTTGACACTGCGCACACGCCCTGGTGTACGTCGTCAGAATATTGCGAAGCAGGTTGCACGCCGTCCTGAGGAAGCGTTCGAGCTTGTTGATGTTGAAAAAGGCGAGGGTGTTTCAATCCCCTCCAAACAACGGTAAGGAATGGATGCCATGGATATAGGGCTAGGGCATTATCTGACGGTTGCTGCAATCCTGTTTGTATTTGGGATTTTCGGTATCTTCCTTAACCGGAAGAACGTCATTATTATTTTGATGTCTGTGGAGCTGATGCTTCTTGCAGTTAATATTAACTTGGTCGCTTTCTCGACCCATCTGAATGATCTTGTGGGGCAGGTATTTGCCATGTTCGTTCTGACCGTTGCGGCGGCAGAGGCGGCAATTGGCCTTGCGATACTGGTTATATATTTCCGTAAACGCGGCACAATTGCTGTCGAAGACATTAACCAGATGAAAGGCTAGGGACGTAAAAAAATGATCTATAAAGCTATCGTCTTCTTGCCGCTTATCGGCTTTTTAATTGCGGGCATCGGTGGTCGCCAAATTGGTGATCGTGCTTCGCAGCTTGTGACTGCTATTTTGGTAAGCGCATCGGCTGTTATGTCTTGGTATGTGTTTATCGAAGTTGCGATGCTGCATAATGCAGTTAACACTGTCACAGTTCTTGAGTGGGTTAAATCGGGTACATTAGAATTTAACTGGGCGCTCAAGATTGACACGCTTACGGTTGTGATGCTCGTTGTTGTGAATTCTGTGTCTGCGCTCGTGCATTGGTATTCAATGGGCTATATGGCTGACGACCCGCACAAACCGCGCTTCTTTGCTTACTTGTCGCTCTTTACTTTTGCGATGTTGATGTTGGTCACCTCAGATAACCTCGTCCAAATGTTCTTTGGTTGGGAAGGCGTGGGGCTTGCGTCATATCTGTTGATCGGTTTCTGGTTCAAGAAGCCAAGCGCGAACGCAGCAGCTATTAAAGCGTTTGTTGTTAACCGTGTAGGTGATTTTGGTTTCTCCCTCGGTATTTTCGCGGCCTTTGTGGTTTTCGGTACTGCGGTGTTCGATGATATTTTCGCGAATGTTGAAACATACAAGGATGCAACAATTAGCTTCCTCGGCCATGATTATCACGCGATTACAGTGATCAGCCTGCTTCTTTTTGTTGGAGCAATGGGTAAATCAGCCCAGCTTGGGCTTCACACTTGGTTGCCTGACGCGATGGAAGGGCCGACGCCTGTGTCAGCGCTTATCCATGCTGCGACGATGGTAACGGCAGGTGTTTTCCTTGTGGCGCGCTTTAGCCCAGTGTTTGAATATTCACCGGATGCTTTGACGGTTGTGACTGTTGTTGGTGCGGCTACTGCATTTTTTGCCGCGACTGTTGGGCTTGTACAAAATGATATCAAGCGGGTTATTGCTTATTCAACATGCTCGCAGCTTGGATATATGTTCTTTGCGCTCGGCGTATCGGCATACGGTGCTGCGATCTTCCACCTCTTTACGCACGCTTTCTTTAAGGCACTCTTGTTCCTTGGAGCGGGTTCTGTGATCCATGCGATGCATCACGAGCAGGATATGCGTAAAATGGGTGGTTTGATGAAGAAAATTCCGATCACCTTTACAGCAATGTTGGTTGGTACGCTTGCTTTAACAGGGTTTCCGTTCCTATCGGGTTTCTATTCAAAAGATATCATTATTGAGGCTGCATATGCCTCGCACGCTGGCGGATCAAGTTTCGCCTATATTATGGGCGTGCTGGCTGCATTAATGACGAGCTTTTACAGCTGGCGGCTCGCATTCCTGACATTTAACGGCGAAACACGTGCTGACAAACATACATTTGATCATGCGCATGAAAGCCCAATCGTGATGCTTGTGCCGCTTATTTTGTTATCGATTGGTGCAGTCTTTGCCGGTTGGTTTTTCCATGAAGCCTTCGTTGGTGAAGAGCGCTTTACGTTCTGGAGCGGTGCAATTGTTACATCTGCTGGTGACGTTCTGGATGAAGCGCACCATGTTCATGGCTTAGCCAAGTGGGCGCCAACAGTGATGATGGTACTGGGTTTTGTTATTGCAGCAATCTTTTATCTTCGCAAAACAGACCTGCCAAAGAAAACAGCAGAGATGTGGGACGGCCTTTATGCCTTCCTGCTTAATAAGTGGTATTTCGACGAATTATACAATTTCGCAATTATCAAACCATCCTTGTGGCTTGGCCGTTTCCTCTGGAAACGCGGCGATGAGAAAACAATCGATGGCTTTGGTCCTGATGGTATTTCCGCGCTGGTGGCAGGTATTGCTGCGCGTGCAAGGAAATTGCAGTCAGGGTATGTTTACCATTATGCATTCGCAATGATTATCGGGCTTGCTATCGCCGTGACATGGTTTATGTCACAAGGCGGTTCGCAGGTTGCCGGGCACTAAGGGTAGGGAAGTCGACCAATGGAATTCTTAGATAACTATCTACTTTCCCTCATGATGCTTGCACCACTTGTTGGCGCCTTGTTCATCCTGATGATCCGTAATCCTGACAAGGATGTTGAAAAACGCAATATTCGCCAGGTTGCGCTTTTGACAACTGTTGTTACATTTATCCTTAGCATGTTCCTCTGGGCAGGGTTTGATAACTCAACTGCCGAGTTTCAGTTTGTTGAAAAATACAAATGGATTGGTGATAGCATCAGCTATTACATTGGCGTGGATGGCATTTCGGTTCTTTTCATTATTCTGACGGCTTTCTTGATGCCGATTGTGATCTTGTCGAGCTGGGAAGCTGTTGAAACGCGCGTTAAGGAATATATGATCGCGTTCCTCGTGTTGGAAACGCTGATGATTGGTGTTTTCTCTGCGCTTGATATCTTCCTTTTCTATGTCTTTTTTGAGGGCGGCCTTATCCCAATGTATTTAATCATTGGTGTGTGGGGTGGTGTGAACCGGATTTACGCGAGCTTTAAATTCTTCCTATATACGCTCCTTGGTTCTGTTTTCATGCTTATTGCTGTGCTTTATATGTTTATCGAAGCTGGCACGACAGACATCCCAGCGCTTATGGAGCATGGATTTGATCCGAATGTTCAAACCTGGTTGTGGTTTGCTTTCTTTGCCTCATTTGCGGTTAAGATGCCGATGTGGCCTGTTCATACATGGCTACCTGACGCACACGTTCAGGCACCAACGGCAGGTTCTGTGATCCTTGCTGGTGTGTTGTTGAAAATGGGCGGCTATGGTTTCCTTCGTTTTAGTTTACCGATGTTCCCCGAGGCGACACAGGAATTTGCCTGGTTGGTTCTCGCCCTATCGATCATTGCAGTGATCTATACTTCGCTCGTGGCGCTTGTGCAGGAAGACATTAAAAAGCTGATTGCTTATTCATCTGTCGCGCACATGGGCTTTGTAACGATTGGTATTTTTGTGTTGAACACAAACGGTATCGAAGGGTCGATCTTCCAAATGCTGAGCCACGGTGTTGTATCTGGCGCCTTGTTCCTCGGAGTAGGTGTGATCTATGATCGCTTACATACGCGTGAAATTAAGCGTTACGGCGGCCTTGCGAACAATATGAAGCTCTATGCAGTTACCTTTGTTTTCTTCTCGATGGCATCAATTGGTCTACCGGGTACAAGTGGTTTTGTCGGTGAATTTATCGTTCTTAACGGCGCGTTTACATATAATAGCTGGGTCGCGTTTGGTGCAGCCTTCGGTGTTATATTAGGTGCGGCTTACATGCTTTATCTTGTATGGCGTTTACTGTTTGGCGAACTCACTAAAGACGACGTTAAAGCAATGCCTGACCTGAACCTACGTGAAAAGGTTATTTTTGCACCATTGATTGCTGTTGTGATCTGGATGGGTGTGTATCCAAACAGTTTCCTGGAGCCAATCCATGCATCTGTTGCAAACCTTATTGATAAAAACTTCCCCATTGTTGCCGAGGAGCAGGTGAACACCACTGCTGCTTCTCAGGCATCTCATTAGGAGTGAGAATCCGATGACCGGACAACTTCCAAATCTTGTTCCCGTACTGCCAGAACTGACACTGGCGATTGGTTCGATGATCCTTCTTATGTTTGGGGTATTTCGTGGTAATAAAAGCTTTTCGCAAGTAACGATGCTTTCAATAGCATTACTTGTGATCACGGGTTTTGTTCTTTTGAACCAAGTTGGCTTCGAACGTCAGCTGACATTCAATGATATGTTTGTTTCAGATAGTTTTGCGATCTTTACCAAGGTATTGATTTTGATTGGTTCTGGCATCGCCATGCTAATTTCAAGTGACTATTTGAAAGACCATGAGATCGCAAAGTTCGAGTATCCAATTCTGATTCTTCTTGCGACGCTTGGTATGATGTTGATGGTATCGGCGAATAGCCTGCTTTCATTATACATGGGGTTGGAGCTACAAAGTTTGGCGCTTTATGTGTTAGCCGCAATGAACCGCGACCGTACACGTTCTACCGAAGCTGGTCTGAAATATTTCGTACTTGGTGCTTTAAGTTCCGGTATGCTGCTTTACGGTATTTCACTGATTTACGGCTTCTCTGGTAGCGTGAACTTTGATGTTCTTGCTGAGACGCTTAAGGGCGGTGCAGATGCATCACTCGGTGTTATTATTGGTATGGTATTTATGATTTCCGGTTTTGCCTTTAAGGTATCAGCGGTTCCATTCCACATGTGGACGCCGGATGTTTATGAAGGCTCTCCAACACCAGTAACGGCCTTTTTTGCCGCAGCTCCTAAGGTAGCGGCCTTTGGCCTCTTTATTCGCGTGATGATCAGTGCATTTCCTGAAATGCAGCATGAATGGCAGCAAGTTGTGATCTTTATCTCGCTCGCTTCTATGATTGCAGGGGCTTTGCTTGCGCTTGTTCAGAAAAACATCAAGCGGTTGATGGCCTATTCTTCTATTGGTCATATTGGGTATGGCCTGATGGGATTAGCTGCCGGCACTGAAAAAGGTATCGAAGCGCTTTTGATTTATCTTGCGATTTACCTAACAATGACGCTTGGGTCATTCGCTGCAATTCTTACTATGCGCCGCGCTGATGGTATGGTTGAAGATATCGAAGACCTTTCTGGTCTTTCGCGTAATAACCTTCCGATGGCGATTGCTATTGCGACTTTCATGTTCTCGCTTGCTGGTATTCCGCTTCTCGCTGGGTTCCTCGGTAAATGGTATGTATTCCTCGCGGCTGTTGATGCTGGCTTGATCCCACTTGCTGTTGTTGGTGTGGTAACAAGTGTTGTTGGGGCGTTCTATTATCTGAATATTATCAAGATCATGTTCTTTAACGAACCAGTGGATGCGTTTGAACCTGTTGGGTCACGAAGTCTGTCTGCTGTTATCGGTGTCAGTGCGATATTGAATTCACCAGTTGGGTATTTGTTGATTGCACCATTAACGGCTGCTGCGGCATGGGGCGCAAGTTCGTTAATATTCTAAAGTGACAGACAACATACAAGCATACGAAGATTGGACAGCCCTGATGCCGAATGGTATCAGGGCTCGTTTTTATGATGAGTGCGATAGTACCAATGCTGTCGCGGCTCAGATTGCAAGTGCGGAACCGTTTGAGAAAGCCGTTTGGGTTATTGCTGGTAAGCAAAGCGCGGGTAAAGGGCGGCGCGGCCGTGTCTGGACCTCGAATACCGGCAATCTATATTGCAGTTTGCTATGGAAACCATCGCTTAGATTGGCTGATTTGGCGCCGCTCCCGTTTATGACGGCGCTTGCTGTTCGGGATATGTTTATCGACCTTGGTGTTCAGGCGAATAACGTGCGATGTAAATGGCCAAATGATGTTTTACTCTCGAATAAAAAAGCGTCTGGTATTTTGATCGAAAGTAGCGCTAAGGCCGCTGGTAGACTTGACTATGTTGTGATTGGTATTGGCGTGAATTTAATGCATTATCCTAGTGATGCAGCATTTTCTGCCACGTCTTTATTTGATGAGCTTGATGGCATAACAAGAGCACCGCAAGAAGCTATAAAAGCATTGGCGAATAGCTTGTATAGGAGGCTTGAAGCCTTTGATGTGAGGATGCCTCAAGGTACATACCGTGAATGGACAAATGTTAGCTGGGGGCTTGGTGAAGCGCGTGAGATACGTACGGCAACTGAAACATTCATTGGTACACCAATTTCGCTTGCTGAGGATGGTGGTCTTCAAGTGCAAACAGAAGATGCTGGTATTGTAAAAATTTATGCAGGCGATGTATTTCCTGCTAAGGCTGGTTCGTAGCTCCTCGTAAATGTGAAGGGTTTGTTCAATGTTGTTGACGATTGATGCTGGCAATACAAACACAGTTTTCGCTCTGATTGACGGCGATGATATTGCAGAGCAGTGGCGTATTTCAACGGCTGATCAACGCACTGTTGAGGAATATATGGTCTGGATTAGCAACCTTATGTCGTTGCATGACCGGGATATCAGTATCATTACTGGCGCCATTATCGCGAGTGTTGTTCCGCAAGTGGTTTGGCCGCTTAGCCAGCTGTGTAAGAAATATTTTAATTGCACACCGATTGTTGTTGGAACTGACGGCGTTAAGCTTGGTGTAGATGTTCGTGTTGATAACCCGGAAGAGGTTGGTGCAGACAGGCTTGTTAATGCCGTTGCCGCAGACGAGATATACGGTGGCCCGATGGCTGTTGTTGATTTTGGCACAGCGACAACATTTGATATTGTAGGCAAGGACGGTGCGTACCTTGGCGGTATCATTTGTCCCGGTATCAACCTTTCACTTTCGGCGCTTAATCAAGCAGCGGCAAAGCTACCAAGAATTGCCATTAGTGCACCAAAAGATACGCGTGTTACTGGAAAAACAACATTAGAAGCAATGCAGCACGGTATTTTCTGGGGCTACGTTAGTATGATTGAAGGTCTGGTCCGCCGTTTAAAATTAGAGCACGGTCAGAAAATGAAGGTGCTGGCGACAGGTGGCCTTGCGCCTATTTTTGCAGAGCACACTGAGGCAATCGATCATGTTTCCGGTGAATTAACGCTTTTAGGTCTAAAGCTCATATTTGACCGTAACCAATAAAGATAGAAATAGACAGTATTTATGGCTTATATGCAGCGTGATGATAACCGATTGATTTTCCTGCCACTTGGTGGTTCGGGTGAAATTGGTATGAACCTTAATTTATACGGCCACAAGGGTAAGTGGTTGATGGTGGATTGCGGTATGGCGTTCGCGGGGGAAGCGTTGCCTGGTGTTGATCTTATTTTTCCTGATCCTGATTTTATCGAAGATGAGCGTGATGCGCTTGCCGGTCTTGTTGTTACCCACGGCCATGAAGATCATATTGGTGCGATCCCACATCTTTGGGAGCGATTGCAATGTCCTATTTATGCAACGCCTTTTACCGCTGAACTCATTCAGGATAAGCTTAATGAGGCTGGTCTTGATGATGTGCCGATGGTCATTGTTGATCATTATGATGCTTTTAATGTTGGCCCTTTCAATATCAGGTATCTTGCGCTTGCGCACTCTACGGCAGAAGGGCACGGCATTGTTATAAAGACAGCAAAAGGAACAATTTTTCATACAGGAGATTGGAAGCTGGATGATAATCCGCTTATTGGTCCTGTTTGCCCATCAACGGCGCTTGAAGCGCTCGGTGAAGATGGGGTATTGGCACTTGTCGGCGATTCTACCAACGTCTTTAACGAGAGCGAGTCTGGTTCGGAAGCTGATGTTCGGGCAAGCCTTAAGGAACTGGTTGCTGATATTGAGGGACGTGTTGTTATTACAACATTTGCTTCCAATGTTGCACGGTTGGAAACAATTGGCGAAGTTGCAAAGGCAAGTGGGCGTGAGATTGTGCTCTTGGGGCGCTCGATGCATCGTATTTATAAGGCAGCAAAAGCAACAGGTTACCTCAAAAAATTCCCGACACTTGTTAGTGAAGAAGACGCGGAATATTTACCTAAAGATAAATTGTTGATTGCTTGTACAGGCTGTCAGGGTGAAAGCCGTGCTGCACTTAGCCGTATTGCCCGGGGTGATCACCGGAATATCAGCCTTGTTCCCGGTGATACTGTAATTTTCTCTTCAAAAATGATTCCCGGAAATGAATTGGTTTTGGGAAGCCTTTATAATACGCTTTCAGTGCGTGATATAAATATTGTCACTGAAAAGGATGCCTTTGTTCATGTGTCTGGCCACCCGGGCCGCGCGGAACTCAGAAAAATGTATGATTGGGTGAAGCCCAAAATGTTAATTCCTGTCCACGGAGAGGCACGACATTTGAAACGCCATGCAGAATTTGGGCGTACTTTAGGGATCGAACATACAATTGTGCCATCAAATGGTGACATCATTGAAATCAAGGAAAATGGCCTGAAATTGATTGATCATGCGCCATATGGTCGCCTTGCCCTTGATGGTAAATCGGTCTTATCTGTTGATGATCCAGCGATTGTTGACCGCAAACGCTTGATGGTTAATGGCCTTGTGATTGTCAGCCTTGTGTTTACTGATGATAATGCTTTGGCTGCTGAACCGTTGATCGTGATTAAAGGAATTTCAGGCTGCGATGATGATGCTTTCTATGACGTCATTCTGGATACTGCGGAAACAGCAATTGAAAATATAGGCGCGCGGGCGCGAGAAAGTGATGGCATGGTTGAAGAGGCTGTGAGAATTGCGATCAGACGCTATACACGGCGTGAGATTGGTAAGAACCCGGGTGTTGAAGTTATGATTACACGCAGCGACGAGCTTGAGCTTTAAGTATAATAGAATAGATAATTAGGTAGTTAATATGATTGGACGTTTGAACCATGTAGCGATTGCAGTTTCTGATTTGGAAGCCGCTTCAAATACATACAGGAATATACTCGGAGCAAATGTGTCAGAGCCAGTTGATTTGCCTGATCACGGTGTTACTACAGTTTTTGTCGAGCTGCCGAACACCAAGATTGAGCTTCTTTTGCCTTTGGGTGAAAACTCACCGATTGCAAAGTTCGTTGCGAACAATCCATCGGGTGGAATGCACCATGTTTGCTATGAAGTAGAAGATATTATCGCCGCTCGTGATAAGCTGGTTGCAGAAGGTGCACGTATATTAGGAGACGGCGAGCCCAAAATTGGCGCGCACGGCAAGCCAGTGTTGTTTTTGCACCCTAAAGATTTTTGCGGCACTCTTGTTGAGCTGGAAGAGGTTTAACTATGAATATTGCTACAATCATTCTGGTTTATGTGGTTATTTGGTGGATGGTGTTTTTTGCAGCTCTTCCAATCGGTGTACGTGCGCAGAATGAAACCGAAGAAGGGGTTATAGAAGGAACCGTTCCAAGCGCGCCTTCTAACCCGAATTTGTTGAAGAAGGCGTTATACACCAGCTTGATCGCTGCTATTTTAACGACAGGATATTATTTTTTAGCTGATAGTGAAATTATATCCTTTAGGGCACCGCGCTGATTTAAGCAGTATTTGGATAATAAAAAAGCAAGGACAATGCCTTGCTTTTGAGAAGCTTTTCGCTTCGATAATTTTTCTTCCCTGAGCCTGGATCACGTCCAAGCGATGAAAATAAGATATTCGGACATTACCTAAAAGTCACCACAGATTATGCAATGATGTGAGAGTTTTATGGATTGTTTCTGTAACATGTTGCTATGATGTCACATTCGTTATGGTGGCTTAGATAAATGAATTTTCTTTCCAAGATAATTGTGATTGAGGGAAAAACGAATTGCGCTTTCCTTCACTTCGCGGCAAAAGAACATAACGATTGTAAAACTATAAACATTTAAGAGAAAACAAACGTCATGCGTTTAAGCCGTTATTTTTTACCTACGCTCAAGGAAACCCCATCTGAAGCAAAAATTGCTTCGCACCGTCTTATGCTTCGGGCCGGTATGATCCGCCAGGGTGCTGCCGGAATTTATTCATGGTTGCCGCTTGGGCTTAAAGTATTGAAAAAGATCGAACAGATCGTCCGCGAAGAACAAGACCGGGCAGGGGCAGTTGAGATGTTGATGCCAACAATTCAACCTGCTGAGCTATGGGAAGAAAGCGGACGTTATGATGATTACGGCAAGGAAATGCTTCGTATCGAAGATAGGCATGACCGCCGTATGTTGTTTGGTCCAACGAATGAAGAAATGATCACGGATATTTTCCGCCGTGAAGTTAAATCATACCGCGACCTTCCGATAAATCTGTATCATATCCAGTGGAAATTCCGTGATGAAATCCGTCCGCGTTTTGGTGTAATGCGGGGCCGTGAATTCTTGATGAAGGATAACTATAGTTTTGACCTGACGCTTGAAGAGGGTGTGAAGTCATATAACGCTATGTTTGTCGCGTATTTGCGTACTTTCGCGCGCCTTGGCCTTCGCGCAATCCCAATGCGGGCAGACACAGGGCCAATCGGCGGCGATTTAAGCCATGAATTTATCATTCTCGCTGATACCGGGGAAAGCGAAGTTTTCTTTCATAAAGGTTTTGAAAAACTCGATCCGATGATCGAAGCTGATCCGGCATCTGATCTTCAGCCGGTAGTGGATGAATGGACGGCGCTTTATGCAGCAACTGATGAAATTCATAACGAAGATGACTGTGATGTTGCAGGCACTGATCTGCAAACCGGGCGCGGTATTGAAGTCGGGCATATTTTCTTCTTTGGCGATAAATACTCCAAGCCGCTTAATGCAAGCGTACAAGGACCAGATGGTAAGAACGCCTTTGTTCAAATGGGCTCTTACGGTATCGGCGTGTCTCGCTTAGTTGGTGGTATCATTGAAGCGAGCCATGATGATAACGGCATTATCTGGCCTGAGGCTGTTGCACCCTTTAAGGTTGGCCTAATCAGCCTGAATACCAAGAAAGAAGAGTGTGTTGCCGCGTGTGATAAGCTTTATACTGACCTTAAAGCCGCTGGCGTTGATGTGTTGTATGATGATACAAACGAACGTGCGGGCGGTAAGTTCGCAAATATGGACCTGATTGGATTGCCTTGGCAGATCGCAGTTGGACCGCGTGGCCTGGAAAACGGGGTTGTAGAACTTAAAAATCGCGCAACTGGTGACCGTGAAGAAGTAGCGCTCGGTGATATTGTTGCGCGCATGGCAGCTTAAACCTGTATGATGCCACAAATATTTAGCACCTGAGTGCGAAACTATAATTGGAGAGACATGTGACCGGAGATAAAGCTTGATAGCGCGTGGATATGAATGGCGTATTGCAAAACGCTATCTAACAAGCCGCCGCAAGGATGGTTTTATCTCACTAACGGCGATCCTTTCCATGGTTGCGATTGCACTTGGTGTGGGCGCACTCTTGATTGTTATGTCAGTGATGAACGGGTTTCGGGCTGAACTCCTCGAATCTGTTCTCGGGTATCATGGACACGTTATTGTTCAGGGGTATGGCGGCGAAATCGAAGGCTATGATGAATTGCGCAGCGATTTACGCGGTGTTGACGGCGTTACAAAAGTTATTCCCTTCATTGAAAAACAAGTGCTGGTTACCTACGGCCAGCAATCGCGCGGCGCGTTGGTTCGTGGTTTGCCTGATGATGTTTTTATTGAAAATAAGTTGAACATAAACAAAGTATTGCAAGGTGACCTTAAACTAGCAAATGAAATTGGCGGCGTTGTTCTCGGTTACCAGTTGGCGCGTACACTCGGCGTTGGTGTTGGCGACAATGTTAAAATTTTAAGCCCGACTTCGGTTGCAACACCGTTTGGCTCTGCACCCAGAAGCAAGGCATATCCGGTTGTCGCGGTTATTGAAATTGGTGTGTATGCGTTCGATGAGAGTTTTATCGGCATGGCGCTTGGCGACGCGCAGCGATTTTTCCGCTTAAAGGATAAGGTCAATAATTTTGAGTTGTTCTTGAATGATCCAAACGATGTTGACGAATATTTCGCCGGTATCCGCGATGTTGTTGGCTCTGGCCTTTATGTATCGAGCTGGAAAAGTTTCAACCAATCGCTTGTCGGCGCGCTACAGACCGAGCGTATCATTATGTTTATTGTGGTTGGCCTTATCATCGTTGTTGCGGTTTTTAACGTCTCGTCCAGCCTGTTGATGCTGGTGAAGGATAAGGCGGCTGATATTGCTATCCTGCGCACGATGGGGGCTGAACGTGATGCGGTTTCCCGTGTTTTTACAACGGTTGGATTGGTTGTTGGTGGGCTCGGTATCGTAGCTGGCTGTTTGCTCGCGGCTGTGTTCATAACGTATTTGGATGCTATCAAAACAGGGATCGAAACCCTCTTTGGTCTTAATCTTTGGGATCCATCAGTTCGATTTATCACTGAGATGAAAGCAGAAGTTGATTGGGTAGAGGCTGTTTTAACAGTGGTTTTAGCTGTTATTCTATCACTGTTAGCGACAATTATCCCTGCGCGCCGGGCGGCAAGCCTCGATCCCGTTGACGTTCTTCGGTACGAATAGAGAGTATTTCATGCGAGTTTTAACAGTTGAAAACCTGAAACGCTCTTTCACTCAGGGCCATAAGACGATTGATGTTCTAAAAGGGGTTGATCTGTATTTGAATAAAGGCGAATTGGTTGCACTTGTAGGGGCATCAGGTTCGGGCAAATCAACATTGCTTCAAATCGCAGGGCTTTTAGACCACCCAACAAGTGGTAAGATCATTATTAATGATCGCACATTAAGCGATGCCAATGACCGCGAGCGCACGAATGCCCGCAAAGGTGATTTGGGCTTTGTTTATCAGTTTCATCATCTATTGCCTGATTTTACAGCAATTGAAAATGTTATGCTGGCCCTTGATATAGCAGGTATCCCTAGAAAAGACGCGCTTGAACGCGCTGAAAAAATCCTTGTCAAAATGGGGCTAAAGGAACGTCTCGATCATATTCCTGCGGAACTTTCTGGCGGCGAGCAGCAGCGAGTTGCAATTGCGCGGGCAATTGTTACAAAGCCAGCCTTGTTACTGGCAGACGAGCCAACGGGTAACCTGGATGAAGTAACGGCGGTAAAGGTGTTTGAAGCGTTCGTTGATTTGGTACGAGAAGAGGGCCTGACAGCGCTTATTGCAACGCATGATATGAACCTTGCTGACAAAATGGACCGTAGGCTTATTTTACGTGAAGGCAATGTGGTTGTTTAATGGGCAATTGCTCTAACGGCGTATCTTGAGAAAGGCTTGATATCTGTGTATCGTGATACCTATTCATGAATAGGGGAGGATTCGATGGATATTGTACTTTCACAGATTAATTATCTCGCTGTATTTGTTGGCGGTATTATCTTTATGGCTGTTGGCGCTTTTTGGTATTCTCCGATTGGTTTCGGGAATATGTGGCTTCAGGAAATGAAGCTTACGCAAGAGGACCTTGAGGGGAAAAGCCCAACACCTGCCATGATCAAAACATTCATCGCGGCAAATATTACATCCTTTGGTTTGGCGGCATTTTTAACATTACCAAATTTCGCGGGTAGTGGCTGGTTAGACGGCTTGAAACTGAGGCTTTTTGGTGCTATTTTTATTGCGGGTTCTGGCACTTTCCCAAACTATGCCTTTGAAGACCGGACCTTGAGACATTTTTTAATCCATGCAGGCAATCTCGCTGTTGCGATGATGCTAACAGGCGCTATGCTGGCAGTATGGCGTTAAAATAACCCACTTAGGCAAAACAGTTTCGATTATCGGAGAATAGTATGAGCCACGCAGGCTTTGTGCATTTACGCGTTCACACGGCATATTCGCTCTCAGAAGGGGCAATTCACGTTAAGGACCTTGTGAAACAGTGTGTGGGTCACAAGATGCCCGCCGTTGCGGTAACGGATACCGATAATATGTTTTCTGCACTTGAGTTCTCTGTAAGTGCTACAGGCGCGGGGGTGCAGCCAATAATAGGCGTGTCACTCCACATTAAAAATCCTTATCAAGTTACTGATCCTAAATCGAAAAAATATGTTGAACCTGATCAGGTAATTTTGCTCGCGCAGTCGGAGCTTGGGTATCAAAACCTGATGAAACTTGTGTCACGTGCGCACCTTGAAAGCGACGCGCTGGAAGGTGTTCAATTGCCTTTCGAGGCGTTTGATGGGTTATCAGGTGGCCTTATATGCCTCAGTGGCGGCAATAGCGGGCCAGTGGGTTCTTTGCTGCTTGCTGGGCAAAATGATAAGGCTGAAGAATGTTTGCTCGAGCTTGCGAAAAGGTTCGAGGGGCGGTTTTATATTGAAATTCAGCGCCATGATCTTGAGGAAGAACGCAGAACCGAGGAAACTTTTCTGGACCTCGCCTACAAACATAATTTACCGATTGTTGCGACGAACCAACCATATTTCACCAGCATTGATATGTATCAGGCGCATGATACGCTTTTGTGTATCGCAGATAGTACGTATGTGGCTGAAAACGAGCGCCGAAAACTGAATAAGGAATACCGTTTTAAAACGGCGGAAGAGATGACTGAGTTGTTCAGCGATTTGCCTGAGGCCATTGAGAATACGATTAATATTGCACGGCGCTGTGCTTATAAAGTTGATATCATTGATCCGCTTTTGCCTAATTATACCCGTGGTATGGATGTATCAGAAGCTGATATGCTGCGAGAAAGCTCGGTAAAAGGCCTTAGAGAGCGCCTTGATTTCAAAGCGAAGGAAGAAAACTTACAGTCTGGTAAGGATCAGGATTGGGAAAAGGAATATTGGGACCGTCTTGATTACGAACTTGGGATCATCAACCAGATGGGCTTTCCGGGTTACTTTCTGATTGTCGCAGACTTCATCCAGTGGGCGAAAGACCATGATGTTCCAGTGGGGCCGGGGCGTGGATCGGGCGCGGGCTCGGTGGTTGCGTGGGTTCTAAAAATTACTGATCTTGATCCGCTGCGATTCTCACTTCTCTTTGAGCGTTTTCTTAATCCTGAGCGGGTATCGATGCCCGACTTTGATATTGATTTCTGTCAGGAAAAGCGCGAGCGCGTTATCAAATATGTACAGGATAAATACGGCCACGATCATGTGGCGCAGATTATTACCTTTGGTAAATTGCAGGCACGGGCCGTTGTAAAAGCATGTGGCCGTGTGATGCAACAACCCTATCCGGTTACTGACAGGCTCTCCAAGTTAATCCCGAATGACCCGGGTAACGCCATGTCGCTTGAGGAGGCGATTAAAAGCGAACCGAGGTTGCAGCGCGAAATCGATACCGATGAGCTAACAGAAAAGGTGATGGACCGCGCGCTTAAACTTGAGGGGCTATACGCTCACTCCTCAACCCACGCAGCGGGTGTTGTAATCGGCGATAGGCCGCTTGACCAGCTGGTGCCGCTTTACCGTGACCCTAAATCTGATATGCCAGTTACCCAGTTCAATATGAAATGGGTGGAGCAGGCGGGCCTTGTAAAGTTTGATTTTTTGGGGCTTAAAACGCTTACGGTGCTTGACCGCGCCGTCAAATATATCGCAGACCGCGATATCCATATCGACCTTGCCGCCGTACCGTTTGATGACGCGTCTACCTATGAAATGTTATCGCGCGGCGAGGCTGCTGGTATTTTCCAGCTTGAGAGTACGGGTATGCGGGCAGTCCTAAAAGGACTGAAGCCTGATACCTTCGAGGATATTATTGCGATTGTGGCGCTTTACCGCCCGGGTCCGATGGATAATATTCCAACCTATGTTGACCGTAAACACGGCCGTGAAGAAGTTGAATATCCACACCCAATTTTAGAGGAAATTCTCTCCGAGACAAACGGCGTGATTATCTATCAGGAACAGGTGATGCAGATCGCGCAGGTTATGTCAGGTTATAGCCTCGGCGAGGCGGATATTCTGCGCCGTGCGATGGGTAAGAAAATCAAGGAAGAGATGGACAAACAGCGCGGTCGCTTCTGCGACGGTGCCGTTGAGCGCGGTATTGACGCCGAGAAAGCGTCTTATATCTTTGATCTTGTGACCAAGTTTGCGTCCTACGGTTTCAATAAATCACACGCCGCCGCATACGCCTTGGTTTCGTACCATACAGCATACCTTAAGGCGAACTATCCGGTTGAGTTTATGGCGGCGATTATGACGCTTGATATGGGGAACACGGATAAGCTTGCGCTCTTTAAGCAAGAGCTTCAACGTATGGAAGTACCCATGATGCTTCCGGATATCAATAAATCCGAGGTTGTGTTCGCCGTGGAAAAGGCCAGCGAAGATTACTGCGATCTAGGCGATACCCGTAATAATCAAGGGGTGCGGTATGCGCTCGCGGCGATTAAAGGTGTTGGTGAGAAAGCGATGGAAGCCGTTGTTGCTGAGCGCAGTGCAAATGGACCTTTTAAGGATATGTTCGACTTTGCCGAACGTATTGACCCCAAGTTAATGAACAAGCGCCAGATGGAACAGCTCGCAGCAGCCGGGGCCTTCGATAGCCTTGTGCCGGACCGTGCGCAGGCTCATGCCTCTGCTGAGGTGGTCATGCGATTGGCGCAGCGGGTGCAGCAGGAAAGAGAAAGTAATCAGGTTAGTCTCTTTGGTGGTGATATGGCGAGCGAAATTGATCGCCCTGTACTACCTGTCGTAAAGCCGTGGACAGATACCGAGACCCTTCAAAACGAGCGTAAAGCCGTTGGGTTTTATATATCTGCCCATCCGCTCGATAGCTATGAAACCATTTTGGAACGTGAACGTATCGTACCAGCACGTGAGGTCTTCAATGATGCTGTCATGATTGGTCAGACAGTTCGAATGGCAGGGGCAATTATTGGATACCGTGAAAGTACATCCAAAAATACGGGTCGTAAGTTCGGTGCCTTGTCGCTTTCTGATCGAACGGATGCTTTTGAGTTGATGATTTTTGAGGATGATCTTGAGTACGCGCGCTCGCTCGTAGAGGAGGGGGCGCCACTCGTTGCTACTGTGCAAATCAGAAAGCGGGACGACGATGATGCGGTTCGTTTGTCAAACCGGGGGTTGGAATCGCTAGAGCAAGTGTCAGCGCAGTCATCCAAGGGATTATTTATCGAAATCGATAAGGCTGATGCCTTTGCGGGTGTTCAAGCCGCATTATCCCGCAAAGGCGGCGGTAAAGGTAAGGTAACGATTAAGGTGCCGGTGGCAGAGCGCAAACGGTATGCCGAGTTTAGACTGCCCGGCGGATATAAGGTTACGCCGGAACTAAAGCAGGCGATTACTGCCGAAATCGGTGTTGCGCTTGTTGAAGAGATATAGAGTACAAAGCTATGAGAATGGAAGGTCAATAGATGGCTGGTGATAATGATAAACTGCGATCAATCGCACCGGCGCTTCCATCCGCATCGATTTTGATTGTTCGTGATGGATCGGCTGGTTTGGAGGTTCTGATGATGGAACGTGCCAAAACCATGCGGTTTGCCCCTGGCGCTTTTGTCTTTCCGGGCGGCAAAGTTGACGGCGATGATATGAAACTTTGGCGGTGGCGCCGTCAAGTGAGTGATATTCGTATGAACCGTGAAACCGCCTATAAAATCGCGGCGCTCCGTGAACTTTATGAAGAGGTTGGGATTTGCCTTGTAACAAATAATGTTGTTGGAGTGGGTAAGGCTGATTTATCAACAAGCGGTAAAATGATGGCAAAACGGGGAGGAGGGAATGGTTTTCGCAAGGCTTTAATCAAACAAGGCATTATGCTCGATACAAAAAGTCTGGAACCCTTTGCTCACTGGGTAACGCCAGAAAACCTGCCGAAACGATTTGATACCTATTTTTATATCGCACGCCATAACGGACAGAAAGCCAAGCATGACGGTAATGAAGCGATCTCGCATCGCTGGGTTAATCCGTCTGACCTGTTGAATAACTGGGAAGCGGATAAAGTGCCCTTGATGTTCCCGACGCGCATGAACTTGATGAAACTTGCACGGGCGAAAACAGCAAGAGAAGCCGTTCGTATGGCACGGCAAACGCCTGTTGTACGAACATTACCGATTATTCACCAAAATAATGGCAAGCCGGAGGTTTCGATTACAAATCACCGCGAATTTGGCACTGTTAGCGCGACCGAGCGCGAATTAATGACGGAACGGCCGAAATAATTACAGTTTTTCAAGAAAAATCCTTGATCTTTGGCAATTAGAGGACTAAAGAAGCGCCAACTTCACACGCGAGTTCGGCCATGCTGGCAAATTCCAGTTTTGTCCAACCGGTGTTTCAGAGATGATTTGAAACGCAACTCGCGGAGGCATAACCGGTAAAGGAGAAACAATCATGGCAATGCCTGTCGTTGATATGCGCGCGCTTTTAGAAGCTGGCGTTCACTTTGGTCACCAAACACACCGTTGGAATCCTAAAATGGCTCCGTTCATTTTTGGCGACCGTAATGGTGTTCACATTATCGACCTTTCACAAACTGTTCCATATTTCACACGTGCGCTACAAGCTGTTCGTGACGTTGTATCTGGCGGTGGTCGTGTTCTTTTCGTTGGTACAAAGCGCCAAGCATCACCAATCATTGCTGACGCTGCGAAACGCTGCGGTCAATATTATGTGAATCACCGCTGGCTTGGTGGTATGCTTACAAACTGGCAGACAATTTCTCAGTCTATCAAACGCCTTAAGCAGCTTGATGAGCGTCTTGGCCAAGAGCACACTGGTCTTACTAAGAAAGAAACACTTCAGCTTACTCGCCAGCGCGACAAGCTTGAACTTTCTCTTGGTGGTATTCAGGACATGGGTGGTCTACCAGACATTATTTTTGTTGCTGATACTCTTCGCGACGACCTTGCAATTGCAGAAGCCCGCCGTCTTGGTATCCCGGTAATTGGTGTTCTTGATACGAATTCTAAGCCAGAAGGTATCGATTTCCCAGTACCTGGTAACGATGATGCGACACGCGCTATCCGCCTGTACTGTGATCTTGTTGCTGAAGCTGTTCTTGACGGCATTCAAGCTGATCTTGCTGCACAAGGTGTTGACCTTGGTGCAACTGCTGCACCTGTTGAAGAAGCAGTTGCCCCGGCCGCAGAAGCTGCTGTTGAAGAAGCACCAGCTGCAGAAGCAGAAGCAAAAGAATAATTTCATAGTCGAGCGTTTTGGATTAGAGGGCTTTAACTTCTAGTCCAAAACCTATCTTCAATTTATTTTTGAGATACCTCAAGGAGATATCCAATGGCACAAATTACTGCCGCTCTCGTTAAGGACCTTCGCGAAAAATCTGGCGCAGGTATGATGGACTGTAAAAAAGCACTTGCTGAAGCTGACGGCAATGTTGAAGCTGCAATGGACTGGCTTCGCACAAAGGGCCTTTCTGCTGCTGCAAAGAAATCTGGCCGTGTTGCTGCTGAGGGCCTTGTTGGCTTTAAAGTTGATGGCACAAAAGGTGTTGTGGTTGAAGTGAATTCTGAAACTGATTTCGTTGCACGTAACGAACAGTTCCAAGGTTTTGTTTCTGGACTGGCTGATGTTGTCTTTACCACTGGTACAGACGTTGATGCGATCAAAGCTGCTGCGTTCCCTGGTTCAGACAAAACTGTTGCTGATACGCTTACAGACAACATTGCTACTATTGGCGAAAACATGAACATTCGCCGTGCTGCAACTGTTGAAGTTGAAAAAGGTATGGTTGCCGCTTACCTTCACGGGGCTGCTGCTGATAGCATGGGTAAGATTGCTGTTCTTGTTGGTCTTACATCAGATGCTGGCGAAGATGTTTTGGCACCGCTTGGTAAACAGCTTGCGATGCATATTGCTGCCGCAAACCCAGCGTCACTTAACACTGATGACCTTGATCCAACGCTTGTTGAGCGTGAAAAACAAGTTCAAATCGATAAAGCACGCGAATCTGGCAAGCCAGAAAACATCATTGAGAAAATGATCGTTGGCCGCATGCGTAAATACTACGAAGAAGTTGTTCTTCTTGAGCAGGTATTTGTAATCGACGGTGAAACAAAAGTTGGTAAGGTAATTGAGAAAGCAGCAAAAGACGCTGGCACTTCAATCGAACTAACAAGTTTCGTTCGTATGGAAATGGGCGATGGCCTAGAGAAAAAAGAAGAAGATTTTGCTGCTGAGGTTGCTGCTGTTTCTGGCGCATAGAGCAAAATTTTAATCATCAAAACTCGGAATTCTTGTATGAGGTTCCGGGTTTTTTTGTGCCAATTTCAGATTTGGCGCAAAAACAACATAAATTAGTCAAAATGATCATAGCTATTTGTGCCTTGAGGCGATAAGCTGCCGCAAATTGGCCAAACTGGAACGTTGATTCATAAAAGGGGAGTAGTAGCTGATATGCCATCAGAGCCTAAATACAAACGTGTTCTTTTGAAATTATCTGGCGAGGCCCTTATGGGGGATGGTGCATTTGGCATTGACCCTGATACTGTTGAACGCGTATCGACGGCCATCAAGCAAGCAACTGAAATTGGCACTGAAGTTTGTGTTGTTTGTGGCGGCGGGAATATTTTCCGGGGCCTGAAAGGTGCAGCGCAAGGTATTGACCGTACAACAGCAGACCATATGGGGATGCTGGCGACTGTGATGAACGCACTAGCTATGCAAAATGGCCTTGAGCAACAAGGCATTGATACGCGTGTGCTTTCTGCCATCCCTATGGCAAATGTTAGCGAACCTTATATTCGTCGCCGGGCAATCCGCCACCTTGAAAAAGGCCGTGTTGTGATTTTTGCGGCAGGCACAGGTAATCCGTTTTTTACAACAGATACTGCAGCCGCTCTCAGAGCCGCTGAAATGAACTGTAATGCTCTTTTGAAGGGTACGCAGGTTGACGGCGTATATAACGCTGATCCCAAAACTGATCCAAATGCTGTTCGGTATGACGAACTTACATATATGGATGTGTTGCGTCAGGATTTGAAAGTGATGGATGCATCAGCAATTTCTTTGAGCCGCGAAAATAATATTCCAATCGTCGTATTTTCAATTCATACGGAAAATGGCTTGTTGGATATGTTAAAAGGACAAGGTATTTGCACAATTGTCAAAGAAAGCGACGCTTCATAAGAATGAAGCTGTGCTCTACATGACAATGGTATGATTAGATATTCGAAGATAAATTCGGGGACACAAAATGAGTGAAGATATTGATTTAGATGACATTGAACGCCGTATGAAAGGCGCCAATGAAGCTTTAAAGTCAGAGTTTGCTGGCCTAAGAACTGGCCGTGCCTCAACAAGTTTGTTGGATCCTGTGATGGTTGATGTTTATGGCTCGAATATGCCGATTAACCAAGTTGGGACAGTTTCTGTTCCTGAGGCCCGTATGCTCTCTGTGCAAGTTTGGGATAAGGCAAATGTTTCTGCTGTTGAAAAAGCAATTAGAAATTCAGGCCTTGGTTTAAACCCCATGCTTGATGGCCAACTTGTTCGTATTCCAATTCCCGAGTTAAATGAAGAACGCCGCCGTGAGCTCGCAAAGATTGCTGCAAAATACGCCGAGCAAGCGCGTATTGCTGTGCGAAATGTTCGCCGTGACGGTATGGATCAGCTCAAAAAAGCTGAAAAAGATAAGTTGATCAGTGAAGATGATCACAAAATGTATGCTGATGAAATTCAGGAACTCACTAATAAATTCGTAGGCGATGTGGATTCTGCTTTGCAGACCAAAGAAGCCGAGATCATGCAGGTCTAAATATGGCCACAGATGGACCTTCATCTGTGGATATTAATGATAGCACACAAGCCGTTAATAGCTTGTGTGTGCCGCGCCATATTGCCATAATTATGGATGGTAATGGACGTTGGGCAAGTAGCCGTAAACTTCCTCGTTCAATCGGCCATAAAAAAGGTTCTGAAGCAGTAAGAGAGGCGATTGCAGGCGCTATTAAAAGCGATGTAGAATTTCTTACGCTTTATGCTTTTTCAACCGAAAATTGGAATCGTCCAGAAGACGAAGTTCATGATTTAATGGGCTTACTGCGGTTTTACCTTAAGCGTGAGATTAAACAACTTCATAAAGAGAATGTTAGGCTGAGAGTTATTGGCGAACGTTCAGCGCTGGATAATGAAATAAAACAGCTAATCATTGATGCTGAAGAACTGACGAAAAATAATACCCGCTTGAATTTGGTGATAGCGTTAAATTATGGAAGCCGGCAGGAAATCATTAACGCAGTTAAAAGTTTGGCTGATCAGGTTGCTGCTGGTACATTAGGGCCAAATGAAATTTCTGCTGATCTCTTGGGGGCTGCGCTTTCAACTCATTTGATACCTGACCCGGATTTATTAGTGCGAACCAGCGGTGAACAAAGGCTTTCTAATTTCCTGCTTTGGCAGGCTGCTTATAGTGAACTGTATTTTACAGATGTTTTATGGCCTGATTTTACCGAACAGCATTTGTTTGATGCCGTGGCTGAATATGGGCGGCGTGACAGACGGTTTGGTGCGCGCCCTGAAAAAAGCAAAGTAAGTGCCCAAACTTTGTCAAAAGAGCAGGTGTAAATAAAAGTGTCTGGCATTTCTAAAAATTTGCTTCAACGGATTATTTCTGCATTGGCGCTTTTGCCACCTGTAATCGGTGCGATCTATTTTGGCGGTTGGTGGTTTTACGGCCTGTTATTATTAGGCGGGGTGCTGATGATGTTAGAGTGGAACCGTATGGTATCCTGCCAAAACCCACTTGTTGATGTCGCTACGCTATTGCCCGTTGTTTTATTCCCTCTGATTTTTGTTCTATTACCAAAATCCGAAGCGATTTTATCCAATCCGATGATTTTGGTGATTGTTCTCTGTATCATACTTGCGGTTGGTATTTTTATTGAGACGGTAAAAACGAAATCAAACAAACATAAAACGCTTTATTATTCCTTTCTCGGCAGTGCATATGTGTCCAGCGCATTAGTTGCTCTCTCATGGTTAAGGTCGGTTGATGATTACGGTCTTATGGTTTTATGGATATTTTTGAATGTTTGGGCCATGGATGTTGGAGGGTATTTCGCTGGAAAAGGTATTGGTGGCCCTAAACTATCCCCGAAAATTAGCCCGAACAAAACCTGGGCAGGGCTTGCCGGTGGCATCTTGCTTGCCATGATTATTTCATACTTGTTTTCTTTGGTTTTTTCCTGGGGCGATATTGGGAAAACGTGGATATTAGGCGGGGTTGTTGCGGTAGTCGCTCAGATTGGCGATTTGTATGAAAGTGCAATCAAACGACGGTTTGATATTAAAGATTCTGGAGAGCTAATTCCGGGCCACGGTGGAATACTGGACCGTGTTGATGGAATTGTATCAGCAGCGCCGTTTTCTGCCTTGGCTCTCGCTCTGTATTTTGCTTTGGGCTAGCTGCTATGGGTGACAAACGTACTATTTCAATTCTTGGTGCTACTGGGTCAATAGGCTTAAGCACGGTTGATTTAATTATGCAGCATAGCGACAAATTTGATGTTGTCGGGCTTACCGCGAATAGAAATGTTACCGAACTCGCAAGGCTTGCAAAATGCCTGGGGGCTCAATACGCGGCTATTGGTGATGAAGCATTATATAATGAATTGAAAAACGCTTTATCAGGAACCTCGATCGAAGTATTGGCTGGTGAAACAGGAATTTGTGCAGTTGCGCAAGCTGATAGTGATGTTGTCATGTCTGCTATTGTCGGTGCTGCTGGTTTAAAGCCAACATTAACGGCAATCAGGCGCGGCGCGACAATTGCTTTAGCAAATAAAGAGTGCCTTGTTTGTGCTGGTGATCTTATGCTTGAGGAAGTTCAGCGACATAACGCGAAATTGCTTCCTGTTGATTCTGAACATAATGCGGTCTTTCAGGTGTTTGATCAGGAACGGGCGCATCATGTTAACCGGATTATCCTGACAGCGTCTGGGGGGCCATTTTTGCATACAGACCTGTGTGACTTAGAGAAAGTTACACCAGAGCAAGCCGTCGCACATCCTAACTGGGATATGGGGGCGAAAATATCTGTTGATTCGGCAACCATGATGAATAAAGGCCTTGAGATGATCGAAGCCTATTACCTTTTTCCTGTTGAACGGCAGCAAATTGATGTGATCGTGCATCCGCAATCGGTAATTCATTCGATGGTGGAATATGTTGACGGAAGTGTTTTAGCCCAGATGGGTTCACCTGATATGCGAACACCAATTTCCTATTGCTTGGATTGGCCTAATCGGTTGCCAACCAAGGCGATGCGGTTGGATTTTGCAAAACTGCAAAAGCTAACTTTTAACGATCCTGATTTTGAGAAATTTCGCTGCCTGGCGCTCGCGCGTCAGAGCTTATTAAGCGGAGGTAGTAGGCCTGCGGCATTGAATGCGGCCAATGAAGTTGCAGTTGCCGCATTTCTTGATAGAAAGATCAGATTTCTTGATATAGCCTCGGTTGTAGAAGAAGTATTAACAAAGTTTGACATGAAAGCGCCACATTCCGTCGCAAATGTGTATGAAATTGACGAGCAGGCAAGAATACTGGCAACATCAGTTATACATAGCCTGTAACGTGAATAAGAAAGAGTATTAATTAAGATGGACAGTGAAGCCCCAGGTATCATCCTAACGATTTTATCGTTTATCGGAGGGTTTAGTATTTTGGTTTTTATCCACGAGTGGGGACATTATAGTGTTGCGCGCTTGTTTGGTGTGCGTATCGACTCTTTCGCGATTGGTTTTGGTAAAGAACTTGTTGGTTGGACGGACAAGCGCGGTGTTCGTTGGAAAATATGCGCCCTGCCGCTTGGTGGGTACGTAAAATTTTTTGGTGATGCATCCGGTGCAAGCAATGCAGATAGTTCGGTAAACGAGTTGTCGGATGAAGAAAAATCTGAATGTTTTCATTTTAAACCAGTGTGGCAACGTGCTTTAGTTGTATTTGCAGGTCCGGGAATTAATCTTTTGGCCGCAATCATTGTATTTGCGGGTTTTTATTTTGTGTATGGTACATCATATTCAGAACCGGTGATAAGTTCTGTTGCGGAAGAATCGGCTGCTGACAAGGCTGGTTTACTTCAAGATGATCGTATTCTGGAAGTGAATGGCACAGAGGTTAAGCGGTTTACAGATATTTCGCCGATTGTTCGGCTATATCCTAATCAGCCGATATCTATAAAGATTGAACGGAATGGTGAAATTTTTGATCAAGAAGTTATTCTTGATACAGCATATCTCGAAGATCGGTTTGATAATCGTTACCCATACGGTGTGTTGGGTGTTACATCCGGGCCAAGCACGAGGCTAGAACTAGGGCCTGTTGGTGCGTTGTCTGAAGGAGCACGTCAAACTGGTACTCTTATAAGTACTATCTTTACGACAACAGGCCAGATTATTGTTGGCCTGCGCTCTGTAAAAGAGCTGGGAGGACCAGTACGAATCGCAACAATGACAGGTGAAGCCGCGAGCCGTGGACTTCAGAACTTTATTATATTCTTGGCATTGATTTCTATAAATCTGGGGATTGTAAATTTATTGCCGATTCCAGTGTTGGACGGTGGGCATCTGATGTTTTATTTAGTTGAAGCAATTAAGGGTTCACCGCTTCAAAAACGGGCGCAGGAAGTGGGATATATCGCCGGAATGGCGTTAATGTTGATTTTTATGGTGTTTGTAACACTGAATGACTTGCAATCTATCGTGCTATAGGTAAGTTGCTGGCGGGACATAGTTTATACGAGCATTTATACTTTTAATATACGAATGCACGTATACTGATAATTAGAGTGAGCAAAGTTTTGCGGTTAAATTATTTCTATCTGGTTGTTGTTGCTTGTACTTCAATCGTTTTCGGGGCTTTGAACACCAGTCTAGTTTCTGCACAGCAACCTGCTGGTGGACAAGAGCAAGCGTTACCAACAATCCGGCAAATTTCTGTAATTGGCAGTGAGCGTGTGGAGCCGGAAACGGTTGCTTCTTACCTCACTATTAGGTCTGGTGATCCATTTGATTTCGCTAAAATTAATGAAAGCACAAAAAATCTTTTTGCAACGGGGTTGTTTGCGGATGTTGAAATACTCGAGCAACAAGGCACGCTTATTATTAAGGTTGTCGAAAACCCAATCATTAACCGCGTAGTTTTTGAAGGTAATAAGCGATTGGACCGTGAGGAACTTCTGGAAGAAGTGCGTTTACGCCCACGGACAATATTTACACGCGCGAAGGTTCGGGCTGATGTGGAGCGAATTTTGGCGCTCTATAGAAATTCTGGCCGGTTTGCAGCTATTATTGAACCAAAAGTGGTTCAACTAGAACAGAACCGTGTTGATGTTTTGTTCGAGATTCAAGAAGGCCCGAAAACTCGGATCAGTAAGATCAATTTCATTGGAAACCAGCAATATAGCGACGGCGACCTGAAAGATGTACTCGCGACCAAAGAGTCACGTTGGTGGAAAATTTTTGGCTCGAATGATACTTTTGATCCTGATCGTCAGGCATATGATCAACAGGTTCTACGACAGTTTTATCTGAATGAAGGATATGCAGATTTTCGTGTTGTATCAGCCATTTCCGAATTAACACCGGACCGCGAAGACTTTTTTGTTACCTTTACGGTCGAAGAAGGGGAAGTATATCAATTTGGTGATATTTCTGTCGATAGTGAAATTCGTGATGTAGACCCAATTCTGTTTGAAGCTTTTCTCTTGATGCGCAAAGGGCAGACATATAATGCCGAAGCAATTGAACAAACTATTGAGGCTTTAACAAATGCGGCAGGTTTGCTGGGGTATGCTTTTGTTGATATCCGGCCGCGGATTGATCGTAACCGTGAAGATAGATCGATTGGTATTACATTCAGAGTATTGGATGCACCGCGCGTTTATGTAGAACGCATTCGTATTCATGGTAATGTTACAACGCTCGATAAAGTTGTTCGCCGTGAACTCCGCCTGCAAGAAGGGGATGCCTTCAATTCAGCGCTTGTGAACCGATCCGAAAACCGTCTACGCCGGCTTAGTTTTTTCCGCGAAATCGAAATTGAGCAATTACCGGGCTCTACACCTGATCGGCTTGTTTTAGATGTTGGTATTGAAGAACAGGCAACTGGTGAATTAAACCTTGGTGCAGGCTTTTCAAGCGTACAAAACTTTATTTTTAACGCTTCAATACGTCAAAGAAACCTTCTAGGGCGAGGGCAGTCTCTTGGACTTTCCACTCAGTTATCAAGCTTTCAACAAAGTGTTAATTTGGACTTTACCGAGCCATATTTATTTGGCCGTAGTGTTTCTGGCGGTTTTAATATTTTTGCAACAAATACTGACACCACCAACTTGGGTAATGGTATTACACAAAATGGTCTACAAAATCGTGCTTTAGGTTTTCAATTAAGGGCTGGAGCAGCGTTAAATGAATTTTGGTCTTTAGGGCTTCGTTATACACTAAGAACTGATAATGCTTCGTTTGGTCGTTTTGTTCTTCTTAGCAATGCTGAAAATACAATCAATAGCGTTATCGCCGTTAGCCAAACCAATCCCGATTTACTTGCTGATGCTGATACTAATGGTGATGGTGTAATTACTATCGAAGACTTTTTTGGCATTGAAGATGTTAACGACCTTTCAGATACGCAGGCCGAGGATATTTTAACCGAGTTTAACCCGTTTTTCGGTAATTCGATTGGTCAAAGAACACAGTCTATTATTGGATATACTTTAGGTACTGATAGTCGAAACAGTATTATTCGGCCAACTCGTGGGCGCTCTATTCGGTTTAATCAGAATTTTGCGGGCCTTGGCGGTAGTGTTAAGTACCTTCAAACAACTGCAAGTGTTGATAATTACTGGACGCCATATAACGGTTGGACACTGAGGTTAGGCGCTGAAGGTGGTCTTATTGAAGGCATTAATCAGGCTGTACGCTTAAATGATCTGTTCTTCCTTGGCGGGCCAAGATTACGTGGCTTTGATAATGCGGGTGTAGGCCCAAGGCAGTTTAATATTATAGCTCAAACCCAAAATCCTGAGCAGGCATTCGGTGCATTAGGTGGGCGTGCTTTTTATATTGGCCGTGCAGAACTTTTCTTCCCTCTTGGTGATGCTGCACTGGAATCGGGTATTAACGCTTCGGCTTTCTTTGATGTCGGATCATTATTCCGTGCCGAAAACTCTATCTTTCCTGATTGCCCATTTGACAGGCAAACTTTTACAGCTTTCCAGACTTCAGTCTCTGCCGGTGACCTAACCCTCGCTGATGCAGCGAATGAACTCGGGTTTTCTGGTACAACGTGCTTGGCTGGTGACTCGCCAAGCCCTCGTATCTCTATTGGTATTGGGTTTTCGTGGCAGTCACCGTTTGGCCCATTCCGAATTGACCTTGCAAGAACATTGCGTCGTCAACTCGGAGATGATACTCAGACACTTCAATTTAATGTGGGTACCACATTCTAAATGATACTATTAAGGAACTAGCTATGGCCTCTGTGCTTAAAATGATAAAAATTACTGCGGCAGCTTTGATCGCATTTCTGGGTTTGGGGACAGCTCTTGAAGCACAAATCCTTATTGTCGATGATGAGCGCGTCGAGCGCGAAGCAGCTGCTTATAAAGACTTTAATCTGCAAGTGAATGAACTGCGTCAGAATATTGTTCAGTTGCGCCAGTTCGTCTCTCGTGGTGGCCAGGTCGAGCAGCTTATGGCTGATTTGGAACAACGCAAGTCGATTATCGGTAACGATAAATACGAAGAAGAGCGAAAAGGGTTGGAGACGCAATTTGTTAATGCTCAACGTGCCCTTCAGATTTCAGAACTTCAATTTGATAAGTTACGCCAAGAAGCAGCAACTCAGGTGGAGCGTGCAAGGCAGCCTGTAATTCGTAAGATTTTGGCTGATCGGAATGCACAAATTATTATGATCAAACGGCTCGTAATGGGTTCAGCATCAGGTATCGATGTTACAACTGAGTTTATTGAACAATTGGATGCTGAATTGCCTGCTGTGACGCTTACATTACCGCAGCGGTCGGCGGCACAACCAGCTGCTGCGACACCGACTGACGGCAATTAAGTTTAAAAGATAGATTATTAGAGCCTTCAGGTGATATGATTACCTGGAGGCTCTTTTGTTGAACGCTGTAGATATTTGGAGGCTGAAGATGGAATTTGATATTAATCAGATTATGGAAATGATCCCGCATCGTTATCCTTTTTTGTTGATTGATAAAGTTATCGACGTAGTATCTGGTGAAAGTGCTACTGGCATTAAAAACGTCACAATTAATGAACCATTTTTCCCGGGGCATTTTCCGCAAAAGCCAGTTATGCCAGGGGTTTTAATTTTAGAAGCGATGGCACAAACGGCGGCTGTTATCGCGGTTGATTTCCTTGGTGAAGATGCGCAAGGTCGCGTGGTTTATTTCATGGGTATTGATGGTGCCAAATTTCGAAAACCTGTGGAGCCTGGTGATCGATTGGAAATGAAATTAACGAAGACGCGCGGCGGGGGGGCTGTGTGGAAATTTGATGCAGAGGCATCTGTTGAAGGAACCGTGGTTTGTCAGGCAAAATTAACCGCAATGCTGGGGGCAAAAGAGAATTAAAGTATCCAAAGTATAGCAATAATCTATAGATTGTAAAAGGCGGCATTTGCTGCCTTTTTTGTTGAAAACATGCTCTTTTAAAGCTTTATTGTTATTCATTAGCATAAAATAACCATTTTTAATTGTATTATTAAATATGGCGATGACGCCTTGTTTTAACATACTAGCATGATTGGGAATATATTATGTTTAATGCAACAGATGATGATGACATTATTATGGGAACAACCGAAGCAGATGAGATATTTGCGCGAGGTGGTAATGATTTTGTAAACGGCGGTGCAGGCAATGACACCATTGGTGGGGCTGCTGGCCGAGATACTCTTGAAGGCGGCACGGGTAACGATGTTGTTTTCGGTGCAGCTGGTGACGACGATGTAACTGGTGGTGCTGGCAACGATAATATATTTGGTGGTTCTGGTAATGATGACCTTGTTGGTGGAACTGGAAATGATACACTTACCGGGGGTAGTGGAAATGATGACCTATCTGGTGGAAGTGGGGATGATGTGTTTTTCTTCGCCGGTAATTTTGGGGACGATAATATATCTGATTTCCAATTTAATGCTTTAGGAAATGATCTTTTAGTATTTGAAAATGTTAGTAATTTAAGTATTGAATTTGATACTGGTGTCATTTCTGGTGCTTCTGGGCCTGAGAATGCTATTTTTGATATTACCATCAGTGATGGAAGTGGAAATAGTATTGAAATTGACCATTTTACATCATTTCCTGGGTTTAGTTTGTTTACTACAGATGATTTTGTAAACGGCTTATTGGATTCCATTTCGGGCGTTGCTAATATTTCAGTTGAAAGCTTAGGTTTTTAATGAAAAAGCCCGGTCAATGATGACCGGGCTTTTTCTTATTTGATATTATTTCTTTAGACTACCGTTCGTCTACCGGAGTGTAATCGCGAGCTGCTGCACCAGTGTATAACTGGCGAGGGCGGCCAATTTTTTGTGTTGGATCTTCGACCATTTCTTTCCACTGTGCGATCCAGCCACTTGTGCGGGCAAGCGCAAAGAGCACTGTAAACATTTCTGTTGGGAAACCCATAGCCTTAAGGATAATGCCAGAATAGAAATCAACGTTAGGATATAGTTTCTTGGCAATGAAATACTCATCTTCAAGGGCAATTTTTTCAAGCTCCATTGCCACATCAAATAATGGATCATCAACACCGAGTTCGGCAAGTACCTTGTGAGCAGTATCACGCATAACAGTTGCACGCGGATCAAAGTTTTTATAAACGCGGTGACCAAAGCCCATTAGGCGGAATGGGTCGCTTTTATCTTTGGCACGAGCAACAAATTCAGGGATACGGTCAACAGTACCAATTTCCTCAAGCATATTTAAGCATGCTTCGTTTGCGCCGCCGTGTGCCGGGCCCCATAAACATGCGATACCTGCGGCGATACAAGCAAATGGATTTGCACCAGATGAGCCAGCAAGGCGAACCGTGGACGTTGATGCGTTTTGCTCATGATCTGCGTGAAGGATGAAGATCAAGTCCATTGCACGCTCAAGCGTAGGGCTTACTTCATACGGTGCCGCTGGCACAGAGAACATCATATTCAAGAAGTTACCAGCATATGAAAGATCATTTTGCGGATATACAAATGGTTGGCCGATAGAATATTTGTAAGCCATAGCGGCAATTGTCGGGATTTTCGCAATCATGCGATAGCTGGCAACCATACGCTGATGTGGATCACTAATATCTGTGCTGTCATGATAGAATGCAGCGAGAGCACCTACGACACCAACCATAATCGCCATTGGGTGTGCATCGCGGCGGAAACCACTGAAGAAGCGATGCAATTGCTCATGAAGCATTGTATGGTGCGTGATATCATGAACGAATTTGTCTTTTTCAGCTTTGCTTGGTAGATCACCAAAGAGAAGAAGATAGCAACATTCCATGAAGTCGCTTTTTTCGGCTAGTTGTTCAATAGGATAACCACGGTATAAGAGCTGACCTTTGTCACCGTCAATAAAGGTAATGCTGGATTCACAGCTAGCAGTTGATGTGAAGCCGGGGTCAAACGTGAACATATCTGATTGCGCATAAAGTTTCCGAACATCGATAACTTTAGGGCCAACAGAGCCTTCCATTATAGGTAGATCAATGTCAAGGCCATTGCCTGAAAGCTTTAGGGGGTCATTTGACATGGTCTTACTCCTTCTCTCTTTTATTTTACCCTGACGGTCTGCCAGAGTCGCGTTGGTTATGCCACTATTGTATTTGATCTGAAAGGCGACTTATTGTCTCTTTCTGACCAAGAATTTCTAGTGTTTCTACAAGGTCACCGGATTGTTTTCCTCCTGTGACCACAGCCCTGATGGGCTGCATAACCTTGCCTAGTTTTAGGCCCTCTGCATCAGCAAAGGACATGATTGTAGATTTTATTATAGTACCTTCCCATTCGGAAATATTTTCGAGTTGACTTTTTAAGGATACGAGAACAGGTACCGTCTCCTCATTTATTTGCTTGGCGGCTTTCTCGTTGATTTCTAATGGGCGAATATTACAAAACACGGAAGATGGTTCAATTAAATCATCCAAGCGTTTTGCACGTTCTTTTATCGAAGTCATTGCCTTGATAATGCGCGCTTTTTCTACGTCATCAATTGATCGTTGGATGTTGCTGGATAGATCATTTTCAATGGTATCGAAAAGGCGTTCATTGGATGTAGATTTAATATAATGCGCATTGACGAAATCAAGCTTATCAAAATCAAAACGGGCAGGGGCACGACCAACATTTTCAAGCGTAAACCATTCGGTTGCCTGTTCTGTTGTGATGATTTCGTCATCACCGTGGCTCCAGCCAAGGCGCAGTAAATAATTCCGCATGGCTTCAGGTAAAAAGCCCATATCAGCGTAAGCGTCAACACCCAGCGCCCCGTGGCGCTTTGAGAGTTTTTTGCCATCTGGCCCATGAATAAGGGGAATGTGTGCAAATACAGGTATATCCCAATTCATCATAGAATATATCTGGTGCTGCTTGAACGCATTGTTTAGATGGTCATCACCGCGAATGATATGAGTAATCCCCATATCATGATCATCCACAACAACAGAGAGCATATATGTTGGTGTTCCGTCAGAACGCAAAATCACCATGTCATCAAGTTCTGCGTTTGCAACCGTTACATCACCTTGAACGGCATCGGCAATTGTTATTTCGCCTTCGCGTGGCATCTTAACCCGGATTACAGGTTCAACGCCTTCTGGCGCTTCGTTCGGGTTACGGTCTCGCCATAAATCCCCCCTGAAGCGCTTGCCTTCGCTGCGCGCTTTATCGCGCGCTTGAGCTGTTTCTTCTTGACTGGCATAACAATAATAGGCGTTTCCACTCTCGAGGAGCGCGTTTGCTACCTCGCGGTGACGCTCAGCTTGAGAAAACTGGCTAATGGCTTCACCATCCCAGTTTAACCCAAGCCATTCCATACCGTTCATTATTGCGGTAATTGCCTCTTCAGTTGATCTTTTACGATCCGTGTCTTCAATTCTGAGAACAAATTTACCGCCATGGTGTTTAGCGAAAAGCCAGTTATAAAGTGCGGTTCTCGCACCGCCAATATGAAGAAATCCCGTTGGTGACGGTGCAAACCGTGTTACTACCTGGGGCATGTCAGTGGGCATGCTCAGTTATAAACCCTTATTTATTGTGTTACGTTAAGTATGATGTGAAACTATGTAAAACATCATTCATAGAAATTTGAACGGTTTGTAGCATATGTTTTTCTGAAATACAAATTTGCAGGCTAGAAAAATCTTGATAAATTGCCGTATTCACAGCGTTTTTACCATAGGTCGGTGTAATATATGCTCATACAGTGCCAGGTGAAGAGAGATGCCCTTACGGAATAGCGGTATAATGCCTGGGGCTGGTTCGCTCTCATTCCATAGCGAGTGGCGGATTTTTTTAGGCAGTGTGATTTTTGCTTTGGGGACGGCCTGTTATTTCCTCACACCAACTTATGTGCCTTTAAGTATTCCATTAATAATAATAGCATTAATAGCATCCCTTATTGCCGTGACGCGTGCGCCAAAGCAGTTTTGGCTCTTTAAAATAGCATTCTTTTTCATTGGCTTTTTTCTTGCTGTAACAAGAACAGAATTCACAGCTAATGAGTTTATTGAGCGTAATCAGTTTTTTACAGGGCAGGCTATTGTAGAAGATATTGTTGAGCGTGAAACAGGGCTGATACGTTTAACTCTCGTCGATTTGAAATATGACAATAAGGGGCGCAATAGCTTAAAACGTGTACGGTTGTTTGCCCGAACATCAATTCCTGAAAACCTGATGGCCGGCGACAGAATAAAGTTCTCTGCTGTGCTAGAGCGGCCATTTGGAAAGCTAACACCAAATGGATATGATTTTGCTCGCGCAGCGTATTTTGACGATATTCAGGCGACTGGATATGTGACAACACCAGTTCAAACTATAGAGCAAAAGAGCGCTATTTCGGTCAATCGAATACGCCAAGGGTATGCCGATGAAATCGTAAAAACAATCCCTGGTGAAGCAGGCGCATTGGCTGCTGCTCTGTTAGTGGGACGGCGAAGTTATTTATCGCAGCAAACAACAGAAAACCTTCGTGCCAGCGGCCTTGCACATATGCTCGCCATCTCGGGTTTGCATATGGGGATATTCATTGGTGCTGCTTTCTTTATATTTGAGTTTCTGTTTTTGTTTGCTCCGATACGATCCCGTCATTTAAGTGGCCGCAAATTAGCAGCATTATGCGCCTGGGGCGTTTCTATCATTTATCTGGTGTTATCGGGAATGAGTGTTGCGACCATTCGGGCATTTGTGGTTGCGTCGATTGCGATTGTTGCAGTTCTGTTGGATAGGCGTGTCGTCTCTCTAAGGAGTATTTCAATCGCGGCTTTAATCATTTTACTCATATCGCCGTATGCTATCTTAAGCGCTGGTTTTCAAATGTCGTTTGCTGCAACCATTGCGTTGGTGAGTGTGTATGAACTGATTAATGAAAAACGGCAGCAAAAATATGAAACTTCTGAAGCGGTAATAGTGAAATCGAATAATAAATTTTCAGTGTTTCTTAATTCAGTGGGTAAATTTATTTTATATACGTCATTAACAACTGTAGTCGCGCAAGTTGCTATATTGCCTATTGCTCTTTTTCATTTTCAAACGATAGCCGTCGCGGGCATTTTATCTAATTTGATAGCTGTTCCAATATTATTATTTATCATTGTTCCTTCTGCTTTCTTAAGTATGGTTTTGGCGGTTTTTGGACTGGAATGGATATCGCTTTCTGTCCTGACATGGGGGTTGGAGCAGATTATTGATATCGCAGAGTTTGTTGCAGCGATTGAATGGTCGCGGGTTTTTGTGCCGCCTGTCTATAGTTATGTATTGCTCGCGACATTAAGTATTGGTGCCGGGGTGGTTACTGTTCGAAAGTCCTGGATCATAACTGTTTTTCTTTTAACTTTATATTGCATTCTACCGTTTGCCCTAACGGTGCCTGAACCATCGGTTATTATTTCAAAAAGTGGCCATAGTATTGCCTATGAGGAGGCGCCAGATGAAATTGTTTTCTATACCGTACGCCAAAATGGACTGGCTGCGGACAGTTATAAAAAACAATGGGGGAAGCCGCCAAAATACAAGGCAAGGCGTGGGAGAAGAGTGTGTGATGAATATGCTTGCCTATATCAACTAACAGGTAGAAAAACGGTAATTAATGTAAGAAAGTTTCCTGCCTTGCACGAAGCATGTGTGCGCGCAACATATGTTATTATCCCGCGGCGCTGGCAAAGATATTGCCGAGGTGAAAGTTTGATAATTATAAAGGAAATGCTGGAAACTGAGGGGCCATTATTCATCTATGAAGAAGAGAATAGCAGGCAGCTTAAATGGGCCAATAGCAGCGATACAAATAGGCGCTGGTCATCAAATTATAACCAGCGCGATAAATAGTTATTCTCTAATTAAATTTATAATAACACTGGTTATTAATGATATTGCCGTAATAAACCAACCAAGCGGCCTTGTACCTGAACGCGGTTTGCTTCAACTTTTTGCGTTGAATAATCTCTGTTGGCAGGCACGAGATTGACATACTGGCCTTCGTGTTGAATTGTTTTAAGTGTTGCTTCTTCGCGGTCAACAAGCGCGACGACCACTTCACCATTGCGGGCCGCATTACAGCTTTCAATAACAACTGTGTCGCCGTCAAGAATGCCCATTTCAATCATAGAATCGCCGGAAATTTCAAGAGCATAGCATTTGCCGGCGCTTGTCATACCCACAGGAACTGAAATGAAACTATCGTTATTTTCAAGGGCTTCAATCGGTGTACCAGCCGCAATTTTACCATGAAGCGGTAATTCGATAAAATCATCGTTGTGCGTGTTGCTTGGCGTTGCTTGCTCTTTGTCGCCTCCAAAGTTACCGGACACAACATTATCAGCTGATTTGGTCGCCATTGCATCAGTTGGCGTTTTTAATACTTCGAGTGCACGGGCGCGGTTTGCCATGCGTTTGATAAAGCCACGTTCTTCAAGCGCATTAATAAGGCGGTGCACCCCTGATTTGGATTTAAGCCCGAGAGCGTCTTTCATTTCATCGAAAGAAGGGGAAATGCCGTTTTCTTCAAGGCGTTTTTGAATGAAAAGCAAAAGCTGGTGCTGTTTAGACGTTAGCATGACATGTCCCCGAGTTTTGTTGCATATATGTTCTTCTTTAGTTCTCTTTTGTGCTTGGGTCAAGAACAAATATGTAACCTAAAGTTTATATGCGTTAAAATGGCAGGAATAAAACGGGTTCACCGGCTTTAATGGCAGGCGCATTAACCGGCCTCACGATCAGCCCATCGCTTTGTGCAAGTACGCTTAAAAGGCTGCTGTCCTGTGATGCCGCAGGGTCCACCATACGCTCGCCGGGGTTGCCAATAAGGCGGGCACGCATATAATGTTGTCTGATACCATTTGCGGGTAGATCAACTGCGCTGGGCAATAATATACCTGTTGGTAAGGGTGCAGGGCGGCCCATTAATCGGTCGATCAGTGGGCGTACAAATACAAGCGCACAAACAAAGGCTGAAACCGGATTGCCTGGCAGGCCAATGATAAAGCGGTTGTCCATTTTACCAAAAATCATTGGTTTCCCAGGGCGCATAGCGATTTTCCAGAAATCTAGCGTCATGCCTTCTTCCTTCAGCGCATCTTGAACATAATCATGCTCACCCACACTTGCGCCGCCGACAGTGATTAAGATATCAGCGTCAGCAGATTTTTTGATCGCTGCTTTGATAGCCATCGGGTCATCTTTGATACTGCCTAGTGATGAGGCCTGTGCACCTGCATCATTGAAAAAACTTAATAGGGTAGGGGTTAGCGAATCTATCGTTTCCTGTGGGCCAAAATTTGTTTGGTCGGGTGTGGCGAGCTCGTCGCCAGTTGTCATGATAGAGACTTTAGGGGCTCTATGCACCATAACATGGCTGTGGCCGCTGCCTGCAATAAGACCGATTGATTTTGGCGTAATGAATGTACCAGCGTCGCAAACAATCTGACTGGCGGCAAAGTCATTGCCGGCAACGCGTATATTTGCTCCCGGTTTTGCCATTTCGTCTAATGTGATTGTGTTGTTGCTGCGTTCAACATTCTCCTGTATCATAACTTGATCCGCACCTTCTGGTACTGGTGCGCCTGTGAAAATACGGATAGCGGATCCCTTTGAAAGTTTTGGAATATCTTTCTGACCAGCCGCAGACTCGCCGATGACGGTTAGGTTTATCGATCCGGCATTTAGGTCGGCGCTGTTCACAGCATATCCATCCATTGCTGAAAGGTCGCAACCGGGCTGTGATTTGCGCGCTGCCAAGGGGCTTGCAAGAACGCGGGCGACAGAGGCTTCAACAGGCAGGCGCTCAGTTGTTAAGGGCTTTGCTTCCTCTACAATTCGGCGGAATGCTTCTTCAACTGATATCATTGTTTTGGTGCCTCATATTTGCCTGATTTACCGCCTTCTTTTGATAAGAGCCGGATGCCATCAATAACCATATCTTTTTGAACAGCCTTTGCCATATCATATATCGTTAGCAGACTTGCAGAAACGGCGGTTAAGGCCTCCATCTCAACACCTGTTTGCCCGCTTACCTTAACTGTGGCCTCAACGAGTATTTTATCCATGTCTGATGTTGTATCAAAGGAGATTTTAACACTTGTTATCGGCAGCGGATGACATAGCGGGATAAGGTCGCTGGTTTTCTTTGCTGCCATAATGCCGGCAATTCGTGCGGTTGCTAGCACATCACCCTTTTTGAGCGTATTTGCTTTAATCTCACTTAGTGTTGCAGGCGCCATTTTGATATAGCCTTCTGCAACGGCAATACGGCCTGTGATGGCCTTGTCGCCGACATCAACCATATGGGCCGCACCTGTTTCATCAATATGGCTTAGTTTATCCATTAATATCTCTTACTTTTTATTTGCTTACTTTTGTAAGGCTTTAACGGCGGCCTCAACATCACTTTGTCGCATGAAGGTCTCACCAATCAGGAAGCATCCTGCGCCAACAGCGTCACATTTTGCAAGATCTTCAGAGGTTCTCAAGCCGGATTCGGCCACCAGTGTGTAGCCATCGCCTAATTCTTTTGCGAGCGACAGTGTTGTGTCCAGTGAAACAGTCATTGTTTTTAGGTTGCGGTTATTGATACCGAGAAGGGTGCTTTTTAGTTTGAGGGCGCGTTCCAACTCTTCAAAGTTATGCACCTCAATGAGAACGTCCATCCCGTAATGGAAGGCAGCAGCCTCCAGCTCGTGTGCCAAGGTATCATCAAGCGCTGCCATTATAAGAAGGATACAATCCGCGCCGAGGCCGCGTGCCTCGGTAATTTGATAGGGATCAATCATGAAATCCTTGCGGAGTGCAGGGATAGTAACAGCATTGCGTGCTGCAACAAGGTAATCATCATGCCCTTGGAAATAGGGAATGTCTGTTAGAACAGATAAGCATGCGGCGCCGCCGCGCTCATAGGCGCTTGCAAGCGTGGCTGGGTCGAAATCATCAGGTCTGATCAAGCCTTTTGATGGGCTCGCTTTTTTAATTTCGCAAATAAACCCATATGCGCCATTATTGCGCCTTTGCTGAAGCGCGTTTAAAAAGCCACGGGTGGGCGTGGCTGTTTTAGCGCGACCTTCCTGTTCGCTAAGTGTAATTTTTGCCTTAACGCTATCAACATGTTCGCGCTTTTTATCGCATATTTCTTTTAATATATCAGTCATTTATTTTAAATATTTCATTTAATATTTTAAGAATGGTCTTTAGTGAATTGAACCCACTCATATAATTTTTCTTTTGCTGTTCCATTGTCAATTATTGCGGCTGCCATATCAACGCCGGCTGCAAGTGTCTCGGTTTTTCCCGCAATAAAAATTGCAGCACCAGCATTCATCGATACAATGTCGCGGAACGCCGACTGTTCCCCATCAAGAAGGCGGGTTATCGCAGCCGCATTATAAGCTGCATCGTCACCTTTCAAATCAGCAAGACTTGATATGTTAAGACCAACATCGTTGGGTGTGATATCAAATTCTGTTATCTGGCCGTCTTTGAGTTCTACAATATGGGTTTTGCCTGTTGTTGTAATTTCATCCATGCCGTCTTCGCCGTGAACAACCCAAACATGTTCACTGCCGAGATTTCTAAGAACTTCAGCCATCGGGCGTTGCCATTTGGTGTCAAAGACGCCGAGGATTTGCCGCTTGGCTTGGGCGGGGCTTGAAAGCGGCCCAAGAAAATTAAAGATCGTTTGAATTTTAATGGAACTGCGAACGGGCGCAACGAAACGCATTGCGTTATGATGGGACCGGGCAAAAAGAAAGGTAAAACCGACGTCATCCATGCTTTTTTGCACGCTATCCATTGATATCTCAAGATTAGCGCCCAAGGCCTCTAAAACATCAGCAGAGCCGGATTTTGAGGAGGCCGCACGGTTGCCGTGTTTCGCCACAGGAATGCCTGCTGCAACGGTTACAAAAGCGGCGGCCGTCGAGACATTATAGGTCGAAAGGCCAGTGCCGCCAGTACCACAAGTATCAACAGTGCCATTTGGGGCAATGATTGAGGCCGCTTTTTCACGCATTACCTCTGCGCCAGCAGTGATTTCGTCAACTTGTTCACCGCGAACACGCAGGCCCATTAAAAAAGCCGAGATTTGAGCGCTATCTGCCTCGCCGGACATAATAGCCTCAAATGCAGTTCTGGCTTCCGTATGGTTTAAGTGTGCGCTTGTCGCTACCTTCGATAATATGGAAAGAAAATCAGCCATGTCATGCTGCCTTTTCTTCACAAATATCAATGAAGTTTTTCAAGAGGGCATAGCCATGCTCTGATGCAATACTTTCTGGGTGAAATTGAACGCCGTACATATGATCTGATGTATTTTCCAATCCCATGATCAGGCCGTCTTCAGATGTTGCTGTAATCGTCAAGGCATCGGGCAGGGTATCTTTATCAACGATCAGCGAGTGATAGCGCGTTGCCGTATATGTTTGCGGCAAATCCTTGAACACTCCTGATGTTGAGTGTGTTATATCGCTCGTTTTTCCATGCATAACATGGGGGGCGCGAATAACATCACCACCATAATGTTGCCCAATCGCCTGATGGCCCAGACAAACACCAAGTAAAGGAATGTTGTTTTCTTTGGCAGCTGCAATAACATTGAGGCAAATGCCTGCTTCATTTGGTGTACAAGGGCCAGGGCCGATGATAATACCCTGAGGTGCCGATTTAATGATTTCATCAACGGTAATCTGATCATTGCGCCATACTTTTACTTCTGCCCCTAATTCGACAAAATAATGATACAAATTGTAAGTAAAGCTGTCGTAATTATCGATCAGGATATACATTCTTAACACCAAATAGTTATAGACATTGCTTAGGTCATATTCAGGCAAGGACATTGCGTCTTTCACGTCAATTGTCAATGCTTGAAGTATTATGTTTTGTAAAAGCCCCGTGAGGCAACTAGAAAGTCTCGGGTGGGTAAGATAAATATTGAGTGGAGTAGAGAGTTGGGGCGACGAGGAAAAATACTCGTGAATAAAAGAAAACCGGACAGAGCTGAAGCTGATAATAGCGGTAAAAGTGATGCTATTGGTAGTCTTATGAATGTTCTAAAGCTTGGTTATGGCTTGATAGTGATCATCGTTATTTGTGTTCTTGCTTATGTGGTCTTGAGAACAGAAACGAGTCTTCCGAAAACCGATATTGAATATGATGGTGATCCCTCAGATTATAGTTACGCCCGAAATGCCCCGCAGGATTTGGGTGATCTCACAGCGATAATTTCAGGTGATAAGATAGACGACGTCAATATCGAGTTGAAAGATATTGATACGGTTTTACCGAAAAGCGTTGCTGAGGGGGGTAATATTTCCAACCGTGAAGTTGGTACGGCCAATGCTCGGGTTGCTGCGAAAAGCGCGTCGATTGTCAAGGCTATTATTCCTGAAACCTGGCGAAAAAACGAAAAGCTATGGGCGGCGCCGGATGCAAAGAAACCAAGCCTCGTTATCGTTATTGATGATATGGGAATTGTTGAGCGTGCGAGCGAAATCGTTGCAGATATCAAAGGGCCTTTTACTCTTGCTTACCTTCCCTATGCCAATCATTTGGACAGGCAGGTTGAAGCGGTTAGTAATGCCGGACATGAATTGATAGTTCATATGCCAATGGAGCCGAAAGATGATGCAGCAGATCCGGGCGATAATGCACTTTTAGCCAATTTAAGCCCGGAAGAGTTCAGTCGCAGGCTAGATTGGAACATGAAACGCTTTAAGGGGTATGTGGGTATTAATAACCACATGGGCTCGCTATTGACGGAGCGTGCAGGTGATATGGTGCATATCATGACAAAACTAAAGGCGAATAATTTATTGTTTCTGGATAGTGTTACATCATCGAAAACAACAGCGGCAAGCGCGGCAAAAGCTGTTGGGGTACCATACGCATCAAGAGATATTTTTTTAGATAATAATAAAAACAAAGACGCAATAATGACACAACTGTTGAAGGCAGAAGCAATTGCAAAAAGGCGAGGATACGCCATAGCAATTGGCCATCCTTATAACGAAACTCTTGAGGTACTGCGTGAATGGCGCTCTACATTGGACCAACGCGGATTTCAGCTTGTTCCCCTTAGTCAGATAATATTTCAGCGGAGCGAAGAGGCCAAACTTCTTACCTCAAAGCGTTGAATTTTTTTGTATCACGTTGTGGATTGGCTGAAAGTAAGTTAGCCGCGGTTTGACCGTGCAAACCGCACTGCTTCCTGTGCTGCATTTACAAGGGCACGGGCTTTGTTTTCACACTCTTGATATTCCATTTCAGGAACACTATCAGCCACGATACCTGCGCCAGCCTGTACATACATCATATTATCTTTGACGATTGCAGTTCTTAGAACTATTGCGCTGTCCATTGATCCGTTGGCACTGAAGTACCCAACACTACCAGCATAAATACTTCGGGCAGAAACTTCGAGTTCATCAATTATTTCCATCGCGCGCACTTTGGGCGCACCTGAAACAGTTCCAGCTGGAAAGCCTGCGGACAGGGCGTCAATAGCGTCTTTATCTTTTGCGCGTTTACCGACGACATTTGAGACAATATGCATAACGTGCGAATAATATTCTACAATATTACGGGCGGTTACTTTTACAGTGCCAGCCTCTGCAACACGGCCAATATCATTACGCCCAAGATCCAAAAGCATGAGATGCTCGGACAGTTCTTTCTGATCTGAAAGCAGATCAGCTTCCAGGGCTGCATCCTCTTCAGGATTGGCTCCGCGTTTTCTGGTGCCTGCGATTGGACGAACAGTTATTTCATCATCACGAAGTCGAACCAAAATTTCAGGGCTAGAGCCAACAACTGCGAAATCATCAAACTTAAGATGGTACATATAGGGTGATGGGTTCGTTCGCCGTAGCGCCCTGTATAATGAAAAGGGCGGTAAGGTGAAAGGCATTGAAAACCGCTGGCTAAGAACGACCTGAAAAATATCACCAGCGAAAATATAATCCTTCGCTTTTTTGATCATTTCAAAGAAACGTGGACGACCTGTATTTGTGTCAGGTTCTGGCATCTCTGTTGGTACTTCACCAGTACGCAGGGGCAGTGGTGCTTCCAGGCGTTCCAGCATTGTATCAATACGGGTGCTTGCTTCTGCGATCGCATTTTCTGCACTTATTCCATCCTGAGGCCGTATTGGTGTAACCAAGGTGATCAGATTAGTGACACTATCGAAAATAGCCATAATCGTTGGGCGGATAAACAACCCGGTTGGCAAATTTAATTCATCAGGCTTGGCGGCACCAAGCGGTTCCATTTGCCGAACCATATCGTAGCCCATATACCCGACAAGGCCTGCGGCCATTGGAGGAAGGGGGTGGGGTATATCGATCAGACTTTCTTCCATGAGGTCACGCAAGCTGTCGAGTGGTGCGCTTGCCTGCTCTGTAAACTGTGTTGGTGTGCCGTTGACTATGGTGCGACAGATTTCGGTTTTATCGCCGTTTGCTCGCCAGATCAGGTCAGGCCTGAGGCCAATAATTGAATAGCGACCGCGTGTTTCACCGCCTTCTACAGATTCGAGTAGGCAGCAATAGTTTTCACCGTTCGTAAGTTTCAAATAGGCCGAGACCGGGGTATCCAAATCAGCAACCAGTGTTTCTGCATAAACAGAAGGTTTGCCAGCCTTGTATTGTTCCGTAAGGCTGGCGATATTGATTTGATCGGTCACTGGCTTGGCCCTTTATAACTCTATACGATCCTGCGTTTACTGTGCGCTTTCATTTCTAAACTGAATGCGACGTAACTGGTCATTGATATCAATAGTGTATTTATCCCGTAGATAACGCTCATACTGAAGGAAGATTTCACTTTCGAATTCATTTTGTATTTCACTATACAGAGTATTAACCGCCCCAGCGTTATTAGCCGGTTGACCTGGAGTAATAGTATCCACTCTTACAACAACATATCCATCACCGTCAGCAGAACGATCTGTTTCTATGGCGCCTAAGTTTAGGTCAAAAATCATATTTCTGATATTGGCTGCAAGCCCTGATAAACTGTTAGGGTCGTTTGTGCGGCTAACATTTTTAGCTTCAAGCGAAGTGCCATTAAGCTCGGCGGCTACTGTCTCTGCGTCTTCGCCAGCTTGGATGCGCGCAAGTGCAGCGTCAGCCAGTTCACCGGCTTTTGTTTGTTTTTGCTGTGAATTCCAAGCGTTTCTAACATCTGGTTTTACTTCTTCAAAAGGTTTCTGTTCTGGATCAGTAACAGAAACAATTTCAGTCCAGAAGGCACCGCGGTCACGGTTTGAAGCATCAAGATCATTTGTGTCTGATACACGGCCAATGTCAGCTTCTTCGTTGAAAATGGTCGCGTTGATACGGAATTCATCAGATTGTGTGATCGCACGCTCACCGCTGCGGCCTAATCCGCGTTGGTCTACACCTGTTACGCTTGCAATGGTAAGCGGCAGGTTTCTTTCTTGAATGAGGGGACTGTCAATCGCTTCCTGAAGAGTAGCAGCCGTTGCAATAGCGTCTTCCAGGTCAGGCATGAAGTCGTAAACAAGGTCAATTGCTTTTTCCCGTTTTGCATCAGCCTCAAGTGTGGAGCGAACGCTCTCTAACGGTGTGGAGCTTCCTTCGGTAACATTTGTAACTTTGAAAACGTTCCAGCGTCCGAGAGTATCAAGAGGCATGCTTACAGCGCCATTTTCTAGGGCAAAGACAGCGTCGGCAGTTTCTACATTAAAATCAACCTCGACATCACGTTTTGATTGATTTCCGATGTTAATCTCTGATGCTGTGAAATCGCTTGAGGCGGCAGCCCGTGCGGCAAAGTCCGTTTCTGGCGTTAAGCTATCAATAAAGGTTTGGGCAGCTTCCTTTGATGGGAAATTAACCTGCTGAAGGGTACGACGTTCAGGAATGATATAATCATCAGCACGCTCATCATAGAGGGCGACAATATCATCTTCGGTTATTTCAACCTGATCCAGAAACAGGTCAGGGGACACAATAAGATAATTATAAGTACGCAGTTCATTCGTCATATAATTGGTTTTGGTCGCTTCATAACTTTCAAGCAGTTGTTCGTCGGTCGCGGGGTCTAATTCTGCAATATCACTGGCTTTAAAAGTTACAAGTGTCGCCTGACGGCGTTCGGCCTGGTATGTATATAATTCGTTTGCAAGCGTTTTGGAGATAGGTTTTGTTTCACGCATCGCCCCAAAAAGTTGTTGCTGAGTAACGCCTTTGCTCAAAAGGTCTTCGAGATCATCACGGCCCAAATTGTTGTTTTGTAGTGCAAGTTGAATGTTGGTTGCGTTCAGGGCGCCAGCAAGCTTGAAGGCATCCACGTCTCTAATTGCTTCAACGATTTGTTCATCGGTAGCACGCAGGCCTAGTTCGCGCATGTGTTCTTCAACAGTGGCCTCTGCAATCATTTGTTGAAGGATACGCTGATCAATATTTAACAAACGTATAATTTCATCCTGTGGAAGGTTTGCCCCTTGTAATTGAAGCTGTGCTTGCTGTGCCTCTTGTTGGACGCGGTTTAAATAGCGTAAAAACGGAATGTCAGTTTCACCAACAGTTGCAATAACTGTATTAGAGCCCGTTAAAATGCCGGGGCCTACACCAAATATTGCAAATGCTGCAATTAAAAGACCTAAAAGGATAGTCACAGGCAGTGAATTAAGCCCACCACGGAATTTAAGCAGCATGTTTGTACGTCCTTATATTCATCGTACCGGGTAAGGTAGTTTCTGTGACCTTGACCCTATTATTTATATTTCAACTATACGCATACATACACGTATGGTTTTTGCGCATCATAATGATTGATATCGCTGGGTCAATCCTTGAAAACATGTCGTTATTTACAAGTGCGATTTTAAACTTGAGCAAGCATAGTGAAAAGAGCTATGTCAGGGCATAATATTATTTAAAATTAATAAGGATCATTCCCTATGGCCCCGAGAGCGCTTGTTGCAGGAAACTGGAAAATGAACGGTGTAAAATCAAGCGTAAGCGAATTAAAAAGCTTGATTGACCTCCTCGATAATGAAGCCGCGCCGAATTGTGATGTTTTACTTTGCCCGCCAGCTACATTGATCGGCTCTTTTGTCGAGGTGGCAAACGGAAAAGCGGTTAACATCGGGGCGCAAGATTGTCATGTGAACGTATCTGGGGCTCATACAGGTGATATTTCTGCTGCAATGATAAGGGATATTGAGGCCACACATATTATCGTTGGACATTCCGAGCGCCGCGCCGATCATTTTGAGACAAGCGAACTCGTGCGCAATAAAGCAGAAGCCGTTCATAAACAGGGGTTGGCAGCAATTGTTTGTGTCGGCGAAACAGAAGCGCAGCGCAAGGCGGGGGATACAATCAAGGTTGTTGTTGAAGATCAGCTTCTTAAATCGTTGCCTGAAAATGCGTTGCCTGAAAATACAATTGTAGCCTATGAACCGGTGTGGGCGATTGGCACAGGCCTCACACCAACGATTGAAGATGTTGCAGAAGTGCATAAATCTATCCGTAGCGCCCTTGTTGAGCGTTTTGGTAATGAAGTTGGCAATGGTTTCGCTATTTTATATGGTGGGTCAGTGAAGCCCGGTAACGCGAAAGAGCTGATGAGTGCGGATAACGTGAACGGTGCTCTTGTGGGCGGCGCGAGCTTAAAAGCTGTTGATTTTAATGGTATTATCGATGCTTATCGCTGATTATTCGCTTTTATCGTGATTAAATCATCGGATTTAGTTATTTTATGCTTGGCAAACAGGGCGGTCTTGAGCTAGAAACCGCGCTTTAGGATTACTGACATTTTATATACGTATATAAAGTCGTTTTATAATTAGTTAAAGGTTACCTGATGGAAACTGTATTATTGACAATTCTACTAATCGTAACAGTTGCGATGGTTGCGGTTATTCTTTTGCAGAATTCCGAAGGCGGTGCACTTGGCATCGGCGGTGGCCCAACTGGTATGATGACAGCGCGCGGTGCTGGTAACTTGCTTACCAAGTCTACAAAATGGCTTGCTGTTGTATTTCTCTCAACTTGTTTATTGCTTGGCTGGTTCGCCGCCAATCGGCAAACTGACCGTGGCTTGATCGATGAAGCCTTGCAGAGAGAATCAGAAGAGGGCGGCAGCCAGCTTCCTCAACTACCAACCATACCAGAAGATGGTTAATTGATTTTCCAAACGGGGGCCAAGCGCCCCCGTTTCTCTGTCAGCTACCGAAATGCTGACTATGTTTAAATAGTATTTTTGTATTAAATGGATCGTTGCAAAGCGGATGTGTGAGGGTTTATGACGCGTTATATTTTTATTACGGGTGGTGTTGTTAGTTCATTGGGCAAGGGGCTTTTGGCTGCGTCCTTGGGGGCACTATTGCAGGCACGGGGTTATTCCGTTCGCCTTCGTAAGCTTGATCCGTATTTGAATGTAGACCCGGGTACAATGAGCCCATATCAGCACGGTGAAGTTTTTGTCACTGATGACGGCGCTGAAACGGACCTTGATCTTGGCCATTATGAGCGTTTCACGGGCGTGCCGGGCCGTCAGAGCGATAATATTACATCGGGCCGCATCTACCAGAAAATTATCCGCAAGGAACGTAAGGGTGAGTATCTTGGTGGCACGGTGCAGGTTATCCCGCACGTAACCGATGCGATTAAGGACTTTGCGCTAGCGGAACAAGACGGCATTGATTTCATGCTGTGTGAAATTGGCGGAACGGTTGGTGATATCGAGGCAATGCCCTTTATGGAAGCAATCCGCCAGTTATCAATCCAGCTTGGTCGAGGTAACTCAATTTTCGTGCACCTCACGCTTGTGCCGTTTTTGGCGGCGGCTGGTGAGTTGAAGACAAAACCTACACAGCACAGTGTGAAAGAATTGCGTTCGATCGGTATTCAGCCAGATATTCTTGTGTGCCGGGCGGAGCATCCCATTCCTGATAGTGATAGAAAGAAAATGTCGCTTTTCTGCAATGTATCAGAAACTGCAGTTATTCCGGCGCTCGATGTGAAAACAATCTATGAAGTGCCAATTTCTTACCACAAAGAAGGTTTGGACACGGAAGTATTAAAGGCATTTGGCCTTGCGCATTCTGAGCATCCAAACCTAGAGCGGTGGGAAGACATTGTTGACCGCGTGAAAAACCCGGAAGGCCAAGTGAATATAGCCGTTGTAGGCAAGTATACAGGCCTATTAGATGCGTATAAATCACTCAATGAGGCTATCACCCACGGTGGTATTGCAAACCGTGTGAAGGTGAATGTTGAATGGATCGAATCCGAAGTGTTTGAAGAGCCGGATGCGCTCGACCGCCTGGAGGGTATTCATGCTATCCTTGTGCCCGGAGGGTTCGGTAAGCGCGGCACAGAGGGCAAAATCGCTGCGGCCCGTTTTGCGCGTGAAAATAATATTCCATACTTTGGTATTTGCCTTGGTATGCAGATGGCAACGGTTGAAGCTGCGCGCCATATGGCTGGTGTAACTGAGGCAGGCTCCAGCGAGTTTGATGAGCTTGATGATCCGGTTGTTGGTCTTATTACGGAATGGATTAAAGAAGACGGAAGCATTGAACAACGCACAAGCGAGACTGATCTTGGTGGCACCATGCGCCTTGGTGCATATCCGGCTGTGTTGACAGAGGGTTCAAAAGTTGCAGAAATTTACGGCACGACCGAGATTTCAGAACGCCATCGTCACCGGTATGAGGTGAATATCGGCTATGTGAAGCAGTTGGAAGAAGCCGGTGTTGTATTCTCTGGTATGTCACCAGATGGCGAGCTGCCTGAAATTATCGAACTGCCTGATCACCCTTGGTACATTGGCGTTCAGTTCCACCCTGAACTCAAGTCAAAGCCGTTTGATCCACACCCCTTGTTTGCAAGCTTTATTGAGGCGGCGGTGGCACAGAGCAGGTTAGTGTAAACTCGCAGTCGTAACTAGGGTATTGTAAATAAGATCATTCCCAAAGACGTTGGGAATGATCTTTTGATTCTAAATAGACTAAATAGATATCAAGTTTAGTGAGTATAATATTATTTCTCTAGTTCTCGTAAAACCCTAAACCCATACCATTGATAGATCTTGCCCTTACGTCCAATTTGACGCGCGCTGGGGCGAGCCCAATACTGATTTGATGTTTTGTAGGACCCCCCCTTGCTCTCGTGATTTTCACAAGTACCATCAACTATCCACGGCATTTTTTGAAAGACGTCATCTGGTGACAAATAGAAACAATCAGCCACCCACTCTTGAACATTGCCTATCACATCATGCAAGCCAAAACCGTTTGGCTCATATGTGCCTATGGGCACAGGAGCCTTGAAGCTCGTTGAAAATGCGCCAATTCCATCACATGGTTCACATTTTGCCTTCAATACACCAAGGTCATCACCCCAAGGATAAATGGTGTCCATACCACCACGTGCCGCATATTCCCATTCTATAGAACTGGGCAAACGATATTGATGTTCAGATTTTTCGGTAAGCCAATCAGCGTATTCTTTCGCCTGTTCCCATGATATTCCTGATAACGGCTGAGTATCGCCACCCCATCCGAATGGATATGGCCTCTGACTACACCCGCCAGCTTCATAACATGCTAAATACTGGGAGTAGGTGACTTCAAACTTACCAATAGCAAACTCATTGCCAATTTCTTGTTTATGGTAAGGTAATTCCACATCTTTTTTAGTCATTTTGTCATATGGTCGCGCACCCATCATGAAAGAACCAGCAGGCACTACAACCATTTCAGGGCATTGGCCGCAGTCTTTGAATGTGTCTCCGACCTCGTGCGTTTTATCTTCTTCGGCTGTAACGGCCTGCGATAAAAATACGATTGCTAGTAATACTGAATTTAAACGAAATAATGACCGCATATCTATTTCCCATATTCCATCAAAACACTTGCATAAATATCAATGGCGTCCCAAAGATTTTGAAGGCGAAGGTTTTCGTCTTTACCGTGCTGGTTATTGTCATGGTTGGCGATGGGTAACATGATGATCGGCATATCAAGCGCGTTTTCAAACAGGTAAATCGGCAGGCTGCCGCCCATTGTTGGGGTGAGGAGCGTATCGCCGCCAATGCCGTTTAGGATACCGGTTAGTTTTTTGGCTTCCACGCTATCAAGGGCTGTGCGGAAGGCAGGGTAAGCACCGGGCACCCAGCTTAGCTTCAATACCTTTTCATGTGACCGCAGTGTGTCATTATTTGGATCATCATATACCAGATGATAGCCTTGCTTCTTGAAATGCTGCTCTAACGCATTTCTAACACCCATAGGCGTTTGGTCCGGCACAAGGCGCATATTTAAGGATGCCTTCGCTTCAGGAATGATGATATTGCGGGATTTATCCTCAACACCGCCTGCTTGTAGCCCCTTAACGATGATTGCAGGTTCCATCACCAGTTCTTCAAGCCGTTTGCCGCTGCCATCTAACTCACCAAGGGCAAGGTCGCGCTTAAGCTTATCATCAATCGACGGCATCTTGTCGATGGCCATTTGCTCCGCGTCTGAAATTGGGCGCACGCTATTCCAGTAATTTTCAACGACAATTCGGCCGGTGTTGTCCTTTAATGTGCTCAGTAATTTAACCATCCGGTCAGTGGGGCTAGGCGCCCAGTTACCATAATGCCCGCTGTGTAGGGGGCGATTGGGGCCGTAGGTTGTCATATCAAGGGTCATGCTGCCACGCACGCCGAATACAAGCTGCCGTGTCCGGCTTTGATGCATGGGGCCGTCGCAAAACAGCATGATATCTGCGTCCAACTTGTCAGCGTGCTGTTTAAGAATAGCCTCTAGCGTTGGGCTACCAGCTTCCTCTTCACCGTCGAGGATTAGTTTGATGTTCACGCTCGGTTCTACTCCTTGTGCCTTCAGGGCATCAAGAGCTGCCATCAAGGCAATGACGGGGGCTTTGTCGTCGCCAGCAGAGCGTGCAAAAATCCGCCAATTTGGGTCTAATGTATCACGGGCTTTTGCTTGTTCCCACGGTATTACCTTACCATTGTTTTCCACTAAATCGTCTCGTAGGATAGGATCAAATGGGTTGGAGGCCCAGTTTGCTGGCTCCACAGGTTGGCCGTCAAAATGCGCATAGATTAAGACTGTTTTTGTGGCATGTTTGCTTTTTCGTTCGGCAATAATATAAGGCGCGCGGCCAGCGGTTACCGTTTCGCTTACAAAGCCACGCTTGCCAATATATTCCGTAATCCATGCGGCATTCTTAATCATATCATCGGTATTTGATGATACATTGGGAAGTGCGAGAAGGTTTTTGAAGTCATTCAAAATCTGTGTTTCATGTTTGCTACGATAATTTTGAACTTTTTCAAGCGCATCATTGGTAGCAAAGCTATTATTGCTGATGCTACATGCAAGTAATCCAGCAAACAAGCCAGTATATAAACTAGTGTATAAAACAGATTTTTTCATTTTTTCCTCCCGATCAGAGGGGTAGTTTAGCGTTGTGTATAGATTAATCCAGAAAGAACAGTATTTCTTGGTGAATGCATGTTAATAGGGCTTGCGAAGCAGTGTGCATAGCTGTAGAAAAACCAGCAATTCGTATGGTAAACGCCGTCACACAATGGGCTACTAATATAGAAAAAAGATAGGATATTTTTATGAGCACTATCATCGATGTTTTTGCACGCGAAATTTTAGATAGCCGTGGTAATCCAACCGTTGAGGTTGATGTTATTTTAGAAGATGGTGGTTTTGGCCGTGCCGCGGTGCCTAGTGGCGCATCTACCGGTGCTTATGAAGCTGTTGAGCTTCGTGATGGTGGCGGGCGTTACCGCGGTAAAGGTGTTTTAAAGGCAATTGAGGCTGTGAACGGCGAGCTTGCAGATATGCTTGTTGGTCTTGATAGCGAAGATCAGTTAGAGCTTGATCAGGCGATGCGTGATCTTGATGGAACAGACAACAAAGGCCGTTTGGGGGCAAACGCAATTTTGGGTGTGTCGATGGCGCTTGCGAAGGCATCAGCGGATAGCCTTGCGGTTCCGCTTTATCGCTATATTGGCGGCGCGAACGCACATGTGCTTCCGGTTCCGATGATGAATATCATCAACGGCGGCGAACACGCCGATAACCCAATCGATGTTCAGGAATTTATGATTATGCCTGTCAATGCGGACAGCGTTACAGACGCGATCCGTATTGGTGCAGAAATTTTTCATGAACTGAAAGCAAAATTGCATGCAGCAGGGCACAACACAGCTGTTGGTGACGAGGGCGGTTTCGCACCAAATCTTAATGGCACAAATGATGCGCTTGAATTCATTATGGAAGCAATCGAAAGCGCTGGTTATAAAGCGGGTGAAGATGTTTACCTGGCACTGGATGCTGCTGCATCCGAATTCTATAAAGATGGTAAGTATGTGCTTGCTGGTGAAGGAAAAATACTCGATAGCAAAGCGATGGCAGATTACTGGGCTGATCTCGTTAGTCGTTTCCCGATTATCTCAATCGAAGACGGTATGGACGAAGACGACTGGGATGGTTGGAAAATGCTGACAGATGCGATTGGTGATAAATGCCAGCTCGTTGGTGATGATTTGTTTGTAACTAACCCGGTGCGTCTCGCTGATGGTATTGAAAAGGGTGTTGCAAACTCAATCCTTGTGAAGGTTAACCAGATCGGTACGTTATCCGAGACAATGGAAGCCGTTGATATGGCGCACCGTGCACAATATACATCGGTAATGTCGCATCGTTCTGGTGAAACAGAGGATGCAACAATTGCTGATCTCGCTGTTGCCTTGAATTGTGGTCAGATTAAAACAGGGTCGCTCGCGCGCTCCGACCGGCTTGCGAAATATAATCAGCTTATCCGTATCGAGGAAGAGTTGGGTGCAAGCGCACGCTATGCTGGGAAAGCAATTTTGAAGTAAATCTATTTTGAAATAAAGCATCTTATTTTGGCTTAATGTTTCGTTAATACTTAAAACCCTTAAGAATTTGATTCTTGAGGGTTTTTTCGACTTTTTCTTAAAAAAGTTCTTGCAGTGGCGATTCGCTTGTGAGATGATTCTTTTCATGAGAAAGATCACTGAAATATCAGCAAGAATGAAAGGCTCCCTAATGACTGGGGTGTGGCTTTTTATTGCTTTTTATTTTGCTTTCCATGCTTTTCAGGGTGAAAATTCGCTTTCTGCTCTTAAGTCATTGACGAAGCAGCAAACAACCCTGGAACTTGAAGCAAAGCGGGTTGCCTCAGAACGCCAAATTCTGGAAGTTCGAATTGCACAGTTAAGCGCCCAAAATATCGATCCAGATATGCTCGAAGAACAAGTTCGAAAAAAACTAGGTTTTATTCATAAAGATGAAGTCGTTCTTTTTATTGAGTAATTTTTTTATAATTAACCAAAAAATGGTTAATTAATTTTTCTGATTACGAAACAGTTACTTGTCTATGCTTGCAAAATAATTTGTTGGCGGCTATTCATGTGCCACAAATTGTTTCATATAATGATCTCGGGCTTTCTGCCCGCGACCTTTTTAGGAAGGCCGTTATGACTGCAAAAAAAGCGTCTACAAAGAAGACGACACCACGTCGTCGATCAGTAAAACCAGCCATTTATAAAGCGACAAATGATGAGTTGGTTAATTTTTACCGCGAAATGCTTCTGGTACGTCGATTTGAAGAAAAAGCCGGCCAACTTTATGGTATGGGCCTGATTGGTGGTTTCTGTCATTTATATATTGGGCAGGAAGCCGTTGTAATCGGCATTCAAACGGCACTTGGTGAAGGCGATAGCATCATTACCGGGTACCGTGAGCACGGTCACATGTTGGCAACCGGGTCTGATCCTAAGGCTGTAATGGCGGAATTAACTGGTCGCTCTGGTGGTGTGTCTAAAGGTAAAGGCGGGTCGATGCATATGTTTGACCCAGAAAAAGGATTTTACGGTGGGCACGGTATTGTTGGTGCCCAAGTATCTCTTGGAACTGGTCTTGCGTTTGCTGCCAAATATCGCAAAAGCGACAGGGTTTCAGTTTCATATTTTGGTGACGGCGCTGCCAATCAAGGGCAAGTGTACGAGAGTTTTAATATGGCACAGATTTGGAACCTTCCTGCTATATTCATCATTGAGAATAATCAGTATGCGATGGGAACAAGTGTTAGCCGGGCAAGCTCAGAAGTAGAGCTGTTTAAGCGCGGGGAAAGTTTCCGCATCCCGGGCAAACAGGTTGACGGTATGAATGTTTTAGCGGTTCGTGCAGCAATGGACGAAGCGGTTGCACATTGCCGTGCAGGTAAAGGCCCGATTATCTTGGAAATGAAAACATACCGATACCGGGGCCACTCCATGTCTGATCCTGCAAAATACCGCGCCAAAGAAGAAGTGCAGAAAATGCGCTCTGAACGTGATTGTATCGAGCAAGTGAAAGACGCTATTCTGGATGCAAAAATCATGGATGAAGCTGGTCTTAAAGAAATCGATAAAGAGATTAAGGCAAGCGTTGCCGAGGCTGTGACATTTGCACAGGAATGCCCGGAACCTGATTTGTCTGAACTTTATACTGATGTACTTGCGTAAGGGAAATATTTGATATGGCTATTGAAATTACCATGCCAGCACTTTCACCAACAATGGAAGAAGGCACCCTTGCAAAATGGCTTGTAAAAGTTGGCGATAAGATCGAAAGCGGTGATGTGATTGCCGAGATCGAAACCGATAAGGCAACGATGGAAGTTGAAGCAGTTGACGAAGGTACAGTCGCAAAAATTCTGATCGAAGAAGGCAGCGAAAATGTAAAGGTTGGTGAACTAATCGCTATTGTTGCCGAAGACGGCGAAGATGCATTTAGTGTTTCAGCGCCCACTGTTTCTGCTGCACCAGCATCAACGCCGGCACCAGCAGCAGAAGTGTTTGAAACTCCGACAGCTACACCAGCGCCGATTTCATCTGTAAACTTAGTTGACCCGGAAATCCCAAGTGGTACTAATATGATTTCTGTTACTGTCCGTGAGGCACTGCGCGATGCAATGGCAGAAGAAATGCGCCGTGACGGTGATGTGTTTGTCATGGGTGAAGAGGTTGCAGAATACCAAGGCGCCTACAAGGTAACGCAGGGATTGCTGGACGAGTTTGGTTCAGACCGTGTTATCGACACACCAATCACCGAGCATGGCTTTGCCGGGCTTGGCGCAGGGGCGGCCTTCACTGGACTGAAACCTGTTATTGAATTCATGACCTTCAATTTCGCCATGCAGGCGATTGACCATATTATCAACTCTGCGGCGAAAACCCGGTATATGTCTGGTGGTCTTGTGGAGTGCCCGATTGTATTCCGCGGCCCGAATGGTGCGGCATCGCGCGTGGGCGCGCAGCACAGCCAGAATTATGCGTCATGGTACGCAAATGTACCAGGCCTAAAAGTTATTGCACCGTATGATGCAGCTGATTGCAAGGGCCTATTGAAAGCGGCTATTCGTGATCCGAACCCTGTTGTGTTCTTAGAGAATGAACTGATGTACGGTGAAAGTTTCGATATGCCGGAATTGGATGATTATATGCTGCCGATTGGTAAGGCACGTATTTTCCGTGAAGGCAGTGATGTTACGATCATTTCATACTCGATTACAGTAGGCGAAGCCCTTAAGGCTGCTGACGAATTAGCAGCACAAGGCATCAGTGCTGAAGTGATCGACCTTCGCACTATTCGCCCGCTTGATATCGATACAGTTATCGAGAGTGTTAAGAAAACAAATCGCTGTGTTATCGCAGAAGAGGGTTGGCCGCAGTGCTCGGTTGCGAGTGATGTGTCGGCTCAGTTGATGGAACAGGCATTTGATTGGCTGGATGCACCAGTAACGCGTGTGAACAGCGTTGATGTACCGCTTCCGTATGCTGCAAACCTTGAAAAGGCAGCCATTGTGAAAGCTGAAAACATTATCGAAGCGGCAAAAGCCGTTTGTTATAGCGAGTAAGTTAAAAGAGTTAATGGGTAAGAAATATAGACAGCGCTTTGGTTTTAACAGCAAAACTTATCGTGCCGGCGTTTGGGCGGCACGATGGGAGAGTGTGTTGGTGTGTCTGCTATACCCGTCATTGTTTATTGTTTACACTAATTTCGCGACTGAGGTGCCTTTTGAACTGACTGGGATGTATTTTCTTTATATTATCCCAGTGTTTTTATTCGTGTTTATTACTAACTATTTTTTCTTATCTTTTTATTTGATGCCAATTCAGTGGTTTATGAGTGAAGACGATATCTTGGACAAAGCCTATAATCTTAAAATTATTGCTGTATTGTTAATGCTACCGACAACTATTTTCCCGCTTGGCCTTGGGTTGGCATTATATCGTTATGTTGCGTTGCATGAACAAGAGGCTGTCGACGGACCAGCAGACTGGGCGTTAGAGAAAGCTCGTAAAATTGCCTACGGCAAAGGTGCTCTATGATCTATAGTCCAGCTCATTCGAATTTGAAGGCACTTTTATTCGCGCCAGTTCTGCCCACAATGGTGTTTGTAGTTATGGCTTTGGCAGGGTTATTGTTTTTAGGTAGTTTTTCGCCTGGACTAAGTGTCTTCACCTTGATCAATGATGGCGACACAATGAGTCTATTATCGGTCATCATCATGCTGTTACTGTATGTGATTTCCCTATATGTAGGTGGTTTGGGTATCGTTTGCATTCTAGGCATATTGCCTTTGAAATTTTTCAAAGGAAAACTACCTACGTTCACATTCGTTAATAGATTAAGGGCAAGTCATAAGTTTCGCTTGTTCTTTGTTATTGTAGGCTTGCCTCTTGTTAGTTTGATCGGCGGGTCGCTTTTTTTTGTTGTTTTTTCTCTAATGTGTTTATTTGAATTTCATAGTCGCTATAGCGATAAAAATAGCAAAAGTGATGGCTACTCAAATAGCGCATTTTATTGAATAATTGTTCACCCAGTTGAGTTAAGAATAAAGGACTGAGGGTATGGCTGTAGAAATTTTTATGCCGGCATTATCGCCAACGATGGAAGCGGGAACGCTTGCAAAATGGCTCGTAAAAGAGGGTGATAGTGTGGAAAGCGGCGATGTGATCGCTGAGATTGAAACCGATAAAGCTACAATGGAAGTTGAAGCCATTGATGAAGGTACTGTTGCCAAAATCTTCATCGATGAAGGCAGCGAAGATGTGAAAGTTGGTGAAATCATTGCAGTATTGGCGGAAGAGGGTGAAGACGTTGCTGATGTTGCGGCAGGTAGTTCTTCCTCAGCGAGTGCAGCACCTGCTATAGCGCCAACACCTAATGTTGAAACTGCTACGCCGCCTACACAAGCCGCTGCACCGCAGGCAGCAGCGCCTACTGTTTCAGTTACTCAAGGTGATGGAAACCGCATTAAGGCTTCACCACTCGCGAAGCGTATTGCCTCGCAAGAAGGGTTGGATATTGCCGCAATCGCAGGCACTGGCCCTAACGGCAGAATTGTAAAACGTGACGTTGAAGCGGCGATAGCTGCAGGCGGAACAGCAACTGCGGCACCTTCTGCTGCGCCCGCTCATACTGCCGCAGCAACATCTACACCTGCCAAAGCACCTGTTTCTTCAGAGTACGGCCCGCATGACGATATCCCGTTCCGCGAAGAGAAACTATCAGGCATGCGCAAAACTATTGCGCGGCGTCTTACGGAATCAAAAACAACTGTGCCACATTTCTACCTAACGGTTGAATGTGAACTTGATAGCCTGCTGGCGCAGCGTAAAGAGTTGAACACTAAGCTTGCTGATAGCGGTGTGAAATTATCAGTGAATGATTTCATTATTCGCGCTTCGGCGCTTGCGCTCAAGAAAGTGCCTGCTGCTAACGTTCAGTTCGCTGGTGATAAAATGTATTGGTACGAGCGTGCTGATGTTTCTGTTGCAGTTGCGGTCGAGGGTGGTCTTGTTACCCCGGTTGTCAGAGGGGCTGACAGTAAAGGCCTTTCTGAAATTTCAAAGGATGTGAAAGAGCTCGCAGGTAAGGCAAAAGATGGTAAGCTGATGCCTGAGGATTATGCGGGTGGTACTTTCTCTATCTCTAACCTTGGGATGTTTGGAATCAAAGAGTTTTCTGCGGTTATCAACCCGCCACAGGGCGCGATTTTGGCTGTTGGTGCGGGCGAACAACGTGCCGTAGTGAAAGACGGTGCCCTTGCTGTTGCAACAGTAATGAGTTGTACATTATCATGCGACCACCGAGCAATCGATGGCGCAGTAGGCGCAGAGTTCCTCGCCGCGTTTAAAGGATATATCGAAGATCCATTAATGATGTTGCTATAAAGGGTCAGCCGATGGATGTGATTAATATCAAGGAAAAGCTCAACCTTTTCACTGAAACATGGACACCAAAAATTATCGCAAATGTCGATAATCATATGGTGTATCTGGCAAAGCTGGACGGCGATTTTATCTGGCACAAGCATGATGATACAGATGAAATGTTTTTGGTGATTGAAGGGGTTCTTAATCTTGAATTCCGTGACAGACAAGTGACGTTAAATCCCGGTGAAATGATCGTTGTGCCGAAAGGTGTTGAGCATCGCCCCCACACAAGCGAGGGGGCAAGTGTCATGATATTTGAAGATGCCGGTACAGACCACACTGGCGGGATTGAAAGCGAACTTCGCAAAGAAAATCACGCTAGAATTTAGCAAAATAATATACCGGATATAAAATAGGATTTAACGATGGCTGATAATTTTGATCTTGTTGTAATTGGTGGTGGCCCGGGTGGCTATGTTGCCGCAATTCGTGGTGCACAGCTTGGTATGAAGGTTGCGTGTGTGGAACGCGAACATCTGGGCGGCATTTGCCTCAATTGGGGATGTATTCCAACGAAAGCACTGTTGCGTTCTGCCGAAGTTTTCCATCTTGCGAAAAATGCCAAGGATTTTGGCTTAAAGATCGATAATGTCGGTTTCGATGTTGATGCTATTGTTAAGCGGAGCCGGGGTGTTGCCGGGCAACTATCGTCTGGTATTGCCCATCTTTTGAAGAAAAATAAAGTTACCCATGTGGACGGCGAAGCCAAATTTGTTGCACGTAATAAATTGGCTGTCAGCAAAAATGGAAAAACGAGCGAAATCACAGCGAAAAATATCATCGTTGCAACAGGGGCTCGGGCGCGGGAATTACCGCACCTTCAGGCGGACGGCGATCTGGTGTGGACATACAAACATGCTATGACACCGAAGGCATTACCCAAAAGTATGCTTGTAATTGGTTCTGGGGCTATCGGAATTGAGTTTGCAAGTTTTTATAACGAGTTTGGCACTGATGTAACAGTTGTTGAGATGATGGATAGAGTTCTTCCTGTTGAAGACGCTGAAGTGTCTGCATTTGCAGAAACATCCTTCAAAAAGCAAGGCATGAAAATAATGAAGTCTGCTTCGGTTACTGAACTGAAGAAGGGCAAAAATAGTGTTACTTGCGTTGTTGAGCAAAATGGCAAAAAACAGGAAATAACTGTTGAAAAAGTGATCCTTGCGATTGGTATTACCGGTAACGTTGAAAACCTCGGGCTTGAAAATATCAAGGTGCCTGTTGAGCGAGGTCATATTGTAACCAATGAATGGGGCTTCACGGGTGTTGAAGGCGTTTGGGCAATCGGTGATGTTGCGGGTGCTCCTTGGCTCGCGCACAAGGCATCGCACGAAGGCATTATTGCGGTTGAAAAAATTGCAGGCCTTCCAGACCTTCATCCAATGGATAAATCAAATATTCCGGGTTGTACCTATTGCAGGCCTCAGGTTGCCTCTGTTGGTATGACGGAAGCAAAAGCGGTTGAAGCTGGTCATAAGGTTAAAGTTGGTAAGTTTCCTTTTGTTGGTAACGGTAAAGCCATCGCGCTTGGTGAAACCGAAGGTTTTGTAAAAACTGTGTTTGATGAAAAAACAGGTGAGCTTTTGGGCGCTCATATGATCGGTGCTGAAGTGACTGAAATGATACAGGGCTATGTTGTTGGGCGTACATTAGAGACGACCGAAGCGGAATTGATGCACACGGTGTTCCCGCATCCAACTTTATCAGAAATGATGCATGAAAGTGTGCTGGATGCCTATGGAAGGGCTATCCATTTTTGATATTTTTACGACTAAATTAAATTTTGGATAATATTGTAACGCTAATCGAACGGGGAATGATTGACGCTGGCGTCGTCTGCCATTAAAGGGGAGGGCAGATAACGGTGTATACCGAAGATCGGAGAAAGCATGAACAAGCCAGAAGAAAAACGGCAATTCCAGCGCAAGCCTGATTGGATCCGCGTTAAGGCCCCTGTCAGTAAGGAATATCAGGAAACACGCAAATTGATGCGGGATAAAAACCTGCATACGGTGTGCGAGGAAGCAGCTTGCCCTAATATCGGTGAGTGTTGGTCGAAAAAGCATGCAACGGTTATGATCCTCGGCGATACATGCACGCGTGCCTGCGCCTTCTGCAACGTGAAAACCGGCCGCCCGATGATGGTTGACCCTTTGGAGCCACTTCATACTGCTGAAGCATGCGCAGCTATGGGGCTTAATCACATTGTAATCACATCTGTTGACCGTGATGATCTGGATGATGGCGGTGCGATGCAATTCGTGAAGGTTATTCAGGAAATCAGGAAATCAAGCCCGAATACAACGATTGAAATTCTGACTCCTGATTTCAGAAACAAGCCCGGTGCGATTGAAATGGTTGCGGAAGCAGCGCCGGATGTTTTCAATCATAATCTGGAAACAGTGCCAAGAAATTACCCAAAAATTCGCCCTGGCGCCCGCTATTATCACTCGCTTCGCCTTCTGGAGACAGTGAAAAAGGTGAATCCGTCTATTTTTACAAAATCAGGTATTATGGTTGGATTGGGTGAAGAGCGTATGGAAGTAAGTCAGGTGATGGACGATATGCGCATGGCCGATATCGACTTTATGACAATCGGTCAATATCTTCAGCCAACACCGCGTCATGCGAAGCTGGAACGTTTTGTAACCCCTGATGAGTTTAAGGCTTATGAGCGGATGGGTAAAGGGAAAGGATTTCTGCTTATTTCTGCAACACCGCTTACACGTTCGAGCTATCACGCCGGCGATGATTTTGCGAAACTACGTGCAAACCGTGAAAAGAAATTGGCGGCAGCGAAATAGCTAAAACTTCTTACACTTGACCTGAAGCCTCCTTCTATTCCATTTTAAGGGAATGGGAAGGGGGCTTTTCTATGGTTGATCATATCGAAGATGAATGTTTGAATTGTCATGAGGCGTTATCTGGTGGCTATTGCCATCAATGTGGGCAACGCAATATTGGCAGCAGGTTAACACTGAATGTTTTCATGCAAGGTTTTGCGAACGCTCTCTCTGAGCTTGATAGCAAGCTATGGCAAACAATCATCGGGCTCACGAAAAATCCAGGTAGAATAGCGCTGAAGTATGTTGAGGGTTCCCGTGCGTCTTACATTAACCCCGTTCGGTATTTTTTCGTTATGTTTGCGGTATATCTGGCAGTCGCAGTTCTTACAGGGGCGCACGACAGTTTTGTGGAGAGCGCGGTTCAGATTGATGGAACGCCCGAAACAGCTCAGGATAAAAAAATACTGACTTTTATGGAAGGGCTTCGAGAAACATTACGGGGAAAACTTAACCTGATTTCTTTCATATCCTTACCTTTGATTGCGTTCTTCCTACGCTACCAATATTTCCGCGCTAAGCGGAATTATCCTGAAGTATTAAGCTTTGTTTGTTTCTATATGGGCCATGCTTATTTCCTTTCGATATTTTTGGTCTTGGCTCAATATGTTTATGGCTCTTACGATCAAATGTTTAGAAATATCCTTTTCTATATTTTATTTATCTTTTCAGCTCATGTGTTTTTTGAAATGCGTTGGTGGATGACGATTGTTTCGAGTATTCTCTCGGTTTTTATCTATATGGCTGTCAGTGGATTGGTTGCATCTGCCTTCACGGTTTTATCCATCTTTAATATCATTTAAGGCTCTTGCCTTATCGCCTGTACGCTCTTATGTAATAAGCGTTGTTCAGTAATAAAAGATTTACCCGTGCCAAGACATAGCCAGCAAAAACACCTTCCTTATAGTGCAAAGCAATTATTTGATATGGTTTCAGATGTGAAAACATACCCTGAATTTTTGCCGTGGTGTGTTGGCGCGCGCGTTTATAATATTCAGGAAGGGCGTTTTGATGCTGATCTTATAATCGGCTATAAAATGTTTAAAGAGCGGTTTACATCCCGGGTTACTATTATTGATCCAACGCGGGTTTATGTTGATTATTTGAAAGGGCCCTTAAAGCATCTTCATAATCACTGGAACTTCCATCCGCAGGAAGATGGTACGTGCATCGTTGATTTTGATGTTGATCTGGAATTCAAAAGTAGTTTTTTAGAGAGCGCTATTCGTAAATATTTTGATGAAGCGACCCGGCGTATGATCGATGCGTTCGAGGCGCGGGCAAAAGAGCTCTATTCATAAAAAAACTACCGAACACTAAGCATTCGGTAGTTTATATTTTTTTACTTTGAAAAATCTATGCGCGTAAAGCGGCTTTGTTTCTTGTTCTCAGACAAGTGCCGATAAGTGCAAAACCAAAGATCATCATAAGCCACGTAGCTGGTTCTGGTACAGCGCCAACAGCTGGGTTTAAGCCGCCCGGTGCTGCAAGGCCAACTGTGTTGAAGACTGTATCGGTAAATTCAATAGTGCCACCAGCAAATGTTAATGTGGCAAATAGAATTTGGGTTTGGTTCAAAAGCCCAACATTCGTAATGTCAATACCACCCGCAAGGGCAGGAGGGAATTGGCCGAGAACTAAAAGGTTGAAGAAATTATTTTGAGCGCTCACTACAAACTGTCCGAGCGGTAATGGCGCGAATACGGTATTTATGTTCCGCTCATCAAAAAAACCAATCGGGGTAATTGCTTCAACAAGTGTAATGTCCGGGTTTGCAAATGATGACTGTTCACTCAGTGTTGCTTGCACGCGGAAATCAAATGATCCGAATGGTACGGCCGTAGTGTTACCCGTAATCTCAAATGTCACAGAGGCATTTGATTGTATTGAAAGAGTGAAAAATAATAAGGTTACTGCGAGTAGGCGAAGAGCTAAAAGCTTCATAACATCCCCAATCTATATGGTTCAAAACGAGTTGCAGTTATGATTGCCTGATATTACTCATAACTAAAATTTACCTAAACTCGAGCTAGTGTATAATACACTTTATGTCAATGTTAAATTAACTTTTTGTTAACTAATTTTAATGCTTCTTCGATTGTTTTTTCGCGAACCGTATTGCGACTGATATTACCGAATGTATATTCAAAGGCTTCGGGTGCCATGCCTTGCTCACAAACGCCAATCCAGACAAGGCCAACGGGCTTGTCAACGCTGCCGCCGCCGGGGCCTGCAATCCCAGTGACAGAGACCGTAATGTCAGCCATTGAATGAATGAGGGCGCCGTAAGCCATTTCCTTAGCAACAGCGCTGGAAACTGCGCCGTATTTTTCAAGCGATCTGATTGTAACATCAAGCATCTGTTGCTTTGCTGCGTTTGTGTAGGTTACGAAGCCACGGTCTACAACATCCGATGACCCTGCTATGCTTGTTAGTGCACCAGCGATCAAGCCACCAGTGCAGGATTCTGCTGTGGCGATCATCATGCTTTTCGAGCGGGCACGCGTGAGTGTTGTTTCAGCTAAGTCAGTGATGGTATCAGAAAACATTAGGCCACCTTACAGGAAATAATAAATTGCTTCTAAAACGAGCCACGCGAAAATACCGGCAAGTACATCATCGATCATAACCCCAAAGCCATCGCTTACGTGCTTGTCGAGCCAGCCAATCGGCCACGGTTTGATAATGTCAAAGACCCGAAATAATATGAATGCACCAATAGAATAGGGCAGTATGATATCCCATTCAAAATGAGGGTTGTTAAAGAGCGGGATTAAAACAATCCACTGGCCGACAAATTCATCAATAACAATCTCTGGCGCATCATGTATACCTGTCTGCTTTTCAATGGAATTGATCGCAGTTATGCCAAGGAAAAAAGAAATAAACATAATCGTCATAAAGGCAAAAACGGGCATATGTATGAAAAGCATACCTAATGCGAGGATCACCCCGGCCAATGACCCCCATGTACCAGGTGCAGGGCGCATAAGACCACTGCCGAAACCGGTAGCAAACCAAAACGCGGGACTTTTGAATCTTTGATCCCATGAGGTTAGAGGTGTTTTGTTTGAGACTGTATACGCTGCTTGCATAAACCAGTAAGCGTGCATTTCATCTAAAAAGCCTTTGTTCAATGGATAACCAGATTCTGAACCAATAACAGAGTCGATACCACAATGGGGGCAAACGGCTGTTTGTTCTTCATCCCACCATTCTGATATTTCATCAGGTGAATATATTTTGTGACAATAAAAACAACCAGTTAATTCACTATTTTCAATTTCTATTCGATGAAGAGAACTGTGTTGATGTGCTTTTTTTAATATATCATCTGAATATATTTTTGACATCATGGCAATCTCACCGTTGCACTCGCCTGCGCTGCGATGCCTTCGCCGCGGCCAGTAAAGCCAAGTTTTTCGGTTGTTGTCGCTTGTACGCTGACGCGGTCAATATCAATATTCAATATATCAGCAATTCGTGCGCGCATAGCGTCCTTGTGCGGGCCTATTTTCGGTGCTTCGCAAATAAGGGTAATCCCGGCATGCGATATCATGCCGCCGCGCTCTGTAACTAAGTTGGAGGCATGCCTCAAAAATGTTTCGGATGGCGCGCCCTTCCATTTTTCATCGCTTGGCGGGAAATGGGTACCGATATCGCCGGCTGCTATTGCTGACAGGATCGCATCGGTAAGGGCGTGCATGCCAACGTCAGCGTCAGAATGCCCCATTAGCTTTTGCGAAAAAGGAATATCTATACCGCAAAGAGTTACTGTATCGCCGGCTTCAAACCGGTGAACATCAAAGCCTGATCCAACACGGATATCACTTAGTCTATTCATGATCATATGCTCTGCTTTTTTAAAATCATCAGATGTTGTAATTTTGAAGTTATTTTCATGTCCCTTACTTAACATCATTTGCCAATTATTTGCTTCCATAACGGCGGCATCATCAGTGTGCTCAAAATTAACTTCGTTTTTATGTGCCTCCAGCAGCTCCTTAAATACAAACCCTTGAGGTGTCTGAACTTTATATAGGTTATCGCGAGGGACAGTGTGATTGATGATACCATCTTCGGCATATTTAAGGGTATCAACAATCTGGATGGCAGGAATAACTCCCTTCGCACCCTTATGAAGGCGCTCTGTTATACCTGCTATGATTTCCTTATTGACAAAAGGGCGGGCCGCATCATGAATAAGAACATAGTCAGGCAAGTTTGTTTCATTAAGGGCCGCAGTTTCAAAAGCCGAAAGGCCATTGAAAACACTTTCTTGTCTTGTCGCGCCGCCACTGACAGGCTCTGGTAAATTTAACCCACTTGAAATTGCCTCATAATGCTCACGGTGATCTTCGTTGATAACAACTCTGATGTTCTTTGAAGGAAAATACGGAAGCAGAGCATTCAGCGTATGCTTTAAAACAGGAATGCCTGCGAGGTTTTGATATTGCTTGGGTATTTCACCACCTGCGCGTTTTCCGCTGCCTGCTGCAACGATTATAAGGCCGATATTATCATTGTTTTCGCTTGTCATGCTCTGCTCGTACTTCCGTTACTTCGATTGATAAAAGCTATCAAAATTTAGAATAAACTTGGACTGGCTTTTTCTTTTCTTTTCTGGCATAAGCTTGCCTAATATTTAGGCACGTTTATTTGTGAGTGTAGCATGGCTATTAACATTGGTCCGGTTGAAATTAAAGACCCAGTTATTCTGGCACCTATGTCGGGTGTAACAGATATGCCCTTCCGTCGTCTTGTTAAAAGATACGGCGCGGGGCTTGTTGTTTCTGAAATGATTGCATCTGACGCCATGATACAGGCCACAAAGCGTAGCCAGAAAATGGCAACAAACTGTGCGGAAGAATTCCCGATGTCGGTTCAGCTTGCAGGCTGTGATGGCTCAAAAATGGCTGAGGCTGCAAAATTAAACGAGGACCGGGGTGCTGCCATTATTGATATTAATATGGGCTGCCCGGTTAAGAAGGTTGTGAATGGTCACGCTGGTTCGTCCTTGATGCGTGATCTTGATCATGCTGGTGAATTAATCCATGCAACGGTAAATGCTGTGTCGCTGCCTGTGACACTTAAAATGCGCCTTGGCTGGGATGATAATAGTTTCAATGCACCTGAGCTGGCCAAAATAGCCGAGCAAGCTGGCATCAAAATGGTTGTGGTTCATGGCCGCACACGGTGCCAGATGTATAAAGGGCACGCTGACTGGAAAAAGGTTGGGATTGTAAAAGAAGCCGTTAAAAATATCCCGCTTATTGTAAACGGTGATATTAATGCGCTTGAAGATGTTGATATGGCGCTTAACGATTCTGGTGCGGACGGTGTTATGATTGGTCGCGGGTGCTATGGAAAGCCGTGGCTTCTGGATCAGGTTATTACGTATTTGAATTCTGGTGAGCGAAAATTGCCGCCAAGCCTTGAAGAGCAAATGCATGTCGTTCTCGAACATTATGAAGATATGCTGCATCATTACGGTGTAGACGCTGGTGTGCGGATCGCGCGTAAGCACTTGGGCTGGTATACAAAAGGGCTTCATGGGTCTGCTGAGTTTAGAAATAGTGTTAACAAGCTCGAAAACCCAGCGGAAGTTAAAGAGGCTCTTAAGGCTTTTTATGCGCCGCTATGTGAGCAATTGGCTGCCTGATGGCTTCAAAGCCATGTGACGAAATTAGGCCCACAATTGAGAGAGATGTGCTTTCACACCTTTCTCAGGCACTATTAGTCGCTGACGAAAATAATATAATTATTGAAATTTATGGGTTTACCGAGCAGCTTTTTTCCAGAAGTAGGGATTATTTTATCGGCAGACCTGTTCACAGCCTTGATGGCTTTGGGAATGTCGTTGCTGATATTTGCGACCGCGTTCGTACCGATCAGGGAAGTTATAGTGCCTATAATATCCCGACTGAACAGCCCTTAGGTGACGTTGAGCTTGTTGATTTTCACGCAACGACATTATTATTGGAAACGGGCGGCGTTAGTAATAACCAACATGTGTTACTGACTGTTCAGCCACGTAAAGTAAATGCCTTTGCTGACAAGCGTAATGATATGGTCTCTGCCTCCAAGTCGCTTGGTGGGTTGGCTTCTATGTTAGCGCATGAAATTAAAAATCCATTATCTGGTATACGGGGGGCTGCGCAGCTTATTTCCCGTAAACTTGAGGGCACACAGCGGCAATTGCCAGATATGATTGTGAAGGAAGTTGACCGTGTTAGTAAACTGGTCCAGCAGTTAGAATCTTTTTCTGAGACGTCAGGCAACAAGATTGAAGAAGTTAATATTCATGAAGTGCTGGATCATGTGCTTCAGGTAGCGGTTTCCGGCTTCGCTTCAAAGGCTTCAATAAAACCATACTTTGATCCATCACTGCCGACAGTGGCGGGCAATTTTGATCTTCTTGTACAAGTTTTTCTGAATTTACTTAAAAATGCTGTAGAGGCAGGTGGACCAGGCGTTGAAATTAGTATCAGTACAAAGTTTAAGCATGGTATTTGGATAACAAATGGAAGTGGCTCGCGTATTCAGGTTCCTGTTATGATTACGGTCGAAGATAATGGCCCGGGGTTGCCGAAAGACCTTGAAGGTCATTTGTTTGAACCATTTGTAAGCAGTAAAGAGGCAGGAACGGGGCTCGGCCTTGCGCTTGTTGCACGCTATACCAGTGAAATGGGCGGAACTGTATCTTGTGAAAACAGACAAGGAGCAGGTGCTGTTTTCAGGATTCAGATGCCGTTTTTTAAGAGGGAACAATAATGTCTAAAACGCCGACAATCATTGTGGCCGATGACGATATGACTATTCGTGTGGTTGTCGCAGAAACACTGCGACAAGAAGGGTGGGATATTGCAGAAGCGGCGGACTTGCCTGAATTGAAAACACTACTTGAAAATGGTGTCGGTGATGTGGTTGTGACCGATGTTTTGATGCCAAACGGTAACGGCCTGGAAGCATTGCCTGAAATGATAGAACAAAGGCCTGAACTGCCGTTTATTGTTATGAGTGCGCATAATACTTTATCTACTGCAATGGCAGCAACGGAAAGAGGGGCCTTTGATTATCTGCCAAAGCCTTTTGACCTGGATGAGTTGACAACATTAATAAAAAAAGCGCTGGAGAATAATAAGAATTTGGACGGGGGCAGTGTAGTTCAGGATGAGGATAATATCCTGATTGGCCGATCGCCAAAGATGCAGGAAGTTTACCGAACAATGGCGCGGGTGGCAAACACCGAGTTGACTATTCTTATTCTTGGTGAAAGCGGCACAGGCAAAGAGCTGGTGGCTAGGGCATTACATTCCTATAGCCCGCGAAAACATAACCCGTTTGTACCAGTTAATATGGCAGCAATTCCAAAGGAATTGATCGAGAGCGAATTGTTCGGCCATGAAAAGGGCGCTTTTACAGGGGCCTCAACCAGAACCCTTGGCAGGTTCGGTCAGGCGCGTGGCGGTACACTGTTTTTGGATGAAATAGGGGATATGCCCCTTGATGCGCAAACAAGGTTGCTGCGTGTGCTTCAAGAAGGTGAGTATCAAACAGTTGGTGGACAAGCTAATATTAAAACAGATGTTCGGATTGTAGCCGCAACCAATAAGGACCTCCAGCGTCTTGTTAGTGAAGGTGACTTTCGTGAAGACCTGTATTTTCGGTTGAATGTTGTTCCCATGATGCTTCCGCCCCTCAGGGAACGGGGCAAAGATATTGTAACGTTGGCTGAGTTCTTTTTAAGTAAAACGAATGAAGGGGCTACAGGACAAAAAAGATTTAATGACAGCGCCAAAAATATCCTGATGCAATATGAATGGACCGGCAATGTTCGTGAGTTGGAAAATACTGTTCAACGTATTTGTGCATTGTATCCGGGCTCACAAATATCAGGGGCAATGGTTCGCAAGGAAATTGACCGCTCTATTGGAATACAAAGCGGTTCTTTCGGCGGGCAAAAGGCAATGATAGGTGAGAGTTTATCCGACGCTATTCGCTTACACCTGGATCATTATTTTGATCAACATGAAGGCAGTTTGCCGCCTGTTGGAATATATCAGCGGATACTAAGCGAGATCGAAAGACCGTTGATTGAGAAAACATTGAAAGCAACGATGGGTAATCAGGTGAAGGCCGCAACGCTTTTAGGATTGAATAGAAATACCCTCAGAAAAAAGATCAATGATCTTGAAATTCGTGTGCCATCAAAAAGTGACCTCATTTAAATGCATTTTTAGTGTGATATTTCTGGCACTATAGTGATAAATATGCATCATATGGCGATATGGGAACTGATTCAGATCAATCGAAGCCTACCCAGGTTGTAGGCAGTGAGAAGAATGATGGTAATAAGGACTTTATTACCACAGCTACTTTTCCGAACAGGAAGTGGGCGCGCTTTATTATTTTTGCGCGTAAATTTCGCTTGAATATTCGTATCGAAGTGATTTTGAGTATTCTCGCGGTAGCTTCCGCAATCATTACATCTTATGTTTTGTCCACCAAATCAGCGTCTGTTGATATAACAGCCAGTCGTACCATGCGAATACTTCTTGTGGTTAATTTGGTTCTATTGTTAGGCCTTGGCGTTTCAATCGGACGATGGTTTGTAAAAACACGATTTGCACGGAAAAATGCAGCAGGGTCCAGACTGCATACACGGATGACTAGTGCCTTTATGGCAATTGCGATGATACCGCCGATCATTATGGCGGTGTTTTCTACCGTTTTTATCGAAAGAGGTGTCCAAAACTGGTTTAATGAACCTGTTAAAGCTGCGCTTGGAAACTCGCTAGATATTGCGGACACATATGTATTGGAGCATAGGGCCAATATCGAAAAAGATATGCTGGCGATTGCGCTTGTTTATAATCAATTAAATATTACGCAGCGGCGTGACCTACAGTATGTTCAAGCACTGGCAGCCGAAGCACTGACAAGCCGTAATTTGAACGAAGTATTATTGATTGAAGAAGATAATGTTAGTGATGTCGCGGTTATTGCCCGGGCTAGTCAAAATCTAGAATTAACAACCAACCGTGTCCCAATCAGTTTAATTGATAGCGCGAAAGTCGGCCCCCCGCAGATACGAACAAATGATGCTGATAAAACGGTTATTGGGATTATGCGTATCGATGCGTTTTTAAATCCAACATATTTATATGTTGCCCGTGATCTCAGCCCTAACGTTCTCCAGTATCTTGAAGACACACGAAATGCTGTTGCTGGTTATACAGTTCTTGAAAGCGAACGATCTGATATTTTATTTCAGTTTAACATCGTCTTTATCATGATCGCGTTCTTGATATTGTTAGCTGCAATATGGGTTGGGTTATGGTTTTCAAGCCGTTTGGTTACGCCTCTATCCAATCTTGTGAATGCTGCTGAACGTGTGGGAGAGGGTGATCTCGATGTGAGGGTGCCGTATGTTGCAACACGCGATGAAGTAGGAACCCTTAGCCGCGCCTTTAACCGGATGACTGATCAGTTGGCAAAACATCAGGATGACCTTCTCGAGGCCAACCTTGAGTTAGATGACCGCCGCCGATTTTTGGAAGATGTTCTGGAAGGTGTTTCTGCTGGTGTTTTGGGGTTGCAGCATGATGAGAGTATTTTCCTGCCCAATCGGTCAGCAGCTAAATTGCTTGGTCTGGACATTGAAGCGATGCTCAGGAAGAAGCTTTCGGCTGTAGTGCCAGAATTCTCTGAAATCCTCCGTCAAGGTGAACTGTCCCTTAGAGGTGAAGCGCAGGGGCATGTTGTTGTGGATGTGTTGGGCGAGCGGAGAACCTTTATGGTTCGAGTTTTCGTCGAACATGCCGATGATAATTCTGTTAATGGCTATGTTGTTACATTTGATGATTTAACGGAGCAATTGGCAGATCAAAGAACTGCGGCCTGGGCAGATGTTGCACGCCGAATAGCGCATGAAATCAAAAACCCACTCACGCCGATCCAATTATCTGCTGAACGATTGAAACGGAAATATCTATCTGAAATCGAATCCGATAAGCAGATTTTTTCCAAATGTACCGATACTATTATTCGCCAAGTTGGTGATTTGAGGCATATGGTTGATGAGTTCTCGTCCTTTGCGCGCATGCCGACACCAACATTTAAAGAAATAGATATTCTTGATGTGGCAAAACAGGCAGTATTCCTTCAGGATGTTGCATCCCCTGATATTGAATATGAAACAGAATTTCAGCAATCGGTTTTACCTTTATTGTGTGACAGCCGTTTAATTGGACAAGCGCTTACAAACTTATTAAAGAATGCTTTGGAAGCAATTCATAGCCGTATTCAGAATGATCAGGATAACGGCCGTGAAGCCGATAAGGGGCTAATCAAGGTATTTCTCATACAAACAGCAGACCGAACTGAAATATGTGTTGAAGATAATGGTAAAGGCTTACCTGCCGATCAAAAAGACCGTTTGATGGAACCGTATGTAACAACGCGGGCAAAGGGTACAGGTTTAGGCTTGGCAATTGTAAAACGTATTATGGAAGAACATGGCGGTACGGCCAGAATTGCAGATAAATCATCTGGCGGTGCCAGGGCCTTGCTAACATTTTCACATAAGGCCTTATTGGTGCGAGCTAAAAAAGCAGACGACCAATCAGGAAATACAAAATCATTTAAGGCAGCAGAATAGTTTATATAAAGGAGTTTAGTGTATATGGCGCTTGATATTCTTATCATTGATGATGAGGAAGATATCCGTGAGTTAGTTGCGGGCATACTTGAAGATGAGGGGTATGATACCCGTACAGCTAAAGATAGTGATACTGGTCTTTCCGAAATCGAAGCGCGTTTGCCTTCCCTTTTAATCCTCGATGTTTGGCTTCAGGGAAGTAAATTGGACGGCTTGGAGTTGCTCGAGCTGTTGAAGTCTCGTTACAAAGAGTTGCCGGTGGTTGTTATCAGTGGTCATGGTAATATTGAAACTGCGGTCGCAGCCATCAAAAAAGGCGCGTACGACTTTATTGAAAAGCCGTTTGAGGCTGACCAACTGTTGTTGACTATTCTGCGCGCTACCGAGGCGGAGCGTTTGCGGCGTGAAAATGAAGAACTTAAAAAGAAATCAGCCTATACGGTTGACCTAACTGGGCGTTCAACAGCTATTAATAATATCAGGCAGTCAGTTGAAAAAGTTGCTACGACCAATAGCAGAATTTTAATTCAAGGGGCACCGGGCGCTGGTAAAGAGGTGGTTGCGCGGCAAATCCATGCACGATCAAACAGGGCCAGTGGTAATTTCATCGTTGTAGCTGCTGCTTCAATGGAGCCGCACAGGATGGAGGAAGAGCTTTTTGGTGTCGAGCAAAACGGCGGTGTGATCAAGACAGGATTGTTTGAAAAGTCACACGGTGGAACCCTTTTTATTGACGAAGTCGCTGATATGCCATTGCCAACACAGGCAAAAATTTTGCGGGCATTGACAGATCAGGCATTTGAACGAGTGAATGGAAATACCCGTGTTCGGGTTGATGTTCGTGTTATTTCTGCCACGAGCAGGCCTTTGGTTACTGAAATTGAGCAGGGGCGTTTCCGTGAAGATTTGTTCCATAGATTGAATGTTGTGCCTCTTGTGATGCCGTCGCTTTCGGAGCGCAGGGAAGATATTCCCATGCTGGCTCAGTATTTTCTGGATACGCTTGCCGCAGCGACAGGGCGGGCAAAGTTATTAGTATCAGATGATGCAATGGCAGCATTGCAGTCTTATGATTGGCCCGGCAATGTTCGGCAACTCAAGAATATTATTGAACGTGTTGTTATTATGGGGCCCGACAAAGATCAAAACGATATTGGCGTGGATCAATTGCCGATGGAAATTCGTACAGGCTCTAGTAACCTTCTTCAGGGAAATACAGATAACGCTATTATGTCGACACCGCTGCGTGAAGCACGGGAATCATTTGAACGTGAATATTTAAAGGTTCAAATCAATCGATTCAGCGGCAATATATCGCGTACTGCGGCGTTCATTGGGATGGAACGTTCGGCGCTGCACAGAAAACTTAAGTCTTTAGGGTTAAGTGGTAATGATCGTAATGCATCGACCGAAAATGTGGATTAACAGTGCGGTGGACGTAGACAGGGGGGCTGTCATATGAAAGTGGTTGTGTGCGGCGCGGGGCAGGTTGGTTTTAATATTGCCAAATATCTCGCTGAACAACAAAATGATGTTACGGTTATTGACCGTTCGCCGGAGTTGATCCGTAAAATCAGTGAGTCTCTGGATGTCAAGGCTGTCGTTGGACATGCTTCTGACCCTCAACAATTAGAGTTGGCCGGGGCAAAAGATACAGAAATGTTGATTGCTGTCACGATTTCTGATGAGGTCAACATGATTGCGTGTCAGGTGGCACATTCCTTGTTCAATGTACCGACAAAGATCGCCCGGATTAGAAATCAGGTATATCTGAACTCAAAATGGCGGGATTTATTTTCACATAGCCATCTGCCGATTGATGTTATTATCTCTCCTGAGCTTGAGGTCGCACGTGCATTGCTTCGCCGCACGGAAGTGCCTGGTGCCTTTAATATGATGCCTTTTGTTGATGATAAGGTGCGTGTTATTGGCCTCTTGCTAGATGAAAATTGCCCTGTGGTTAATACGCCGCTTAGGCAATTGACCGAGCTTTTCCCTAAACTTCAGACAACTGTAGTTGGGGTAATTCGGGGCGACAAAATTTTTGTACCGCGCAGTGATGATACATTGCATGTTGGAGATGCGATCTATATTGCAGTTGAAAGCGCCGTTACCGAGCGTGCGATGGCAGTTTTTGGCCACGAAGAACAATCAGCGCAGCGCACCATTATTGTGGGTGGCGGTAATGTTGGATTATTTCTTGCTCAATTACTTGAAGAATATAGCCCGAACATGAACCTGAAGGTAATCGAGTATAACCGAGACCGTGCCAATTATGTTGCGGAAAAACTTAATTCCGCCATTGTTATTAATGGTGATGCACTAGACCGTGAAATATTACAACAAGCAAATATTGAACAAACCGATACCATCATATCTGTTGCCGATGATGATGAAGTTAATATCCTGTCTGCACTTCTTGCCAAGCAACAAGGGTGCTCGCGTTCTATTACGCTTATGAATAATCCAATCTATGCGAACCTGGTTGGTTCGCTTGGGATAGATGTTGCTTTAGACCCTCGTGAAATGACTGTGTCATCGATTCTACGGCATGTGCGTCGTGGCCGTATTAGAGACCTTCATAGTATATGTAATGGCAGCGCTGAAGTTATTGAAGCTGAAGTCATTGAAGGGGCTGATATCGCCGGGAAAAAGATCGGCGAATTACGTATGCACAGCAATGTTCGATTTGGGCTTATTGTCAGGGATAATGAGACAATAGTACCGCATGCTGATACTCAACTGGAACCCGGGGACAAAGTGGTAATTGTTTGTTTGCTGGAGGCTGTTAAGAAAATTGAGCAATTATTCTCGGCTCGTATTGAGATGTTTTAACGTCGATTGATATTGCTTGAATAAGAGAAAGCTGGGGTTCTCTCGTGTGGAAAAATAGACTTCTCTATTTAATTGGCTGCTGGATGCTTACGCTGACCGCGATAGAAGTTATTCCTTTATGCGCTTCATATATATACGGCGAAACGAGAGCTGAAGGAGCATTTGGTGCCGCGATCTTTTTTTCATTGCTAATTGGTGGATCGCTATTTCTCGGGTTTAGAACCAATTCACAGATTAGAACACCTGCTTTAACAATTGGCCTGCCAATATTGGGTAGTATCTCAATAGCATTTGTTGTTGGATTACCCCTTTTCTTTGTCTTTCCTGAACGTGGTTTATTCGCTGCTTTTTATGAGGGCGTTTCAATGCTGACTACAAATGGCGCAAGCGCCTATGTGGGAAGTGTTGAGGGGTATCGTTCCATAATTCTTTGGCAAGCATTAACGGCCTGGTTAGGTGGCTTTGTTGCCATTGCTTATACTTTGTCTATTTTAACGGCTCTCAATAGTGGTGGAATGCAATTGCATAGGTCCAGTTTACCTTATGGTGAAAGTGATGCTGGATACCCTCGACTGGTGTCAATTTTTAAAACGCTTTCAAACCTCTATGTGTTCATGACTGTCCTTTGTTGTCTCCTGTTACTTATGGGAGGTACGCAGATGTTTGATGCGATTATAATCAGTTTGATCACATTAAGCACATCGGGTTTAACCAGTTATAATGCAGGGATTATTGAAGGGCACTTCCCTCAGATTGTGGTTATTGTATTTCTAATTATTAGCATGATGAATTGGGATTTTTTATATAGCCGGATGCGCAATAGTGAGTTCACACTCATTGACCATTTTGAGTTTAAATCGATTGGTTTCATATTGCTTGCAAGTAGTGTCATACTCTTTTTCTATTTTGATGGTATGTTTATCCAAGATGTTTTGCGGTCAATTTTCATATCTGTGTCTGCGTTATCAACAACGGGTCTTATGCTTGATGAAACAGTATTCAGGGAAAGCCATAATCTTACAATATCCATTTTGATGATTGTGTTGGCGGGTATTGGTGGGGCTGCTGCCAGCACAACAGGGGGGCTTAAGCAAATTCGCCTTGGGATATTGTTAACGCTCGCAAACGCAGAATTGAAAAGACTTGCACACCCAAATAGCATTCGGGTTTTTAAGTATAATAATGAATCTATCCAATTACGGGATATGGAGGCTGTCTGGCTGGCCATTGGTGGCTTTGTTTTGACCCTCGCTTTTGGGTGTCTGGTGTTAGCGATATTTGGTGTTGAATTTAAACATTCAGTCGCTCTTGCATTCTCTGCGTTAACGCTTTCTGGCCCTGTTGTTTTTATGATTGACCCAAGTTTTTATGGCTTTTCGGGGCTTCAGGATACAGATTATGCGATATTGTCTGTTTTAATGCTGGTAGGAAGAATTGAGGTATCGGTAATTTTTGCGTTACTTGCCAAAGCTTTTTGGCGAAGTTAGCGCTTAGGCTATTGACCTCACCCAATATTCTCTGACATAAATATCAAAGCAGACGATAGTAGTAGGCGAGTGCGGTAATACGAGCTTGTATATCGATATTATCCGGCCTGTGGAATAATTATAACAATTAGAAAAGAAAAAACCGGACAGTCAATGTCAGAAAAAAATCAAAACCTTCAGGACGTCTTTCTCAATTCTGTCAGAAAGACAAAGACCTCCGTCACTGTATTCCTTGTGAACGGCGTTAAATTGCAAGGTGTTATCACATGGTTTGATAACTTTTGTGTACTCCTTCGCCGTGATGGGCATTCGCAGCTTGTGTACAAGCATGCAATCTCAACAATTATGCCATCTGGCCCTTTGCAATTGTTTGAGCCTGAGAAAGATTTAGAGGGTTAATGACCGATAAGAATGACACGCTCCATCAGGAAGGTGGAGGGTGGTCTACAGAGGGGCTTGGTTACTTACAAAAGAAAGTTGCCAAGCAACGTGTATTTGTACTGTATCCTTATTCTAAAACTCAATTAGACTCTGCAAGTTTTGCACGGTCACCGCAAGCACGCCTTGACGAGGCAATTGGTTTGGCTGCGGCGATTGACGTAGAATTATTGGGCGGCGCTGCTGTTCCTTTACGTACAATTAAGCCGTCAACCTATATAGGGCAGGGCAAAATTGATGAATTGTCGCATGAAATTGAAATTCAAGAGATAGATTTAATCGTTTTTGACTGTGAACTGTCGCCAATCCAGCAACGTAATTTGGAAAAAGAGTTAAAGTGTAAGATCATTGATCGAACTGCTTTAATTCTTGAGATATTTGGCGCCCGCGCGAGCACCAAGGAAGGCGAGCTTCAAGTTGAACTTGCTCATTTAACGTATCAAAAATCACGCCTTGTTCGATCCTGGACACACCTGGAACGGCAGCGTGGTGGTATGGGCTTTATGGGTGGCCCGGGCGAGACACAGATTGAATCTGACCGCCGTATTATCTCTGATCGAATAACACGGATCAAACGGCAGCTTGAGAGTGTTACCCGAACACGGACACTACATCGCTCCAGACGGCAAAAGGCACCGTATCCTATTGTTGCGCTTGTGGGGTACACAAATGCCGGAAAATCAACACTCTTTAATCGCCTGACAAATGCAGAGGTGATGGCAGAAGATATGCTGTTTGCCACCCTTGATCCTACAATGCGGTCTGTTGAGTTACCAAGCGGTAGAAAAGCAATTTTTTCTGATACCGTTGGGTTTATTTCCGAACTACCAACGTCATTGGTTGCAGCATTCAGGGCAACGCTTGAAGAAGTATTAGAGGCGGATATCATTATTCACGTCCGCGATGCATCCCATCCGGATAGCGATATTCAAAAGTATGATGTCGAACTGGTTTTAAAAGAATTGGGCGTTGATATTGAAAGCGATACGGTTGGCACACCAGTCATCGAGGCGCTTAATAAGCTTGATTTATTGTCTGAAGATCAACAACAGGAACTCGAAAGCCGTGGATATCGTTTGCCAGATCACTGCGTTATATCCGGTTTGACGGGTAAGGGATGCGAGGCCCTTATAGAGGCGATTGATGAAATACTTAGTAAGGCGGATAAACACCTGACACTGCATATTCCCTATAGTGACGGGGCAACACAAGCGTGGCTTCATGCGCACGCCAATATCATGGCTGAAGAGGCGGGTGAGACTGGGATTACATATGAATTTACCGTGGACCCGATTGCTTGGGCGCGTTTGGGGTATCAAGTGTAATTAACTCGGTATTCAATTACTTTTCTCTCTTTCTTTTACTTTATTCCAAAGGTCATCCATTTCCTCAAGTGATGATTGTTCTGGTGTTTTATCCAGTTTCTGAAGTTCTGATTCTACCCCTTTGAAACGACGTGTGAATTTTGCATTTGCTGAACGTAATGCTTCTTCGGGGTCTATTTTTAGGTGTCGGGCTAAATTACACATCACAAACATCAGGTCGCCGAATTCTTCTTCGATATGGTCTTGATTGTTTGCTTTGCTTGCCGCTTCAACGAGCTCTTCGGTTTCTTCTTTCAATTTATCCAAAACCTGAAGTGTTTCTGGCCAGTCAAACCCTACACGTGCAGCGCGCTTTTGTAGTTTTACAGCGCGCAGTGTTGCTGGCAGGGCTATGCTGACGCCGTCGAGTGCTGATGGAACTGTGCCGCTCGCTTTTGCCTTTTCTTTGCGTTCCTTTGCCTTTTGTTGTTCCCATGCATGTGTTTGAGCATCGGCATCTTTGATCGTACCATTACCAAAAACATGCGGGTGCCTGCGCACCATTTTATCGCTTATATTTTGAACAATGTCATGAAAGGTGAAATGCCCTGCTTCTTTCGCCATCTGGCCGTGAAAGACTGTTTGAAATAACAGGTCACCCAGCTCGTCTTTAAGGGCAGGCATATCGTTATCTCGAATTGCTTCATCAACTTCATAAGCTTCTTCGATGGTATAAGGGGCGATGGTTTTAAAGGTTTGCTCTATATCCCACGGGCAGCCACTTTTGGGATCGCGTAGTTTTGACATAATATAGAGAAGGTCATTAATATCATATATTAGAGGGCTATCATCGGTCATATAAGTTTCCCAAAACTATGATGCGTTGAAATATATGCACAGCATATATAATGCTATGACGATAATAATAATCTAGCACTGACTGCCAATTAAGTGATACTGGTATTTTTACGCTTTCAAGAATTTATGGGGTCGATTTTATGCGCATGCTTGGCAAATTACTGATTGTTCTTTTATTCACGCAGACACTGTTTGCATCGGAAGAAAATATAGAAGTATTAGGGGATGATGTTCCCCGTCACTATATTTCTATCCCGGCGGGTAAACTGCCGCAGTTCTTATCATGGCACCCGGCAAATATTCCTTTTGTTAGCGCCCATCGTGGTGGACCCATGCCAGGGTATCCAGAAAATGCGATTGAAACGTTTGATCATGCCCTTAAATATGGCCACGCCCTTATCGAGCTTGATATCGTTCAATTAAAGGATGGAACGCTTGTTTTGATGCATGATGATACGTTAGATCGCACGACAACAGGAACAGGCAATATAAAGGACAAGAACTGGCCTGAAATTAAAGATCTGCTTCTCAAGGATAACGACGGTAATGTGACAGAATTTCATATCCCGACATTAGAAGAAACACTTGTTTGGGCTAAAGGCAAAGCCCTTTTGAACCTTGATTTTAAACGCGGTACAGATTTTAGCAAAGTTGCTGACCTTATTCGAAAAACTGATAGTATCGATCATGTGATTGCGATTTCGTACAATATGGGCATGGCCCAAGCGCTTCATGCAGCGCACCCCGATATGGCAATGTCTGTTTCGATTAATGATCTTGATGATATTAAGGAAATTAAAGCAAGCGGTCTGCCGCTTGATCGATTAGTTGCCTGGACAGGGCTGCGCGAACTGGATTCTGCTGTATATGATGCTATTCACCGTGAGGGCTGGCTCGCAACAATAGGAACGCTGGGTTTTGATGAAAACGGAATTGATAATCAGATTATCGCTTCAGGGAATGAAAAGCGATATCAGGATTTGATTATTAAAGGGGGCGATATTATTGCAACTGATCGCCACTGGGTAGTTCAGAAACTTATTCAAAACCCCAATTATTTCTATTTTATCAAAACGTCAAAAGCTGCTGCTCGCTAATAGTTTGATTGATACCTTAAAGTTTGAAAAGGGCGGATGCTATATCAGTACCGCCCTTTAATCTTAATTGGTTTTATTATTCGTTACACCAGTTTGGTGGTTGTTTACCTTGCGGGTCAGCAGGGTGAGGAAAGAGCGTAAAATCATCATATTCATGCACGATTAACTCTGGCCCCATATCGGTTAAGGCTGTTTTAATTCTGGATAAAACCTCAACAGGTAATTCCAGATGATGTTCGTCTTTACGCACTTTTTGGTCGAAAGGGTATGCGGTTTTTGAGTTATATGGCAGCTCGATATGCCCTCCAAATAACCATTGTATATTGTTTTCTTGAGCGAAATTGATAATGCGGTTCAGGGATTGCAAATATGTATTTGCTTTAGCGCATTGAAAATATAGCTTGCCGGGGTAGACCATATCGCCGCTAAATAAGATGTTATGATTTGGGTCATGCACCATAACATGGGAAGGGTGATGGCCCGGTGTTGGAATGATTGTTAAATTTCTGTTGCCCAGATCGAAATTGGCTTTTGTTTCAGGCCATGAGGTGACATTGAAAAACTTTGCAACGTCTTCAGGCTTGGTACCAACAATCTTGGTATTTGGCCTTGCATGAAAGCTATCATCGTTGCCAATATGATCGCCGTGCCCATGTGAATGCATGACAACCAATTCAATATCTGTTTTTTGTGATGATGAAAGCCATTCATCAATCTGCTTGTCTATGGTGTTGCGCAGAGTTGGGCTTTTAACACCTGTGTCAATCAAGAGAGCCTTATTATCACCAAAGAGAAGATACATGAAAGGAGCCTCAAATGTATCTCTCAATGATTGGCGAATAACAATTGTATCGGTACCGAGTTTCTGTATATGGAAATCCGGCTCACTAGACTGTTGGCCGGCTCTCCAGGTCTCTTTAAAAAACCTGCTGGGAATAGGGTTTGGTTCAACCGCTGTTGTCGCTGTTTGATTAAACAGAATGGCAGAAAGCCCAATTACGATAGTGATAACGCCAATATATTTCTTATTTTTCATCTGTATCCTCGTTGTATAGTTTTTTAGTTTTTTGATAGTGATTGTATTCGGGACAAAAGAGGCCTTTCCTGAAGAAGGTTAATTGCTTTAACGGCAAGGGCAGAAAGGTCGCAGTCTATTTCTTTGAATAGCTCTAAAAATGCTTCTTCTGCTTCAATAAGGCGCTTCTTTAATGCTTGATATTGTATGTGTCCTTTAGATGTTAATTGAATGATCTTACGGCGTTTATCTGCCGTATCGGAGACACGTTCTACAACTTCTAATCTGAGTAATAAGTCGATGCGCTGTGTTACCAACTGGTGTGGCTGATTTAACATTTTTGCAATATCTGCAACGGTTAGTTTGTCATGTTCACCGACTAAAAGAATTGATGATACGGCCCTTGAAGGGAACTCGATACCAACATCAGTAAGAATATCTTCACCCTGTGCAACGACAAGTTCGGCAAAGCGTTCCCAAATGTTTGCGACAAAAGCGGCACGTAAGGGATGTTGATCAATATATATACTATTTTGCATGTGATTACCTATTAATACAATTAATTGTACAATTGATTGTATTAATAGGTTTGTCAAGATTAGAATTGAAAGGCCAAGGGCAATAAGGAAGGAGTAAAGACCACATTAATCAATGAATAACAGGGCAGAGTTTATCAATTCTAATTGATTATACTATGGTTGGTCTTGTGATCCGGTTGAGAATTGATATAAGGGCAAAACATATATAACAGTCAGGTTTTATCTGGATATTTGTGTTAGGATTTTTATGTGGAATAAGGTTTCAGAGCTATTAGGGCTTAATACGCAGGCAAATGACAAACCAGATGATCTGCATTTGGCGACTGCGGCCTTAATGGTGCATGTATCGCTTGTTGATGAAAATTTTGCTGAAGATGAGCGCCGCCAATTACTTGCAAATTTGCAAACTCGTTTTGGTATTTCCCTTGCCGACGCTGAAAAAATTCTTGCAGATGCGGAAGCTGAACAAAAAGACACAACCTGCCTTTATCGATTTACCAAGGTTATCACTAGTGAGCTTGAGCAAGAAGGGCGGCAGCAAATCATTAAGCTATTATGGCAAGTCGCTTTTGCTGATGGGCATATCGATGATTTTGAAAAAAATATTATCGCGAAAGTCGGTGGTCTTCTTGGGGTTTCGGTAAAGGACCGTATTGCATTGAAGCATGAAGTAGAAAACGCATAAAAGCTTATAAACTGTTTTAAGGCTGATCAGAATATTCAGTCTAAATCGCCGTTGATTGAGGCTTTAACAAGCGCCTTAATATGAACCTTGGCACTATCCAGTACAGGAAAGTCTGGATTGGACTGTTCGAACGCTAAGAATAAATCAGTACCAGCGAGTATGATTTTCTCGGCCCCCATATTTTTATACATATTCTCGCCAATACTAAAAAATAAGTCCTTGTGAATATCACTGGCAAAGCCTTGCCCGGCCATTTCGATATAGGCACTGTGAACTTGTTCTAATGTGCTGTGGTCTAATTGAACGAACTCCATATCTGGCATACTATTATATAGGTTGGTTTTTGTGACCCCAAGGGACCCCAGAAGGCCGATCTTTTTAATACCTTTTGACTGTAAGTCATTTTTGAGTGCCGGCAATGCATTTAAAATGGGCAGGGGGGCGATATCGATTGTTTCTTTAATGCAAAAATGCCCAGCCATTGATGTTATTGCTGCGCTATCACAGCCTGCGTTTTTTAACCTTTCAAGGTAGGTTAGAAAAACTCTGGCCTGTGCTGCGCGATTATCCTGCATCATATTGCCGATTAAAATATCGGTCTGAGCATGTACAATCGTAAGCTCCATCCTGCGTTCGATGCTTTTATGGGCTTCCACAAGGTTTCTATAATAAAACTCGGTTGCAGCAGGACCAATGCCGCCAATTAATCCAATATGCATGACTGTATTCGCTTTTATGACTGAGCTCAGTTTTGTTACGGGCCCAGTTTTGTTATGGGCCCAGTTTTGTTAAGAGGTCTGGCTTGTTACGAGGCCAAGTTTATGATTGGGGCCGAAAGGTATCCAGGATCTTAGCATCCACCCAAAATACATCGCCGCCTTGTGAATAAAAAAAGTATTTCCCGTCTGGTGTTACCATGGGGCAAAAGTCGATCTTATCCGAATTAATTGTATCGCCCATATGGATATCTTTACCCCAACTGCCATCTGACTGTTTAAAACTGATATATAAATCACCGCGCCCCATGTCATCCGGGCGGCCGTTTGATACATGGATAAGATAGCTTTCGTCAGGTGCTACAAAAATATCACCTTCGCTAAATGTCGAGTTCACATTTGGGCCAAGGTTTACGGGCTTTTTAAATACGCCGGGGGAAACATATTGCGCACGGTAGCTATCGCGGCTGCCAATACTGTCACCGTGATCACTTGTGTAATAAAGACTACCATCGCCGACGATGGTAGGATAGTAATCCGGCCCTTGGGTATTAATAACATTTGATAATGGTTGTGGCTCTCCCCATCCCTTGCCGTCACGGTCAACGTACCATAGATTATATTCGTTCTCGGGGTATCCTTCTAAGGGGCGGCCGCTGATGAAATATAAGCGATTGCCATCTGGTGAAAACATCATATCTGCATCACGATTTTCAGGATACGTTTTCGAGAAAGCAACCATCTCGGGCTTTGTCCAGCCATCCGTGGTGCGCTTTGATACAAAAATTTTAAATTTCTTGTTTATTTGGCGGGTAAAATAAAATTCATTGCCGTCATTTGAAAAAACAGCATTAAGCTCAAACGCATCATCCGTTGAAACAATGCCGTGTGCAAATTTTTGAGGTATTAGGCCGGGCGTTTCTTGACCAAGGTAATCATGGTCTGATGCTTGCGCTATAAGGCTTATGAAGGCAATTGAACTCGCTGCGATAATGCTTGATTTAACACCCATGATGTATTCCTCGTTTGTATGAAAATCTGTATATTTATATGTAGTCACCATATGGCCGTACCATATTAATGACAACTAAGAATCTATATGCCTATCAGTTCAGAAAATCTGTTCAGAACACTGTGATATTGACTTTACATGATTATGCTGCGTGCCTAAGGTCAATAAACTTTTGGGAGGGATATCTTGTGTTACAGGGCCTATGTGAAGGGCTGTTGAATACAAGGGTATCTATATTAGTAAAAGGGGTTCTCTATGAAACAGTGGCTTTTGGCTGGTGCGGCAGTAATTTCAATTGCAGCATGCGCACCAGAAACGTCCAATCAAACAACAAATGGAACTGACATAACGTATTCAGAGGCATCAATAGATACGCAGAGTTATGTACCAACGGGCATGTTGGCTAAAACAATGCCGGAAATTGCCGCAGCGTTAAAAGCAGGGGATATCAGTGCGGAGGATTTGGTAAAAGCATATATTGAGCGGATTGAGAAAGTTGATCGGTCTGGCCCGACGCTTCAGAGTGTTATAGCAGTAAACCCTGATGCTCTTGTTGAGGCGCGGAAACTTGATGAAAAGCGTGTAGCTGGTGAAACACTTGGCCCGCTTCATGGTGTTCCGATCCTTCTCAAAGATAATATAGAATCTAAGGATAATATGGCAACCACGGCTGGTGCGTTGGCTCTGAAAGACAATATTACAGGGCGCGATTCTCCGCTGGTTGCTGGCCTGCGTGATGCTGGTGCTATCATTTTGGGTAAAACAAACCTTAGTCAATGGGCCAACTTCCGTTCGAACGATTCTATGAGTGGATGGACGGCTCTTGGCGGTCAGGTGCGTAACCCGCATATGTTGGACCGTAACCCTTGCGGTTCAAGCTCAGGCTCTGGTGCTGCTACGGCGGCTTCGCTCGCGTCTGGTACAGTTGGTACGGAAACAAATGGGTCAGTGATTTGTCCATCGAATGTTAATGGTATTGTCGGCTTTAAGCCAACTGTTGGTCTTGTTTCCCAGCAATATATTGTGCCCATTTCTTCGTCGCAGGATACCGCAGGCCCTATGACAAAAACCGTAACGGGCGCCGCAATGATGTTGAATGCTATGGCAACAGGGGCAGCTAAAACTGATTATGTTGCAAGCCTTGACGCAGATAAACTTAAAGGCGCGCGTGTTGGTGTACTGCGTTATTCGGTAGGCGGGCAAAAAGATATCCAAAAACGTTTCGAAGACGCGCTTGAAGTATTGAAAGCACAAGGTGCAGAGCTCGTAGAAATTACAGAACGTCCGGCTTCACCTGATGGGTTTGGCCGTCATGCCCTGAATGTGCTCCTTTATGAATTTAAAGCGACGGTGAATGAGTATTTAGCCGAGGCAGCAGAAGCCGTTACAACGCGCACTTTAAAGGACGTGATGGCGTTTAATATTGAAAATGCGGATGTTGAACTTGCTTTATTTGATCAAAGTCTTTTCGATCAGGCGCAGCCGCTTGGTGATCTGAATACGCCTGAATATATTGAGGCACGTGATACAGTTCAAAAAGCTATGCGTGAAGACGGCATTGATATGCTGCTAGCGAAGCATAATGTTGATATTCTTGTTGCACCGTCAGGTGCTATCGCTTCACGGGTTGATCCTATCAACGGTGATGTTTGGCCGAACTTTCCGGGAGCAGGCAGTATGGCTGCAATCGCGGGCTACCCGAACATAACGGTTCCAATGGGAACAATCCACGGTATGTCCGTTGGTATCTCCTTCATGGCATCAAAGGATCAGGATGCAAAAGTTCTTTCCTATGGTTTTGCGTATGAACGAGCAACTAACCTGCGCGCAGAACCGCAATATTATAAAACTGCAGAAGACAGGCCTGAGATTGCCAAAGCAATGAAGCCATATAGTAAATAGTGGTAGTTGCTTAAGATCAGGTAATAAGAGGAAAGCGTAATGAAATTTAAATCAATAATGGCCGTTAGTATGGTTGCTTTAACTGTAGCATGCAGTGAGCAACAAACTAACACTGCTAAAGAAACAGATCCAGTCAATGAGCCTATTGTTGAAACATCGGGTGTTTCAGTTGAGTATGAAAAGTTTACGCTTTCCAACGGATTAGAAGTCGTTCTTCATGTTGATCGCTCTGACCCGATTGTTGCTTTCACAACAGTTGTGCATGCAGGTAGTAACCGAGAGAAAACTGGCCGTACTGGGTTTGCTCATTTTTTCGAGCATATGGCCTTTAACGATTCTGAAAACGTGCCGCGTGGCTGGAACCGAAAGGCAATCCCTGATTGGGGTGGGCAGCGCAATGGCGGCACCTGGAGCGACGGTACGATCTATTATGAAGTTGTTCCCAAGGATGCATTTGATAAAATCATGTGGATCGATAGCGACCGCCTTGGCTACATGATTAACACTGTCACAACTGCTGCGCTTGAACGTGAAAAACAGGTGGTGAAAAATGAAAAACGCCAGCGTGTTGATAATGCGCCGTATGGATACACACAGGAAGTTATTCGAAAAAGCCTTTATCCTGAAGGGCACCCTTATAATTGGACCGTTATTGGTTCGCTTCCTGATTTACAGGCAGCAACACTTGATGACCTGAAAGAATTTTATACGCAGTATTACGGTGCAGGAAACGCAACGCTTGCGATTGTTGGTGATATAGATATTGCTGAGACAAAGGCGAAGGTAGAGCGCTGGTTTGGTGAAATTAGAAAAGGCCCTGATGTAAAACCGCTCCCTGCAATGCCTGTGACGCTAAGTGATAGCAAGTCTCTGTATTTCGAGGATAATTTTGCAAAATTACCTGAACTTCGCATCACATTCCCAAGCGTTGAAGGGTATCACACTGACGAAGTTGCGCTTGATGTGTTAGCGCAGATTATCGCTGGCAGTAAAAACTCAGCGCTCTATAAAGCAATCGTAGAAAACGAGAAACTGGCGCCGAATGTTTCTGCGTTTAACAATAGCATGGAGCTGGCTGGTGAATTTGTTTTTCGTGTAAGGGCAAATGCAGGTACTGATCTTGATCTCGTGAAAACAGCCCTTGATGCTGCTCTTGATGATTTCGAGAAAAATGGTGTTGATGAAACCGACTTGAAACGTATTAAGGCCGAGCAGGAAAATATTCTTTATAGCGGGTTTGCAACCGTGCTTGGTAAGGCCAACCAGATGGCAAGCGATAACGAGTTTGCTGGTGATCCTGCCTATGCGATTAAATCAGCAGAGAAGATCAATAGCGTTACATCAGAGGATGTGATGCGTGTTTACGAGAAATACATAAAAGGCAAACCATCGATCATCACCAGTTTTGTGCCAAAAGGCCAAAGCGACCTGAGTGTTGATGGTGCAGAGCTTGCGAGCGTGTGGATTGAGGAAGTTAAATCGGACGTTGCAAGTGAGGAAGTGACCCAAGGTGCAGAAGCGGAGTATGCGAAAACACCGAGTCAATATGATCGCTCTGAGCCGCCTTTTGGTGATCTGCCGCTCGTTAAAATGCCTGACGTTTGGGAGGCGAAATTACCAAATAATGTTCGGTTGCTGGGCATTGAAAATAACGAAGTACCTCTCATCAATTATGAGCTTGTCATTGAAGGCGGCGGTATGCTTGACCCCTTAAATAAAAAGGGCCTTGTCAGTATGCTAGCTGCTTTGATGAATGAAGGAACAGCGGAGCGGACGGCGGCAGAACTTGAGCAAGCTATTGGATTACTCGGTGCGGGTATTACTGTAAACGCAGGGCCGGAAGAAATAGTGATTAGCGTTTCCACACTTGCGAAAAACTTTGAAGCGACGGTCGGACTTGTTGAAGAAATTCTTCTGACGCCGCGGTTTGAGCAGGCAGGGTTTGAGCGTGTTAAATCCGCGGCCTTAACAGCAATAAAGGGCAGGGAAGCCCAGCCCCGCGCTATTGCGGCACTCAACTTTAGAAAGCTTATGTACGGCGATCAACATCCGCTCGGTTATGCACAAAATGGTACCCTAACAACGGCCTCATCAATCGCCCTTTCTGATTTGGAAGTGTTTCACAAGTCTTTGTTAGGTATGACGGCAAGGATAAATGTTGCTGGTGATATCGGCGAGGAACGAGCGGCAAAAGCACTAAGGAAACTTGCTGAAAAGTTTGACGGCGATAATGCGCAGGCTCCGTCCTATAGCGTGCCAGATCAAACAGGAAACGCTGGCAAAGTATTCTTTATTGATGTTCCAGGTAGTAAGCAAAGCGTTATCAATATTGGTAAACTCACGCTTTCTAACCTTGATGATAACGCCAACAAACTCGATTTCACGAATGAGAAATTAGGCGGCGGTATTAGTGGTGATCTCGCGCAAACGCTTCGCATTGAAAAAGGCTATACATACGGTGCATTTTCACGCGTTAGTAATGGGAAGACCGTGCAACCCTTTACCGCAAGCACAAGCGTTCGTGCCAATGCCACCAAGGCATCTTTGGAAATTATTCGAGATATGATTGCAAATTATGGCCGGGATTATTCGGACGACGGTGTTGCCACCACGAAACAAAAACTGGTTAAAGAAAACACGCGTGCCTTTGAAAGCTTGCGCGCCAAATTAGGCACACTTAGAACTATTTCCAAATACGGTAAAAGTAAAAAGTATGTTGAAGAAGACCAGCAAGAGCTGTTGGATATGACGCTTGCCGATTTCAAGCGAATTGCCGATGAATACCTCGTGGAGGATCAGATGGTTTATGTGATCGTTGGTGATAAAGCATCACAGCTTGGCCCTGTTACCGAGTTCGCTGGCGGCGAAGTGGTCGAGCTTGATATTCATGGCAATCAAATTGAATAAATCTACGCGAATATCGGCATTGAATGATGTTTATTGAAGCGAATGAAACAGCCATACGGTTAAGCGCATTTTTGGGTGTGTTTATCATTATGGCTGTTTTGGAATATGCCTTTCCACGTAGGCCCCGAGTAATGGCAAGGGGTGGGCGTTGGTTTTCTAATCTCGGGCTTGTTATCTTGAATTCTGCGGCTTTACGGCTGGTTGTTCCATTTGTTGCTACTGAAGCGGCCATAATGGCACAAGAGCATCGCTGGGGTTTGCTGTCGGTCATAGAATTGCCAGTATGGCTGAAAGCTATAATAGCGATAATATTACTAGATCTATTAATTTATTTTCAGCATGTGTTGATGCATAAAGTACCGCTTCTGTGGCGCCTTCACAAAGTTCATCATGCTGACCGTGATCTTGATGTAACATCAGGTGTTAGATTTCATCCGGTAGAGATCATCATATCCATGCTGTATAAAATTCTGTGGGTTATCTTGCTTGGCGTTCCGGTTGTTGCAGTGATTATTTTTGAAGTTATTCTGAATGCAGGTTCTTTGTTTAATCATGCAAATTATAGATTGCCGTTCGGTGTAGATCGGTGGCTTAGGCGTTTTATCATAACGCCTGATTTTCACCGAGTTCATCATTCGGTTAAAATGAATGAGACCAATAGCAATTATGGGTTTTTTCTAACCATATGGGATTTCATCTTTAAGACATATACCGCCCAACCATCCGACGGCCATAAAGGCATGACAATTGGCTTATCTGAATATCAAAATGACAAGCCAAAGAATATCCTGTGGTGTTTAATTGTGCCATTTAAGAAAAGCAAAAATACATAACAGAATATGTGCGAAAAACTGCTGCAATATATTATGGTTTGGAGTTGCCAGCCAGTCGTTTAATTGCTTCGGTTTTAACAAAATCTACAGCAGGGGCAATTGTATCTAACTTGCTTGCATTCGTGCCATTTGCAATTTCGTCGAACACAATCTTACTGCCATCTTTGTGCGCTGATATTGTGATTGTCCACACCACATTTACCCCAAGTTCTTGTAAGGGGCCAAAGGGGGCATTAAGGCGGATCTGCTTGCCCGGAATTACAAGTAATACAGACCCATGAAAAACTGATCCACCATCCCAGTCTTCGCGCCAAAGCCCGCCGGCCTCTGGAACTAATGACAGGTTTTTTGATTTTCCCGAATAGGTATGATCAGGGTGCCACCATGTATTTGGCTGTATCAGTTTCTGCCAAACTTGATCGGGGGAAAGCGAGGATATAGCTTCTTGTTTTAAGGTATAGTGATCTGGTGTTGAAGCAACGACATCGCCGTTTGCTGAATTAGATGTAAGCAAAAACAACGCAAGTGTGATAAGTGAAAAGCTGAATTTCATGGCTATTTCTTCCTGTTGAAACCTAACCTATTTGATGGCCGGATAGTACCACACGCGTCTAATTTTCTTATCCTGAATTTCATAAACAGCCGTTGCGCTCTGTGAATGCTGTTTCTGATCAGCAGACTGCCAAAATGCAGTCTCTCGCACAGTGATATAGTTTCCGTTTATTGACCAGTTAGATATTTCGCTTCTGCTTGTACAACCGCCCTTCATATAGCTCTCTAGATCTTTCAGTAATGTCTCTTTACCGGATGATACAACCTTGATAGTGCTCCCCTCAATCGATAGCCATTCAATGTCGGGATGAAAATATGGCATAATAGAATTCAGGTCACAGCGATTATAGGCATCCATATAGGCCGAAATAATGGCTTTATGCTCATCATTGGCCGCTACAGTAGCGAGCGAGAATAAAGGCAGGATTAAAACACCTATGATTATATTTATGACCGATGATATGAAATAAAGCTTTCGATTCTTCGTCAATATAACCCTGCCTGTTTGCTTGCTGTTATTCACCGTTTAATCACTAATGTCAGTTGGGTTTGGTGTTGCTTCCCATGATTTGATAAGTTCATCATAGTCAACTGTAATGCCTTGTGGTTTTTCGTTATTAAGCTTTGCTTTCGGCGAACCGGGTTGATTTAGCCAATAATCTGGATCACGGCGCTCGTTTAATTTTGGACCGCAAACCTTTTGCACTTTGGCACGTTCTAGCCGCTGTAAAATCCGGTCTTGTGACCGTGCCAAATTATCCATAGCTTGCTGCGGTGTTTTTTCGTCAGAAATTGCGTCACCAATATCCTGCCACCATAACTGCGCAAGGCGTGGGTAATCAGGAATGTTGGTGCCTGTTGGTGTCCATAATACGCGCGAGTTAGAGCGATAAAATTCAATAAGGCCGCCAAGCGATGGCGCGCGCTCAGTCATGCTCTCATCCCAAATGTCGCTTTCACGAATAAAGGTAAGACCAACATGGCTTTTCTTTAAGGATACTGTTTTTGATACCGTAAACTGGGCATAGAGCCATGCTGCTTGCGCACGTTTTGTTGGTGTTGATTTCATCAATGTCCACGCGCCAGTATCTTGATATCCTAGTTTTGTACCGTCTTCATAGTATGCCCCGCGCGGTGAGGGCGCCATCCGCCATTTTGGCTTGTCACCCTCCATCACAGCAATACCCGGCTTTACCATGTCGGCTGTAAAGGCTGTATACCAGAAAATTTGCTGTGCTATTGAGCCTTGTGCCGGGACAGGGCCTGCTTCGCTGAACGTCATGCCGCTTGCAACAGGCGGGGCATAATTTTTGAGCCAGTCAATATATTTGGTTACCGAATATACAGCGGCGGGGCTGTTGGTTGCGCCGCCCCTAGACACGCTTGAGCCTGCAGGGCTACAGCCCTCAACACGGATACCCCATTCATCAACGGGTTTACCGTTCGGGAGGCCCTTATCACCTGCGCCAGCCATTGATAACCATGCATCGGTGAAACGCCATCCAAGCGATGGGTCTTTCTTACCATAGTCCATGTGGCCGTACACTTTTTCGCCATTGATTTCCTTCACGTCATTGGTGAAGAATGCTGCGATATCCTCATAAGCAGACCAATTGATTGGAACACCAAGGTCATAGCCATATTTGGCTTTAAACTGGGCTTTAATATCCGGATCAGTAAACCAATCATAGCGGAACCAGTATAGGTTTGCGAATTGCTGTGACGGTAGTTGGTACAGTTTACCATCAGGCGCGGTTGTGAACGATTTACCAATAAAGTCATCGATATCAAGGGTAGGAAGGGTCACGTTTGCGCCTTCGCCGCTCATCCAGTCGGTGAGGTTACGAACCTGTTGGTAGCGATAATGGGTGCCGATCAGGTCGCTATCGTTGATATAGGCATCATAGATATTGCGGCCAGATTGCATTTGTGTTTGTAGCTTTTCAACCACATCGCCTTCGCCGATCAGATCGTGATTTACCTTAATGCCGGTGATTTCATAAAAGGCCTTTGCAAGCACCTGCGCTTCATATTCATGTGTTGTAAGCGTTTCGGAAACAACATTGATTTCCATGCCTTCAAATGGCTTGGCGGCATCAATGAACCACTTTAATTCGGATAGTTGCTCTGCTTTTGAAAGCGTGGAGAGGTCAAATTCATTATTGATCCATTTCTCTGCCGCGCTTTCGTCAGCACCCAGAGGCATGGTTGCCATTAAAACCGTAAGAGAAACAGCAGCGGTAAAATTCTTGTTCATTATGTACGCTCCAAAAAACGACCAAACTATTGAGGGTTTTATGCCCACTTAAAAACAGCTAATCCGTAAACAACAGAAATTGCAAGGGCCCACCATAAAATACCGCCGATAAAAAACAGCCAACCGATATGTATGAAGGCACTACCAAGAAGGGAAATAAAAAGGCGGTCCCCGCGTGTGGTCTCAAACCCAAGAATACCGACCTTGGGCGCGCCGCCGGGCCTTAGTTTTTCCCATACGATCATAATGACCAGAAAACATGCGATGACAGCAAAAAAAGTTGCTGTAAATGCCGTCCAGCCCATCCAGGATAAATCCATAACCGAGCCTCCTAAACCCGCCCGAGGGCAAAGCCCTTGGCGATATGGTTGCGGACAAACCAAATAACAATAGCACCCGGAATGATGGTCAGAACACCTGCTGCGGCCAGCACGCCCCAATCAAGACCGGAGGCTGATACTGTGCGTGTCATAACGGCCGCAATTGGTTTTGCATCAACGGACGTTAGTGTTCGGGCGATCAGTAATTCTACCCAGCTAAACATAAAACAGAAGAAGGCGGCAACGCCGATACCTGATTTAATAAGCGGCATGAAGATACGAAGGAAGAATGCACCAAAGCTATAGCCGTCGATTTGTGCTGTTTCATCAATTTCCTTAGGTATGCCAGACATGAAGCCCTCTAATATCCAAACGGCGAGCGGAACATTAAAAAGGCAGTGTGCAAGAGCGACTGCGATGTGGGTGTCAAATAAACCAATTGAGCTATAGAGTTGAAAGAACGGTAATACAAAAACCGCCGGCGGCGCCATGCGGTTACTCAATAGCCAGAAAAATAAATGCTTATCACCCATAAAGCGATACCGCGAGAATGCGTATGCTGCGGGAAGGGCAACTGCGAGTGATATAATCGTATTCAAGCCAACATAAATTGTTGAGTTCACGTACCCCATATACCACCCAGCATCGCTGAAAATAGTGATATAGTTATCAAGTGTCGGATTTGTCGGCCAAAGGGAAAAACCACTTAGGATTTCCGTGTTGGTTTTTAAGGACATGTTAAAAAGCCAGTACAGAGGTATCATCAAAAACGCGATATAAAAAACGAGGGTTAGGCGAATGTTTTTCATGACTGATTTGTCTTTCCTTCATTCGCTGTCATGATGGTGTAAAATACCCAGCTTAATAAAAGTACAATAAGGAAATATATGAGCGAGAAGGCGGCGGCTGGCCCCAAATCAAATTGACCAATCGCCATTTTAACAAGATCGATCGATAGAAAAGTTGTCGCATTACCTGGGCCACCACCGGTTACCACAAACGGTTCGGTATAGATCATGAAACTATCCATGAACCGCAACAAGACAGCGATTAATAAAACGCGTTTCAATTTAGGTAATTGGATATACCGGAAGGTTGCCCAACGCGAAGCGCCATCGATTTTCGCCGCCTGATAATAGGCGTCCGGAATTGATGAAAGGCCTGCATAACATAGGAGGACAACAAGACTTGTCCAGTGCCATACATCCATAATGATGATGGTTATCCACGCATCCGTCGAGTTTTGCGTGTAATTATAATCAACATCAAGGGCGGCGAGCACATACCCTAAAAGGCCAATATCCTCACGCGCGAAAATTTGCCAGATTGTGCCAACTACGTTCCACGGAATAAGTAAGGGAAGGGCCATTAAAACAAGGCATAATGATACAGCCCAACCTTGTTTGGGTATTTTGAGCGCGATGAAAATACCAAGCGGAATTTCAATTAATAGAATGATCGCGGAAAACAAAAGCTGACGGCCAAGGGCGGAATGAAAACGTTCCGAGTTTAAAATTTCACTGAACCATTCTGCACCAACCCAGAAAAATTCATTGTTCCCAAAACTGTCTTGTACTGAATAATTCACAACCGTCATCAAGGGAATTATCGCAGAAAATGCGACAAGTAAAAAAACGGGCAATACTAAAAACCATGCTTTTTGATTGAGCTTTTTTTGCATTATTTATCCTTCTCAATCAATAGGTTGTTCCGGTATATTAATGTATTTTCGGGCGTGAACGAAATACTGACTTCATTGGTGGAGATTTCCGTTTCTTCGGGCACAATGGCGGACAGAGTGTGATCACCAATTGTCATCCGAACAATCTTGTGTTTGCCGAGGTCTTCGACGTTCGTAACGCTCGCGATTATGCCCCCATTATCAGGTGTGGTGACGGCGATATATTCCGGCCTGATACCAAGCATGATATTGTCAGAAATATCAGTGCTGTAATCATGATTTAACTTAATGGTTTGACCGTTAAATTTCGCTTTATTGCCCTCAAGAGAAACAGGCAGAAAATTCATCCCAGGTGAGCCGATAAAGTGCCCAACAAATGTATGACGCGGGCGTTCAAACAGCTCTTTTGGCGTGCCGACTTGCAGGATCTCACCATCTTTCATTACGACCACATGGTCAGCAAATGTCATTGCTTCGGTTTGGTCATGAGTAACATAGACCATTGTGAAGCCGAACTCTTGATGAAGTTTTTTCAACTTTGACCGCAGTAACCACTTTTTATGGGGGTCGATCATCGTTAGCGGTTCATCAAACAGGATAGCATTAACATCGTCTCTAACAAGGCCGCGCCCAAGCGAGATGATTTGTTTGGCGTCAGATGATAAATTGAGGGCGCGACTATCAAGCTGATCAGTAAGACCAAGCATACTCGCTATTTCTTCCACGCGGGCGTTGATAGCCTCAACGCTTTCGCCGCGATTTTTTAAAGGGAAGGCAAGGTTTTGACGTACACTCATAGTGTCGTAAATAACGGGGAACTGAAATACCTGCGCTATGTTTCGCTCTTCTGTTGGCAGAGATGTTACGTCATCATCGCCGAATAAGACATGCCCTTCACTCGGCGTTAGAAGGCCAGAGATAATATTAAGAAGGGTGGTTTTCCCGCATCCGGACGGGCCAAGCAACGCGTATGTTTTACCGTCTTCCCAGATATGTTCCATCGATTTGAGGGCATAATCATCTGGGCCGTTTGGGTTTGGCTGATATGAATGGGCGATATTGTTTAAGTGTATTTTTGCCATGCTTAGACACCTTCGCTTTCAAGGATTGCAAGGGTATTGCCGCTAGCATCAAAGGGGATAAAGTTTGCCGGGTTTAAATAGAGTGATATTTCATCACCAGCATTGAAATGATGTACACCGTGAATTGCGGTCGTCCATTGCTGATCAAGAGCCAAAGAGTGCACAAAGGTTTCTGAACCTGTTATTTCACTTAACGTAACGTGTGCGTTCAATTCAATATCTGCGGTATTACGACGTTTAAGTTTAACATGATGCGGCCTGATGCCGATAGAATGGGCGTTTGCAATCTCTAGTGAGCGTGCTGCACATATATTGATAGGTGGGTCAGAGAAAGTAAGCGCGGACTGGATATTTTGGGGACGCCTGTAAACATCCATTGTAGGGCCGCTTTGAATAACCTTACCTTCTGAAAGAAGGGCAATATTGCCCCCAAGCATTAAGGCCTCTTCGGGCTCTGTCGTTGCATATACAACAATCGAGTTTGTTTCTTTAAATAGCTTTGGTAGCTCTAATCGCAATTCTTCCCGTAGTTTGTAATCAAGATTACCAAGTGGCTCATCAAGAAGGATAATATCTGCATTCCGCACAAGGGCCCGGGCAAGGGCAACGCGTTGTTGTTGACCGCCCGATAACTCCGATGGTTTCCGCGACAACATCGTATCTATTTTTAATAGGCTGGATATTTTCTCAACACGGCCGTTAATTTCTGATTTTGATACACCAGCCACTTTTAGCGGGGATGCGATATTGTCAAAAACGCTAAAGCTCGGGTAATTGATGAATTGCTGGTAAACAAAGGCAATGTTCCGCTTTTTTGCTGGAATGTTGGTGATGTCGCCGTTATTGAATTTTACAGTTCCTTCATCAGGGGCATCGAGCCCCGCGAGGATACGCAGAAGCGATGTTTTTCCTGATAAAGTCGGGCCGAGAAGTGTATTAAAAATTCCTGCTTTAAAGCTTGCCGTAACGTTAGAGAGGTAAACCTCTCCATCAACGGACAAATTGATATTATTCAGTGTAAGCGTCACGCCGAACTATCCCCTCAAATCATTCGTGGGCATCAAAGCATATAGTTTCAGGAATGTCATTAATCGCGTTAATTAAAATCGTAGTCGGTTTGTAAATGCACTCTGCTGTACAATTAGAAATATTTGGATTTATACAGGCAAAATGAGGTATCATTTTCTGCTATGTAAATGATTATTGTTGTCAACGGTGATTTGTCAAAAGGAAGAGTAATGCAAAAGTATCTTATGCTTTTTTTAGGGGTGTTGATTTTCATGCATACGAATGCAGCAGATGCACAGCTTGATAAATTCACAAAAGGTCCGCTTATAGAGGATTATGGCCCTGTCGCAGTGATTGAAGGCCGTGAGGCAATCCCTGAAAATACTGTTTTTAAAGTCAGTTTTGATTTGAGTAAGGAGGCTAAACCAGAAACTATAAACCGTAATCTGGAGAGCGCTGCCCGGTTTTTGAATATGCATGCTGCCTCAGGCGTGAAGGCGGAAAATTTACACCTCGCGCTTGTTGTACATGGCTCTGCTGTTTTTGATTTTGTCAATGACGAGAAATACAGCATTAAGGAAAATGACAAGGTAAACACGAACAAACAATTGATTAGCGACCTGATTGCAAACGGTGTTGAAATTTATGTTTGTGGTCAGAGCGCAACATACCAAGGGGTTAGTTTTCAAGATTTGTTGCCTGATGTGAAGATGTCGCTTTCGGCAATGACAGCGCATGCCCTATTGCAGCAGCGAGGGTATACACTTAATCCATTTTAATTACTTACATGGCTAGGTATATCACTGTGTAATACATATAATCTAGTTTGGAACTTTTTGACTAACCCGGTTCTGCGACACGGGCTGCGGTAATTTGATAGAAAACGCCATTTGAGAAGTCAGTTAATAATCTAAAATGCCCCTCAATAAGAATAGGTTCATAAGTTTGTTCGATTGGAATATCGGCCTTTACTTCAACATACCCTGCTGGCCCGCCAGCCAGATGAAACGGGCAAGAATGCGGATAGGCTTGTAAGATAAAATGACTTTGTCGCTTACCTGCTTCCAAGGGAACCATATAACCATTTAACTTGATCGTTGTCTTATCCATCGCTTTAATATGTGCCGGAAAGCTCGGTACATATTGAATGAACCCGTCTACTTCTTCTTCGCCGACATGAATATCAATAAGTATATTCCAATCCACAGCGCCCGGCGGTGGTGGTGCAGGAAACCAGAGCTGGGTTTCACCGTCATCAAATAGTTCGCCCAAATAATCTTGGCCTAGTGATAGCTTGGATATTCCAACAATAGCGGCAACAGCTATCAGGAAAGTTTTTACAAAAGGCATTTAGCGACCTCGCTTTAACAGTATAATTGGATCCAGTTTATAGTTTCTAATTGCTGGCCACATTACGGCGACAATACCTATAAATACAGTCGCAACAAGCAAATATAATTCAGCGATAGTAAAAAGGCTACCATTCAAGCCAATCGCTTTAAGGGAGGGAAGGGCGCTTGCTGCCATGAAAAGAAGCAGATGAGCAAACATAATACCCAACAAACCACTGATAACAGCGATCACAAACCCTTCGGTTAGTTGTTGCAGGAACACTGTTGTAGGCGAAGCCCCCATAGAGCGTAGTAGTGCAATATCATAAGCCTTGTGCGCTGAAGCGTTGCTGACAGTTACAAATATGCTCAATCCCCCAATAAGAATGAACAAAATGCCAATTATTCTGGCGCCGCTCACAAGCCCATCTGATAAACTAAAGAGGCGTGTTACTTCGATAGCAGGCACTGCCGCTTGAAGGCCCGATTGCGAATTAACAAAGCGTGGCAACCGAACGGCTGCAATTGGTGATTTGTATTCAACAAGTAGCGCAGTGATTTCATGGCCGCTGGGGTCAAGATTTTTTATATCGCTTAGCTCTGAATGGCCGTGTTTATGCTCTGCGCCTGTTGTGTGATCTGCTTCTGATTCATGTTCTTCATGGCTTACTTCATCATGCCTTTCCTCATCATGCCTTTCCTCATCATGGGTGATGCCGTGGGCGTGCCATACGCTCTCAACAGATGTCAGGATCAGTCGGTCAATAACACTGCCTGTTGGCTCTAATATGCCGACAACTTCATAAGGTGTTTGTTCATGATGTGAAGCGTCTGCACCGGCGGATACCAGCCCGTGGGTTGATGCAAATTTTTGCCCTATGCCCATTTTCAGGTCTTGCTTGACGCGCGCACCAATCACTACTTGTTGCTCGTGTTTCCAGATAGACCCTTCCTGAAAGCCGGCATCGTATAAATTCAGAAAGTCTGGAGATGTGCCAACAATTCGAAAGCCTAGAAAACTATCGCCGAGCGCAAGTGGTGTTGCGCGGCCAACCTGTGGATTTCGCATCAATGATTGTGCGTCCCTCAGTGGAATGTTGCCCGTCGGAATATCGATGTGATAAAGCGATGATAAAACAAGCTGTAAGGGGCTCCCTTTTGCGCCGACAACAAGATCAACACCGCCGGTATCACGCTCAAGCCTTTGGTCAACAAATGCGGTAAATTGCAGCAATACAGAAATCAGGGCAACCGCCACTGATAATGTTGCAATGGTTAATATTGTCGAGACGGGACGATTAAAAAGATTTGCCCATGTTAATTTGGTTATCACCCATGTCATGAGAGTACCTCGGGTGATTGTAGCTCAAGTGCTTTTTTGAAATAGGGTGTAATGCGTTTGTCATGGCTTGCAACAAGCATTGTCGAGCCTGCCTCATTTGAAAGGCTTTCCAGTAGCGACATAACCTGATTGCAGTTGGCATCATCAAGAGCTGATGTTGGTTCGTCTGCGATTATAATAGCTGGCTTTGTTGACGCTGCACGCGCGATTGCCGCGCGTTGAATTTCACCCCGACTAAGAAGTGTTGGTTTATCCTTACGCCGCGAATAAAGCCCAAGAATATTCAGTAAATGATCAGCCCATTCAGTGTCTGGTTTGCGCTTGGATAACTGCTGAGCAAGCCTGAGGTTTTCTTCGAGTGTGAGGCTGCTAATAAGATGATGATCCTGAAAGACGATACCAAATATTGATGCGATATGTTTGCCAACCATTTCAGTAGTCAAATTAAATTCATTGTTAATATGGAATGAAATATTACCGCTTGTTGGTTTTAAAAGCCCTGTTAAAATTGACAGAAACGTTGTTTTACCACTTCCTGACGGCCCCAGTAATAGCTGGTTTTCACTATGTGTGAGTTCCCAGTCTGAAATAGACAATATCTCTCTTGCGCCGTAACTGTGACGGAGGTCGGAAACTTTTATTATCGGGTTAGCGTCGTTTTCTCGGGTCAACGTTGAAGTCTCTTGTGACGCGCAAACCTGTGATTAAGGATATGGGCTGCGGCTGTTGATAAAGCACCAACACTGGTGAGTGTGCGCTCTAACCAATGTGGATCTTCAACTAATAGTGACCCCCAGATTAAAGTCAATCCAGCGCTACCAATAATAAGCGGAATGAGTGATTTGTGATGCTGGTATCCGCGTGCAACGGCAACAGAAATAAAGAAAAGAGCGAATGAAGCCAGCAATATATGGATTGCCTCATTCTCGAAAACTTCGGCGACCAATCCTGGTGTAACCAACAAAAGGAATGGAATTAAAAGGCAATGAATAATACACCCACCGGCTGTTAATACGCCAAGTTTATCAAAAATAAATGGGAAATGATTGGTATTTGTCAGGTTCATATTAACTGCTCCGAAACATGGGTCCATGGCCCTTTGATTGCAAGTGTTTTCGCTGGGCTGTAAAGGTTGACAAAAAGAACAGAGCCATCCGGCGAAAAACAGGCACCTGCTGGTTCTGTTTGAATGCGAATGCGAGCCAAGTCGTATAAGGCCCCCTCCGTCGTAACACCGCGAATATGGTTTATTGTTGTGTCTGTGTATTGGTCTTCGCATACAAATAAATGATTGTTTGGACCAACAGTTAAATTATCACCAAAATTAAAGAGGGAAGGGTCAGTTGATTCCAGAAAAAGCTGTAACTTCCCACCATCAGAATCTGGTTGATACCGCATGATCTGGCCAAGCTTTGCAGCACCGCCAGATGTACAGCAAAAATAAAGTTCGTTATCGCCCCAGTGAATACCTTCGCCGCGGGCAAATATAACGGCGCCGTCCGCATGGCCTCTGATACGCAGGTCATCTTCGGGGCTGTCAGTGTTGTCTAGTTCAATCCATCTTGCGCTGCGCCAATCACCAGTGTTCCAGCTTATAGTATCCCAGTTACGGCTGTCTGTTCCCATTGCCGCATCAGCGAAAGCTAATGCCTCCAGTTTTCCACCACCAGCAAGCTTGCCGGGGGTATTTGGTATAAAACGATAGAACAGGCTATCGTTTCGGTCTTCTGTTAAGTAAACAATGCCTGTGTTCGGGTCTATGCAAGTAGCTTCATGATTGAACCGCCCCAGCCCTTTTAAGGGAACGGGGTCGATTAATTCATCTGCGGATGCAGGTACTTCAAATACCCAGTCGTGATCACGGTCAACGCCTTCACCAGCCCGGGTGACATCTTCTTCACAGGTGAGCCAGCTTCCCCACGGGGTTATGCCGCCAGCGCAGTTCCGAATTGTCCCAATCAGGCTTAGAAACTGTTTTTCAAGTGTTTCTGTTTCAAGGTTGTAGATAAGCGTTGATGTACCGCCGGGGAGGGCGTCACCATTATTTTTTGTATAATCAAAGGCGTTTTGGATAGTGGGAGCAGCGTCGCTCTGAGGGCCTTTTTTCAGGTTTCGTACAGCAAGCTCATGGTTTCTGATAAGAGCGACCTTGGTGTCGGAAAGAGGTATGCAGCCCATACCGTCAGCATGGTCAGGAACTTGGTATCCATCGCTCATTACCTCCCCATACTGAGAAATAATTCTATAACTAAACCCTTGTGGTAAATCCAATAAGCCGTTTGGGTCTGGTATTAATTCACCGTATCCCTTGACAGTTTTTGGCGAAGCCACCGCGGCCTTTTGTTGGCAGGCAGAAAGGCCGCCAAAAGCAAAAGCCGTTGCAAGAAGGGAAAAATGTCTTCGATTGAGCTGCATTAAATTATCTCGCTTTAGGTTTTCTTCGCTTTGCATACAGGGCAAAGGCCAATGATTTCCATGTTTTTAGCTCGTATTGTAAAGCCAGTTGCTTTTGCATTTGCCTGTAATTCATCTACAACGTCATCTGCTTCTACGGTACTAACATGCGAGCAATTGCTACAGACAAAAAATATGCGTTCTTCATCGTCTTCGATACAGACTTCTGACAGTGTTATATATGTTTGTGTGGTGGTAATGTAGCGCACTAATCCTTTTTTCATAAGACCATTTAATGCGCGGTACACAGTTGGAATTGCATTGATGCCAGCGGGCCTGAGATGATCAAGTAGTTCATATGCCTTTGTAGCGCGGTTGAAGCTATCTAAAGCGTAATATATGATTGTCTCGTTGCCTGTTAGTTTTGGCATGGAGGCGTTGTTAAGAAAAATATTTGGGGTGTAAGCAGTTATTGGCTCTGCCATTGATGCCGACATTTTTAAACCTTTCTACAGCGTCCGTAATTAGCAAATAGGTAAAAGCCAGAATGCCGGGGCATTTTCTATCAAGCTGTTGGTATCTGCATGGGAACGTTCATCACAAACACTGACAATGATTATTATGATTTAGGCAACTGATAAGCAGCCGTTCATAAGCGTCAGTGTTAAGTTCACGAGAAGCAAAGACTTATAGAAAAGGAGGGGCTCGGCTGTTAACAGAGAGCGTTAACAACCCTGTCGGTAAAGAATATGTATGGACTGAAAGAGACGTTTCATGAAGTTCGAAACGTTCAGATACCATGTGGCTAGGGAGTGAATTCAGTTCGCCGTCCAAGAAACTATGCGTACAAATTATGCAATCGTGCGCCGTTTGATCATGGTGGTCAATTTCGTCAGCATGTATAAAACTCAATGATTGCAGCGCCAGCCAAGCGAATAGTACCGTATAAAACGGTGCTCTTATTCTGCCTAAATGTGTCGCTTTCGATATCATGTCTTTGAACCAATAATGCTAGTATCAATTAACGTAAATACAATCACAATGAATGGCCGAGTTCAATCAAAAAGTAACTATATAGCATATCGAAAGCAGTTTGAAATTACTGAAACTTTTGTAAGGCGCTTTAAAAGAAAGGTATTGTGTGTGACTTTTCAGGATAAATTTGTAGCGAAGTTCAATTAACGGATAAATATTATTTTGTTCGATAGTTTATTAAATGCTTGTCCTATTTATTTTTGTGATATAATAACGTTTCCGTGATCAAAGTAGAGCCATATAAAAGTGCTTTGTTGAAAAAGGCGTGGATTGTTGCATTGTTTGTGACGACTGTACTTTTCGCTGCGCATCATTACCACGATGTTGACGAACCCAGTCTTAATCATGAATGCACGATCTGTAGTTTTATTTCTCACATAGATGATGTTGATACGGATGAAATATTATCACTGAAAGCTTTTCAGTACACGGTAATTTTTGATCGTAAAACTGACAATGCGAACTACACAATCAATGCAGTTCGCAGAGCTGCACGAGCTCCACCACTCCACTAAACATACCATATCGAATAAGACATTTTCACATTTACCCGATGGTAAGGTGTTGATGAACCTAATTTTGTTCATGAATCTGTGAGTTGCGATTTGTGCCGTGTAACGGCCAAAAAATCGACACAGCATAGGTCAGTCGCAAGAGAATTAGGGGGACAGCATAAAATCGGAAAATATCTATTTTCATTTAGTATATTTTTTGATAATGCAAATCATTATTAATTTCAGTTTTGATATAAAGATGAGGGAAACTGATGAAACGGAACATTCTACTCGCGACGGCAACAAGCCATATAGCGCTTTCAACCTTTGCTATGGCCCAGACAACTGAGGCCGACACTGACGCCAATACAGAAACTATTGAAGAAATATTTGTGACAGGGGACCGTCGTGCCTATCAAGGCAATTTCGATTTCCTGGAAGATCCAGCCTCCAATCAAAAATTGGATTTCGAATTCCTGCGCGAGGTTGGGGCATTAAATTTAAATGATGCACTCGATCTATCGGCATCTGTTGCTCGGCAAAATAATTTTGGTGGCCTTTGGAATAGTTTCTCTATCCGTGGCTTTTCTGGTGATATCAATTTACCGAGCGGGTTTTTGGTAAATGGCTTTAATGCAGGCCGCGGATTTGGTGGACCACGAGACCTTGTTGGTATCGAGTCTGTCGAAGTCTTGAAAGGGCCTCGTTCAGCGTTATTCGGCCGCGGAGAGCCGGGGGGAACAGTTAACCTTGTAACTAAACGCCCTCAATTTGAGACACGCGGCGAAGTACGTGCAACATACGGAAGTTGGGATCAGGTTCGTTTTGAAGGTGACGTGCAAACCAGCTTTGGCGCGGATGATGATATCGGCGTACGTCTGGTTGGTTTCTATGAGGATTCAGATAGTTTCCGGGAAACTGTTGAAACCGAGCGGGTTGGTTTCTACCCGTCTGTTACATGGAATTTGACAGAAGATACAAGCCTTACATATGAGTTAGAATATACGTATCAGGAAATTCCATTTGATCGGGGTGTTGTATTTTCAGAAGAGTTTGGTTTTTCACCGCGCAGAACATTTACGGGTGAGCCGGGTGATGGACCTATTGAAACTGAAGTGGTTGGCCACCAATTGGAAGTTCAACATAACTTTAATGATAACTGGAGCTTACTTACTGGGGTTGGATACCGTGAGACCTCACTAGAAGGTAATGCATCTGAAAATAACTTTGGTGGGCGACAGACTTTTTTCCTTGATGGACAGACCGTATCGCGGTTTTTCCGATTCAGGGATTTTGATTCTGAATATTTTGTTGCCCGTGCTGAACTCGCCGGTGAATTCGAAACAGGCTCGCTGCGCCACCGGCTTTTATTCGGGGCAGACTATGACCGTTTTGATAACAGTCTTTTCATTCTGCGTTTCCGCCCGCCAAGCATTCCGGCAGGTGCTACTGTTGCAGACCTTGACCCTGCAACATATTTGCTCCTCGATGTCTTCAATCCGGTTTACGGACAGTTTCCAATTCCCACTCCGGGCCCTAATACAGACCGTGAAGAAGAGTTGACTGGTTATGGTATTTATTTCCAAGATCAAATTGACCTTACCGAGCGTTTGCAAATCCGTGTTGGTGGACGTTTTGATGATTTTGAACAGGACCTTACGAACCTTCGTGCTTCGCCGACAACGACAGTCACGTCATCTGACACTCGTTTTTCACCGCAAGTTGGTGCTGTTTATGCCGTTGATGATGGCTTTAGTATTTATGCCACTTACGGTGAAGGGTTTCGTCAACAAACAGGTTCAGATTTTGAAGGAAACCAGTTCGATCCAAATATCACAGAGTCTGCCGAGTTTGGTTTTAAAGCTGACTTAAGTGCTTATTTTGATAACGTTTCCGGTATCGTAACTTTAACTGCTTTTCAGGTAGATCAGAGCAATATTCTTGTTAATGATGACCGTCCGGAAGCAATGGCAGCAGGCTTTTTCTCTTTCACAGCAGGCGAAGCACGCAGCCGCGGAATTGAATTTGATGCCAGTTTATTCTTCGATAATGGCATTAACTTTTGGTTATCTTATGCGTACACTGACGCTGAGTTCAGAAACAGCAACCCGGACGCAGATTTTGGCGCGCGGATCGAAGCGGGTGATCCATTGATTAACTCGCCAGATCACCAAATAAACGTTCAAGGTAGTAAAGCATTTGAGCTTGGTGAAGTGCCAGTTCAAGTAGGGGGTGGTATGTTATATACTGGTGAACGCCTCGGATTTACCGGGTTTGATTTTGTATTACCTGACTTTGTAACGTTTCGTGCTTTTGCTCAGATTGAGCCTATTGAAGGTTTAGCGATCCGTTTGGATGTCGACAATATCTTCAACGAAACCTTCTATACGAACTCGTTTGCCGATGTTTGGGTAGAGCCTGGTGCACCACGCCGCTTCCGTGTGACAGCTTCGTACGCATTCTGATCGGTACGACTGTTCTGTCAGGGGAGTGAAGGTTATGAGTGATGTAAAGAATGGCGTACCTCGCATTTCATCTATTGATGTTATGCGAGGGTTAGTCATTATGTTAATGATGCTGGATCATGTGCGTGAACGCTTTTATATGCATGTGCGCACTGGCGATCCGATCAATGATGCTATTGAACCGGATTTATTCTTTACACGAATTCTCACGCATTTTTGCGCACCGATTTTCATTTTTCTGGCAGGGATGGGCGCTTGGCTTTATGCCCACCCGACGGAGAGCACCTATCGTTCTCCTTCCGGGTTTCTCTTGAAACGTGGTTTTGTCATTATCTTGATCGAGATCGTTTTTTATTATTTGGTCTGGGCTGATAGTTTTCCCAATTTCCTGTTTCTTCAAGTCTTGTGGGCAATTGGGCTATGCCTGATTGCTCTATCGGTTGTTAGTCGTTTGAACTATTGGTTTATAGGTGCTCTTGGTTTTGTAATTGTAGCGGGTCATAATTTTCTTGAGCCATTGCAGTTCGAACCTGGTGATTGGGCTTATATCCCTTGGACCATTCTTCATGATTATGGCTCTCTTGGTAAAATAGGCCCGCTTAATATTAGCCTGTCATATCCAATGCTGCCGTGGTTTGGTGTGATTTTACTTGGGTATTTTGCAGGGCCATTATTTGCCCGTGGGTTTGAGGCTGCGAAACGTCAAAGAATTCTGACTGTTACTGGCATAGTATGTTTGGCTGCTCTTCTGGTTTTACGTGGCTTTAATATTTACGGTGAAACATTACCCTGGTCGGCGCAAGAAACGGCCATTGAAACACTGATGGCTTTCATCAATTTCACCAAATATCCGCCGTCGCTTGATTATATTCTTTTGACGCTTGGTTTTGGCCTGATTTGTTTGGCATGGTTCGACAAAGTGCAAAAGCCCAATGTGGTATTAGAAGCATTGCGGTATTTTGGTTCGGCACCGATGTTTATCTATGTCGTACACCTTTATGTTCTTCTTGCTGCTTATTGGATTTTGTTCCTTGCGTTTGGGGCAACGCACGGTGAACGCTTTGGCCTTGATAGTGTTGGCTGGATTTGGCTGGGAACTGTTTTGCTTATAGTTTTACATTATCCGTTGGCAAAATCCTTTTCTGCTTTCAAGCACCGGGAAAAACGAAACAAGCCGTGGCTTAGTTATTTTTAGGTGTCTCAATCATGATTTTATCCGCATGCATGTTAATGAGTTATTTCTGTTAAGTTTTTTGGGAGTGCAAAATGTCAAATATAGTTGTTGAAGCACGTAATCTATCGGTTATGAGGGGGCAAACGCCTGTTCTCTCTGATATCAATTTCGAGGTTCGAAAAGGTGAAGTTTTTGCACTTTTGGGTGGAAACGGCGCCGGGAAATCCACAACTCTCCACACATTTTTAGGGCTTTTGCCACCGCAATCTGGTGAGGCAATACTCTTTGGAAAAGCTGTTCATAGTGATGTTGCTTCCGTGAGGTCTAAAGTCGCATATTTGCCTGAGGCCGCAACCTTGTATGGGCATCTGACCGCGATTGAAAACATTGAGTATTTTTTATCGCTTGCAGGCATAAAGAAAAGCAGCAATGAAATCGTACAAGCGCTTGACCGTGTCTCTTTGCAGAAAGAGGCCCATAACCAAAATATGGAGCGCTATTCAAAAGGCATGCGTCAGAAAACGGCTATTGCGCTTGCGCTCTTGCGTGAAACGCCCGTTTTATTTCTTGATGAGCCAACCTCTGGCTTGGACCCTGTTGCTATCGATGAATTTAATCAGTTGATCACAAGCCTTGCGGCGGCTGGCACGACGATAGTGATGGTAACTCATGATGTTTACGGCGCCTGTCAGGTTGCACACCGGATTGCTCTGCTGCGCCGGGGTGCTTTGGTCGGCTCTTTTGAGGCAGACGAGGGCGGAAAAATTGATACGGAAACTGTCCATGCAGCATTCGCGGAAAGGGCAGCCTCATGACAATTACGAAAATGATTGCAAAAGATGAATGGCGATATTGGTGGCGCTCAAAACTTGCAACATCAGTGATGCTTGTCGGCCTTATTTTAATCGCGGGCTCATCGATATTGACAGCCAAGCAAATGACTGACGCAGCGCACGAGCGTGCCCACCTTCAGTCAGAGGCAGAAGAAGCGTTCTTTAGCCAACCAAACCGACACCCTCACAGGATGGTTCATTATGGCCACTATGCCTTTAGAACACCGCCGCCGCTTGGTATCATTGACCCTGGTATTGATGCGTATACAGGTGATTCGATTTTTCTTGAGGGGCACCGCCAGAATAGTGCGATGTTTGCAGACCGGCAAGCTAGTTCAGAACTGGCGATATTTGGCGCGCTAACACCTGCACTTTTGCTTCAAACATTAGCGCCCTTATTATTAGTGCTGATTGGCTATAATGTTATTACGCGCGAGCGAGAGGCCAGAACCTTTGATCAATTGATCGCTCAGGGAATGACACCATTAAAAATTATGATAGGGAAGGGCTATGCTCTTGTTGGTGTTGCAGGCTTGATGATAGTGCCGTTATTCGTTGCCATTATATTTGCGACCCTTGACGGCGAACCTTTTGTTTCTGCTAGCCTTTTCATGGTTGGATATGCTCTTTATTTGCTGATTTGGTGCATAGGTATTGTGCTTGCATCAACGATGATGCGAACCCCGAGTGCAAGTTTGGGGGCGTTGCTCGCTGCGTGGGTAGTTGTGGCAATACTTATACCGCGTATTTCCAGTAATGCGGCTGTATCGCTTGTGGATGCGCCGGGTAAAATTGAAACTGATTTTGCTGTTATTGAAGCGGTCAGTAAAGTTGGCGACGGTCATAACGCCGCTGACCCCGCTTTTACGGCGCTACGTGCGAATATGCTTCAACAATATAATGTCGATAAGGTCGAAGACTTACCTGTTAACTTTAGAGGGGTTGTTGCTGGTGCTGCTGAAGCAAACCTAACGGATATTTTAAACAAGTTTGCTGAAGAACGTATGCAAGTTGAAGTGGCACAAGCCAACATAGCGCGATATTTTGGATGGTTATCGCCTGTTTTAGGCATAAGAGAATTTTCAATGAAAGTTGCTGGTGTTGACCTTGAAACACATCATAGGTTTTTGCGTGAAACGGAAGCACTGCGGTTTGATTTTGTGCAATCGCTTAATAGGGTTCATGCTGAAAAACTTACCTTCGCTGATGACGCTAATCGAAGTAGTAATCCTGAGGCGGAAAAACGAACACGGGTGAGCGCAGAGAATTGGAAAGTTCTTGATGAATTTGATTTTTCGTCTTTGCCTGCGAATAATAGGATAGAAAATGCCTCTATGTCGTTGATGAAATTGGTATTTTGGGTGGTTTTACTGTTGGTTCTATGTAGGTTTGTGGGGAGGCGTGCACTATGAGTATGTTTTCGTCTTTTACCCGGGAATTACGTTTTTTCCTTAAGCAACCTGCTGCTATAGTTTTGGTCCTTGTTGCGATTAGCTTGTCAGTGTTTTCTGTTTGGTCTGGCCTCAGCGAGGTTGAGCGGCAACAGGAAACTATCGAGCGATTATTGGTTGCGGATGCCAAAGACCGTGCGGCGGTTTTAGCTAAAGAGTCTGACTACGGCGGTGCGGCTTATTATAGCTTTCATCTTACGTATGACCCACCATCCAGACTTGCGTTTGCAGCGCTCGGCGAACGTGATACAAGCCCGTGGAAACATCGTATTCGTATGTTGGCGTTGGAGGCGCAAATTTACGAATCTGACACGGCGAACGCTGAGCTTGCGCAGTCTGGTCAATTCGATTTTGCATTCGTACTAAGTATACTCATGCCAGTGTTCCTGATTATCTTATTGCATGACCTTCGCGCATCTGAGCGGGCAGCAGGGCGGCATGATCTTTTGGTTGCGACCTCCGCAAGTGATAATAATTTATGGCGTTCGCGGGCGTTTGTTCGTGTTATACTTTTAAGTATTGGTGTTCTTATTCCATTTCTTTTTGGAGCAATGGTATCTGGGGCAAGTCTTCTTTCTATAGTAAGTGTTTTAGGTATTGCGATAGCGCAAATTCTATTTTGGTCATTTCTGTGTTTATGGGCTTCCGCGCGTTCATATGCCGGTCCAACGATTGCGTCTGGTTTGCTTGCAGTCTGGATGTTAACAACTTTTGTTGTGCCCGCTATGAGTGATGCATTCATTGAAGCTATTATACCGGCGCCTGAAGGAGGCGATATCATCTTGACCCAGCGTGAGAGTGTAAATGATGCTTGGGACTTGCCGAAAGAAGCCACGATGGAAACGTTTGTGAAGGAACATCCTGAATGGGCAGAATATGCGGAAATCAACCGTCCTTTTGAATGGAAATGGTATTACGCGTTCCAGCAAGTGGGTGACCAAAGCGTTGCTGACATGTCTGAAAAACGTCGCGCAGCAATTTTAAAGAGAGATAAAGCTGCACAGTGGTTTGCGTTCTTATCACCGTCTTCGCTCACAGAACGTTCTTTGACTGGCGTCGCAGGAACTGACGCAAAGGCCGCTATGCACTATCAACAGCATGTGCGTAACTTTCATGGATCGCTACGGGAATATTATTATCCGCTATTGTTTAAGGGGGCAGCATATGAGGCAATTACGCTCGCAAACTTGCCCCGGTTTAAAGCTCTCAGTGATAGGAAATAGATTATAGGGTGCTGGCATTGTGGCGGCGACTATTTTGTCGTTGTCGCCACAACTGCCAGCGTCTCTCCCTTAAGGGCAGGGGGGGCCTCAAAGCGAAGTAATAAAAGGCCGTCAATTGGCGCTTTTGCTTCAAAGATACGGTTGCCATGCCAATCGGTCATATATCCGATCAGGTCACCTTTATTTACCTTGTTCCCGGCATCGATTAGAGGAACCCACGATCCGTTTTCTGGTGCTTTAATTGATTGGCGGTCAGTGATGATTTTAGCAGGTGGTTTAGCAGGGAAAACTTCATCCGTAATGCCCATATGAGACATAATTCGGCGCACCCCGTCTTCAATTTGGGCAATCGCCTGTTCGTCATATATTCCCATTCCACCAGCTTCAACATCAATCGATGGAATGTTTTTCGCAATAGCGGCAGAACCAGCCCAGATTGCGTTTTCAATATTTGTCAACTCCCACTGAAACTCGACAATATATTCAATGCCAAACGCATGCGCCATCGCGCGTGAGGCCTTGATGACGTCTTCAGACCCCGCAGTGCCATAATATCCTGTCCAGGAGGGCCTCAGTTGTTCATTACCGTCGCCTGAATGCATATCAAGCACAGCGTCAGCCAGGGGGTATAATTCGCTTGTCAGGAAATAGGCAATGCGTTCCGTAAGCGAGCCATCGGGGGTTCCTGGAAAGACGCGATTTAGGTTTTTATCATCGATAGGGCTTGTATAGACTGTACGCCCCAAATAGGCGGGCATATTAGCAATATGAACAATAATTACAGCGCCTGATATGTCTTGGGGGTTAAGCTTTGGTGCCAGTTTTTGCATTGCAACTATGGGGGAATATTCTGACCCATGCACACCCGCAAGGAGCAGAAGCGTAGGTCCCGGCTTGTTTCCATTAACAACCGTTATGGGGACAGAAGTGTTTGCCTTATGAGCTGCAATAGAAATATCAGTCGTAACCTTAGTGCCGGATGCAACAGATATATCGCGGATAATGATTGGTTCTTTATCGGCTGCTACCAGTGACTTTTCGGGTATTACCAATAAAAATGCAATAACTGTGACAGCTAACCGGATGAACATTGAATTCATTAATTTATTCCAACTTTGTTGACGCACCTTCAGTATGAAAGTCTTTATTATACGGAACCGATAAGCTCTAGCGAAAAATAAATATTATGCGCCGATACTTGCAGATTACCAATAGATATTGTTATGGTATACCATATATAAATAATCAATTAGCCATAAGGTATAAATACGTAATGATTGCCGAAACCAGCGCAGCAATTTCCACTCAGCCGTGTGTGTTTGATGATATTAAAAATAAGAATTGTAATATAGCAATTTGGCGGCGGCAGTTGTCTTTTGACGCTGATATTTTGTTGATTAATAACCCAAAAAGTTTTCGTACGATCGTGCGTTTTGATAAATGCCGCTCACTGTTACAGAGTGCTGTGGTACAAGCCGGGTATATTGAAGGTGCAGCTTTAACCAACTTGATCAACGATATCTCGGATTTGTGCAAAATATTTCAACCATTTGCATGCACGCAAGAGATTGAACTGCGTCTGGAAGTGATCGACGGTGATGCCTGCCGAAAATTTCATAGTGACTTTGTCACACTAGGTTTGATTTCAACATATTCAGGGCCTGGTACACAGTGGCTGGACAGCGGTGATGATCAAGCAGGGGAAGAGATTGAACCTAATTCTATTCATGAAATGGCCCCCGGCGAGGTGGGGCTTTTTAAGGGGCGTCTGGCGACAAATGACCCTGTGATTCATCGCTCTCCACCAATCAAGGGAACCGGAAAAAAGCGATTGGTTTTAGTGTTAAATCCATATGAGGGCACTGATTATTGAATAGCGGGTAGGGCTGACAACCTGCCTTTTAGTTTGTGAAGTTCTGTTCTGCCAGAGGAGGTGAAAAGTGCAATTTTCAAGGTTATTCCCAAAGGTTGGCAAAGCAACACTGCCTATATTTGCAAGCGGGTTTGGTATAACAATTGCGCTGACGGCGATTTTGATGATCGCATCTTATATCGCAAGCGAAGTTGGTTATGATACATGGATCGAAGATCATGAAGTTACAGCCAAAATAAGCACAGTGTTTCCCTCAAGCGGTACGCGGCTTGCAACTGTTCCTGCGCCTGTGTCTGAGGCGCTACCAGCATTTGCACCAGATGATATCATCGATACTGCACGGTTATTAGTCAGACCTTTAAGCGTTCAAAAAAGAGATGCTGTCTTTAACGAGTTAGTATTCTGGACTGACCCAGGCTTTTTTAATGTTGTGCGATTACCGACGATACACGGCGCAGAACGGCCGAAATTAGAAGCATCAACAACAGTTATAACAGAAACTGCGGCAATCAAATATTTTGGGAAGTCGAATGTTGTTGGTGAAACCATAACGGTTCAGATGCCATACGGGGCCGAAGATTTTCAAGTTATCGCCGTGTTACCAGCGTGGCCATCAGATACTCATTTTGCCAACGATATTTTTATCCCGATACCAACCGCCTATATGGAACGTACGGGGAATATATTATCAAATTGGAATTGGTATGCAGCGCATACATATGTACGCCTTAAAAGCATAGAGTCTTTTGAGGGTTTGAATAAAAATATTGCTGCTTTTATTGATCAAAACATACCAGCTTCAGATGGTAGAATAACAAGCGAAAGATTAAACTATATTTTCTCACCCATTAGGGAAATACATCTTCTGCCTACTGATTTTTATACGCTCAGGCCGCGCGGCGATAAATTTCAGCTAAAGGTTTTTGCAGGGATTGGTGTGCTGATTTTCCTCGCTGTTATTCTTAATTCTGTATTTTTAACAACGACCGATAGCTTGATACGCCTCAAGCTCATTTTAATGAAAAAAATACATGGTGCTGAGCGAAAAGATATCATAGCCACAATCGCATGGCGTACTATTATGTTTAGTATCCCTGCGTTTCCGATTAGCCTTGCTGCGCATGAAATCTTAGTGCCTCTTTTGTTTTTTGGTGAGCATTCAATGGGCAATGTTACTATTGACGGAAGTATTATAACCATTGCTCTTTTTTCTGCTTTAGTTCCCGCAGTTTTATCGAGTGTTTTCTCTTTTTCTAAAATTGAACGTGTAAGCCCGGCACAATTGCTGCAAAGTAAAAAACATCTGGGTTTGGGGGTTAAATCTTTGTTCGCTAATATTATGTTAGTTGTGCAATTTACCGTCTCTCTAAGTGTTATTATTCTGGCGACGATAAGCCATTTTCAAACTAGCCATCTGCGCAATCTGGATTTGGGATACAGCCCAGATACCCTTCAGGCAGTAAGGCTTTCGAATGTGCCTGATTATATCGACCATGCCCGGTTGGTTGCTGATCGTATTAATAGGCTACCCGGTGTGGAGGAGGTTGGCCTTGTTGCCTGGTTGCCGGGTCAAAACACAGCTTCTATGCAGGTTCGGCTTACTGGTGATGAAAGTAATGACGCGGTAAATATTTCATATCAAGGAGGGGATGCCAATTTATTGAAGGTACTTGGGATTGAGCCCTTTATCGGGCGTGCGCTTGTGCGTGATTTCCCTGGCGACCAGTTGGATGCCCGAAGCCAAGGTGATAATACTGGTTCAGCTAACATTATGGCTAATGAAGCAGCTATCAAATTACTGGGTTTTGATAATCCGGAAGATGCAATCGGCGCTATTGTTCAAGGAACGGGTACATGGCAATTTGAACTTACAATTGTTGGCATTGTGCCTGACTTTCGGTTTGAACCCTCTGATACACAAATTTTACCGCGTTTCTTTATTAACTGGCCTTGGAACCAAGGTACAATTCTCGCAAGACTACAAGACGGGGCTGATGCTGAGACAATCAAAGCGATTGATGCAATATGGAGAGAAATATTGCCAGAGTTTGCTATTGATAGAGTGTCGGTAGCGAGTGAAATTGAATCCAGTTTTGCTGGTGCTGTAGACCGCTCTAATTTGTTGACATTTTTTGGTATTATCGCGGCGTGCATAGCGCTTACGGGATTTATGGCATTACTTAGAACTGCACAAATGGCAATGCGAAAATCCGCTGCTATTCGTAAGTGCTTGGGTGCACGACCGTATCAGATTTTTATTCCTGTAATATTGCAATCGATTAGGCCTTTACTCATTAGTACAATTCTGGCGCTGCCAATTGGGTGGTATTTCGGCGAGCAGTGGTTGGCACTCTATGTGGAACGTATTGAGATAGGCAGTGCTATATTATTGTTGCCATTAATAGTGTTAATGTTAATTATCTTAATACTGTTATTATATGACGCGATAAAAGTTTCCACTGAAAGCCCGGTAAATGCCTTAAGGGTTGAATAGGCTATGTGCGTTGAGTTCATTCTGATCTAATTGTAACAGAGCTTTACGTAGTTAATGACAGACTACAATAGGGTTTAGAGTTCGTCTGCCTTAGGTAAAGTTATAGATAGGCGCCTTTTTCATTTTTGAGGATAGATGCACGTTATCGAGATGGTTAATAGTTTGTATTAAGTATACCGTTTACTTTGAGGGCTGTATGGCAATTCCCACGTCAAAATCAGAATTATTGGATGCAATCAATTTTACATTTGACAAACTTATGTCAGATTTAGAGCGTGTTCCTATGGAGTATTCAAAAGTTTCTTCAATGGATGGTCATGTTAAAAATACACATATGAGTCCTGCGAATTTAGCTGCCTATCTTATTGGTTGGACTGAGCTTGTGTTAAAGTGGTTGGAAAGAGATGATTGTGGACAGCAAGTAGACTTTCCAGAAATTGGATTTAAATGGAACCAACTTGGCCTTTTAGCACAAAAATTTTACACTGACTTTGACATGGTATCATGGCCTGATTTGTTGACACGGCTTCGTAAGGCCAAGACTGCGTTGACAGAAACCGTAGCATTTCGCTCAAACGACGAACTATATGGTCAACCGTGGCATGGTAAATGGACTAAAGGCCGAATGATTCAATTTAATAGCTCTTCACCGTATATTAATGCAAGAAAGCGAATTCGAAAATGGATCAAGTCTGAAGTATCAGTTGAATAGAAGCCATTAGGCTACGTTTACATATTAAGGCCTATAAAATAATGAAAACTTTAGACCACCTGATATGACGTAAACAGTGTTAATCGTGATGAAAAATTTAAAAGTAATGACCTTTAACGTATCAATCGACTTTTCAGCAAACGGCCATTTAAAAGCATCTGATTATGACTAATTTCTGCTCTCATAAATAACGCCCTACCACATGGATGGGCCTTTGATTTTTCTAATAAGCAAAGCAAGTGAATGGGCATATCAGTCAAGCAGAAGAATATTGACCTTATCTTTAGAAAAATGATGTGAAGATGTTTAATCTTTGTCATCAGGATTTTAAATGCAACTCTCTAAACGCTGTTGGAGACATGGATGTAAAGGCGTGAAATTCGTGATTAAATGCAGATTTGTTACGGAAGCCAGATTGATACACAACTTCGGATACTCGCATTTTCGGATAAGCTAGTAATAGCCTTTGGGCTTCGGCAACTCGTCGTCTATTCATCACCTTTGAGAAACTTTCGCCCCATGTAAGGTTGATGGCTTCGGAGAGGTGTCTTTGTGTTGTCCCCAATCTTGCGGCAATGGCCTCAAGATTTGTATTCTCTTCGAGGTAAATTTTTTTCTCGTCCAATAGGTGTGTAAAGCCTTCAATCTCATCCAAATATTCTGATGCTACCAGGGTGCTTGGTGTTTTGCCATATCTCGATTGTCCAAAAACATATACCCATTCAAATCGTGATGACCGCGTCATGACGGAAAAAATAATGAATAATAACAGAGCCACTTTGAGTAGCGTAATGATAAAGAGTGACCAGCTTTCGGCTAGAGCTAATCCGCTTTTCAGTTCCAGGTTGATAAATATTTCGCCAAAAAACGACAGCAAAATAATGATTGAGCAAACCGCCTGCCAATGCCATGCGGCGTTGCGATAGCGCAGTAGGTTGGCAAACTGAACCGGCCCTTTAAAGGTTTGAAACGCCATGAACAGGCCATAGCTTAGTAAACTTAAAAGGATCATGAAATCAATCAGGTTGGCAAACGGGCCCCAATTGCGCAAAATAAGGACGCTAATAGCTGGCAGATAATGAATAATGTGTATGAAAGATAGCCGCCACTTGGCTTTGCTAGACCCTATCGTAAACAACGCCAATGATGGGCCAATGGACAAGGCGAAAACGGGCATTAAGTAGCGAGTTAATGTGATTTCAAGACCCGCAACAAATAGAGACAGGCAAAGGGTTTGAAGCCCAAGAAAAGCAAAACTCAGTGAGAGAAATACTAGCGGCATGCGAGAAGCAGCCTTCACTACCGAAAGATGGGAGGAAAGCAATAAGGCAATAATAGCAGCTGCAAAACTGATATGTGATAAGAGCATAATCATCAAAATTTTCTATCAGGAATTAGAGCGTGTTCCAAGATTCTACTTCGACCAAAAACGCGAAACTGGTCGACCTTTAACGTTCATTCCCACATGTTTGAGAGAAAAGGAATTACGACGTGATTGTTCATTTTCCCTTATTCTTACGGCTTTTGGGCGGCCTTATATTATTTTGGCAAGCGGAGGTAGCACTTCGTGCACAAGGTGTTCTTATTCGTAATGTCTCGATTGTTGAAATGCCAGAAATGACAGTTGCATCAGGTATGTACGTCATTATTAAAAACGGAAGAATTGCGTCTGTAAGATCAAACCCGCCTGAAGGAGCAACTGAGCAGATTATTGATGGTACGGGCAAATTTTTGGTGCCTGGCCTAATCGATGGTCATACACACCTTGCTGGTGTGCCCGGAATGACTTGGAAGCAGCAATCAGAGAATTCGTCTATCGTGAAGAATGCTTTGTTACAAATCCCTCGCAGCTATCTCTATCATGGTTTTACAACGGTTGTGGATCTTCATAATGAGCCAAACTTTATATCTGACTGGAATGAGCAACAATTGAGACCCCATGCATACTTTTGTGGCGGGGCACCGTTTCAGGACGGCTATCCTATGGCATACATCCCTAAATTGATACGATACAAAGTAGTGCCATATTTTCTGGCGGATGTTAGCAAGGTACCTGAAGGTATCAATGCTAAGGAACATACCCCAAGGGCGGTTGTTGAAAGAATGAAGGCTGATGGTGCCATCTGCGTGAAAACGCACTATGAGAGAGGGTTTGGTGAGAACAGAAAATTACCAACCCCATCTATAGAACTGATCCGGGAACTTGTTGAAAGCGCCAGAGCTGAAGGGATGCCGGTCATGATTCATGCTAATTCAGCTAAAGCATGGCAATTTGCGGCGGATGCAGGCGTCAATGCAATTGTTCATGGTATCTGGAAAAGAGGTGAACTGGATAATGAAATCACCATAGAGGAGATAATTGATAGAGTGGCAAAACAGGCCATCGCGGTGCAGCCTACTGTTCAGGTCCTGTTCGGCGAACGTGACCTGTTCAACCCTGATTATTTGATGTCTTCGGAGCTGGCCAGAGTGGTGCCAGAGGAGTTGCTCGAATGGTATGGTTCGGATGAAGGGCAATCATGGGCGAAGAAATTAGCGGAGTTTCCTTTCGCTAAAATTTATCTGGAAACAGGTGACTGGACTAGGTTGAACCGTGAGGCCATCAATATGGTGACCGAGGGCATCACGCGTTATCAAAACCGAGGAGGATTATTGATTTTTGGCAGTGATACACCCAGTGATATTACTTATGCCAACCCGGCTGGTCTGAATGGATGGTTTGAGATGCAGCACTGGAAGGCCGCAGGCATCTCTCCAGCAGAGATATTGAAAGCTGCGACCTGGAGTAATGCAGAGTTCTTTGGCTTTCGCCATTTAGGCTCAATCGATGTAGGCAAACAGGCTGACTTACTTCTATTAAGTTCAAACCCCCTCCAAACTCTGGACGCTTTAAATAATATTGAATTAGTAATCCAGAGTGGGGTTGTGCATAGGCGGGCTGATTTAGCAGTAAAGTCTGATTTTGAAGATAAAGAAGAGTAGAGGGAACGAAATTAGATCTCCAGTGAGTATTTAAATTATACACCCTATTAGAAACAGAAAGTAATGTGACTTACGGCTGATGTTTTGTCGGTGGCAGGAAAGCTCAATGAATATAATTGCTAATGAAATATTTTACCTCTTTAATCTAACAACCTATATTTAGTTTCTCATGTTTACTTTTACGGCCGGATACGCGTTTACGCCAAAGTTTGAAACTGCGGGGCTTAAGCTCTGAACGCATTATTTTAATAACCGCTGTTTCTGCAAGGCCAGTTTGTTTTTCGATTAGATCGAAAGAGGTTTGGTCATCCCAAGCAAGCTCGATAACTTCGCTAATCTCTGCTTCAGTCACAGTATTCTCCCAAAAACCTTTATACATGCTTCATATTGATTTGGATTGGTTATTGCTAATCTAATTAGTTAGCTATCACGTACACAATAACATCATTTACATGAGGGTTTTATGGGGCTTAGAGATAAAAAAATTGCCATCGTCGGAGCAGGTATGACGGCTGCCTCTTGTGCGCATTTATTAGGGCAATCTGGTGCCGCAATTGACATATTTGAAAAGAGCAGGGGGGCTGGTGGCCGTATGGCGACAAGGCGCCTTGATAATGATGTGACTGCAGATCATGGGGCACAGTATTTCACCAGCGAAACAGAAGATTTTTCAACCTTTATTGGTGACATGATAAAGTCCGGCGATATAGCCGAGTGGCCTGTTCGGGATGACAAAACCTGCTATGTTGGTGCAGCGCATATGAATAGCCCGATTAAGTCTGTTTTAGCACTGCATAACCTTCAGACTGGCCACTTGGTAACAAACGTCGAACAACGTAAAAACCAATGGTGGTTGACAGTTAATGATACAATCCACGGCCCGTATGATTACGTGATTTCAACAATTCCTGTTGCTCAGGCGACGGCACTTACAGCAGCGGCGAAACTGGGATTTGATGATACACTTAATAAAGTGTCTGTTGCGCCGTGCTGGGCGCTTATGCTTGTGTTCGAAGAGAGACTGCCAATTGATATAAAAAGTTGGCGGGGCAATGATGAGATCATCAGTTGGATTGGTCGCAACAGTTCGAAAACTGGCCGTGATTTCAAGGCGGATAGCTGGACAGTGCATGCAAATCCAGAATGGAGCCAACAGAATTTAGAGCTTTCGCCAAAGGATGCGGCAGACCAGATATTCGAAGCGTTTATATATACAATGGGTGCGGCACCCGAACCTTTGATCAAAACAGCACACCGATGGCGTTACGCCCAAACGGTTAAGCCTTTGGGAGAACCCTATTTAAGTAATGCCTCGAATACATTTTTTGTGGGAGGTGACTGGTGTCTGGGCGGTAAAGTAGAATATGCCTTTGAAAGCGGCGCGCAAATCGCGCAGGCGATCCTCGATCAATATGGCTGAGAACGGGCCAGTCAATATTGTATGGTTTAAGCGTGATTTACGCATCCATGATCACCGACCGCTTTTGAATGCTGCGGTGTGTGGTCGGGCTATATTACCTCTCTATATCATTGAACCTGAATACTGGGCCTTAAAAGATACCTCAGAGCGTCATTATGATTTTTTAGTCGAATGCCTGCGAAGCCTGGACACTGATTTGAAAGCATTCGGCGGGCGATTAAGCGTTAAAGTTGGTGACGCTGTTTCAATCTTTCACGAATTACATCAATCAGTTGGTATAGCTAACTTGTATTCGCATCAGGAAACCGGCAATGGCTGGACATATGAGCGTGATCTTGCTGTGGCTAACTGGTGTAAATCATCGAATATTAACTGGTTTGAAGACCGTCAGGACGGCGTTATTCGCAGATTGAAATCTCGAAATGGTTGGGCAAAGGAATGGGATCGTTTTATGGGCGAAACTATTGTCTCCACACCTTCAGATATTATCTGGGCTAAGAAAGTATCATCTGATCCAGTGCCAGCACCGGGCGACCTTAAGCTAAAACCAGATCATTGCAGTGACCGGCAAATTGGCGGACGACAGCAAGCGGAGCACACCCTTAATAGCTTTCTTCATGAACGCGGGGAACCATACAGGCGCACAATGTCCAGCCCGCTTCGGTCGAGGGCCACTTGCTCGCGCTTGTCCCCTTATATTGCGCACGGCGTTCTGTCGATGCGGGAGGTCGCACAAGCAACATGGTCGCGGCAATACGCGTTGAAGCAAGCCAAGATTGTAAAGAAAAACGGTTGGCGCGGTTCCATGACGGCTTTTTCTGCCAGGCTTCATTGGCGGTGTCATTTCATGCAAAAGCTGGAGGACGAGCCGTCGATAGAATTTAAAAACTTTCATCCTGCCTATAATGGTCTACGTGATCCTGCGAACCATAACCCTAAATTTGAGGCATGGATTTTAGGCGAAACCGGATACCCATTTTTGGATGCGTGTATGCGATCGCTTATCGCAACGGGATGGATTAATTTTCGAATGCGCGCGATGCTGATGGCAACAGCTAGCTATCATCTTTGGCTGCACTGGAAACGCCCGGGAAATCATCTTGCAAAACTTTTTACAGATTATGAACCCGGTATTCATTGGTCACAGGTCCAGATGCAATCAGGTACGACAGGTATTAACGCCATAAGAATATATAATCCGCTAAAACAAGGGTACGACCAAGACCCTGATGGCGAATTTATCCGCACATGGGTGCCAGAGCTTGCGTCTATGCCAGATGCTTTTATTCATGAGCCATGGTTGGCACCTGATGCTCGTAATATTATCGGAAAGTCATACCCTGATCGTATCTTTGATCATCAAGAAGCTGCCCGGTACGCACGCGATAAGGTGTGGGCCGTTCGGCGCGGCGCTGGACATAAAGAAAAGGCTAAGAAAATTGTTGTAAAACATGGTAGCCGCAAAAGCGGTGTCAAGCAAACGATGGGGGCTGGGAATAAAAAGCGTAAGCCTGAAAATAAAAACCAACTGAGTCTTTTTGATTAGGTTATGGCCAAGATGCGTAAAAAGTCTGACTTACCCATTAAAGTTTGCCCCGTGTGCATGCGCCCATTTGTATGGCGCAAAAAATGGTCGAAAGATTGGGAAAATGTAAAATACTGTTCGGAACGTTGCCGCCGTAACACCGGTAAAGAATAAATGCTAGGTAAGTGTCGCAAGAAAATTTTCAGCACTTTTCAGGTACTCTTGTTGTTTATCTTCGTTCATCCGCTCCCACGTTCTGTAAACCGGACCAAGGCGAGGGTTACCTTTCAATTTGTGCGAGTTCCGATCGAGGAAATGCCAATATAATGAATTAAAAGGGCAGGCGCCTTCACCTGTTTTTTCTTTCACATTGTATTTGCATTCACTGCAATAATTCGACATTTTAGAAATGTAATTTCCGCTTGATATATAGGGTTTCGATCCCAATAAGCCACCATCTGCAAACTGGCTCATACCAATCGTATTAGGCATTTCAACCCACTCAAAGGCGTCTGCGTACACAGTAAGGTACCATTCATGGACTTCACTTGGGTTTGCACCAATCAAAAGTGCAAAATTACCTGTTACCATGAGGCGTTGAATATGATGAGCATAGGCATCACTTTTCGTTTGGCCGATTGCTTCGCTCATACAGCGCATATCGGTTTCACCAGACCAGTAAAAATCAGGTAAGGGGCGTTTGGTATCAAAGAAATTATTAGCTTCATAGCCAGGCATTTTCAGCCAGTAAATACCACGAATATATTCACGCCAACCGATGATTTGTCGAATAAACCCTTCTGCTGAATTCAATGGCACGCTGCCGTTTAAGTATGCCTCTTCAACCATTTTGCACATAGTTAACGGATCAAGAAGGCCAACATTCAGATAAAGCGATATAACCGAATGATATAAATACTTTTGACCAGTCAGCATGGCGTCTTGATATGCGCCGAAATTAGCCAAGGCTGAAGCGATAAAGTGCTTAAATGCAGCTTCTGCATGTTGTCGTGTAACGCCAAACCAAAAATTATCCACATCGCCAAAATGATCAGCAAAACGCGTTTCAATAAGCTCAAGTATTTCGCCCGTTATCCTGTCTGGCTGGAATGTAAGCGGGGAGGGCATAAAGAGGTCATCTGCCGCCGGTTTACGGTTTTCGCTATCATAATTCCATGCGCCGCCGATTGGTTTTTTACCATCCATTAATAGATTGGTTTTGCGCCGAATATCTCGGTAGAAATACTCCATTCTCAGCGCCTTACGCCCCTTTACCCAATCAGAAAATTCCTGTTTGGTTGCAATGAAACGGGTATCTTCAAGAATTGCAATTGGGGTCGAAATTTGTTTTTGCCATGATCGTACATCTTCCAGTACGCGGTACTCTGATGGTTCGGTGATGATAATTTTTTCAGGGTTTAAGTCATCAACTGCACGCAAAAGTTCATCTGCGAAAGTACCGTTGTTGTCTGCTGTACTGAGCTTTGTATAGCGAACTATGTATCCGTTTTCTCTTAGTTCTTCTGCGAAGTGACGCATTGCGGAGAAAATAAATGCGATCTTTTTTTTGTGATGCTTAACATAGGTTGCCTCTTCCATTACTTCAGCCATAAGGATGACATCCTGCAATGGGTCTGCACCCTCCAGAGATGAGATGTTAAGGCTTAGTTGGTCGCCCAATATATAAATCAAGTTTCGCACTTTAAGCCTCTGATTGCTTTAAACTTTGAAATGCCTCCAGAGCCGCCGCGCGTGAAAGCTTAAGATCTGCAATTGGCTTTGGATAAGTGTTACCAAGTTTTATATTCGCACCTGCCAAAATGGTTGCAGGTGCTTCCCACGGGGCAAAAAGATATTTGTCAGGTAAATCGCGTATTTCTGGTACATATTTTCTGATGTAGGTGCCCGATGGGTCAAATTTTTGTGCCTGACTAACCGGATTGAATATTCTGAAATAGGGTGCTGCGTCGGCGCCTGACCCTGCAACCCACTGCCAGCTTGCGCTATTGTTGGCAAGGTCTGCATCTATAAGCGTATCCCAAAACCACTCTGCGCCTTTACGCCAATGAATAAGGAGGTTCTTGATCAGGAACGAAGCAACAATCATCCGTACCCGATTATGCATATAGCCTGTTTGCCAAAGCTCGCGCATGCCTGCGTCAACAATTGGAATGCCGGTTTCGCCGCGCTGCCATGCATCCAAAGCATTATCATCTTTTACCCATGGAAAATTATCGAACTTGGGCTGATGGTTTTTCTCCGGCAAAGTCGGGAAATGGTACAAAAGATAGTAAGAAAATTCCCGCCAGCCAAGTTCTGAACAGAAATGTTTCAGATCTGGGCCTTCACCGTTTTCCTTCGCACGATACCAAACGGTGTTTGGGGATATTTCACCAGTTTGCAGGTAGGGTGACAGCCGTGAGACGTTTCGCTTTGAAGGAATATTACGGCCATTCTTGTAACCTGCTAGGCCATTATCGAGAAATTTCGATAAACATTCCTCAGCACCAACTTCACCCGGCCGCCAGTTATCCATCATGCCTTCGTCCCAGCGTGGGGTTGAGGGCAGCAAGGTCAGGTCATTCAAGTTTAAACTATCGGTTGCTCGAACGGCGTCAATCTGTTCAGGTTTTGGCATTGGTTCGCGCGGAGGTGCGGCGGTTTCACAGCCTTTGTAATAGAATGGGCTGAAAACACGGTAGGGAGTGCCATCCGCTTTTTTAACGGTCCATGGTTCCCATAAAAGCGAGGCGTTAAAGCTTTCTACCGTTATATTTGCGTCTTGAAGGATAGTTTTGATCTTACTATCCCGTTTAATTCGCCACGGTTCATAGCAGCGGTTCCAGTAAATACCCTGAATATCGTAGGCTTCAATAAGATTGGACAGCACATTTTCTGCATTGCCGTGAAAGAGCGAGAGGTTGCCGTTGAGCGATTTTCTGAGAGCAATTAGCGAATGATGAAGCCATACGCGAGTTGCAGCACCCATTTTCCATTCATCGGCATTTTCATCATCTAAAATGTAAATCGGCAATATAGTACCGTTCTGCAAAGCAGCGATTAATGCTGGATTGTCCGAAAGCCTGAGGTCTTGTCGGAACCAAACGATTGAGACTTTTTCTTTCGACATAAAATAGCCTTCTAAGATGGGATTTTAATACCGTTGAAATCAAAGACATGGCCACTATCTGCCCCTGATAAACCTTCGAGTACATCCAATAATTTGTTTGCAGAATAATCAGCAGTGAATAGTTTCCCATCCGGTACATTGGCTTGAAAGGGCTTTGATAGATTACTATCAACGGTACCTGGGTGAAGCCCTGCGATAATCGCGTGTTTATTACGCCGTGCGATTTCGATACTCGCAGTTTTAATGATCATATTGAGCGCTGCTTTTGAGGCGCGGTAAGCATACCAACCACCAAGGTTGTTATCTTCAATGCTGCCAACACGCGCTGATAATGCTGCGAATACAGAGCGGCTTTTTCGGTTCAACTTAGGTAAAAAATATTTGGCAATAAGCGCTGGCCCAATCGTGTTGATTTTAAAAACTCGCTCAAAATTATCGATAGAGAGGTCCCGAAGCGATTTTTCCGGTTGAAGGCTAGTATTATGCAGAATACCTGTTGCTAGAATAACAAGATCAAGAGGTTCGGTAACCTTGGAACTGGCTTCTTCAATGGTGGCTTCATCAGTAAGATCAATATGGTGCCAAGTAAGATCTATAACCTCATTAGGTTTTAACCGGCTGAAGCCATATACTCTGGAAACCGGATGCCGTCTTTTGACTTCACGTAAGAAGGACTTACCGATAGCGCCTGAAACGCCAATGATTGCAATGGATTTCACTATTTCCGCACCTCAAAGGTATAATTTGTATCACCAACTTAGTACGAAGAATTCTTGATCTTAGACCTTATATTTATTCTTATTGAATAGCGATAAATTGGACAGGGTCGATAAATTTAACACGTATAATTTATATTATGGGAAATTTATTAAATGTCGTTTGCACCACTTCCTTGATAGATTTACGTGTATTTTTAAAACCTTCGATACATTCTCATTAACTTTTTCTTAAGTCGCTTCTGATTATCAAGATAAGAACGCAGAGGGCGAATTAATGAACCAGAAGTTTAGTTTTCAGAATAAAACATCACTAATCACAAGTGAAATTCCAGAAGAAGCCGCGAGCTATGCAAGTAGATTATTTGCAGATATTTCAGAAGAATTAGCCATAATTGCGGATAAAAAAAAGCTGGATAAAGCATTTTCTGTTGCCGATATATCACATACTAGGCACATTGATTTAATGATAGCGATGATGATTGACGACGGTAAATCGCTTAATCAAGCAGTCACATGCCTTAGTAAATTTGATATTTCAGAAAAAAACATAAGATTTTTATGGCGGTTTGTAGGTGCTCGGGTGCGGAAGAATAAACAAAAAGAGAAGATAAAAGCTGCACAACGGATGCGCAGCAACGGCAAGAATACTGATTTTATATCAAAGCGGCTTGGTGTAACAAAACGCACAGCCCAAAGGTATCTTAAAAGTTAGCTAATCGCCTTTCTAGCAACTAATATACCCCCGACAATGATAAGCGCGCCAATAACAACAGATACTTGACCGCTTCCAAGCTTTTTGGCGCGTGCTCTAGCTTGGTTGCTTGCGATGCCAGCGTTAATGTCGTTTATACCTGCTAACACGCTAGGATCGGGATTAAAAACAAAAGGCGCATTATTTAATCGTTCAGGAAAGAATTCTTGATTAAAATCGTCAAATATAGCATTCAAGTCAGTGCCAAATCCACCAGTCCCGCCCGATTGAGGCCTGAAAACATTAACTTTGAGTACCATTGTCTTTTTCTTTCTCGGAATCTATCACCGCCGTTTCTGGCGACCCTTCAGGCTTTTTCATTGCTTCCATATCCTCTACTGGCTCGAAACGGCCAAGCACCCCATCCTTGCGGACAGGGCGCGGCTTACGCGGCTTTCTGGTTGTGCGGGGCATTAGTCGCTACCCCCGCCGCCTGTTGTATCTGGTACGGCCTCCTCTGGTGTTGCACTAGGTAAAACACTCGTGGGGCTATAGGCTTTGATAAAGGCCTGTGCGGCGGCGCTTGTAACCTCGCCAAATTGATCAAAAGCGGCCTGATACGCTTCGGTGACATTCTTTTGGCCCTCAAAGTTTCTGAGATTGCTTAAGCTCGTATCAAAGATGGTCGCAGCATTCAGTTGCATAACAACGTCTTTACTGTCAGCCTCCGAACCTGTCACCTGGGTGAAGGCATAAAGGTGATTACCGTCTTTGTCTTTAAACTCTGTCGGGAATACCTCTGTCGTCGTTTTGCCGTAATCACTCAGGCTACAGGCTGTCAGCAAGAATGCTAGGCCTGTAATAAATATAGTTTTCAGAATACTCATTTTTCATCCTCCATAAGTTTTTTCAATCGCTTCTCGGTTTCAATGGTTTCAACACGCTTGTCGATGGCCTCTACTTGATCAGAGACATCATCAACCGCGATTTTGATCTCTTCGAGCTTGCCGTTTAGCATCCAGCCACCAAGCAAAATGATGGCCCCAATACCGCCCGAGTTTTTGGCAATTTTCAGGATTTCAGCTTGAACATTCGCTGTCATAATTCGCCCCTTATTTCTTCAAAAATCGCTGATAAACAAAGAAGCTACCGCCAGCAAGAAGCGCTAAAACAACAGGGTTAATGCCGTCTTTTTCTCCAGTAAGAACCTCCACAGCGTCATCAACTTGGCTACCAAAAAACGCACCAATTCCAGTGCCTGCAACTCCTGCTATAAGCAAAGCAGTTCCAGAAAAAACAGCCATCACGCTATCCCCTTATAAAAATCATGATTGCCGATTGAGGCGGTCCGTACCGCGTTAGGGCTTTCACGTATCCAAAACGGCGGTGATATCTTATTGGGGCCACGGGCTGCATAATAATGCGTTGCCCCGCCTGTCAGGTCTCCAAGCGAACCGTCAACAGCGAATGTTGCCAACCCAACCGCTACCCGAAATTCGGGATCATCATCCGCGACGCTGTGCAAGGCTGATTTATTCGCGTTACCTTCATTGAACGCCGAAAACTGAAAAGGCTGGGTTGCCACGTCTGCTATGCTATCAGGATAGCGCCGATCATTGGCGCGGTTCTGCATCACATTGATAACCGCCTGCATACCGCCTGCACCTTGATCGCGTGCCTCACCCCATGCCACTCTTGCGCCCCATTCAATATTTCTCATTCTTCCAATTCCTTTTGATATAAAAAACACGCCTGCAAGCGCGATTGCTGCAAGCGCTACATTACGCATTTTCCGGCATCGCCATCAGGTCGCTAACTGCTTGCGAGTTAGATCCATTTTCCTGCATGGTCGTGACGCCGTTTTTGTCCCGCTCCCATGTAAAAACGGTAGTGACCTCGCCCTCTTCCATATGCATTTCAGCCATGCCGGAACCGTCTTTTCGCGTTCTTTGTTTTGAATAAATAACTGGCATTAGAGCACCTCATAATTAACGGATATTTCGCCGCGACCTTCAAAATAAAGCCCCTCACCTGCCCGCAGTCTTTTTTCCGTAATCGTGTGACTACTGCCCGAGTTTTGGCTGTTACTACTGCCCCCAACTTCTCGGGCTGTCGCGCTATCAGGGCCAACAAACAGGCGGTAATCACCCCTCAGTGTCGCAATGATCAGGGAGATGGTCACACCGCGTATATTCTCGTTTCCGGCCTCGTTCGGGTCGATAAGCGTGCGGCGCACTAGATCATCTGAAAAAACACGCACATATTCACTACCAAAATCACCAAACCCCGCGCCGCTATTGCCTAAAGGTTCCATCACATTGCCTCCAATACTTGCGGCCCCTTGGGCGCATTCGTCCAGTCAACCGGATTACCGTTAATGTCAGTGTTGAAAATATCCGCGTCCAACGGCATGCCCGTGTTGCCAGCATCGTTTTGAATGGGCGCATTTGCCCAAGCGGTTGCTATCTCAGCGATACGCGCACGCATGTCATCGCCTGCTTGATATACAGGCGTACCCGGCAAATAACTAAAGTCACCATTTGCCGGATCAGCATAAAGGTCGCTGAAGCTTGGCAATAGCGTATCGGTTGCTGTTAGCAGGTCAGAATTGATACAATGCACATTGCTCGAAAACTCGCCAATGATGGCAGGATTGTCAGCAAGGAATGACATGCCCGTGGTCACATTGTTGCGTACATTCATACGCTGGTTGTTGTTCTGGTTGCTTAGCTGCCAGTTGCCGCCGTCATCACCAGTGAGCGGGTTCGGTGTGGAGCTATTGTTGAAGATTTCAAGAAATCCGCTCGCGTCCGGTTGTGGTGTACCGTTTTGCTGATCAGCGATTGAGCGATTGGCACTTGTGTCATTGCCCCTATCACCGTCTTCAAACGCATTAAAGGCGAAGACAATATTCGAACACTCTTGGAAGGTCACATAACCAAGACAGTCATCAAAGATATTACCCTTCAGGATAACATAGTTACACTGCTCATAAGCAAACCATGCATTCCCGTGAATTTCACGGCAGCAATGCCCGAAATAATTATCAATGGTTTGCAGATTTTCCGACCATCCGCTACTTGGCACCCCGCCCGATCCCCCGCCACCGAAGAAACTAACAGGCGTTACCTCACAGAAAGTAATATCATTTCTTCTGACAATCATATTACTGACGCGGAAACCTGTTATACCACTACCAAGCGGCATTTGTGTGACCATGTTATTTTCAACGATAACACCGTCATGACTGTCAAAATGGATAGCGCCATAATTACCCGTGATACCAGTGCCGCACTTACCGACAATGTTATTGCGTACAGTGACGTTTCTGCGCCTTTGATCAAGCGATCTCCCCGCGTCGCTTTCTGTACCGATGGCAATGCCCTTGGTGCGCCCGTCGCCGGACGCTTGCACAAGGCGCATACCTTCAACAACAACATTATTGCAGGTCGCCACATTGACGCAGCTTTCACGAACCGAATATTCGATATTCGCGGCGATATTAGCTTCATCGCGCGGCCTGACATAAAGGGATATCGTGCCGTCGCCTTCTTCAAAATAGCCCCAGCGGCCGATCGGCAAGGTTACGTCTGACAATTTGGGCAGGATATTTAAGAGCGCAAATTTATTGCCGTTGTCGCCAACCCCGTCGCCGTTGCTCGTAAGGCCCTTGCTGGTTTGATTGATCGTGATCGTACCTGCGGCAATATCAGCGCTTTCAACGGGCCAAACGGCCGTACGGTTTGAACCGCCATAAATCAACACCTGCGCAGCCTCTAGCTGGGCTTGCGTATAGCCTGTCAACAACGGATCGGTATAACTATTAATCCAGTTGTTATTAGCAGGGTCAACCGTTTTGCTGGCTGCACTGTGCCAGTCGTTAGGATCGAACATGAAAAGCTCATACTCAGGCTCTTGCAGACGGTCGATAACCAGCGGCATGAAGACACCATTTTCATGCAAGTTAAGCGCGTTTGCATGAAACGTTGGAGCCGGAATATTGACCTTGAAAATATTATTATAATCAGCGCCTACCCGCACCGCATCGCCAGCGACACAGCGGGTTAAGCCTTCTAATATTTCCGCGCCTGTTATGGTTGCAGGATCACCGTCGCCGACTGTTGTAATCACTATCGGATTATCATCGGGATAAACTCTTGAACGCAAATTAAGCTTATGGCGTGCGATAGTGCCAGCCTTGCCGCCAATAGTGCCGCCAGTGCCATTCAGCGCTATTGCAGCCTGATTATAGTCATTAAAGGCGGTTGCCATCGTCAGGCCATCACCGGACACGGCCAAGTCAGGGTCAACATAAACATCAGCAATCAATGGGCGCTCAAACGCGGGATCAACACCGCGCACAATATTGCTCGCAACAGGCATATCACCGTTTTCAACTGGTGCTGGTTGTTGTGCCGCGCCACCAGTAGGCGCGACGCTAAAAGATGTGGGAAAACACTGTTCTGTCACCTTAATGTCAATAACATCTGATCCTTGCGGCCTGACAGCAAATAAAGCGCTTGTATTTGTGTCGCGAAACAATTGCGGCCCAAACTGGATTTCATCGTTATAGACAAGTGTTTCATCCGGGCCGAAAGCAATGCGGGTTTGATCCACATCAATCAGGGCAACGGCACGCGTTGCATCCTCTGATAATATCTCAACAGGAACATCACCAACTGGTACGCGCCGAGTAGGTTTTCTGACACTTGGCGGGCGTTGCTGCAAAGCCCCTTGCACATCAACTTGACCTTGCTCGCTTGAGTTTTCAAATTTTGCCCCTGTACCGCACACCTGAAACTCAAACACCGCGTCAACTGTACCTGTGTTTTTAAGTTGAATAACATTAAACGGAATATCATCAGTGACCGACAGTTTGTAACCAACAAACAGTCTTGAAAATATCCCTGTCACTTCACGGCCACGTCCATAGGTGATTTCACCCATTGCCCCAATGGTCTGGCTAATGCAGGAAATTTCAACAGCATTAACCTGCCTTGGTGACGTCGTTTGCCCAGCCCTTACAGGAATTTTAATTGTTTCAACTCTTGGAAAATCGCTCATGTTAATTTTTCCTGAAAATAGCAATTGCCGTTAAGCCAGCCATGACCACCCCGACAATGATTTTAGTGTTCTCTGATTGAATTTCGGCAAGCCCGCCAACGGTGCTATTAAAAGCACTCTCCAATGCCTCTTGACCTGCATTTACCTGAAGTGTCGCAAGCTCAATCGCTAAGTCGCGTTCCTGCTCTGCGTTATCGCCGACTGTTTCCGTCAGCAGACGAAAATTTTCCTGATTATCTTCCCCCAGTTCGCGGATAGCGCTTGTTGTTGAAGCAAGTGCCCCAGAGACAACGCGCTCATTACTTTCAATCGCCTGTTTGCCAAAATTAAACGCTTGTTCAATAACTTCGTCGTCCAAACGTTCTACAGTTACATCACCTTGCGTAATGATACTGTTATCGCCAATCTCAATACTATTGTCGCTATCATCCGTTATATCCAACTCAGTATTGAAGCTGTCAGTGAACGTGGTAACGTCATGATCCTGAATATTTGTAGGATTATTTTCCTGCCTGTTTTCTGTACGACCCATCAGATATCCCAACTCACTTTATAGTCAGCCTGGACCAGTTTTGACATAGCACGCACAAGACCTATGCGGCTTGTCACAAAAGATGCTTTTGACGCGCCAAATTGACGGCCAAACTTCTCCACAAGCGGAATGCAGCGTTCCAGAATATTCATGCTTGAACCCCCGGCACCTGCGAGAATAAAAACCTCTCGCTCATTTTTTTCAGGTTCATTGATGTAAAGAATAATTTCAGCAATGGACGCTCCGTTTTTATCTTTAACCCGGTAAAAAACTGCTTTTTTCTCACTCAAAAGCCGTTCACAAATATCGAGACTGATATGTTCACTTTGAGCAAAAACAAATTGGCTTTGCTCTCGTGTTATTTGTTCGATCTGGATGTTACCCATAGGACAAGCCCGACAACGATAGCGCCAGCCGATACAAGCGCTATCTGATTAACTGGTGAAGCACCGCCAATAATGATGTCTCCATTCTCGAAAGGTGATATAAACTGAGTGTCCGAGCGGATTGGACCGCCTGAAGCACCAAAAGCCAAATCACCACCAACGAAAGGAAAATCAGTCATTGATTACCCTTTCAATACTTTGAATAAAACATAACCAATGCCGCCTAAAACAATGATACGGCCTATGCCTAAGTCCAGTGGGTTGAATGGGTTCATTGCTTATTTCCTCACCAAAAGAACGAGCAACACCACACCAACAGCAATCGCACTCGGAACAATAAGGTTCTCTGCATTGAAACCGCCAGAGCCAGAATTGCTGTTTGAGTTCGCCTGCTCTTCAGGAACAACACCCGGCGTTCCTGAAACCTGCCCTGGACCAAGAATGTCATTGCGAACGTCAATTATTTCCTCAAAAATTTCCAGATTGAGAAGCTGCCCACCAAGATTGGCAGCGGTGCCAACCGTGGTTGTAATGGCTTGACCAAGGACATCAAAAAAGCCCGGTGACGTGCTGGTATTGATCGTTGGGGCGTTAGAAGGTGTTAACATGATATCACCTCCTATCGCGCAACGATACGCTGTGCCTGCGCTTTACTGAATGCTTCTATTGCACGCGCAGCATTGCTTTCGCTCGCTGGCTTCTTGAGTTCCTCAATCAGCAACGTGCAATCATCAGTGTTGCTTGTTGTGATTTCAAATTTGAATTCGTCATTGGGTGTTACACCCCACGCGTCCGCAAGCGCCCCTGAGAATGTTTCCGGCACCAAATGCCAGCTATCAGGCTGGGGCTGGTATGTGCCGCCCTTGAAGGGTTTGAGGCGTCGATTAATAGCGCGAACATTCTTGAAATCATAGCGTAGCTGATTATTGATAGAAAACTGAAGTTCAGTAATATTCGCCCCTTGCAAATGGAAGCCACGAACCACATCAGCATCACTGTTATAGGTGAATGTGTTTTTACCTACTTGATCAATCGGAACATTTAATTCCTTGAATTTTCTAAGAGGGCGCACAATAGCAGGTGCATTACCCGTTCGGAATGCTTCAGCGGTTTGAACGCGAATATCGCGGCGATCAAGATCAATACGGTAAGACGGGCTTACGGCACCATCAGCAAAAGTCAGGCGCACATGCATAATAGGTTGAGCCCCAAGAATTAGCGAGTTCGCTTCTTGCCCTATTAGGCTTTCACGGTTTTTCTGAATGAAACGCCAAGCCAGTTCACCATCTTCATTGTCTTCGTCGTAAAAGCGATCCAGATATTTCATATTGGAAATACTGATTTCAGCAAAGACACTATAATTCACTAATAGCTCTGCTTTCGTGATCTGTGCGACTTGCTGGGCCTCTGTCATGGGATTAATTCCCGTTTTTAAATCCCAAATCAGGCTGTCCATCTGATACATAATAGATTGGGGAATTTCCGCCGTAGACGTTTGACCGGGCAGAATGGTATCGGGGCCATTTGGGTTTGGTAGAAAAGTTTTTGTCATTGAAGTACCCTCTTCATTTATGGGTTAATGAAAAGGCGGCTTAAACGTCAAAGCCCCGACGCGCATCGCCGATAATAGGCAACTCACGGCCTTGATACATGACATAACCCGCCACCATCACACCGATAGCGACAAAGGCCACTTGCTTAATTACTGTTGCTGGTTTCATGTTCGCAATCCTTCTTTTTTTGCGTCAAAAAATAAACGATCAAGGATGCAACCACGGTCGTTAATACTGAATTCCACTTGATCACCGCTTCGCCTCATTTCTCGCGTTTCTGAGTAAAAAGAGGGCTGATCCACTTCAAAAAAGCAAATAAAAACCCGACTTTGAAAAATCGGGTTTCTAATAGGTTCACAAGTTCGTGATCGGTGTTTTTATGCTCTTTTCAGCGGCGGATTTTTGTAAATCCAAGGCTTCGGTTTCCCGTCCTCAAGCACAATGGCATGATGCTTCGGGAGTGTTTTCATCATCTCAGCGGCTTCTTTGTTTTTAAGAGCGCTACTAATGAAGCTTGGCCCTTCTGCCCCTAATGGAAACAGATAAACAATTGAACAATTCCGTCTAAAATCGGGCTTCACTGTCGTCGGAAACTGTGTTGCCCCTATTATACGCACACCGTAATGACGGCCCCGCCTGATAATATCAGCAAACGGATGATCAACAGGGGTATTATGTGCATATACCGCATCTATTTCATCGACGACAAAAGTTAACCACGGATCGCCCTTTTTCCAGTTTTCACGAAGCTTGATAATTGCATAACATAGTGTTTCAAAGCTCTGCATACTGGCTTTTGCGTGCGGAACCACAGCCAGCTTGTATCCAAGGCCGCTATCCTTTATTTTCGAAAAGGCAATTTCACAGTCTAATATATCAATTGACTGTATCTGCCCCTTTTCAGCACTGCGTGAACCGATATCCCCCATACTATCCCAGACTATTAGATTATTGCTGTCGGCAATCATGCGTCTTATCATGGTCGTTTTACCGCCACCAGTACCGCCAAAGGCTGCTATGTGCGGTGCTATATCGGGATTAGGCAGCGAAAATTTTGTTGTTGGTCTGATCTTATCCATCAATCAAGCTCCCCGGTTTCTTCTATAGGCTCTTGGGGCTGGGCAACAGGCGGCTGGTTCGCGTCATTTGCAACAGTTTGACGTGCCTTGATCGTTTGCATGATCGCCATTGTTCCTTGCAATTTCATAATAGAAAACAATGCGAGCGAACCAAGGTTGCTTGCAAGTGCTGCCTGTGGTGAACGTAGCCATTCGAGCCATTCATATTCATGGCTTAAATCTTCCAGTGATCGCATGGCATCCTGCATGACATCCTGCTGATCTGATGATGTCAGCAATGGGGCGCAATCACTAATAGGCAAGCCGCCAATTCTGGACACCATATGAGCGCCCATCATCCAGATATCTTCACCGTAAAATTTCGCGAATTTTTCGCCGGATAATTCGCCATTTTGCCTATTAGAGATTTCAGGCGGATTTTGATCGGGGATATTGTCGTTCGCCACACCTTCAATATTGTCATTTGCAGGTGTTTCTATAATAGGTGTTTTTTCTGCAATTACTGCCTTCAACGGTGCGAAGGTTTCAGTAAATTCATTCACTTCAACCCCATGAGAAGAGTTCATCGCCATCATCCTTCTCTATAGTGTTTTCGTTCGCAGGTTCCTGCATCTCTACAGGCGCGTTTTCATTGGCTGGTGTATCCGTACCAGCCAGAAAATCAGCCGTTTCGCTTTTATGATAAAAATGCTTCGCACCGCACAATGGGCAATTGTAATAGATAGCCCCTGTTTTGGCGACTAGCAGCGTAACGGTTTGTGTGCATTTTTTTAACAAGCTGCCCTTGCACACTCTTTCACCAACAGCTTGCCCTGTCATTGGATGACTAGCCATTTTTCTCTTCCTTCCCTTCCAGTTTTGTCAGGCGCTTTTTTATCGCATCAACTTCTTCATGAAGTGTTGTATGGTCAGCCTCATTCGCGCCGCCTGTACCTTCTATTTGGCGTAGTCTTTTCAGTGTCTTTCTAATCATGGTTTTGATCACTTTGCTGTTTTAAACGACATATTCAGGGAATGTGTCGTGATGTTCATGAGCCGAGTAAGTATCTGGTGGGGGTTTTAAGTAATCATCGATACCGTCACCAAGGACAGTTGTCGTTAAAGTGTCCTTGATAGAGGATCGGCGATCTGCCGTTGCTCGAAGTCCCGATATGCGTTGATATAGCCACGGATTAGATGCCAGAAGCGCCTCAAACGTGCCTGTGAAGTCCTTGACGATCAAGCAGGGTTCGAATGTCTCGTTAAACATAGGTGACGGGCTGGTGATCCCTAAAATCAGATTCACACCATCACCCGTTGCAGGTGGTGTGTCGCGTTCCGTTTCTTTTCGTTCGCGAGCCTTAATCAAACGCCATTCACCAGCACCCCTACTTTCAATTTTCCGCAGTTTCAGGCCATCATTTTTAAGTCCTGCCCTGAAGGTGCGAAGCTCACCCATTGGGATATGAAAACGAAGGCCCTTAGTCGCCTGGAATAATGCGCCTAACTGTTCATCAGTCAGCTTTTGGAACTCCTGCGGCTTGAAAACATATTTTACCACCTCTTTCGCACTTCTAATAGCACTGTCATGCAAATAGTTGCGAGGTGCAAATATCTTCACATCCCGCAATAAGTCGGCCCATTTTTCGCGGCCTAATTTCTTGGTAGCCTTAACAAGTACATGAGCATGTAAATTCAGATACGGCCTGCCCTCATTCCATTTGATTGTGTTTTCAATGGCAGAATAAATAAAGCTGATACCCGCTTTCTTAAGCGTTTTACTGTCATTCATTTTGGATATTTTGCGCGTAAACTTTTTATGTTCTGCATTATATTCATGCAGTGGCACCCACCCCCATGAAAGCACCCACATGCGCGTTTGTTTAGCCGCGCAAGTATCCAGCCAGTATTGAACGCATTTCATCATGTCATGGGTGTTACCACTCTGGACAGAGGGCAAGATATTGCAATTACGATACGCGGATTTTTCGATATAAGCTTCGCTCAGTAAGCCTATTAGAGTATGCGAGCCGATACGTGCGCGGATACCAACACTTTCCAAGCGATCTGCAATAACTTCTGTCTGGCGATCTAATAGGGCGCGTTCCTTTTCTGCCTTCTCATATTCCAGCTTGGATAGTTTACGGCCTGTGTTCGCTTCCTCAAGCTCAACATGGGTCATTGTTTTAGGTCGTTTTACAGTGCTGCTTTTAACTTTGATAACCCGAATATCACCAACAGGATTACGGGCGGCACTCGCTCTTGCAAGTACCGCCTGTGCAGCCTGAATTTCTTCATATGTTGGTGTGTCGGTTCTCATAGGGTTTCGAAGACCTCACCATTTGATTTATATATAATTGTCTCGCCCGTTTGATGGTTCATTGAATAGCTGTAGTGAACTACTGGCAGGGGTTTCATATCCTCTATCCAGCCGGCTCGCTGATGGCATGCTTTAACGTGGTTTCGAAAGCCTCGCTCACGAAACGCACGTTTACACATTGGGCATTTATGTAGGGACATACCCATTAAGATAAATCATCCCGTTCTAGGAGCGCTTTTGTGCCTGCTGGTAGGTCGTTATATTTATCAGCCGCCTTAAGTCTCAAAACCAACATATCGTCAGTTTCATGTGGCAAAAGTTTCTCTTTAAGCCTGTATCCTTCAAACGCCCATATCTTCTTGACCGCATCGGCACGTGCCACTTTACGGCCAATTTGCTCATTGAAATTTTCAGGGCTAGCGCACGCGCTTTCACCGACAACATTGAAACCATTCATGAGCGTCAGGTTACAAACCGTAAGCATGGAACCATCAAAAACATGATACTGTTCATGCTTGATAATAGCTTCAATCATATCAGGCGTGAGGCGCGGGGCATCAAGCCCCTTATCTCTCAATTCTTGTTCGATGTTGTTCATAATACTCCCCCTTAAGCCGCTCGAATGCTGTTAGCACCAGCAACCCAATCAGGATCATCTTTCGCCCATTCTTCGTCATTTTCATCAGCAGGCCACAAGCTCATAGTCATGTTCGGATCATGTGAGGCAACGCTAATGTAAATTTGGTTGTTTTTGTCGCGCTTTGTCCAAGCCTTTCCAGCTTCTACAAAGTCACCATATGCAGCGCGTACAAGAACATCGTGAGAAGGTTCATTGCTGTTGATATTTGCGCCCTTTTCAACAATCGGCACGATCTGAAATATGAGCTTGTCACGCCGGGTTTTGACTTCGCCTTCCATATATTCCTCAATTTCACCGTGTTTGTCTGTACGTTCTTTGTTAAAAAATGCTGCTTGAGCCATGATATTTTCCTTTATCATTTAATAGTGGGTTGAAGCGGCTACCGCCGCCGATTTTGTCTTGGCGTGCAGACGCACGCCGTGAGCCTTTTTATTTTCGAGGGCAGGGACTTTTTCTTGCGTCTCGCTACAGTCAGGGCGAGGGCTTGCGCCCTGCCCCTCCTGCCCACCAAACCCCGCTCGGCGGCTCAATTCCTCACGGGGAAAAGCTGGTTTATTCGGTTTATAATGGATTGAACGCTCTTCAAGGCTGTACGTCCGAGCCTTTTTGCCACAATCCTCTATGACAAGGTTGCGCACAGCGTCATTTTGTTGAAGGTCGAAAAAAGTTTGTTTGATGCATTCAGATACAACACGCAGAATGCACCATGATTTAGGTGTGCGTGGATCAATGAACCAAATGTTATAATAGTGACCGTTCCGAACAGGGAATGAGCCATGATTAAGGCGTAAATCCTTGAACGCAACAGCAGTTGGGAATTCACGAAGAAGGGTCATTCTGCGGCCCTCCGCATATCAATATGTTCAAGCGCACATTCGCCGATGGCTTGTGCATAGACTGGCGGGATGGCTTCTGTGATTTCCCGGCGGGTCATCCAGTCGATACCCATTGCTCGTTTCCAGTCGTCAAGCGAGCCTTTACCAGCACCCGAACCACCAGAAACATAAACCGCCTGTGGCAAGCCAGAATGCGCGCCGGCAGACGGTCCATTTTCGCGATCGAGTGCCGGACCAGTCAAAGCCTGGGATGCCGGACCAACTTTAAGCCCGGAAGCCGGCCGGACATTTGGCCCGACTAAAATATTATTTGTTGGGAAGTTAACTTCAAAGATGCGCCGCCGCTCTAATGGCAAGCCGAATTTTACGCCGTCAAGAATAATATCTGCCCTGATTGGTGCCTTTTGAACATTCTCAATGGCGTATAACGCGCCACTATTTTCCAATAGTTCGCGCACTGGCTCAATCAAGTCTGGATGGTTTTCGCGGTTCCATTCCGGTGTTGCCACTGAAAAGCGTTGACATGGTGGGCTTGCCCAGATCAGATCGAAGGCACTCAGGTCAACAACCTGCATAACGGCCATGACATCACAAACGATTTGATGAAACGGGTAATTCTTAAAATATTTGATATCGCAGCCAACAACATCAAACCCGGCGCGTGATAACCCCATAGAGGCACCACCAGCACCACAAAACAAATCAAGCGCGCGGGGTTTCATTGTGACACCTCATATTCTGACGCGGGACAAATAGCGGGTTCGGTGTGGTATGAAATGATCTGTAGTAAAAAGATCATGAAACAAACCAGCATCCCGACAGGCATCATTGCCAGACACTTATCTGCGAAGGTTTTATCGTTAAATGGGTCTGGTTTCGTGGTTCCAAATGTGCGAATTTCTTCAACACATTTGCCTTCGTCATCATATCGGCGGTAGGTGCTCATGATTGCACCTTTTCAGGCCTGTCCTGATATTCGCCCCATGCCAACCACTCACGATAAACACCGAAAAAATCGGCAATCATCTTAATTTGATAAATTGTTGGGTGGCTAATACTGCATTCAACATTAAGCAACATGCCATCAGATATTACAAAACCAAATTTGTTTTCTAATTGTTCGACTAACTCTGCGCGACTTAAGCCTGCTTTTACTCGCACATAGATAATTCTATCGCCTAACGAGCCGTGATCACCATCACGCTTGGCCGCATTCTCGCCATCAGTTTGAATTTCAGGTGAATTGTTAGTTGTGTCTTCGGTCATAATCTTCTCCCTATGCTCTCCCCTCAAATGATGGCCGTTTTGGTTGCAACTACGGCCATCAAAGGGAGTTATGGTTTTGCTGTCAGGTGGGATACATTTGCGACAATGGAAAGCCCGGGCCATCTAGCTATCATGGTTACAGACGATAACCAGTGACCACTTATCAATAATATTGATTAGCGATTGTTGTCAATTGGCTATATAAAGGGATAGCGACGATGGAGAAAAAAATGCAAGACCTAGACTTTTACCTTGACAAAGCAAAATCTGAATTAAATTTAACATCAGACAGACAGCTTTCACGTAAGCTGAAAGTTACTGGTGTTCTTGTTGGGAATTGGCGTCGCGGGATGTCTTTGCCAACCGATGAAAACATGGTTACATTAGCAAAACTTGCTCAAGAACCCGAAGAATTAGCACTGGCCCACCTCAACTTTTGGCGAGCAGCTCGCAGTAACCAAACGACAGCGGCTTCTGTTTATAAAAAGCTGGTCAAAATGGCATCCGTTGCCGCCTTAACTATATGTTTTTCAATTGGAATTATACCATCTGAAAACATTGCTCATGCTTCGGATTTCGCGACAAAATTGAACTCGCAGTCTTTATATTATGGGAAATTATACGTGTCTTAAAAACCGCTTATATTCTATGTGTCTTAAGCTCTTCACAATCTTGACGAATAAAATACACTTTATATTTTCTTAATCGTCCCCATCTACTGTTCATCATAAACGATCTGGGGAAATATATGAGATATGAAACTACACTGTTAAAAAGTTCAAGTTTAATTGCTAAGGAAATACCCGAAGATGCAGCAAACTATATCAGTCAACTTTTCAAAGAAATTTCAGAAAAACTAGCCTTAATTGCTGATAAAAAAAGGCAGGATAACGCCTTTTCTGTTGCTGAAATAACACATACTCGTCATGTGGATTTACTGGTTGCTATGCTGATTGATGAAGGAAAAACCCTTTCAGAAGCCATAAATGCTTTGGAAAAGTTTGACGTTTCAGAAAAAAACATTCGCTTTTTATGGCAAAATGTCGGTTCCCGTATTAAAGAAAAAAAGCAAAAAGAACGCATTAAAGCTGCACACAGAATGCGCAGCAATGGCAAGAATACTGATTTTATATCAAAGAGGCTTGGTGTAACAAAACGCACAGCCCAACGGTATCTTATTAGTTCTTAGACGCTAATGTATCAGCAGCTAATTTCTTATTTCCATATTTCCCCGGACGACTGATTATATCTAGTAGTTTTTTATTTGTTAAATGTGGGTATAAAAGTTTATTCCAACGAGCAATCGTGTCTGTAGGCGAACGTAGAATTTGATCTATGTGCCTTGCTCTCTGGATAGACAAAGGATGCGCCCCACCGTTCTTTATTAGGTTTTGAGCTTGTTTATAGGAATCGGCTTCTTGAAAATAGCTGATCCAATCCCGAGCTTGTTCCTGAATGCCGTCCCAATACAACATTACAACACCAAATTCATCTACAGTTTTTTCGTTATTATAATTTGGTAGCCCTAATAATCCTAAGAGAGAATGCCCTAATTCATGATAGAAAATCCCATTCACGGCCCCTATTTTGTTTTCCATGATCAGTTTCATAAAAAGTTCTGAACACATGGTAATATTGCCATTACTTCGCTGTGAAAAAGCATTCTCTTGGCCACAAGGTTTTAATGAAATCTTGAATTCTGGAATGTCAAATGTTGAAAAAAGATCGTCACTTGCTTGCTTAAAGCTTTGAATTAGAGCCTGTTTTTTATTTATGTCTAGAACTTCATTAACCACAACATTTGCAATTACTTTTTTTGTAATAAATGTGCTGTAGCTGTTATCAATTTTAAGGATGTAACTACCATTTACGCTTGCTGTATAGTTGAAGTTATATGGAGCTACTCCCTTTGTAATACCATAACACCCATTAACAGGGTTATTTAATGGGCATATATAGGCTGATATATCTTTATATACCTTATTTGAAGTGTTGATCGTTACTTGGTAAACAGAATCTTTTGTTATCGTGCCAAGATTAAATGTTGAATAGTGTTTAGGCTTAGTTTCAGAGTAATTTTTTAATATCTGGTATCGCATAACATCTGCGACGAAATAGTCAGCCTTTAAAAAATTATTGGATAATATTATTGAAAATATAAGTATGATTAATCGCATAATAAGTAATTCCATTTCCCTTTTAGGGAATTGATACACTTAATAATTGATTATTCAATAATTTAACTGACATATCAGCCAATAACGAACAATCCAACAATCGCCAAACCAAACAGCAAAAGCAGCAATCTGGTGTTATTGCTGGTGTCGAATGAGGTATTAATACGATTGGCCGCTATCCCGGCATTGATCCCCGCTATGCCGTCCAGAATGCTTTGACCAGGTGTCCATGCCGAAAGGGGTGCTTGTTTTGGGTGTTCAAATTCCGCGATCGAAGAATATGCGCTTGAAGCGCTATCATTTTGATGTAATCGATTAACACTCTTAATGAGTAAGTAATTGTTTTATAAGGTGGCGTGTTGACAATTTAAATGAATACCCACAGCCTCAGTGAATATAAAAGACAAAATGCTCTCTTATATCTGTGTGCTGGATTTGCGTTTTAGTTCGTCAAGAATTTGTTTTTGGATAATGCCATTTGTATCGCCGCCGCCATATACTGCGGCGCCTGAAGAAAATGTGGTTCCAAATGTTAGCACTGCGGTAATTGTTTGAGAAATGCCCGATAGCAGTTCTTCTTGGTCTAGTTTACTAAGTGGATGTATAAAAACACTCCAAACAACATCTTGGGCAATAGCATAACGCACGTCTAAAACTGCATCAAAATTAGCTTGCATCATACGCTTGTATATTTCTGGTGTCATTGTATTTGCTTGAGTAATTGGGCTCATTGCGCGCATACGATCAGCATTTGGATCAGACACTAGAAAAACCTGACGCTCTGCGACTGTAAATTGCCATGTGTTGTCAGTGCGAACAGCTTTCGGGTCGATCTGTTTGATAACTTTATCGAGTTTTTCAACCGTCATCTTGGGAGGCGCGGTTTTACCTTCGTTATTTTTAGTGTCCTCATCTGCCTCTGGGTTTTGTTTTGGGCTTTCATCGGCTGTTTCGTTGTCTTGCTCTTCCAATACTGCGTTGTTTGTCTCTTCATAGTCAGCATAAGTTGGAATAGAAAATACAAGTATAGATACAAAAACAGTAGTAATTACAGATGAAGTGAAACCCATTCTAAGGCCCTATGAATTATAGACATTTACCTCAGATTTGGCATCAGGCAGGCATGTCAAATTGATAAAAAAAGGGTTGCTTTCACCCTGCTTTGTCGATTTCATTAATAGTAATCGGCTATAAGTTGTGTGTGCAAGCTTTTCCTTTTCATCGTTCCTTTGTTCACGCGGTTTTTATTCCAGTGATTGTTAGCCTATTTATTTGCCATTTCATATTGGACTGTTAAAGTTTCTCAATACTAATTGATTGCAGGAAATGAATTATGGCGCGTTACTATTGCGGTGATGATTATATTGATCAGGAAGAGTTTCATATCAGAGCACGAAAATTGGCTACTGTTTTATCTGATCACGGGGCATGTGTAGACGGCGCTATTGCAATTTTACTGCGTAACGATACAGCATATCTGGAAATTATGGAGGCATGCCGGTATATTGGATCACGGTATGTTACCCTTAATTGGCACCTTGCATCAGATGAGATTAGGAATATTCTAGTCGATTCAAAGGCCTCTGTTCTTCTTGGTCACAGCGATTTATTGACTAATTTAAATAATAATATCCCATCAGGTGTTAAAGCACTGTCGGTAGAGCCTTCTGATAGTATCAAAGCCGCCTATCCTGCCTCAACCACCACGCAACTGAGTGCTTATGAGGACATGTACGGCGCTATCGCTGATAGTAATGAAATAGTTACCGAACCACTTCGTATGCGGGGGCTTTTTGCTTACACATCTGGTAGCACGGGAAAGCCTAAAGGGATTAAACGAAACCTCTCAGATGACAGACCAGATACCCATGTTATTTATAAAAGCCTTGCCAAAGACCTCTTGAAATTACAGCCTGGCGATAAATTTTATGTATCAGCCCCTCTTTATCATTCAGCCCCAAATGCACTCTCTGTGATGGCCGTTGCTGATAACGGTGTGGATATTCATATTGATCCCAAGTTTGATGCAGAAACGTTTCTGAAAACTGTTGAAAAGTATGGAATAACCCATGCCTATGTCGTGCCAACAATGATGGTAAGACTGTTGAAGTTACCAGCGAGCGTGCGGGGAAAATACGATATATCAACTTTGCGCTATACTATCGGCACAGGTTCGCCCTGCCCGATCGATGTGAAAGAGAAAATGATTGAATGGATGGGACCGATTTTTAACGAGTCATACGGTGCCAGCGAACTTGGTTTCATGACATTAATTAGTTCAACTGAAGCGAAGCAAAAGCCGGGGTCTGTTGGAAAAATCCTGCCCGGCGGAACTATTAAGATATTTGACGATGATAAAAATGAATTACCGCTCGGTGAGATTGGTACAATTTATATTCACTTACCTATGTTTGGACGATTTGATTATACGAATAGCGATGGTGCACTTGCAGATAATCAAATTTCTGAATTTACAACCGTTGGTGATATGGGATATCTGGACGCGGATGGCTATCTGTATATATGTGACCGTAAGAAAGACATGATTATATCCGGCGGGGCTAATATTTTCCCAGCAGAAATCGAAGCTGAAATCCTACAAATACCTGAAATTCATGATTGTGCGGTATTTGGTGCCCCTGACCCTGAGTTCGGCGAGAAGATCGTGGCGGCAGTTGAGGTTATAAATATACCTTCGATCGATGACCTCAAAAATGCGCTTGAAGGCAAGATCGCAAAGTTTAAATTTCCACGAGTTCTCGATATTCATGAAAGTTTACCGCGTGAAGATACAGGCAAGATATTTAAGGCTAAACTCAGAGAGCCTTATTGGGAAAACCAAAAAAATAAGGTGTGATTATTGCTTATAGTAATAATGAGTATATAGAGAATTTTAGCTAAAAAAGAGCACCAGCAGGAGTTTTATGGGGAGAGTAGCTGATGCTCTTTTTCAGTAAAGTATCTGAAGAAATGATTATGCTTTCATTTCTGTTTCAAAATTCTGAATCTCACCTTTTTTATCAACATTACAATTGATGTAAGCATGAGGTTGTTTTGTACCGTCTTGGTACTTCAAAATACGCACTTTAAAAGTTTTACCTTTTCTTTTTGTACGCATAACTTGAAGTTTTCCTTCTCCAAGCTCAGCTGTTACTCGTGCACTACATGCTTCAATAGCTACATCTCTTTTGGACTTTGCTGCAAAAGTGGCTGGTGCAATTGCAGTAATCAGCACAGAAGCAAGAAGTGTAGTTTTAGTAAGGTTTTTCATTTCTAAATCCTCGTGTTTAACCCACACGGTGATATAGTAGACTTAACAGTCCATTTTCAAGCGCTTTTTTTGAATAATTGGTTATTTATATATGAATAGCATGCGGTTATCTGCCGCATGCTGACATTTTGTTAAGCTTATACCAAAGAGTGATTGTTTAGTGGTAATGAGCGAATACGTTTTCCTGTTGCTGTGAAAATAGCATTCATCACAGCAGGTGCTATTGGAGGTGTTGCAGGTTCACCAAGCCCTCCTAATTCCTTGCCGGAATTAATAAAATCTACCTGAATGTCAGGGGCTTCCGCTAATCTGACCACATCGTAATCAGGGAAGTTTTCCTGAATAACCCGGCCACCTTCTATCGTAATTTCACCGAATAACGCAGCGCTTAGCCCGTATATAATGCCGCTTTCTACCTGCGCCCTGGCGCTATCTGGATTAACTGGGAAACCACAATCAACAGCGCAGCTAACTTTATGAACTTTCACATCCCCATTGTTGACAGAGATTTCCGCGACTTCAGCAACGATTGATCCGAAACTTTCATGCAGGGCAATTCCGCGTGACCGACCAAGCGGTGCTGGAGTGTGCCATCCTGCCATTTCAGCAACTCTCTCTAAAACAGCTCTGTGTTTGGGTTTGTTCTGTAATTTCTCTAGTCTGAATTCATATGGGTCAGCGCCTGACTTGTTTGCCAGTTCATCAATAAAGGATTCGATAAAGAACGCGTGCTGCGAATGGTCTACGCTGCGCCACGGGCCAAAAGGCACGTGACTAGTGCTTCTTACAACCCCGGTATAATTATTATCAGCAGCATAAGGAATGATAGGCGCCTCTACCGGTTCGTTTTTATCGGTATATAGATTATGCCATGCGTCGATGTTACCACCATCGGAGACTACGGCCTTAAAGCGGCTCAGGAGAGCGGGCCTGTAGGCATCTTGCTGGATGTCTTCTTCACGCGAATAGATTAATTTTACCGGTGCACCAACTTCCATTGCTACTTTAACCGCAGGTGCCACATAATCGGATGCCTGATGAATACGGCGGCCAAACCCTCCGCCCAACATACAGGGGTGGTACGTTACTTTGTTAATATCAACGCCTGCTATTTTTGCCGCAATTGATTTTGCTGTTATGGGGGTTTGGGTTCCTGTCCAGATATCTACTTTACCGTCTTCGATTTTGACAGTGCAGTTCATTGGTTCCATCGTGGCATGTGCCAGAAAGGGAACTCTGTAATCAGCTGTTAAAACATCGTCGCTCGCATCTATAACCGCTGCGGCATCGCCGGTATCAATGTCCAGCTCTGGATCACCGTTTTCGAGTGCATCAGCAAATTGACGGTATAAATCTTCGGAAGACAGGCCACAGCTTGCACTGTCGCTATGAGAAATCTTAACTTGATCCAGTGCTTTTTTTGCGCGCCAATATTTATCAGCCACTACAACAACTGCATTATCAAGCCTGACAACTTTCTTGACGCCAGGCATAGAGGCTGCTGCACCGCTATCAACATTTGTGATAGCACAATCGAAAACTGGCACATGGCGAATAGCACCGTAAAGCATGCCATCAACCTCGGCATCAATGCCGTAAACAGCAGTGCCGTTTACCTTGGCCGGAATATCAAAGCGTTTTTTAGGCGTGCCAATAATCGTGAAATTATCAGGCGATTTTAATGTAGGTGTAGGATTGGGTGTGTATGTTGCAGCCGTCGGTGCAAGTTCGCCAAAGCTTGCGCTCTTACCGCTTGCTTTGTGTAAAACAAAGGATTTTTCAGCAACCAGCTCCCTTGCAGGGATATCCCAGCTTTCTGACGCAGCCTTGATCAACATTTCACGTGCAGCAGCGCCGGCAACACGCATACCATATTGCCCAGTAAACCTAACAGCCGTACTACCACCTGTTATTTGTAGCTCCATACCTTTTGCAATCTGGAAGAAAGCTTTGTTGATGATCGGTGCAAACACGTCTGGGATATCAGTATTTCCGAGGATAAACCCTTCCCCTAATGGCTCGTTTGCAAACGCGGCATGGGCCGGCGCTTGCTCCATAGAAACTAAATCCCAGTCGGCATCCATTTCATCTGCAGCCATCATGGGAAGCGATGTATGGCTTCCCTGCCCCATTTCAACATGAGGAACAATGACATGCACTTTATTATCTTCTGTAATCTTGATCCAACTGGATAGCAGTGGTGCTTTGTCCCCAATCAGTTTTTGGGTTGCTTTATGTTGGGGCGTTAAAGCTGCAAAACCAACAACCAGTCCGCCGCCAATAACCCCACCAGTTGCAAGCAGGAATTTACGGCGTGACATTTTTTTCTTGGGAGTGTTTTTTGCATCAGACATTCGCTTTCTCCCGTGCTTCGGCAACCGAATGGATGGCTTTACGGATTCGGTGATAGCTGCCACAACGGCAAATATTAGTGATAGAGGCATCAATATCATCGTCGCTGGGGTTCGGTATCTCTTCCAAAAGCGCTGTAACAGCCATGATCATACCAGACTGACAATACCCACATTGGGGTACCTGATGATCTATCCATGCGGTTTGTATATCTGAAAGTGTTTCGCCGTCTGCTACTCCTTCAATCGTTGTGATTTCAAGGCCAGCAGCATCTTCAACAGGTAAGACACATGTTCTGCTTGCAACGCCGTCAAGATGGACAGTGCAGGCACCGCAAGCAGCAACGCCGCATCCAAATTTTACACCTTTAAAACCTAATTCATCCCGCAGCACCCATAGAAGTGGTGTGTCGTTTTCAACATCGACGGAATGATGCTTACCGTTTACCTTTAAGGTATATTGCATTTTGTTTCCCTTCCCGCATGTTCCAGCCATGTGAAACATTATGGAACTATTCAGTCTTATAATAGAGGGAAATTCAAGTGTTTATTATCAATGAGCTATCAAGTGATTGAATATTTTACTCAATTTGATTGTAAGGATGCTAATTTTTCCTCGGCTTCTGAGGTTTCAAGTTGACGTTGCCACAATGCATAATATTCCCCCTTTATCTGCAAAAGGTCTGCATGGGTGCCTTTTTCAACGATTTCGCCTTTATCAAGAACTATTATCTGATCTGCATTAGTGACTGTGGATAGCCTATGAGCGATTACAATTGTTGTGCGTCCTTGCGCAATTGTATCTAGGGAAGACTGGATTTCTCTTTCTGTATGGCTATCAAGTGCAGAGGTAGCTTCATCAAGCAGGAGGATAGGCGGATTTTTCAATATTGTTCTTGCTATAGCGACCCGCTGTTTTTCACCACCAGATAGTTTAAGACCCCGCTCCCCTACTTCGGCATTATATCCTTCTGGCAGGTTGTTGATAAAATCATTGATTTGCGCAAGTTTTGCCGCTTCAACAATGGCATTTTTATCAGCCTTCGGGTCGCCGTAACTGATGTTATACTCAATGGTATCGTTAAATAACACCGTATCTTGCGGGACGACACCGATATTGTTACGCAGGCTCTTTTGTTGAATGTTACGAATATCCTGCCCGTCAATTTTGACTGTGCCTTCAATAACATCATAAAACCGGAAAATAATACGTGATATTGTTGATTTACCAGCGCCGCTGGAGCCAACAATTGCTGTTGTTGTTCCGGCTGGTACGGTAAAACTGATGTTCTTTAATATTGGACGGTTTGCAGCATAGTGAAAAGATACATTTTCAAATTCAATCATGCCCTTTTTAATATGTAAAGGTAGCGCATGTTCTTCATCAGAAACCTCTGTACTGGTTGCTATTACCTCGAACATTTTTTCCATATCGACCAGCGATTGCTTGATTTCCCGGTATACAAAACCAAGGAAATTAAGTGGCAAATAAATCTGAATCAGAAGCGAATTTACTAGAACGAATTCCCCAATGGTAAACTGACCTGTTTTAACGCCGTTGGCCGCCATGATGAGAACCACGACAAGGCCAATTGATATGATAGCCCCTTGGCCTATATTCAGTAGGGTCAATGATAGCTGGCTTTTGACCGCAGCATTTTCATAAGCTTTTAATGCTTGGTCAAATCGTTGTGCTTCATGCTCTTCATTCGTAAAATATTTTACAGTTTCAAAGTTTAACAAGCTATCAACGGCTTTGGTGTTTGCTTTGGTATCCTGATCATTCATTTTACGGCGAAATTTCAGCCGCCAGTCCGTCACATAAGTTGTGAATAGGATATAGCTGACTAAACTCGACAGGGTAATAAGAGCATAAAAAACACCGAACTCTGCCCAAAAAATATAGGTAATAAGGAAAATTTCCAACAAGGTTGGTAGAATATTGAACAACATGAACCTCAGGATAAAGTCTATCCCTCTTGTTCCGCGTTCAATGATACGACTAAGGCCACCTGTTTTTCGTTCTAAATGATAGCGTAGGGATAAACCATGCAAGTGACGAAAAGTGTTTAACGCAATTTGCCTGACAGCATGTTGCCCAACTTTTACGAAAACGGCATCACGCATTTCACCAAAAAATAAACTAAGGATACGTGATATACCATATCCGATGATTAAGCCGATTGGTGTTGCTAGCAATAGAGCATTGGTGCTTATTTCTTTATCCCCGCTAAGGATATCGACAGCATCCTTAAACAAAAAAGGGATATAAACACCAATGAGCTTTGCAATAACGAGAAAGCCTAGAGCAAGTATTACCCGGAACTTTAGATCAGCACGGCCTTCAATCCATAAGTATGGCAACAGGCTTTTAACCGTAGACCAATGATTATCTTTTTTCTCATTTGATGGCTTGGTAGCTGACACAGCACTTTTCTCTCTGGTCAATAGTTGTAATAGTTTTATACGAAATAATTATGGGCGCAGGATCATCATGTCGCCGCGAAATTCAACGCTAGAGAATTCGTTTAATACGCTAAGCCCTAGAAGGGAACCACTCATTTTCGTGCCATTCACTGTTATCGGCACATTTCTGAAATGCATATTACCAAGCGACATTTTATCTAATTCTGTTCGTGCATACGCAACTTGGCCATTTGCAGTATCGGCAACGCCGTTGAAATCTAATTCCAACAGATCATAACCGATCCGCTTTGCGTCATCAGGACTAAGAACAACGTTCGAAGCGCCTGTGTCTACCATCATGCGGATAGGAACATCGTTTGCGTATGCCCGAAGCCAGAAATGACCGTCCTTAGAACGATGAACGATCAAACCATCTTCTGAGCTTGTAACCCCCGAGAGGTCTATCGCACTCATAAAGCGGGTATTAAAATCAGATTTGTATAAATAAAAGCTTGCAAGCGCACCAATAATAACAGCCCATAGCCCCGCAATTTTCGCGAGACGCATTAAACTGTTTCTGCTCCAGAATACTGCGGCACCGCCGAAAATAACAACAATGATCAAGCCACGTATTAAATAAGCATTATCAATAGCATCAGAAGGGAACGCAACAGCAAGGCCGCCTACTAGTAAAGCCACGCCAATCAAGAATACCACTAACCGCATATAGCGAGGTGTTGCTGGTGTTTGATTTTTATCCGGAAAATCCGAGTAATAATTTAAATCTTCACGCCAGTCATCTTGATCATCATTATCAGGCTTCCATGGATTGCCTGCCATATAATATCCTTTCAGTCGGAATTGACAGGATAGCCGACTATTATATCAATAGCCAAGCGCTGATTTTATTGGCAAACGAATTGCCTATATCTCTATAACCATACCATCATAGGCTACTTCGACGCCCTGAGGAATTTGTGACTTCAGTGTTTCATAATCCATATCCCACGTCATATGAGTTAAAATTGCCCGCTCGGGCTTAAGGCGTTCAATCCAGGATAAGGTTTGCTCAAGATGTGAATGGGTTGGGTGTGGTTCGTACCTAAGGGCATCAACGACCCAGACCTTGACCCCTTTCAATGTGTCAAAAGCCGTTTCAGGTAAGCGGTTTAAATCGGTTGAATAGGCCATATCACCAAATCGATAGCCGAGGCTAATGGCATTTCCGTGCCCTTGCTCGAAGGGTATCATTTTAATTTCACCGATTGTTTTTGATTTGCCTAATATATTAGCGTTGCACATCGCGGGATACCCATCCTGGCTATTGAAGATATAGTCAAAGCGATGTTTTAAAATGCCGATCGTCTGCTCGTCACCGTAAACTGGGATTTTCTTACGAGCGACATGAAAGAAACCACGCAGGTCATCAATGCCGTGCGTGTGGTCAGCGTGATCATGGGTGTAAAAAACAGCGTCTAGTTTTTGCACCTTTGCGCGCAGCATTTGTTCACGTAAATCAGGGCTGGTATCAATTAAAATACCAGTGTCGCCCTCTTCTACTAAAACGCTTGCACGAAGGCGCCGGTTTTTGGGGTTTCCGGGATCGCATGCGCCCCAATATTCTGGCATTTTCGGCACACCGCCCGATGTGCCGCAACCAAGAATAGTCAGCTTCATGCTGCCGCAACCTTTTGAACGGGCGGTGTTATTTTATCAAAAAGCTCAAAGAAATTATTTGTTGTTACATCACGCAATTCGCCGTAAGGCATGCCTTTCAGTTCAGCAACATACTTCGCGGTATCGATAACATAGGCTGGCTCGCATGTTTTGCCGCGATGTGGAACCGGCGCCAAAAACGGGGAGTCTGTCTCGACGAGCAAGCGATCTATTGGTATCTTTTTAACGATAGCCTGAAGGTCTTTAGCATTTTTAAATGTTACAATACCGGAAATTGAAATACTCATTCCCATTTCTAGAACGGCATCTGCAAGCATTTGGCTCGCGGTGAAACAGTGAATAAGCGCTTTAAATACACCCTTTTTCATCTCGTCCTGTAAAATTTGAACACAATCTTCATCGGCGTCACGGGTGTGAATAATAACTGGAAGGCCTGTAATGCGTGCGGCTTCAATATGCGTTAGGAAGTTTACCTTTTGCATATCGCGCGGTGCATTATCATAAAAATAATCGAGGCCAGTTTCACCAATACCCACTACTTTCGGATGCTTTGCCCGTTCTAATAATGCGTCAAGAGCAACATCAGGCTCGTTTTCTGCTTCATGGGGGTGAATGCCTACAGTCGCAAAAATATCATCATGCTTTTCTGCAATAGCGCGCACTTCATCAAACTCGTGAATTTTGGTGTTGATGGATAGCATACATCCAACGCCAGCACTGCGTGCCCGCTCAATAACAGCGTCCTGCTCTTCAACAATGCCTTTGTAATTCAGATGGCAATGGCTATCGACAATATAAGTCATTATGCGCCCTCTTCCTCAGTAAGCTCTAACCTCGGGAAAATACCTTGCGGTTTATTGATAGATGTGCCGGGCTTTAAGCGCCCGATTTCACCAAGCTGATTGAAGTTGCGCTCTGTAACGCCGAGCTGATTCAATAATTTATCAGCAGAAACAGGCATAATTGGTTGTATCAAAATACCAATTTGGCGAATAGTATCTGCGAGCACAAATAGAACTGTCTTCATCCGATCAAGATCTGTTTTCTTTAGTGCCCAAGGCTCTTCACGTGAAATATACCCATCCGCCGCAGTCACAATTTTCCAAATCTCATCAAAGGCAAGATTAAACGCCTGTCGGTCCATAAGGTCACGAATATTCTGAAGTGATGCTTTCGCTAATCCCAGCATCTCATTGTCATCATTTGTCAAATTGCCATATTCAGGCAGTGCGCCTTCACAGTTTTTATGGATCATCGAAAGCGTTCGCTGCGCCAAATTGCCAATACCGTTTGCAAGATCAGCATTACAGCGTTGAACGAACGACCGGCGTGAGAAATCACCATCGTTACCAAAAGGAACTTCGCGAAGGAGGAAAAAGCGAACAGCGTCAAGGCCAAATGTTTCGATCAGTTCAAATGGATCGATTACATTGCCAAGTGATTTCGAAATTTTCTGGCCTTCGTTAGTCCACCAGCCGTGGGCAAAGATGCGTTTAGGTAAAGGCATATCAGCGGCCATCAAAAAGGCAGGCCAGTATACTGCATGAAAACGAAGAATATCCTTCCCGACCATGTGCAGGTCAGCGGGCCAGAATTTCGTATAATCCGGATTTTCCTCATCGGGATAGCCGAGTGCCGTTAAATAGTTAGCAAGCGCATCGATCCAGACATACATTATGTGCCCGGGTACATCAGGTACGGGCACACCCCATGAAAATGTTGTCCGTGAAATTGATAAATCCTGAAGGCCGCCACTTGCGAAACTGCGCACTTCATTCAACCGTGATTTCGGCAGAACAAACCCGGGGTTATTATCATAATATTCAACGAGTTTGTCTTCAAATGCTGATAGCTTAAAGAAAAAACTCGGCTCTTCAACCCACTCAACTGGGGCGCCAGTTGGGGCAAGTTTTTCGCCAGATTCGCCTTCAATTAATTCGTCTTCGCCGTAGAAAGCTTCGTCGCGGACACTGTACCAGCCAGCATATTTATCTTCGTAAATATAGCCCTTTTCAACCAGCCGTGCCCATAGATGCTGAACAGCACGCTTATGGCGGTCTTCGGTTGTGCGGATAAATTGATCATTTGAGAAATTCATCGCGTCTGCAAGGTCGCGGAACCGCGCTGAAACCTTATCGCAGAAGGCTTGCGGATCAACGCCTGCTTTTTCTGCTGACTTTTCAACCTTTTGGCCGTGCTCGTCTGTGCCTGTTAAAAACATAACGTCATAGCCATCCAAACGTTTAAAACGCGCAAGCACATCACTTGCAAGCGTTGTGTAGGCATGGCCAATATGGGGAACATCGTTCACATAATAAATTGGCGTCGTGACATAATAGGAGGGCCGTTCAGTCATAGGTTTCTCTTAACTTTATACCGGATCCTTAATACGTAAGATAAGGCAATACCGATTATTATTAAGCAGTTGCTGTTGCTTTAAGTTCAGAGAACAAGGAAACAATCACTTGTTTACGGTCAAGGTTAACAGCATCTGCCCGTTGGATTAAATGCCCCACCTTTTCCCACAGCTCTAACCACTTATCAACCCTCGCCATTGAGGAAATTCGTGATAATTGCTGATTTTCATTGTCGACAATCTCTATGGTGGGATCATCTAACACCCCCGCCTTTGTAATGCGCTCAATGAAAGCTGTGAATATTTGAATGAATAAGCGATATTCGGCGTCTGCTTTTACGGCAGCAAGCTCCACTGCTAACTGATGTATTTCAGGGATGTTCAAGGTTGGTATTGTACTGATGGCTTTGAATGTTTTGCTATAAATTTGTGCGCCGCCAAGACGTTCCATTTCAATTGCACGGCCAGGCGCACCAGCAGAGAGAGCCATTAGAGTATTCATGGTTTGCATATCCATTTCTGGATATCTGTGCGCAAGCATTGCTTTCACGCTATCATTTGAAAGTGGATTAAGTTCTAATGTCCTGCACCGACTTCTAATTGTAGGTAACAGCCGACCTGGTGAATGCGCGACGAGAAATAAAATAGATTTCTCAGGTGGCTCTTCTAAAACTTTGAGGAGCGCATTTGCAGCGTTTGCATTCATCTCATCCGCTGCATCGACAATAGCGATACGCCAGCCACCTTCTGAACTTGTCCGTGAGAAGAAACTGATAATGCCTCGAATGTCGTCAATAACGATATCACCGCGAAGCTTGCCAGTTTTGGCATTTATACAGCGCTCGGCTGTTATAAGACCGCCGTGGCCGCCAGATTTAATGCGCTGAATAACAGGCTTTTCAGGGTCGATATCAAGCGATGTTGCACTTGATGTTAAATCATCGCCAAATAACCCATCGTTTGATGATGTTTCATCGTCAGAGAGCAGGAATTTCGCACATTTCCATGCAAGCGTTGCTTTTCCAATACCCTTTGGCCCGGTGATTAACCACCCGTGATGAAGGCGGCCGCTGTTGAAACTATCGAGAAAGTCACGCTCAGCCTTTTCATGACCAAAGACAAGGTCATTAAACTTTGGATGGTTACTCTCAATATTTTCAATCTCAGCCATTGTTCAATGCAAACCTTGTTTTCACAGTTTGCCAAATATCGGCAGCAATTGTTTCAATATCGCGGTCGGCATCATAGGTTACAAACCTATCTGGCTCTTTGTCGGCTAAATCAAGAAATGTCCGCTTGAGCGCATTGTGGAATGATTTATCCATTCGCTCGAAACGATCTTCTGCGTCACCAGTTTCGCCTTCACGGTCTAATGCGCGTTTTAAGCTCACATCTAAATCCATATCGAGCAGGATTGTGATATCAGGCTTCAGGCCATCAACAGCAAACTGCTGAAGGGCACTTACTTTATCAATACCTATGCCGCGCCCTGCCCCTTGGTATGCAATAGAAGAATCGTAAAAACGGTCACAAATAACCCATTTACCTGCGTTTAAGCTTGGAATGATCAATTCTTCAACATGCTGTGCGCGGTCGGCTGCCATTAACAGCGCCTCTGTTTTCGCTGTCCAGCGGCTAATATCGCCCTTGAGCAAGAGTTCACGTATTAGTTTGCCGCCAACTGTACCGCCAGGTTCGCGGCTAACAACGAGTGGAATACCAAGTTTCTCTAATCTTTCTCTTAAAAGCGCGATCTGCGTTGACTTGCCAACACCTTCTGCGCCTTCAAAAGTAATAAACTTACCTTTTGCCATGATGCGAAACGATCCAAATATTATTGAGGCGCTGTTTCACGACCTGCCGTACCGAACAACAAATGCTCAAGCGCAGCAGTTATCTTGCCAAATCCGCCAACTTCTGTAACGTCTGAGCCAGCCAATAATGGCGAGGTAATCGCGCTACGGTTTGGCAGCTCAATAGTAAGCGTACCGATTTCCTGCCCTTTCTTGATGGGGGCAGCAATTGGATTTGTATAAGTAACGCTAACTTTCATTTCTGCCCGTTGGCGACGAGACATCGTAAGCGCCAGGTCTTCACCGAGTACCATGTTGACTGTTGCTTTATCACCAAGCCAAACTTCGGCAATATCAACTGTATCACCTGCACCAAATAGAGGGTAATGGCTAAAGTTACGGAAGCCGAATTGCATTAGACGCTGGCTTTCGCGCATGCGCTCATTAACAGAGTTTAATCCACCAACAACTAAAACAAGCCGTCTGCCATCACGCTCTGCTGACGCGGCGAGGCCGTAACCGGATTCTTCTGTATGCCCTGTTTTTAGACCGTCAGCTCCGGCGAAGCGGCCAAGAAGTGGGTTGCGGTTAAAGCGGTTAGAGCGAAAATCTTTATACAAAAATTCTGTTTCGCCGAACATTGGATATAAATCAGGGAATTCTGTAACCAACCGGTAGGAAAGATTTGCAAGATCACGGGCTGTCATCACATGACCATCGGCAGGCCAACCATTCGCATTTTCAAAATGACTGCCTTTCATATCAATCTCGATCGCTTTTGCATTCATCCATTCAACAAATACATCATGCGAGCCTGCCATATGCTCGGCAAGCACGACACAAGCGTCATTACCAGATAGTACGATAATGCCACGCAGCAAATCTGCGACAGTTACAGTATCGCGTGCGCGCAGGAACATTGTAGAGCCACGGTTATTCCAGTTGCGCCAAGCTTCGTCTGATACAACAACCTCGTCGTCTAATTGAAGCTCGCCATTTTTTATTGAATCGAACGCCATATAGACCGTCATCAGCTTACTCATAGAAGCTGGTGGGAACGGTGTATCAGCATCTTTTTCAAACAAAATACTGTTTGTTGTTGCGTCGATAAGGATCGCTCGTTTCGCGGGCGTTGACATGCTCTGCGATGATACATTGTGTGTGAAAACGAGTAAGCCAGCGATAATTGCGGCAGTTTTCATCATAAGCGTTGTATTCATTTCTTGTATGCTACCTTTTTTGTTCGGTAAAAATGCGTGTTTCATAAAATCCCCGACCAACAAGGCGGTCAAGTATTTCTTGTGCTAAATTGCGGTTTAAAAGTGGCCCAATACGCACGCGCCATAACGTACGTCCATCGATTACGGTTTCTTGTATCTTTGGAGTTTCTCCAGCCAGCAGAACCATTCGCGCTTGTTCGTCCGCGCTTGTTTTACGACTGAAAGAGCCGATTTGAACATAGTGGCTTATCTCTGTATCCTTCGAGGCTTCTGCATATTGTTTCGCAGGTGTTGGATTGACGACATTGCCGTTTGCGTCGGATGCCTGAACCCGAACGCGTGTTACACCTTGCTTTTGAAAACCTAAAAGCTGGGCACCACGGCGCGATACGTCTAAAATCCGACTATCAACAAAGGGGCCACGATCATTAACCCTCAGTACAATCGAGCGTCCATTTGCCAGGTTTGTAACCTTTACAAAACTCGGTAACGGCAAGGTTTTATGCGCAGCAGTGAGCGAGTTCATATTATACACTTCACCGTTAGCAGTTTTCTTGCCGTGGAATTGGCGGCCATACCACGAAGCCTGCCCTATTTCATCATAGGTTGGATCTTCTTTCGGATAATACCACTTGCCAGCAATTTTATAGGGCTTACCAACTTTCTGTGCACCGCCTTGATCCCCTTTCGGGAGCTCGTTGTCGTTTGGAGGGCGTACAGAAGGTGTTGTTGAACATGCAGCAACAAATAAAAGTAAAATGATGAATGCAAACGCTTTATACACAGATTTTACCTTATAGTGTCCGAGAGAAGGCCAACAGCAAGCGCATATTTAAAAGATGGATTATAGCGCATGATTGAGCAAAAGTTCTGATAAACAAGGTAAGCTTGGTTATCCCCTTTGTCGCCGATTATAATTGCTGCCGGGATTGAGACTTTGGGTAGGTCTGTACCATTCGCCCGCCGAACGCCCAGTTTTTGCCATTCCTGTAAGTCACGCCAAACACCCATTGATTTGTAGGCCTTGCAGAACCGTGCCGGTGTGATGCCTTCTTCTTGCTTGCCTTGAAGGCTTTGTTCGCTGCCCTCTGGTATTGTAACTGGTCTTCCCCATGTCTGGTCACTGCGCCAACCATAGGATTTTAGGTAATTACCGATTGAGCCAAACACATCAGGGTTTGTAGTCCAAATATCGCGTTTACCATTACCATCTTGGTCAACCGCGTATTTTAAATAGTTTTCCGGCATAAACTGCGGTTGTCCCATCGCACCAGCCCACGAACCTTTCATCAGGTCATAGTCTGCATACCCTTTATCCATAATTTCAAGGGCAGCTAAAATCTCACGGCGAAAGCGCGGGCCGCGGCGTTTGTCATACGCGAGCGTTGCGAGCGAGTTAAATACGGGGATCGTGAGCGGTACAGTACCGTAATTCGTTTCAATCCCCCAGATTGAGGCAATAAAGCGCGATTGCACACCAAACGTATCTTCAGCACCTTTAAGCGATGCACCGTGCTCAGACATCATTGCCTTGCCTTTGGTCTTGCGCCAGTCACTGACACGTTTTGAAAGATAGCTGGCATATGTCTGAACCACTTCGGGCTGGCTGCGGTCACGCTTAACGATTTTTTTAACAGGGGCTTTAACATCCTTAAGCGCTATATTGATTGTTTCTTGCGAAATACCCTTTTCAAGTGCTTCTGTTTTCAGCGCTTCAAGCCATTTTTGAAAGGCTTTTTCTTCCTCGGTTAAGACGGGTGTTGAGACTTCATCAACAGCCGTGCCGTCAGGTGTTTCAAGTTTTATATCGTTTTTTGATACTGGAGCATCATCCTGAAATGCTATCGTTTGAAATGTAAATATCGGAACGAGAATAGCTGCTGAGAGAAGTTTGTTAATCATCAATACCCCGCGTGATTTTATCACTGTTTTACCTTGGAAAAGATATTAGGCGCTCTCACCCCACTAAGACAAGGTAGAAAAAGGCTTAGCTGCATAAAGTCCTAGGATTATGCGATAATTATGGCAAATACTTGGAAATTAACGAGAGTCGTCAGAAAGCAAAAAAGCTGACACCCGAAGGTGACAGCTTTTTGATGGTGAGCCCGACAGGATTCGAACCTGTGACCCACTGATTAAAAGTCAGTTGCTCTACCAACTGAGCTACGGGCCCACATTTCACATGATGAAAAGCGTTTCATCGGGAACGCGGCGGAACATAGGGGCATCATTCTTTTTGGTCAAGCAAAACTATCATCAAAATGAAATTTTTTATGACTATTGGCATATTGCGCTTTGATTTTTGCAGTTTTACTATGCTTTCATGCTCTTTTTCATACGCAATATTTTTATATTTTTGGGTGCATTCTTATGTTTTGATGCATTTCATCCTTCTCAAGCACAGTTAAATAGCGAAAATAAAAAGCTATTTTGCGACTCTCGTGATCTTGCTGAGAGACCAAGTGGAAGTATGTGTATATGGGGTGATGGCAATGCCTTGTATATTTATAAACCCGAGATCATTTCAAATGCAGTTCCGATTCTCTACTTATCTGGTGGTCCGGGCATCATTGCTGGCCATTACAATAATCAGCTTCAGCATCTAGCGGACCAAACGTCGAGGATAGTTTTATTACCTGTCAGCTATGGCTTATACGGTGACACCATTGGCAGTTTTGATTGCCTCGCAGCAGATGAAGCAGCATTAAAACATAAGCTTGGTTTAAATAAACAAGAGTTAATTGACCGAGAATACATCCCCTCATTTGGATTTTACGAACAATGTGTCGAGCAGCTTGCAAGTAAGAAAAGGCTCTTGCTCAAATATAATACGGTTAATTTTTCGAATGATATTAATAGCTTACGTGAAAATCTTGCTATTACTTCATGGGTTGTAATAGCCGAATCGTACGGTGCCCGGTTGGCAATTACTCTGGCTCAGGCAGGGAATAGTTCAATAAAGGCGCTTATCCTTGATTCGCCCGAAACACCGTGGGTTGATGACTTTTGGGATACCGGTTTGTTATTTGAGAAGGCAATCACAAACCTCTCAAAGCAATGTAGTAAGCGTAAATCCAGATGCCCGGGCAAGCGGCCAGGTCTAGAGCATGCAATCAATCAATCTCTAAAACAGATCGCGAATAGTTATGGTCTTGATACTATTGTATCAGTTACAAACGGTTCCAATACGTTCATAAAATTAAACGGCAATGATATTATTGCCCGGCTTTTCAATAGCCTTCGTAATCCAAAACGTGCCCGTTTTTTGCCGTATCTGGCAGTCAGCAAAAGAAAAAGTCAGTTTTTAAACCGCCTTGAAAAAACGATATCATTCAGAGCTGAATTAGATAACTTACTTAGTTTCGGTGTTCACCATTATATCCGGTGCACTGAATTACCAATCAATAAGAGGTTTGATAAGGTAGCTGTTTCCAAAGATAGGTATCATTTGAATGGATTTATAACATCGCTCACAGAGCGTCAAATGGCTATATGTGCTGGGCTGGGTATTAATCCGCCAAATTCAATCAAACGGCTGCAAATTCCGAAGGAAATACCTGCCCTTGTGCTTACAGGGTCACTTGACCCGGTAACGCCGTTTCACGTTGTTGCACAGGCATTTAGCAAGCAACAAAACATCCAGTACTTTGATTACCCTAACCTTGGGCATGTCGTTAGTGTTCAGGCCACATGTGTTATTGATGACATTAAAAACTTTATTGATACAGATCAAAGCGATAACAAAGCGACGGCTCAAGCCCGCAGCATGTCAAATTGCAATCAAACCGACCTGCGGATTAAATTCTATAACCCTGTCTCAATTCAGTAAACTTATAGCGGGTCAATATCACCAAGCGCATATGTTTCACGGAATTTATTTGCATGCTCGGTCAATCGTCGTTCGCTAATCGCGCTGCGTAACCCTGCCATTAAGTCTTGGTAGAATTGCAGATTATGCCATGTCAGCAGTATTGAGCCTAGCATTTCACCTGACTTGATTAGATGATGGAGATATGCACGAGAATATTGCGTACATGCCGGGCACGCGCACGCATCATCAATCGGGCGCATATCGTCTTTGTGGCGGGCGTTTTTCATATTAATTGCGCCACGCCGCGTAAAGCCCTGCCCGGTTCTGCCAGAGCGTGTTGGCATTACGCAGTCAAACATATCGATACCGCGCTCAACCGCACCCACGATATCATCAGGCTTACCAACCCCCATAAGATAGCGCGGTGTGTCTTTAGGCATGCGTGGCATAGTGAAATCCAGAACCTTGAACATCATTTCCTGCCCTTCACCAACGGCGAGGCCGCCAACCGCATACCCATCAAAACCAATATCCGTTAAAGCATCAATGGATTTATAGCGAAGATCTTCGAATACACCGCCTTGAACAATGCCAAACAGGGCCGAGCGTGCTGCATGTTCTTCACCAGAATTGAACCCCTCGCGGGAACGTTTCGCCCACCGCATTGAAAGTTCCATCGATTCTTTTGTTTGGTCTGCTGTTGCAGGGTACGGCGTACATTCATCAAAGGCCATGACAATATCAGAACCTAAAAGGTGCTGTATTTCCATCGAGCGTTCAGGCGTTAATAGTATTTTGCTGCCGTCGAGATGCGATTGAAAAGTAACCCCCTCTTCGCTCATTTTCCGGAGCTGCGCCAACGACATAACCTGAAACCCGCCAGAGTCTGTTAATATAGGCCTGTCCCAGTTCATGAACTTGTGCAAACCACCAAGTTTGTGAACACGCTCCGCCGTTGGCCTTAGCATTAAGTGGTATGTATTCCCGAGGATAATATCTGCACCTGTTGACCGAACATTTTCTGGTAGCATTGCTTTTACTGTGCCAGCCGTTCCAACCGGCATGAAGGCTGGCGTTCTGATTTCGCCGCGCATCATTTGAATTGAGCCGGTGCGTGCCATGCCATCAGTTTCATGGATTTTATAAGAAAAACGTTCGCCCATGATCAGGCACCTTTCTTTTTAAAGAGGAGGCTTGAATCGCCGTATGAGTAAAACCGATATCCGTCTTTAATCGCAGTATCATAAACCCTATGCATTTCATCGAAACCTGCAAAGGCGGAAACAAGCATAAACAGTGTTGATTTCGGCAGATGAAAGTTTGTCATCAATATATCAACGGCCCTGAAGCTGTATCCGGGGGTAATAAAGATATCTGTGTCTCCCTTGAAAGGGTGAATAATACCATTTTCGTCAGCCGCACTTTCAAGCAATCGCATCGATGTTGTGCCCACCGATATAATGCGCCCACCCTTGGCTTTTGTCTCATTCAATAAAGCCGCAGTCTCAGGTGTGATTTCGCCCCATTCACTGTGCATTTTATGGTCTTTAGTATCATCTACCTTTACAGGCAAGAAAGTACCAGCACCAACATGCAGAGTAACTGTAGTGCGTTTCACACCTTTTTCGTTAAGTGTTCTAAATAACGTATCCGTAAAATGAAGGCCAGCCGTGGGAGCCGCCACCGCACCGTCTTTTTCTGCGTAAACAGTTTGATAATCGTTGTCATCGTCGGTGTCTACAGCACGCTGCGCCGCGATATACGGCGGTAGTGGCATCGTGCCATGTTGTTCTAGCGCATTGGTCATTGCGTCGTCTTCAACAATGAACTTCAGTGTGCGTTCCCCTGCTTCACCGATAGCAGTTACGGTTGCTTTTAGGCCGTTAAAATCCAGTTCGTCATGAATTCGGCACTTTTTCGCAGGTTTGGCAAATACTTGCCATTCTGTTGCGGAGTTACGTTTATGTAGTGTTATTTCAATTTTTGCTTCGCAGCGCTTTCCTGTTAAACGCCCCGGAATGACACGCGTATCATTAAAAACAATAATATCGTCAGCCGTTAAGTAGCCGGCGAGGTCCAAGACACTTTTATGAGCAATATTGCCAGCATTATCCAGTACAAGCATACGTGCGCTGTCTCTGGGGCGGGCGGGCCTCAGGGCGATGGCTTCTTTCGGAAGATCAAAGTCAAAATCATTTACATTCATGGTGACGGCTTTTAATTCAATAAAGCAGGAAATCCAAGCCTGTTCTTGCCTTCAAGTAAAAGGGCAAAGAAAAAGGCGCAAAAAAGCGCCTTCATTTGATTTATATCTAATATTAAATATTAGCTATCAACATCTGCCGCAACGCGTACGGAGACAATCTTGCTTGGGTTGCGGGGTGGTTCGCCTTTTTCAATCATGTCAACAAATTCCATTCCCTTAATTACACGCCCCCAAACAGTATATTTATTGTCTAGCTGCACACAGCGTGTAAAACAGATAAAAAACTGGCTATTTGCAGTGTCTGGGTCATTGGTTCTTGCCATTGAAAGCGTACCACGCAAATGAGGAACTCTATTGAATTCAGCCTTTAAGTCAGGCTTGTCGCTGCCGCCTGTCCCTGTGCCTGTCGGGTCGCCTCCTTGTGCCATAAAGCCAGGAATGACACGGTGAAAGATAACGCCATCGTAGAACTTTTCGCGCGCTAATTCTTTCATGCGTGCTACATGGTTTGGCGCTATATCTGGCCGCATTAATATCTCTACACGTCCAAATTCCAGGTCCATGTAAAGGATATTTTCTTTGTCTAATGAAATTTGAAGCTCTGTGGCGTCTAATTCTTCACTCATGATTCCCACCATAGTTAAAAACATAATTAAAAGTATTCTAAGCATAAATCCCTCGAAAGTATCGTCTCTATCGTTGAGAAACCTTTTTCTTGACCTCTTTCGCAATCGTTGCAGGAACAAACGGGGATATTTCCCCGCCATAAATTGCGACTTCTTTCACTAATTTTGAAGCAATAGTTTGATATCGGGGGTCCGCCATTAAAAATACTGTTTCAATATCCGGATTGATTTGATAATTCATGCCGGTCATTTGAAATTCATATTCAAAGTCTGCGACGGCGCGTAATCCTCTGATTATAACAGACGCTTCCACTTTTTCAGCAAAATGCATCAATAGTTCATCAAATTGTTTAACCTCAAAATCTACACCGATACCTTTTGCGAGCGGCCGTAGTTCCCGCTCAACCATTTCTACTCTTTCTTCAAGACTAAACATTGGGTTTTTACTTGGGTTTGTAGCAACGCCAATAATTAGCTTATCAACAAGACGAAGACCTCGCTTTACAATATCAATATGACCATTTGTGATCGGGTCAAAAGTACCTGGATACATCCCAATTCGATATTTTGTCATTGATTTGCTCCCTCTTTTTGGACCAGTCAGTTTATTCAGTGCTTGTGGTTTGAGTATTCACAACATCATCTGAAAGCTGGTCAGTGGTACCCTCTTCTGTATCGGCTTCCTCGTCATCAGTTGTTTCCTGAAGCTTGGCAACAGAAACAATCGTTTCATCATCCGATACTTTAAAGAGAGTAACCCCTTTAGTATTACGGGCAGCGATACGAACATCATGAACTGGTGTGCGGATCAGTTTACCCTGGTCTGTTACCATCATCACCTGTTCGTCATCAGTGATTGGGAACACAGCAATGACATTGCCGATCTGTTCGCGCAGGCGCGCTTCGCTTGGAACATTCCAAATACCCTGGCCGCCACGGCCTGTAACACGGTATTCATGATTACTGGTACGCTTACCAAAGCCATTACTTGTAACAGTCAAAATAAACTGCTCAACATCCTTGAGGTTTTGTGTACGCTCATCAGAGAGTGTTTTCTCACCGGGTTCCGTTTTCCAATCAGCCGCACGGAGATACGCATCACGCTCTTCTGTTGAGGCGTCTGTACCGTTTAGGATACACATGGAAATAACTTCGTCGCCTTCTCCGAACTTCATACCGCGTACACCAGTTGATGTTCTGCCTGCGAACAGGCGTACATCAGTTGCTTTAAATCTGATCGCGCGGCCATTTCTCGCTGCCAAAAGGACATCATCATTTTCTGTACAAACATCAACACCGATCAGTTTGTCATCATCATCTGTAAAGCGGATTGCAATTTTACCGTTTGACATAACATTTGAGAAATCAGAAAGGCGGTTACGGCGCACATTTCCTTTTGCTGTTGCAAACATTACATGCAGATCACCCCAGCTCTCTTCGTCTTCAGGTAACGGCAGGATCGTTGCGATCGTTTCGTCTTGCTTGAGCGGCAAGAGGTTAATAACAGCCTTACCTTTCGACTGCGGTGTACCAAGTGGCAGTTTCCAGACCTTCATTTTATAAACTTGGCCCGTGTTTGAGAAGAATAATACCGGTGTATGCGTATCAGCGATAAAGACTGTCGATAGGAAATCCTCATCTTTTGTTTGCATACCAGAGCGGCCCTTGCCGCCGCGTCGCTGGGCACGATACGTAGATAATGGCACACGTTTAATATATCCTGTGTGCGTTACAGTTACGACCATATCTTCGCGTGCAATCAGGTCTTCGTCTTCAAAGGCGCCAGCAGCATCCATATCGATTTCAGTGCGGCGATCGTTGCCGAATTCTTCACGAACAGCAGCAAGTTCAGTGGTTAGAACTTCATACAGTTTTTCACGTGACTGAAGAATTTCAAGATAAACACGGATACGCGATGCCAGCTCTTCAAGCTCGCCGCCGATTTCGTCACGGCCAAGCGCTGTAAGGCGGTGCAAGCGAAGGTCAAGAATCGCTTTTACCTGAACCTCTGAGAGCTGATATGTACCATCCTCGTTCAACGCACCTGTTTCATTTATAAGCTCAAGATACGTCATGATCTCGCCGGGGTTCCAACGACGGCTTGTCAGTGCCTCGCGGGCAGCGGCAGGTGACGGCGCGCCCCGAATGATTGCCACGACTTCGTCGATGTTTGCAACGGCTGTCACAAGGCCAACCATAATGTGCGCGCGGTCACGTGCCTTGTTTAGCTCAAATTTTGTCCGCCGCGTGATAACTTCTTCACGGAAATCAATGAAGGCTTCTAAAATCTGCTTCAGATTAAGCTGCTGTGGCTTGCCGCCATTGAGTGCAAGCATATTAACGCCGAAGCTTGTTTGAACCTGCGTAAAGCGGAATAACTGATTTAGAACCACTTCTGGAACTGTATCGCGCTTGAGTTCAACAACAACCCGAACACCGTCGCGGTCAGATTCGTCACGAATATCAGAAATACCCTCGATACGTTTCGTCTGAACGCACTCAGCGATCTTTTCAATCATCGAGGCTTTGTTAACCTGATACGGAATTTCCGTCATCACGATCGCAAAACGGCCTGTGCGAATTTCTTCTACGTGGGTTTTACTGCGAATTACAACAGAACCACGGCCTGTTTCAAAGGCAGAGCGGATACCACCCGCACCCAGAATAATACCGCCGGTTGGGAAATCTGGCCCTTTAATATATTCCATCAAGCCCAGTGTATCGATATCAGGGTTTTCAATAACCGCGAAAACGCCGTCAATCACTTCACGTAGGTTATGCGGCGGAATATTTGTCGCCATACCAACGGCGATACCAGCACCGCCATTAACCAGAAGATTCGGGAAACGTGCAGGCAGAACGATAGGTTCGCTCTCGCTCTCATCATAGTTAGGCTGGAAATTAACCGTGTCTTTGTCGATATCAGCAAGAATCATGCTCGATATCTTATCCATACGGGCTTCGGTATAACGCATTGCGGCCGCGCTATCGCCGTCCATCGAGCCAAAGTTACCCTGCCCGTCAATCAATGGTGCCCGCATCGAGAAATCCTGCGCGAGACGTACCAAAGCATCATAAATCGCACTATCACCGTGTGGGTGATATTTACCCATTACATCCCCGACGATACGTGCCGATTTACGGTATGGTCTGTTCCACTCGTAACTGTTCTCATGCATGGAGTAAAGGATACGGCGGTGTACCGGTTTCAGGCCATCACGGACATCCGGAAGCGCCCGGGAAACAATTACGCTCATAGCATAATCGAGATAAGAGGACTTCATTTCCTCTTCGATAGTGATGGGTTGAATATCGCGTTCTTCAGGAGTGAGGGGGGTATTATCGCTCAAGAGGGTATTCCCTGTTATTGATCAGTGTCAGCATCTCTAAACAATATGAAGATCTTACCTAAGCTGGAAGTCTTCCTCGTCTGTCAACACTGAAACCTACACCATTATTTTAAATCTTATGTACTGATTTGCTACTGCATTACCAGATATTGTATTTTCACTATATTTTCTAGCAATTTGGAACCTTAGACGCAAGGAAACAAAACACGCTTTTGGATGCTTTTTTCACTTATATATAAAAAACATAATAATAGGGCTAGACGGACGCAATTTGTTTGGTTAAAAGACCGCCAGATCACGCTACTTCGCAAAACGGGCGGGTGGCAGAGTGGTTGAATGCACCGGTCTTGAAAACCGGCAAGGGTGCAAGCCCTTCGTGGGTTCGAATCCCACCCCGCCCGCCATATATTAGCTATTCTCATTAAAATCATTACATATTGCGCCGTATCGGATTGGCAGCCTATCTTCAGGCCATCGCTAATTCTAAGTATGTATTGAGATTATAGATTAGTAATCATAATTGGTGAGTGTCAGAAACATAGTGGTGTTGGTGGAGTTCACATGCCTAAGGGAATCTAAAAGCGCGGCCTTCATGCCTTTAAAGCTTTGGCTACTGAAATCGTTGATCAATTTGATAAGAAGCCTGACCTTCAGTTTCTGATTACCTCACCGTTCAACGATGATTTTGCGGTAGGTTGTTCCTTTAACTCCTCCCTATTCGGGAAGGGCGTCTTGTTGTTGAGGATAAGAGCAGACGGCATTGGCGCATTGGCCACATTTTCATTTCAATCCTTTTGGCCTAAATAGAGACTGCCCAGAACAAATAGCACTGAGCAGACCTGAAAAGCCTTTGTTTAAATAGGGAATCGAGCTTTTGCGCGAACAAATTTACGCTCGAACACTGGTTCCCATTTATTAGTTTCTGTATTCCACTTTTCACTTATGTGATGAACGCTACCATCTTCGTTTGGGGTCCATTTTTCCCTTACAGATGTATTTTCCAGCCTGCGATAACTGTGTTCAAGTCCGCTCATTACCATAGAGCCGTTTTGAATTTCACCTTCTACTTCAGATGAATAGCCGAGGCTGATCCAGATATTCTTCCATTTTTTATTCACTCTGTTGTAAAAAATTACGTTATGCCCGGTAAATCCATGTGTGCCGATCCACTTTGAGATTATGGCGCATTCATTGATGTCATAAGTAACCTTTAGGTGCCCGGCTGCTGCGTCCTTTATTGGAACCACTTCCCAATCACCAATTATGAAATCAAAGGCTTTAAAGCTTTCGTCAGTTTTGCATGGGTTAGCCGGCGCGTTTTGTTGAGCAGCGGCAGGAGTAGCCCACAACAACATAGTAGCTGCCATTATCAATAAAAATTTATTCATCAGAGTACCTGTTTTTTTGGCCTGTTATACAGGCAAATTGATATGTTTTGAAAAACCAAGCTGAATTGAAAAAAGCAGCAATAGTCGTATTATTAGGTGTCTGTCATCGTTGTCAAGGATCAGGTGTTATAATCGTTCCCACAACGAGAACTTTAAAGAACACAGTTAGAACGTTTATGTGTTTTTGCTCGATAAGGTATAATGCTTGCTTAGGCGCTTGCCGAATTTAAGCGAGTTTAGAGCGCACACTTTGGGCGATAATTCGTACATGAATGAATTTTAGTCTTTGACATGTTTTGTCACACGGCGCAGCAGCATTGATTGGCCCATAACATTGAATAAGGCCCTCTCGTCTGCTGCTATTATAAAAATGCACCACCACAAATTAATACAGTATTTTCTGATAGAAATAGAATTTCTACTGGTAGAAAACGTTATTTTAAGACATTAAAGCAAAATAAGGATGGGGCGTTCTAAAGGGGTACAAACATGTTAGAACAAAAGATAAAGTTACCATTATTTATGCTGAGGTTATCTGTAGCGCTTGTTATGTGGGTGTGGGTTATTGATAAGTTCGTTAACGCCGAGCATACAGTGAATGTCTGGAAAGCGTTTTATTTTGTCGATAATTTACCTTTAAATGGCTCCTATATTATAGGTGTCTTGCAAGCAATCGTCGTGCTTGCGTTCACTTTTGGTTTCAAGAAGAAAATATCATATGGCATAGTCTTTATTATGCATTTAGGGTCTACTTTAACGCCCTTTGCGCGTTATCTTGACCCTTATACGTTGCCAAATATTCTCTTCTTTCCTGCCTGGACAATGTTAGCAGCAATTTTTGTACTCTATTGGCTTCGTGATTATGATAATTTGGGGACGTTTGGCGGTAACGCGCCCGATATATCCGAACAGGTCTAAGAATTATTAGGTTTTAAATCAGCTATCAGGTTGCTTTAGCGTCTTTTTTACACGCCGAAGCCAGGCACGAATGTTTGGCTTCGCCATTAAATCAAAGCCACCCTCATCAGCGAACTGGGTATAGGCATATAAGGCGATATCAGCTAACGTCAAATGGTTCCCGACCAGCCAATTTTTGTCACGCAAGTGCACTTCCATGATATTGAGGGCAGACTCACCCTTGGTTACCAAAGCAGGGTCACGCTCGTTTCTTTGCTTGCCCAATAGCAACATATGAAACCTGCATACAGCGATAGCTGTTTCATGGCTATATTGTTCCCAAAACAACCATTCATCCATTTTTGCCGTTAACCAAGTGTCTTTAGGTATTAGCGGACTATCTTTTGCTAAATACCGCATAATAGCGTTCGATTGTGACAGGCAGGAACCGTCTGGTAATTCGATCAAAGGAACTTGACCGGCAGGGTTGAGTTTTAAAAAGGCCCCGCTTTTAGTGCGCCCTGATAAAACATCAATGTTTTCCCATTCATAGGGTATGCCTAGATAATCGCATACATATCGAACTTTTAAACAGTTGCCAGAACGCAAGTCGCCGTAAATCTTCATTACTATATCACCGTGGCTATCCATGATTGTGTCTAGTTTTTTGGTATCATAATTTGCCAGTAAATTGACCTGATTATTTATGTTGCATACCGGATAAAAAACTAATGATTAAAAAACAGGCATAATAGAGTGAAAGCCTATTTTATAAGCAGTTTTGTATCAGGTTTTTGGGGGTATTGTGGGTAATGCTCTAATTTAGAACTGGCACGAATTATGTATTATTGGATGTGTTCTTGAAAACAGCCTGGTTCCCTCCCCTCCTCTCTCTACCGGGCTGAAAATAAGCCAGCTACTTTTTTAGTAGCTGGCTTTTCTTTTCCGATACATATTTTCTGCGAAAACTTATAACCTTTTAACTATCAAGAAGCGGTAATTGATACGAAGTATAAGGCAAGCATCAGAGAAAATAAAATAGACCAGTGATAAAAAGGCGAGCATTACGGCTCGCCTTTTTAGAAACTACTCAGAAACCTTTGACAGATTAATGATATTTTCCTTTTCTTTGAAGGCAGCATTAAAGGCCGCGATTTCATCATTAATAAGCGTATCGCGCGTTGATTTAACCGTTTCCCACTTTGCCTTTAGGTCATTATATCGATCATTCATACCTTGTGTTAATGGCGGAATAGCGCCGTCAACACCGTTCAATAAACCTGCAAGTTCTGACACTAAACGGTCCGGCCAGTTTAATACATCCTGAAAGAATGTCCGTTTTGATGAAAATACGCCGTCTTCCCATTCCTGCATTGACTTTAGAATGGCCTCACCTTGTTCTTTCAGTGTTTCGTCGTTGATAAATTTCAGTTGCCCCTTTAACTGGGAGCGAACATCCTTGAATGTTGCAAGAGTTGTAGCAAGCTCAGTGAAAATATCATCGATGTCATCAAGCATGGCACGCTTTGATGCCCAGTCAGTATCACTGATATTATGGCGTGGGTCGAAGTTCAGCGATAGCGATTGCTCGGATACAGTGTCACCAACGGTTAAACGAACAGTGTATTTTCCGGGCAGCGCACCAGGGCCTGAAAACTCGTCGCGGTTACCCCATGCAGGCGACCATGCCCCCTTAACACCAGGACGTGGATCTTCATTCAGATCCCAAACAGCTTTATTCAAACCAGCTTTGGCAGGGAGTTTGTATTTAACACCGTTGCCACCACCTTTTGCTTTGCCTTTTTTATCCGATTTAAGGGTGCGGATAACATCCCCTGAATTGTCGAGAATTTCCAGCTTTACATCTGTTTCTTTATGGTCAAAACCCTCTGGCAGTGAATAATATAAAACGGCGCCGCGATCAGGGTTTGGCGCTTGGCGCGCGCTTGAACGACCATAATACTGTACATCATAGGCAACAGACGGCGCCATTAATGTTGCTTCTGTTGGAATATCGTCTCCGATGGCTCGAAGCGGTGAAATGTCATCCATAATCCAGAATGCCCGCCCTTGTGTCGATAGAACAAGGTCGTTTTTATGAACCTTGATATCGGTCACAGGGATAACCGGCAGATTTGATTGCATTGGTTGCCAGTCTTCGCCGTCATTAAAGGATACGTACATACCAACCTCGGTGCCGGCATAGAGCAGGCCTTTGCGAACCGGGTCTTCACGTACAACACGAACAAAATGACCGTCAGGGATACCTTTTGCGATATTCTTCCAGCTTTTGCCATTGTTCGTCGTCTTGAATATCAATGGTGTATGGTCGTTATATTTATAGCGTGTGAAGGCAACATAGGCTGTGTTTGCATCATGCGGCGATAAATCAATTGCATTCACGAGGCCACTGCCTGCCCGCTTTGGTGTTACATCGCTCCAGCTTGCTCCGCCATCAGTTGTTAACTGCACCAAACCATCATCAGTGCCAGCCCACAGGGTATTTGCATCACCTTTGTGTTCTGCAAGCGCAAAGATGGTACCGTAGTTTTCAGATACCTCGTTCGTGATTGGGCGCCCGCCATCCCCTAATGTATCCGGATCATTTTTGCTGAGGTCGGGGCTGATAGCAGTCCAGTTATTACCATGATCAGATGACTTAAATAATCGGTTACCACCATGATAAATTACATTCGTATCATGAGTTGAAACGTGGATCGGTGCATTCCAGTTAAAGCGATATTTACGGTCTTTCGGCGCTATACCAAATCCGATTTCAGGGTAAACCCTAATATCGCGTGAGCTGACTTTCTCATCATCATATTCGCTGATTTGCCCGAGGTAACAGCCTGCATAGACAAATCGTGGGTTGTCAGGGTCAAAAGATACATGACCGCTCTCGCAGCCACCAACTGGTTTAAAGTCTTCCAGCCCGATACCACCATCAAGACCGCGGCTGCGTATCGCAACTGTTGAGTTATCTTGCTGGCCTGCATATACACGGTAAAAGAAATCATTATCTGCGTTAACGCGGTAAAACTGTGCAGTTGGTTGATTCATCTGTGTAGACCAGGTTTTACCACCGTTCCAGCTAACGGCGCCGCCGCCATCATTAGCAACCCCCATTACAGATGGATTGTCCGGATTAATCCACAGGTCATGATAATCGCCGTGAGTTCCTGTGATGCGTGTTGGGAAGGTTTTGCCGCCATCAATTGACTTAAAGAAGGCGGAGTTTTGAACATAGACAGTATCTGCATTCTTTGGGTCAGCGAACACATGCATATAATACCATGACCGTGCATGAAGGCCGCGTGTGCCATTAACATGGCTCCAGCTTTCACCGAAATCATCCGATTTATAAAGGCCGCCTTTTTCTTTTGCTTCAACGATCGCCCAGACACGCCCTGATTTTGCTGGGGCGGATACAACACCAATTTTGCCCATTTCATCAGGCAAGCCTTTGCTCATTTTCTTCCAAGTGTCGCCGCCGTCAACAGACTTCCAGATGCCACTTCCTTCACCGCCCGAGCGAATTTCCCATGGTTTTCGTTGGTTATCCCACATGGAGGCATAGAGAATACGTGGGTTATTTTGATCAACAGACAGGTCAATCGCACTTGTTGTTTCGTTAACAAAAAGTGTTTTCTTCCAGCTTTTACCGCCGTCTGTTGTTTTATAAACGCCGCGTTCGTTTGTGGGTGCCCACGGGCTACCTTGCACTGCAACATAGATTACATCTGGATTGTTCGGGTCAATCTGAATAGTGGAAATCTGGCGGCTATCTTTAAGGCCCATATTCTTAAAGTTTTCACCGCCATCAGTAGAGATATAAACACCGTCACCATGCGAAGACGCAACACCTCGGTAAGGGCTTTCCCCCATACCAACAACAATGACATTCTTATCGCTCGGCGCGACAGCAATGGCCCCTACGCTCGCTGTTGTGAAATCATCATCTGATATGACATTCCAGTTCTGACCACCATCAGTTGTTTTCCAAACGCCGCCAACAGTGCCAATATAATATGTGGTTGGATCACCTGGAACACCCGCAACAGCGGTTGCACGGCCACCTCTGAATGGCCCAATATTTCTGTATTCAAGCGCTTCTAAAAGTTTTTCATCGACTGTATCAGCCTGCAAATTTGCTTGCGGCGTCATTGTCATAAAGCCGCAAGCAACGACCACAGCTGCCATGCTTGCTAAATTATTCTTGATCAATTTATTCATTTTAACCCTCTTCCCCTTTGTGGCGGAATGCCACCCGTAACGTTATTAGAGCAATGGTTCATGATAGCGTCAATCGTAATAAGCCCAATATTACGCGCTTTTATACCTTTGTTTCTTTTGCCATTTCTTCATATGAGGCAAAAAGAAAAGATAAATTCCCGTGATCCATAATATTAAAAGGACAATTCCTGCTGGTAAAAACAGCCATAATTTTGTCCAATCAGCAAAAAAGCTACCGTCGTGAATTTGTTCGATTATATCAGAACGACGGAACGCAACTTGCAGAATTTCTGCGGTATTTGCATCAACTTGTACTTCCCAGTTGCTTGCGGCAACAAATTTAACGATACCTTTATTTGCTTTCACGTCAACACGTTCGAGGTCTGCCCAGTTGGTTATCCCAGCTTTTTCGACAGATTTGGCGGCTAGAAAAAGTTCTGAGAGTGTTTTTGTTGGTATGGCTTCTCGTTCAGTACCTTTCTGGGTCGATGGTTGGATCCATTCGATTTCTTTCTTTAACATTAATAAAATGCCAGCACCAATCATCACGAGTAATGGTATTGCAATAACAATCGACCCCCAGTGATGAATTTGACGAAATAACTTTTGTGGCTTCAAGGTTTACTCCCCCGCTGTATGTAAGTAGCGAATCACATTCAGCTAACTGATATATCTCGGTCATGATTACATCATGATACATTTCGGCGCAAAGGTTTGTATGAAATGTTCTGGTTTACTATTCTGAGAATAGTCAAATTTGACTAATGCATAGAAGTTATGCACATAGGGTATCTATCGATTATTTTTAAAGATACCATTGATGAAGCATTCACCAATCTTCATAATATTTTTCATTTTGGTTCTAGCAAACACCACGCTTTCTGAGGGTGTGATTGCTCATAGTGATGCATTTGACTTATTTGATACTGACCGTTTTAAAGTTGGTGGCAGAATTATAATAGAAGATACCGAAGCACGTCTTGGCGATGTTAACTTTGACGAAAGTGAACTGCGTCAATTTCGCATACGGCCAACATATATTATCACAAAAAACCTGAAATTTACGGCAGCTTTTGAAACCTCCAACAACAAAATCGACATTCCCAACATTTTCCTCGATTGGAAAAACGGCCCGTTAAGGCTTCGTTTTGGTCAGGCAAAGGCTTTAACAGGCCTGGATGTTGCCAGCAGTCGCCTCGCCATATCGTATATTAGCCGACCTGCGATTGTTGAATTAACATCAGGGCTAACACGGCAAACTGGTATAGCTGCCCGCTATCATTTTGGTGATTTTGTCTATCACGGCGGTGTTTATTCAGAAGCCGTATCTGATGGAGGTGATGAGAGCGCAACAAATTTTGCATCCAGGCTGGTATGGACCCGGGAGTTGGATAATAGTGAGCGCCTTCATATTGGTGGATCGACGCGGTACAGACGGCGTAATGATGACAATAGTTTTCTTTACCGTCTGCGCCCAGAAACACGGGCTTTACCGCGCTTGATCATCTCTTCAAGGTTTTCTAGTGAAGATATCTTGCTAGCTGGTGAGTTTTTATTTCAAAAAGGGCCTTTTACTCTAAATTCTGAAGCCCTATATCTTCGCGCTTCTGATAGTGAAAGTAGTGGCCTCTATACAGATGTGAGTTGGTTTTTTGGGGGAAAGCGTGGCTATCAGCCAGCAAATGCAAGACTAGAGTTGAGCGATATAAATCAAGGGTTATTTCATGGAGGGCTCGGCGCTTTGGAACTTGCTTTCAGACTTGATTATGCAAAACTTCAAGACGATGGCAGCGCCAGTCAAAATCAATTTGCTCAAGAACTAGCATTGATATGGCATCTTGAGCCAAATATTAGAATTGTGACTAATGCAATTCATGCAACAGCAGAAACCCGTATCCAAAAACAAACAATTAATGTTTTGAATGTGAGCTTGCAACTATCATTATAGAATTAATCAATTTATTAAAGAATATGTGAGATGAGAAAACCCAGAGGGCGATGGGGGTTAGCCCTCTGGGTTTGATAACAAACCGCGAAACTCTGCTAGCTCGTTACAAGAACTTTCTATTTCATTTTATCGACGTTCCGCAATCGAAAAACATTAATCTCACGGTTATATTATCTGTATGTTACTAAACATAATTTTGCACTTATATGCCATTTTTCACCGGAGAGAATTTACTCTGCTAATTTGGGGGAAACCTAAGCCTATTTGTCCGGAATAATACGTGCCGGTTTGATAACGGCAGGTATTTAAAACCGGCAATATTTAGCTGTTTGAGAAAGCAAAATGAAATACAGATAGAAAAATGTATTTATGATGGTCGTGTAGGTGAGGTGAGAGCTTTTAGGGAAAACAAGTAAGGCTCTTCACGATATACGCTCAATGCAAAGTAAGACTTTATGGTTTTGTGTCCAGTTCATCCCAAACATCAAACTCAAAATTGATACTCCATTCGATCAAATGGCGGTATATTTCTTCGATATATCGAGCATTACCGTTTTGGTCTTGGGCTTTTGAGAGCACTTTAGAGACAACATCTTCTACGCGGTCATTATCGCGCACGGTATTTCTATCTGTTTTAATCCGGCCAGCTTGAGAGATATATTCCAGCCTTTCCAATAATAATGGAACAATCTCCCGGTCAAGACGGTCAATCTCATCACGAACTTCTGGCATAGTATTACAGTGTTTCAAATCGTGTCTCATTTAGTATTATTTATGTATTTTGATTATGTGATTACAGACTGAAAGCACAAGGTTCAAGTGATGATTTGTCTCATTCGTCGATGTTTTCATTTTCTCGTTCTAAAACAGATATCGGTACAACATTAAAAAGTAAGGCGATTGCCTGTTCATTGCGGTTCATATTACTGAGTAGCGTATGAAATTTTTCTTGTTTTTTTGCTTCTGTCGGGTCCCCCGCAGATCGAATGATCGCATTAGCTGCTTCTATCTGGCCTGAAAGCGCGTAAATATGCGCTAGTGTTTTGGCGGCACTTTGTGACCCTCTGGAGTTATTTAAAAGCGGTTGCAGGACCGCGATAGCACTTTCATACTCGTTTTCAAGTGCAAAAGATATCGCAAGCTTACCAAGTATATCAGAATTGCCGGGGTTGATTTGCAGAGCACGATCATAAAACAGGTTAGCCTCAACAGGGTTACCTAGAACTTGAGCAAGTGTTCCTGCCAAATTAAGGGCCGTTTGATCAGCCTCACCTGAATGAGCTAAAGGCTCGATCGTACTATAGGCTTTTGTATAATCCTGTGTGAAGGAATAAGCTTGTGTTAACGCAATAACAGCTTCCCTGTTGTCAGGGGCTTCCGATACCAATTGGTTTAGAATTGCAATCCCTTCCGGACGCCGCGAACCACGACTGAGTACACGGCCTTTCGCAAGTTTTGCAGCAATTAAGGTTGGATCATTAGCAAGCGCTTGATCATAAAGATTTAAAGCGTTTGCATAATTTCCAGATCGCTCAAACCCTTCACCAATCCTAACAAGGCCCTCAGGACTATTGCGAGCAATTTCATTGCGCGCCCCTGCTGAAAGCGGCCCTGATCCCTTGTTTGTCCAACGTTCTGGCTGATTTGTACATGCAGCAAGTACGAACAAAGCGAATGGCAGAATGATTCGGATGGATAAAATTTTAATCAATTTCTTTACCTAAACCCAGTATCTTGTGGGTATTTGTTAAGCCTTTTGTAAGAAACTAGCGCAAAACAGGGGCTTTTAATCCACTTTTTTGCTTTCCATACTATTCTCTGATATATTTCTACCTGCTGAGTAGGCGTGTGTCATGGGTAAATGCACGTCGTTGGAGTAAAAAATATGGATATTCAAGGTTCATCCGCGACAAGTAATCAATTTGTTGCAGGAAATGGAAGTTCTGCACAGGAATCTGCTGCAGCCGAAAGACGTGTTGCTGACGACTCTTCTGTTGAAAGACGAGAAGCTGAACCCTCATCAACTGGTCCCGGTGTTGGCGACCAAGTAGACATCGAAGCATAGGTAATACCTATGTATCTAAATTAAGGGAGCTTTGCTGTGTTCGCGGCAAAGCTTTTTTATGTCTGCAATATAGTGTCTTAGATTATTTTAGGTTAATCGATTATTTCAGGCTAATCCTGCCGGATATACCTTGCCATAGCATTGATAATATTTTACGGGCTTTACCAGCTTCAAATTTGTGCATTTCGTATGGGTTATAGTCTGCTTTAATTAAAGCCCGCATATATCCTGTCAGTATTGAAGTAAGTAAAAGCGGGCTATTATCCTGCCTCTTATTGTATCCTGATGCAGCCTCTTCCAAGCTTTCAGAAATGACATTCGAAACTTCTATAACCAGCGGTTTGATTTGTTCGCCAATTTCTTCAGCAGAACGGTCAATCCCAAATGATAGAGGTGATGTTTCGCTGTCGTCGTGAAATGGTATCGCACGGATTAGCCCCATCAAGGCCCATGCCGTTCCACATGATACTGCGATATTATTATCAACATTGACCTTATCGTTACAAATCCTGACAGCAATGTCGCATAATTTACCGCCAACATTCTGTGCATAATCGGTGAGTGCCTTTATGTCTGCAACGCCGTCTGAATATAGGTCGGATTTTCGAGCTGCTATAATATCGAAAAATAATGGGGCTAATTCTTTCAGGTTATTTATTTCACCAAGTTCCATAACTACAGGGTGCTCACGGACATGGCCTGACAGAATTTGTTCGATTGCTTCCGTCCACCATTGAAGGCGGATTTCGCCGATCATTGCCTCAGAAACGTTCTCGCGTGTTTTTGCAACTTCCTGATTAAAGGCATAAAGCGCAAAAAGGCTTCGTCTTTTATCAGCAGGTGCGAACAATACTGTTAAATAACGCTCAGGATCGTCATGCCGCACCATATTCATGCAATAGGCTTGATTATCTTCAATGTTTTTAGTCATGGCTATTATGTCGCTCAACCATTCAGATATTAACTGAACCTATAAAAAAGGGCCCTTTACAGGCCCTTTTATCATGAAATAGCGTCTTGTTATACCTTACGCAGCAGCCAAATTGCTTGCAGCGAATTCCCAGTTCACAAGGCTCTCAAGGAACGTTGCAATATAGTCTGGGCGACGATTTTGGAAATCAAGATAATACGCGTGCTCCCAAACATCCATAGTAAGAAGCGGTGTTGCACCATCAGTTAGAGGGCATTCAGCGTTCAGTGTTTTAACAACCTCTAATTTGCCAGCAGTATTTAATACAAGCCAAGCCCAGCCAGAACCGAACTGAGTTGCACCAGCAGTTTTAAAGGCGTCAACAAACGCATCAAAGCCACCCAAATCAGCATCAATTTTTTCAGCTAAAGCGCCCGAAGGCTTGCCGCCACCATTTGGCGCCATAGAGTGCCAGTAGAATGTATGGTTCCAGATTTGTGCAGCATTATTGAAAATACCTGCTTTTGACGCATCGCCCGCAGTTGCTTTCATAATGTCTTCCAGGCTTTTGCCTTCAAACTCTGTGCCTTCAACCATTTTGTTCAGGTTAACAACATATGCATTATGGTGTTTACCATGGTGGAAGCTAAGGGTATTTGCTGTGATATGTGGCTCAAGCGCATCTTGCGCATATGGAAGAGCTGGTAATTCAAATGGCATTGCTACTAACCTCTCTAGCTAAGTTGTGAATAATTACTATGTGTACGCTTTTTTGGCGGTTTGGATGACTATTTACAAGCTTTAAATTCCATCTTTCATAAAATGCTTGCTTATGGATATTGCTCTTTTGCAACTTCGCCGTAAGCGTCTCTTTTATGCTGTTCGGCAATTCGCCGGTAATGTTCGGCCATGCCGCGGTTTTTCGTAAGCTCTTTTTCGGTTACCATCCGCATAAACTTTGCCGGGCGCCCTGCCCACAGTTCAGCTTTGCCAATAGTTTTGCCAGGCGTTAGCATAGCGCCCGCCGCTAGCATTCCATCGCTTTCGATTGTTGCATTATCCATAACAATCGCGCCCATGCCAACAAAAGAGTTATCCTCAAGCGTGCAGCCATGTAGCATTGCCATATGTGCAACCAAAACATCGTTGCCGATAGTTGTCGGATATGTGCGGGTACTTACATGAATAACAGTACCGTCCTGAATGTTACTACGTGTGCCGATTTTAATGCTGTTTACGTCACCGCGCAGAACACAGTTATGCCAAATGCTTGCGTCTGCGCCAATTGATACATCACCGACAACTTGCGCTCCGTGGAATACATAGGCAGTTTCATTTATTGACGGCCATATCCCTTGAAATGGGGTCAAACGACCGCCAAGGTCAGTTTCTTTATAAAGTGGTTTATTCATATACTCTCTGGCTACCAATTTTTATGGAAACATCGAAACTTGTGTAAGGCCAAGGCTTTCTTCGAGGCCAAACATAATATTCATGTTCTGAATGGCTTGACCAGATGAGCCTTTAACAAGGTTATCAATGGCTACAATAATGACGGCATGGCCGCCTCTGCGATCAGCGAATACATTCATCACGGCACGGTTAGACCCACGTACCATTCGTGTTGCTGGCGTTGTTCCTTCTTCCAGTACCTGAATAAAGTCGTCAGCGCCGTAACGCTGGTTCCAACAATCTTTGATATCGTTGAGCGAGCTATCATTGAGCTTTACATAAATGGTTTCAAGTTCACCGCGGTTCATCGGCACGAGATGCGGCGTAAAACTGATTGTAACATCGCTGTCTGACGCAAAAGATAATTCCTGCTCGATTTCAGGCATATGGCGATGGTGACCGATAGCATATGGATGCATCGCCTCAGAGACCTCAACGAACAGATTAGCTTCCTTTAGCGATCGCCCTGCCCCTGATACGCCTGATTTCGCGTCGATAATAATATTTTCAGGTGATATTAATCCTGTTTGAAGAAGCGGTATAAGCGCCAGCAAGGCAGCCGTTGGGTAACATCCAGGGCACGCTACCAAACTCGCCTCTTCAATCTCGCTACGGTAAATTTCACTCAGGCCGTAAACGGCTTCTTTTTGTAATTCTACAGCTTGATGCTCGCCGCCATACCATTTTGCATATGTTTCAACATCACGCAGGCGGAAATCAGCAGATAGATCAATGACTTTCGGTGCGTTGTCGAGAGTCACAATTTTGCTGATTATCTCCTGACTTGTTGCATGGGGTAGCGCGCAGAAAACAACATCAAGGTTACTATCGGCCCAATTTACACTATGCGCGGAAACAAGTTCCGGTAAGTCATAACCAATCAAGTGAGGAAAAACTGACCCAATCGATTTTCCCGCAGATCGCTCAGCAGATAAAAGGCAAATTTCTACAGATGGATGTTCGATAAGCAAGCGCACCAAATCAGCGCCTGTATAACCACTTGCCCCTAATATCCCTACCTTAATCGGATCAGTCATTTCACATACTTTCATACAAAAATACCGCCTGCCGAATGACAGACGGTATGATCAAATCATTCACTTGGTATCTTTTAGATGTCAGGTGGTAATTCCGCAAGCGCTTCCTCAAGTTCAGTAAAGCCCGGCATATGCTGGCTTGGGCATGCACGTCGGCCAAGCTCAACAGAAATCTGTGGTGCATTACCCTGAAGGTGCGCCACCAGAATAATCTGGATTAAATTCATGAAGTGTCCATCTTCAGCCAATATCTGATTAAGCCGCGCTGCGAGCGGTCCAATAAGAAGGTAGCCTAGGAAAATACCAAGGAATGTACCAACAAGCGCGCCGCCAACGGAGGCACCAAGCACTTCCACAGGCTCTGCAAGCTTACCCATCGTTTTAATAATACCCAGAACCGCCGCGACAATACCAATCGCTGGAAGAGCATCCGCCATATTCTGGAGCGCGTGTTGTGACTCGTGCTCCTCTTTATGGTGCTTGTCCAGATCAGCCTTCATGGCGTCTTCCATCTGGTTAGGGTCTTCGAAATTCATGGTCATCATACGAACATAATCACAGATAAATTCAGTTACATGATGGTCGGCCTCGATTTTCGGAAATTGTTGAAATATTTTAGATTCGTGGGGGTTTTCAATATGAGGTTCTATCGCAACAACCCCTTTACTACGGATTGTTTTGGTAAACAGAAACATCAGGCATAAGAGGTCTTTGTAATCCTGTGCACCCCATTTAGGCCCTTTCATGACCGTACCTATACCACCCAATGCTCCCTTAATGACAGTAGTACCGTTACTACTGATGAAACCACCTATTGCGCCGCCGAAAATCATCATTAATTCGAAGGGAAGCGCTTTGATAATGATATCAAACTTACCGCTTGCGAGTGTAAACCCGCCGAATACCATTACCAAAACAACTACAAGGCCAATAACAAAAAACATAAGCTCAAATTCCGTTTTTGATGCCCGCCATTCTGCGCGGCACCTTTTCACTTATGGTTAATATGGCCCAATAGGTTTAACAACACCTTAAAATATCAAGGAAAAATAAGAGAGCTATTTAAGTAATTATTTTACGCTAATTACCGGAGCCAGAATAGTTTCAAAATTTTTCTGCCATGCGCCGTCTGTTAAGCGTTCGCCGAACTCATTCCACTTTCCGTCCGCTGTGCGCTGAAATGTCAGGCGGTAAGTTTGGTCTTCGAGGTAACAGAGTAATTTTTTTGTTTTTAAATCACAGTAAAAAGAACGACTAAGGCCACGGGATGAATAAGGATTATAAACATATTTCTGCTTGTCATTATCGAAATAAATAACAGTATGCAGGCCATAAAACTGTTTGTTATCGCGGAAGCCTCTGGCCTGAATAATCAAGAGACTATTTTGCAGATCAAACCAGAAGTCTTCAGTATCATAATATTTATTTTCAGAGCCGTCGTTGTCGTAGGAAACCCCTTCGCCAGCCCAGCTGCCAACCAAAAAATCAAGCTTTTCAATCGCAAGGCGTTCAATGGGTTTTGTGCTGGGCGTTTCTTGTGCAAAGGTGTTTGTTGTAAACACTGTGATCAAGCAGATGGTTAAAATTCGTAACATTATAAACCTCTTCGCTTTTGATAGCCTAATGACCGTATTTAACAGAACATCCGTATGGCTTTGTATTTGTAACAGAAACTTTTTCACCAGCCTTCAGGCTTGTCCAAGCAGCTTTTACATAATTTGTTGCGCCTTTAAGGCTTGCTGGTCGGGCTGATGGTTTGTCGTCGATTGCCCCTTGATACTGAAGAATGCCTTTTTCATCTATCAGGAACATATGCGGTGTTGTGCGCGCTGCATAAAGTCGGCCAACATTACCTTTTGGGTCCAGCAGAACATTTGAAGGGTATGCACCGCGTGACGCTGTTAATTTATCGGCTTCCATACCAGAGACGTACCCTTGCTCCTCTTCAGCGGATGAAATGATAGAAAGCCAGACAACGCCCTCTTCTGTCAGTGTGCTTTGTGTACGCTGCATATTACCACTTGTGTAATGCTTGCGCACATACGGGCAATCATGATTTGTCCATTCAAGAACAACTGGCTTACCAATAAAGTCACTAAGGGACACGATATTACCTTTGGTATCAACGGCTTTAAAGCCTGGCGCTTTTTTGCCAACTTCTACACCGTTTGCTATACTTGCGATAGACAGTGTTATAATGATAATTAAGGTAAAACCGAGTTTATTCAGCATATCATATTCCCCATACTCGTGTTTAAATCCTATTGGTTTCAACCATCTCTTTTAGCAAACCCGGTGTTAAAACTTCTGGTAAAACGATTGCTTCTTTTTGTCCCTTTGGAAAATAGAGATAAAGCGGCACACCAGCGCGCTGATATTTTGATAAAACACCTGCAATCTCGGCATCCCTGTTGGTATAATCGCCTTTTAACACGGTGATACCTTTATCATCAAAAAGCTTGATAGTTTCTTCACGGTGAAGAGCAACCCGCTCATTCACTTTACAGGTAATACACCAGTCAGCCGTAAAATAAGCAAATACAGGTGTGCCCTCATTTGTAAGGTCTGTAAGCGCCGCATTACTAAAGGTACCAGCGTTCGCGAATTTACTATCATTAATTTTAGAAGCCGTTTCACCAGTTTCTGTTTCATGTTGTGGTTCAACATTCCAGAAAACCGAAGCAATCGCAAGGATGCCGAAGGCAGCAGCAATCGTTCGTAAAATTTTACCATCGCCTTGCTGCCACAGCCAGATTGCAAACACGACAGTTATAATGGCAAAGATAAGAAACAGCATGGCAATACTGCCTGCTTCATTATTAAAGACAAATAAGAGCCAGGCTGCGGTTGCCAGCATTGGAAATGCCAGCCCTTGCTTGAATGTTTCCATCCATGCGCCAGGCCGTGGCATAGCCTTGGCAATACGGTCGCTATAGCTCAACACAAGAAAGGGCAGCGCCAGGCCAAAGCCCAGCATAAAGAACACGAGAAGTGCCACATAAATTGGCTGTGTCAGTGCGTATCCGATAGCGGGCGCCATAAAAGGGGCTGTACACGGCGTTGCAACAAGTGTCGCGAGAACGCCAGTGAAGAATGCTCCTTTTGATCCTTCTTGTGACGCGAGTGATTGCCCTGCACCTTCAAGGCCTGTTTGGATATCAAACATGCCAGCAAGCGAAAGCGACACAAGAACCATCAACAAAACCATAAAGGCAACAAAAATAGGCTCCTGAAGCTGAAACCCCCACCCAACTACAGAACCACCAGCCCTGAGGGCAAGCAGAATGCCAACAATAACACCGAAACTGGCGAGAATACCAAAAGTATAAGCCCATCCTTCACGTTTGCGCTCAGACTTAGTCATGGAACCAGCGGCAAGGAAGGAAAATGCCTTAAGGGATAATACCGGAAACACACAAGGCATCAGGTTTAAAATAATGCCGCCAAGCAAAGCAAATAGTGCTGCCTGCCACACTGGCAATCCTTCTTCGGCGCTTGCTGCTTCTGGTAAAGGCATTGGTGTCCGTATAGCATCAACAACTTTTAACGCAGGATCAATTTGTACCGCTGTTACTTTACCATTTGGCAAGTTTAATTTCAAAATTCCGGCTGCACTCTCAGGTGCCAACGACCCCTTTAACCGTTTTAAATTTAATACAAGACCATCATCACTAATGTTGACGATTTGAGCCTCGGCATAATCAAGAACGCCCTCATAGGCTGGAAAATAGTAGGCATTCTCAACCGTCTCGATCTCTTCTGATGCCATAAATACTGTTAATTTTGAGGCTTCAGGAGCGATTTCTATCTCTGCATCCCAAAATGCTGGTTCTGGCATCTTTTGACGGGCCTCAGCAAATAATGAGGCATTTTCAGAGCTTGGTGTGGATTTACCAACAGGAAGCTCTAATTCAAACTCACCAAATTGCGGGACACATTCAATTTCGCAGATTAACCACTCCGCCGAAGCCTTAATTTTAATGGATTTTGTGGTTATGTTTTCAGGAGTATATAGCGGAACCAAGAGCGTTGACGTACCATTATAGCCGTAATTTGTAAGCGGCCCAACGGGTAATGTATCAGGAACAGGGTAAAGTGCCTTCCCGGCATTGAAACCGGTTGGCAATTCCCAGGATATGTTGGTTTGCATGCCGCTATCGCCAGGATTTTGCCAATATGTATGCCAGCCCGCAATCGGCTCATAGCTCAACGCCAACCAAACAACTTCGTCTGCGCCAATAATTGACATTTCAGACGCCAAAGTTGCCTTGGTATGCGTCTCTTCAACAACGCTTCGCTGTGCCTGTACAGTCCCTGCAAGCGCCAATAGGCATATCAACCCAATTGACGAGAGAAGATTCCTCATTCTCAACCCTTTCAAAATTTCCCTTGATCTATAACAAGTGTCGGTTAATCCCGCATTTCAAAAAAAAGTGTGATATTGCTTATCTATATCAAAATTTCTTATTCGATAGCAGGGATAAGTATGGCACGAAAGTCATTTACATTGGTATGTGTCGGCATAGCCTGAATGACTGTTCCAAGTTTTTCAAAAAAGCCAAAGCTATCATTATTTTCTATATACCGAACAGGATTTAACCCCATTTCTTTTATCTGTTTTTTGCTTTCAGGCGTGAACCATGCACCCGCAGCATTACCTGTTCCATCTTGTCCGTCTGTGTCTGCTGAAAGCCCGTAAACCTTCACATCATCAGGAAGCGCATGAAGAAGCGATAATAGAAAATGCTGATTTGGCCCGCCTTGCCCATTACCCTTAACATTTGCAGTATATTCACCGCCAAATAATAACAACTTAGGTTTTCGGCCTCGTCTGGTGTACATGCGGGCAATAAATCTTGCCTGAGCTTTTCCGTTAATAGCTGCATCACCAACGGCGTTACAATTTAAAACATCTGGTATAATGCCTAACTGTTTTGCAAATTCTGCTGCACCGTTAATTGCAAATGGAGCATTCGCAATAATTTCATATCGGCATTTTGCAAAAACAGAATGATCTTTATCTATAGTGTCGGAAAAATTACCGCTATATTTAACGCCGTATTTTTGAAGCACCGTCTTGGCATCTTCAATTGTTGAAGGGTTAGAAACCGTAAGACCTGAACCAATGATCGCCGGATCATCATCGGTTACGTCTGATATAGCGAGTGTCAAAATTTCTTTCGCATTAGCTCCAGCAACAGCTAGCTGACCACCTTTAAGCTTGGATAAATGCTTGCGAACAATATTTAATTCCTGAATAGAGGCACCGCGTAACATCAAGTTCTTGGTGATTTTGTTTTTCTCTGCCGCCGTTAAACCGTCAATAGGTAAAGCAACGGAGGCTGATGAGCCGCCGGAGAGTAAGATTAATAACAAGTCATCACCATTAGCAGACTTTGCGATATCAAGAACATGTTGGCCAGCATCAATACTCGCGTCACTCACATCCGGATGGCTTGTTTGAACAGTTTTAATTCGTTGGCAGGAAACATTGATTTTATGGGGGCTAACTGCAATCCCGGAAACATTAGCGTTAGGCCATTGCTCTTCAATAACTTGCGCACAGCTAAATGCCGCCTTTCCAAGGGCAATAACTTTTACAGAACCATATTTATGTGGGTCTGGAAGGCGATTTGGAAGACATGCCTTTGGGTGGGCGGTCGCAACCGCCACACCGTACAATGCTTCTAACACACTACGCCAATCCATTTGTATGGACTGGTTTGTTGTTGGATTATTCAGCTTCATTATCGCTTACGTCAAAAGCACCAATTGGGCCAGGAAATACCACAGGGCTTTCAAGGCCGTCATTAGCGACTGCTGCAACACCGAAGAAATAATTATCAATAACGATATTATCTAACGTCATTTCCCGAGCATCTTTGCCAATGAAGCGGCTCCAACGCCACTGACTGTCTGTTGTTAAGCGCCAGTAAATGCGGAAACCCCGTAAATTGGCATGCTCACGTACATCACCGCGCACTTCCCATTTGATTGTAGTTGAGGGCTGTACCGCCCCTTCAATCTCAACATTTACCGGAAACGGCGGTGACCCCGCTATGTCGGCAAGAGTAACGACATTCAAGGCTGTTAGTTTACGGGCGTAATCAAAATCCACGCCGTCGATTGTATCACCGTATTTTATACCATTTTCTGTGCGAAGATCCTGATGCTGACGGTTATAGTTTTCGTTCGTTTCCATAATACGAACGCCGGGCCATCCTGCTTCGTTAAATGGGCGATGATGACCGCCGCGCCCAAACCTATCAAGGCGATAAATCATCATCACGTCAAGGTTAGGAATATATTGATCAGCTAGTCTATCAATCAGGCGTGCCAGATTTCGTGAAGGGCTATCGACTTCGCCTCCTCTGAAACGACGCCAGCGACCTTCCTGATCAGTTTCCAATGCCTTGGTGCCCTCTGAAAAGACGCGCGCTGTTGTATTATCAATAACGCCGTTTACACCTTCGATATTGCCAATCATATCGTTATTAAGTATTCCCATGACACGCCAGCCCTTTTCCTTGGCATGATCAGCGAGAATACGCCCTCCATAAAGGCCCTGCTCTTCCCCGGACAGGCCTGCATAAACAATAGTGCCAGGAAATTTGGTTTTACAAAGAACACGAGCAGCTTCAATGGTTCCTGCCATGCCTGATGCATTATCGTTGGCGCCGGGTGAATCGTCTGTCGCGTTCATAACATCCGATACACGGCTATCAATATCACCAGACATCATTATTACCCGGTTGGGGTCAAGAATACCTCTTTGAACCGCAATAACGTTCACAACTTCTGTTGCATTTGGAATACGTGGTCCGGTTACCGTATCTGAAATTGTATAAACGTCGAGGTCAGCAACACAGGTTTTGGCAATACGCTTAAATTCAGCTTCAATCCAGCGCCGTGCAGCACCAATGCCACGTGTTTCCGACTTTGTATCTGAAAGCGTGTGACGTGTACCGAAACTTACAAGTTTTTTGATATCCGCTTCGATCCGTTCAGCAGATACGCCTGCAACCATTGTATGCAAACGCCTGACTTCTGTTGGTGCGTTTTCATGTTCATGAGCTATTGATTGCGGCGCTGTGAATATAGAGGCTAATAATGCAGTTGCAGTTCCTAAAGCAGTTTGTTTGAAGCCCATCATGTTTTACCCTGTCCTCTCTTTAAACCAAATCCCCATCGATTATATTCAGTCTTGAATTTTTACATAAATATCCTGATCTGTATCTCGTGCATCAACGCTTAAACTGGCGATTGGTACAGTGATCATTTCGCGTACTTTAGCGAGGATATTTTCGGTTAGTTTTCTTTTAGTATCGGTGTCACGGCCTTTGAACAAGTAAACCGTTATGTGCATAAAATTCGCAGGCTTACCTTCTACAAAAGAATACTCGAACTCTTTCGTTCTAATTTTAATGCTTTTTTCAACGAAAATCCCCATATCCATCGATATATCATGAACCGCTTTCATCAAAATATTTGGTGTAAATTCTGATGAAAGGTCACTTGAATGTTCGATGATAATATGAGGCATTGGTATATTTCCATACGTTGTTATCAAGAAATATCTCGATATTCGGAAAAGTTTACATGCCATGCTTATTCAGTACCTTGATACCATTTGTCAAGGAAAGCAGCTATCATCGATAATAAAGTATCGTTTCAAATATATCAGAAGGCGATTTTACCGTGCCAAGAGAGAGTGCCTTATTTAGTAAATAGGAGTGACGCAGAAACAGGGACAACTGGTGTAATGCTATCCAGGCCAGCTAGTTCGCGGAGTTTTAGAATACCCTTGCCCAGATTAAAATCGTCTGCATGCACTAAAACAGGTGCTGCTGTTTCCACGAGAACTTTATCGGCATTGATACGTGTTACATACATATTACTTGATAATTCAGCGCTAATACCGTGGAGAGAAATTTCAAAAGTTAAATCCTCTAATAAAATGCGTTCACCGGCATTCAGGCTATTGAAGGTCTCGATATTTAAGTCTGTCGATATGGCAACGCTAGAATTACTGACTGTTTCAAATAGAAATTTACGCATTCTTTCATTACGAATGTCGATATTAGTTTCCACACTATCGAGGTCAATAGACAGATTTGCAGTGCCTTTATCGTTCACAGAACCCGCGATTTTCTTAAAAGTATGAACTTCGGCGATATCATCTTGCTCAATTGTAATGAAAGATACGCGTGATTGACTTTCCTTAATTATCCAATCATCTGCGCTTAGACTATAAGCTGGGGCCACTATCGTCAAAATACTAATAATTATGAGTAATGATATTTGGCGCATGTCTAAACTCCATTGCATTTAGATAATTTCATATGACTTCCTAGTTCTTCACCTTAGTAGATTAAAGCCTATCAGTCATTGGCAGATTATGAATAATTATAAAAGGTAAAATCGATTATTAAATAACAAAATAATCGATTCTACATTTTTCAGGTTTTACATATCGTCCACTTCCTGTGGTCGGGCTGCACTACCAGCTAAAATACCACCGTCAACCGTTAGCTCGGCCCCGGTAACATATTTTGCATCATCAGAGGCAAGGTAGATAACTGCCTTGGCAACATCATCAGGTTCTCCAATATGACCCATCGGAATATCTTTCCCAATAGCTTTAAGTGCTTGTTCGCGTGCCTCACCGTTGCCAAGCATAGGATCCCACATCGGTGTTAGAATTGCGGCTGGATGCACCGAATTACAGCGAACTTTATAGCCTTGTTCGGCGCAGTAAAGAGCCACAGATTTTGTGTGGTTACGCACGGCTGCTTTGCTGGCAGCATACGCACTTGCACCCGGAACTCCAACCATGCCAGACCGCGAAGAGATATTTACGATACTCCCCCTGTCTTTTGCTTTCATTGCACGAATAGCATACTTACAGCCAAGCACGGTTCCAGAGAGATTAACATCCATTACGCGCTGCCAACTTGCCATATTCAGGTTTTCAGGGTCATGCGGGCCGTCCGTTTCTGTAAAACCCGTTATTCCAGCATTATTGATGAGGATATCCAGTTTTCCGTGAGCGTTGATGATATGCTCGATAACAGATTGCCAATTGGCTTCATTCGTTACATCAAGCGAAAGGTATGCTGCTGATTTACCAATATCATTAGCAACAGCTTTTCCTGTTTGATTGTTAATATCCGATAAATAAACAAAGGCCCCTTCGGATACGAAGGCTTGTGCTATTGCCATACCGATGCCGCGTGCAGCACCTGTAACCAATGCAACCATGCCATTGAGGCGGCCGTTATATATTGGTGATGTTTGTGAGTTTGCATCTGATGACACAATAGGTGTTATTTCAGGCATAATGATTCCTATAACTTAAACATTAGGGGCGCAAAGGCCCATCTTTAAAATTAAAAATGCTTAAGCTGCTTGAATCATTATCAGTGTCCTCCTAAAAGATGAACAATATATAATAAGTATTATAGGAAATTGCAATGCCTGCCCTACCGCTAATTTATGCACCAGACCCTGTTTTCAAGAAAAAGGCTCAGGTCGTTCCTTTTATCGACGAGAAAATAAAAGAAACAGCGCATGATATGCTAGAAACACTCTACGAGGAGCGCGGTGTTGGTATGGCGGCGACAATGGTTGGCGTCCTGAAGCGGATTATTGTGATTGACCTTCAGGAAAATGGCAAAAGAACCCCTATTATTTGTATTAACCCTGAAATTCTGGCTGTTTCAAAAGAAACGCAGGTTAATAACGAGGCATCGTTATGTTTCCCTGGAATTTCAGCAGAAATAACCCGCCCAGACAAGGTTGAGCTGCGTTATATGGACCTTGAAAGCCAGGTTCACACATTAGAAGCGTCCGGATGGTTGGCCGCTATTATTCAGCATGAAATGGAATATCTGGACGGTAAGGTTTATCTGGATAATCTTTCACGGATGAAGCGCGACAGATTGCTGAAGAAAATGATTAAAGGCCAGAGACAGGGTGGGGATTGTTGCAGTGATCCAAGCTGTAGCAATAATTATTGAGGCGTTTCTACCCGGATTTCTCTATCTGTTTCTGCTCGCTCTGTAAAGGTGAACGATATAGCGAGGATAACGCCAATAAATGTATAAATAAGTTGGATGAAAACAAAAGAAACCAACACTCTTATTATACTGCTGACTATTTTTATATCAAAGGTATGTCGCGCGGTTCTATAAAGATAAACAAGCAATAACCCATAGGTCAACAAAGAGCTGACCATTGCAAAATACGTAACGACAATATCAATACTCAGCAACAGGACAGCGGCATATATGGCCACTCCGGAAATAATATTGATTGGAATTGAAATATAGCAAGCCAGTCGAAATGAATTGTCGAAGGCAATATTTTTCCAGAAAACCAGCTTGATACCAATTGCAAACGCTAGGGCAGTAATGAAATAGGCTATTAGCGGATATTCATCTGTAAATTCGAAAACCGCTGTAAAAATCTGTTCGTTTTTTTCGGTAACTTCTGTCAGTTTTTCTTCCGGCGGCGCTTGGTCTGTGTTGCCAAGTTTATATCCTAAATTATAATTACTTGTACTGCCTTCGGCGAATTCACCTGCTAGTCGTTTTTCAAATTCATCCGTGGGCACAATAACATCGAGGGCTGTTAATAGCCCAACAATAGTAACCAATAATTTGAATGGGTTTGTATATTGAGAATGTTCGTTTTGAAGATGATCTTCATACACTTTATGCGGAGAAAGAAAAAGCTTACGAACAGTATAAAGCATTCCCTTGCGTATATCTAAGAACTCTTCAACAAAATCTTTGAGCAATGATGAAGAGTTTTCCCGGTGCGCTTTCGTCATGTATTAGCCTAGCCTTCGATAGATCATCATCCGAATAATAATCATAAACCACTCAAATACAATATTTAGATTACTACCTAAACTTGGGATCTGCCGCGATCAACTCATCGAGAACCCTAACTCCGATTTCCTGGCCGATTTCCGCCCCTCTTTGTTGTAAAATCGGCAAAAGCTCTGGTTGTTTAGATGTGTAATGTTGAAAAACGGGCGTTTCAAAAAGCGTGCGTAATTCTTTCAATTCTTCCAACGTGAAATGCTTACGATACTCTTCCGCTGTAGCTTCAATTATTCTTGCTCTCAGTTCTTCGAGAACTTTGGTTTTATAGCGTCCAAACAGGCTTGTTACATCGTCGCGGCTAACGTTTTTACCATCTTTGATAAAGTCTTGATGCATTTGGGTAATCAGATCAGGTGCAGCTTGATTAAGCGTATTATCTGCTATTTGAATGGTACTCGATGTTGAAGAGTTAAGGTTCAATATACGTGCGACTTCCTGCACAAACTCGTCGGCATAAAGGCTCGAACTCAAGGAAGAAAAAAACAAAATAATTATTAGAAAGAAACGCATAATATACTCCAGATAATGGCATCGCAGTATCTTGCACCGCTGAAGAATATTGTAAACAAGAATATAGGGTGAAAAAAAGGCCGCATAAACCGTGCAGCCTTTAATGAAACAAATTTTGAGATATGTCTTAACGTTTTGAGAACTGGAAGCTACGACGCGCTTTCGCTTTACCGTATTTCTTACGTTCAACAACCCGGCTATCACGAGTAAGGAAGCCAGCAGCTTTAAGTGCACCGCGAAGCTCAGGCTCAGCAAGCTGGATCGCTTTTGAGATACCATGCTTAACCGCACCCGCTTGTCCAGAAAGGCCACCGCCTTTTACTGTTGCGATAACGTCATACTGGTTTTCACGACCAGCAACCTGGAAAGGCTGATTTACGATCAAACGAAGTGTTGGACGTGCGAAATAAACTTCCTGATCACGGTCGTTTACAACGATTTTGCCTGAACCTGGTTTGATCCAAACACGTGCTACTGCGTCTTTTCTTTTACCTGTTGCATATGTGCGGCCCTGCGCATCAACAACTGGCTTACGCTCTTCACCAGCAACTTCAGCAGCGTCTGCTGCTTCGCCAGTAATTTCTTTAAGATCCTGAAGGTCTGCCATTTTACTTACCTTTTATTCTTCGGGTTCATGCCAGCCACATCAAGAACTTCTGGGTCTTGTGCAGTGTGTGGGTGCTCAGTACCTGCGTATACCCGAAGGTTGCGCATTTGCTGACGACCAAGTGGTCCTTTAGGGATCATGCGTTCGATCGCCTTTTGAAGAACACGCTCAGGGAAACGACCGTCAAGAATTTCACCAGCAGTTTGTGATTTGATACCACCTGGGTGACCTGTGTGACGATAGTAAACTTTGTCAGAACGCTTCTTACCAGTGAGTTTCACTTTTTCAGCGTTGATGATGATTACATTATCACCGCAATCCATGTGCGGAGTGTATGTTACTTTGTGCTTACCGCGAAGAACGTTAGCAACAGCCTGTGCCAAACGACCAAGAACTACGTCCTCAGCGTCAACAATAAGCCATTTCTTTTCAATCTCCGAAGGTTTTGCAGAATAAGTTTTCATTGCAATATGCCTCTGGTGTTAATTACTTTGAGGCTTAACAAGTAAATAATACTATATGAAACCTCGTTCGGCCGCGATATATAGACAAAAAACAGCGTCTGTCAAACACTATTTTGGCACATAAATATATAAAATACTTTAAAAACAATATGTTAGTAAATTGGTATATAAATACCCCATTAATTCGTTGATTAATCTACGGTAAAAAGTCTTGCACGCATTAATAATGCCCATATAGTCCACTTAATGACTTTGATTACTTTGAGAAAATGGAGTGGGAGCCCCTTATGTCTAATAACCAGATAGTTTTGAAAAGCCGCCCGGACGGCTGGGTAACGAATGATAACTTTGACCATGTAGCGGCTGATATGCCAACAGCCAGTGACGGGCAGATGGTATTGAAAATTCTATACCTTTCTGTTGACCCATACATGCGCGGACGGATGAATGACCGTAAGAGCTATGTGCCACCGTTTCAAATTGGCGAACCACTGCAAGGTGGTGTTGTTGCAAAGGTTGTAGAATCTAATGGCGGTGCACATGCTGTTGGTACTTACCTGAGCGGCATGGGCCTTTGGGCAAATTATATGGTAACTGACGGTGAAGGCTTTAACCCGATTGACCCTAATGTTGCCCCCCTCTCCTACCATCTCGGTGTGCTTGGTATGCCAGGCATGACAGCGTATGTTGGCTTGAAAGGTGTTGGAAATCTTAAAGAAGGCGAAAACGTATTTGTATCAGCGGCGTCCGGTGCCGTTGGTCAGGTTGTTGGACAGATTGCCAAAAATATGGGCTGCCATGTTGCAGGAAGCGCAGGCGCTGATGATAAGGTTGAATATCTGAAAGAAATCGGTTTTGACGCAGCCTTCAATTATAAAACAACCGAAAATGTCTTTAAATCCGTTAGCGATGCAAACCCTAAGGGTATTGATGTTTATTTTGAAAATGTTGGCGGCCCGGTAATGGAAGCGGCTATAGCCTGCCTCAATTTTAAAGCGCGTATCCCGCTTTGTGGTATGATCGCAAACTATAACTCAACAATCGATGATATGCCCCCTGGCCCGCGCAACTTGCCAATCCTAATCGGTCAAAATGCGAAAATGGAAGGCTTTATTGTTTCAATGTATCCCGAGCTTTGCCGCGAATGGGTTGGTATTGGTGCTGGCTGGATCAAGGAAGGCAAGCTTAAATACCGTGAAACCATTGCTGAAGGTATCGAAAGCGCACCTGATGCCTTTATTAATATGCTGAAAGGTAAGAACTTCGGCAAACAGGTTGTGAAGGTTGCTGACGAATAAAAAACCTGACGTTTTAGAAGTAAGAAACAGAAAAGGCCGGATTGTCCGGCCTTTTTTATACGCATCATAAAATAAAAATTATGCCAAAGCTTCTGCCTCAGCATTAATTTTTACATAGGTTTCAGTGTCAGGGTTAATAACCTGCCCGTTAACCCATGTTGCGTAATCTTCATTACCGGCAATGATTGGCCATACGGTAATACAAGGAACTTCGTAGGTATGAAGCTCCTTTATGCGTTCGATCGCTTTATCAACAAGTGATTTTGTGGTTTTCATCAAAACTGGCACTTCGGCTTCCAGTTGAATGGAACCGTTCCATTCGTAAACTGATCGCACTGATTGATTTACATTCGCGCACGCAATCAATTTTTCCCGCACTAAGGTTGTTGCTAAATGTACCGCTACATCTTCGCTGTCTGTCAGCGTATATATTGTAACAATATCGTCCATGGCTTGTTGTTTCCTCGCTATTTTATTCTTATTATTTACTTTGCTTCAAACTTTCGTTGAATATGCATTAAATACACCACGGAAGCGAGCACAATCACACCGCCGCCTTGGTGGGCAGTTCCCCATGAAACTGGAACTGTCTTTAATAACATGATGATACCCAGTATGAATTGCAAGGTCGTCGCCAATAAAACACATGTTCCGGCAAACCTAATCGTCGGTAATTCACGCCGTGACTTAATGAAAATACCAATGGCCAATAAACTAAAGATATAAGCACCGATCCGGTGATCGAATTGTACTGTAACTGCATTATCGAAGAAATTTCGCCAAGTGGGTGTAATATCCAACAATCCCGCAGGGACAAAACCCTCGCCCATTAAGGGCCATGTATTGAATATATGACCAGCTTTCAGACCAGCAACAAGACCGCCCATAACAAGTTGAAGAACAAGCACCAGCATTGCGCTATGGGTCAATATTTTCATAAGGCGCGAAGATTTAAATGGCCGAGGTCTGTAAAGCGATAATGCCGTCCAAAACAATGCAGCAAAAATGAAGAGTGCGAGTGATAAATGGGCCGTCAATCGGTAATGGCTAACCGCGGGTTCATCAATCAAACCTGATTGCACCATATACCACCCAAGCAGACCTTGTGAGCCACCAGCGATCAGTAGAAAAACCAGACGCGGTTTATAGCCATGTGGTATGCGATCTCTAAACCAGAACCAAACAAGTGGGATAAAGAAAAACAGGCCAATCAAACGGCCAAGCAATCTATGCCCCCATTCCCAATAGAAAATACCTTTAAAGTCCTCAAGGCTCATGCCTTTGTTCTTTAATTGATATTCGGGGCTTGTTTGATATTTTTCAAACTCGGCCTGCCAAGCACTGTCGGTTATGGGCGGCAAAACACCTGTAACAGGTCGCCAATCCACCATCGATAGCCCGGATTCGGTTAGCCGTGTTGCGCCGCCAACAACAACCATCAAAGCAACAACCATTGCCATGAACAGTAACCAGCGGCCGATACTGTGTCGGTCATTTTGATGTATTGAAATACTCATGAATTGCTGCCTACCTTGATTGATCCATTTTCACAAGCGTTTAGATTGCCGCAGGCTGGCATTATTTTGCGCTGAAAGCAGGATGCCATTTCCTGAGCACAAACCATTCAAGCAACGCAAAGCTATAGAAAATTAGGATACCAAGTACAGCAAGCAAAATAAGCCCTGCGAACATTTTTTCGACCTGTAACCGGTTTCCAGCTTCTAATATCCGCCATGCAAGGCCTGTCGAGCCGCCAGATCCTGCAACAAATTCAGCCACAACCGCACCGATTAACGATAACCCGCCACTTATCCGCAAACTCGCGAGTAAATATGGTAAAGCCGTTGGCCATGATAGTTTCCAAAACCGCTGCCACCTGTTTGCCTTATAGAGCTTGAACAAGTCGCTTAAATTCGGATCAACTGCCTTAAGGCCTGCTGACATATTCGAGAGAATTGGAAAAAAGGCTGCAAGCCAAGCAATGATAACAAGCGCGCGGTCAACGCTGTCAATTCCCACCCATATCAAAACCAAGGGTGCAATCGATATAATTGGCGTCACCTGCATGATAACAGCAAACGGATAAAAGGCGGTTTCAAATGTCTTGCTCATACTAAAGGTAAAGGCCAGGAAAACGCCGCTAATAATGGCGCATATTAAGGCAATCAAGGTGATTGCCAGCGTTGAATACAGGGCTAGCATTAGGGATGAAAAGTCATTCACAAGCGCATCAAAAATCAAACTCGGTGCGGGCAAAATAAATTTCGGTACATTATTGGCAGTGACCCAATATTCCCAAAGTAACAAGGCAAGGAAAAGTATAAAAACTGGCAAAAGAATTTTCTTCATCATGCCTGCCCCTTCATTGTTGATGCAGCAGTTGTGATTTGCTGCATCAACCCTGAGATTGCCTTTACAGCAATAGAAAATTCGGGCGATGCACGACGTTCTTCAGGGGATAATATTTTATCGAGCGATGGTTTGACTTCGCCCATGATTTTTCCTTGGTCCATCACCAAAATACGGTCAGAAATATAAACGGCTTCATAAATACTGTGGGTCACAAAGAGAACACCCCAGTTTTCTTTTGCCTGAAGCTTTAACAGTAAATCATTCATTTGGAAGCGCAGTATTTCATCAAGCGCCGCAAATGGCTCATCCATTAACATTAAGTCGGTTTCTGTCACCAATGCCCGTGCGATTGAGGCACGCATCTTCTGCCCGCCCGAGAGCGTTGCTGGATACCTGTCTTTCATGTTGGATAAACCAACAGCGTCTAACGCGCCGAGTATTTGTTCCTTATTTATGTTTGCTTTGAGGGCCATCGGTAATGAAATATTTGCCTCGATTGTGGACCACGGCAATAACGCAGGCTCCTGAAACACAAAAGATACATTATTGGCGCCGACTATTTCACCAGCGTCAACATCCTCAAGCCCGGCGATAATTTTCAGAAGCGTGGACTTACCACACCCGCTCGCACCAAGGAGTGATACTATTTCACCTGCTTGCAAACTAAGCGATATGGCATCAAGAGTTTTGCTGCCATCTATATAAGAAAAATCAAGATTTGAAACAGTGAGCATATTGGCCTTTATTCAGAAGCTGCTTTGGGTAAAAACTTGGCCGTAAATGCATCAGCGGCATTCAAGCCTTTTTCGAACACCCCTAATTCACTCATCTCATCATAAAATTGCTGCCAACGTGCCGGATCAATTTGGCCAACAGTATCTCCTTTTCCAACGATATCGGCATTTTTCATTGTCGCAATCGAAAAGGCTAACAACTCTGGCGTTGCTTCTGGGTTATCCTTTAAAATCATGGCGTTTCCGGCAGACGGATCACCATATAAATAATCATTCCAGCCTTCAATGGATGCCTTCACAAAGGCGCGAACAACATGTGGTGATTTTTCGATAAACGCACCTCGCGCAGTAACCATTGCTGCATAACCGGGGTATCCTGCGTCAGCGAGTAAGAATATCTTGGGTTTTACGCCCGCTTTTCTTGCTGTAAAGGGCTCAGAAGACATGTAACCTTCTTGTACTGTGCCTTTGTTTACCAGCCACGGCGCAAGCGAATAGGTATATTTACGGATTTGTTTACTGGTAAAACCGAACTTTGCCTCCAGCCACGGCCATAGTGTTCCTATCGCGCTATCCGCGATAAAAATTGGCATTCCTTTCATATCTGCGATTGAATTTGCAGAATTTTCAGGATGAACCATAAAAACCTGTGGATCTTTTTGGAAAACAGCCATGATAACTTTTGTATCTGCGCCAGCCGCAAGAAGGTTGATTGGTTGAAAATTATTGGATGTTAAAGCAATATCGATTGCGCCTGCTGCCAGTAATCTCGGGTTATCGCTTTGTGGGCCGCCCTGTCTGATTGTTACATTAAGGCCGTGTTTTTTATAAAGCCCCTTGGCAAGCGCCTGATAAAACCCGCCATGCTCCGCCTGTGCTTTCCAATCGGTTACAAATACAATATCGGTGTCATCGGCAATAGCCAGACCAGTAAAAAAGCAAAGACAAAAAACAAACAAAAATAGTCGGCGCATAAGGTTATCCTCTCCAACCAGAGACTATAATATCTATACGGTGACTATCAATATAGGTTCATGGTTTTTGATAAATTTATCTTTGTTTTAGCTTAAGTAATTCCGTTATCTCACTAAGTGCGTAATTGTAGGTAGAGCAAAAATTTGAACGATTACCTAACCAGTCAATGATCAGACCTTTCAGTTCCATTCGAGTTTTTTAAGGAACCGCTCAAATGAGACTTTCCAAAGATATGGGCTGCCGGGAATATAGTTTTGTTTGTAAGAGGCACCACCAGTAAGGTCAGTAATTTTGTTTTCAAGTTTCAAAAAGCAATCTTGCGAACCGTCTTTGGCATAGCTCTTGTACAAATTTACCCAGTTCAGGGAGCGAATTTTATTTAAGGGGCAGAGAGATTCTACCCCCAGTGAATTCATTTGCAGCCGCCTTAATACAGGCAAGTCCTTTAATGGACCCAGATTAGACACCCAACTGTCTCTGATATCCAAGACTTCAAGCCTTTGAAGGTTAGACAAAGGTTCCAAATCCTGGATCCGGGTATCACCAAGTTGTAAGTGCTTTAAGTCAGGTAAACCCTCAATTGCGCTAATATCAGATAAGCGTTGAGCTGAATTAGCATTCAAGAACCAAAGCCCTTTTACCTGACGGACGGTATCTGGAATTTTTGTTAAATATTTTAGGTCTTTAAAATCCAGTACAGTCAATCCGTTTCCGATTGCGTTTTTGATTCTATCTTCCGCGATATCATAATCACCCGCACTGCGGATGGTGCTAAGTGTTTTAGGAATGCCACTTACAATCAAAATTAGGATCAGTGTGATTAATAGTCTTTTGACTGACATAAACTTACCTCTTATCAACTGTCACAGTTAGGTATGCTTACTTTTAAATTGATAATTTAGCGTTAAGTTTGTGCGTGAGTTTTAACTTTGAAGGGGACTTGGCAGAATTATGCTAATAATATCCTGCAAATGACTTTGCAGGATATTATTATGCTTATATTCTAACGCTGTTTTTTGCGCCGGCCTTCATAGGGATTTTCGCTTTTCTTGAAAGTAAAACGAACAGGAATGCCGGGCAGATTAAAGTCACGGCGCAATTCATTTTCCATATAGCGTTTATAACTATCTGGCAAGTCTTCAGGTTTGTTACAGAAAAGCTTAAAGGTTGGTGGGCGGGTTTTAATTTGTGCGCCGTAACGAATTTTAATACGTCGGCCGCCAGCCGCAGAAGGAGTCGGATGTTTTTCTAGCACGTCAGAAAGCCAGCGGTTAAAAGCGGCTGTTGGAATACGTGCGTTCCATGTATCATAAATCTCTTCAACGGCAGGCATAAGGTGTTGTGTACCTTTACCCGTTAGGGCAGAAAAAGTAACAACAGGCACGCCTTTAAGCTGCGGCAGACTTTTTGTTAATGTATCCTTGATTTGGCGCTGAACTGCCAAACGGTCCTCAACAACATCCCATTTATTAAGGGCAATAACGAGCGCACGCCCTTCATCAGCAACCCGCTCAGCGATTTTAAGGTCTTGGCGCTCAAACCCACGCTCTGCGTCCAGCATCAATACAACAACTTCAGCATACTGAATGGCCCAAAGCGTATCAGAAGCTGATAATTTTTCTAGTTTATCAGTGATATTCGATTTTTTACGCAGGCCAGCTGTGTCATACAATTTAACAGGTAAACCATTCCATTCCCAATCGACAGCGATACTATCACGCGTCAGGCCAGCCTCTGGCCCCGTTATCAATCGGTCTTGCTCAGTCAGGAAATTAATAAGAGTAGACTTTCCAGCGTTAGGGCGGCCAACGATTGCCATTCTTAGGGGGCTATCTTCTTCTGCCTCTACAGTGTGGTCAGTGAATTCATAGTCCATATCTCCCTCTTCGGGGCCAAAATCATCACTGGTATTTTTTTCAGATTCATCAACCTCATCCTCGTAAGGATCAATACCGGCCTTCTCTAATGTTGCGACAATCTCGTTATAAAGCTCCGCTAGTCCTTCACCGTGCTCGGCAGATAATCCAACAGGATCACCGAGGCCAAGTGTGTAAGCTTCATAGATACCGTCAACAACCGCACTGCCCTCGCACTTGTTTGCAATCAAAACCACGGGTGTATTTCCGCGGCGAAGCCATGCAGCGAAATGTTCGTCCATGGGCGTTACACCCGCACGAGCATCATAAAGCATTAAAGCGATATCAGCTTCATCGAGTGCAACTTGCGTTTGCTGACGCATGCGGTCAGATAAGGAACCAGGTTCGCCCTCTTCCAACCCTGCTGTATCGATCAGATCAAACTCAAGATCGGAAATCTTACCACGGCCGTTTTTACGGTCACGAGTAACACCCGGTGTATCATCCACAATAGCGATACGCTTTCCAACCAGTCGGTTGAAAAGCGTTGATTTACCTACATTTGGGCGGCCTAAAACGGCGACAGTAAAACCCATAACACTGCCTTTATGATTTTGATTTAAGTTTCTAAAGCCCCTTATCGATATGCGATAAGATCTCCGTTTTCACTTAAAAATATAAAAGTATTATCAACAACAATTGGTGGCGTACTTGATCCCGCAGAAAGTTTCGTTCCGCCAACTACTTCGCCAGTATACGGTGAAATAGATAATGCAAAACCATGCGAGCTGGTAACGAGTAAACGATCACCTGCTAATACAGGGCCATTCCATCTGATCAAACCACGCCGGCTTTCCTGTTTTTCAAAACGTTGAAGCTGTGTGACCCAGCGAATACGCCCATCAACAAGATTAATACAAACAATTTGTCCATCGATAGTTGTTGTAAAGCCAAAATTACCCGCAACCCACGGCATGCCAACGCCTGCAATATCCGCTTCCCATGACCGTTCGCCTGATCGCATATCAATTGCAACCATTCTGCCTGCATGACTAACCGCATATAATTTACCACGGTCGATAACTGGATCACCGTCTACATCTGCCAGAGTGGCAAGCGGTGTTAAACGGCGGCTACTAGACAGAGCATCCTGCCAAACAATCCGGCCATTAGCAGCGATCATAGCTACTAACTCCCCTGATGAAAGGGCCGTAACTACAGTACCATTATCAAAAACAGGGCTAGCAGCACCGAGCATTCCAGCAGTTTCTGCAATACCAACCTGATCCCACAATAATTCGCCTGAATTGACATCTAATGTAATTAACTGGTTATCCTGTGTAATGGCGAATACGCGGCCATTCGCCACTGTTGGAGCACCGCGAAATGGCACAATATCAGCATACCGCCATATTTCATTACCAGTATTTGCATCAAGAGCAGCGATAAAACCAAAACCGGAAGAAACAAAAATTTTACCGCCTTGGAAAGCTACGCCGCCACCAAATCCAACGCTGCTGCGCTCATCATCGTCTTCTAGCTCTTTTCGCCATAACACATCACCTGAAGTAAGCGAAACCGCTGTTACATTTCCTTTTACGTCAACAGCAAAAACTTTACCATCGGCAGCAATGGGGCCTGTAAGTATTCGTTGATACTTTTTGTTACCCGTACCTATGTTCGCACGCCACACTTGATTGAGGTCTTCCCCCAATGATAAATGTTGGGCAGAGTGGCTGGCATTTGCTCCTGTCTGGGCCCAGTTTTTATTGGTGTATGGTCTTGGTAGAACAACGGGAAGGTTTGCTATTGCGTTATCCGCGTCAAGAGTTTGTGTGGAAGACAAGATCGAGATACGCTCACGCCCACCGTCATCATATGTTGATTTAGGGGCACTGGAACCACATGCAGCAGCTAAAACGACTAACAAAGGAATTGTTACTAACTTAGCTGACTTTGACATGGTACTTTTTACTAACGTTATATTCATCAATTACTGTCCCCGTCCCCGGCACTGTCAGAAACCTCACCCACGGGAGTGTTATCTGATGTTGATGGTACTAACGCCGGCACAGTATTTTCCGCTTCTTCAACGAGGTCAGATGCTAGTAATGAATTTAATTGATTAGCACGCTCTTTAATCGACGGAGGTGTTTCCGGATCAGATATTAAAATTTCAAGTGTTTCAAGCGTAGAATCTTCATTGCCTTGTTGCAGGTCGATCAATGCCATTTGCTCTAATGCAGAGTAATAGTAAGGTTCGCCAAGAACGGCGATCACAGATAATTTTGACCGTGCCGTATCCAGATCACCTTGTTCATTCGCAAGAAGCATCGCGGAAAGCAAACCTGCCAAGTCTGCCAAAGCTTTATCGTCAGACGTTTCTGCGATTGCATCATAACCTGCAATTGCGCCTGCGTAATCGCGTTCTTTCACTTTTGCGGCTGCTGCTTGCATGCCTGCAAGCGTTGCGTATCCAACATCGAGATCAGGCAGCGCACTTTCAATAGAGGCAATAAGAGACAGATTACCATTTTTACCGTTTTCAATGGCCTCGGCATAACGGGATGAATTATTACGCTCGGCATTTTCTTTCTGCCATGTATATAATTCATTTCCGGCAACAAGAACCACAACCAAGATTGCTATGCCAATGATATATTTTCCATAAGCGCTCCAAATGGCATTCAGCCGTTCCCGGCGCAGTTCATCATCGACTTCCTGTTCTGCCAGTATATTATCGCGGTCAGACACGCTTTACTCTCCGTTCGTATTAAGCAACAGATTAACTTTACTTCTCTGATACTTTTAGCCCAAATTTTTTCGCTACCATAAACAAAGCATTCTCGATTAGCAAACCAAGATCACTATATGGTTGATTTATTATCAAACTACATGGGAATATGTTGATATTACGGCAGTTTTATTGGTTTGCACCGCGCATTTTATAGGTATATTCTTCTGAAGGGAACGCGCGTGTTCTGACTTCGGCAGCATAATTCTCTATTGCATTGGCAATACCATCACCAAGCTCGGCATAGCGCTTTACAAATTTTGGGTTTATCGCGAACAGGCCAAGCATATCTTCCGTCACCAAAATTTGCCCATCACATGCGTTTGATGCACCAATACCAATCACAGGAATTGGTACTTCTTCGGTTACTTTACGTGCAAGCGGCTCTGCAACGCCTTCTAAAACAACAGCGAATGCGCCCGCCTCTGCGATAGCTTTCGCATCATCAATAATAGGCTGCCATTCATCAACTGTACGACCCCGTGCACCGTATCCGCCATTTGTATGGACTGATTGCGGCATTAAACCAACATGACCAAGCACAGGAATCCCCCGGTCAGCAAGGAATTTAACCGTTTCGATCATTTCTGTACCACCTTCAAGTTTCACAGCACCAGCACCGGTCTCGGAAAGTACACGCGCAGCATTTCTAAAGGCTTGCTCTTTCGATTCTTCATATGAGCCAAATGGCATATCAATAACAACGAGCGCTCGCTTGGCGCCGCGGCATACTGCACGTCCATGACTGATCATCATATCAAGCGATACACCAAGCGTTGAATCCATACCGTAAAGAACCATGCCGACGCTATCACCAACCAAAAGAAGGTCGCAGTGTTCGTCAAGGCGTGCCGCCATAGGCGTAATATAAGCCGTTAGACAGACAAGCGGCGTACCACCTTTTCTGGAGGCAATGTGTTTTACTGTTGCTTGGCGCTTTGGGCGTGCGTCAACCGAAACGTTTTTAGGTTCTGTTGTCATAACAAATCTCTAGCTATTGAATTAGGGCGTCAATGTAATAATGATTTTCGTCGATGGCAAATTTAATAAGTTCAAGTTATTTAATGAAGTTAAAGCCATCGACGGACTTTATTTTTATAGTGCTCGAATTCTTCGCTAAACAACTTAGACATCGCTTCTTCTTCGGGCAAAATCTGAAAGACAGTTATATAAAGTACAAATAATGGCGCGAATATCATCCCGCCAAAGATGCTTTTATTGATTGAAATGCCTATCAACACAAACAACATTGCTAAATACATCGGGTTTCGAGAGTATTTAAACACACCTGATGTTACAAGACTGGATGTACTATTGGGTTTTAAAGGGTTTAAAGTTGTTTGGTGCTTTCGAAATGTTGCCCCAGCGCTAACAATTAAGAAAGCAGCGATAATATAAAGCCCAAACCCAAGATTAGTTATCATTCCCAAATCAATAACAGGTAAAAACCTTTTCGATACAGCAATACAGACAGCGAAAAATATCATCACAAGTGGCGGGGGAACTTTTGTTTTCACAAGAGTTTATTCCCACTCAATTGTCCCTGGAGGTTTTGATGTGATATCATAAACAACACGGTTAACGCCGCGAACTTCATTGATAATCCGTGTAGCAGTCCGCCCCAGGAAATCATGTTGGAATGGGAAATAATCAGCCGTCATTCCGTCGGTTGACGTTACAGCACGCAGTGCACAAACATGATCATATGTGCGAGCATCACCCATCACGCCGACAGTTTTAACAGGCAAAAGAACAGCAAAAGCCTGCCAGATATCATCGTAAAGACCAGCTTTTCTGATTTCTTCCAAATAAATTGCATCAGCTTTTCTAAGAATATCAGCCTTCTCACGCGTAATCTCACCCGGGATTCGGATAGCAAGGCCCGGCCCAGGGAATGGATGACGGCTAACAAAATCATTGTGCAGGCCAAGTTCACGGCCTAAATCACGGACTTCGTCCTTAAAGAGTTCACGCAGCGGCTCGACAAGCCCCATATTCATCCGCTCTGGTAACCCGCCAACATTATGGTGTGATTTGATGGTTACGGAAGGGCCGCCAATGAAAGATACAGATTCGATCACATCGGGATAAAGGGTTCCTTGCGCAAGGAAATCAGCGCCGCCGATATTCTTGGCTTCCTCTTCAAATACATCAATAAACAGTTTACCGATCGTTTTCCGTTTTACTTCAGGGTCTGTAACGCCTGCAAGTTCACCCATGAACAATTCAGATGCATCTCTGTGGATAAGCTTAATATTATAATGCTCGCGGAAAAGGCTGACAACCTGATCGCTCTCCCCTGCCCGCATAAGACCGTGATCAACATAGACACATGTCAACTGATCACCAATCGCTTCATGAATAAGCACTGCAACAACCGAGCTATCGACACCACCAGACAGGCCACAGATGACGCGCTTGTCGCCAACCTGTTCACGTATTTCCTTGATTTTGGTTTCGCGGAAGCTCGCCATCGTCCAATCGCCCGAACAGCCGCAAATTTCTTGCACAAAGTTTTTAAGAAGGTTCGCGCCAGACGGCGTATGAACAACTTCAGGATGGAACTGAACACCGTAAAACTTGCGGGCCTCGTCAGCTACAACAGCGTAAGGCGCGTTTTCACTAACCGCAACAATATCAAAACCATTAGGGAGCGCTTCAACGCGGTCACCGTGGCTCATCCATACTTCATTATTGGTGCCTTTTTCCCATACACCGTCAAAAAGTGCGCAATCGCCTTTAATATCAACAAAAGCACGCCCAAATTCTTGATGGTCCGAAGTGCTTACTTTACCACCAAGCTGTTCAACCATTGTTTGTTGGCCGTAACAAATACCAAGGACAGGAATTCCCATATCAAAAATGCGCTCGGGTGCACGCGGCGTATCAGAATGGGTTACACTCGCTGGCCCGCCGGATAGGATAATACCTTTGGGGGCATAGATATCGATCATTTCATCCGCCATGTTAAATGGCACGATTTCACAATAAACGCCTGTTTCACGAACACGGCGCGCAATTAATTGAGTAACTTGGGAACCAAAATCCAGGATGAGAATTTTATCTGACATATTACTGTTCTCTCATTGCATAGGGAGTGTTGCGGGTACAATTATTTGGTATCTAATATTAAATCAACACAGTCTTGTGGTGAATGTTTCGAAGTATCAATTTCAAGGTCATATAATACGCCATTATGGACAGTCTCAATTTGTGATTCAGCAAGTCCTATAGCACGATCACCACGCGCGGTTTCGCGGCTTTTTAAAACTTCAATCGGACATGTAACTTTAACCATAATTACACTTAGGTTTTTAAGTGCATCCATAAATTCGTCATATGTTTTCTTGCCGCTGAAGATGATATCAACAACAACATTATGACCTGTTATTGCAAGCGCTGCGACTGTATTTGCCATTGCTTTTTTCATATGTGGGAAATTTTCTGAATTTGCCTTTATCTGGGCTGGCGTCATATCCCAAAAAGCATCGAGCGCACAATGAAGATATATATTGTCCAAGCCTGCTTGCAAAGCTTTGGATATAGTTGTTTTCCCCGAACTTGAGGTTCCATTAAGGATAATAATGCTGCCGGGTTTATTCATTGTATTACAAGGTGCCTTGAATGCAGAAAAGGCCCTCGCGGGCCTTTTCAATATTTCTCTAATCTTCTTTTTTAGGCGGCTCGGCCGTCCGAATATTCAATTCGCGAAGCTGTTTTGGCGATACCTCGCTCGGCGCGTTCATCATCAAATCTTCGGCTTTCTGGTTCATTGGGAACAGAATAACTTCGCGAATGTTTGGCTCATCTGCGAGCAACATAACAATTCGGTCAACGCCCGGTGCCAAGCCACCGTGCGGCGGTGCGCCGTATTTAAAGGCATTCAACATGCCACCAAACTCTTCTTCGACTACTTCTTCGCTGTATCCTGCGATACCAAACGCCTTGATCATGATATCAGGGCGATGATTACGAATAGCGCCAGAAGATAACTCAATACCGTTACAAACAATATCATATTGATACGCTAGTACATCAAGCGGGTCTTTACTCTCAAGCGCCTCCATGCCACCTTGTGGCATAGAGAATGGGTTATGAGAGAAGTCGATCTTTTTATTATCTTCATCATACTCGAACATCGGATAATCAACGATCCAGCAGAATTTAAACTCATCGTCTTTGATAAGCTCTAGGTCTTCACCAACTTTTGTGCGGGCAAGACCAGCAAGCTTCACCGAACGCGCTTCCTTATCACACGCAAAGAAAACGCCGTCATTAGGGCCAAGGCCTAATTGGTCGATGATTTGCTGCGTACGTTCCTCACCGAGGTTCTTGGCAATTGGGCCACCCGGCACACCTTCCTTGATATTGATATAACCGAGGCCGCCAAAGCCTTCTTTCTTTGACCAGTCATTCGTACTGTCAAAGAATTTGCGCGAACGCAGGCCTGCTTCGGGTGCCGGGATCGCACGAACAATTGAACCGTTCTCGATCATGTTTGCGAAAATGCCAAAGCCAGAACCACGGAAGATTTCAGTTACATCCTGAATAACAATCGGGTTACGAAGGTCAGGCTTGTCATTACCGTATTTCAACATCGATTCTTTAAATGGAATGCGCGGAAATGGTGCTTCAGTAATTTTCTTGTCGCTGAATTCCTTGAACACTTCAACCATTACAGGCTCGATCGCATTGAAGACGTCATCCTGTGTTACAAAGCTCATCTCGACGTCGAGCTGGTAAAACTCGCCCGGGCTACGATCAGCACGCGCGTCTTCATCGCGGAAGCACGGTGCAATCTGGAAATATTTGTCAAAGCCAGACACCATCACAAGCTGTTTAAACTGCTGCGGCGCTTGCGGTAACGCATAGAATTTACCAGGGTGCTGACGCGCGGGCACCAAAAAGTCACGAGCGCCTTCCGGGCTTGAAGCCGTTAAAATAGGTGTCTGAAACTCGGTAAAGCCTTGATCAACCATACGGCGGCGAATACTGGAGATAACATTCGAACGTAGAAGAATATTATTGTGAATGCGTTCGCGGCGCAGATCGAGGAAACGATATTTAAGGCGAATATCTTCTGGATATTCAGTATCACCAAATACTGGAAGTGGTAGATCACCAGCGGCTGACTGTACATCCATCTCATCAACATAGATTTCAATATCACCTGTTGGCAGGTCAGCGTTTGTTGTTTCCTCAGAGCGTGCTTTAACACGGCCTACAATCGTAATCACGCTCTCTGCGCGTACGGCTTCTGCCTCAACAAAGCAACTGCTATCTACATCGAACACACACTGTGTAAGGCCATAATTGTCGCGAAGGTCAATGAATAAAAGGCCACCGTGGTCACGTTTACGGTGAACCCAACCAGATAGCTTTACGGTTTCATCAACGTGTGATTTGCGAAGTTCGTTACAGTTGTGTGAGCGAAATGCGTGCATAACATCCTACATATATTTTTGGCCATCATTCGGCCTGATCATTTAAGGCCAAGCAAATAGCGCTTTTATAGGCCATTAATCAACATGAAATTTGAGCGGAAAAGCACATGAATAGGGATAATTGTCAAGGAAGATATGAAATTAAGGCAAGAGAAAGAGTGACGAAGCGGAATTGAGCGTGTATGACAAGATCAAAACAACAATGGAATACGGCATGACGCCCATAACGACGACTGAAAGCCTATACGAACTTTGTGACCGTCTTAGTAAAGCTGAGTTCATCACGGTAGATACCGAATTTTTACGTGACAATACATATTTTCCAAAGCTTTGCTTGATCCAAGTTGCCGATGATCAAGGCGCTCATGCAATTGATCCTTTATCGGAAGGCCTTGACCTTGAGCCGTTTTTCAATTTGATGGCTGATAGAAGCGTCATGAAAGTATTACATGCCAGCCGACAAGATTTTGAAATATTCTACAATTTAACAGGTAAGCTGCCTGAGCCTGTATTTGACACACAGATTGCTGCAATGGTTTGTGGGTTTGGCGATTCGGTTGGGTATGAGACGCTTGTCACGAAAATTGTTAAAGCCCAGCTTGATAAATCAGCGCGCTATACTGATTGGTCACGCAGGCCTCTCACGGATACGCAATTATCTTATGCGCTCGGTGATGTCACCCATCTGAGGGATATATACAGATATTTGGTTGATGAATTAAAGCGCACAAATCGACAGGGTTGGGTTGATGAGGAAATGGCGGTTGTGCTTGATCCATCCATCTATTTCATTGAGCCAGATGCAGCATGGATGCGCATGAAAGTTCGCACCAATAAACCACGCTTTTTGGGCATCTTAAAAGAACTAGCCAAATGGCGTGAAACAGAAGCCCAGACCCGTGATATTCCGCGCGGTCGTGTTGCAAAAGATGAAACACTTTTTGAAGTAGCAGCACATCCACCGAAAAACGCCGACTTTCTTGATAAAATCAGGGGGTTACCCAAGGGGTTTAGTCGCTCACGTGCTGGTAAATCAATGTTAACTGCTGTAAAGGCCGGCCTTGATCTTTCCGACGATGAGTTGCCGCGTATTGAAAAGATTAAACCGCGTCCTGCAACGCCGCCGATGGCTGATCTCTTGAAAGTGCTTCTGAAAATAAAATGTCAGGAAGCTGGTGTTGCGACCCGGCTCGTTGCATCCAGCCAGGAAATCGAAGCATGGGCCGCAAGCCCAAAGCGTGAAGATGTCCGCCCTTTGAAAGGCTGGAGACGGCAAATATTCGGCGAAGACGCTCTTAAGTTAATGTCAGGTGATCTGGCACTTACGGCACGAAACGGCGACATAGACGTTGTCGAACTTGAAGAAGAGTCTTAAAAAAGCACCAGAGTTATTTGATTATATTGGTAATATCGTCGTCAAACTTTATTTGTGCAGACTTACCCATCAAGACAGCCAATTGCTTGAAACGTTTTTCAACAACGCTGCTTATAATGTCTTTTGTATCGCTTTTGACTTCAAGCGTTACCCAGCGTTTATCAAGTTTGAGTGCACTATTTATAAGGCCATATACAGCACCGCCCGATAGTCGCTGCGCTAGGCGAATAGCACTTCCCATTATTCGTGCTTCCATAATTTCCGGGATAGTCAGGAGTGACAGTACCCGCGTCGCTTGCAGCGCCTCGATGGGAGCGCCGTATGCCTGATTGAGCGCAACTGCCACTAATGCACGCTCCTTATGTGTTATAGAGACAAAATTACCGTGAAGTACAAGCTCAACAGCTTTTTCTGCACGAAAATCAGGGTGCCCGCGCCATGCGATATCACTTAACAGGCAAATCGCCATATGTAGCCTTTGCATTTGAACGAGCGGCATTACCGGCTTATAAAAAAGTGGTCTTGTCCAATTGAAAATAACATCTGCATGTTCGGGAAACCTGCACCGCTCTTCAGCGAGAACACGGCAACTATAAAGAAACGGATCTTTTTTGCGCTCAATTTCATCAAGTTGATCAAACATGAACCCTTCGCGGATGCCATATGTGGAAACAACAGCATGCTTGGCGCGTAAAAACTTTATCAATTCAGACAAAATAAGAGCAGCAATCGGCAAAACATCACGGCGCTTTGACGGTAAATTATTTGCGAACGGTATATCGTCACTGCGTAAGGAAATTAAACGCCTACAATATGTAGAAACCTCGCGGTGTTCAATTTTATATCCATGTAGAACAGTCAGGTTATTTGCTCGCTCCCAAAGCATAAGTTTACAAATATTCCGCCATGCACCACCAACAAGATAGACATCTTCACCAACGGCATTCTGAAGCCAGTCAATTTTTTCAAATTCAGTGCGAATATGTTTTTTAATGCTGGGTAAATGCCCATCGTACATGGCACGCAAGCGCAGTGGACCAATTGGTAAGCTGAGTGTGTCAGCAACACCGCCATCTTTGATGCGCGCAAGTTCGAGCGAGCCACCACCAAGGTCACCCATAACTCCAGAGGCGTTTGGCTGACCCGCAAGAACGCCGAGGCCAGCGAGCCGCGCTTCTTCTTCCCCTGAAATAACAGTAACGTTGAGGCCGCATTCTTTGTTAACGCGTTGCACGAACTCAGTACCGTTATCTGCATCTCGTGAGGCAGCGGTTGCAATCGTATCAATATCAACGACCCCCATCTGTTCACAGAGGCGCCGGTATCGTTTAAGAGCTGTGATTGCCATTTCTATGGCGCCCTCACCCATTGAACCGGTGGTGCCAACTTCTGCACCAAGGCCGCACATTATTTTTTCATTGAAAATTACATCAGGAACACGGCTGAGGTCTGAGAAGACAACAAGCCGAACCGAATTGGAACCAATATCAATCACCGCTCGGTAGTCTGTTTTCTGTGCGAGCGGTTTAGTCATACTGTATCCTGCATCGATTAGTCTTCGTCATATTCCATTAACGGCGTGATCGGGTCATCATCCATTAGGGCTTTACCCCTACCAGACATTGAAGGGTTCGTCATGAAATAATCATGAGCAAGGAACAATTTACCATCAAGAGGTGGTTCAATGCGGGTATAATTACCATCAGCATCCATTTTCCATGACTGCCCATTATCTTTCATATTGGCCGCCATAACTTGCCCAATGATCTGATCATGAACCGTTGGGTTTTCTATTGGTACTAAGGTTTCCACCCTACGTTTAAAGTTTCTGGGCATCCAATCAGCGGATGAAATAAAAACTTTTGATTGCCTTGAAGGAAGGCCATACCCGTTACCAAAGCAACAAATACGAGCATGTTCCAGAAAACGCCCAATGATTGACTTAACCCTGATATTTTCACTTAATCCTTTAATGCCGGGTCTAAGTGTGCAAATCCCTCGAATAACCAAATCAATTTGAACGCCAGCGATTGAGGCCTCATATAATTTGTCAATAATCCTCGAATCCAGAAGTGAATTCAATTTGACCCAAATTGCAGCAGGCTTACCTTCCTCCGCAAATTTGATTTCTTTTTCGATCAACTTCAGCAGGTTTGACCTGAGCGTATTAGGCGACAAATATAGTTTTTCAAGCGCCTCTGGTTTTACATATCCGGTTAGGTAGTTAAACATTTTATTGGCGTCGCGCGCTAAAACTGGGTCAGCGGTAAAGAATGATAAATCTGTATATATTTTTGCCGTGATAGGATGATAATTTCCAGTACCGAAATGCATATAGGATTTTAACTGACCCTTCTCCCGGCGAATTACCATTGATACTTTGGCATGTGTTTTCATATCTAAAAAACCAAAGACAACATGCACCCCTGCACGCTCAAGATCGCGGGCCCATTTAATGTTTTGGGCCTCGTCAAATCGTGCCTTCAATTCTACTACTGCTGTAACCGATTTGCCTGCTTCGGCAGCTTCGATAAGGGCATTGATTATTTTTGATTGTGAACCAGCACGGTATAATGTTTGTTTAATCGCAACAACATTCGGATCACCTGCGGCTTGAAGAAGGAAATTATGTACAACCTCAAAGGATTCGTATGGATGATGAACGACAAAATCCTTAGCGGCAATAGCCTTGAATATATCACCGCCAAAATCTTTCACCCGTTCCGGTAGACGTGGATTGTAGGCTGGGAATAAAAGTTCAGGGAAATCATCAATTATAAGCTGTGACGTTTCATTAACACCCAGAATTCCCTTCACCTGAATGACACTATCCGGATCAGCATCTAACTGTTTGATAACGAGTTGGCGAAGTGACTTAGGCATGGCCTTATCAAGTTTCAGTCTGATAACCCGGCCACGGCGGCGGCGCTTTAGCGCGCTTTCAAATACACGTACCAGGTCTTCTGCTTCTTCTTCTATTTCAATGTCACTATCACGAATAACCCGAAACACACCGCTTCCCTGAACGGTATATCCCGGAAACAATTGATCAAGAAAGAGCTCTAGTATCTTTTCAACCGAGATGAAGCGGACATCTTTTTTCTCTGTTTTTACCGATGGCAGCCGGACAAAGCGTTTTACATGATGTGGCACAGGCAATAGCGCCATCATTTCACGCCCATCAGATATGCGTTCCAACGCGAGTGCCATATTGAACCCAAGATTAGGAATGAATGGGAACGGGTGTGCAGGATCAACAGCGATTGGTGTTAACACCGGAAATATATTTTCCAGAAAATATGTTTCCAGCCATTTTTTTTCGTCCGCTGTGACTTCGTTGATCTTAAGCACAGCAATGCCAGCTTCACGCATCTCCTTACTCAGGGATGCCCAAGTTTTTTGCTGCTTTTGCATCAACTGATCAGCAAAACTATTTACTTTTTCAAGTTGTTGATCTGGTGTTAGTCCATCCTCTGAGATAACATCAACTTGTAGTTCCTGCTGTCCGCGCAGCCCGGCAACGCGGACCATATAGAATTCATCAAGGTTGTTGCCTGAAATTGAAAGAAACCTTAGGCGCTCTAATAAAGGATGCCGTTTATTTTCAGCCTCTTCAAGAACACGAATATTAAACCCTAGCCAACTTAGTTCTCGGTTTAGGTATTTTTTATGATTTGGAATTTCGGCAAGTATTTCTTTTGCTGTCTTAGCAGCAGCGTTTTCGCCAACATTAGATAGTGGGTCATTTTTAGAATCGTGTTCTGCCATCGTTACTCATCCAGCTATCAGCTATATTGACTATATTTATAGTGTATATCTCACCTGTTAACAGACTATAGCATTTTCATCTCTATCAGGCATTCTTTTGCGATTTTTTGTGTAATGGCTTTTTTTTGTGATAAAGCCTTTGCATCGATTGCGGCTACTAATTCACGTGCGGCAGAAAATGAACGCTCCATTCTCGGTATCATAAAATTGATAATTGATAGATCAATATTAAGCTGTCGATCTGTGAACATCTTGGCTAACAAAATCATTAACAATTGGTCGTCTGGCGACTGGATGTTTGCAACCTGCACCAGCGACAAACGTGATTTTAAGTCTGGTAAGCTAATTTCCCATCTAGTAGGCTCATCACGGCTTGTCAGCAAAAGGTATCGGCTATTTTCCTTACTCCAGTTTATTAAGTGAAATAACGATTGCTCATCACTTGGCGCTAGATAAACATCTTCCAGTACGATGTTTCCTAAATGCTCAATTTCCTCGACACTCGGAATTTTTGATTTTGTGAACACTGTGGCGTTGGATTTTTTTGCCCAGCTTATAGCAAGATGGCTTTTTCCCGACGCTTCTGGCCCAATCAAAGCGGCCACATGATACTCCCAATCTGGCCATGACTTTACAGTTTCAAATGCAATATTGTTTGTTTCTGAAACAATAAAGTCCTCAAGGGCAAAGCTTGGCTCATGATCAAGTTCTAATGGTATTTGCATAGAGATAAGTATCTATATTTCGTCTGATGTTGTTTTATCAACAAGTGAAGTATCAGATTCATTACTGTCGTCAACTATTTCTGTGTCTTGCGGTTTAATATCAAAATGTTCCAGATATTGATTGATCATATAGCGCACAACAACAGCAATCGCCGCAGCAGCAGGTACAGCAATTAGAACGCCAACAAACCCCATAACTTCACCGCCTGCAAAAACAGCAAACAATACCCACACAGGATGCAAGCCAACGCGTTCCCCTACTAGTCTCGGCGTCAAATAAGCTCCTTCGACAACCTGAACAATGAAAAAGACTAGAGTAACTAATCCCAGATTTTGAAGGTCAAGCCCCCATTGACCAATGCCGATAACCAGAGCAATCGCAAGAGCAAATACTACCCCAACAAAAGGGATAAACGCCATTATTCCGGCTAATACACCGAGAACAAGGCCGAAATTTAACCCAACCAAACTCCAGCCGATTGAGTACATCACCCCCATAACCAAACACACCAGCATTTGGCCGCGAACAAACCCAGCGAGCACTTCGTCAATTTTACTTACTTGTTCTCTGATTAAATCAGCACTTTGAGGGGGCAACCAGCCATTAACCTTTTCCACCATTATGTCCCAATCGCGCAGGAAATAAAATCCGACAACCGGTGAAATTAATAAGAGTGTTAGCAGGTTAAATACGGCTAAACTATTTTGCAGGATACTGCCTGCAATTTGCTGGCCGCGCGCCAAAATTTGATCGGAAAAAGTATGTAGAACGCCCTCAATATCGCCGCCAATATTCAAACCAAATTTATCTGAAAGAAGGGCAATAGTGTCATTTAACCAAGGCCTTAAGCTTGCAAGCGTTTTCGGTAGAACTGTTGCAAAGGCTTCAAACTGGGACCTAAGAACAGGGACAAGCGCTAATATCATGGCAAGTATTATCAAGAAAAAGAAAGCTATAACCGAGCTGGCAGCGGCGCCGCGCGGAATTTTACGTTCTTCAAGTTTGTCAGCAAGCGGGTCCAGAAAATATGCAACAGCCAACCCGGCAAGAAAGGGGAATAAGATAGCTTTTGTTAAATAAACAAAAACTATTATGATTGCCGTTGCAATCCACCAAACTCTTTTATCCATATTGCCCCCTTACAACGTAATTACGGATCGTTCTCATTGATAATAAAATCAGAATTATCAGGGTTGCTTACTGTATCATCTGAATTTTCATGACTTGTATCGTTCACTTCATATTCTAGTTGATCTTCTGTTCGCCTTAATAACCATGTGTCACCATATGTTTCAAGTATTAACCCTTGATAACTTAAGGCAAGAACCAGTTGCTCTTCCCTGCCAGCATACTCAAACTCTATTTTCGAGAGCGGCAACTCAACAGAGCGAATGAAACGGTTTTTTATTATCGACAATTCTGATAGCCGTTTTTCAACGTCACTGAATTGTTCGATACCCAATGTAGGTACTAAAGCTTTGATCGTTCCCCCTGTCGACGTATCAACAAGCAACTGTTCTCGCCAGCCGCTATCAATAGTTTCCAGAATTTCCTTATACATTCGGGCAAGCAAAGAGACTTCAGGATCATCGGCCTGATTGTTTGGTTTTTCAGGATGGTTGTCATTGAAAATGATACCTTGTACTTCCTGGGCACCATCCGTTAGATAATATTTATACACTAGTTCTGGGTGTTTATTACCCAACGGTTCAAATCTTGAATAAATCATCAACACTGACGCTTGATCATATTTTTTTGCCAGCATCAATCCACGTTCAATGTCAAATTCACGAACAGTATCAATTGTAACATCCAACCTGTCGGAAACACTGCCAAATGGGAATTGGTAACTTCTTATCCGATTAATCCAGTCCACACTTTTTTGGGCATTTTCTATTTTTTCATCATATTCCCACAGGTACGAAGCAAGGCCGCGTTCATGGCCGTGCAAAACCAAAAGCCCTTTGCCCGGGCTTAAAACATGAGGAACCTCATATTGGGCAAAAAAGTCGCTGACATAACTAGCTTCAAAGGCAATATTATATGTTGCAATGTAGCGGCGCGGGGATGATTGTTCAGAAACTATTTCAATCCCTCGCATTAATGCCTGCTTCTCGCTATGCGGTAATTCAGGTATCTTATCCCTGTCAGAGGGCTGTGTTAATTTGACAAGTAACGTTTCAAAAGCTTCGTCTTCTGCTTTTTTAATCGCCGCTGACCGTGCCAAACTAGCCGTGCGGGCGGTTTCATCCACTTTTATTCCTTTTATCGTGAATAAAAGGTCAAGCAAACTATCGTCATTCCCAGCCGTATTGGCCTGCGCCAATGTATCAGTAGCTGCTGAATTGAGAAAAAACAGCGCCGTCAGTATAAAAAAGCTAGTTTGTTTTAAATAAGCTAACATAAAGTCTTTCATATCTTTGCTCTGGCTACTATAACGCCACCATCTGTAAAAACCAGCCTGATGATCAGTTGAGTTTTACGACTAGATTTTGCTGATATTGCGGCGCGCTATAAGAAGGGTTAACTCGTGGATAAGGGAACATCTTACACGTATCAATCGGCAGGCGTAGATATCGATGCCGGCGAAGCGCTTGTTGATAACATCAAACCATTGGCTGCCAGCACCAAACGTCCCGGCGCAGATGCTGATCTTGGCGGGTTTGGTGGTCTGTTTGACCTGAAAGCCGCAGGCTTTAATGATCCTATTCTTGTTGCAGCGACAGACGGTGTGGGCACCAAACTTAAAGTAGCCCTAGATGCTGGCCAGCATTCAACCGTAGGCATTGATCTGGTCGCCATGTGTGTGAATGACCTTGTCGTTCAAGGCGCAGAGCCGCTTTTCTTCCTCGATTATATGGCCACAGGTGAACTGGATGTGGATCAAATGACATCTGTTGTTGCAGGCATTGCCGAAGGCTGCCGTCAGTCAGGTTCCGCTTTAATCGGCGGTGAAACCGCTGAAATGCCAGGCATGTATAAAGGGAAAGATTACGACCTTGCTGGATTTTCAGTGGGGGCGGCAGAACGTGGTACAATGATAGATGGTAGCACTGTTGAGACTGGTGATGTTCTTATCGGGCTTAAATCATCGGGCATTCATTCAAACGGCTATTCATTAGTTCGCAGAATTATTGAAGATAAGGGCTATGACTACAGCGCCCCTGCCCCATTTGATAATAACCAGACACTTGGTGAAGCACTTTTAACCCCAACACGTATTTACGTTAAAAGTTGCATGGCACTTGTAAAAGGCGGGTTTGTTAAGGCCTTCTCTCATATCACAGGGGGCGGCTTTCTAGAAAATGTACCGCGTGTTTTACCAAAGGATACCGTCGCGCAAATCGATAGCAGCGCGTGGGATTTAATGCCTATTTATAGTTGGCTCCAAAATGAAGGCAATATTGAAACCCGTGAAATGGCCCGAACTTTCAATTGCGGTATTGGTATGGTTGTTGTTGTTTCGAAAGACAATGTGGACGCCGCCCTTGCAACCTTAAAAGCACACGGCGAAGAGGCAGTAATTATCGGGGATGTTACACGAGGCGATGGCAAACCAAAATGTAAAGTGACAGGAAAAGCTGGTACCTGGGGCGCCAGCACAAACTGGACAGCAATTACAGAATAAAGAACAGGCCTATGCCCAAATTTCAGATTGCAGTTTTAATTTCGGGAAATGGCAGTAATTTGCAGGCAATCATTGATGCGGCAAATGATCCATCGTATCCCGCAGAAGTAGCGATTGTAATTTCCAATCGGCCCGATGCTTATGGTGTTAAACGCGCGGAAAAAGCTGGCATCAAAACAGTAGTTATTGACCATAAAAACTATGAGACGCGTGCTGATTTTGAAGTTGAACTTCAAAGCCAGTTGACGAAACAAGCGATTGATCTTGTCTGCCTTGCTGGTTTCATGCGGGTTTTGAACGCTGAATTCGTTGAGCTATGGCGTGATAAAATGATCAATATTCATCCCTCACTCTTGCCAGCATATAAGGGATTAAATACCTTTCAACGTGCAATTGATGACGGCGTTCGCTTTGCTGGATGTACTGTCCATTACGTTGTACCAGAAATGGATGCAGGCCCTATTATCATGCAAGCCGTTGTTCCAATTCAACAGAACGATACAAAAGATACATTAGCGACAAAAATTCAGCAACAAGAACATAAAATGTATCCGGCCGCGCTCTCTATGATTGCAAAAGAAAAAATTAAGTTGATAAATCAAAAAGTTAAATTTGACGAAGTAATTGAGCAAAGTGAGATACTCATATCGCCAAAAATATAGTAGGCTATTAATTATTATAGCCTACTAACATTTTTAAGAACAATAAAGATAAGTTACTTATTGCGCAAACTGACCTTCTGCATATTCTGCGATTTCTTTAACAGCTTTCTTTACGGCTGAACCTGCACCCCCGCCAAAAAATCCGCCGCTTAAGCGTCCTTCGGACTGAATTTTTGCAACTTGATTACCTTCTTTATCGATAAAAATTGCTCGAATTACCATCTTGGCTTCTCCGCCACCGATTGGTCCAAGAAAATACCGTGCAGCTCGACTGCCTTCATCAAATGTAATGAAACCATATTTAATGGTTAAATCGTCACCTTTTGTAAAAATGGCTTTATCGCCGAAAAAGCGTTCTTCCATATATTTCTTTAAATCAGCGATACTTTCATCAGGAACACCAACTGTTGAACCTTCATAGACTAAACTAACATTAGTTGATCTATAGTTTCCCGTATTAGGTTCAAGAACAGCGTTACTTCCCCCTGCGCAAGCAGCGGTCAAAAGCGTTAAAATGACAATAAAGTTTATTTTGAGAAATTTCATAAATGCCCCCATAAGAAAAAATTACTAAGAAAAACTCCTATATGGTTAGTTCGATAAAATGTCTAGTTAATTTCTACATTAAACTTCACGAATCAAAAAGCCCGCTAACTAAGCGGGCTTAAAAACAGTCTCAAATATAAAACTGTATATTATCCAACGATTTCGTTGCCAGAGAAGAACTGTGCGATTTCGATTGCTGCATTTTCTTCACTATCGGAACCATGAACAGAGTTCTCGCCGATTGAAAGAGCAAATTCTTTACGAACTGTGCCTTCAGCAGCTTCCTCTGGGTTTGTTGCGCCCATTACTTCACGGTGTGCAAGAACAGCGTTCTCACCTTCTAGAACCTGAACAACAACAGGAGCAGATGTCATGAACTCAACAAGCTCGCCGAAGAATGGGCGCTCTGAGTGAACAGCATAGAAAGTCTGTGCTTGTGCTTCAGTCATTTGGATACGCTTTTGTGCAACAACACGAAGGCCAGCAGCTTCGAATTTTGCATTGATAGCACCAGTAAGGTTACGGTTTGTTGCATCAGGCTTGATGATAGAGAAAGTTTGTTGAACAGCCATTTTAGAATTCCTTGATTAAATGGGCGAGCCATATTTGATTCGCGCGCCTTATAGCGGCTCTTCATCAATGTTACAAGTCTCGTGTGTGTCACGCAATCGTAACAGAATGCATAGATAGCAATACCATGCGTTGCGATATGGCAAAAGCTATGCTATCGCCCCACCATGCTTCATATAACAGACATAACATATAGGATCGGTGACCGCGTTCTCTTTGATCAGGCAACGGTTGCTATACCACCTGGCCATAAAGTTGGTTTTGTTGGACGAAACGGCACAGGTAAATCTACGCTTTTGAAAATGATTCTTGGTGAACTAAGCCCCGAGACAGGCGCTGTTAAAGTACGCCCAACTGCGCACATAGGCCATGTTGGCCAAGAAGCGCCAGGTGGCCCACAAAGTCTTCTTGAAACTGTTATGGATTCTAATAAAGAATTAAGTGCTCTATCAAAAGAGGCAGACACTGCAACGGACCCTAACCGGATTGCAGAAATCCATACACGCCTTGCAGATATTGGTGCGCACACTGCCGAAGCCCGCGCGGCCTCTATTCTCGCGGGGCTTGGGTTTGATTCAGAGGCACAAGCAAGGTCATGTGCCAGTTATTCTGGAGGTTGGCGCATGCGGGTTGCCCTCGCCTGCGTCCTCTTTAACGAGCCGGATTTATTGTTATTGGATGAGCCGACGAACTATCTGGATTTGGAAGGGGTGATCTGGCTTGAGAGTTTTCTTAAAAATTACCCCTACACCGTCCTTATCGTAAGCCACGACCGTGATTTGTTAAATAAGGCTGTTGGCCACATTGTCCATTTGGAAAATGGCAAGCTAAATAGCTATAAGGGCGGTTATGACCGCTTTGAAGAGTTACGGCGTGAGCATATGGAGCGCCAAATGGCGCTTAAATCCAAACAAGAAGCAGAACGCAGGCATATTCAGGCATTTGTTGATCGTTTTAAAGCGAAAGCAAGTAAGGCAAAGCAAGCCCAAAGCCGGGTAAAACTGCTTGAAAAAATGAAACCCATTGCATCAATGGTGGACGCACAAACAATTGCTTTTAATTTTCCCAAGCCGGAACCGCTTTCATCGCCGTTGATTGCCATGGAAAGCGTTCAAGTTGGTTATGAGGTTGGAAATCCAGTTTTGAAAAAACTCGATCTTCGGATCGATATGGATGATCGTATCGCGCTATTGGGGGCAAACGGAAACGGCAAATCAACCTTCGCCAAGCTTGTTGCGAGCAAACTTGCCCCAATGGAAGGCAAGATGCGGAAACCGCGAACCTTGAAGGTCGGATATTTTGCACAGCACCAGTTGGATGAATTGCGCGAGGAACATACCCCGCTCGACCACATGAAAAAACTGATGCCGGACGCAATAGAAGCCAAGGTTCGTGCTCGCCTTGGTGGATTTGGTTTTGGCGTTGATAAAGCTGATCGTGCGGTGAGTTCGCTTTCGGGTGGCGAAAAAGCACGCCTGATGTTTGCCATTGCAACGTTCGAACAACCACAGCTTCTGATCCTTGATGAACCGACAAACCACTTGGACGTTGATAGCCGCGAAGCGCTCATTCACGCGATTAATGGCTTTGACGGCGCGGTTTTATTAATCAGTCATGACCGGCACTTGGTAGAAGCCTGCGTTGATCGGCTTTGGATCGTTGAAAAAGGTGATGTAAAGCGTTTTGACGGTGACCTGGAGGACTATAAGCTTCATTTATTGAAAGAACGCGCTGGTGAACGCGCAGCAAAAAAAGGCCCAAAGGCCGCTGATCAGAAGAAGGCAGCCCGCCAAAATGCGGCAGATATTCGTCTAAAGCTTGCACCTTATCGAAGGGCAAGTGAAAAGGCTGAAGCAAAATTAGAGAAATTAAGTAATAAAAAAACAGATATTGATAACAAATTGGCTAACCCTGCCCTCTACGAAGCATCAGAAGCAAAAAAACTAGCACAGTTAACAGAGCAATCTCGCGATCTATCTAGTCAGATTGAAACCGCTGAAGAAGAATGGCTGGAAGCCGAAAGCAAATATACTGAAATCCAGAGCGAATTCACCTAAACTATTATTCTGTCGATTCTTTTCGGAAATGACGTTATAGAGACATAGGGTAAAAATTCGAAGTTGGGTAAAATGATCATTCCGATACCGCTTATGCCGCGTCAACGCACTGCATATCTTGCGGCTCGCTATTCGCTGGCAATTCTCTTTATTTGGTTTGGGGCTATGTCTATCACGGGTGTCAGCAGCCCGAATATCGATCAATGGATATCCAGCCATAGCTTGTTTTCAGATTTATTTTCCGGGTTTAAAGACAGTATCCACTATGTTGTTGGTTCAATAGAGTTGATTGCTGGCCTAATCATCGCATTGCCTAAAATTTCAGTTACTGTCCGTAAATTCGGGTATGTACTTGTCATCCTTTATTCAGTTTCGGCCCTTTCCTTACTATTTACAAATCCGGTTTGGGTTTCCGATCTGGGCGGCTTCCCTGCTATCGGCTCAGGGCAAGGATTACTGAAATATATAACTATTCTCGGTGTTGCGGTATGGATACTCCAATATACAGCGACACCTTGGCAGCGTGGTTCCAGTGATAGTTTTGGCTTCTTTTTAATCGTAATGGGTATCGTGACTGTTATGCTCTGGATCGGGGCGATGAAGTTCACAGAGATCGAAGCCAAAGGCATTGAGCCCCTTTTAAAGTCCAGTTATTTATTTAGTTGGATGCTTGGTTTATTCGATATTCAAGTAGCTTCTTATATTATAGGTATTGTTGAAATCTTTGCGGCTCTTGGTTTGTTATGTTGGGCAGTTAATAGAACCCTATTTCACCTTGGCTTAATGATATGTTTCATAACATTTATCAGTACCCTTAGTTTTTTGATCACTTTTGAGAGCGCATGGATGGGCTCTTTTCCATACTTAGCCAATGCCGGGCATTTTCTAATAAAAGACCTAGTGCTCCTCATGGGAAGCTTCATCTTACTTGCAGAAGACAAACAGCGACGCTAACCTCTTGATTGTTAAATCTAGAGGGCGCTATGGAAACGATAACTTCTATCATTGATTGGCTTAAGGAATACGGCGATGTACTCGGTGGTATTGGTTCAATATTCGCGGTTACAACGCTTCTGCTAACAAACAGCAAAGTTATCCTTAATCGCATCAGAGGTGCCTCGCCTGACGAACCAGAGAGTAATAGCTTTGGCTCTTCAGCAACTTCGCCTGATCAAAAAAATATCCTATCAAAAATTGTAAAACCAAATATCAAAACTATAGCGATTGCACCAATTGAAAAAATCGGCAATGTAGCCGATGATTTCATTAGTGGATTAGCTGAAGAAATTCAGGTTGAAATTCAGCAAATGGGCCTTGTTGTAACGCCCACGTTGAATGCACGACATACGCTTAATGTTACCTTACGCGTTAACGAAGAAATTATTCGTGCAACCGCGCATGTGCATGACATGAATAAAACATCGATTTTTTCCGAGCGCTATACAGCCAAAATCAATGACATTATTGCGTCGCAAACCGAGATAGCAACAATAATATCAAAGGATGTCACCAAACATATCCTTGCGAAAAAGGGCGAAAAACAAGAGCAGAAAATTCAGGTTATCTCACCGAAAAGCCGTGCCTTGACAACTTTTCTTGTCATCTTTTTTGGTGTTCTAGGTGTTCATCGTTATTATGTCGGGCGGCCACTAACTGGGATTCTTTATACATTCACTGGCGGTTTTTTCGCTGTTGGCTGGTTTATGGATATTATCCTTACCTCAACTGGCCTTCTTGCAGACGGCAAAGGTCGTCCCATAAGTGGTAAGAAAAAACGTCAACGTATGGAACACAACCTTGAAGCACTTCCTACCAATGTTGATCGAGAATAGCGAGCACATCACTGCGCCACGGCAAATCAAAATGATTAGCGCCCTCGATTGAATAGAAGTGATCATTATCATTAATAGAGTTTTTCAATTCCACCCCTGAAGCATGAGGAACAATTTTGTCATCAAGGCCATGAAAGATAAGAATTTCACCGTCGGCATCTGCAAGTTTCAAATCATTTCGAAACGGGTACTTAGTCATAAAATCCGGGACATAAACAAAACGGCGTTGCGCCATATCAAGAATTGATTTCATGGGTGCAAACAATAAAACTTTCTCTACCTGACGCGCGGATGATAAATGGCTCGCGAACGTTGTGCCAAGTGAGTAGCCGACAACGCGCAAATCATCATCGGGAAAGCGGTTGCGTGCATAGTCATACCAAATTTCTGCATCACTAAGTAATGCTGCTTCACTTAATTCGCCTTTGCTCTTACCAAATCCACGGTAATCCATTGCGATAAAATCAAAACCCCGCGCAAGAAAAGTTGCTGCCATCTTTGGCGAATATCCAATATTGCCAGCGTTTCCTTTGAAATGCAGAATCACCCCGCGCCTATTAGCTTGGGTAGGATAGAAAATTCCGTGGAGTTTCGCATTCTCATTCTCAAGCCATATTTCTTCATGCGGATCAGGGAAGTTATAATCGTGGCCATCCGAAACCGGCGCGAAATTGAAAACCTGATTTTCCTGTGTCGTATATAACCAACCAGCACCGCCAAGAATAAGCCCGATGATAATAAGAAATGCAGATAAGGTAATTTTTTTAATCATAAATAATCCAAAGGATAATGCCGTTTACTGATAAATTTCCGGCCTGGTGAGTTCCATGATGATTTCTGGTTTTTCTAATGCATGAAAGCCAAATTTTTTATAAAGCGAATGCATATTACTGGTAGCTAACATTAATCTACGTAAGCCATTAAGCCGTTCATCAGCCATGATGACTTCAACAAGCCAATATCCAAGGCCGTACCCCCTATGATCTTCATGAAGATAAACATCAGCGAGATAGGCAAACGTGGCCTGATCAGTAATTATTCTGGCGCATCCGACTTGACCATCTGCCTCATGAAACAACCCATAAGATAAAGAATTTTCGAATGATTTAACGCATACATTAAACGGGATACCTTTTGACCAATAGGCATCTTTTGATAACCAATGATGAACACGCGTAAAATCAAAATCGATTATATCGATGTGAATTGAATATGGATGCTCAAAATGCACAGCAGGCCAAGCCATTATGCTTTCTGCTCCCAACCACCAAATTCAGTCTGTTGCCAGTAAGACATTTCAGTTCCGGCATCCTTGAATGCCCTCCAATGTTCCCGCGCCTTGGTGACTATATTTTCATTCCGGCCATCAAACATATAAAGGCAGCGTTTATAGGCGGCAACATCATCGCACATCATATTATCCACAAGAACGATAATATCGGCATCGTTCTTGTTTTCATCTTCAATTGTCAGGAAAACAGTCTGGCCCCCCGGATGCTTCGAGCCATCCTTATCGTGCGGAATAAAGCTTGCTGGATCAAAATCCCACAACACTTTATCAAGATTATTCATGTAGGTTTTGTCTGGCACTTTTACTACCGCGCGCATGCCAGCCTCTACCACCTTCACCATCAATTTGGGCAAAGCTTGCTCCAGCGCTTGCTGAGTTAGGTGATAGAAGCGAATATCCTGCAATGCTTATCCCTAGCCTTCGTAATTATCAGCGACAAAACGATCAAGCAAACGAACACCGTGGCCTGTACCGCCCTTCTCGCTCATTGGCAGGTCTTTTTCTGACCATACGGTGCCCGCGATATCGATATGAACCCACGGCACATCATTCGTGAATCGTTTCAGGAACTGCGCCGCAGTGATCGATCCTGCGCCGCGCCCGCCAATATTTTTCATATCAGCCACATCGCAGTTAATCAGCTTGTCGTAATTTTCGTGGATTGGCAGGCGCCAAACCTTATCACCTGTTTCAATGCCGGCATCATAAAGCTGGCTTGAAAGCTCATCACTATCAGAGAAAATGCCCGCGTATTCATGGCCAAGCGATATAATCATCGCCCCCGTTAATGTGGCGAGATCAATCATGAATTTTGGCTTGTATGTTTCCTGACAATACCATAACGCATCAGCAAGAACCAAGCGGCCCTCAGCGTCAGTATTCAATACCTCGATTGTTTGCCCGGACATACTGGTAACAACATCACCAGGGCGGGTTGCACCACCAGACGGCATGTTCTCAACAAGCCCGACAACAGCAACAATATTTGCTTTGGCTTTGCGGCCAGCAAGTGCCTTCATCAGGCCAACAACTGTACCAGCGCCGCCCATATCCCATTTCATCTGTTCCATACCAGGACCAGGTTTTAAGGAAATACCACCTGTATCAAATGTTACGCCTTTACCAATAAAGGCAATCGGTGCATCGCCTTCGTTGCCGCCGTTCCAGCGCATGACGGCGAGTTGAGACTCGCGGTCAGAACCAATGCCAACACATAGTAATGACCCCATGCCCAGCTTTTCCATCTCTGCTTCGCCCAGAACATCAACCTCAACACCAAGGTCGCTAAGTTCACGAATACGATCAGCAAAACTTTCAGGATATAAAACATTGCCCGGCTCTGACACTAAATCACGTGTGAAAAATACGCCGTCAACAACTTTGGAGCGCTCGGCGAATTTATCGCTAACAGTTTCAGCATCATTCGTTAAAATAGTGATATTTTTAAGCGAAGGCTTTTTACTATCCGGTTCTTTGGTCCTGTATTTATCAAAGCGGTATGACCTTAATAGTGCGCCTTCAGCAATTAAAGTTGCATTGGCCTCAATAAAGTCTGCGGCAACAAATACCTCTGAACTGCCTGAATGCAACATTTTTGCAACAACAGAAGCACCCAGTTCTACATTATCTTGATCATTTAAATCTTTGTCACCTAAACCAACGACAAGCAGGCGATCAAAGTTAAGCCCATTAGGCGCAAGGATTTCAAGTGTTGCCCCTTTGCCTCCAGAAAACTTTGCTGTTTCGAAAATAGTTTTTAAATCACTATTCATCTGCTGATTAACAGAGGCCGCAAGGCCATTAAATTCGAGGTCTTTATTAACGAAAATGACACAACACCCAGTGTTCGGCATTGCAAGTTCACTAAAATTGATCTGCATGAAACCCTCTCTCAATATATATTATCAGTTTACTTCAAACATTCCTGATAACAGGCGATTACCACCCTAATGCATCTAATAAAAAAAATTTGCAAGAAAATGCCCTCTAAAATGCCATAATCTTGTTGTCATTCAGCGTGATGCGTGGTTAACCAAGATAAACACATTTGACTTTATGCAGCTCTAAAGCCGCAATTAACCAAGATCAGAGAGCCTTTCATACATATGCGCACGAAAGTTACTTCATTAAGAACCATCCGCTTTCTGAAAGCCCTTGTTGCATCAACTATTCTGACATTGCCTTGCATTACTATAACACCTTCTGTTGTTGCTCAGGCTGTGGCAAAGGAAAATGTTGAATTTGAAGCTGATCAGCTGACATACGATTCTGAAACCGGAGAAATTCGTGCATTAGGCAGTGTTATTTTAATGCGGAATGGGTACATCCTGAAGGCTGGCGAAGTTCGTTATAATGAAAATACCGGGCGTGCGGAAGCTATCGGCGCTGTGGAGCTTACCTCCCCCGACGGCGACACAATATTTGCCCCAAAAGTTCTATTGGAAAATGAACTTAAGGATGCTGTTATAGAGGATATAAAACTTTTGCTGGAAGACGGGGCAAGAGTTTATGCTAATAGCGGGCAGCGTGACGGCGAGAATGGTATAACGACTCTTGACCGAGCTGTTTATAGCCCGTGTAAAATCTGCAATGACAGTGAAGGAAAACCACAAGACCCATTCTGGCAAATAAAGGCCGTTAAAGTAGTTCACAACCGCGGGAAAAAACGGCTTTATTATAAAAATGCTACGCTTGAAATTCTCGGTGTTCCCGTTTTATGGACGCCCTATTTCTCACATCCTGACCCAACCGTTGATCGTGCCAGTGGATTTTTACCGCTAGAAATTCGAACCAGTAACAACCTCGGGGTTGTTGCTGGACTGCCTTATTATCACACCATTGATAAAAGTCAGGACTTCACGATTACCCCCATTATTACAACAAGGGAAGGTTTGGTCCTGTCAGGGGAATATCGCCATAAGTTAAGTTATGGTGAATATACTGTTGATGGCAGCATCACCTACACCGATGAACGAGATGTAAATAATAACCTGACTGGCGATAATGAATTTCGCGGGCATATAAGTTCAGCCGGTCAATTTAATCATGCAGGCCCTTGGCGCTCAACATATCAACTAAATTTTGCCTCTGATGATACTTACTTAAGGCGGTATGGATTTTCACGAGCAGACACATTAACCAGTGAATATAATATTGAAGGTTTTTTTGATCGCTCGTATATTTCTGGCCGGACACTGGTTTTTCAGGAACTTAGAAATGAAGTGTCGCCAGGCCTTACTCCCTTAGCCTTGCCTCTTATAGAAGCCGAGTTTATCCCAAAGTATAAACCGTTTGGAGGGGCAGTAAAAATCAGGTGGAATGCGCTCTCAATCACACGCACAGCCGGGCTTGATACCCAGCGGATTTCACTATCCGGCAATTGGCAGCGCCGCTGGATTTCAAATCAAGGTTTTGTCTTTGACCTTGATGGCCTTGTTCGCTCTGACGCTTACAATATTGATAATGAGGTTGCTCCTGATAATCCATTTTTTGCGGGCACTTTCGGTAGTGGTGAAGGCGGAACAGACTTTCGTAATGTCGCGCGATTAACCGGCACACTGAGCTACCCTCTCGTTAAACAAAGCTCGAATGGTTTTCATACTCTTGAGCCTATTATTCAGGTAACTTTGTCGCCCTCTGACAGCACACCAAATAATATTGTTAACGAAGACAGTCGGGCCTTTGAATTAAACGACCTTAACCTTTTCTCATCCGAGCGAGCTGCAGGATTTGATTTATTTGATGAAAGCTCCAGAGTTACCGTAGGCCTTAGATGGCAATATGACGGTAAAGATATTCAAAGCGATATTTTGGTTGGGCAGTCTTTCCGAGCAGACGGTGAAGATACATTCTTCAACGAAGGTGCAGGCCTTGAAGGTGAATTTTCTGATATCGTTGGTAGAACCAATATTAAATATAAAGATTGGCTGGAGGTTGATCATCGATACCGATTGAACGATAAGTCGCTCGCAGTGCGAAGAAACGATATTAATGTATTGATTGGATCACGTAAAACGGGTTTTGAGGCCGGATATCTGCGTCTGGACCGTGATCTGAACTTTACCAATCCAAACCTTACAGGCGCTGTAGAAAACCGGCAAGACCGCGAAGAATTGCGCTTGGGGCTATATTATCAAATCGATGAAAACTGGCGTTTTACTGGCACAGCAATAGAAGATCTTACCACGGGTTCTAACGGCGTTGAATATGAGGCTGGCATCTCATATATCGATGAATGTATTGAAATAGGCCTTCAAATTAGGGAAACCTTTACTGAAGACCGGGATATCGAACCGGGAACCTCAATTTTATTTCGCTTCAAACTATTGAATTTAGGCTAGCATATCACCCCCAAGTTCGTTTATATTACCTTGGAACACGGGAACACCTGATTTTTCAGGGTAAAAAATCGCTAATGAGTAATATTGTGAACTTCAAAAAAACACTTCAAAAGCTATCCATGCCAATTTTATCATGTATAGTTGGTGCCCTATTGTTGACCAGCCCTTCTGCGGCACAACAACAAGCACAACCACAGGCAATTAATAGCATTGAAGTGCTTGTTAATGACCAGCCAATTTCAAGCTTTGATATTAACCAGCGTCTGCGCCTTGTGGTTGCCATATCAGGCGGGGTAAAGTCAGAAGAAGAATTCCTTAAAATTCGCGAACAAGTCATCCGCTCGATGGTTGATGAACGATTGCAAATTCAAGAAGCCGCGGAAAATGAAGTTTCCGTTCAAGGTGAACAGTTAGAAGATTTCTTTTCACGCCGCGCCCAGGGTTTGGGACAAAGCCCTGAACAATTGTCAGAAGCTCTCGACCAGATCGGCGCCAGTAAAGAAACAATGATGTCACAAATTGAAGCGGAAGTAGCATGGGCACAGTTGGCACAGCGTCGTTTGGGGCCTTTCGTTAGCATTTCTGACGAAGAAGTAGATGCTTATATCCAGCGATTATACGATAATAAAGGCAAATTCGAATACAGGTTGGGTGAGATTGTTCTTTTGGTCAATAGCGCTGCGGATGAAGCGTCTGTAAAGACAACGGCGGATGAAATCGTTCAACGCATTAAAGACGGCGCTGCATTTCCTGAATTAGCAAATCAACTATCTGCGTCGTCATCTGCTGCGACAGGCGGTGATTTAGGGTGGACTACTCTTGATGATATTGATGGCCTGACACAAGAAGAATTAGACAATATTGGTGTTGGAAATATATCTGATCCGATCCGGACAGCCGGTGGATATGTAATTTTCTCTGTAAACGATCGCCGACGTATTTTAACGGCTGACCCACTTGATGGTCAGGTGCAACTGCGTCAAATTCATTTATCACTGGAAAAAGTTGCAGACGTTGAACTTGCCGCTCAATTTGAGCAAGCAGTATCACAAATATCCAGCAGCGATGCAACGTGCGAACAAGTTCCTGATCTAGCAACTGCCGCAGGTGCTGACGGCCCACAAGATATCGGAGCTATTCGCATTCGGGACTTACAAGGTGATGCAAGAACTGAAGTTCAAGCGATTGAAGGGTTTGGCGCAACCAATCTTTTAAAAATGGAAGATGGATGGCGAGTGCTTTTCGTTTGTGATCGTCAGGATGCAACCATTCAAGAGCCAGATTTTGATCAAGTTTACAATCAGCTTGAACAGCAACGTATGTCAATGATGGCACGTCGATACTTACGCGATATCAGGCGCGATGCGATTGTTGATTATCGTTAATTTTCGGTTATATGAACACACATAATGTAAATAAAGAATTAGCCCCTATTGCCATTACGATGGGGGAACCTGCCGGCGTTGGGCCTGAGATATTTTGCAATATATGGAAACAACGATCACATCAGCAATTGCCAAAGTTAATCTATATTGGTTCTTTGGATAGCCTGGTCATCCATGACAAAACGTTAGATTATGTCATTATCAAATCGCCAGATGACGTAAAAGCCGTTCCTGATCACCAACTACCCATTATTGAAATAGAAACACAGGAAACCATTAAGCCCGGCACCTTAACCCCTGCGAATGGGCATGCCGTTATCTCTGCTATCGACATGGCGGTATCATTAGCACTGTCCGGTGAAATTTCAGCATTGGTTACCTCTCCTATTCATAAAGCAGCTCTATATGATATTGGCTTCGCGTCCCCCGGGCATACCGAATACCTCGCGGAACGCTCTGGATTTAAAGCAAATGCATCGGTTATGATGCTGGCAACTAATAGCCTCCGCGTTATTCCCGTAACAACGCATATTGCTCTTAAGGATGTGAGTAGAAAATTAACCACTGATATGATCGTCCATGCAGGCTCGGTTGCTTGTCAGGATTTGCAAAGTCGCTTCGGGGTACATAACCCCAAACTCGCCGTTGCCGGCCTAAACCCGCATGCTGGTGAAAACGGCGCAATGGGTATAGAAGAAGTAACGCACATTATGCCCGCCATTCACATTTTACGCGACATGGGAATTGAGGTCACTGACCCTCAACCATCGGATACGCTCTTTCATGAAGAAGCCAGAAGTCAGTATGATGCGGCGCTTTGTATGTATCACGACCAAGCATTGATTCCCTTGAAAACGCTCGATTTTTGGGGTGGTGTTAATATAACACTCGGCTTACCCTTTATCAGAACGTCACCTGATCATGGTACAGGGCTTAATATTGCGGGTCAGGGAATCGCCCGGCCAGATAGCTTTTACGCCGCGATCAAAAGCGCAGAGGCTATGGCAATGAATGAATTGAATGCCAAAGATGCAAAATAATTTATCCTCTGAAACTTTACCCCCTCTCCGGGAGGTGATCCGTGAATATGATTTGCGGGCGAAAAAGTCTTTTGGGCAAAACTTCTTATTAGACCTTAATTTAACATCAAAAATTGCCCGTGTTGCTGGTGATTTGACTAATAGTATTGTCTATGAGGTTGGCCCGGGCCCAGGTGGATTAACACGTGGCCTTCTTTCAAATGGCGCTCATAGGGTTGTTGCCGTTGAAATGGATCAAAGATGCCTCCCTGCCCTAACAGACATATCAAACGCCTATCAGAGTAAACTGACTGTTATTCACGGCGATGCTCTAAAAATAGATGAGCCGGCGGCTATGCAGCTTGAGCCCGGGTTTAAAGCAAGGATAGCATCAAACCTTCCGTATAACGTTGGTACATTGTTGTTTATAAAATGGCTAACGCTCGATGAATGGTTGCCTTGGTATAGTTCACTAACACTAATGTTTCAAAAAGAAGTGGCTGAACGCATTGTTGCCAAGCCTAATACAAAAGCCTATGGCAGACTTTCCGTTTTAGCGCAGTGGCGCGGTAATGTAAGGATCGCAATGAATGTGCCAGCAGCGGCCTTCACCCCTCCACCAAAAGTAGATAGTGCGATCATCCATTTTGAGCCTTCAGAGCCGATTGACAAGAGTGTTAACCTCAAGGACCTTGAACTTGTTGTTGAAAAGGCGTTTGGGCAACGGCGAAAAATGCTCCGCGCAAGCCTAAAATCATTGCCCGTGGACACAATAGAATTATTGAATATGTCAAATATTCAAGAGACGGCCAGAGCCGAAACCCTTAGTGTTGCTGATTTTGTTCGCTTAGCTAAACATTATCAATTATTGCGCACAGCATAGAAGCTTCACCTTATATGCAATAAAAATCAGGCACCTGCTTAATACAAGTACCTGATATCTAATTACTCTGTAATAAAAACCAATATTATATCAGGCTGATGGCCTTGCGCTCTCTACGGCGAATTTGTAACCCAACAACACCAAAACCAAGTATCATCATCAACCATGTTGCTGGTTCAGGGATAGCTGATGTTGAGAACTGCAAGCCAACAACCAGATCATCAAAATCACCATCACCTGTATTATCACCAAACCCCAGAGCAAAACGATTGCCACCTTGAGGGCTAAAGAATTCGCCAAAACCTGCATCGCCTAATGCTGCAGGTGTGCCGCGATTGCTACCGAACGATAAACCTAAGTCTGATAATAAATCACCGCGTTCGATATTAAATGTGTGAATGAAATCAGATACAAACGGTGTTTGCGTCAAGCGATCCGGGTTTTCTGTGAATACTGTTTCGCCGTTTATTTCGACAGTATTAATAAAACCAGATTCAGACCCTAGATAAAAAACATCTAATGTGCCGAATGTATTAAATTGAACATCACGAGCCCTAGTAAAATCTGTTAATCCAAGGGATGTTAGAATGCCTCCAACATCATTATTTCTTGGAATTCCTCGGGTAGTCTCGCCCCCAACAAAGGTAAAACTTGTGGACGCATTAACGCTCAACGAAAATAGGTTAGCCGATGATACAAGTATTACAGTCAAGGCTAATTTACCAAAAAGAGATTTCATTGTCGTTTTCATAATCGATCCTTAAATTTTGCATCATGTTCTTGAGCGAGGCCCGAACTTGTTGAATAAAATTTTAGGGAAATATGCTCGAAAGTAAAATTTCAAGGGCTTTTAGGCATACCTGAACGTATTGCATTAGATAAAACTGTTTCAAATCGATACAAAAAAGATACTTTTGTTTCAGAACAAATCACAAATTGAAGAAAAAAGTGTTGCCGCCGGATTATTCAAAAAGCCGAATCATTTATATTCAATCGTTTAAGTTATGAGTTTTTTTCCGACAACGCCTGTAGCGCAGCCGAAAAAATATTTTTTGTAGACAACTTCCAACCCTTCATCATGTAACATCATTGCAAATTCATTAGCATTGCCAAAATTCATGCTGTATTTCCCAATCATGGAAAAGTCTTGGGCTCCTTTAAGGAATACTTTCTCAATCAAAGGTAAAAAAAGTTTAAGATAAAACAAATACAGAGGCCTTAATATCCACCCCTTTGGGTCAGAGGCCTCGATAAAGGAAAAAACGCCTCCCGGCTTTAAGGTCTTCGCAACCAATTTGGCAAGTATTGCATGTTGCGATCGATTAAATGTTTTCAATCCAAAAGTAGAAACAATGAAATCAGCACTATTTTCCTGTAATTTACTTTCAAGAATATTGTCTTCTATAAAATCTATTTTATCTGCTCGCATTTTATGCAATCGCCGCATAGCAATCTTATGCATACCTGTCGAAATATCTACAGCCATAATCTTTGCAAGCGCAGGATAATATTTTAATAAATGGGGCCATAGCTCACCTGTGCCAGCCATCAAATCATATCCGGTAGCATTCTTAGTAGGTAACACTGGCATATTAGAAATGCATTGTTTTCGCCATCGTTCTGTGAAGCCCAGTGAACAGAAGTAACTGAATAGTATATATTTCTCGGAGCATTTATCGAATACGCTCTTTACGAATTGAGCATCATAAATATCAGAATTATTATCCACCTTAGCCCCCCATGCAAATATGTTTGCCTACCTTTTTAATGTTCTGACGAACTCAGATAACCCTGGCCTTCTACGGCGTCGTAATCGTTCTGCGTTTAGAATATCGCGCAGGTCAGCGTATGTTTCTTCAAGGTTATTATTGATTAAAACATAATCATATTCCGCCCAGTGGCTTATTTCGCTTTCAGCTTCGGCCATGCGTTTTTGAACGACTTCCTCACTATCTTGTGCGCGTTTTCTCAAACGACTTTCAAGTTCATTGATCGAAGGAGGCAGCACAAATACCCGTACCAAGTCATCTCCTGCGCTCTCAGCAAGCTGCTGAGTACCTTGCCAATCGATATCAAACAAAACATCCTTGCCGTCTGACAATGCTTGCATCACAGGCCCGCGTGGTGTGCCATATCTATTCTCAAAGACAACCGCGTGCTCTAGTAACTCATTATTATCGATCATTTCCCGAAAACGGTCATGAGCAACAAAGAAATAATCTTTACCGTTTTCTTCACCGGGGCGCGGTTCGCGGGTTGTTGCGGAAACAGACATCACCATTTCTGGTTCATCAGCTAAAAGCATACGGCTTAATGTTGTCTTCCCTGCGCCAGACGGCGATGACATAACAAGCATTAGGCCTCTACGTTTATTTGCGATATTTTCTGTGATTACACTGTCCGACATGCCTGTAACTCTTATTTTAAACTGTTATTCTATATTTTGAATCTGCTCGCGAAACTGGTCGATGAGCGTCTTAATATCAAGCCCTATTTTCGTTAGTTTCGTATCGCCTGATTTAGCGCACAATGTATTCGCCTCTCTATTGAATTCCTGACATAGAAAATCAAGCCTTCGCCCAATCGGCTCTGAACTATCAAGTAATGTTTTTGCTTCAACGATATGGCTATCTAATCGATCAAGTTCTTCCATAACGTCTGCCTTTACGGCCAAAAGGGCTATTTCCTGAGCGAGTTTCTCGTCATCAATAGGTTTGCTAACTGATTGAAGTTTCTCAAGTTGCTGCGTAAAACGTTTTTGCATAACGATTACACGGTCCTTAGACTGTATTCTGGCAGCATTTACCAGTTCTTCAATCTCTATTATTTGTTTACAAAGTACCTCATGCATTCGCGCCCCTTCTTGCGCGCGATTACTCACCAATGCAGACACTGCATCAGCAAGGCTATCCTTTAATGATGTTTCCAATTCGCTACGATGTTTATCATTCAGCCCCTTTTCACCTTCATCAATAACACCCTTTATACGTAGAAGGCCGTCTAAGGTTGCTGGCAATATCGAAGCTGTCCCGTCATATTGCTGTGCTATATCGATAAGAGCTTGTAACTTGGCCTCATTCACAATGAAGCCAGCATCAGTTGCATTTCTATTGATTGTTAAATTAACAAAAATGGTTCCGCGTGAAATTTGTGTGCTCAGCCATTTCTTAAGAGTTATATCAAACCCATCAAGCAATGCTGGTAATCGCACACGAATATCCAGGCTTTTATTATTTACACTCTTAACTTCCCAAACCCAGTCAAAGTCATGACCTGTACCGTTTGTGCGCCCAAAACCTGTCATACTTTTCAATGACATATAAAAATCCTTGTTGCTTTTTAGCTTTTATAACCGAGCTATTTTCATGCTCATATTGAAATTTCTTATTTTAAAAAGTCAGCGTTTTCGTTCTCGCTCAATTGCTCTCCATTTTGCAACATTTTGATTATGTTCAGCTAAGGTTTTTGCAAAGGCATGCCCGCCGCTCCCATCGGCTACAAAATATAGATATTTGTTATCAGTGGGGGGATTTAACACTGCCTTGATAGCGTCAACACCAGGATTAGCAATCGCTGTTGGGGGTAACCCATTGATTTGATATGTATTATAGAGCGTTTTTGTTTGAATGTCTTTGCGGGTAATGGCCCTACCTAAAGGCAGCCCATAGGTAATTCCGTATATTATTGTAGGGTCCGATTGCAGCCGCATATTTTTTTTCAGCCTATTCAAAAACACTGCGGCAACAAGTGGCCTCTCGCTTGGCAGAGCAGTCTCTTTTTCAACGATTGACGCCAAAACAAGGGCTTCGTCTGGGGAATTAAATGGCAATCCTTCAGCTCGCATTGACCAATATTGCTCAATTGTCTTGGTCATCCCTTTTTGCATTCTGGCAACCAAGGAGGCAATACTATCACCTCGCTCATAAAGATATGTTTCAGGCAATAATGTTCCTTCAACAAGCTCCCCATTCAAAGGCTTGGTTGATTTTATACCAAAGCTATTCTCGAGCACATGCAATGCTTGTTTATTTGAATACCCTTCAGGGATCGATACTTTCCGGTAAAATATATCGCCGTCTGCAATTTTTTTTATAACATGTTTGAGCGGTGTACCCGGTAATATTTCAAACTCGCCAGAGCGTAATTTCGTTTCAAGGCCAAGATAAATAACCGCATACCGAAATATTATTTCATCACTAACCAACCCCATATTTTCAGCTAGATACGACGCCCTGATTAAACCACTACCTTTTGGGAGATAATAGTAAACAGGGTTATGGTTGTGAGAGGTGGAATTAAGAATATGATGGATAGCAATATAGCTGCTACCACCGATAGCCAAAGCAATAGAAAAGAAGGCTACAAGGCATATAAAAAGCCGATTTTTTCTTAAAGTTTCACCCATATGATCTAAGCATATCAGGTTTGCATTCAGGAAAAAACCGGCTTCATAATTATTTTATAACGCACAGGTTTTATTAGTTACCGTTATATTGCTGTACAACAAGTGATGCGTTTGTGCCGCCAAACCCGAATGAGTTTGAAAGCGCAACTTTAACATCACGTTCCTGAGCCTCAAGCGCAACGAGATCAATACCTTCACACCCTTCTGCACGTTCATGCAAGTTAAGGGTTGGTGGTACAATATTATTTTCAATCGCTTTTAGACAAAAGATCGCCTCAACCGCACCTGCCGCACCAAGAAGGTGCCCAATTGATGATTTCGTCGAGGACATTGCAGCTTTACCAGCATGGTCACCAAGAAGGCGCTTCACTGCACCAAATTCGATTGGGTCGCCAACTGGCGTTGATGTACCGTGTGCGTTAATATAGTCAACCTGATCAATATTGACACCAGCACGTTTGATTGCTGCACTCATAGAACGGAAACCGCCATTTCCATCAGGTGCAGGCGCTGTTACGTGGTGACCATCACCTGACATACCGTATCCGGTTACTTCGCCGTAAATTTTAGCCCCGCGCTTCTTGGCGTGTTCTAATTCTTCAAGAACAACAACACCAGCACCTTCACCCATCACAAAACCATCGTGACCTTTATCCCACGGGCGTGACGCTTCAAGCGGCGTATCATTATATTTTGTCGAAAGCGCTCTCGATTGGCAGAAACCAGCGTAGCCAATATCACATATCGATGCTTCAGCACCGCCAGCAACCATTACATCCGCATCGTCGAGTGCAATTATCCGCGCCGCATCACCAATTGAATGCGCCCCGGTTGAACACGCAGTTACTGCTGCATGATTCGGGCCTTTAAATCCATATTTAATGGATACGTTACCTGATACCAGGTTAATAATAGAGCCAGCAATAAAATGCGGGCTTACACGTCTAATTCCACGTTCTTTGAGTGTAATTGACGTCTCGGAAATCCATTTCAAGCCACCAATGCCAGCACCGATCATAACACCAGTGCGGAGTTGTTCTTCTTCGCTTAAGTCAGCGATGCCAGCTTCGTTCACCGCTTGAATAGCCGCAGCCATTCCAAAGAGAATGAATGTATCAACGCGTCGCTGGTCTTTCGGGAGCATCCAGTCATCCGGGTTGAAAGTACCATTTGTTCCATCCCCAACTTTAACTTCGCAGCCAATTTTGCAGGGGAAATCAGTGGTATCAAACTGCGTTACTGAGCCAGCACCAGATTGTCCATTAATCAACCGCGACCACGTTTCATCAACTCCAGCCGCAAGCGGCGACACCATTCCCATTCCGGTTACAACAACACGTCTCATCAAAATTTCCTTATTCAGGGTAAGAAAGCCCAATAACCCTGCTTAAATAAAAAATGGGGCAACAAACAGGCAAAAACCGGCTGCTACCCCATTCAAAACTCGATCAGTCTTTAGGAATTAGCGCCGATAAAATCGATCGCGTCCTTAACAGTCTGAATTTTTTCAGCTGCGTCGTCTGGAATCTCAATACCAAACTCTTCTTCGAAAGCCATAACCAACTCAACTGTGTCAAGGCTATCTGCTCCTAGATCATCGATGAAACTAGCAGTTTCGGTGACTTTATCTTCTTCAACACCTAGGTGTTCGATTACAATTTTTTGCACCTTATCGGCAATATCGCTCATTGCTTTTCCCTCGTTCTTAACAATGACGACATATCAGCATTCTAATATGTCTCTATTGTGCGACTATAAAGCTAAGAAACCTTAGTTTTGTTCCGCATCGCCGTGCTGGTAACACAGTTTTTTAGCTTTGAGAAGTCAAGTTTAAGTAATTTGTTAAACAACTACTCAGTTAAATCATGGCCATTCCGCCATTAATATGCAAGGTCTGCCCTGTAATATATCCGGCCTCGTTACTGGCTAGATACAAGACAGACGCTGCAATATCCTCAGGTTTCCCAAGGTTTCCTGATGGGATATTCTTTGTGATCGCGCTTTTTTGATCGTCTGTGAGCGCGTCAGTCATCGGTGTTGTAATAAATCCGGGTGCTACACAATTAACAGTGATCCCCCGGCTTGCAACTTCCTGTGCAAGCGATTTGGACATACCAATCAAGCCTGCTTTAGAGGCAGCATAATTCGCCTGCCCTGGATTGCCTGTTACACCAACAACCGATGTTATATTAATAATACGGCCAAAGCGTGCTTTCATCATTGTCCGCAAATAGCCTTTGGAAAGCCGAAAAACAGACTCGAGATTAACCTGCATTACGCTATCCCATTCGTCCTCTTTCATCCGCATCGCAAGATTATCGCGCGTGATACCCGCATTATTAACAAGGATATCAACGCCGCCGCCAAGCGCCTCAGAAGCAGCTTTGATTAATGTATCAACGCTTTCACGCTCTGAGAGATTCGCAGGCACTACATGAACACGATCACCAAGTTCACCAGCGAGTACTTCCAACTTTTCTGCGCGCGTACCTGAAATAACAACTTCAGCACCTGCATGATGCAAAGCTGTCGCTATTGCAGCTCCAATTCCGCCCGTTGCGCCTGTAACAAGTGCTTTTTTTCCGTTTAAATTAAACATAGAGTTCCCTGTATTTTTTCTGCATTTATTTTAAAAGCGTTATAGGCTTTCCAGAAACCGCTCAACATCTTCAGCTTCTTGAATATTGGTAGCATTCAGGCTTTTATCAATACGCCGTGCTAATCCGCACAGAACTTTACCTGCACCAGCCTCAACAATATCTGTGATACCAAGTGAAGTCATCGAGCCAACGCTCTCACGCCAACGAACAGATGCTGTTACCTGCTCCACAAGCAAGTTTTTAATACCATCAGGATTACCAACTGGCGCCGCTAAAACATTCGCAATTACAGGAAGCGCAGGTTCAGTGATTTTTGTATCCGCTAGCGCGTCCCGCATCTCATCTGCTGCTGGTTGCATCAATGGGCAATGAAAAGGTGCGGAAACGGGCAATAACATACCACGCTTTGCCCCTTTTGACTTGGCGATCTCAATAGCACGCTCTACCGCGCCCTTATGGCCTGACACAACAACCTGGCCGTCAGCGTTATCGTTTGCCGCAACGCAAACCTCGCCCTGTGATGCCTCTTTAACAATTTCCAGAATAGTGTCAAACGAAGGCCCAAGGATAGCAGCCATCGCACCCTCACCCACTGGTACAGCGCGCTGCATTGCTTGCCCGCGAAGCTTCAAAAGCCTTGCGGTATCCGCCAGCGAAAAAGCTCCAACCGCTGCAAGCGCAGAATATTCACCGAGTGAATGCCCAGCGACATGGCTTGCTAAATCCGATATCTTCTTACCGCTGTTTTTCTCTATTGTACGAACAACAGCCATAGAAGTTGCCATCAATGCAGGTTGTGCATTTTCAGTAAGGCGCAAGTCATCCTCTTCACCTTCCCACATTAATTTGGAAAGGTTTTGGCTTAGTGCATCGTCAACTTCTTCAAAAACCAAACTTGCAGCTTCAGACGCTTCGGCAAGTGCTTTTCCCATGCCGATAAACTGACTGCCCTGCCCTGGAAATACAAAAGCACGTGTCATATCTTATCCCTTGATCATTACAGCCGGACAGCTATTGCATCCGTTATTTACCTTACGGAATGTCACATAGCGATATCCAATTGCAAGACAATATAACAGCTTTTGTACTTTTTCTTGTAAATCGCCCGTTTTTCCTTGTGTTTCCTTAAACAAAGCGATAAAGAAGCGCCTCCTGACCGATGTATCCATATATACATTCAGGAAAAAGAAGGCTGGAGGCGTTAGCAATGGGTGCTAACGAGCGATCAGCATAAAGGAGAAAAAGCATGGCTTTATATGAGCATGTTTTCATTGCGCGGCAGGATATTAACGCCTCGCAAGTAGAAAGCATCACTGCTGACTTTTCGAAAATCATCGAAGAGAACGAAGGCAAAGTTGCTAAATCAGAATACTGGGGTCTTAAAACCCTTGCATACCGTATCAAGAAAAACCGCAAAGGCCACTATGTTCTTTTGAACATCGATGCGCCACATGCAGCAGTTGCTGAAATGGAACGCCAAATTCGTCTAAACGAAGATGTTCTCCGTTACATGACTGTCCGTGTTGAAGAGCATGAAGAAGGTCAATCAATCGTACTTCGCTCTAAAGCTGACAAAGAGCGCCGCGGCCCAAGAGGCGACCGTGGTGATCGTGGTGACAGAAGGGAGCAACGCTAATGTCTGCACGCCGTCCATTTTTCCGTCGTCGTAAAACATGCCCGTTTTCAGGCGATAATGCACAAACAATCGATTACAAAGATGTAAAATTGCTCTCGCGCTATGTTTCAGAGCGCGGCAAGATTGTTCCAAGCCGTATCACTGCTGTTTCTGCCAAGAAACAACGCGAACTTGCCAAGGCAATCAAACGCGCTCGTAATGTTGCGCTCTTGCCTTTCATCGTTCAGTAACCCCATTTAAGGAGACATAATATGCAAGTCATCCTATTAGAACGAGTAGCTAAGCTCGGCCAAATGGGCGATGAAGTAACTGTAAAGGATGGGTTTGCCCGTAACTTCCTTCTTCCACAGAAGAAAGCAATGCGTGCGACAGACTCTAACAAGCAGTTCTTTGAAAACGAGCGCGCACGCCTTGAGGCTGATAACCTTAAGCGCCGCGAAGAAGCTGAAGCAGTTGCAGGCCAAATGGCTGGTCTTAAGTGCGTTATGGTTCGCTCTGCTGGTGAATCAGGCCAACTGTATGGTTCAGTAACAAGCCGCGATATTGCTGAAGCTGTTACAGAAGCTGGTGTTAAAATTGGCCGCAGCCAGGTTGTTCTTGATCGTGCGATCAAAACTCTTGGCCTTCATGATGTTGTGATCACATTGCACCCGGAAGTTTCAGAAACTGTTATTGTTAATATTGCTCGCTCTGAAGCAGAAGCAGAAACACAGTTTGAAATTGGTGGTGCACTCGTTAACACTAACGAAGATCAAGCTGAAGAAGAGTTTGTTGAAGAAGCAGAAGAAGAAACTGAAGCATCTGACGATGAAGCTACTGAAGAAAGCGAAGAAGAAAAAACTGACGCTGAATAAGCCTGTTTATTTCTGATTATAATTAAGGGAAGCATTTTGCTTCCCTTTTTTATTGTACAATATAATTCTGCTATCTATATCAGGTCAGGTTATCAATGATTCAGGAGTACTCGATGAAAAAAACGATTTTAAGTTTTTTAACAAGTCTTCTCATCATTCCAATTTTGTCAGTAAACATAGCAAAAGCCAGTGAGGCCCTTCCCTTGTTGCTAAACTTGACCAATATCTCTCAGAGAGTAAAAAACAATATGGGATTATTGGTCATTCAACGATTATTCTAAAGAATGGCAAAGAAATTTATTCATCTTTTGCCGGACTTGCAAGCATAGAGCTTAACGTCAAAATCAAAGAAGATACTGTTTTTCAGTCTTTTTCACTCGCTAAGCTGTTCGTTAATATTACCATCATGCAGCTAGTGGAGAATGGTAAGCTAAATCTTACAGATGAAATTGGCCTGCATCTCGCCAATATACCGGAAAAATGGAAGTCTCTAACGATTGATGAGTTGTTGTCTCATACATCTGGATTACCGGACTATTACCAGTGGCCAAACAAAACACCTGAAACGCCGGAAGCAGCGTTAAATTCTATTAAAAACAAGCCTTTTAATTTTAACACTGGTGATAGGAACCAATATAATCAAACCAACTATCTATTACTTAAGATGATCATAGAAAACACAACTAATATTAGTTTTCTTGAAGCGATAGCGTTACATGTTATCAAGCCGCTAAACTTGCAACAAACATACCACGGCGGAGAGTTTGCGATAATTCCTAATCGTGCCTCAACCTACCGTGCAACTGAAAATGGGTTATTTCGAAACGGCCCAATCGACCAGCCAGATTATATGTTTGCAAGTTCAGGCTTAAATATATCACCTAAAGATATCGCCAAATTATTTCAGGCTCTATTACGTGGGAAATTAATAAGCGAAAAATCATTGGCTGTGATGTGGAAGATCAAAAGTTTGAGTAATGGGGAAGTATCCAGATTCGTAAATGGCTGGGAATTTTTCAAGCATAACACCATGAATGTATTTGGTCATGGTGGCGGCAACCGCGTTGATGTTCGCCATTTTGTTGACACATCGGATAATAGCAATGTTACGGTTATATATTTTACAAATGGATACTATGACAATAACTTTTGGCCCGGCAATGTTTCCATTGGATTAGCTGACATTCTTTTGAAAGCTCAAAGTCCAGCCAATTAGAATGTTTGAACAATTAATCCCTTATCTAATTAATTTATCGAAACTCTGACGCTCCTCCAGCTTATTAAATATGCCCATATAATCTTCCGGTTTAAGATTTTGCATGACCGCAAGTTTTGCAGCCTGATAACGTTGAACAATTTTTCTCTGATCATTATAAAACTCATGTCCCCAAAACAATTGTTTAACCCGTTTAATATCTTCATCATTTATATCCATATTCTCAGGCAAATAGGGGGCGCGGTAATCAGCAAGTGTTGCAAAGCCCTCATCGAACCATACCGGCAATTCAGTGATCACGCTTAGATGACCAAGTCTTTCAGCTAATTCGGCATGCATAAGTTCATGGGCAATAACGTCAATATTTTGTCCTTTGTCACCAATTACAATGCAGGAACCAAATGGACTTCGGTGTGTTACACCATATGGATTTCCGTAAAATACATTTACTGTATTCGGTGATTTTGCGATCAAAATGGGCGGAGCAGCTCGCATGTCACCAAACTTTTGCTGAATACGTGTTCGGGCCGAAGAAATAAATTTTATGATAGTTTGCTGAGCTTCAACATCATTTTTCTCAATATAAACATTACCCACAGCATGATCAAAATACATATCTTTCAATAAATAACATTTCATTGGTTGCCGCATGGCAAACAACGCTGATGACAAAACAACAATGATAAAAACTAGTATTATTATCTTCCGCATATTTCACCCTATAATTTGCACTTAAGCGAAGCTCTATACTTATAGTCGGCTCAAATAAGCAAACCTGACAAAGGTCCCCAACAAAAGTTTTCCACACAATTATCCCCCTGTGGAAAAGATAACGGGTAAAAGCTAAAATCTTTTCTATCCCTTGGTAAAAAACCATGTAAAAGCTATTCATCAAGTTTTATGGAGGGAATGGGTATTAAATGGAACTGGTTCAATCAGGCGAAGAAAATGCAGCTAATGATACCTCAGATAAGGCATCGAGCGAAGGCTTGGGCTACAGACAGGCACCTCACAACCTTGAAGCAGAACAAGCAATTCTCGGTGCTATCCTCGTAAATAACGAAGCTGCGCAGAAGGTTCAGGGCTTTTTGATGCCGGAGCATTTTTTTGAGCCTGTTCACGGCCGTATTTACGAATCTGTTCTTAAGTTAATGGATAAAAACCAGATTGCCGATCCGGTTAAACTCAAACCCTACTTTGACAATGATGAAGCGCTCGCTGATGTGGGTGGGGCGCAGTATTTGGTGCGCTTGGCCGCCAGTGCTGCAACCATTATCAACACCGAAGATTATGGCCGCACAATCTATGACCTTGCAATGCGGCGTTCACTCATTCAAATCGGCGAAGAGATGGTGAACGATGCCTATGACGCTCCGATTGACGAAGAAGCGATGGAGCAAATCTCTGCGGCAGAGAAACAGCTTTTCGACCTTGCGGAACTCGGACAATCAGAATCAGGCGCGCAAACCTTCAGCCGCGCCCTCAAGGTTGCCGTTGAAAATATTGAAAACGCATTCAAAGACCCGGATAGTTTATCCGGTGTTACAACTGGCCTCACAAAACTAAATGATCAAATCGGTGGCTTGCATAATTCTGACCTCATGATCCTTGCAGGGCGCCCCGCGATGGGTAAAACGGCGCTCGCGACGAATATCGCCTTTAATGCGGCCCTTAGATACCATGAAGACCGTGTGCAAGGTGTTGATATGGACATGAGCAAAGGCGCTGTCGTTTGTTTCTTTAGCCTAGAGATGTCAGCCGACCAGTTGGCAGCGCGTATTCTCTCAGACCGCGCGAACTTGCATTATCAAGGAGCGGACCCAATCCAGTCTCATGCCATGCGGCAAGGGAAGTTGACACAGGATCAATTCGAAGCCATCGCCCGCGCAGCAATAGAGATGGAAGATCTACCCCTTTTCATCGATGATACGCCAGCACTTACTATTGCAGGCCTCCGCACCCGCGCGCGGCGTTTGAAACGGCAACATAACCTTGGCCTGGTTGTTGTTGATTACCTCCAGTTGCTTAGGGGCGGCGGTAAAGGCGGCAATGAAAACCGGGTGCAGGAAATTTCAGAAATCACCCGTGGTTTAAAGGGCTTAGCGAAGGAGCTTCATGTTCCAGTGCTTGCGCTATCACAGCTTAGCCGTCAGGTCGAACAGCGTGAAAACAAACGCCCTATGTTATCTGACCTTCGGGAGTCAGGGTCGATTGAGCAAGATGCTGATATGGTGATGTTCGTGTTCCGCGAGGAATACTATAAAGAAAAAGAAGAACCATCACTCGCCGACCATGAAAAACATCAACAATGGCAGGCAGAGATGGAAAATCTATACGGTAAAGCGGAAGTTGTGATTGGCAAACAACGGCACGGCCCCGTTGGAACCGTGCGCCTTGGCTTTATTAAAGAAGTTACGCGCTTTACTGATCTGGTGGAAGACGACCATCTGCCTGAACGGTTTTAACAGTCAATTAGCTTTTCTATGTAGTAAATAACAAGGAAAGCTATTTGGAAATTACTTCTAAAAAATCATTTATCGTCGAAATGCGCTCTCGCCAAATTTGTGTTCCAAACGCTCGGCGATACAGGGGCTTTAATTCTGAGTCAGAATTTAGCAGGTCAAATTCAGCCACACCATTTTTAACAAATCGCCCAGTAGCACTAATCTGGGCATGTGCCTTTCCATCGGCACTAAAACAATTCAACAGAGTATCATTTATTGTAACCTGACCAACTGGCATATGTTCCAGTATATAAAGTCTATCAAATTTCTTTTTATTTCTATAAACACCTAAAATGCCATGACAATTTGGATTTGCCACATAATTAAAATAAGCATCAGGAACGGGAATTATAGTATTTATGTACGAATTTTTGTCGCCTTTGAGAACTTCTTCTTCCCATATGACCCGACCACCTTCCCATCTTGCCTGAACACGAATAACAGCAGCAACCTCGTCGATATATGTTTCAAGTAATTTAGGAAAGGGTTTAGATGGTTTTAGCCCCTTCAGATAATCCCGTACATATTTTAACCACAGATCGTTCTGAGCCGTAATATTCTCAAACCCTAAATTATAGTCTAATGGTCCAAAAATAAGGTATTCGTTGTCCCCAAACATAATACTTGGATGTATGGAACAATCACCTGAGTTAAATGAACGGCCACCATTAACCCAAAACCGTGAAACAGAATGTCCAAAGTAATTACTATCAGATGGCTTTGTAGAATCATTATTTTCATGCGTTGTACTTACATTTGGTAAGATAAATAGTTCAGGTCCATCGCCCTTTAAATATTCTATTGCTCTAACCTCTACACTATCACCTTTACGCCTAATTGCTCTAACACGAGCTATCCATTTAGCATTATCAATCGTTTCATCATGTCCTACATACATATGCTTTGGAGGCAGATAGCAGGCATACAAGACAGGATTGATGCCAAACAATAAAAACAATACAGCTATAAATACTAGTTTATGCATATGGTTCCTTTGAAAATCGTTTTATTAAAATCCCATCATATTCTGACTGGATTTGGGCAGATAAAGCCGCATACCATCCATCGCTTTTGTAAGTTCGATCTGGCAGCCAAGGCGTGAAGTCCCGGTTAATCCTACAGTAAAATCGAGCATTTCTTCTTCTTCTTCACTTGCTTCGGGCAAGGCGTCATAAAACTTTTGCTGTACGATAATATGGCATGTAGAGCACGCCATATTGCCCTCGCATGTTCCTTCCATGTCAATATCATTATAGTGCGCGAGTTGAAGAACGCTCATTCCAACTTTGGCCTTCACAGTTTTTTCTGTGCCATTGGCCTCAACAAATATAACATCAATTTCAGCCATCAGATCATACCCTTAACTTGTTAACAGCCTGAATTATAGCGTCTGCGGCATAATCCAGCTCTTCATCCGTAGTGAAACGCCCTATTCCCACACGAATAGACGCCATATTTTCAAGGCTTTCTTGTGGAGTGATTGCCTCTAAAACATGCGATGGACCAGTTGTACCAGATGCACATGCTGATCCGCTTGAAAGTGCAAGGCCGCGCAGGCTTGCCAGCAGCATTTCATTATCTACCCCCAAAAAACCAATATTTAAATTGCCGGGGATACGCGCACCTTCGTCACCGTTTACTATAATATTATCAATACTGTTCCTAATCGCCGCATTGAACCGTGTCATCATTGCACGCATGCGAGCATCTTCTTCTAGCATCTCATTGCTCGCTATCTCTGCGGCCTTACCAAGGCCTGCAACTAACGCCGGTGCCTGCGTACCAGAGCGCTCTCCGCCCTCTTGCGCGCCCCCATCCATGAAACGGCAAAGAGTAACAGAATGATGCTTTCGCTTAAAAAGTGCGCCAACGCCTTTGGGCCCATATATTTTATGGCCCGAAATACTAAGGAGGTCGATTTGCATCTCAGTAACATCAAGTGGTATTTTACCAAATGCTTGCGCCGCATCAGTGTGAAACAAAGCACCTGCCTTTTTGATGACTTCACCAATTTCTTTAAGGGGCTGAATAACGCCAATTTCATTATTCACGGCCATAATTGAAACAAGTGCTGTTTGATCACTGATGGCTTTTTCCAACTTAATCAAATCAAGCAACCCGTTTTTTTCAACAGGTAAAACCGTAAGCTTAGCGCCAAAGTGTTCACAGGCTTTTGCTGATTCTAACACGCATTTATGCTCTGTATTCAGCGTAATAATTTCAGGGCGTTTTTTTGCCCACACCTGCATTGCCCCCTTGATCGCCATATTATTGGCTTCGGTCGCACCGCTTGTAAAAATAATCTCTTCTGCCTTTGCGTCTATAACATTCGCGACTTGCCCACGCGATATATCAAGTGCGGCTTCACCTTCCCAACCATATTGATGGGTGGCGGAATGAGGATTGCCAAATTTTTCAGTAAAATACGACATCATTACGTCCAGAACCCGTGGGTCCAGCGGCGTGGTTGCCTGATTATCAAGATATACTGGTTTTTTCATTCCGCTTTACCGTTTTGACCGATCATAAAGCGTTTTCCATGCCTTGATAAAGGCATCGATTTCTTTATCCGTTGTCGATAACCCAAGTGAGATACGAAGCGAACAATTGGCAAGTTCTTCGTTCATGCCCATAGCCGTCATCACATGCGACACCTTAACCTTACCAGACGAGCAAGCAGATCCAGAAGAAACGCAAATACCATTCAGGTCAAAATGCATGACCTGCGTTTCTCCTTTCATTAATGGCATTACAATACAGCTAGTGTTCGGCAGGCGTTCTATTCCTTTCCCCGTTATAATAACGTCGTCAGCATACGCGGATATTTCCGTTTCCATCCGGTCTCTGAGCGCTCTTACGCCCTCATATGCAGGAATATTTGTAAGAGCATCAATCGCGGCAACACCGAAGCCGGCAACCCCCGCAACATTTTCTGTCCCTGAACGACGACCAAGTTCCTGACCGCCACCAACGATTAAAGCGTTTAAAGGAGCGGTCGGTGTGAGCACAATGGCCCCTACCCCCTGTGGCCCACCTAGTTTGTGGGCAGATAAGGTTAGATAATCAACACCTAAACCATTGAAATCAATATTAATCTTACCAGCTGCTTGCACTGCATCGCAGTGTACGCGTGCATTGTATTTTTTTGAGATTTCAGTGATGTTCGCAATATCCTGGATGGCACCCATTTCATTATTGCCAAGCATGACTGAAACAAGCACAGGTTTTTCAGCTTTTTCTAATAATACACTTAATGTATTCAGCTCAACCTGGCCATTGCCGTCAACGAGCAGGATATGAACATCTAAACCACTCGCCTTCGCAGCCGCTAGAACACAATCATGCTCTATCGCAGAAATTATCAGGCTTTTTGCCCCAGTTGAGCGCAAAACAGCATTATTCGCTTCTGTTCCACCACTAGTGAATACAATATCACGGGCACGCACCCCAACAAGTGCTGCCACTTGCGAACGCGCTTCCTCAACAACTGACCTTGCTTTTCTACCCGTCTGGTGCACAGAGGATGGGTTCCCTATTACACCCATAACCTCAGCAACCTTATTGATCACTTCTGGCAATATCGGCGATGTGGCGTTAAAATCTAGATATATCGGTGTAGCCATGGATGTCTTCTACAATGCTGCGTTCTTGAATAATGGTCTGATTCTGTGTGCTTTATATCAAAGCTTACGATTATTTTTGCACAAATTTAACAGGATGCTTGCGATTCGATAGTAAAATTAGATATATGCATACATATATATTTAATTGGGCATAGTTTTGCTCGTTCATACGTTAATAGAAAAGCACATCAAAGATCAATCATGCCAGAAATTATTTTTAATGGACCTGCTGGTCGCTTAGAAGGTCGCTATCAGCCAGCAAAATCTGATACAGCGCCTGTCGCACTTATCTTACACCCACACCCACAATACGGTGTTCCAATTGGAACAATGGATAATAAAGTTGCGTATTATCTTTATCACGCCTTTGTTCATCGTGGCTTTGCCACACTCCGTATCAACTTTCGCGGGGTTGGCCGCAGTGAAGGTGAATTTGACCAAGGTGTTGGCGAGCTTTCAGACGCAGCCTCTGCGCTTGACTGGTTACAGTCAATGAACCCGAATTCAACAGGCACATGGGTTGCCGGTTTTTCCTTTGGGGCATGGATTGCTATGCAACTCTTGATGCGCCGCCCTGAAATCAAAGGATTTATATCGGTTGCACCACCAGCAAATCAGTATGATTTCTCATTTTTGGCACCCTGCCCGTCTTCTGGCTTGATCGTACAAGCCGGCGATGATGAATTGGTAACGCCGATTTCGATAACAAAATTGGTTGAAAAGTTACAATCTCAAAAAGGGATTGTTATTGATCATGAAGAAGTGCCGCGCGCAAATCATTTCTTTGAAACCGAATTGAATGCTTTTATGGCTAAAATCAACACCTACCTAAATAAGCGCTTACAGGAAGGCTGATTGTAAATTTGGCTCTACAATAAATTTCAAAACTGAAAAAGCAGGATTTTTTCCTGCTTTTTTAACATGAAGTTATTATTTTGAGGCATAACGTCTTTTGGATTTATGAAATACCCCGCCAGAAACTGCTTCACCGCACCCAGTTGTTTTTGGCAAACTAAGCGGTAAATTGTAAGCTGACCGAACGGCTAAAAAGGCAAAAGCTTCTGCCTCAAGGGCATCACCTCTCCAGCCTAAAACCTCAACAGGATCAACCAGTGTCGGCAAATGTCGCCTCAGACGGCGCATCAATGTTTTATTATGGCGACCACCTCCACAAACATACCAAACCTCAGGCGGGCTTGGGAAATGGCTTTGCGCTGCCACAACGGATTCGACGATAAAACTTGTGAGCGTTGCAGCCCCGTCTTCGAGCGAAAGGCCACGAGCCGACTGCATATGAAAATCATTGCGGTCAAGGGTTTTCGGTGGCTTTTCATCAAAATACGGCGATGCCATCAAACCCATGATTATCTCTTCATGATTAAGGCCCGTTGCAGCCGTATCACCGCCAACATCCATTGCGGTTCCTGTATGCGCCTCCATCCAATCATCGAGCATTGCATTCCCCGGCCCCGTATCAAAAGCAACAATATCCTCTAAGGCACCGTCATTTGATAATTTAACCCAGGTTACATTTGCAACGCCCCCAATATTAAGGATTGCGATAGTATTATATTTCCGTGATTTTCTGAGAAGCGCGGCATGATATAAGGGCACCAATGGGGCCCCTTCCCCGCCGTTGACCATATCATTCGTTCGAAAATCCGAGATAACGTCAATGCCGGTATTGCCAGCCAACCGACCACCGTTACCGATTTGCCATGTCCAGCCTTTTTCAGGCCGGTGTGTGACCGTGTGGCCATGAAAGCCAATAAGGTCAATCACCCCTTTACCGCCGCCGAGCATTTGTTCAATCTCGAATACCACTTCGCTATGGAAATCCGTAATATCTGCCTCAACAGCGTTTATTACCTCATTCGCGTCAGTAATCGCCGATAGGCCTGAGGCAACATCAATCGCGCCTTTGATATCAGATCGTAAACTCTCAGGGTATGGCAGCGTAAGAGACGGCCCGTGCCGCTCGATATCTTCACCATTTGTATAAAGGATCGCTGCATCGACACCGTCCATAGATGTGCCGCTCATTAAACCAACTGAACATAAAATCCTGTTCTCCCCCATTGTTCTCGCATCCTTATACAAATTAATCTTTTTAAAGCTTGGGGCTTTGCGTTAGACCCACCCTATGGTACATCACTGCCCGCTATCAAATACTAAATATATGCTTATAGGATTAAACGGACCAAATAATGTCAAACGAAAACCAACCATTTAAGTCGGAATTCCTCAACATTCTTTCTGAGCGCGGATTTATTCATCAGGCAACTGATATGGATGCGCTTGATCAGAAAATGTCTGAAGGGCCAATTACGGCGTATGTTGGCTATGACATGACGGCACCGTCGATCCATGTTGGCAATCTTGTTTCAGTCATGATGCTGCATTGGCTGCAAAAGTGCGGGCATAACCCGATTGTTCTTTTGGGTGGCGCTACAACACGTATTGGCGATCCATCAGGCCGTGATGAAACACGCCAATTATTGACCGACGAGAAAATTGCGGAAAACATGCAAAGTATCCGTAATATTTTCGAACAGTTTCTTACATTTGGGGATAAGCCGGCAGAAGCCAAAATCGTCAATAATGATGATTGGCTCAGCGGCTTTAAATATATCGATTTCCTCCGTGAAATAGGCACGCACTTCACGATCAACCGCATGCTAACATTTGATAGCGTAAAATTGCGCCTCGACCGCGAACAGCCACTAACGTTTCTTGAATTTAACTATATGATCATGCAAGCGTATGATTTCATGGAGCTTTCCCGCACACATAATTGCAGCTTGCAAATGGGTGGATCTGACCAATGGGGCAATATCGTCAATGGTATCGAATTGGGTCGCCGCATTAGTGGCAGTCAGCTTTACGGCCTTACAACGCCGTTAATTACCACAGCCGACGGCAAGAAAATGGGTAAAAGCGTTAACGGAGCCATTTGGTTAAATGAAGCAATGCTATCCAGCTATGATTACTGGCAGTTTTGGCGCAATACCCATGACGGTGATGTTGGGCGCTTCCTGAAGCTTTACACAGATTTGCCAATGGATGAGATCAAACGGCTTGAGGCACTTGAAGGGGCAGAAATCAATGACGCTAAAATCGCGCTTGCGAATGCAGCAACATCGATGTGCCGCGGCGCGGATGCAGCCAAAGCAGCAGAAGCAACCGCACGTGAAACTTTCGTCAAAGGTGGCGCTGGTGATGACCTCCCGACGTTTGAAATGGATTTGACCACTTCAATCAATATTATCGACGCTTTCGTTGAAGCTGGTCTTGGTAAATCAAAGGGTGAAGTTCGCCGCTTGATGAAACAAGGCGGCATGAAACTCAACGACAAAAAAGTTGAAAGTGAAGATCTTATTCTGACAAGCGATATGCTCGATGATGGTAAGATTAAACTGTCAGCCGGTAAAAAACGCCACGCCTTAATTGTGAGCGCATAATTTTATTCATATTGTGACGGGGGCTTACTTTTAACTCCCGTCATTATTTGCCTTATCATCTGATGAGCTATCATTTACAGCCTGCGGCGGCTCTTTATCTTTAGCCTTTTCCTCTTCTTCAGGTAAAATGACATCTTCCACTTTACCTTTGCGACCTTCAAACAAGCTTCTGATAAAGCCCGGAGCAATCCCGGAAAGTCTGCTGACTTCAATATTTGGATTATTCGTCGCGCCTTTAATGCGGTATGTAAAGCCAAATAACCCCTTACCTTCACCACCAGAAAATATCGAACCAATGAGCGGAATTTTGCCTAATAGCGAATTTATTCGATACGCAGGCACTATCACACCATTCATATTGATTTTGCCGCTTTGTGTATGAAGTTGGCCTTCCATCGTCATGCCAATAGAGCTACCGTTTGCCTTCAAGCCATTCAAATCAAGAAGACCGCGATCGTAAATAAAGGGAATATCCACAACATCCAATTTAACCCCTTCATCATCCACATACTCTTTCAGGCCATCTAAAACACCTTCTGTTACTTGCGGCCCTAGAGTATCCTTATTGACAAGCAAGGTATCGTCAACTTTCGCTGACCCTTCCATATGCCAAGTTCCGCCCCAGCCAAAGGACATTACGTCCAGTAATAACTCCCCCTTATTCAAGTGAGGGAAGATACCCAAACCGCGCATAATCCCGCCCCCATCACTGCTGCTAAGGGTGAGCTTTTGCTTTGTTGGGGTATTACGCACATCTGTGGTCGGAATAAGAGTGAATTTTAAATCTGATGCGGAGTTCTTCATTGTTCCAGTTGCGGTTATGGAATAAGGCGCACCTGTGATAATTTTTCCGTCGAATTTGAGGTTTTCAATAGTTTCACCGTTCAGCAAAAGTAATTGATCCGCTTTCACAGTTAGATTCAAAATTTCTTTACTATTTGCTGGCTCTATAGTTTCACTGTCATCAAACAAATCTTCGATAGGTTGAAGGTCAGTTAAAATTTCACCATCAACACTATCAACACCGTTCAAAAACGGGCGCAAGTCTAATTTCTTAGCGTTCAAATTTATATTAGCAGCATCATTAACCGGAATATCAACTTTTGCTATCAGAGAGTTTTGTCCAAGCTGCTTTGCATCAAACAACCCTATTAAATCACCATTCGTCCACTTAAAATCACCAACAGCGTTTATTTCTTTACCTTGTAAAATTAACGGCGATAAATGAAACGCATTATCACTTAACTTTACTTTCCCGGAAATCACGGCTTGATGCCCTGAAGGTTTTGACCAACTAAGTTCACTGATGGATAATTTAGCCTGATCAGCGTTTGCACTGAATTCAATATCTTCGAAAACAAAATTACGGCCCTTCAAAGTTGTTTCGAAGGTAATATCTCCATCTAAATAGTGGTCTGCATCAATTTTTAAAGCTGCAAGGCCCTTTTGATCTGTTGTGCCTGTTGCCACGATCGTCGTGGTTTGTAAATCCGCATTTTTGCGGCCACCAAGCAGATTTTCATTCCATGTAAAATCAGCCCACACACCGTTCAGACGTGCCCGCCCTTCCGCTTCGATTGCCTTAGGCGTTACATTTAAAATTGCCTTAGCTTCCTTAACGCCTTCACCGTCTAAAATATCAGCAATACCAAGCCCGGATAAATTGGCCGTAACATCATATACAAGGCCCGGATTACCCGGTTTTACATTTAGCGGTGTACCTATCATTCCATTCACACTGGCCTGACCTGTAAACCGATTGATATCCAGATTTATTTTGTCAGGTACACTAAGTGGCGGATTATTAATCAAGGTCAAAATTTCCTGAATATCGCCGCTTAGGTCAAAAGAAAAATTACCAAATGATTTCTCTTTTGAATTAATATCACTCAAATTTGCTATGGCACTACTAACAGGCAATCCCACCAGCGTACCGCTATCTATTTTGATGGTAAGATCAGTTTCAGTAAGAAAAGCATTACCCTTAGCCCCTCTGACAGGCGGCATAGAGCGAATAAAATGTGTATCTATATCATCAAAACTAAATGATAATTCGTATGGGCTCTCGCTTTCAAAGGTGCTCTCTCCATCGGGGGGAATATCGATATCAAATCGAGCTTTCTTCGCGGCACCGCCGATCATGTTCTTTGACACCCACGCCCGCGCCCCTTTTTCTGAGCCGTCAGGCCTTCTTGAAATTGGCCAAAACCGCAGGACATCTTCTATCGTTGCACTTTCAGCCGATGCTGCCAGCCTCAAGCCCGGTGTAGCTTCTCCGTCAAGCCAATATATAATGCCATTACCTTCAACGACAGGGCCACCAAGCGATAGCTCGATTTGATCAAACACAAATATTTGTTCACCCGGGTCGAAATACGCTGAAATATTACCAAATTCGATATCAGCTTTCTCAGGAAATAGTGATGGGTGATATAAGACACCTTTATCGACTTGCGCTAGAAAAACCGCTTGCCTCAAGCCTTGATCTGCATTCAAGGAAAAATCGACATCAAGCGAGACAGGAAAGTCAAGCGAAGTAAAAAAAGCGGGCAATTGCAAATAATTTACAAGGTCTTTTGGCACAAGCTCGGAAAACCCGAGCTTAAGGTTTAGCTCACTCTCTGCTGGCTCCATCTGGGCGTTCACATTAACTTTAGCAGGGACATCACCCAATGACACATCTACAGTGCTGCTTGCTATCAAAATATCCTGATCGCGTTCTAATGATAATGATGGCACTGACAAGCGGGCAACATCAATATCTGGCCCCCTATTTACAGTAACGGCAGTATTTAGAATTTCTAATTTTTTGAATTTAGGTGCTTCGGTGATTAATCTGTTACTAAATCGGCTAAATGCTTCGGTAAGTGGTTTCAAGATATTGATATGAGGAACGCCCGTTTCACCAAAAAGGTCAGAAAATGACCCGGTATTTTCGTCGTCACTATATCCCCCGATATCCAATATTTCTACTTTGGCCCCCTGAACATTTACAGAAGACACTTGTATGTCACCGTAAAGTGTTGAAAAGCTCGTCCCAACCTGCACTCTTGGTACATTACCCATGAGACGGTTGCGTCGATCAATCAATCGTAAATCGGTAATTATTATCCACGGCTTAACGGCTTGCCAATCCCAGCCAAGCGTTGCCTTCGAATAAGAAACCTTCCAACCAGGTAAAAGGTCGCTGACTTGATTATCAATTTCTTCTTTTGCAAATTCAAGGTCAATAGGGGCAATAATTAACCGCGCGACCAGTAAACAACCAAGTAATATCATTACTGTAGCCACAGCCACCAAGAACCGAGCACAAAATTTACCTGTTTTTTTCAAGATACGTACCTGCTGTTAGCATATGCGCATTTGCATATTTATCCGAACATCTGAATTTTCTTGGTACAAAAGCGAATATTCGTCTAGTATTTTGTGACTGGTTCAACAAAAATTGTTATCTCAACAAATGCTATGGGGTTAAATATGTCGCAATTCCAAAAGCTATATAAACCCTTACCACATAATAATGAAAAAACAGACGAAATTACGGCAAAAATAAAAGAATATCTTTCAGCCAAAACTCCAGACCGTCACTTTGCTAAACAACACCAAGAAATAATAGAAGTGCTGTTTAGCTATAGCCCTTATTTATCATCAATTGCGCTTCGTGATATCGAGTTTACAGCAGCCTTGATTTTTAACGGTGTTGATAATGCCCTATCTACAATATTTGCTAGGATAAACAGATCATTTTCTGCAGTTATTAAAATGACAGAATTAATGGAGAAACTAAGGGAGCTAAAAGGCCAAATTGCCTTAACCTGCGCTTTAGCTGACCTAACCTCTACATGGCCCCTTCACCAGATAACTGAAACACTCAGTAATTTTGCAGCTAAAACATTACACATATCGCTTACTTTTCTACTCTACCGCGAGGTAAAAAAAGGGAATATCGCCCTTCGTTTACCAGACACAAGCCGGCTTGATACAGCCATATGCAATGAGTGCGGCTTTTTTCTTTTAGGCATGGGCAAGCTCGGTGCAAACGAACTAAACTACTCATCTGATATTGATCTGATCGCCCTCTATAATCCTGAAAAAATTGATTATCTCGGTAAAAAAACTGTCGGGCATTTCTTCGTTAGCGTCACTCAAGAGCTTATGCAAATCATAGAGCGCCGCACCATGCATGGTTATGTATTCAGGACAGACTTACGATTACGCCCTGATCCTGGCTCAACGCCAGTCGCAATATCCATATTGGCTGCTGAAACATATTATCACACGGTTGCTGCGAACTGGGAACGCTCTGCAATGATTAAGGCAATGCCTATCGCTGGCGATATAAAAGAAGGCAAAGCGTATATGGCAAGCCTTTCAAGTTGGATATGGCGCCGCAGTATGGACTTCGCTGCTATCCAGGATATAGCCGCTATTAAAAATCACCTTAATCAACATTATAAGCAAACAGACAAGGATTTTACAGGCTTTGACGTAAAATTGGGCCGCGGCGGTATACGGGAAATTGAATTTTTTGTTCAAATCAACCAATTGCTCTATGGCGGAAGGCACCCTGCACTTAGGGTACGCGGGACCCTTGAAACATTACACACTTTAGTTGATGAGGGCCTATTAGGTGCTGATATTTGCCAACAGCTCTCAATCTCATACGAATTTTTGCGCACTTTAGAACATCGATTACAAATGGTAAATGACGAGCAAACCCACACAATTCCGACTGATATGGAGGCTGTTCGTAATATTGCTGGTTTCATGGGATTTGAGACTTCGGAAACTCTTAAAATAGCTCTTAAAAGCCATACAGATTATGTGCATGAGGCTTACCAAAACCTGTTACCAAATGAAGCGAATGAAAATCAGAGAGACTTTTCTCAAGGCCAAATAGAAAAAAAATTCAATGAACTAGGCTACGCCTCAGCCAAAGACATGACGAACATTACCGCATCTTGGCGATCAGCAAAATACCGCGCCCTCAGAACTGATCGTAGTCAAAAGCTCTTAGAAGAATGCATTCCGACTTTAATCGAGGCTTTTGCCGCCATGAGCAATCCTGATTCTGCCCTCTCTCGTTTTGATATATTCCTCTCCAAGCTACCGGCCGGTGTTCAGTTATTTGCACTTTTTCAGGCGAACCCCTCATTATTTGCGTTGATGGCCCGGGTAATGGGCCTTGCGCCTGCTCTTGCAGAGACCTTGGCTAAAAAACCATTGCTCTGGGAGCTTTTACTGGAGCCAAACTTTTTTGAGCCGATTGAAAACAAAACACTTCTAACGGATCATCTTAAAAATATGATCGCGCGTGCGCGTGATTATCAGGATATTCTGGATACAGTTCGCCAGTTCGCAGAAGAGTATAAATTTCGAATTGGTGTACAATTGCTGGAAAGTGTAGCAACCGCAGACGAGTGTTTGAAATCCCTTGCTCTGATTGCCGATGTAACCCTCGAACAGCTTGTACCTGAAGTAGAGCGTGAATTTGAAGCACGCTACGGCTACTTTAATAATGCTGGCATTGCCATTCTTGCAATGGGTAAATATGGCGGCTGTGAACTTACTCACACATCAGATCTCGATATTGTATTCCTCTATTATGTTGAGGATATGAAGTCATCTTCAAACGGTGGGCGATCGCTTGGTCCAAGCCAGTATTATTCGCGTCTTGGTCAAAATATTATCACATCCATTACGGCTCTTACGGCGGAAGGCCGTTTATTTGAAGTTGATACACGCCTGCGCCCATCAGGTAATCAAGGGCCTCTGGTTGTAACCCTCAATACATTTCGTGACTATTATTCGAAAGATGCCTGGACATGGGAGCATATGGCCCTCACCCGCTCGCGCGTTATCAAGGAACCTGAATATTTTTCTGGCGAATTAATCAGCGAGATACGTAAAATACTTACGAATGAACAAGATCAAAAATCGCTCGTTACAGCCGTTTCAGATATGCGGCAAAAATTAAATAATGCTAATAAAACTGAAAACCTATGGGCGCTCAAGCATATCCGCGGCGGTCTGATTGATATTGAATTTATTTGCCAATATTTACTTCTCAAAGAAGGTGAAAAACATCCTGATATATTTGCAAGTAATATGGATACTGCATTTGAAAACCTTGCGGCCCGAAACCTTCTGGCGCCAGTGATCGCTAAGGACCTCATAGATGCCCGCCATATGATGCAAAATGTTCAGTCTATTCTGCGGCTATGTATGGGCGACAAACCTACAGATGAAGCATCTTTTTCGCCGGGATTAAAAGAAATATTATGTCGGTCGACAAAATATGAACATTTCGAAGGGTTAAAAGAAAACTTGTTAAATATTCAAGCCAAGATATACAAACATTTCGAAGCTTTAATCGATATTCCGGCAAAGCACGTAAAAGACAATAATGCAGATTAACGGAGACTAATCATGACACTCAGTATTGGTGACAAAGCCCCTAACTTTTCCCTGCCTGCAAATGCTGGAAAAACAATTTCACTCGCTGATTATACCGGAAAAAATATCGTTCTTTATTTTTACCCTAAAGACAGTACACCGGGTTGCACGACAGAAGCAAAAGACTTCACAAGCCTCAAGGCTGAATTTGATACTGCAAATACCGTTGTTCTTGGCATGTCAAAGGATACTGTAAAGCGGCACGATAATTTTATTGCCAAGCAAGAGCTAGCAATCGATCTGGTTTCTGATGAGGAAGGAAAATCAATCGAAGAATACGGCGTGTGGGTTGAAAAGAGCATGTACGGCAAAAAATTCATGGGGATTGAACGCGCTACGTTCTTAATTGATACTAATGGTGAAATACGCACAATATGGCGCAAAGTTAAAGTTAAAGGCCATGCGGAAGCTGTTCTTGAGGCAGCAAAAGCACTTTAGTCATGCCATCAAGTGACCATATCGACTGGACAGACATCAGCACTGCATCGATTGCAGTGCTAAATACGGGAAATGCCCAGAAAAAAGCAGAAACAGCACGCAGTGTTGCCAGCCGTTGGCAAAACGGTGGCCTTAATTTCGCTTTTTCTGCCAAGCCAGCTTTGCGCCCCAAAAGACCATTAAAGCCTGAACTCCTTGAACCCAACAAAATGCCCCGCAGGCGCAAGGCTGGGAATACAGAAAACCGAAAAGCGCTATTGCATGCAGTTGCACATATTGAATTGAACGCGATTGATCTCGCTTTTGATATTGTTGCCCGGTTCGGTTCAGATATGCCGCGCGAATTCACTGACGACTGGATACAAGTTGGTGATGATGAAGCCCGTCATTTTACTATGCTCGGTGAACGACTGGCATCGCTTGACTGTACATATGGTGATTTGCCTGCCCACGACGGATTATGGCAATCCGCTGAAGCAACCAAAGACGACATCGCCGCCCGCCTTGCGATCGTTCCGATGGTTTTGGAAGCCCGCGGGCTCGATGTAACCCCTGCAATGATTGATCGCTTTCACCGTTTCGGCGACAGCGAATCGGCAAATGTTTTAAAAATAATTTATGAAGAAGAAGTTTCGCACGTTGCAGCAGGTACACGTTGGTTTAGACATTTAGCTGAGCAATCAGGTAAGAATATTGAAACATGGTTCCAAAGCCTTGTTAAACAATACTTTAAGGGTCAATTGAAACGCCCATTTAATCATCCTGCGCGATCTGAAGCAGGAATGATCCCTTCTTTTTACGAACCTCTTGCAGATATGCTCAAGGCACTATAAGGAACATATTAACATTTTTGTGATCTAAACCTTGGGGAGGGTTTAAAACATCAAACTTTTGCCATTAAGCAAGGTTAGATGCAGAACAGTGTTATATATACGGGGAACGCTTAATAGCGTATAAGTTTTTGACTAAAGATACGAATACAATACAAAATTTCAAAAAGCGGTTTACGGCTTTTAAAGGGAAATATTTTCCTGAACGTCAGTTATTCTTACGAAGCGAAGGCCGAGTCAGATTTCTGACAATCAACAGCTATTTTCAAATGACAATGTCTTTGGCGATAATAATCAGTTTAGGTTGGGGTGGTGTTACATCCTATGCATATCTGACACGCGATTTAACGATCCAGGAAAAGAATATAGAGATCGCTAATATCTCTGCTGATTATAATTCATTGGAAAATGACTTTTCTGCCTTAGAAAAGGAAATTGAGCGGCGTGCCATTAAGTTGGAAGAACGTCAAAAATTTCTTGAAAGCAGTATCCTCGGCGAAGATGTAGATACGGGTATTTCGAACGCCGATGTTGATGTTGAGCCCATTCTGCCTACTGAAACGATAATCAGCGAAGAAACCTCTGACGCCTCTTTCTTTGATGGCTGGCTGGGCACAGATAAAATCGAAGTTGCTGAAATACTTACAACGCGGGAACGCCGTGAAATTCTTTTATCTCGACTAAAAGAAATGTCAGATCACCAACATCAGATCGCAGCAAACTATCTGGCGTCGCTTTCTGCCGAACAAAAACATATAGAAAATATTATCGCGCCAACATCATTGAATACAGAAAAATTTCTAACTGTCGCCAGCAAATCCCAGATTAATGCTGTGGGTGGGCCCTTTGTACCGAGCGCTGGTTTTGAAGGGGTTTTTGCAACCGGTGACGGAGAAATTTTTGATCAAATAATAAATAATCAAGAACGCCTTAAGATTGTCACAAATATGTTGGAAAGCTTTCCCGCCGGGGAACCAGCAGCAAAATATTATTTATCCAGTCGTTTTGGACGAAGAATTGATCCGATCAAAAAGACATGGTCTAACCATTATGCTGTTGATCTTGCAGGTTGGCCAGGAACGGCAATCCAAGCAACAGCATCTGGCAAAGTTGTTAAAGCTGGTTGGCTAGGGCCATATGGCAGAATGATCGAAATTGATCATGGTAATGGTTTTCGTACCCGGTACGGCCATATGAAAAAATTACGCGTCAAGAAAGGCGATATCGTCGAACTTGGCCAGAAAATTGGTGATATGGGTAAAACAGGTCGAGTTACTGATACCCACCTTCATTATGAAGTGTGGTTCAACGGTAAAGTAATCGACCCTCTACCCTTTATAAAGGCAGGAAAAGATGTTCTCGAAATCCAACGAAGACACAAAGAAACAAGCGAAACCTGATAATCAGGCACCCCGCACAAGAAATGTAACAAATCTAGGAGGAGGCAATATGACCGCGCCGTCCATTATTGGTTCAGATGTACAAATTGAAGGCAATGTAAAAACCTCAGGTGAACTTCAACTTGATGGTAAAGTAATGGGCGATATTAATTGCGGTAGCCTCGTAATGGGCGAAACCGGTTCGGTTAAGGGCTTGGTAAAGGCTGATAATGTCACTGTCCGCGGTAATGTAGAGGGTGAGATTCGTTCTAAAACTGTGCGCCTAGAAAAAAGTGCAGTTGTAAACGGTGATGTTTACCATGAAAACTTATCTGTTGAAGCCGGTGCAAAACTGTCTGGTCGTTTCTCACACTCAGATAATCCAATGGACAAAAGTGCTGCGGTAAAAAAAGTTGAAGAATCACCTTCTTTCATTGCGAAGAAAGCAGCAGAATAAAATAGATTTATATTTTGTAATATCTTGTAAAAAAGCCAGCATCACCTTGCTGGCTTTTTTATTTATGCCTTAAGGCTTTATTTCATATCCGCTTCACTATCGATAATCTTGTTAACAAGGCCATAGTCTTTCGCCTCCTTAGCGCTCATCCAATAGTCACGGTCCATATCTGCTTCAATTTTCTCAATTTTCTGACCAGTCGCATCAGCAAAAATCTGATTGAGACGTGAACGCATGATAACGATTTGCTTGGCCTGAATATCAATATTTGTCGCATCACCGACTACACCACCACTTGGTTGATGCAAAAGAAAGCGCGTGTTCGGTGTTGAAAATCTATTCTTCTTCTCTGCTGCAACGTAAATTAATGCCCCTGCACTCGCCGCCCACCCTGAAGCGAGAATACGTACATTTGGTTTAATAAATTTGATCGTATCATGGATCATATCACCTGATTCAACATGACCACCCGGTGATGAAAGAATAATTGTAATCGGGTCATCTGAAACATGGGCCATCGCATGAAGTGTGGCACAAGTCTTTAAAGCAATCTCTTTATCAATTTCACCAACAATAAAAACTTTGCGGGCATCAAAGAGCGCTCTGCTCAATTGCTCTGATTGCTGATCTTGTTTATCATTGTTCTTATCAGTCATAACTTTCCCCTTTTCTCTATCCTAGTCTATATCGGATACGTCACTATTTTCGCCGTGCACTCTTGCAGCTAGTGCCGCTGCCATAAATTTATCAAGGTCGCCGTCTAAAACATTTTGCGGCTGTGTTGATTCTTCACCTGTTCGTAAATCTTTCACCATTTGATAAGGTTGCAAGACATAAGAACGGATTTGATGCCCCCAGCCAATTTCCGTTTTTTGCGAATGAACAGCGTTTGCCTCTTCTTCACGTTTACGAAGCTCTTCCTCATAAAGCCGGGCCTTTAACATACTCATCGCCGTTGCTTTATTTTTATGCTGTGAACGCTCATTCTGACACTGAACCACTATTTTTGAGGGCATATGGGTAATGCGAACAGCAGAATCAGTTGTGTTAACATGCTGTCCCCCTGCACCACTCGCGCGGTATGTATCAATCTTCAAATCAGAATCATTGATTTCAATATCAATTGAATCGTCGATAACAGGGTACACCCAAACAGAGGCAAAACTGGTATGCCGGCGGGCGTTTGAATCAAACGGGGAAATCCGCACCAATCGATGAACACCTGATTCAGTTTTTAGCCATCCAAAAGCATTCTCACCCTTAACGAGAAGTGTTGCGGATTTAATACCTGCTTCTTCACCGTTAGAATATTCAACGGTTTCAACCTTATGGCCTTTTTTCTCTGCCCAGCGAAAATACATGCGAAAGAGCATACTGGCCCAATCCTGCGATTCTGTGCCGCCTGCGCCTGAATTGATCTCGATGTATGTGTCGTTTCCGTCTGCCTCACCAGACAATAGTGCGGCTAGTTCTGAAGTTTTGGCGCGGTCAAGTAGCCCAGAAAGAGCTTCCTCAGCCTCCAGCGCCATATCACTATCGCCTTCCATATCCGCAAGTTCGATAATTTCCTGATTATCAGTTAAGTCCTGCTCGATTTCCTGAACTGCGCTAATAGCGTCATCAAGCCGGGTGCGTTCACGCATTAACTTTTGGGCATTTTGAGGGTCGTTCCAAAGGTCTGGATCTTCGGCAAGTGCGTTCAGCTCTTCTAGTCTTAATAACGCCTGATCCCAGTCAAAGATGCCTCCTCAGCAGTGCCAGAGACTGCTTGAGGTTATCGACGATAGCCTGTGCTTCCGCGCGCATAAATTTACTCTCTATCTAAATAGCTTAAATGATTTTGATGAAATATCAGACAACGTTAATAAACGCCACCAGAACCTTTCCGTATCGTTGTTTTTCCAACGGGCAATGAACCGTCGAGTATGGCAAGCTGGCCGGGACGTGGCTCAGTACCTGGCTTGAAAGCCTCCAGAATAACATTCTTATCGCCGGGTTTTGCCGGTGCGCCAGTTTCTGAGTTTATTCTAACCAAGCGTATCCCCGACGGCATTCTGAATGGTATCCCCGGAATATCCTTAAGGGCCTCTTTCATAAAATCTCTAAAAATAGGAACAGCAACGCTAGAACCTTCTTCATAACGGCCTAATGAGCGAGGCCTGTCAAAGCCCGTGAAAATACCCACGACCATATCTGCTGAAAAGCCAACAAACCACGCATCAAACGATTCGTCTGTTGTACCCGTTTTTCCAGCTAATGGTTTTCTGAGCACTTTGATTTTACGTCCCGTTCCATTTTCGACCACACCTTGCATCATCGTTACCAATTGAAATGCAGTTTTAGGGTCGATAATCTGATCTCTGTTTTCAGGCAGTCGAGGTTCCTCATAGCTGTTGCTAAGGTCATAACCAAGCGCTTCACTTTCAGATAGGGATGCAACGCAGTCAATACATTCCCGTTCATCATGCTTATATATTGTTTGACCTCTTCGGTCCTGAATACGGTCAATCAAGGAGGGCGTAATTTTTTTGCCGCCGTTCACGAGCATACCATATGCGGCTGTTATATCCATTACCGTAACTTCAGCAGCCCCCAATGAAGCAGCCAAATTTGGTTCCATATTATCAGCAAGTCCAAACCGATCAGCATAGTCAAAGACTTGTTTCATGCCGATATTCTGTGCGAGGCGCACAGTCATAAGATTGCGTGACTTCTCAATACCAAGACGAAGCGTGCTGGGGCCATAAAATTTATTGGAGCTATTCTTTGGCTTCCAGCGCCCAAGGCCTTGACCCTGATTGATTACAAAAGGTGCGTCAAGCACAAGACTTGCAGGCGTAAAGCCACGATCCAAAGCAGCCGCATAAACAAAAGGCTTAAATGCAGAACCCGGTTGCCGTTTCGCCTGTATAGCCCGATTATATTGGCTTGCATTATAATCAAAACCGCCAACCATTGCTAGCACTCGCCCTGTATGCGGGTCCATAGCCACTAGCGCCCCCTCAATTTCGGGGATTTGCTGCAAGGAATATAAAGAGAGACTTCCAATCGGATTACCGCCCTTATCCCAAAAGTCTTCAATAGAAACCGGATCCGTTTTTTCAAGCTTGGCAACAACAATCACATCACCAAGCGCTAAAACTTCTGCGGTGTCTTTAACCTTAGGCCCAAGCCGCTCGCCTCTGCGCCATTCTCGTGCCCATTTTATCTCTTCAAATGGTATAAACGCATAAGAACCATCAGCCAAACCGATTACGGCACCCTCAGCACGAACTTCATGAACTGCGGCAAGTTGCCAATTTGGAATACCTAATGAGCGCTGTTTTTCCTGTAATGTATTGGCCCAATCATTATCGACGGTAATTTTTGACAAACGACCACGCCAGCCATGCCGGCGGTCATAACTCACTAACCCGCCCCGTAGTGTATTTTCAGCAATAGCTTGTAATCGCGGCTCTAGAGATGTCCGTACAGACAAACCACCTTCGTATAGAACCTTATTGCCATAGAAACTGTTTACTTTCCGGCGAACAGCTTCTGTAAAATATTCTGCTTTAAATTCCGAACGTCCAGACCTTGGCTGAACAAGAAGGTCTTCGGCTAGTGATTTTTCATACTCGAGTTCATCGATATAACCATTAGCATACATACGGCCAAGCACCCAATCACGCCGACCTTTCGCACGAGCTTTTCTTCGCACAGGGTGATAGCGGTTTGGTGCCTTTGGCAAGGCTGCCAAAAATGCCATTTCAGATGTAGTAAGTTCATTAAGGGACTTATTGAAATAATTTAGAGCCGCCGCCGCAACGCCGTAAGAGCGATTACCAAAATTAATTTCATTCAAATATAATTCTAAAATATGATCTTTACTAAACGCACGCTCTATCCTGAGCGTCAAAATCATTTCCTTGATTTTACGGTCAAGTTTCTGATCTGAAGTTAACAGGAAGTTCTTCGCGACTTGTTGGGTAATCGTCGAGCCCCCTTGCAGCGGCTTACCCGATGCAAGGTTATAGAGGTTACGCAAATTCCCCCGGATCATCCCAAGGTAATCTAAACCATGATGGGTATAAAAGTTTTTATCCTCGGCTGATAAAAACGCTGCAATCAGCTCATCAGGGACTGCATTAATCGGGATAAATATTCGAGGTTTTGTCGAATATTCTTTTAACAATGACCCATCACCTGCATGCACCCGCGTGACAACGGCAGGTTCATAGCTTTCTAATTGCCGGTAATCTGGAAGGTCGCGGCCATAGTATATAACCGCCCATAAAACGAGAGCGCCAGACGAAACTATGCCAAACAGCCCAAGAACGAGCGTTAGCTTAAGCAATCTGCGCCACAAGCTTTTTTTAATCTTAATTTGAACCTGTTTGTTTTCATCAGTCATAATGGTAATTTTTAGGCTGCATTAATCAATAGGGCAAGCTTTCCCAAGCAGTAATCTACAGCGATTACAAATTTGAAATCAAAGCGTGTTGAATAAGAAACAATTGCGGCGATCAGATGTCCTAAATGAATATTTGAACCATATTATCCACCATTAAATACACAAAATCCCGAGACTAACGCCCTAACGTTGATTGCTCTTGAAAATATTTATCCAATCCATTTCTCAAGGCTAATGCGATTCTTCTTTGACCATCACGGCTATTCAAGAGCCGTGCATCTTCTTTATTCGTTAAATACCCTGTCTCAAGAAGGATCGAAGGAATATCAGGTGATTTTAACACTAACAAATTAGCATAGCGATGACCGCGCTTAAGCATCTTTACCTGATTTCTCATTTCAGGAAGGAGTGTCTCTGCAAACTGTGCAGACAGGTTCATTGTCTCACGCTGAGCAAGGTCGATGAGAATATTAGAGACATCATCATTTGCCGATGCAAGGTCAAGCCCAGCAATAATATCTGATCTGTTCTCTTTTGCTGCAAGGCGCGCCGCTTCCCTATCAGAAGCTTTCTCGCTCAATGTATATATAGTGCCCCCGCGCACTTTAGAGTTCGCAATAGCGTCTGCATGAATGCTCACAAAGAAATCAGCATTAAGCCGCTTGGCAATTCCATAACGTTGGCGATGCGGGATATAGACATTTGTGGACCGCGTAAGGCGCACATCATAACGACCACTAGCCTCCAGTGTTTGTTTAATAACCTTGGCGATTTTGAGAACGATGACATTTTCATTTACACCTAAAACGCCCAGCGTTCCGGGGTCTACACCACCGTGCCCCGGATCAATAACGATAAGCCGTTTATTATTTGATCTCGGCTTTACAACGGCAGGAACACTGGAAACAACATTATTTGAACGCGCGATCAATTTGCGGCGTTTTTCTTTACTTTCTTCCACTGCTGCTAAAAATTTAGCCTGCGAACTAATTTGCAAATCTAAAACAAGTCGGTGGCTGTACCCGCTTTTAGGAGGGATATAAAAAGAATTTTTAACAGTAGCAGGACCGTTCAGGTCTAATACAATACGATAAGTACCCGTATTGAATAAACCATGACGGTAGCCATCAATTAACCCCGGCGTCTTTACATTATCTGAGGCACGCCAATCATTAGCGGGTAAATCAATAACCACCCGGTTAGGTGTTGCAAGCAAAAAGATACCGGGGTCAACCTTAACGGTCATATCAAGTACAACCCTGGTCGTATCCCCATTTTGGCCGAACCGTATTCCAGTAACGTCGGCATTCGTCAAATGACTAATGCCGCTGATTAGGCAAAAGAAGGCAATAGCTTGCCCGATACATTTAAGCACTTTTACGTATCCCATTCTTTTTCATGCTTATACTTTTCTACACTTACCGTAAAATAGGAACAATATATAGTTTGAGTTAGCATTAATTAAGCATAATATATCGATTATCCTTCTAAAGTTAAAATAAAAAGAGTAATTACCGTTTATTTCCATTGTAATAGCATGAAGATATGCTTATCTTGATTATGCGAGTTTACTGGTCTGGCAGTTTTGTCGGACCTGGCTTTGAAGCGATTATATTTTGCCAGTGCAAATTGCTGCAATCAAACCAGAATAGGTTACCTGCATCATATTGGCGAAAAAAATCCCAAAGCCTAACAAAGGACAACAATCGGCAATGGCCCTAAGGCTTTGTGCTACCGTTTATCATTTTATAATGATGCTTCTTACCAAAATGTTGCATCAAACCTTTTCTGCGGCCCGCTCGCATCGAGAAATTGTCCAAAACGTTCACCAGATTGAACGCTTAAATCAAACTGTATTCCATTACAGACTATTTTACACCCCCGGAAGTGCCAGCGCCCCTCATATTTTATTGAGCTTGCAGGCGCGTACTTCCGTTTGGAGAAAGACTTTATGTCAACACGTATGCTTATTGATGCCCGGCACTCTGAGGAGACCCGGGTTACTATTGTTAAAGGTAACCGCGTAGAAGATTTTGATTACGAATCATCGACTAGACGGCAATTAAAAGGAAATATCTATCTGGCACGGGTCACCCGTGTGGAGCCTTCCTTGCAAGCTGCGTTTGTCGAATATGGTGGTAATCGTCATGGCTTTCTTGCCTTTAGTGAAATTCACCCGGATTATTACCAAATTCCTGCAAAAGACCGGGATGAATTAATCGCGGCTGAACTGGCTGTTATCCAACAACAACAGGTTGAAGAAGAAGCCAGATTTGAAAGCAACACTCGGGATACGGCAGATAACAATGATGTTGTTGATCAAGAAGACGACGACGCTGAAACGCTTAATGAAGACCCGAGCGATGATCAAGTGTCAGGCGATGATGACGTTTCAGACGAGATCGACGAAGTTGAAAATATCGACGGCTCTGAAGATGACGATATTGAAGACGTTGAAACACAAGATATAAATGACGAAGAACGAGATCAGGAACTAGCCGAAGCACGTGCCCGCCGCTATGCCCTAAAGGCAATGAAGCGTAAATACAGCATCCAAGAGGTTATAAAGAAACGTCAGGTACTTCTCATACAGGTAGCAAAAGAAGAACGCGGCAACAAAGGTGCAGCACTTACTACGTATCTGTCACTCGCTGGTCGCTATTGTGTATTAATGCCAAATTCCACCCATTCAGGAGGAATTAGCCGCAAGATCTCGAATTCATCAGATCGCAGAAAGCTGAAAAACATTATATCCAGCTTAAATGTCGATAATGATATGGGATTGATCATCAGGACGGCAGGCCTTAAGCGCACGAAAAGCGAAATAAAGCGTGATTATGAATATCTTTTACGCCTATGGAATGAGATCAGAGACCTTACACTACAGTCAATTGCACCGACATTGGTATATGAAGAAGCTAATCTGATTAAACGAACAATACGCGATCAATACACACGTGATATTGACGAAGTATTGGTTGAAGGTGAGCGTGGATACCGTGCTGCAAAAGACTTCATGAAACTATTAATGCCGAGCCATTCCAAAAAAGTTCAGCATTACAAGGATCATATCCCCCTCTTCCACCGTTATCAGGTCGAGAGCCATTTAGAGGCAATGTATCAACCGATCGTACAGCTTAAGTCTGGTGGATATATTGTTATAAATCCAACTGAAGCTCTGATTTCGATTGATGTAAACTCTGGTCGTTCAACCAAAGAACACAACATCGAAGAGACCGCAATTAAAACGAACCTGGAAGCCGCAGAAGAAGTTGCGCGCCAACTTAAGTTACGTGATATGGCAGGATTAGTTGTCATTGATTTCATCGACATGGAAGAACGTGGCAACAACCGGTCCGTAGAGCGCCGCATGAAGGAAGTGTTGAAATCTGATCGTGCGCGTATCCAGGTTGGCCGTATTTCAAGTTTTGGCTTGATGGAGATGTCGCGCCAACGCTTACGCCCGAACCTGCTTGAGGCAAGTATGGAAACGTGCCCATCATGTGAAGGCACGGGCGTTGTGCGCTCCATAGAGTCTGCCGCCTTAACTGTTCTTCGTAACCTTGAGGAAGAAGGCATTCGCGCGCGCAGTTCGTTGGTGCGTGTAACAGTGTGCCCTGATGTTGCTGTTTATTTGTTGAATAAAAAGCGTAAGATCATTGCTGACCTTGAAAATAGGTATCATTTCTATGTTGAGGTGTTGGCTAAATCAGATTTTGGCCCATCTAATCTTGAAATAACGCGTGAAGCCGCAACTGTGGACCAGCAAGCAGCAGCAAACGCTGCGAAAGAAACAGTCGTTTCAATCGGCAGTATAGAGACAACTGAAACAACTGAAAACAATAACGAATCATCAGGCAAAAAACCTGAAGTCGATGATGAAAAACCTCAGAAAAAGCGCCGTCGCAGACGTCGGAAAAGACGGGGCGAAGATACTCGTGTTGATGATACAGATAATGCATCAACTACAGACGATAAAAATAATGACGTCGATAATACAGACACGTCCACTTCTGACGAAGGAGACGATGAAGCTCAAAAGGATCGGACACGCCGTCGCAGAGGCCGTCGTGGTGGCAGAAACCGCAATCGCCAAGAGCAAACTAATCAACCACGTAACGAGGATGATCCAAAAGCGGCACCTGAAGAAACAGTGGCAAAACAAAACAACGAAACATCAAGTGATGTTGAGGCCCCTGCCCCTGATAATGCGGATGTTGATCAAAATAATAAAAATGACGAAAAACCAAAAACACGCCGCCGTAAACCGCGTAAAACCGAAAAAGAACCTGCTTCCGTAGAAGCATCAAATGATACAGCGGAATCAAAAGATACCCCTGATGCCGATGATACAAACGAAAAGCCGAAGCGCCGCCGTCGCCGTGTGAAACGCAGTGACGATACTGATACTGCTTCAGCTTCAAACTCTTCACCAAACAGCGCTGAAACTGTTGCGGATACTGAAGAAAAAGAAAAGCCAAAAAGAAAACCTCGGACTCGTAAAAAGCAATCTGATAGCGAAGATAAGGTGAGCACTGAACCGGCTAAAGAAAATAAAAGTAACGATTCTGATGAAAAAGCTGCTGACAAACCTAAGCCGCGAAGACGCAAACCAGCTCAGTCAAGCAAGGCTGTTTCCACTAAAAGCCAAGAAGAACCAGTAAAGAAAGCCGAAAAGGTTAAAACGGTCGACGAGGCAAAAGAGAAACCTGCACCTGCTAAAAGCTCGACTACAGAAGTCACTGAAGAAAAAGCGGCCTCGCCGGTTAAAGATACAGAAAATTCTGGCCCTAAACGTAAAGGTTGGTGGCAACGAACATTTGGCTAAGAGCAATAAACACTCTTTGTTTAAACAGGCATTACCGGTAGGTGGTGCCTGTTTCTTTATCTAAATCATGAAGGTGCCATCTTTTACCACTATTTTCGATCACAGGCTTGTCAGAGAATGCGCGTTGACCTTGCTGCTCTAACAGAATAGTTTAGCGATAAAAGTACGGAGATTTTCTTTGAGATTTACACCTTATAGATTGTTATTAAGCATCTTGGCGATGTTCGCTTTTATCTATCCGGTAAAAGCCCAAAGCCTGCTCCGTGACGCAGAAACAGAAGCATTTTTTCGTGAAATATCCGATCCCATCTTCGAAGCGGCTGGATTAACACCGACCTCTGTCGATATGTACCTTCTTGGGGACCAGTCCCTTAATGCATTTGTTACCGGCGGCCAAAACATATTCATACATTCAGGCTTAATTTTAGCCTCTGACGATGTGAACCAATTAGTTGGGGTTATTGCCCATGAAACAGGCCACATAGCAGGTGGTCATTTAGTTAGAAACAGTGACTATGCATCTGTGTCAACAGCGACAGCTCTAACCTCGCTTGTTCTGGGCGCTGCCGCTATTCTTGCAGGTAGTGCGGATGCTGGTATTGGAATCATCTCAGCGGGTCAATCCGTCGCTCAGCGTCAATATCTTGCATATAACCGTGTACAGGAAAGTTCTGCGGATATTGCGGGCATTCAATATTTAGAGGCTGCTGGTGTTTCTGGTCAGGGACTGATCCAGTTTTTTGATAAACTACGCGATCAGGAAATATTGGCACAAGTTCGTCAAGACCCATATGTGCGAAGCCACCCATTAAACCGGCAGCGAATTTTGTCTTTGCAAGAAGGTGTTTCAAAAAGCCCTTATTTTCACACGCCCCCTAACAAAATAAATAATGAACGCTTTAATCGGATTAAAGCGAAACTTGCCGGATATCTATATGGCCCTCAAAGAACGCTAAGGATATATCCGGTTTCTGATCAATCGCAGTCTGCTAAATATGCCCGTGTCTATGCTTATCATAAAGCACTGGAGTGGGACCTTGCGATGACCGAGGTAGACTCGCTCATTGAGTTAGAGCCGGAAAATCCATATTATTATGAAATCAAAGGGCAGATTTTATTCGAACAAGGCAAAGTTAAAGAAGCTGTTCCTGTCTTTGAAAGAGCTGCTCATTATTCAAATAACCAACCTCTTATTATGACAGCACTTGGTCAGGCTCTTGTTTCTCTAGAAGATAATGAATTAATGAAACGCGCCATTCCAATTCTTGAAAACGCAACCCGCCAAGATAGAGGTAACGCCTTTGCATGGTTTAATCTTGCAAAGGCATATAGCTGGATTGAGAAGACACCAGAAGCAAACCTAGCAACAGCCGAACGGTTTTATGCTGTTGGTGGTGCTGGTCAAGCCGCCTATCACGCCACACAAGCAATTAAAGGTTTAAAGCCTGGAACAACAGACTGGTTACGCGCACAAGATATTCTTGTCTTTGCTGAACAAGCAATCGAAACGCAAAGAGGTCGTCGTCGTAGAAGATAGCCTTACTCATTAAAATTTTTCTTATTACGTAAAGAGCACAAATTATGAAAAAGCCTATATTTATGGGATTAACAGCGGCATTATTATATGTCACTACGTTTTTCACTGCCGTGAATGCGCAAGATGTTTCAGATACGGAACGTCAAAAAATTGAATCTGTTGTCCAAGAGTATATTGCTCAAAACCCAGAAATCGTTATTCAAGCTATTCAACAATTTCAACGGCAACGTCAAACTGCCAATATGTTATCACAGGTTAATCTATACCGTGGGTATCTTGAAAATGACCCGGAAGCCACCGTGCTCGGTAACCCTGACGGTGATGTAACAATTGTTGAGTTTTTTGATTATCGTTGCGGCTTCTGCCGCCGCCATTTTGCCTCTGCAATTCTGCCGCTCCTCAATGAAGATAAAAACATTCGTTTTATTCCTCAACAGTTCCCTGTACTTGACCGACCAGATAGCGACCCTGTTTCAAGGATTGCAGCTCGTGCGGCCCTTGCCTCACAAAAGCAAGGCAAGTTTGCAGCATTTCATGAAGCATTAATGACGTCACCTGGTTCGCTCACAGAAGATGGAATTTATCAAATTGCCCAATCAACTGGCCTCGATGTATTGCGCCTGAAATCGGATATGCAAGATAAATTGATCGATAAACGGATTGAAAACGTCCTTGCCATTGGGCGTGACATTGGCTTTGAAGGCACACCTGGATATATCATCGGCGACAGCGTTTTATTGGGAGCGGAAGGAATTGGCAATATGAAAGCAGCCATTGCACGCGCCAGATCAAAAGCGCAGCAAGCTTCTGGCCGGTAATATTCTCAAACCAAGAAAAAAGAGAGCCTTAAGGCTCTCTTTGATAAAATAACATGCTCTGTATTTTAGATAAGACCAGCAAGCGGTGAGCTTGGGTCTGCATATAAGCGCTTAGGCATACGCCCTGCCTGATACGCTAAACGCCCACTTTCAACGGCAAGTTTCATCGCTTTTGCCATAGCAATTGGATCTTTTGCTTCTGCAATAGCAGTATTCATAAGCACACCATCACAGCCCAGTTCCATTGCAACAGCAGCATCAGATGCTGTTCCAACCCCTGCATCTACCAAAACAGGCACATTTGCCTCTTCAATAATCAGCCGAATTTGCACTGGGTTTTGTATACCAAGACCAGAGCCAATTGGTGCACCCAGTGGCATAATCGCAACGCATCCCATGTCTTCTAATCGTTTCGCTGCAATCGGATCATCACTTGTATAAACCATAACTTTAAAACCCTCTTTAATAAGGGCTTCTGCGGCTTCAAACGTTGCAGGCATGTCAGGGTATAACGTCTTTTGATTTCCCAAAACCTCTAGTTTAACCAAATCCCAACCACCAGCTTCGCGGGCCAAGCGCAATGTACGCACAGCATCATCGGCTGTGAAACACCCGGCTGTATTTGGTAAGTATGTGATTTTTTTAGGGTCAACATAGTCAACCAACATAGGTTCATTGGGGTTACTGACATTAACCCGCCGAACAGCAACAGTGACTATTTCAGCCCCGGATGCCTCTACTGCGGCAGCCGTTTGTTTAAAATCTTTATATTTACCAGTGCCAACGATCAACCGAGATGAAAACTCGTTTCCAGCTATATTCCAGGTATCACTCATAATATTATTCTTCTTACTCTTTCTTATAAACAAACGTGCAAACCGCCGCCTATGAAATGGACAATCTCAAGTTGGTCACCGTCTTCAATCATAACATTGTTATAGGTTGATCGGGGAACAATCTCTCGGTTGCGCTCTACAGCCACTTTCTGAGGAGAAATTTGCATATTTTCCAGTAATTCAGTCAAACTGATATTAGTTTGCACACGCTTTTCATCGCCATTGATAGTTAATGTGATCATTTAAAATTTCTTATGACATCAAATATTTAAACTTATTTGCCGTTACGGCTTTGCATACTATGCATATGGCATTATATAGAATGCATCAAGCGATCTATAAACTTTTGGATTTGGAAAATGAGCGATAGCAATAATAATCTTATTTATATCCTGAATGGCCCAAATCTTAACCTTCTTGGCACAAGGGAAGTGTCGATTTACGGCGCTACAACCCTTGAAGATATTAAAAACCTCTCGACACAAAAAGCATCTAAACTTGGGTATCAGTGTGACTTTCGTCAAACAAATACCGAGGGAGAGCTTGTTGATTGGATTCAGGAAGGCGGTCGCCAGGCAGCCGGCATTATATTAAACGCTGCGGCCTACACTCACACGTCAATTGCAGTTCACGACGCTGTTGCAGCGATCAATGTACCTGTTATTGAATTACACCTTTCAAATATTTTTGCCCGTGAAGACTACCGACATCATTCTTATGTCTCGGATGTTAGCGCGGGTGTCATTTGCGGCTTTGGTGCAAATGGCTACGCTTTAGCAGTAACGGCGCTTGTCGATCTTCTGCAACAAGGTTCATGATCAAGGGAATACCGAATGTCAAAACTAAACGATTATAAAGAACTTATCAGAGAGCTTGCTGAACTTCTTGATAAGTCAACCCTTTCGGAAATTGAGGTTGAGGAAGATGATTTTCGAATCCGTGTTGGCCGCGATGTACCAAGCACATTAAGCTATAATGCACCTGCGCCTACAGCAGTTCCTGCGGCTCCAGCTCCGGCTGCACCTATAGCTTCTGCTCCTGCGGCAGCACCAGCGGCTGCGCCTGCTGCAAGTGCCGCAGACCATCCAGGTGCGGTAACAGCACCGATGGTTGGAACAGCTTACGCTTCGCCCTCACCTGACACTGCAGCTTTTGTCAAAGTTGGCGACAAGGTGAAAGAAGGCGATACACTTCTGATCATTGAAGCAATGAAGGTTATGAACCAAATTCCTTCAACCAAATCAGGTACAGTGAAAGAGGTTTTCTTCTCAGATTCACAGCCAGTAGAATACGGCGAAGTCCTCTGTATCATTGAATAGGGATACCCAATGTTTAAAAAGGTTCTAATTGCCAACAGAGGTGAAATTGCGCTTCGCATTCACCGTGCATGCCACGAAATGGGCATTAAAACTGTTGCCATTCATTCAACGGCTGATGCAGATGCCATGCATGTTCGCCTTGCAGACGAAAGCGTATGTATCGGACCGCCGTCTTCAACAGATAGCTATCTGAACATCCCAGCCATTATCTCTGCTGCTGAAATTACTGGTGCTGATGCTATTCATCCGGGATATGGTTTCTTATCTGAAAATGCACGATTTGCTGAAATCGTGGAAGAGCACGGCATTACATTCATTGGCCCAAGCCCTGAACATATCAGAATGATGGGTGATAAGATTACAGCAAAGGAAACAGTCAAAAAACTTGGCATTCCAGTTGTGCCAGGTTCCGAAGGTGGCATTACAGAAGACGAAGATGCCTATAAAGTATGTGCTGAAATCGGATATCCCGTGATTGTAAAAGCTGCCTCTGGTGGTGGTGGTCGCGGTATGAAAGTTGTGAATAGCGAAGCTGAACTATCTAGTGCGCTTACAGCTTGCCGCACTGAAGCCAAAGCAGCCTTCGGTGATGATGCTGTTTATATTGAAAAATACCTCGGTAAACCGCGCCATATTGAATTCCAAATCATTGGTGATAAATACGGTAACTGTATCCACCTCGGTGAACGCGATTGCTCACTACAGCGCCGTCACCAAAAGGTGTTAGAGGAAGCGCCGTCACCTGCAATTGACGAAGAAACACGCATGCGTGTTGGCGGTATTGTCTCGAAAGCAATGGGTGATTTTGGATATTTGGGCGCTGGTACCATCGAATTTCTGTATGAAGACGGCGAGTTCTATTTTATCGAGATGAACACACGCCTTCAGGTGGAACACCCTGTGACAGAAATGATTACCGGAATCGACCTTGTTCGCGAACAAATCCGTGTCGCATCAGGTAAGAAACTATATTACACACAGGATATGGTTCGCTTTTTCGGTCATGCAATTGAATGCCGCATTAACGCAGAACATCCAGAAACATTTATGCCAAGTCCTGGTACAGTTACACAGTATCACACGCCTGGCGGTTTGAATGTACGCTGCGATAGCGCTGTTTATGCAGGATATAAAATCCCACCCTATTATGACAGTATGATCGCTAAATTGATCGTATCAGGCTTTAGCCGCTCGGGATGTATGCTTCGGCTTCGCCGCTCGCTCGAGGAGTATGTGATTGATGGTGTTACCACCACAATTCCACTGCACCTAAAGCTAATGGAAAATGAAGATTTCCAAACGGGCAATTATGACATTCACTGGCTCGAAGCCTTTCTTGCAGGTAAAAAATAACATGTTTCAGGGGTAATACTAGCAATGCAGGATGTTGTTACCCCTGAAATTCTCTTGCGGGCTTATGCTTACGGCATTTTCCCGATGTCAGAAGATAAGGATGACGAAACTCTGTTTTGGGTCGATCCTGACGAACGCGGTATTATCCCCCTGCACTCTTTTCGTATATCCAAATCCCTCAAAAAATTACTTCGTCAGAATAAGTTCACTGTAACAGTTGATACTGCCTTTCAGGAAGTGATGAAGGGCTGTGGAAACCCTGCGAAAGACCGCGAAACAACATGGATAAGTGACCGAATTGAAGGGTTATATTATGAGCTTTTTCAACAGGGAAACGCGCATTCAGTTGAGTGTTGGTTAGATAACAAGCTGGTTGGCGGCTTGTACGGTGTATCAATCAACGGTGCTTTTTTCGGTGAAAGTATGTTTCATACAGTAACGGACGCCAGCAAGGTTGCCCTAGCTCACCTTGTTGCCCGGTTACTCGATAAAGGGTATTTGCTTTTGGATACTCAGTTTGTAACCGACCACTTGAAGCAGTTTGGAGCAATCGAAATATCACGTGATGAATATCATGAGCTGTTAAATGATGCGCTTAAAGTGATAGATGTTAGTTTTGATGAACATCCATCCAAAATTTACTCTGGCGAAAGCGTTTTACAGTTAATCACCCAGACATCATAAATTGGATGCTCAAGTGCATTTAAAGCCGGGCTTGAGGCAACCATCCACCCTTCAAAAACCTTGTCTCGGCTATCATCGCGTTTTACATCATTGATAACCAGATAGGCAAACGTCTCAGGTGGCTCAATCGGTGGGCGTGTACGGCAATATTTTGCTGATATAGCCAAGGTGCCAAAACGATGTTCGCTATCGATAGGAATTTCAATTTCGGTGATACGTGCTGTGATTTTGTCTAACGCCCGTAAAACAACATGGGTTTGTTCAACTGTATTTACAGTATCAATACTCTCATCAACGCTTTGGTTTTGGCTTATACCCGGAAAATTAATTCCTGTTATTGCAAGTAAGGTAAGACCAATAAGCAATGAAAATTTATTCTGAGTTACCACTGCTGTCGCCGCCAGAAGTAAATTTGCCTATAAGACCAACTAAATCAACTGCATCCTGAGTTTCTTCGATTTCATCACCTTCGACAAGATATTCATCTTCACCGCCCGGTAGTAATGATAGATAACTACCGCCAAGCAAACTTGCACTTGAAATCGCCGCAGCAGTATCAAGAGGTAATTCCACCCCCGGAGACACAGAAAACTGGACAACCGCCTGATATGTTGATGGGTCAAGGCGTTGCTCTGTCACAGTGCCTACTTTAATTCCTGACATTCTAACGTCACTGCCAACATTTAGGCCGTCAATCCGATCAAATTTGGCAACAAGTGAATACCCGCCACCAGACATGGCATCTGTGCGCTCATAAGCAAGCAAAAGAAACCATCCCGCGACTAAAAGAACAAGTGCGCCAATAAGGGATTCTACAAGATTGCTAGCCATAACTGCCTCTCAGGTTTTTCGGATGCTCAATTACAATAGGTATTTTTCATTGGCGAATGTGTCAATAATATGGGGCTTGGACTTAAGGTAATTGTTATGGTGTCCAAGGCTCATAATCTGATGTACTCGTAGCGCGCTTGCCACCCATACTTAAACTACCAGAAGGAAGATAAGCAGCATCAGAGCCTGTCATATTAGGAATATGGTCTTTTTCCCAATCTTTAATAACCTGATTGCTCTCACTTGGAAGTTCATCAACGGTATAATGCAACCAGCCATGCCATTCAGCGGGTACGCGTGACGCCTCTACAGGGCCATTTTTATATATTACCCAACGGCGATGGCCATTCTTTTCTTTGTAGTAAATATTTCCCTGATTATCTTCGCCAACTTTTACGCCTTTACGGCTTGTAAAAAGCTTGGTGCCAAAAGTCGCAGAGTTCCACCACGTAAAAATGGGGGAAGAAAAGATTTTCATAATGAAGCTGAACATAAACACTATTCCATGTCACGTATTCTTTAATAACTTGCAGGATCACTAGCATGATTAATGTTGAAGTAAAAGCGAATAAGCGATTTTTTAAACACTTTTAACCGCTTTTTGCAGGCCTGAATTTCATCACATGAAAGTGATTCTATCATGATCTTGAGATAAAAACTGGTTAAAATACTGTTTGCAAATTTTTGAACTCATCGATCACAAAACATAGCGAAAATGACAAAAAAATGACGACTCATTGTTCGTCCACGATTCGAGTAATATTTTTGAGAAATAACATTAAGTGTCAAATACACTTTGTTCAAAATTGCGCTTGCTGAAGCTGATTTAGCCACATAGAGTTGTGCTCACCGAAGCGAAAATCACTAAATATAGTGTTTAAAGTATAGAGCATAATTGCTGAGGGGTTACAGGGAACATACATAATAATCTGAGGGGCAACAGATGCAAATAGATCGCCGTTTTACTAAAGAAAATCAATGTCCGTATTCAGGCATGGAATGGCGATACGCTACGAGTGAAATAAGAAACCCGGATGGTTCCATTGTTTTCCATATGGATGATGTAGAAGTACCGGAAAGCTGGTCACAAGTAGCAACCGATGTAATTGCCCAAAAATATTTCCGCAAAGCGGGTGTACCGCAATCACTAAAAAATATTGAAGAAGACGACGTACCAGCGTGGCTTTGGAAAAAAGCTGCTGATACAGATGCTCTAGAAACGGTTGATGAAGGCAAACGTTATAGTTCTGAAAAAAGTGCAAAGCAGGTTTTTGACCGATTAGCTGGCACCTGGACATATTGGGGCTGGAAAGGCGGCTATTTTGACGCTGAAGCAGATGCACGTGCGTTCTTTGATGAATTACGTTTCATGCTCGCAAATCAAATGTGCGCCCCTAATTCACCGCAGTGGTTTAACACAGGCCTTTATTGGGCGTATGGCATTGATGGCCCTGCGCAAGGTCACCATTATGTTGACTTTGAGACAGGCAAACTTGTTAAATCAAAAAGCGCTTACGAGCATCCACAGCCTCATGCGTGCTTCATTCAGTCGGTTGCCGATGACCTGGTGAATGAAGGCGGTATCATGGACTTATGGACCCGTGAAGCTCGCCTCTTTAAATATGGCTCCGGCACTGGTTCCAACTTCTCTAATATTCGTGGGTCAGGTGAATCACTCTCTGGTGGTGGTGCATCATCAGGCTTGATGAGCTTTCTTAAAATTGGTGACCGCGCGGCAGGTGCGATTAAATCGGGCGGTACAACACGCCGTGCCGCAAAAATGGTGGTCGTTGATATTGACCACCCTGATGTTGAAGAATTTATCAACTGGAAAGTTGTAGAAGAACAAAAAGTGGCCTCACTGGTCTCAGGCTCTAAACTAAATGAAATCCACTTAAATCGGATTATGAAAGCCTGCCATGATGAAAAAACATCGCTCGGCGAAGACGCTTTCAACCCCAAGGCAAACAAACCGCTTAAAAAAGAAATCATTGCAGCCCGTAAAATGATGCTGTCTGAAAACTATATTCAGCGTGTTATCCAGTTCGCGAAACAGGGATATACATCGATTGATTTCCAAACATACAATACGGATTGGGACTCAGAAGCATATCTAACCGTATCTGGGCAAAACTCTAATAATTCCATCCGTGTAAGCGACGACTTTATGAAAGCGGTTGAAGAAGGCGGAGATTGGAATTTAAAAGCGCGTAAAAATGGCGGCGTCGTAAAAACACTCGACGCGAAAGAATTTTGGCGTGATGTTGGCCATGCTGCATGGGCATGTGCTGACCCAGGCATCCAGTTCCATACGACAATTAATGATTGGCATACCTGTAAAGCGTCTGGCGATATTCGGGCATCGAACCCCTGCTCTGAATATATGTTCCTTGATGATACAGCCTGTAACCTTGCCTCGCTTAATCTGATGACATTCAGAAATGAAGATGGCACGTTTAAAGTTGACGATTTCAAACATGGTGTTCGCCTTTGGACAATGGTTCTTGAGATATCTGTCTTGATGGCACAGTTCCCATCAAAAGAGATTGCAAAATTATCATACGAATACAGAACCCTTGGCCTCGGTTATGCTAATATTGGTGGCCTTTTGATGAGTCTCGGTCTTGGCTATGATAGTCAGGATGGCCGTGAGCTTTGTGGGGCAATCACAGCGCTTATGACCGGTGAAAGCTATGCGACATCAGCGGAAATGGCGCGCGAGCTTGGAACCTTCCCAGGTTACAAGAAAAACGCCAAACATATGCTTCGGGTCATTAAAAACCATCGCCGCGCCGCATACGGACAAGAAGATGGTTATGAAGGACTGAATACAAATCCTGTACCGCTTAATATCGAGGCATGCCCTGATCAACCCATCGCTGTAGCAGCGGCCCTTGCATGGGACCGCGCGCTTGGCCTTGGTGAAAAACACGGGTTTAGAAATGCACAAGCGACGGTAATTGCGCCAACAGGCACTATTGGCCTTGTGATGGACTGTGATACCACAGGAATTGAGCCTGATTTTGCGCTCGTCAAATTCAAGAAGCTCGCAGGAGGTGGATATTTCAAAATTATCAACCGTATTGTGCCGCAGGCTTTATCTGTTCTTGGCTATAATGAAAGTGAAGTTAAGGATATTGAAGCCTACGCTGTTGGTCACGGCACCCTGAAGACGGCACCAGTGATCAACCATAAAAGCCTGAAAGAAAAAGGCTTTACATCCAAAGAGCTTGATGCTGTTGAAGAACAAATCAAAAATGCTTTCGATATCAAATTTGTTTTCAATCAGTGGACGCTTGGCACTGATTTCTGCAAAGAAAAATTAGGTTTCAATGACGAGCAATTGAATGATTTCAATTTTGACATGCTTGCAGCGCTTGGTTTCAGTAAGCAAGAAATTAGTGACGCAAACCTTTATTGCTCTGGCGCGATGACTTTAGAAGAAGCACCGCATCTAAAAGAAGAACATTATCACGTCTTTGACTGTGCCAACCCATGTGGAAAAATTGGTAAGCGTTATCTGAGCTGGGAAAGTCATATTCGTATGATGGCAGCAGCGCAGCCATTTATTTCTGGTGCGATTTCTAAAACCATCAACATGCCTAATGATGCATCCGTTGATGATTGCATGGCAGCCTATGAACTAAGCTGGTCACTGGCTATCAAAGCAAACGCCCTATACCGCGATGGTTCAAAACTAAGCCAACCGCTTAATGCAGCCCTTCTCGATGATGAAGACCTTGAAGAAGTGCTTGAAGAAGCCGCGCCCGCAGAGAAAACGACAGTTATCGCAGAGCGTATCGTTGAGAAAATCATTGAAGTTGACCGTGAGGGCCCGGCGAAACGCAAACGCCTGCCTGAGCGCCGCAAGGGCTATACACAAAAAGCCATGGTTGGCGGCCACAAAGTTTACCTGAGAACAGGTGAATATGATGATGGTTCAGTCGGCGAAATTTTCATTGATATGCATAAGGAAGGTGCAGCCTTCCGCTCGCTCATGAACAACTTTGCGATCGCAATTTCAATTGGCCTTCAGTACGGCGTGCCACTTGAGGAATTTGTCGATGCCTTTACCTTCACCCGATTTGAGCCCTTTGGCCGCGTTGAAGGCAATGACACTATCAAAATGTCAACGTCATTGCTTGATTATATCTTCCGCGAGCTTGCGATCTCGTACCTTGGCCGTGATGATTTGGCCCATGCAACACCATCCGATTTGATGCATGACAGTGTTGGCAGAGGTGATCGCCAAGACGGCCTACCTGAAATGGATGATAGCGTCAGCGAAGCACTGGAACGCGTGCAAAAAATGGCATCGACCGGTTACGTGCGCGGCAGTAACCTTGTTGTTCTCAAACAAACAAGCGATCAAAAGCCAAAAGAAAACGATAAAGAATTAGAGGCAGTTGCGGTCGCAACCGGAACGACTGGCCCAACAACCACAGTTGCTATGGGTTCGGCGATGGCAAACGGCGCGACTGAGGCAACGCCAGATGCACGAATCGCTGCCCGCATGAAAGGATATGAAGGCGATGCATGCGGTGAATGCGGTAACTTCACCCTCGTGCGCAATGGAACCTGCATGAAATGTGACACATGCGGCGGCACCAGTGGATGTAGCTGATTAAGTTTTTCACTGCTTACCAACCCGTCCCGGTGAGCAGTTTACCTACAGGGAAGGCTTTTGCCTTCCCTTTTTTTTCGAGCGAATTGCCCAACAAACAAAAAACCGATAAAAATAATCCCCAAAAACAGATTTGTTTTACTAAAAATTTACTCTGTAATGCTCTTCTGTTCATAACGCATAAATTTGCATATCAATCTATTACTGGATTGTATTGGAGTGAAATAGTGGAAGCCTCAGACGTAAAAGTTGCCTCAATAAATAATGCAATAGATCTGGGTGATAAAAAAATCGCAGATAATAATATTATTGATGCTTCAATTATCACTGAAAAATTACCCGTAGGTATTTTAGTATGTAGTCTAAATAATGCGCGTGGGATTGAAGTAAATTACCTTAATTCATTCGCAGCAAATATATTCGAACTCACTGAAAACAAACGGCGATATCCGCTAAGCCTTCAAACATTATGGCCACATGAAGATAATTATTTACTCTGCAATAACATTCAGGATGCATTTGAGAGCGGTAAACGCGGTGCCTTTGAATGGCGTATAAAATTAAGAGATGCCACGCACTTTCTTTCAAGCCAATTAATACCCTTAGATAATGCTGATGGTGAGTATCATCAAATCATTTGCACAATCGAAGACCAAACTGCTGAAAAAATGGCTGAGCGAAATCTACTGCATCATGCATTTCACGATTCGCTAACCGGACAGCCAAACCGGGTATTATTTCGAAACCGTCTGGAAGAAGCCGTAAACGAATGCGAACGTAGTGTAGAAAACAAGAGCTGTGCTGTATTCATTATAAATATCGACCGCTTTCAACAAGTGAATGAAAGCTTCGGGCATAGTGCTGGAGACCGTTTTCTTATTGCAATGGCAGCTACTTTGCGCCGGTGTATAACCGGTTCTGACATTCTGGCTCGCTTGTCAGGTGATGAATTTGCTATTTTAATTCCATCATTCGATTCTATCGATGAAATAAAGATCATTAGTGACAGAATACACGACGCTATTAAGGCCCCATATGATCTGGATGGCAATGAAATATACACATCTGTATCAATAGGAATTGCCACAACATTATCAAGTGACAATCACCCTGAAGACCTGATCCGGGATGCAGACTTTGCCATGCATCAGGCGAAATCTGCTGGCAAAGCCCGATCAGAAATTTATCACAGAGCATCACACCATAAAGCACGGTCACAGTTTCATCTGGAAACTGAACTTCGCCGCGCATTAGAACGCAGTGAATTAGAGCTTTATTACCAACCAATTGTTGGGTTTAAATCCGGAAACATTGTCGGGGTCGAAGCCTTAACACGCTGGAATCACAAGGATCGTGGCTTTGTATCGCCAGTCGAGTTTATTGCTCTTGCCGAGGAAACAAACCTGATAGTTGATTTAGGCCGCTGGGCCCTCGATCAGGCTTGTCAGCAAATTAATGATTGGGGCAAAAATGCCGTGCCGATAAATGTAAATGTGTCAGGGGTTCAATTTGCCCGTGATGATGTTAAAGCTGTTGTTGGTCAAACGCTCGAACACCATAAAATCGACGGTAAAATGGTTCGTATCGAACTAACGGAATCTGCAATCATGGCTAATCCAACCGTTATTTCAGAGAGTTTGCAGGATTTACGGGATAGAGGCATTAAGATTGCCCTTGATGATTTTGGCACCGGTTATTCCTCCTTGAATTACCTTCATCAATTTCCTCTGGATGTCATTAAAATTGACCGTAGTTTCATTAATAAGCTGGAGTGGGATAACGACCCCTATAAGATTCTTCAGATGATTGCGATGCTGGCGCATAACCTTGGCTTAGAGACAGTTGCTGAAGGGTTAGAAGATCCAGAGCATCTGGCGATGTTGCGGGGCATGAACTTTGATTATGGTCAGGGCTATTATTACTCCCCTCCTTTACCGTCAAATCAGCTCACTCCTATGCTTGAGTGTACTCCTGATTGGAAAAAATAACTTTCCAGCCTTGGTTAGCTGCTAATGGATTTAGTAAGGCGCGGCAAAACAGAACTTTAATGCCATTTAGCCCCCTTGAATGTGTGATAAATCTTCCCAAATACTATATATATAAAATAAAATAGGTGAATTATGAGCGAGGAAACTCAAGGTAAAAATACGGACGTAGAAAAAGATACATCCCCAAAAACCTCATCATCAGCAAAAACATCAACGACTAAAAAGACTTCTCCTGCACGAAAAACTACTACGCGGAAAACAACTACGGCAAAAAAAGCCGCGGCGTCTAAACCAACAGCCGCTAAAAAACCTAGCGCAAAGCCGAACACCAAGAAAAAAGCCACAACGGCAGCAAAAACCGCAGTGTCTCAAAAGCGTAAAGCAGCAAAGCCTGCTGGCACGTCCACTACCAAAAACGATAGTAATAAAACGACAGCATCAACAAATACTATAAAAAACAGCGAGGAAAATATGGACACCACGACATCATCAAATGAGAGCCATAACGATACCAATTCTGAAAAAAAATCAACTGCATTTAATGATACTGACAGGATAAACCTGAACGACCTAAAGGAAAAAGAATGGGGTGATATCCTTAGTCGCGCATTCTGGATGGTCGTTTTTGGAATACTAGCCTGGATCGCGATGGTCGCATGCCTATCACTGGCGTTCGTTCAATTTATTTTAACTATCACCATGGACAAACCACAAGAAGACATTCGCGATATAATGGTTAAACTCGGTAACTTCCTTGGTAGGGTTATGAATTATATGAGTTTTAACACGAACGAAAAGCCATTAGACTCGTAAGCAGTACATATTGGAAATGATATAAAGTGGCGGCAAAAAAGTCGCTGCTTTACTGCAAGCCAATAGCAACAAACAAAAGTTCAACCGACAACCTTAAAACAATAACAAAGGCTATGGCTGTCAACAGGCCTTTAAGAAAACTATTCAATTTTTGTAACTTTCCTTACCAACTCCCTCGTTCTAAAAACTCGCCTTGCTGTATCAGGAAAGTCTGTAAATATACCGTCCACTCCTTCATCAAGAATTGCCTTTATTTCATGGTTGCTGTCTGTATAGTTTTCACCAACCATATCGTCGCGGATAGTCCATACATGCACTTGCATACCTAAATCATGCGCTGTCTTTACAATACCGCTTGATTTGCCATTTTGATCATTCAACAGCGCTTTACTGATTCCAATCCCGTCTGCACTTTTTTGGAATAATGCAAAAGGTACATTGGCCTTCACACTGCCCTTCTCATCACCAGCGACTTCATAAAGTAACATAATAAGCTTTGCCTCAGTCTTGGGGCGCAGGCTTATTAAAAAATTCGGATCAAAACACTGAAAGTAAAAAGGAATATCCGCCGCATCCAATGTTTCAAACATTGCAAGCACTGGCGCTTCGGCATCCAGGCCATTCGCTTTAAAAACAGAGGGTTGCTTCATTTCTGGGTAAAGCCCCACCGTTTGCGCGCTATTGCTGTTATGCGTTTTAACGAGTTCCAAAATTTCTACAAATGTCGGAATTCGGTATTTAGCATTATGGGATTGATCACGGCCTTCCCATGGTTGCCGGGCAAACAATGTTTTCAATTCAGCTAATGTGAAATCAAAAACATACCAATCTTCTTTACCTTTTAGTGTACGTTTACGGTCAGCAAATTCTGGGTGAGCTGCAATATCGGTCGTTGTCGATAAATAAATATCATGGCGGGCAACAAAATGACCATCCTTAGTGAGAACAAGGTCAGGTTCAATATAATCAGCGCCCTGCTCGATACCAAGCTTGTAAGCTTCGAGCGTATGCTCTGGCAAATAACCGCTGGCGCCGCGATGCGCAATGACGATTGGCCCTTTATCATCTTCAAGTGCATTTATATTCATTGCGTTCATCAATACCATAATTATCAAGCCCAGATATTTTATCATTATACAACCTTGCCGTAAGAATTATCAAATAGCCTAATTGGTTTCTTCTACTGAAAAAGTATGACATATTTTATCAAATAAATAGATAGAGATTATATGAAAAACCTGTTGAGAGAGAAAAACATATAATATGCCACCTGAACTTGCCCAATTACTTCAATCGCTTATCGGTGTATTTTTTGTCTTTGGTCTTGTCTATTGGTTATTTCCCAAAGACAAAAGGCTTAGCCCCGAACTTACTGAAACCGATTTTCAACGGTTATACCCTGAAACAATTATTCAGGATATAATCATAAGCGATGATTTCAGAACTGCTGTTGTTTTACCAAAGGGCGGCAATGATTGCTTTGGTGTCACGAAGGTTTTAGGTGATAGAACAGTTACAAAACTATTGTCCGCAAATGAAATAGCAAAAATTCAGATAGGCCCAAATATGTTCCATCTGGGCGTAAATGATTTCACATTTCCATCGTTTACGATGAAACTGTCTTCTGACAATTATAATGCTTTGAACACATATATCAAAACGTGCGAAGAAATTGCATCCAAGGTAAAGATACATGCCCTTTGACCTTCCCAATCCAACCGAAATTGCTGTTCCACTTTTCATCATCCTGATACTGATCGAGCTTTTATATGGTTGGCGTACTGGCAAAACCCGTTTTGAAGCAAAAGATACGCTTACATCCCTTATTATGGGCACCGGCAGCACAGTCGCAGGCGCCCTGAGCGCCACGTTTGTTATCACGCTTTCCTATTGGGTTTGGAATAATTTCAGCCTGTTCGATTGGGGCTATGCCTGGTGGGTGTTTATTGTTGCTTTTATCCTTGATGATCTTGCCTATTACTGGATTCACCGAATGGGGCACAGGATGCGCTGGATGTGGGCGGCTCACGTGATCCACCACTCAAGCCAGCATTATAACCTAAGCACAGCACTGCGCCAAACCTGGACCGGCAGTTTAACACCGGGTATCCTCTTTAAATTACCAATATTCTTGATCGGTATTGACCCAACAATCGTATTTTTCTGTGCCGGTATAAATTTGGTATATCAATTCTGGATTCATACAGAAGCAATCGATAAATGCCCACGTTGGTTCGAGTATTTGTTTAATACACCCAGTCATCACCGTGTTCACCATGCCAATAATCCACAGTATCTGGATGCAAACTATGCAGGTGTTTTCATGATATGGGATCGCATGTTCGGCAGCTTCATCCCAGAAGAGAAATCAGAACCTTGCCGGTACGGCCTCGTTTCAGACCTTGGCACCTTTAACCCTTTACGTGTGGCGCTTCATGAATGGGTTGGTATTATAAAAGATATGATCGGTGCCACAGGGTTGAAAAATAAAATCCTGTTTTTAATTGCCCCACCCGGTTGGACACCGGACGGCAGTCGCCTGACAAGTGATATGATCAAAGAGCGGGCTAAATTACTGAAAGATAAGAAAGCGCATCAAAACGATAAAATACCAGCAGAGTGACGAATAGAACAAAACAAACATATAGTTAGCTTGAATTATGGCTGTTCTTTATCATCGTCCCGATTTTCAGGTGAGAAACGATCAATAATAACGCCAACAATAACTGCAATGATACCGCCGGCAATCGTCTCAATGCTCGCAATATATGGCAACCAGTTTCCAATCACCGCCCCCAGAATTAGGCCGACAAACAAATAGAAACCAATTCGTGTTGTCATCATGTTGCTCCCGCTTAAAATGGCTTGAATAGGATAATCCACGCCTTAGATCGCCTGTATAATCATCAAAACACATAATCGTCAACGCGCTGCGGCCATTTTACGCTTGCTTATTCCAGTAATTTTGCCAAATTGTCGCCAAAAGTGGGGACATCCTCTTATATCTATGTAAAGGAGACAGGTCATGTCTGAAGATCCAATTGTAATTGTCGGTATGGCGCGTACGCCAATGGGTGGCCTTTTAGGCGACCTCTCAACAACGACTGCCTCTGACCTTGGTGCAACTGCAATCAAAGGGGCGCTTGATAGCGCTGGCGTCGAAGGCGATAATATTGACGAAACGATCATGGGCTGTGTTCTACCAGCAGGCCAAAGCCAGGCACCTGCACGCCAAGCCAGTAAAAAAGCCGGCATTCCAAATGCCACTGGTGCAGTTACTGTGAATAAAATGTGCGGTTCCGGGATGAAAGCCATGATGCAGGCACATGATGCTCTTCTTGCGGGTTCCGGTGATATTATCGTTGCTGGTGGTATGGAAAGCATGTCGCTTGCACCCCATATAATGCCGACTGGCCGTACAGGCACGAAATATGGCAGCACTCAGGTTCTTGACCATATGGCGCTTGATGGGTTGACCGATGCATATGAAGGCGTGCCAATGGGGGCATTCGCAGAAAAATGTGCTGAACATTATCAATTCACACGTGAAGCACAGGATGCTTATGCAATCGAATCTTTAAAGCGGGCACAACGCGCAATTGAAAACGGTGATTTCGACGGCGAAGTCGTTCCTGTGACTGTTAAATCTCGTCGCGGCGACACTGAAATTGCAATTGATGAACAGCCTGGCAAAGCCCGTTTCGATAAAATCCCAACCCTTCGCCCTGCCTTTAAAAAAGACGGAACTGTAACGGCGGCTAACGCGAGTTCGATCTCTGACGGTGCAGCGGCTGTTGTTATGATGCGTGCGTCAGAAGCTGAAAAACGCGGACTAACACCGCTTGCGACGCTTAAGGCACATTCAAGTCATGCCCATGAACCGGAATGGTTCACAACTGCCCCTGTACAGGCCGTTGAAAAGGTTCTGGATAAAGCAGGTTGGTCAAAAGATGATGTTGACCTTTTTGAGCTTAATGAAGCTTTTGCCGTGGTTCCAATGGCTGCGATGCAGGAACTTGGCCTTGACCACGCGAAAGTAAATGTAAACGGCGGTGCGTGTGCTCTCGGTCATCCAATCGGTGCATCAGGTGCCCGCATTTGTGTAACACTGATCAACGCCCTTCAAAAACGTGGCTTAAAGCGCGGCGTTGCTAGCCTCTGCATCGGCGGCGGCGAAGCAACAGCAGTTGCAATCGAAATTCAGTAGAAAAGTCAAAAACGGAAACCGTTATGCAATTAAGCGAAGAACAAAGAATGGTTCAGGATATGGCCCGCTCCTTTTCAGAGGGCCAGATCAAACCGAATGCAGCCATATGGGAAAAATCAGGTGAAATACCTGCTGATTTTTTACGTGAAATGGGTGCTCTTGGCTTAATGGGCATGACGGTTCCTGAAGAATGGGATGGTGCAGAGACTGATTATGTCTCCTACGCGCTTGCCCTTATAGAAATTGCGGCGGGTGACGGCGGCTTATCCACACTTATGAGTGTTAACAACGCGCCTGTATGTGCAGCCATCCTTCAAAACGGTACCGATGCACAAAAAGAACGCTTTTTAAAACCATTGGCAAAGGGCGAGATGATCGGTGCCTTCTGCCTGACAGAACCCCAGGCCGGATCAGATGCCTCAATGCTGGCAACCAAGGCTGAACGCACCAATGGCGGATGGAAATTGAATGGCACAAAGCAATTCATTACATCGGGCAAAATTGGCGGCGTTGCAATTGTGTTTGCTGTTACGGACCCTTCTGCGGGCAAGCGTGGTATTTCGGCCTTTTTGGTGCCAACGGATACACCAGGCTATAATGTTGCAAGTGTTGAGCATAAGCTAGGTCAAAAATCATCAGACACATGCCAGATCACTTTTGAAGATATGGAAATATCAACCGATCTTCTTTTAGGTGAAGAAGGCGCAGGCTATAAAATCGCCCTCGCAAATTTGGAAACTGGCCGTATTGGTATTGCAGCACAGTCCGTTGGCATGGCAAAGGCCGCATATGAATATGCCCTTGCGTACGCGAAAGAACGTAAGGCATTCGGCAAAGAGATCATCAATCACCAAGCAGTAGGTTTCCGCCTAGCCGACATGGCAACAAAACTTCATGCTGCTGAATTGATGGTGCTTGATGCAGCCGCTAAAAAAGATGCAGGCCAGCCATGCCTTAAGGAAGCGTGCATGGCCAAGGCCTACGCCAGCGAAGAAGCAGAACGCATTTGCTCTGACGCTATTCAAATTCTTGGTGGCTATGGCTATCTAAGTGAATATCCCGTTGAAAAAATATACCGTGATGTTCGTGTTTGCCAAATTTACGAAGGCACGTCTGACATTCAGCGTATCGTTATTCAACGCGAATTAATGAAATAAAAATCAAAGCTTTACAGCTCTTTGCTCAAGTAAAATTTCAATTTCAGGCAAAACCTCATCCATGGCCTGAGCGCCCAGTGCGATCAGCTCTTTTGCTTTGGTGAAATCACTTGCTTCAATATGTCCGATACGAGGCTCAACTATTACATCTGCTTTGGCAGCTTCGCTCCGTATCCGGCCAAGGGTGCTGAGTGTTAGATAAAGCCCTGCTCGCGCGGTTTTCATCGCCGCTGACCTTGGCTTATCCTGCAAAGGATCAAAACCCATGCTTTTCACTCTGCCCTGAAAGTCTGCTTGCAGGTCAATTGCAATGATAAAATCAGCGCCAAGCTCACGCGCGGCTTCCACAGGCACAGGGTCCACAACACCGCCGTCGATTAACATCATCCGATTTGTGTCAACAGGTGGCAAAACACCCGGCACAGCCGATGACGCCCGAATAGCGGTGACAATGTCCCCTTCATCCATTACAACACGTTCGCCCGTATAAACATCCGCGGCAATGGCTGCAAAAGGAATATCAAGGTTTTCAATCGTCTGGTTGCCAAAATGGCGGCGCATTTCTTTTTCGATTTTACCAGCGCCCAGAATACTACCTTTTTTAAAACTAAACTCCCCCATCATCAGAATTTCCTTGATGGTGATATCGCGCGCGATCTCTTCAAGATCATCCAGCTTACCAGAAGCAATGGATGCACCAACGATTGAACCGATACTTGTGCCCGTTACGATATCAATCTTAATACCCGCGCGTTCCAGTATTCTAAAGGCCCCAATATGCGCCCATCCCAGCCCTGCACCGCCTCCAAGTACCAATCCGATTTTCACGTAAGCATCTCCCCGTCACTTATAGTGTTTGCATTTCGTATATCTGGGTATTTCAATTTCACATGCAAGTTTCAATAAAATACTCACAAAAAAAGGGGCTAAAAAGCCCCCTTTACATACTTGTATCAACCCTAGAATGGGATCTCATCATCAAGATCGCCGCCGCCGCCGAACCCACCGGACTGACCGCCACCCTGACTACCGCCGCCAAAGCCGCCGCCTGATTGGCCGCCCTGACCACCTTGGCCACCAAAGTCATTGCCACCGCCGTAGCCTTGATCACCGCCATATGCGCTGCCGCCGTCACCGCCTCGGCCTCCAAGCATCGTTAATTCACCGCGGTAACGCTGAAGCACAACTTCAGTTGTGTATTTCTCCATACCTGACTGGTCAGTCCACTTACGAGTTTGAAGCGAGCCCTCAAGATATACCGTAGAGCCTTTCTTCAGGTAATTTTGCGCCACTTTTGCAAGGGCTTCATTAAAGATTACCACACGGTGCCATTCTGTTCGTTCGCGGCGCTCACCTGATGCCCGATCTTTCCATGTATCACTCGTAGCAATTGACAGGTTCACGACTGGCGAACCGTCATTCATTGTTCTCACTTCAGGGTCACGGCCCAAGTTCCCCACCAAAGTTACCTTATTTACGCTACCAGCCATGCTTCATTCCCTTGATCTTGCGTTATACTGATTTTGACTTCTGAACGAGTCACATACCAAGACTTTAAAGCATATTTGTCGCGGGTATGAAACAATTAGTCGCAAATACTTTTATCATTCAGACTTACCGTGCAATCCTATCCAAATCGAATTGAGAAACTAGAGGGACAAGGGCATGAAACCATATCTATTTGCTTCAATTCTGAGTTTAGCCACTGTAACAGTGTCGACATATGCACAATCAACTGGTCAACCGACAAGCCAATCAGGCAATCAAGACTACAGTCAGGTTAACACACAACAAACACCGCCCCCTAACCCATGCGCAACTGACAAAAATTTCCGTGTCTTTGATTTTTGGTTGGGTAATTGGGATGTAAGTGTTCGCTCAAACGGTCAGCATGCTGGCAAAAATTCGATAAAAGTGATTGAGAATGGCTGTGCGCTCCATGAAAGCTGGAAAAGCGCAACAGGTGGTACTGGCCAGAGCATAAATTATTATAATCCCAACACGGGTAAATGGCGGCAAATCTGGGTGGCAAAAGGATATTCGCTTGATATTGAAGGCGGCATGAAAAATGGCTCAATGGAACTCGTTGGTACTATTTCCTATTATGGCAATAAAACCGATGTTCCGATCAAAGGTATCTGGACGCCGCAAGATGATGGCTCTGTGCGGCAACATTTTCTTCAATATAACGCTCAGACAGAAAAATGGGATGATTGGTTTGATGGCACTTACAAGCGAATAGCAGAGGATTAAACTCTGCTACCGCGTAAATCTTATCATGCTCTATGCCAAGGGTCCTGGTTGCCAGCTTTCGCTGCATACATAACATCAGTTCGAAGCACAAATTTTTCACCAGACATGACAGGTTCGCCTTTGTGACTTATCGGGTGAAAAAATAAAAGCGCCTTACCCGCCTGCGGCGTAACAGAAAAATCATCAAATACCAACGGCGAGCCCCAATCACTAAACGTGGTATCGCCGCCTTTAAAACCTTCATTCAAATAGAACATCAAGGTGAAAAGACTGCGCTCTCCATTTGCCCGCATATAGGCACCATCCATATGCCAATCAAATTGCTGGCCTTTTCTATAACGATAATACCGAAAACGCTCATTCAAACCAATAACTGACCGTCCATTAAAAACTGGAGGTACAAACTCTCGTACCCTCTGCCAAAGCGTGTTGGCGAGGCCGCGATCATCGATAATTAAGCGATCATTATTGCGAATTTCTTCATCTCTAACTGGCCCATTTACATAATTAATAGTTGCCGGCTCATAGTCTTTCGCAAGACTGTTTTTGATAAAGTTTTTACATTCTTTTTGAGAAAGAAGGTTTCGGATTTCGAAAACATAGTTTTCAAGATAACAGGATCTAATCATGATACTCACCTGTAGTTTTGCGTTTATATAATAGGAAATGGTTCGGCAAAACCTTCTTTGCCAAGTGATCAAATCGCTATAAAAAACACAAAATAACAGTTTTAGTATTCACGTTATCCTCCAAGAACTAAGTGTTCAAATAACACGATCTAATTCACTTGTCAAAATAGATACGGCTAATTTCTCAAGTTTTAAAATAAATATCACAATGCATATTGTAAAGCCATATACCTTGCACTACATAGTAACTATCTTAAACAAGGATAGAATATGAAGCCCGAAGTTACGACAGATATAAAGTGGGATGTACAGCTGAGGAAAGGAACTTTAGAGCTTGTTATTTTGGCGGCTCTCAAGGGCCGCCATTTATACGGTCTTGAATTACTCAATCTTTTGCATTCGTTTGAAACAACTAAAATAACAGAGGGGACCCTTTACCCCCTTATGGACCGATTAAAACGTGACGGTGTTGTTGCGGCTAACTGGCAGCAAACAGGCGATGAACGCCCCCGTAAATATTATAATCTTACCGCTGCCGGAGAAGAAAAACTTCTTAGCTTTACCACACGGTGGCGAACATCGGTTGCAGATATAGAATATCTTTTAACCAACCCTGGCCCAGCCAAAATAGCCCAGCCAAAACAGCAATGAGTGAGGACAGATAAATGACAGAACGTGATCAAATACACGCCTATTTAAAAACACTTTCAACGTATCTTTCAAGGCTCGAAAAAGCAGATGCTGACGAAGTGATCAGGGAAATTGAAAGCCATATTTATGATGCCCTCGAAACACAAACAGAAACAACCAATCTTGAAACTATACTGGATGGTTTCGGGTCACCCCGTGATCTTGCTGCCTCTTATGTAGAACATATATTAAACGGCACCCCACCCCCTGCTGGATTTAAAGCAATACAAACAGTTAAAAAGGGCGCTACTAAAAGCCTCTATTACACAACTGCATGTTTTGGATACATCATTTCAGCCGCCCTTCTTTTTCTTGCCATATACAAGTTGTTTGACCCCAATGCGGTTGGCCTTTGGTCAAACGGCAATGGTGAATCTGTAATTATTGGTGTTGTTGACGGCGAACCTGAAGGAAAAGTTGATATTCTTGATTGGTGGCTAATACCCGTCTTTATCAGTATCAGTGTAAGCATATTATATGTAACCCGCAGACTTCTCACGATACTGAAAGCAGCTATCTAAAGACATCTATAAACAAACTGAAATAAACATAATTGCTGCCAGCAAAGGCAGCAAACCAGAGAACTTGGCTAAAACAAAAATACAAACCCGAGTTACGACAGTAACATTACTATATTGAGGATAAACCTATGTCGTTTTTACTAACAAACCTGAAACACTCTTTACTGACATTTACTGTGTTACTTACCATTTTAATGGGAACAGCGGTGTGGTTTGGGGCTGACATTAATTACGGTGACAACCCCCTCGCCTATAAAATAGGAAACGAAGGCCCTCACCTGTTTTTTGAAGGTAATCAAATTACCAGCAACTATATTCGCGGTAATAGTAAACAAGGTTTTTATATCGATAAGAAAAGCTATTCATTAAATGAGCCAATTTCAGCAACCGTCTATTTCCCTCTAGAAGACAATAGCTTTGACTTAACTATTGATACAAACATCAAGACACCACCAACAACATACTCAGATAACGAAAACATCGTTGCCATATCTGACATTGAAAGCAGTTACAAAACATTCCGGAATTTCCTGATTGCAAACAACGTTATCGACCAAAACCTAAATTGGACTTTTGGCAAAGGACACTTGGTTCTTGTAGGCGATTTTGTTGATCGGGGTTTTTCAACAACACAGGTGTTATGGTTTATCTACAAACTGGAAAAGGTTGCTGAAAAAGCAGGTGGTACAGTACATTTCATACTAGGCAATCATGAATTAAAAAACCTACAAGGCAATTACCAGAAAGCTGCCAAAAAATATATCCATGTAGCAACAGCGCTTGGTAAGCAGCAATATGAGCTTTTTGACGATAATTCTTTTCTTGGGCGCTGGATGGCTAGTAAAAATACTATGGAACTGATCAATGGCTATTTGTTCACACACGGCGGCATTCACCCTGACCTTCCTGCACTTGGTCTATCGCTTGATGATATCAATACAATCGCTCGTAAAAATTACCGGAGCGCTTGGTTACCCCGCAGCGAAGCATTCAATAGTGACGCCGTTCTCTCTACGAAAAACGGCCCATCATGGTATCGTGGGTATTTTGAAGCAGACTTAAGCCAGAGTGATATTGACATAGGCGCCAATCATTTTAACGCCAAAGCCGTTATTGTCGGCCACCAACCTCAGTGGAGCGTGAACACACTATACCGCGGTAAGGTAATCGCGATCGATGTCAAACATCCGTTTGATTACCGGGGCACTTTCCCTTCGCGCAGTTCAGAAGGTTTATTGATTCAGAATGATCAAACATTGTTCAAACTTAAGGATGATGGCTCACAAACTAAACTCTAATATTCGTAGGCGCGCACCTATATAGTGCCAAAATTATTACCCCAAATTTTCTTATACCACGGTGTCTTCTGGCGTATCTTTTGGGGTATATTAAGATACTGAAGATATTGATCAAACAGCGCTTTTAATTCGATATCTTCAGCTAGTGCCACATCAATGAATGCATATAGATGCGCCGCTCTTTGAGCGGCCATTTTATTGTGAAGCTGAACAGTGATATGAATAGCAGGAAACAGCCTTTTCAAATCCATAACCCAAAATATATGGACGGCTTCTCTTAACAGCACCTTCCCGGCGTTTTGATCTACTATAGCCTTTATGATTGTATCAAAATTATCGCTTTTCGTTGCAGAATACTGTGTATCCACCATGGGCGTATAAGCAGCCAATTGCGCGGTACTTATAGATGGCGGCAAGGCCTGCACATGCGCCTTATTATACGCGTCTAAAGCCTTATCAATAACCGACCAATGGGTATCCCTCAAATCGAGAAATACTTGCTTATGATCTGATATCATTATGTTATTGATCACATCACCATATTGTTTTTCAATGTCTTTCCGGTATTTCCCAAAGGCATTGATATGCCGTCCTTCAACACGAATTGGTTTTGCTGGCTTTACCCAACCAATCGGTATATCCTTTTGATGATATAATCCCCAGCCATCCAGGTTACGGATCAAACCATCTTGATCCACTTTGGTATAAAAAACATCAATTTGGGCCCACGGCACCCTTATCCTGATATCATCAGCATAATCAATGCCGCTTTCCCGGTGCTTACTCGCTTGCATACTTAGGATATGATACCCGGCATTCGGAAATTGATGCGGTTTAAAGCAATTAAAGCCGGCATTTTCTAAGTAAGGTATTATTTCGCCTTCAAAACGCTGGATCTGATCTTCAAAAATAATCAGATCAAGATCATCCATCCACCGGGGCATTTTTTTATTACGAACGTACCCCACCATTGATCCGGCAAATAAAAAATATTCTAAATCAAAAGTATCAAAAACATTCAACAATTGCTTATAAACATGCCGTGCCGCTTCTGTATATTGAGGAAACTTTGCATTCGTAACCCCTGCTATATCAGTATAGTGTGATGAAATTGAAGCATCAAAAAGCTGTTCGATATTAGGCATAAAACAGAAACCGATCACTAATCATTATTGTTTGCTCTCTACCACATAAACAATCAGCACGTCTCCGACTTTATTTTGGCTCAGCTTCATACTGCCGTGCACCGTTTATCGGGGCGATAATTGGCCAACGGCTACGCGTGAAAATCTCGAACTGGATATCACCGCCTGAATACTCATCGAGCGTACCGGTATTGATACTGATCCCGTGATCAAATTGCTTACCCTCCCAGCAAATCGCACTCGAGCAATGTGTACAAAACTTCCTGCAGGCATCCGGGCTTGATTGATAAGCACCGTCAGGCTCATTGAGCCAACGAAAATATCCCCACTCAACAAACGCAAAAGACATAAAAGGTGCACCAGAATTTTTCTGACAGTCCTTACAGTGGCAATGACCAAACTCTGCGCCTTTTAAATTGACTTCGTACCTTACCCTACCGCACAGGCAGCCACCCTCTACAAGTTTTCCCATCGAACTGACCCTATTATCATAAACAATCATTTTGTTCTTTATTTGTTCCATCATTAACGATAATGTCAAGAGCCTTGACTCAAATCCATGAAAAGGCCACTTGAGTATACAAATCATAAAACAGCAAATTTGCGAAGGAATTGATACAGATGCTGACTGAAATTTCAGTGCGCGGCGCCCGCGAACATAATCTTAAATCGGTTAATGTTGATATTCCCCGTGATAAGCTTGTGGTGATAACAGGCCTTTCGGGGTCTGGTAAATCCTCGCTTGCTTTCGACACAATATATGCCGAAGGACAACGTCGATACGTCGAGAGCCTAAGCGCCTATGCTCGCCAGTTTCTGGAGATGATGCAAAAACCTGATGTTGATCATATCGAGGGGCTGTCGCCTGCCATTTCAATCGAACAGAAAACCACTAGTAAAAACCCTCGGTCAACTGTCGGTACAGTAACCGAAATATATGATTATATGCGGCTTTTGTGGGCGCGCATTGGTGTACCCTTTTCCCCAGCAACAGGTCTACCGATTGAAAGCCAAACCGTTAGTCAGATGGTTGACAGGATCATGGAGCTTGGGATGGGGACGCGGCTATACCTTCTGGCCCCTATAGTACGTGGCCGCAAAGGGGAATATAGGAAAGAGTTTGCCGAACTTCAAAAACGCGGTTTCCAACGCGTGAAAGTCGACGATGAATTTTATCTTATTGAAGATGTCCCTGCTCTCAATAAAAAGCTCAAACACGATATAGAGGTGGTTGTTGACCGGCTTGTCTTGAAAGAAGGATTAGAACAACGCCTCGCCGAGAGCGTTGAAACTGCGCTTGAGCTAACGGATGGATTGATGGTGGTTGAGTTGGTGACAAAGGATGATACTGAAGCCGAACGCCATTTAATGTCCGCCAAATTTGCCTGTCCTGTTTCCGGTTTCACTATCGAGGAAATCGAACCACGCCTGTTTTCTTTCAACAACCCGTTTGGTGCTTGCCCTGAGTGTGACGGTCTTGGCAGTAAATTATATTTTGACCCTGAATTAAGCGTACCAGACAAGTCGAAATCCATTCGCCAAGGTGCCATCGCACCATGGTCCAACAAGTCACAAAACCCATCGCCCTTTTATTTTCAAGCGCTGGAGGCAGTGGCCAACCACTATGATATTACCGTCGATACACCGTGGAAAGATATTCCAAAAGCGGCGCAGGATGCCTTTCTGTTTGGTACCGGCAGCGAAGATATTGCAATTATTTACGCGGACGGCAAACGCAAGTTCGAAGTAAACAAACCCTTCGAAGGTGTAATCAATAATATCGAACGCCGTTGGCGCGAAACCGATAGCAACTGGATGCGCGACGAACTGTCAAAATACCAATCTTCAACCGCTTGCACCAAATGCGGCGGTGCCAGATTGAAAGAGGAAGCCTTGGCGGTTAAAATCGATACTCGCCATGTTAGCGAGATTACTGCGCTATCAGTTAAGGGCGCCTATGAGTGGTTTAGTAATCTACCTGAAAATCTAACAAACCAACAGAATGCTATCGCAGACAAAGTGCTCAAGGAAATACAGGAACGGCTTGGTTTCCTTGTGAATGTTGGGCTTGATTATCTTTCGCTTTCGCGCTCAAGCGGGACATTATCTGGCGGCGAAAGCCAGCGGATCAGGCTGGCGTCCCAGATAGGGTCCGGCCTAACTGGCGTTCTTTATGTTCTTGACGAACCCTCCATCGGCTTACACCAGCGCGATAATGATCGCCTGCTTGAAACGCTGACGAACTTGCGTGATCAAGGCAACACAGTTCTCGTAGTGGAACATGACGAAGATGCAGTACGCACCGCCGACTATGTGATAGATATGGGCCCCGGTGCTGGCGAACACGGCGGCACAGTCGTTGCCGAAGGCACACCTGACGATATTATGAAATCCAAGAAAAGCCTGACAGGTCAGTATCTGACAGGCGTTAGGTCAGTTCCTATTCCCGACAAAAGGCGTAAGGGCCACAAGGGTAAGAAAATAACCGTTAAGGGCGCAACCTCAAACAACCTTAAAAATGTATCGGGCTCGATCCCCCTTGGCACACTGACTTGTATCACAGGTGTTTCGGGCTCTGGTAAATCAACCTTTACAATCGAAACGCTGTATAAAGCTGTTGCGCGCGACTTAAATAAGGCACGCGCAATTCCGGGAGCTCATAAATCGATCGACGGACTAGAACACCTAGATAAGATTGTTGACATTGATCAAAGCCCGATTGGGCGGACACCGCGCTCTAACCCAGCTACGTATACTGGCGCCTTCACCCCGATCCGCGAATGGTTTGCAGGATTACCTGAGGCGCAAGCACGCGGCTATAAACCGGGTCGTTTCTCCTTTAACGTAAAGGGCGGTCGCTGTGAAGCATGCCAGGGTGACGGTGTTATCAAGATTGAGATGCACTTCCTGCCGGATGTGTATGTTGAGTGCGACCAATGTAAAGGCAAGCGATATAACCGTGAAACTCTTGAGATAAAATTCAAGGATAAATCAATTGCTGATGTTCTGGATATGACGGTTGAGGAAGGCGTAAAATTCTTTAAGGCGGTTCCCACGATCAGACATAAATTTGAAATGCTGGAACGTGTTGGCCTATCCTACATCCGTGTAGGGCAGCAAGCCACCACCCTGTCTGGCGGCGAAGCCCAGCGGGTGAAGCTCGCGAAGGAATTATCCAAGCGTTCAACAGGCAAAACACTTTATATCCTTGATGAACCAACAACCGGCTTGCATTTTGAAGACGTTCGCAAACTGATGGAAGTTTTGGACGCGCTTGTTGAACAGGGCAATACTGTGATTGTTATTGAGCATAATCTGGAAGTCATCAAAACAGCTGACTGGATTTTGGACCTGGGACCAGAAGGCGGTGACGGCGGCGGCGAGATTGTCGCGACCGGCACGCCCGAGCAAGTCGCGAAAAACGAGCGCAGTTATACCGGCCATTACCTGGCCCCTATCTTAGAGCGTCAAGCCGCCGAATAGCAACAGGATAGTAAGTATATTCCATCCATTCATCTGGCCTTCATCTGAAGGCCGGATTTAAGGCATGATTACTACCTCATGTTGCCATATTCTGTGGTATGATAACTCTAACGATAGAAATCAATAATTCCGATGGGGGATATTATGAAATATCAAACACTTGGCTACCTATTTAGTACAGCATTATTATCAACAATATTTATACACACATCAGCCTATGCTGATGAAATCACAACAACATCAAGAATTAAAAGTGTAAATATTTTCAGAAATGATGGTGCAGAAATCACTCGAACAATCAATGTCGTCATACCAGCCGGCACCCATGAAATTATTATATCTGATTTACCTCACTCATTTGAAAAAGAGAATCTCGGTGCATTATCGTTAAACGGTAATGTCAGTATTGTGAGTGTTAAAACAGAAGAAAAACTAAAAAAAAGCGGCAATGACAACCAAGAACAGATTGCGAGAGAGCTTGAAAAACTCAAATCTGAGTTATCTGCTGTCAACAACAGAATTCAAACTACGGACCTGCAACTCAACTTCATCAAATCAATTTCAAATGAACGTGGAGAGAAAAAAGACAGCCTTCAAGAATGGCAGTCCAAGTTTGATTTTATCAGCAATACTATACCAGAACTCTTGAATACAAAAACATCGTCACTGGAAGAACAGGCAACAGTCTTAAAGAAAATAGCCCAACTTAACAGAGAATTAGCAAATGCGGGCAAACTCAGAGACTATTATTACGAAAGTCGGATAAAAGTTGCTGCAAACAGCGCCTCTGATACAGAGATAGAACTATTTTATATCACCGAGGATGCCACATGGGATACAGATGTCACCAGCTTTCTCGATAGTGAAAGGAAAAGTATCACCCTAAAATTAGCCGCAAATATTACGCAAGACAGCGATGAAAACTGGGAAAGTGTGGATTTAACCCTCTCCACAACACTACCAAACCTGGATGAAACAGAAGTGCCTTCATCTGAATTTATCTCTATTTTCGAACCGCGAACTGAATTCAGAAAAGCTGAAACGCGTCTTAAATCTACTCCTGCCTTTGGCGGTGGAACTAACGAAGATATTGAAGAAATTGTTGTTACAGCAAGCCTTATAAATACCCAAAGAACGAGCTTTGATACCAGTATTTCACTTTCAACACCTACGACATTGAATAGCGATAGCGAAGTTCAAACAATTCCGCTGGCTGAATATATTTTCCCCATAAAGGAATTTATCGTTACAGCTAGCCCCTTATTTTCTGGCAATACAGCCTTTCTTTATGCGGAAGCCAATCTTGATAATTTGGAATTTCCACTGGAAACAGTTCAATCTACTTTGATCAGAGACGGAAACTATCTCGGGGCGATGGATTGGCCAGCACTCTTACCTGATAGTATTACCCGCCTTCCATTCGGTCAGGACACTTTGATAAACATAGAATCTGTAGAAATTCCACCAGAAGACGGCGATACAGGCTTCTTCGGCAGCAAACGTGTTGAAGAAAAACGGTATTTATTCACGGTTACCAACAATCACGACATTGAGCAAACAATTGAGATTTATGATCGTATGCCGGTATCCGCACATGAAGATGTAAAGGTGACCGCGCTGAAAAGTGCGACCAAACCATCTGAGAAAGATTTAAACGGGAAAGCTGGCGTCATAAAATGGGTTAAAACGCTCAAGCCCGGCGAAGTATGGAACATTCGCCATGAATACCGGATCACGTATCCTGAAAAACAGCGTATTTCGCGCAGAAATACAAAGTAATCCCAAGCACAAGAGCCAAAGCATACTTGTTTTGGCTCTTCCCGCTATCGTTTCACTAACCGCGCCATACGCTTTTCATGCCGCTGTTCATATAGTTTCTTAAAAGACGGAAAAACCAACCGCGTAAAGACACCCGCGTCAAGGTCGATATAATCGGTGTATCGGCAGGTATCTTCACCAGTAGGCACCAATTCGATACGGTGTCGATAACATTTCACCAAACCGCCATACTCTCGGCTTTCCAAGCTGTAATTAGCAGAATCGAGCTTAACAACTTCCATTGTCCAGCTTCCCATTGGAAACCAGCCCCATCGCTTGAGCTTCACGACAATTTTCTGACCTTCATAAACAGGCTCTGTTGGCAGGCCCTCATAACTGACAGAACCTTCCATCGATTCAGATAATGCAGTTGGATCAAGGATATCATCCCAAAGCGTTTGGATATTAACCGGATAGTCTCTCGTTATCTCGCCCTGTATTGTCATTAAAAGCTACTGCCTGGTTGTTTTAAAAACTCGATTTCCTCTGGCGTACTTTTCCGCCCAACGATTTCATTACGGTGTGGATAACGCCCAAATCGGTCGATAATTTCCTTATGGCGATACTCAAACTTTAAATTATCCTCCAAGCCCGGCTTATCAAAAACTTGAACAGTCTCTTTATGAACCTTCACGCTTTCACTATGCATATACGGCATATACAAAAAAGCCTGTTCGTCGGCATTCAACGATTTGTCTGCACCGCACCTAACCGCCTCTTGTGATAACATTAATGCTAATGTATCCGCCTCGAACGAGCGCATTGAGCCCCGAAACATATTGCGCGGGAATTGATCAAGGACGATAATTTCAGCCAGTCGGCCTCGTGCACTACCGCGCCACTCGGAATATTCACCAACACGCGCTGCTTCATAAACAGTTTCGAACCGCCGTTTAATTAAAGCATCAAAAGTATCTGATTTTTGCCACCAGCGTTCAGGCCCTGCCTCAACAAACCAAAAATATAGAATATCTTCATATCGCATCATTTATGCCTCGAACATTTTAAGAATTACTACCTCCAGCGCATTTGACTTACTCGTCGCTGACTCATCACCGTTTGTATCAATGAATTGGCAAGCGAGCCCCTTGTTTCGGAAAGGTGTCAGCATTTTCTCGCTTAGAGAAAATATATGAACTGCTTTAGTTTTCAACACACTGTTATGCTGCTGAATATATTGGTGTATGCCAATATTACCTGCAACCGTTCCTGAAAATAAGCATAAGCTTAACTCGTATCCATCAGGGATATCTTTCCATAGCCGTGAGGCGGCTGCGACCGAAGCAGCAACATCGATATTTTTGCCCTGCTCCTGCTCATTAAAAAACGTGGGTAACTTATCGCTGTATTGATCAAAATAATTGTCTAGTGGCACCAGAATGAGAATATGTTTATCCCCAACGCCTTTTGACCCGATTAGGTTAGCCGTGACCTTTACCCCAACCATTAAACTAAGCGGGCTGCGCCGTCCGGTTATAAATAAGAAAATCGCATAGCTGACCAATAACAAAGAAATTACACCTATAATCGGTGATAGGAAAAACAAGGCCACAGTGATTAACGAAAATACTATCAGTAAAAGAGTATGATACCTCGCGTGCGGCGGCGCATATATGCCCTCTTCCTTAACATCAACGCCGTATTCCCCTGAAAGTTTTGCCATTAAGGCTTCTCTTGCTTCCAGTTCTGCTTCCGTGCCAGCCTTCCTTGAAGGCCATTCTTTCAGAAGCGCTAAAATAGCTTTTGAGGCAATCGCCATATCGTCAATCTACCAGATGTATCAGGGTACCTTTCTCACTCATAAAGCGATTTACCCTTCCCTTCAAACAGAAGTTATGGCAAAGCCGTGACAACATTCGATTGTCATGACGGAAAAAGACATGAACCCAAAAGAAATACATATCATCGGTGGCGGCCTTGCTGGTAGTGAAGCTGCATGGCAGGCAGCAGAACTTGGTGTGCCTGTTGTTCTCCATGAAATGCGCCCAGTGCGCAAAACAGACGCACACCTGACCGAGGGGCTTGCTGAGCTTGTTTGCTCAAATTCTTTCCGGTCTGATGATTATGAGAATAACGCCGTTGGCTTACTCCACGAAGAAATGCGCCGGATGAATTCAATCATCATGGCAGCGGCAGAGCGCCACAAGGTGCCAGCAGGTTCTGCCTTAGCTGTCGACCGTGATGGTTTTTCCGAGGATGTGAGCGCAGTTTTGGAAGCCCATCCGCTTATCACTATCGAACGCGAGGAAATCGAAGGCCTGCCGCCAAGCGATTGGGATAATGTTATTATCGCAACCGGCCCCCTGACCTCGCCCGCGCTGTCAGAAGCAATTCTTGAGCTTTGCGGTGAAGATAGCCTTGCCTTCTTTGATGCTATTGCCCCCATCGTTTACAAGGAAAGCATCAATTTCGACGTGGCATGGTTCCAAAGCCGTTACGATAAAGGTGAAGGCGCTGATTATATCAACCTGCCGATGAACAAAGAGCAGTATGAAACCTTCATCAATGACTTGAATGAAGGCGGTAAAACCGACTTTAAAGAGTGGGAAGAAAACACACCTTATTTCGAAGGCTGTATGCCAATTGAAGTAATGGCAGAGCGCGGCCCGGAAACACTTCGGTTTGGCCCTATGAAGCCCGTTGGCCTTCAAAGCCCACATCAGGACGAACCGCACCATGCTGTTGTCCAACTTCGTCAGGATAACAAGCTTGGCACACTCTATAATATGGTTGGGTTCCAGACCAAGCTTAAATACGGCGAACAAAAGCGTATTTTCCAAACAATTCCGGGGCTTGAGGGCGCTGAGTTTGCGCGCCTTGGCGGCTTGCACCGCAACACGTTTATCAATAGCCCTATTGTGCTGGATAACAAGCTACGGATGAAAGCAGACCCACGCCTTCGTTTTGCAGGACAAGTGACTGGTGTTGAAGGGTATGTTGAAAGTGCAGCCATTGGGCTTATGGCGGGCCGCTTGGCCGCCTATGAGCGATTAGAACGCGATATGGCGACACCGCCGAACACAACAGCCTTTGGTGCCATCATCAGCCACATCACAGGCGGTGCTGATGCAAAAACATTCCAGCCAATGAATGTAAACTTTGGCCTCTTTCCGCCACTGGCGCAGCGCACAAAAAAACGTGAGCGTAAACCAGCGATGAGCAAACGTGCGCTCGCTGATCTAGCGGTATGGATGGAAGAGAATAATTTATAACAACATGTGAGTATGGGGATATTGGGAGAGATTTATGAGTAAATCAATTTTCATTAAGGGCTTGATTGCAGCCTCACTGATTGGCCTATCAGCCGGCCTTAGCGCACAGCAAGTCAGCGATGAAACCATTGAGAACGCAAAGGCACTCCGCGCCGCTGCGCTTAAAAGCGATAGCGCCTACGATATTCTGGAATCGCTTACAACAGAGGTTGGACCGCGCCCAGCCGGTAGTGACGCAGACAAGCTAGCCGTACAATGGGGTATTGAAAAATTCAAAAGCCTCGGTTTTGATAAGGTATGGACGGAACCCGTTAAGTTGAACGGTTGGGCCCGTACGTTCGAAAGTGCCGTTGTAACCGCACCCTTTAAGCAACCCTTGCACATCACTGCCCTCGGCGGGTCGGTATCAACACCCGAAGGCGGTGTGGACGCAGAGGTTGTTCATTTCAACAGTTTTGCTGATCTTAAAGCAGCAGACCGGCGTGAAGTGGAAGGCAAAATTGTTTTCATCAGTAACCGTATAGCCCGCACCCGCGATGGCTCTGGTTACGGGCCTGCAAACATCGCCCGCAGGTCTGGCGCCGATGAAACAGCGCGCAAAGGCGGTTTGGCTGTTCTTATTCGCTCGATCGGTACAGATAGCCACCGGCTACCACACACAGGCCAGATGGCCTATGCTGGTGATGTTAAGAAGGTGCCGGCAGCAGCGCTTTCTAACCCGGACGCTGACCTGTTAGAGCGTATTTTCAAGCGAGGCGGCCCTGTTACCCTGAAAGTACGGATCGAAACCAAAGATTTGGGCGCGATTGAAACGGCCAACATCATTGGCGAGATCACAGGCCGCGAAAAACCGAACGAATATGTCGTTATTGGTGGTCACCTTGATAGCTGGGATTTGGGAACTGGCGCAGTTGATGACGGTGCGGGTGTTGCCCTTACTGTTGCGACCGCCGACCTTATTAAACGCACGCTCAAGGAACGCCCACGCCGCACTATCCGCGTGATTATGTTTGGTGCTGAAGAAGTGGGTCTTGTGGGTGCACGGCAGTATGCAGAAGCGCACAAAGATGAAATTCCCAATACACATATTATTGGTGCGGAATCAGATTTTGGTGCTGGAAACATTTGGGCGCTAGCGTCAAAGGTTTCACCAAATTCCCTACACGTGATTGATAAAATGGCGCAGTTGATGGGTCCACTCGGCGTTATCCGCGCTGACGTAGAAGCAGGCGGCGGCCCGGATGTTGGTAGAATTGGCGACAAAGGCATGCCAGTCGTTGATCTTAAGCAAGACGGTACTGATTATTTTGACTTGCACCACACGGCTGATGATACGCTTGATAAAGTTGACCCTGAAGCGCTGCGGCAAAACTTGGCTGCATGGTCAATATTTGCATATATAGCCGCCGAATGGCCCGGCTCATTCAAATAATCACCTAGCTGAGAAAAACAAAAAAGGCGCTCATAGTGAGCGCCTTTTTTCTAACAAACATCTAATATGCTTAGTTCGATGAAACATCACCCGCATCAGCTACCTTCTGTGTATCCTTATCAGCTTCTGCCGCACGGTAAGCCTCTAAGGCTACTTCAACGATATTAAGCGCGTCACAGCCAGCAGCACATATCCGAGCAAGCTTGTCGCGGTTAAGTTCAGCGCGGTCATATAGGTTTTGCTTCAGGAACGCGAGCGACTGGGCAGAGAGCGCCGTTTGGTCATTAGGTTCCAGCTCAAGAGCCTGACGATAATACCGTAAGCCTTTACCTGTCTGCCCTTTGGTTTCATAAGTATTACCAAGCCCGATGAGAGCTTCCACATTAGCAGGGTTTGCAACCAGCGCCCGTTCAAACATGAGCTGTGCATCATCAGCCTTACCTTGTGTTAAAGCAAGCTTGGCATCTGTAATCAACTGAGCAGATAACGTCTGATATTTTTCAGCCGTTTTGTTATCATCTGCCCTAATTGGCAGTATAATCATTGTTGTCGCTAATAAAGATACACTTACTTTTTGAACAAACCGCATTTAAACACCTGTATTCTTTTAAACTTGGCGGCACCATAACAACAAAAACATGAATTTGTCTCTATTTTTTAGGCAAACCGCTCCAAAACCGCGATAAAGAAACCGTCAGTAGCGTGTGTATGGGGCGATAACTGCAAATATTTTGGATTATGCGAGAGCGTTTTAGGCACCTCAGCCGTCAAAGCACTGCTCGTCCAAATGTCTTTAAAATCAAGACTTCGCCAGTTATCACCATGCTTCTTGAGAAAATCATCAACGATTGCTTCGTTCTCTGATGCATAAATAGAGCATGTCATATAGACCAAGCGTCCACCAACTCTCAAAAGAGTTGCGCCTTCTTCTATCAAGCTTTTCTGTGACTCATTGATTTGATCATGTGCATCTTCGTCAAATCGCCACCTGAGATCTGGGCTACGTCGCCATGTACCACTGCCGGAACACGGCACATCCAAAACAACACGATCAGCTTTTTCTGATAATTCTTTAAGCTGTTCAGTTCGATCTACCGGTTCCAAGGTTATATTTTTAACCTGAATGTTGTGCAGCCCGGCTCGCTGGCTGCGTCTTTTCAATTCATCCAATCGCCGCTTTGAAACATCAAAGGCATGAACTTGCCCTTTATTTTCCATAAAGGCTCCGAGCATCAAGGATTTCCCGCCAGCCCCTGCACAAAGATCAACAATCGTTTGCTTTGGCTTGGCCTCTACAAGAATGGAAGCAATCTGAGCCGCCTCATCCTGAATTTCAATATCACCGGATTTATAAAGCGCTTGCTGCGATATATTAAGAGTATCGGATGTTGAAAACCCGAAAGGCGATAACTTAGTATTTTCAAACTGTTCTGAAATTTTCTTAATGCTAGATAGCATCTTGGCGGAATCCGTTTTATGCGGATTTACCCTAATCGTAAAGGGCGCCTTTGCATTCAAGGCATTCGCCTCGTCTGCTAAGCTATCACCAAATCGATCAATAAAATATTTTTCACTATAAGCAGGTACATTTGCTGTAACGATTTGAGGCGCTGCCGAAACATCTAAACGCTTTAGCGCTTCAATTTGTCGGTTTTCCTCATCGCTTAACGCAGCAGGTGCAAACTGGCTATCTTCACCAAAACCATCAAATGCCTCGCCCTCACCGACCAGCCATGCGGTAAAAAGCGACCTTGCATTTATTGAGGCACACTCGACCTGATCAAGCGACCATAGTAAAAGCTCACGCTTACGGTAAACGCTATAGACCATATTGCTAACAGCCCGGCGGTCTTTTGACCCCGCATAGCGGCGAGCACGAAAATAGTTTTGGATAACCCGGTCCATCGGCGCGCCGGTTTTCGCGATTTCGGCTTCGATTAACTCTATAAGCTCAATCGCTGAGGCAAGGCGTGCACTAGGGCGCATAAATTTTCCTATTCAGAACTAATGTGATGGGTAGTTTGGTGACTCGCGTGTGATTGTTACATCATGCACGTGGCTTTCCTTCAGGCCTGAATTTGTAATCCGTACAAATTCAGCCTTGGTTCGCATATCCTCAATGGTACCATTACCCGTATAGCCCATACTTGCACGAAGGCCACCAACAAGCTGATGGAGAACGGTGCCTGTTGGCCCTTTGTATGGAACCTGACCTTCAACGCCTTCAGGAACGAGCTTAAGCGTATCCTTAACGTCAGCCTGAAAATACCGGTCGGCAGAGCCGCGTGCCATCGCACCAACAGACCCCATACCCCGGTATGCCTTATAAGAGCGCCCTTGATAGAGGAACACCTCTCCTGGCGCTTCTTCTGTACCCGCAAGAAGTGATCCCACCATACAAAGGCTCGCGCCAGCAGCGATCGCCTTTGAGACATCACCTGATGTACGAAGACCGCCGTCCGCAATAGCAGGAATGCCTTGCTTGGACGCAACTTCCGCAACATCACTAATCGCTGTTAACTGCGGCATACCAACACCCGCGACAATCCGCGTTGTACAGATCGAGCCTGGGCCAATACCAACTTTCACACCATCAGCGCCTGCATCGATCAACGCCTTGGCAGCATCCGCTGTCGCAATATTACCTGCGATAAGCTGGCAATTAAATTCTTTCTTAATCCGGCGAACCTGTTCAACCACACTCGCAGAATGGCCGTGCGCCGTATCAAGGACCAGAAGATCACATTCGGCGTCAACTAATACGCCAGCACGTTCAAACCCCTTATCGCCGACTGTTGTTGCCGCAGCAACACGCAACCGGCCTTTTCCATCTTTGGCAGCATTTGGGTTAGCAACTGCCTTTTCCATATCTTTTACAGTGATCAGCCCAACGCAGCGATACAAATCATCAACAACAATTAGTTTCTCAATCCGGTGCTGGTGTAAGAGGCGTTTAGCTTCATCGCTAGAGACACCCTCTTTCACTGTCACAACATCACGTGTCATCAATTCCGATACTGGCTGTTGCATATTCGTTGCAAAACGCACATCGCGGTGTGTCAGTATACCCACAAGTTTACTTGGGCCGCTATTACCTGTGCGTTCAACAACCGGAATACCGGAAATCTTGTGCTGCGTCATCAACTGCATTGCATCCGCAAGCGTTTGATCCGGGTTCATTGTAACCGGATTTACCACCATGCCGGATTCGTATTTTTTGACCCTGCGAACCATTTCAGCTTGCTCTTCATTCGTCATGTTACGGTGAAGAACGCCGATACCACCAGCCTGTGCCATCGCAATTGCCATCGGTGTTTCGGTTACCGTGTCCATCGCGGCGGAAACGAGTGGGATATTTAATTGAATGCTTTTTGTGATATTGGTCTGAACATTAACCTGCGCTGGCATAAATTCACTCGCTGCCGGTACAAGAAGAACATCATCGAAAGTGAGGCCTAGGCGAATATTCATATCAAATCCTGATCATCAACTTTGTGACGAGTTATATTTGATGCAGGCGAATTTCCTAAGGGGAAGCGAACAAATATAACAAGCACTGGTTATCACGTGTTTAAATGTTCGCCGTCTAATACCGTGTTGAAAGTGAAAAGACAATGTGAATCTTTATATTGTCACGGAATTATCATGAAACACCTTTAAGGGATGCGTATTGCCCTGAAACAAGCGGCCTTTCCAAATGGCTCAACCCTGATCAGGACGTCCTTTAAAGCCCTTAGCTACAACAAACCATTCAACTGAATCTTGACGACTGGCTGGTGGCTTCGCATGTTTAACACTTGTAAAATGCTGCTGCATACGCTTCATCAACTCGTTATCTGACCCACCCTGCAAAACTTTAGAAACAAAAGTGCCGTTTTTGGCAAGTACCTTAATCGCAAAATCAAGTGCTGCCTCACACAGTGCCATCGTTCGAATATGATCGGTCTGTTTATGCCCGGTCGCGGAATTTGCCATATCTGATAAAACCACATCAACAGGCCCATTCAAACGTTCCATTAAACGCACTTCGGCATTTGGCTCCAGAAAATCCATCACCCAGATATCTGCACCGTGAACAGGCTCCACTTCTTGAAGGTCAATCCCAACGATCTGTGCCTTATCATTCAAGCGCTGGGTCAATACCTGACACCAGCCACCAGGAGCGCATCCAAGATCAACAACGCGCTGTACACCTTTTAGAAAACCATATTTCTCATCAAGCTCGATTAGCTTGAAAGCGGCGCGCGAACGATACCCGAGACGCTGTGCCTCTGCCACATATGGATCATTCAACTGCCTCTGTAACCAGCGCGTTGACGAATTTTTTCTACCACGTGCTGTTTTCACCCGCACCTTCGCACCGCGTGTACGACTTCGGGTTGTTGATTGTTTATTCCACCCGTTGGACATTATTCTTTTGCCTTCTTCTTTTTCTATTACGTCTTGGCTTTGCCTTAAGTGGTGGTTTTTCCATCTGCATAAGGCCCCGAAGTATCCCTTCACGAATGCCTCGGTCGGCAACACGCAAACTCGGCACATTCCACATACCAAGAAGTGCATTCAGGATGATACAGCCAGCAACGACCAAATCCGCGCGCTCCGCTCCGATACAAGGCTGATTTGAACGTTCAGCATGGCTCATTAACGCCACATTTTTAGACAGTATTTCAATATCATTGGCCTGCATCCATGCACCATCCACTTTATCGCGAATATACCGTGGAAGGTTAAGATGAAGACTGGCGAGCGTTGTAACTGTACCAGACGTGCCAAGAAACTGGGCTTTCTGATTCTTTATAGCATTTGAAATACGATACCTACGTTCAAATGGAATAAGGTGTTTCGTTACCTCATCAAGCATATCCTGATATCTATTTAACGAGATGCTGGATTGCCCATTTGCAAACTTTTCGGTCAAGTTCACAACGCCCCAAGGTATAGACGTCCAACCTTGTATTTCGGTTCGCTGGTTTGCTAACACTTTAACCCAAATCAGTTCAGTACTGCCGCCACCAATATCAAACACCAGTGCATGGCGATTACCACAAGCAATAAGTGACTGACACCCCATGACAGCTAATCTTGCTTCTTCACCCGGGGATATAATATCCAACCGCAAACCAGTTTCATCAAAAATGCGCTCTAAAAACTCATCAGAGTTAGTAGCAACACGACAAGCCTCTGTTGCAACATGCCGCATACATGTAACATTTCGTCGGTCAATTTTATCGGCACATACTTTTAATGCCTCAACCGTGCGATCCATCGCATCAGTTGATAGCATTTTAGTTGTGCCCAATCCCTCCCCTAGTCGAACAATTCTGGAAAAAGCATCAATAACCCGGAACCCATGCAATGTTGGCTTCGCAACAAGTAACCTACAATTATTAGTTCCAAGGTCTATTGCACTATAAACCCCTCGTTTCGCACGATTAGGTGGAATATTCGTTTTTTCTTGTGATTGATTACTGGAAAACGAGTCAGCGGATTTCCCGCTCTTATCAAACCGATTGCCGCGGCTTTTCTCACGTGGTCCATTGCCCTTCGGCCTACGTCTATTAGTTTTAGGATTTGGCTTAACAGGGTTACCGTCACTTTCGCTGTCATCATCAGCAGGCCTAATCCCATTGTCTGTGAACGACATGGCATTTCTCATTATTATTTTTTCCACAGACGTAATAGCCTGCTCACTTGCAATAATGATAACACCTTTACACAAGCACACGCAAGGAAATGAATTATAAGATCCAAACTTCAGATGTTCTTTTTTTGTTCTTGACAAATTAAATTATAAAAATTAGAACATATAAAGAACAAAAGGAAACGATATGATTGCGTCAATTATTTCAGCATTATTTTTCTTTATTATTGGAGCAATGGGAATAGCGTCTATGCAAGACGCATGGAAGCCCATTTGCAACTATTTAAAACCAAATTATATTAGATTTATAAAAGCCGTCAGTATCGAATACGCACCCATAAAAATCGAAACTGAATCTTACAAGTAAGCTGCCTTGACGCTAGTTTAAAAAATCAGTGATGTTATTTGTTAAACGATAAAAAAAGACGCGGTGAATGCATTATACACCACACCGCGTCTATTCCGAGCGGACCCCCTAGTCACAAGCCCGGGGCCTTTTCAACTTTATAGAAGGCGGCTAAAGTAAGCGCCAGATTGTTGATCTCACCTCCCCAAGTTAATCAATATCTATAAATTTAAAAAGGTAAAATGATTACCTCCAAAATTACCGTTCAAGTCAAGGTTGCGTCATTGTGTCCCACTATATTTTTTCTATAATAAATGATTAATATGTCAAAAATGTCACACAATCGTCATTTTCATAAAAACCTATTACTCATCCTAAAAAGTTAAGAGCTAAAATCTTCGCCCTGAAATTCAGAAACTCTACAATATTGATCGGCATTGACTTGAGTAATACGTCCACATGCAGCAGTTGCAGCCTCGTTAGTATCAAACGGTCCAGCAATCAATCGTAAAAACGTGCCAACACCTTCTTGGTTTTGGACATATATCTTTGCTTTTAACTGATCGATTTCACTATACGATGAAACAAAATTCTGCCACGCGCCAGGAACCTGATCACGGGACCTGTATGATCCAAGGTGAACGCCGTAAATAACTACTTCGCCCTCGTTTGATGGCAGTATTGGCACATTAGGAATATCTGTCTCAACAAAACTTCCATCTTCTGTCTCAGCTTGACTGTCAAGAGTTTCAACTGCTGGCGTTTGTATGCTTTTTGCTGAAGCGAGCTCAACGGCATATACACGCTCTCCCAACTGCTCCAAAGACTGAGAAATACTGTTCAATGTTTGCTCAATTCTATCAAGGTCGTCGTGACTGGCACTCGCTGCAGTAGTAGAGGAATCTGCACCTCCCTGCTCTATACCTGATTGCACCTGCTGTGTTGCTTTTCCCTCAATATCTTTTGAAAGAGAAATATATAACTGTTCTAAAGTATGAAATTTTTCGTTTAGCTCTTTTTGCTGATCATGAATACCTTCCAAGTTACGTTCGACCTGTGTTTGCCACCCTTGCAACAGAACTTCATCAGACTGCCAGATTTCTGGCTGCTTAGAAGCTGAACATGCGGCAACGATCATAAACAAGAAGGCATAAAATGCCGACTTAACCATATGCATTTGGAAAATTGACCCTGAAGACCTAGAATGTCGCATACTTACACCTTTCACACTAAGTGTATGATTTTTATATTTAAATAACATAAAAAAGCACCACCTAAACATATGTATACTTGTAATTACATTAATCATACCATATCTAAGCAAGTCTGATGCCAGACAATCTCTTTGTCTTCTGATTATAAACGCTGTAATTTTATGTAATGATCACCCCTGAAAGTTCGGCCGATAGTCCGGCCAGGTAATTCGGAAAGAGTATATGGATATTAAAACGCTATGCTTGGGCATTCTCAGCTTGGGGGACGCCACAGGTTACGAAATTAAAAAAATGGTTGCGGAAGGCAGCTTTAGCTTTTTCAGTGAAGCCAGCTTCGGTTCAATCTATCCTGCGCTTACAAAACTTACCGAACAAGGCTTTATATCTTGCCGGTCTGAAACCCAAAACAACCGGCCTGACAAAAAAGTTTATAGCCTGACCCCAAAAGGCATCAAAGAATTGGAAGAAGCTTTAGAGCGAAGCCCAAAGCCCGATAAAAATCGTTCTGAATTTCTAGCTGCATTATTGTTTGCAGAGGCTATATCGCCGGCCAGAATACAAAACCTAATTGATGAACGCGTTGAATATCATGCGCGACAAATCAAAATGCTTGAAGATTTGTTATCAGAAGCCCCCAACGGAGCATCGCGGTTTGTCGTAGAATACGGCTTAAAAATGCAACAGGCTGCTGCTACGTTCCTCACAGAACAAAGTCATACCCTAACGAAAAAAAATAACGAGTCCCCGAAGGAAAAATAATTAATCCACAAGATTTTTCGTCTTTAGTCGCTTCTTGTAGGCAAAATAACATATTGGTAGCGATATCAGGTAAACTGCTCCAATCAATAACATGACAAACCATGTTTGAACAAAAAGCCCTGTAATAATCGCCGCAATAACGAGCATAACGAGAACAAAATATTCTTTTTTCACACGTATCGCTTTTAATGAAACTGTCGGCAACGTTGACACTAAAAGGAAAGCGATGGCGATAACGTATGGCACAATGTAGTGCGCCTTATTCTGTAGAAAATTACCTGCAACACTAAAGTCGATCATCATGGGGGCAAGCGCCAATGCAGCCCCTATAGGCGCCGGAATTCCGGTTAAAAATCCAAATCGTTTACGTGGATCATCTTCTTCATCCAAGCGGGCATTAAAGCGCGCTAACCTTAAGGCCATTGCACTTGCATATAAAATAGAAGCAGCCCAGCCGGCTCTGTCGATCCCCTCTAACGACCAAAGATACAAAACAATCGCTGGAGCAACACCGAAGGCGACAACATCAGACAACGAGTCTAATTCTGCGCCAAATCGGCTTGTACTTTTTAAAAGCCTAGCAACATGCCCGTCTAATCCATCAAAAATTCCGGCAAAGAGAATAGCTGCAACTGCAAATTCCCATTTTCCAGCGAGCGCAAACTTAATCGATGACAGGCCAGAAATAAACGCAAGCAACGTTACAACACTTGGCAAAATCGTTCGCACAGAAATAGCCTGAAATAGCAATGGTCGGTTTGTTTTTGGCATGATGATCGGCTTTATTCGAAAGTACACTCAATCGATAATTATACGTATTATTATTTTGATCGGGCGATGATAGTTTCACCGCCTATCATTGTTTGCCCAATTTTGACAGAAGGCACTTGATCTTTATCTATATATATATCCGTACGGCTACCGAACCGAATTAAACCAAATCGATCTCCCCGTGCCATTTCACTTCCAACGTCTAAATCACAAAGTATGCGGCGCGCAACCAACCCGGCGACTTGTGCGAAGGCAATGTCCGCACCCTCTTCAGTCGTCATACGAATAAGCTGCCGCTCATTCTCGTCACTGGCTTCATTAGCCGCTGCGTTAAGGTATTTTCCAGGAACATAGGCTACATTCGTAACCTTGCCAGCGGCCGGCATACGATTAACATGAACATTAAAAACCGAAAGAAAGATAGAGATTCTGGTTCTTGTTTCATCACCCATTTCTAATTCAGCAGGCGGAACGGCATCAACAATAGCACAAACAGTACCATCTGCCGGACTAACAAGAATATTACTATCATCAGGAATTACTCTATCAGGGTCCCTAAAGAAATAGATGCACCATAATGTTGCCAGCAAACCAACAACACCAAGTGGGCTGTACAACCAATACAGAGCTATTGATGCCAGAAAGAATATGGCAATGAAAATATGCCCTTCATTATGAACCTTCAGCTGGACAGCATCACTCGATTTCATTATCGCGCCTTTTTATATCAAAGATTTAACTGAGATCAGAATATCAATCCTAATCATTCCATATATGTAACTGTTTTTGCCTTTTCTTCACTTGGAACGCAAAGAAAAAATAAAATACACTGTTTGTTAACCATAGATTAACTGGATTAACTCATTATCATAGGCGATAACATTATACTCAAATTTATACAATAATACACGATCTATATAGACACTATTATGAAGATTAATGACACTCTCGATCAGGCACACAGTCAACTAGAAAGAGTAGAAGAAGCTCAGTTTGATAAACTGGACTTTGAATGGGAAGGTATACGGTTTCACGCTAAAGCAGATAGTGACAGAATTAATGGTGATCACATCCACATTGAAGCCAACCTGGGCCGTCTATTTCTAACCGTAGAAAACCCTGATCAAAGAACAATGGCACTTGAACGTCTATATTCCACAAACCGTGGTATAGATGCTCTCTATAAAATTGGAAACCAGGGCAAAATTTCATTTGAAAGCATTACAACAACAGATAAAAAGCTTTTGGGTTCTGAGCTAATGAGTGCGCTGACATTGATACTTTTAGAATCTGAAAATCATTTAAGAGCGTTGAAAAGCCATTTAAAAGCAGTAAATTAAAAATATATCATTGCTTGCGCGGTAATTTAAATACCTGCCCCGGATATATTATATCCGGGTCTTCAATAAGCTCACTATTTTCTTTGAATATTACAGTATAACGCACACCAGAGCCATAAAGCTGTCGTGCGATTTGCCATAAGGTGTTTCCTGGTTTAATAATCACCCCACCTGTCGCAATTGACGGATCAAGCGGTGAGTTAATTGTGAATGGCTGAACAACACGCAGTAAAACCTTACCTTCAGCAACAGTTTGATCAACTCTAAGCGTTACATCATTAGAAAAATCCACGTCTTCTGTGATTGAAATAGCCCATTCACCGTTATCGTTTGTTTTCACAGCATCCACAAACTTATCGTTCACATACAATCGCACATCCACACGTGGAAGCGCTGTACCGCTAACAATGGGTAAACTTCCTTCTCCATAATCAACTGTTTCTATTGCCAGGCTGTCCCCGACCTCTGAGAAAGCGCCGATACCCGGGCGCTGAAGGATTCTGCTCGGCCCGCTCCCATCTTTAGGAGACAAAACAGCAACTACACCATTTTCTTCCTGTTCAATAAAACGCTCGCTATCGCGTTCAGGAACAGAGACAACAACAACATTAGATGCTTCGCTTTGCCTGCCATCAGATTGTTGTGATTTCAGATTCAATTCGACAGAACCACTTTCAAGCGGCTCTTCTAAAATTAATACCCATTCACCGTTTTCATCAGCGGTAACCTCAGAAATCTTTTCACCATTGGCATAAAGTTCAACTGTTGCACCAGCAGCAACCCTGCCTGCAATAACACCGGTTCCTCCTCGCGATATCCGAACTAAATCAAACTCAGGGTTTGCCTGCTCCTCTACACTGTCAGTTTCTGATACTCCTTCAGTTTGAGGTATTTGCTCGGTCTCTTCGCTTCTTGGCTCTGGTGATAATTGTGTGCCTTCTTCCGAATTCAGAAAATAAACCAATCCAGCACTAATCGCCAGTACCCCAATAAGCATAAATATGAGGTTTTGTTTATTTCCTTGATTTTCGTCGGACTGGATCATGTATTTATTTCATTTCATTCTATAAAACTCTTAACAATCAATGTTCTATATATAAAGATAATTTTCGCAAAAACATGTCAAAACTTTGTCAGCCAAACTTTAGTAAGGAATTTTATGACTATTGTGCCCCCACCAAACCAAAAAACAATCCAATCCGTGTGTGTGTATTGTGGCTCGCGAAATGGCAATAAGCCATATTTCACCGATACAGCACAACACCTTGGCACTATGATAGCAGAAGACGGGCTGAATTTGGTGTATGGGGCCGGTAGCATAGGGTTAATGGGAATTACAGCTCGGGCAGCTATTCAGGCTGGTGGTAATGTAATAGGTATTATTCCCGAGCACCTTAATGATATCGAAATCACACAGGAAGGACTTAGCGAACTTCACATTACCCAAAACATGCACCAACGAAAAAAAATGATGTTTGATCGCTCCGATGCATTCATTGTTTTACCTGGTGGCTTAGGAACCCTTGATGAAACATTGGAAATTATGACATGGGCACAGTTAAGCCTGCATCAAAAGCCAGTTATCTTAATTAACCTCAATAATTACTGGTCACCACTTCTGGAATTGATCGATCATATTATTGATGACGGTTTCGCAAGCAGTGACAATAGAAATATATTACAAGTAGTAGAGAGTGCCGAGGCTGCTGTTAAGCTATTAAAAGTCAGCCCTGCCTCACAAGCAACAAGCAAAAGCGAGCTATTTTAACATTTCAGCACACAAAGCCGTGTTATCTATAAAAAATGATAAATTTAGCTTTGTTTACACTTCAACTTCATACTCTTAAGTGCTAGGGTGCGCCGAAATTTGAAGCAATTCTTAAAAATCAACAACTGTACCTACCCAAAGATAAATATAGTTTGAGGAACATAATGAGCAAAATTTCTGTAAAAAATCCAATCGTTGAAATCGACGGCGATGAAATGACACGCATCATCTGGCAATGGATCAGAGAACGCTTAATCCAACCTTACCTTGATATTGACCTCCTATATTACGACTTGTCCGTAGAAAAACGTGATGAAACCGATGATCAAATAACGATTGATGCCGCAAATGCCATCAAGGAACACGGCGTTGGTGTTAAATGTGCTACGATAACACCTGATGAACAGCGCGTTGAAGAATTTGACCTCAAGAAAATGTGGCGTAGCCCCAATGGTACAATTCGCAACATTCTTGGCGGCACTGTTTTCCGTGAGCCTATCATCATGCAAAATGTTCCGCGCCTTGTACCAGGCTGGACACAACCAATCATCATTGGTCGTCACGCATTTGGTGACCAATACCGCGCAACCGACTTTAAAGTACCGGGCGCTGGTAAGCTTACAATGAAATTTGAGCCATCTGACGGCGGTGAAGCAATCGAACGTGAAATCTATGACTTTGCTGAGGCAGGCGTTGCAATGGGCATGTATAATGTTGATGCATCGATCAAAGATTTCGCCCGTGCTTGCATGAATTACGGCCTCGCACGTAAATATCCTGTTTATCTTTCTACAAAAAATACAATCCTGAAAGCCTATGACGGCCGCTTCAAAGATTTATTTATGGAAGTGTTTGAAACCGAATTTAAAGACAAATTCAAAGACGCTGGCATTTCATATGAGCACCGCTTAATCGATGACATGGTTGCATGTGCAATGAAATGGGCTGGCGGTTTTGTTTGGGCTTGTAAAAACTACGACGGTGATGTTCAGTCTGATACTGTTGCACAGGGCTTTGGCTCACTTGGCTTGATGACATCTGTACTGATGACACCAGACGGGAAAACTGTCGAATCTGAAGCCGCACACGGCACGGTTACACGCCATTACCGCCAACATCAGGATGGCAAAGAAACATCGACAAACCCAATTGCATCGATCTTCGCCTGGACACGTGGCCTCAAATACCGCGGTAAAATGGACGGCACACCAGAAGTAACAGCATTCGCTGAAGCTGTAGAGCAAACATGTATTGAAACTGTTGAAACAGGCTTTATGACAAAGGACCTTGCGCTGTTGATCGGCCCTAATCAGAGCTGGATGACAACAGGACAGTTCTTTGACAAGATTGATAGCAATCTTCAAGCCAAGCTTGGATAAGACCAAACAAATACAAAACAAAAGGCCAGCAATTTTGCTGGCCTTTTTTATGAGAGTATTACAACATTTAAACAGACCTTAAGGCCACATGTTTTAATGGGAAATTGCTTTCTCAATTGCGTCAATTGCATCATCTGCCTTAGCACCGTCAGGGCCGCCGGCTTGCGCCATATCAGGGCGTCCTCCGCCACCTTTACCACCTACGGCCGCAGCACCAGCACGAACGAGATCAACAGCATTAACGCTCTTAACGAGATCGTCAGTAACACCGATCAACAATGCGGCTTTCCCATCATTTACCGCGACAAAAGCAACAACCCCTGAACCAAGGGTTTTCTTTGCATCATCTGCCATGCCGCGCAAATCCTTTGGACTTACACCCTCAAGCACCTGACCGATAAACTTCACGCCGTTCACTTCCTTAACGGCTGGGCCATCTGACGCACCGCCGCCGAGCGCAGCTTTTTTCTTCGCTTCAGATAATTGCTTTTCAAGTGACTTACGTTCACTCAACAATGCAGTAACTTTACCCGGCAAAGCGTCAGGTGATGCCTTTGCAGCACTTGCAGCTTCCAACAACATTGATTGTTGATTATGGAAATATTCCAAGGCAGCAGCCCCTGTTAGCGCCTCAATCCTTCGGACACCAGCCGATACACCGCTTTCGGAAATAATTGTAAAGAGGCCTATTTCACCCAATTGTTCTACATGTGTGCCCCCGCAAAGCTCAACAGAGTAATGATCCCGGTTTTGAACCGCGATTTCGCCCCCCATGGAAACAACTCGAACTTCGTCACCGTATTTCTCACCAAACAATGCCATTGCACCTGCTTCAATCGCGTCATCATAACTAAGTAAGCGCGTCTGAACACGGCCATTATCACGGATCAACCGATTAACTTCTATTTCAACCCGGCGTAATTCCTCAGGCGATACCGGTTTAGGCTGTGATATATCAAACCGAAGCCGTTCTGGTGCAACAAGTGACCCTTTTTGAGTTACATGTTCACCAAGTTCTCGCCTTAGAACCTCATGTAACACGTGAGTTGCGGAGTGATTGGCTTTCAATTTATTCCGGCGATCACCATCAATTAGTGTCTCAACCGTATCACCAACAGAGAGTGTACCCTCTTCTATCTTCGCTATATGTACATGCAGTTTACCAACCATTTTCGTTGTATCAGAAACATTAACTCTAAGCTCATTACTTACAAGCGTGCCCTGATCACCCATCTGGCCACCAGACTCTCCGTAAAATGGCGTTTGATTGAGAATAACTGAAACGTCATCACCTGCATTCGCTTGCTCAACAATATTGCCATCTTTTACAATCGCGAGAACCTGACCTTCGGCATTTTCTGACGTATAACCAACAAATTCAGTTGCTCCAAACTGATCACTCAGGTCAAACCAAAGCTTTTCAGTGCCTGCATCACCAGACCCTGACCAGGCCGCACGTGCTTTTGCCCGTTGCTTATCCATCGAGTGATTGAAGCCTTCAACATCAACTGAACGGTGCTGGCTACGCAGCGCGTCCTCAGTCAGGTCAAGTGGAAACCCGTATGTATCATATAACTTAAAAGCAACATTACCGGGTAATGATTGACCTTCATCCAATTTCAATACTTCATCGTCCAGAAGCTTGAGACCATTTGCGAGCATCGACCGAAAACGGGACTCTTCAAGTTTCAGCGTTTCCGTTATCAATGCCTGTGCACGTAAAAGTTCAGGGAATGCCTGCCCCATCTCACTAACAAGAGCTGGTGTTAGCTGATGCATAACAAGGTCTTTCGCGCCCAGAATATGTGCATGTCGCATTGCGCGGCGCATAATCCGGCGCAGCACATAGCCCCGCCCCTCGTTTGAAGGCAGAACGCCGTCGGCGATCAAAAAGCTCATCGCGCGCAAATGGTCAGCAATAACACGGTGTGATGACCTTGTTTCACCCGTTTCTTTAGCGCCAGTAATTTCAACAGAAGCTTCGATAAGTTTACGGAATGTATCAGTTTCATAATTATCATGCGTGCCTTGCATAACAGCGGCAATTCGCTCTAATCCCATTCCTGTATCAATGCTGGGCTTTGGCAAGTCTTCGCGAACATCTTTGGAGACTTGCTCATATTGCATAAAGACGAGATTCCAGATTTCTACAAACCGGTCGCCGTCTTCTTCTGGCGTGCCAGGAGGGCCACCCCATATGTGATCACCGTGATCATAAAAAATCTCTGAACATGGGCCACAAGGGCCAGTTTCACCCATTGACCAGAAGTTATCATTCGTCGCAATCCGAATGATCTTTTCCTCAGGCAGGCCAGCTATTTTACGCCACAAATCATAAGCAACATCATCATTATGATACACTGTTACGCATAACTTATCAGCATTCAGGCCATATTCCTTTGTTATCAAGTTCCAGGCATGACTAATAGCCTCTTCCTTGAAATAATCACCGAATGAGAAATTACCAAGCATTTCGAAAAACGTATGATGACGCGCTGTGAAACCAACATTATCGAGATCGTTATGCTTACCACCAGCGCGCACACATTTTTGCGAAGACGTCGCCTGTGTATATGAGCGTGTTTCAGCGCCAGTAAAAACATTTTTAAACGGAACCATCCCGGCATTGGTAAACATCAGCGTAGGATCATTAATTGGAACCAACGGCGATGAGGCGACAACTTCATGTCCATTGGACTTGAAATAGTCCAGAAATGTACGACGAATATCGTTCGTGCTGGTTAATGCTGTTGTCATAGACTTATTCTCATACCTAATAGTAACTAAAAATTCCCCCCATGCTTTAGTATTATTATTCTCTAATTTCCAGTGCTTTTCACAGGAACTTGTTGACCTAGTAAAAAAGGCGACATAGGTATGCCGCCTTCTTCCCCCCAATCGATTACCTGATTACAAAATCAATCGTCGTCTTTTTCACCTGGCTGTGTCAACATTGCTTCATTAACCAACCCTGCGTTTGCACGTATTGCATTTTCAATTTCGTTGGCGATATCAACATTCTCTGTCAAAAAGCGTTTCGCATTTTCCCGGCCTTGCCCAATACGTTGGCTTGAATAACTATACCAAGACCCTGACTTTTCAACGACGCCAGCCTTCACGCCCAGATCAAGAATTTCACCATTTTTTGAAACCCCAACGCCGTACATGATATCAAACTCAACTTGCTTGAAAGGAGGGGCGACTTTATTTTTCACCACTTTAACGCGGGTTGAATTACCAACGATCTCATCTTTATCTTTAATTTGCCCAACCCGGCGGATATCAAGCCGCACAGACGCATAAAACTTAAGCGCATTACCGCCTGTTGTTGTTTCAGGGCTACCATACATCACACCGATCTTCATTCTGATCTGGTTAATAAAGATGACAATAGTATTTGAGCGAGAAATTGAGCCAGTCAATTTCCGAAGTGCCTGGCTCATTAATCGTGCTTGTAAGCCAACATGACTATCCCCCATCTCGCCTTCTAATTCTGCGCGCGGCGTCAGAGCAGCAACAGAATCCACTACGAGAATATCAACAGCACCAGAACGAACCAATGTATCTGCAATTTCAAGTGCCTGTTCACCAGCATCAGGTTGACTGACTAATAGCTCGTTAACATCAACGCCAATTTTCTGCGCATATATAGGGTCGAGCGCGTGCTCGGCATCAACAAAGGCAGCGATTCCACCAGCTTTCTGGCATTCCGCAACAGCATGCAATGCAAGGGTAGTTTTACCAGAACTTTCCGGGCCGTATATTTCAATAATTCGCCCCTTCGGAAAACCACCTATACCAAGTGCTATATCAAGATTCAGAGAACCTGTTGAAATCGCTTCGATTTCAGCATTCATTCCACCTTGACCGAGTTTCATAACAGAGCCTTTTCCAAACGCTCTATCGATTTGGCTGAGTGCGGCCTCCAAGGCCTTTGTCTTATCCATTGACGATCCTTTTACCAATTGTAATTCCGGCATAGACATTTGCGTCACTCCTTATTCCACAGGTGTATGAATGTTGCAATGGCTGTTATGTACTCTATTTGTTCTTATTGCGCAATATAAAATGTTCTTTTTTTGTTCCATGCGCAAAAATAGGATAATAACTTTCTAATTTAAGGCTAATTCAGCGCTATTCCAGAATGGTTTTTACGTTTTCAGCAAGCTCTTTAAGTGAAAATGGCTTTGGTAGAAAATGAAAATCCTCATCTTCTAAATCTTTTCGCACCATATCTTCTGCATAACCTGAAACAAATATAACAGGCAAATCAGGCATGCGCTCCCGTGCAGCAGCAACGAGCGCCGGGCCATCCATTTGAGGCATCACCACATCAGAGATCAATAAATCGATTTCACCCTCGTGGTTTATCAAAACATCAAGCCCAGATTCGCCAGATGCAGCCTCCAGAACCGTATAGCCTTTATTAGTCAAGGCCCGAGACGCAAACATCCGCACGGGGTCTTCGTCTTCAACAATTAAAATGGTGCCCTTACCCGTCAGGTCCCTCGTTGGTACATCTTCAACTTTTGCGTCTGTGTCTATTTCTTCCTGTTCGGCAACTGAATGTGCTTTAAGAAGGATAAAGAATGTTGTGCCTTTTCCTATTTCTGATTCAGCGAAAACATAGCCGCCCGTTTGCTTGACGATACCATATACGGTTGCCAAGCCGAGCCCTGTGCCCTGCCCGACTTCTTTTGTAGTGAAAAACGGTTCAAAGATTTTTCCGAGGTTGTCCTTACTAATACCACACCCATCATCAATGACCTCTAGCATGATATATTCATCAGGTGTAACAATATCATATTTGTTAACAATCTCATGCCTTGGACCAATTAAACTGGTTCGAATTTTTAGTTCACCAGATTCGTCCATTGCATCACGCGCATTTACAGCCAGATTGATAATAACCTGTTCTAGCTGCCCTTGGTCAACCTTCACCGGCTTCAATTCTCTACCATGTGTAACGGTCAGGTTTATTCGCTCACCAATCAAACGGCGAAGCAAGTTCGATAGTTCCGCCAATATATCTGTAATCATTAACACTTTAGGGCGCAGCGTTTGCTGACGAGAGAAAGCGAGCAACTGCCGTACTAAGTTCGCGGCACGATTAGCGTTTTGTTTAATTTGAATAATATCAGAAAAACTTTGATCACCTGCATCATGACGCACAAGCAACAGATCGCAAAAGCCAATGATAGCGGTCAATAAGTTATTAAAATCATGAGCAACACCACCAGCTAACTGACCAACCGCCTGCATTTTCTGGGCTTGAACAAATTGCCGCTCAAGGCTTTTCTCTTGCGTTGTATCGTTAATATAGAGAACAACAAGCTTCTCCCCTCTATTCATAATTGTGGAGAAGAAAATCTGCCCAACACGCTGAGGGTGTACGTTAAAGCGAACATCAAGCGGCAATACCGGACTACGCCCCCGGTATATATCATTAATGATCGCAGAAAAGTCTTCGCGGTCTTCTTTATGCATCAATGACAGAATTGAACCACCCGTATCAAGGTCCGCCCCTGCCATGTGTGACCGGAGTGTTGTATTTAATTCCTTAATCACGCACGTTTGTGAAATAACAGCCATTGATACAGGGGCTTCATCAAAAATCGCATCGATAATAAAGTCAGCTTCAGCCTGGGCAACTTGCTTAACGCTTGTATCCCGGCGCGAAAGAAAATGGATTAATCCAGCATCATTTCCCGCTTCACCACCTTGAATAGGAACAGTTACCGATTCAACGTCTACAGAGTTTATTTTTTGTGTCTCACTGGCAAAAACCAACTTTCTGCCATTTGCTTCTAATGCAATGGTTTCAGGCGCAGCAAAACTGCCCTGCTGAAACCAGTCAGAGATTGCTCCACCTGCAAATTTTATGGACTTGTCAGCGTCTTCAATCAGCAATCCATGACCACTCGAGACAAGCCAACCTTCTATTTCAGGCGTAATATTTGATATAGCCCGCTTTATTGGTGCATCAGTATCAATTGGCAAAAATTCAAATATTATCGCTGAATCAACCCTTTGGGCTTTGATAAGAAATGCGTCATGCGCCTTATTGTCTACTGAAAGGCTAATTTCACCAGTATCGACCTTTATTGCTTCATCGATAAACCCAAGCCACTTTTTTTTCTCGGTTTCATCGTCAACGATATCGCGTAAATTCCAGATCTTGACAGAAAACAATGCGTCAAATGCATCGTTTGATGCCAAACAATCCCCTTCCAAACTCGTAACAACCACAGCACTGTCGTGCATGCCTGATAATTTTCGTACAAGATTGGCATTGTGCAAAATTGCCTTAACCGAAGGCTTATCAATGCGGTGAAGATAATGTACTAAACTGAGCGCTGTTGCGATAAGGCATGAGCCAGCAACAACCGCTGCTGTTTCCCAACTAGCAACTAAAAGCGCAATCAGCGCCACTCCGGTTCCGCTAAAGAAACCAACGAAAATCCACAAAAGCAATTTTGTTTCCGTTCGCACTGGACCTCTTGAAATATTTTCCAGTTTGGGTTGAGGTAACCTGGTTTCCATATTGCAGACCTTGACAAGATAAAAACATTTAAAAAGATTAAGTGAAATATGACATTAAGCGCTAAGACCTTAAAAGCAAGTATATTGATTTTAAAGTTCGCCCCAATCAAACGCCGGGCATTTTAGTAACAACTTTCTTGCGTGCCCGAACCCCGGCTTTTTCAAGCTTCAGTATATATCCAATAACTTCTGCAACCGCTTTATAATGCTCTGGCGGAACTTCCTCTTCCAATTCGACACCAGCATGTAAAGCCCGTGCCAAAGGTGGGTTTTCAACGATTGGAATATTATGTTCATTAGCTACTTCACGGATTCGCATTGCAACATCATCAACACCTTTTGCCAACAGTCGCGGCACATCCATTTGCCCATGTTTATATTCAATCGCAACTGCATAATGCGTTGGATTAGTTATCACCACATCAGCCTCGGGAACCGCAGACATCATTCGCTGGCGAGAGCGCTCATTTCGTATTTGTCGAAGCCTTGCTTTTACCTGTGGGTCACCGTCTGTTTGCTTATGCTCATCTTTCACTTCCTGCTTCGTCATGCGCAGTTTCTTGGTGTGCTCAAACTTTTGATAACTATAGTCAAGCGCAGCAATAATTGTTAACACAACCAAAACCCCGACAAATAACCGAAGGGCCATAACCTGTGTAAGGCCCAACAGTTCAGGGATAGGCACATACATCAGGGTGTCAAGTCGGTCACGCTCGGGCCAGGCAACAATCAAAACGGCTGCACTAACCGCAAGCAATTTCCCTGTAATTTTACCAAATTCAACGAGTAACCGCATGCCAAAAATACGTTTAACACCCGCAAGGGGAGAGATTTTAGAGAGTTTTGGTTTCATTTTCTCAAACGTAAAAATGAATTTATGTTGCGTCATATTACCAGCAACACCAGCAATCATAAAAACGCCCATTGGAATCATCAGGATTAAAAATGTATCCCAAAGTAAGTCCATCAAAGGCCCTTGAAATCCACCAACATCAGCTTGAATATCATGGATTTGGCTCAAAAAATTAGCCAAACTGTTTACAATTGAAGAGGCAATTAATGTTGACGCAGAAAATATCAGGATAGTTGCAGCCAATAAAATAAACCAGGTTTTAAATTCCTGACTGGTAGGCACATCACCCTTATCTAACGCCTCTTGAAGTTTCTTGGGCGTGGGTTCTTCGGTTTTCTGAGCGTCATCTTCGTCTGCCACGGCGCTTTTCTACCCTAAAAACTGCAATAAATATTGTTCCAAACGTTCTTGAAACAATCGCATCATAGACCCTATTAATAACATCAACAGTAAAAAGCCCATGAAAACGTTAGCCGGCATACCAACAAAAAATACCTGAAACTGCGGAACCAAACGGGCAATCAATCCCAGCCCAAGGTTATAAACCAAAGCATAGAGTATAAAAGGCGCTGATAATTGAATGCCAAGCTCAAAGGCCTTCACAACATAGTAAATCGCAACACCTGCGAAATCGGCAAACTGGATAACACCGTCTACAGGGAAACGGTTGTAGCTATTGACAAGCCCCATAATCATTAAATGATGTAGATCAGTTACGACAATAAGCGTAATTGCTGTTACAGTCATAAACGAGGCGACAATAGCGCTTTGACCGCCTTGGTTTGGATCAAATTGTTGGGCAGACGCCAGCCCGGTTTGAAAGGCTATGACTGTACCCGCCACATGCGTTGAAGCCATCAACACTCGCGCCATTAAACCAATAATAAGGCCAACCATGATTTCACGTACGATCAATGTCAGCAGATCAAACACAGAAGATGGTAAAGCGACCAGTTGATCACGAACCGCACCGTAAATAACAATTGAAAGAAGAAAGGCGAAACTAACTCTTATCCGGCGTGGTACTGATTGTTCACCTAGTACCGGCATCACCATCACAAGAGGGGCAAAGCGGGTCATTACCAATATAACACCAAACACTTCTTGAGGTAAAAAACTATCCAGCACAGCTAGCCGCCACTAACAACACGTTCCATCAAGCGCCCCATGAATTCACTCATCGTTTGGCCGAGAAACGGCAGGATAATCAACAGTGTTAAAAACACCGCAATAATTTTAGGTACAAAGGTTAGCGTCATTTCCTGTATCTGTGTGAGTGCCTGAAAAAAAGCAATCACCAACCCCACCAGCAGCCCTATCCCTAACAAAGGGCCAGACATCACAAGCAGAACATAAACAGCGTCTCTCGCTAAATCGAGAACTTCAGCGCCCGTCATAAATAGTACCAAACACAGTTATGGTGCATACCGACCAAATCATATTGGCATTTTCAAAATATCATTATAAGCAGAAATAACCCGGTCACGAACCGCGACAACAGTATCAACAACCATTTCAGCATTAGAAACGGTTGTAACAACATCAACCAGATCTGCCTGACCAGTCAAGGACTGAGCGCTTGTAAGCTCTGCTGTTGCTGTGGCATTGCGCACCTGACCAATCTGGTCGCTAACCAGTTCAGCAAATGCCGAACCTGTTTTTACGACATCCCCGTCATCGCCCGAAGACGCTAAATTTTGAAAATTCTGCGATGCCTGTGAATAAGCATTGGCGGCATCCATTTGCTTGATATTCATGGGCTAATTCCTATCGCAATAATTCTAATGTTAAGGTTGCCATACGGCGGGAACCTTCAAGCGCATTTAAATTGGATTGGTAGGTCCGCTGCGCTTGCTGCATATCCATCGCTTCGATCAAACCATTGACATTTGTTGTTTTAACGTACCCTGCGTCATCAGCCGCCGGATTGCCGGGATCATAGCGCTGGCCAAAGCTTGATTTATCATATTGGATACCTTCTGCTTCAACAGTTTCCAAACCCAATTCCCGGTCCAGTTCACTTTTAAAGGTTACCAATTTACGTCGATAAGGGTCTGCCCCCGGGGCATCAGCTACAGAATCCGAATTGGCAATATTTTCAGAAATGACCCGCATACGAATTGACTGAGCCCTAAGCCCTGCCGCTGATGTCATCATTGCTTTTTGAAGGTCCATGGTATCTTTCCTGTAAGCTTATTGCTAAATAAAGCGTTCCAGCACTCAGGCTATTCTAGCCATTGTTGCCCTGACCAATGGCTGACTTCAACAGCCCCGCATTTTTGCGGTATAAGTTAATCGCTAAACCATATTGCATTTGGTTATCAGCAAGTTTCAACATTTCTTCTTCAAGAACGACAGCATTGCCGTCTGGAGTTTCCTCAACGCTATCATCTTCTTTTATAGCTGGAGTACCCCCTGAAACGCCGCCAACATTCATATGTCTTGTATCGCTTGTTTTCAAAGCGACGGTGCTTGTTGCAGACATCCTTGACTGTGTTTTCGTCAAATCGTCAACAAGACTGGAAAAGTCCTGATCTGCTATGCGTTTTGCACGGTACCCGGGGGTATCGGCATTTGCTATATTTTGGCTGACAACGCTCTGATTGGCATTAAGCCATTTCAGTCGTTTTTTCAACGCTGCCATTATTGGTAAGGCGTTTGTTTCCATAATCGGCTTTACCCTTTTCCCAAACCTGTATCAAAACACTAAATATGGTTATTAACACATTAACATGACATAGAGCACTTTAACAAGTTCTAAACAAAAATGGTTAATATATAAAATTTTACAAAAATTATCTTTACGCTTGCTATCAAATCAATATGGCGTTGAAATATCATCTATGACCAAATCATCAGATCATACACCCCTTATGAACCGTAAAGCTGTTGCTGTAAAACAGAGCGACCCTGAGCGTTCGCCGCAGATTACGGCAAAGGGAAAAGGATTTAACGCAGAAAAAATTTTAGATATCGCCTTCGCAGAAGGTGTTAAAGTTAGGCAGGATTCTGAACTTACTGATATATTGGAACAATTTGAAATCAATAGCCCAATTCCGCTTGAGGCATTGCACACTGTTTCCTTGATTCTGGAAAAAGTATATAGCTATGAAAAACGAGATGAAAATCATCAACCTCTTTCATCGTCTTCTTCTACACAGGAAGACATGAATGAAGCTATAACAAACCCCAAAGGCAACGAAAAACCCTCTATTATCAAGAAAGACAAGAATGACTACTGAAATTTTTACAGCATTACTTGCCCTCATTTTCGTACTGGCCCTCTTGGGTGGATTGTCTTGGGCCGTTAAGCGGTTTGGCCTTTTGCCAGGGCACGTTCCTACTAAAATAGGTAAAAAAACAAATATAGAGATACTGGAAACCCGAATGGTTGATGCGCGAAATCGGCTAATGGCTGTAAAATGGCGGGGAGATGAATATTTTTTGGGCGTTGGCCCTAACGGCGTTACGGTTATTGACAAAAAAGACCAAACAACCGACAACATTCAAGATACTGAAATCTGATCATATAAGGCGTTTAAAAGTATGAGGATCGATTTACCCAAGTATAAAAACAGAGTACAGCCAATGGCATCAACAATCATTGCCAAACGCCCCTCCTTGTACAAACTAATGCCGCTAACGCTTCCATTGCTAATCGCTGCCATTATTTTAATCGGCTCAAGTGTCCATGCTCAATCTGTCAATATTGACCTCGGCGAAGGAGGTACCCTTACCGGACGTGTTGTTCAATTAATTTTATTGATGACGGTACTCAGCCTTGCGCCGGGCATCCTTGTGATGATGACAAGTTTCACACGGATTGTAATTGTATTCTCGCTTCTGAGAAGCGCGCTTGGCACCCAGCAAACACCACCAAATATCGTATTAATTTCTTTAGCAATGTTTTTAACGGCATATGTAATGGCCCCCACACTCACGCAAGTTTGGGAATTAGGGATCGACCCTTTGGTCAATGAAGAAATAGATGAGGTCGAAGCGTATAACCGCGGCATTGTGCCAATGCGCAATTTCATGTTAGCCCAAGTGCGCGAGGCTGACCTCGTGTTGTTTCAGGATTTAGCGGGGCAACCTCAATCAGAAGACCCCAGTACAATTCCAATTACAACGCTTGTGCCGGCTTTTATGATTAGTGAACTAAGACGAGCTTTTGAAATTGGTTTTCTCGTCTATATTCCCTTCATCATTATTGATATGGTTGTTGCCTCTATCCTAATGTCGATGGGTATGATGATGCTTCCTCCTGTTATGATCGCCCTCCCCTTTAAGCTAATCTTTTTTGTTCTTGTTGATGGCTGGGGTTTAGTTGCCGGATCGCTTGTACAAAGCTTTGGGGTGCCTGTACCGCCGATTTCAAGCGGCTAGACGACTGATAATATTCTCAACACCTTGAAAAAACGACATAATTCCCCGTATAAAACTAATATGAAGGGGGCTTTATGATCAATCCACAGACTGAATTACCTGAACTTCAAATTCATGAAATGATCTTACCTTTAGCCCTCGACTCAAAAACGGGCGCTATCACTTCTAAAGCCAGCCAATATTATAAAACCCTGATGGGTGCGGCAATACTTACTGAATTGCTAGTTTTAGATCGCATTGTCATAGAAGAGAGCAAACCCGGTTTTATAGGTATAAAGAAAGAAGGCAATATCAAGGTTATTTCCAGCGAACACACTGGCAATATCGTTCTTGACCTTTGCCTCGACAAACTCATACAGAGCAAACATGAACGCGCTGCAAGTTACTGAATTCTGGCATTCACCTCAATGCAAAGCCTTATAAAATTGAGTAATCAAAAATTGTGTGAAAAAGGGTTGGTGACGGCCCAAAAAGGGAAAGTCTTTTTCTTCTTTAATAAAATCTATTATCCAGCTTTAAACCTTGCCCCAAAAAAACGGATAATTGCATCAATCGAAGAAGCCATATTCACTGATACTGATACCATCGATACTACTCTCAGTATTCTCATCGCCCTTTTGAAAGAGGCTTCAATGTTGACGCTGTTTTTCAACAAGAAGAAGCTTACTGAGCGAAAGGCGCGTATCGAAGAAATAACGAAAGGCAACTATGCAAGCAAAGCAGCAAAGAAAGCAATTGAAACCGCAAATGCAATAGTTGTCACAATAATAGCAGCAAGCGTTGCTGTTTCAGTCAGTAGCTAAACCGTCTCGTTTTTATAAACATCCAGAACTATTGTCAGAAAATCTTTTATACCTTTTCCAATACTCCTACTTTAACGGCACTTTCATTCTAACAATTTGCGGTGCCTCTAAACTCCCGAGATAGATGGTATCGCCCACCTGCTCGACCGATGTCACCATATAGGTTGGGGCCCCATCTATATCATGATAGCTACCCAGCAAATTACCGCTTTCATCAAAGGCCAGAACCAGCCCATATTTCACTGCTGCTGGCTGCATAAATTTGGGTAGCTTTGACAAAATTTTCTTCATGAACGGATTTGGGTGGGCTTTATCAACATCTTCGCTTCTGGGGGTTGGCATAGCAACCCAAAAGACACCATTCCGGTTAGAGGACACACCGTCCGGAAAGCCGGGTAAATTATCGACAAATATATCACTTGTTCCCGCCTTATCCCCTTTCAGCCAATATCGGGTTATGCGGTATCGGCCAGTTTCATTCACAAGAACGAAATCTTCACCGCGTGATACCGCAATACCATTAGCAAAATAAAGATTATCAAGAAGTGTTTTTGTCTCGCCTGTCCCGGGGTCAAAAACTAACAAACGCCCATGTCCGCGAGCTTCTAGCAGATCAAGCACATAATCAGGTTGAGTATATTTACTGCTGGCATCAGAAAAATAAATTTTACCGTCACTTGCGATATCCAGATCATCTGTAAAAGCAAAGGGTAACCCTTCCGACTGTGTTGCAAGAACAGTAATTTCCCCTGCCGTATTCACCGACAATAACCCTTTCCAGCTATCGGCAACAATCAGGTTTCCCAAGGCATCAAAATGCAGGCCCAGCGGCCTACCTTTCGTGTCAGCAAAAACTTCCTGAACTCCGTCAGGCGATATCCGAATAATCCTGCCATCATGGAGGCCGCCATATATACGCCCAGCGCTATCGACAGCAACATCCTCGGGCCCATACATCCCATCACCAAGCGCAATCACTTCTACATTTGAGAGCCCGGCATTTTGGGTATAGCCACCAACAAACCCTTCTGACACTGGCGGGTTATAAGCAACCGGGTCAATTGGGGCCGGGCCAAAGGCAAGCCATAACATACCCAGTAATAATAGCCCCATGATACCGAACAGTATTTTTTTCATCGATTTTCTCCCCATTTCCCTTAAACCGACTATGAAGCACATTTGGCAAGATATCAAATACTGCAACAGCTTACTTTTCTAACCCGTACAACAGCACATACATGCTCTTTTGAAGAGTTACTTTCCAACAGCAACCTCAGGTACAGGCCCCACCTGTTCCCAAAGCTCTATTTTTGTTCCTTCAGGGTCAACAATCCAGGCAAATTTACCATATTCTTCGTCAACAAGTTCACCGATTTGCTCAATACCCTCAGCCTTTAGTTTTTCCAGAAACTGCTCTAAATTTTCGACGCGCAGATTAATCATAAATTCCTTTTTAGAAGGCTCAAAATAGTCGGTATCATCTTTGAAAGGCCCCCATACATTATAGCCTTCTTGATCCGCGTTTCCATAATCGCGAAACATGAAATTTATACCGTATCCATCATAAGGTAATCCAAGTTTATCCCGGTACCAGCTAACTAGCTGCTCACGGTCTTTGGTTTTCACAAAAACACCACCCAGTCCCGTTATTCTGCCTTGATTTTCGTCGGCCATAAAATCCTCCATTAACCTTCCCTACAAAATCTAACATAGCATAATGGCCTGTTTGCTTTTATAAGTTTCTTAATCAAGGGCAATAACGGCGTTTAAGACTATGGTTTCACTTTTTAGCCGCGAAAAAAATTTTGATGACAAATGGGTTGGCAACAAACAGCTCAATAAAATAGGCCTGCATACTTTCCGGATACAATTGGCAAACCTCTGCAATCAAATTAGATACATGCAATCTGGTATTTCTAATCATCCGCACTGCAAAATGCTTAGAGAGCAAGGCTTTTTATCCGTTCATGATTTTCTCGAAACAGCTCTATTTGATGCAATTAAGAAAGAAGCCGAACAGGCAATACTACGCTCAAAACTTGAAACGCCGATACCAGAACGAAAGAAAGCCGGGTTTGGTGCTAAACATATATACCCTTGGGGTTTTGACCGGTTTGATGGCAGTACACTTAATCGTTTCATAAATATTGATAGCGCTTTGATGCCAAACATTCATGCCCTCAGCCATGATAAAAGGTTAAACGCATACTCAAAAACCATTACAGGTCGGGCCCACAAACCATCCTCACTCTGGATTTATCTTACCGTCCAAGGGGGTGAAAATACTGCTGAAGATTTACAAAAAGATATTCACCGGGACACATTTTTCAGCAGCATGAAATTCTGGTATTTTCTGCGCCCTGTCACCATTGATGATGGGCCATTTACCTATGTTCCATATAGCCATAAGTTAAATAAATACCGCAGAAAATGGGAATACAAAAAGGCTCTATCGGTTCTTGATAAACCTTGTCAGGAAAAAGACGGCTCATTTCGTATCAAGGAGGATGACCTCAAGGATATAGGCCTCACAAAGCCAAAATCAATTACAGTCCCAGAAAACACTCTTGTAATCGCTGATACATTTGGTTTTCACAAAAGGGGCTTTGCAGAAAAAGGGCGTGAACGACTAGCACTTTATGGCAATTTACGCCCACACCCTTTTGCTCTATTTTCCAATTAGGCAACTTCCTCTTTTGTCTTGAGAAAGCGAAGACTTGGGAAGTCATCCTTGGCTTTATCAAGGTGCCAGTTATTGCGGGCAAGATAAACCGGTGCACCTGCATGATCGAGTGCCATAGACGCCCGGTTCTGATCAGAAAATTGCTTCACTTCACGCGCATCACCTTCGATCCACTCCGCCGTCATCAGGGCAGTCGGTTCAAAGTTCGCCGGAATTTGATATTCCGTTCTGATCCGGTCGGCCAAAACATCAAACTGTAGTGGCCCCACTACACCCACAACCCAATCACTACCAAGGTTTGGTTTAAATACCCGTGCAGCACCCTCTTCTGCAAGTTGTCCGAGCGCACGGCCCAAATGCTTGGCTTTCATTGGGTCTTCTGAACGTACTTTCTGTAGAATTTCAGGCGCAAATGACGGCACACCCGTGAAACGGATTTCTTCACCTTCCGTCAATGTATCACCAATTCTCAAGTTCCCATGGTTGGGTATACCAATAATATCACCTGCAAACGCTTCTTCGGCAATCTCACGGTCTTGCGCAAGGAAAAGCTGCGCGTTATGAACCGCCATCGTTTTACCACTGCGCACATGCTTTAACTTGATGCCTTTTTTAAACTTACCCGAGACAAGCCTTACAAAGGCAATACGGTCCCGGTGTTTGGGATCCATGTTCGCCTGAATTTTAAAAACGAGCGCTGTCAATTTGGGCTCAAGCGGTTCAACCTCACGTTCCAGTGCCTTACCAACACGTGGTTTCGGTGCAAATGTGCCAACACCTTCCAATAACTCCTGCACACCAAAATTATTGATCGCAGAACCAAAAAACACTGGTGTCATCGTTCCTTCAAGATACGCTTGAAGATCAAATTCCGGGCACAGTGCACGTACCATTTCAACATCTTCACGCAGCTTCTCTATCGCGTAATCAGGCAATAGCTCATCAAGCTTGGGGTCATCAAGGCCTGAGCATTTTACGCCTTCAGAAAGCGCATCCCCCTTACCGCGGTCAAACAGAATAAGTTGGTCATGAATAAGATCATAACAGCCAAGAAAGTTACGGCCCATACCAATCGGCCAACTGGCGGGTGAGACATCAAGGGCAAGCGTCTGTTCGACCTCATCCAACAATTCAAATGGATCTTTGGTTTCGCGGTCCATTTTGTTAATGAACGTTGTGATTGGCATGTCACGAAGTCGGCAAACCTCAAACAGTTTACGGGTTTGTGTCTCGATACCTTTGGCGGCATCAAGCACCATCACAGCACTATCAACGGCTGATAACGTCCGATAGGTATCTTCAGAGAAGTCTTCGTGGCCCGGCGTATCCAAAAGGTTAAAGGTTCTGCCTTCATAATCAAATGTCATCACAGAAGACGCAACCGAGATACCACGTTCCTGCTCCACCTTCATCCAGTCAGAGCGTGCACGCCTACGATCACCGCGCGCTTTAACCTCTCCTGCCATCTGGATCGCACCACCAAATAAAAGCAGTTTCTCTGTCAGGGTTGTTTTACCGGCATCTGGGTGCGAAATGATCGCAAAAGTACGCCGTCTATCGATTTGCTCATTGAGGGAAGCCACTGGTTCACCTTCTGTAATTTGTTTCCGAATATGATCAGAAAACACTGTTTTCAAATTTGCGCTGTGTTTAGACCAAAATCAGCAAAATCACAACTATGTTAAACAATTGACGCCTCATCGTTGAAACCATAGGGTTCAAATTAATTAATAAGATTAAGTTGGGTTTAGGGGAAAATCATGAAAGCCTGGTCTTTATTACTTCTACGCGCCTCCACTGGCCTTTATCTGATCATTTGGGGCGTCATAAAAGTTGCCGCCAAAGACAAAGCGATCGGTGTCTCGAATAAATATTATGACGGTGTTATCAACGGTGACCTTGCAAACTACGGCCTTGGCATTCTCGAAATTGTGGTAGGTATATGTGTTGTTCTGGGATTATTCAGAAAATACAGTTACCCTTTGCAGGCTGTCATCTACCTTGTCGGCTTGGCAGCAATCGCCCCTTATATTATCGATCCGTTCGGCTTTTATATTGCGAGTGAACAAAAGGTAACATTTTTTCCGTCAACCACCCTCTTTTTTGCAAGCCTTGTAACCCTAGCCTTCAAATCTGACGACACCCGAGTGTTAGAAAAATCATAATCAGGAATATAGATTTATGTCGAATAGTTCATCCAGCTTTACTCATGAATATTTCACCAACAGCGACGGGTTAAAACTGCATTACCGTGATTACAATACTGCAAATGATAATGCGCCTGTCGTACTATGTATGCCGGGGCTAACCCGCACCTCGAAAGATTTTATCCATGTTGCAGAAAGCCTGATGGATCGGTGCCGCGTTATCTGTCTCGACAAGCTCGGCCGAGGCCTCTCAGAGTGGGATAGTGACCCAACCCGTTATCACCCCGGCAGCTATGTAACCGATGCACTCGAATTGATTGCCCACCTTGGTTTAGACAGCGTTCATGCAATTGGTACGTCCATGGGCGGGTTGATGACTATTCTTATGCAGGCAGCCAAACCCGGTGTAATCAAATCTGCGGTTATTAATGATATCGGCCCGGAAGTTGACCCCGAAGGCATAAAACGTATTCAGAATAATATCGGAACCACACCAGAATTACGAACATGGGAAGACGCGGAAAAGTATGTTGAAAAAACAGCAAACCATATCTTCCCATATTTCAATACCGATGACTGGAAATGGTTTACCCGTATCACCTATATTGAAGAAAATGATCAGATTAAGTCTAACTACGACCCTGCCATCACACAGAATTTCAATAGCGTATCAGCCGAGCAATCCATGCCGGATATGTGGCCTGTGTTTGAAGGCCTTAAAACTGTTCCCGTTTTGATCGTCAGGGGCGAAACATCCGATCTCTTAATGAAATCAACCCTAGAACGGATGGAAAACGAATATTCACTTTTATCCGGTGTTACAGTTCCACAAGCAGGCCACGCACCAATGCTTCATGAACAAGAAGCAGCAGATGCGATTACCCAATTTGCAAACGCACACTATAAATAGAAAAACACTAGAGTAATATTATTACTCATTTTTATATATCTACATAATATATGAAATGAAACATAGACAATATGGTTCTTATATGCCAAATAAGCATAAATTTTGGTAATAATATTATTCTGGTAACATCGTGCTCGTAGAAAAGAACAAAACGATTGTAACGCCTGACGATGTTCGGCAGGCCGCAAAAAATATTGAAGGGTCGGTCTCTCGAACACCGATGACAATGTCGCGTACCTTAAGCGATATCACAGGCGCAGAATGTTATCTGAAATTTGAAATCTTTCAGTTTACTGCCGCTTATAAAGAGCGCGGCGCGCTCAATCGGTTGCTTGCGATCAAGAATGAAACAAATGGTATTATTGCCATGTCAGCAGGCAATCATGCACAAGGTGTCAGTTATCATGCAGGCAGGCTCGGCATTCCTGCGACAATCGTTATGCCAGAAGGCACGCCTTTCAATAAGGTGAAGCGAACAGAAGAATTAGGCGCCGAGGTTGTTCTGACAGGAACAACGCTTGAAGAATCAACCGCGGCTGCCCTGCAACTAGCTACAGAAAAAGCCCTCACCTTCGTACACCCATTTGACGACCCCCTAGTCATCGCGGGCCAAGGTACTGTTGGCCTTGAAATGTTGGAAGATGTCCCTGATCTCGATACCCTTGTCGTACCAATTGGCGGTGGCGGATTGATTTCCGGTATGGCTACTATTGCCAAAGACATCAACCCCGATATTGAAATTGTCGGCCTGCAAACCGAGGCCTTCCCTTCTATGAAAGAAGCCATGGATGGCAGTAACCTCGAAGGCTCGAATATAACCATTGCCGAAGGTATCGCGGTTAAAACACCGGGCACTAAAACACAGGAAATCGTAAAAGGTCTTGTCGATGATATTCTTGTGGTTAGCGAACGCCGGATCGAGTCTGCGCTCGTCCTTATGATGGAAGTCGAGAAAGTAGTAATCGAGGGTGCTGCTGCTATCAGCCTAGCCGCTCTGCTAGAATATCCAGAAAAATTCAAGGGCAAGAAGGTTGGCATTGTTCTTACAGGTGGCAATATTGATTCCCGCTTACTTGCATCCGCGATCATGCGCGGCATGGCCCGGGATGGCCGCCTGTCGCGCTTGCGTATCTCTATGGTTGATGTACCCGGTAGCCTAGCCAAAGTAACGGAGATTGTTGCCAAGGTGGGTAACAATATTATTGAAATGCGTCACCAAAGAGAGTTCGGCGCACTATCGTTAAAGCAGACCGAAATGGAGCTTGTGGTAGAAAGCAAAGACAAAGACCATGCAAACAAATTATTAAATGCCCTAGAGAGAGACGGCTTTACAGTTTCATTTGCTCAAACGGTCTGACCTTAACCGTTCAATTAAGAGAAAAAGGCCCCGAACACTCAGGGCCTTTGTCAGTTAGATATTATAGAAACCTTCTCAGCTATTCCGCTGGAATTCCTGCTTTTTCTTTTTCTTCAAAATCTTCCAGTTGCGATGCCACATGCCCCGGTGATTTCGTATATTTTGCCAACATGTCATAGAAAACCGGCACAATAAACAGCGTGAAGAATGTCGCAACAATCACACCGCCAAACACAACAACACCAATTGTCTGACGGCTAGCTGATCCGGCACCAGATGCAAGCATTAAAGGCAATGCTCCGATTGCAGTGGATATACCTGTCATCATAATTGGACGTAATCTGGTTTTGGATGCCTCCATTAAGGCGCTACGCACATCCTTGCCTTCGTCTCTCAGCTGGTTTGCAAACTCTACAATAAGAATTCCATTCTTTGCAGCAAGGCCGATTAACATAATCATCCCTAGCTGGCTGTAGATATTGAGCGTACTTCCCCATATATAAAGGCCGAGCAAGCCACCAAACACCGCAAGCGGAACAGTCAACATAATAACAAACGGATGAACAAAACTTTCAAATTGCGCCGCTAAAATCAGGAAGACAACCACAAGAGCAAGAGCGAAAATAAAATATATATCATCGCCTGCTTCCAAAAATTCACGCGTTGCCCCTTTATAATCAATAGTTGTTACATCAGGAATGTTACCACGAACGATTTGCTCAACATCCTCGATCACCTGCCCAAGCGTATAACCAGGTGCTACATTACCGCTAATGGTAAGGGCGCGTACTCTGTTAAAGCGACGAAGTGCTCCAGCGCCTGATGCTTCCTGTACAGAAACCAAATTGCTCAATGGAATCAGTTGACCAGTAACACTCGACGTTACATGAATATTCGTCATATCGAGCGGTTGCTGGCGATCCTCTTTTTCTGCTTGCAGAATAACATCATACTCTTCACCGCCGCGCTCAAATGTCGTAACACGGCGCCCCCCCATCATTGTCTCAAGGGTACTACCGATTGTTTGAATGGAAACACCAATGTCTGACGCTCTTTTACGATCAATTTTAACATTAAACTGCGGCTGGGTTTCTCTGTAATCTGCATCAACATTTACAAGACCGGGATATGTTCTGAGTTCTTCAAGCATAACCTGTTTATAACGGCCTAAATCATCGTATGTGTCACCGCCAATAACAAATTGAAATGCTTCCGAGCCGCCGCCTCTTTGCCCAAGGCCAGATCGCTGAAACGGAATAACGCGCATGCCCGGCACATTCTGTGAAAATTTACCTCTCAATTCACTAGCAATCTCACCAGCAGAGCGTTCGCGCTCCTCCCACGGTGGAAGAATAACAAATCCAAACCCTCCACTTCCATCGACACGCAAAAGCACTCGCTGTACTTCACCGGACTCTACAAGCGGCAGAACCTGTTTTTCAGCAATAAGCGCTTGCTCTCTCATAAAGTCAAAGCTTGCTCCTTGTGGGCCCTGAACCCTCAAAATAAAGCTACTTCTGTCTTCTGTTGGTGCCAATTCTTGTGGGATTTTTGCCTGAATGCCATAAATGAGAACAAAAAATACCATGAAACATATAGTGATTAGTAGCTTGTTATTAATACAGACTTCCAACAGTCTTCCATATCCATTCTGAAGCCTTAAAAACCCTTGATCCAGTTTCTTAGAAAATTTCGGTTTCTTATTCCGCCGTCTTACTAGGAGCGAACACATCATAGGGCTGAGAGTAAGTGCAACAAGGCTGGAAAATGCGATAGCGGCAGTCATTGTTACGGCAAGCTCGCCAAAAATGCGGCCGATATTTCCTGAAAGAAATGAAATCGGAACGAAAACACCGATTAAAACTAATGTAGTAGCGACTACAGCAAATCCAACCTGTTTGGCCCCCCGGTACGCGGCAACTAATCCAGGCTCGCCTTCTTCAACACGACGATAGATATTTTCAAGAACAACGATCGCATCATCAACCACCAAGCCTATTGCCAGAACAAGAGCCAAAAGCGTGATTAGATTAATACTAACACCCGCCAAGTTTAGAACCCAAAAACTTGCAATAATACATACAGGAACGGTAACAGCCGGAACCAGAACTGTTTTCAAATTACCAAGGAAAAGATACAGAACTAGAACCACTAATCCCATTGCAATTGCAAGTGTATAATAGACTTCATCAATCGCTTTTTCGATGAAAATTGAGCTGTCAAACGAGGTCTCAATCGTCATACTTTCGGGCAATGTTTGCTTTATTTTTTCGATTTCCGCTTTTGCGCCTTGTGCAACTGAAAGGGTATTTGCTGTTGATTGTTTTACAATGCCAATACCGATTAAGGGAATACCGTTACCACGAAATTGGGTTTGTTCGCGCTCAGCACCAAGTTCAACCCGGCCAACATCACCTAACCGAACAAAATTACCATCACCGTCTTCACGAATAACAATTTCGGTAAATTCTTCCGGTTGGGTATATTCCCGGTTCACTCGAACGATCGTGTCGCGTTTGATCGATTCAATACGGCCTGCCGGTAATTCAATATTTTCTGCACGCAGAGATCTCTCGATATCAGCAACAGCAACACCGCGCGCAGCCATTGCCTGACGGTCAAGATGAATTCTAATAGCATACCGTTGACGGCCAAAAATACGAACGCCAGCAACCCCATCAACCACAGATACACGGTCAACAATATTCCGTTCAGCAAAGTCTGTAAGTTGCAACAAGTCCATAACAGGGCTGGTCAAAACAAAGAACATGATGGGCCGCGTGTCACCGTCTGCTTTTGAAACTTCGGGCGGATCAACTTCATCGGGCAAGTTATTCAAAATCCGGCTAACGCGGTCACGTACATCATTTGCCGCTGCATCAATATTGCGGTCTAATGTGAATTCAATATTAACGTTTGAACGCCCATCGCTACTTGTTGAATCAATCGATTTAATTCCGGGAACACCAGCGATACTACCTTCAACAATTTGGGTGATGCGAGTTTCTACAATCGCGGCATTTGCACCGGGGTAGTTGGTTTGTATAGAGACAACCGGAGGGTCTACATCGGGCAACTCTCTTACGGATAATTCTTGAAATGAAATTAGGCCAAATGCAATTAACAGCAAACTCAGAACCGTAGCAAAAACCGGCCTTTTTACAGAAACATCAGACAATAACATGCTTAGTTTCCTTTCCCGGCAGTAGTTTGGCTATTATCGCCGTCTCCAAGAATGCGTACTTTGATACCTTGCCGCCCCAAACGAAGCGTTCCCTCTGTAACTACTTTGTCACCTTTATTAACACCGCTTAGTACCTCAACATACCCCGGTCGGCGCAAACCAAGTTCTACGGTCTTACGAACAGACGTGCCGTTTTCGATAATGAAAACATAATTTTGTCCACCTGTAGGGACAACAGCCTCTTCGGGTAACGACAAAGCTTCCCACTCTCTGCTTACAACTTCAACTTCCATTAACATTCCGGGTTTAATAGCATGATCACCATTTGGAACTTCTGCACGTACAATAACTGATCTTGTTGCCGGATCTATGCGACTATCGATCGACTTCACTATCCCTTCAAACATCCGGTCAGGATAGGCTTCAACTCTGGCTGTAACAGACTGCCCAACTTTCAAAGTGGCAACAAAACGTTCTGGAACAGCAAAATCAAGGTTCATACTTTCAATATCGTCCAGTGTTGTAATTTCTGTGGTCGGAGAAATTAACGATCCGGCGCTTATCTGGCGCAAACCCAATACGCCGTCGAAAGGTGCTCTGATCAAGCGATCAGCGATCCGTGCTTGAAGCGCTTCGAGGCGTGATTGCGCCTCGTCAACTCTGCGCTGCTGGGTATCAAGTGTTGCACTTGAAGCATTACCCCGTTCAACCAGTTCGCTGGTTCGAATATATTGTTGTTGTGCCTCCAGAACATTCGCTTCAACTTCGCGTAATTGTGCATTTTCTTCCTCACTTACTAATGTAACAAGGATATCTCCGCGCTTTACATTCTGGCCATCGTCAAAATGTACCTCCCGAACAATTTCTGATACAGGTGATAATAAGATAATTGACTCCCGGGCATTTGCTGTTCCCAAGGCTTCTACTATATCACTGAATGCACGTGTTTCTATGGTTTGAACACCAACAGTCACAGCCCCGCGGCCAAAACGGCCCGAACGGCCAGAGTTTTCTTTACCGCCGAACAACAGCCATGCGGCTGACCCAACCAGTAAAAAAAGAACTAAAATTATAATCACTCGCCCTCGACCCATGAGGCTTTCCTCTTCAAAACATTATACAACGGTCTATTGATAGGTAATTCTTATAACCGTTTATGATTAGCGCTCTCTTGACCGAAAACACTTTCATAAACAATCATTAATCGGTGTAATGTGCGTCACATACGATCAAAAATGTGTGACGCAGAAACCATGAAAAGCAAATTCGTTACAGAATTTACAAATTTGCTAACCCAAACCTTCGTTATTATTACAACTTAACAATAGTTTAGGTCATCTTTCCCAGAAACTTCTTGTAAATTTTTCAAGTCGGTTGGCAACTTGCTGTGATTTTTCAGAAAGTTGATAACGCGGCTTTAACAAAGCAAGGTCACGGGTACTATTAAAGCCGGTTAATGTAAAGGAGGCCACCCGATCATCAGCCAAACTCTCAGGAATTAATGTTCCCCCTAGCCCTGCTGCAACCATTGCAACCGCTCGCGCATCGTTTGATGTTCGATAAACAAGTCTGGGCCTGACATTATGATCCGTAAAATACCTACTTGTTTCACTCAATATTTCGCACCGGCTGCGTACAATCATATTTTCTTCGCGCAGGTCAATAGCCGACAATTCCTTACGGCCATTCAAACGGTGATCTTTGGGAAGGATGAAAACATATTTTTCATTACGTAATGGTAACGCCTCTTTTAGGTCATCGCTTCGTTTTAACGATAAAGCATAGTCAATACTGCGTTCATCAAGCCTATTAACAAGCTCTTGCTCCGTACCATCAAAGACCTCAATAGTAATGTTTGGCTCAATTTTTTTATACTCTAATAAAAATTCACCCACTGGCCTATGTGCAAGCGTCACTAGCAAACCAAGCCGTAAAACAGACTTATCCTCGCTGCCTTCCACGGCCTGCATCGCAAGATTACATTCATGCATAATCGCCTTGGCACGTGGTAAAAACCTTGTTCCAGCATCTGTTAGAAAAACACGGCGGTTGGTGCGTTCAAATAATTGATGCTCCAATTGGCCTTCTAATTTTTTAATGCCAGCCGATAATGTTGGCTGAGTTACAAATGCGCGTTCAGCAGCACGTGTAAAATTACCAGTTTCGACAACCGCGATAAAATATCGGAGTAAATATAAATCTATCATAGATACTGTCTATCGTTTCCATTTTTGACTTCGATTTTACCAATAGCAAATTGCAGAATAGTATGCGACCAAATTCTTAAATATGCTGTCTAACGCTACGGAAAGGTGCCGTTTTTTATGCCAGGCATTGCAACATCTATAGATACCTCAAGCGACGAATTTAAAAAAAATAAAGCCGAAATTGACTCAGTTGTAGCCGATCTGAATTCAAAAGTTCGTGATATTTCACGTGGTGGGCCAGAGCGCGCACGCGAAAAACATCTGAGCCGCGGCAAATTATTACCGCGTGATCGGGTGACCGAACTTCTTGATCCGGGTACAGCGTTTCTTGAACTATCCCAACTTGCGGGTTACGGCATGTATGATGCCGATATCGCGGCTGGCGGTGTCATTACAGGAATTGGCCGCGTATCCGGCGTTGAATGTATGATCGTTTGTAATGACGCAACGGTTAAAGGCGGCACCTATTATCCTGTAACAGTCAAAAAACACCTACGTGCCCAAGAAATAGCAGAAGAAAATAACCTGCCTTGTATTTACCTTGTCGATAGCGGCGGTGCGAACCTGCCTAATCAGGATGATGTATTTCCCGACCGCGATCATTTCGGCCGTATTTTCTATAATCAGGCCAATATGTCCGCAAAAGGCATTCCGCAAATTGCTGTTGTAATGGGAAGCTGTACCGCCGGCGGCGCATATGTGCCTGCAATGGCAGACGAAAGTATTATCGTTCAAAATCAAGGGACTATCTTTTTGGGTGGCCCTCCTCTTGTAAAGGCTGCAACAGGCGAAGTTGTAAGCGCCGAAGACCTAGGTGGCGGCGATGTTCATGCCCGTACGTCTGGCGTTGTAGACCACCTTGCCCGCGATGACGCACATGCCCTATCGATCGCGAGGGATATCGTTGCAAACCTAAACCGCGATAAAAAAGTCCCTGTTAAAACACGCGAAAGCATTGAACCTCTTTATTCACCGGATGAAATCGCGGGCGTTATCCCCGCGGACGTTCGCCAGCCCTATGATATACGGGAAGTCATTGCCCGGATTGTTGATGGCAGCGAGTTCGAAGAATTTAAAAAACTATACGGTGAAACGCTTGTATGCGGCTTCGCCCACATTCACGGTTTTCCAGTTGGTATTGTCGCCAATAACGGTGTTTTGTTTTCTGAAAGCGCGCTTAAAGGGGCTCATTTTGTTGAGCTTTGTGCCCAACGCGGTATTCCGCTTGTGTTCCTACAGAATATTACTGGTTTCATGGTTGGTCGTAAGTATGAGAACGGTGGCATTGCGCGTGACGGGGCCAAGATGGTAACTGCTGTTGCGTGCGCGAACGTTCCAAAGTTTACAATCCTGATTGGCGGCAGTTTTGGTGCTGGCAACTACGGTATGTGTGGCCGCGCTTATCAACCACGTTTTCTGTGGATGTGGCCAAATGCCCGTATTTCTGTAATGGGCGGCGAGCAAGCTGCTGGTGTTCTAGCCACCGTTAAACGGGACGGCATGGAAGCACGCGGCGAAAACTGGAGTCTCGACGAGGAAGAAAATTTCAAAGCGCCAATTCGTGAAATGTATGAGCATCAAGGCCACCCTTATTATGCAAGTGCACGGCTTTGGGATGATGGGGTTATTGACCCTGCTGATACCCGCCGCATTTTAGGGCTCGCCTTATCTGCAACCATGAACGCCCCTATCGAGCCGACAAAGTTCGGCATTTTTAGAATGTAGAGGGGCATAAGAATGACCAATACTATTATCCTCACAGAGATCGATGATCGCGGTGTTGCAACTGTAACACTTAATCGGCCCGATGTTCATAATGCCTTTAACGAGCATGTTATTACCAAGCTCGATGAGACATTCAAATCACTCGGTAAGAATGAAAAAGTACGCGTGATTATTATAACTGGCGCGGGCAAGAGCTTTTCCGCTGGCGCGGACCTCAACTGGATGAAAGCAGCAGCAGAATTTAGCGAAGCCGAAAACATCGCAGACGCGAACGGCCTATCCGGTATGCTATCCACGCTCAATTTTTGCCCAAAACCAACCATTGCACTTGTAAATGGTGCAGCCTTTGGTGGCGGCGTTGGTTTGGTATCTTGCTGTGATATCGCCGTTGCAGTCGAGAACGCGAAATTTTCGCTTTCCGAGGTCAAACTCGGCCTTACACCCGCAACAATATCCCCTTATGTAATTGCTGCTATCGGTGAGCGCGCTGCACGCCGTTATTTTCTAACAGCCGAACGTTTTGATGGTTTAGATGCCAAACGCATTGGCCTTGTCCACGAAACAGCGGCTACACTGGAAGCCGCAGAGATAATCGTGGCTGACCTGACTGAAGCAATGCTGGCAAATGCCCCGATAGCACAAACAGAAGCCAAGAATTTGATTTACGCCGTTGCAGGCAGAGAAATTACCGATGACCTCCGCGCAGATACAGCCCGCAGAATTGCCGAGCGCCGCGCAAGCGCTGAGGCAAAAGAAGGCTTGAGCGCATTCCTTGAAAAACGCCGCCCTAATTGGAGCGCTGAATAATGAGTAATGGTATGAAGACAACAATTCGTAAAATTCTGATTGCCAACCGCGGCGAAATCGCCTGCCGCGTTATTCGTACATGTAATGATCAAGGTATCAAAACGGTTGCAGTATATTCCGACGTTGACGCAAATGCGCAGCATGTAATTCAGGCGGATGAAGCTGTCTTTATCGGCGCTGCTGCAGCGAGCGAGAGCTACCTGGTTCAGGATAAAATCATCGATGCTGCCAAACGCACAGGCGCAGATGCGATCCATCCGGGCTATGGCTTCCTATCAGAAAACCCGGAATTTGCAGAACGATGTGAAAAGGAAGGCATTGTCTTTATTGGCCCATCCGCCGCATCCATGCGCGCTATGGCCCTTAAAGGCGCCGCCAAGAAACTAATGGAAGACGCCGATGTGCCCGTTGTTCCGGGCTATCACGGTGCCGACCAGTCGTATGAAACAATGCGCACTGAGGCTGAGCGCATTGGCTATCCTGTTCTGATCAAAGCTGTCGCGGGCGGCGGCGGTAAAGGCATGCGGATGGTTTATGAGGCATCAGAACTGGAAGCAGCGATCGAAGCCGCCAAGCGTGAAGGCCAAAACTCTTTCGGCAACGCTGAAATATTAATTGAAAAACTAATCCAGAAACCACGCCATATAGAATTGCAGGTTTTCGGCGACAAGCACGGTAATGCTGTTCACTTGTTTGAGCGTGATTGCTCACTACAACGCCGCCACCAAAAGGTTGTTGAAGAAGCCCCTGCCCCCGGTATGAGCGAAGAAATGCGCAGCGCCATGGGCGAAGCTGCCATTAAAGCCGCAAAAGCGATTACTTATGTTGGTGCGGGTACCGTTGAATTTATTGTTGATGTCGCAAACGGGCTTGATAATGCGCCGTTCTATTTTATGGAAATGAACACACGCCTTCAAGTTGAACACCCTGTAACCGAACTGATCACGCATCAAGACCTTGTTGATTGGCAAATACGTATCGCCGAAGGCCATGAAATTCCATTTGATCAGGATGATATCAATTCATTCGTATCAGGCCATGCCGTAGAAGTTCGGCTTTATGCGGAAGATCCCTACAATAACTTCAGTCCCGCAATTGGCGCCTTATCTGTATTTGATCCTTATGCGCTTGAAAATGAAGACCAACGGATCGACACAGGTGTGATTTCAGGCGATGACGTTAGTATTCATTATGACCCTATGATTGCAAAACTGATTGCTTACGGCGGTGACCGTGAAACCGCAATCAACAATTTGATTTCATTGATCAATACAACACCGGTTACTGGCCTGACAACAAACCGCGATTTCCTGATCAGTGCACTTGATCATGACAGTTTCCGCGCTGGCGATTTATACACCGGCTTTATCGAAGACTTTGCAGATACACTCCTGACAAAGCCGGATGCAAACGCACATGATTATATCATGGCTGCACTTGGTATTATTGCACAGCGGCCTGTGGTTAAAGATGACCCGTGGTCAATTCAGGATAATTTCCGTGTTAATCTGGATGCTGCTGAGACATTTCGGTTTATTGAAAACGGCGATATAAAGAATGTTTCGGTACAAACCAATACGAATACATTAACGCTATTATGCGACAACACATCTGTGACAGCATCAATCGTTAGCTATATTGATGACGAACTTACCATCGAGCTTGATGGCCTGCGTTCATCTATGTTTGCTGATATTCAAGAAAGCCATGTCACCTTGGTTGGCCGTTACACGCACACTATTGAGCGTTACTGCGCTGAAACTGCCAGCGCTGACGACGCAGATGGCCCAGGGGCAATAACAGCACCAATGCCGGGCAAAATTCTGGAAATTAAAACAACAAACGGCGCATCCGTTGAAAAAGGCGATGCACTTATTGTTATGGAAGCCATGAAAATGGAACAAACGCTGAAGGCGCCGCGCGCTGGTATTATTGCCGGCTTAAGCGTCAAAGCCAATGATCAAGTAAGCGACGGTGCGCTGTTGCTTACAATTAATGATGTCACAGAAGAGTAAAAACTAACTATTTGCTGCATTGGTTTGGGCACTATACGCAGCACCTATTGGAAAGAGAGAAGAATGCTGGAATTTCCTCATCTAAAATTTAATCATAGCGAAGAAATCGATATGCTCCGCGATATGGTTTCCAAGTTCGCAGCCGACGAAATTGCGCCGCGTGCAGGAGAAATCGATCAAACTAATCAATTCCCCATGGACCTTTGGCAAAAAATGGGCGAATTGGGTCTTCTTGGCCTTACGGTTTCAGAAGAATACGGCGGCGCAGGTATGGGCTACCTCGCACACACAATCGCCATTGAGGAAATCAGCCGGGCATCTGCTTCGGTTGCGCTGAGTTATGGTGCACACTCAAATCTTTGCGTTAACCAGATTTCTCGCAACGCGAGCCATGAACAAAAACAGAAATACCTCCCCAAGCTAATCAACGGCGAACATGTAGGCGCGCTTGCCATGTCAGAACCCGGTGCGGGATCTGATGTTGTATCGATGAAGCTTCGCGCGGAAAAGCGCAACGATGGCTTTATCCTTAATGGTAACAAGATGTGGATCACGAACGGGCCTGACGCCGATGTGCTCGTGGTTTATGCAAAAACAGATATGGAAGCGCACCAGCACGGCATAACTGCCTTTCTTATCGAAAAAGGCATGGCTGGTTTTTCAACTGCGCAAAAACTGGACAAGCTTGGTATGCGCGGCTCAAACACTTGCGAGCTTGTCTTTGAAGATTGCTTTGTACCCTTTGAGAACGTTATGGGTAAAGAAGGTGATGGAGTCAGGATTTTGATGTCTGGCCTTGACTATGAACGCCTTGTTTTATGCGGTGGGCCGCTCGGCATTATGCGTGCATGCCTTGATACGGTTATCCCTTATGTTCATGAGCGCGAACAATTTGGCAAGCCGATTGGTACCTTCCAGCTTATGCAGGGCAAACTTGCAGATATGTATGCCACATGGGGCGCTTGTCGCTCTTATGTTTATTCGGTTGCTGAAGCTGCTGACCGGGGAGAAACAACCCGCAAGGATGCAGCAGGCTGTATTTTATATTCTGCCGAAAAAGCAACATGGATGGCCGGAGAAGCTATTCAAACACTCGGCGGTAATGGCTATATCAACGAATATGATACAGGCCGTTTCTGGCGTGATGCGAAACTTTATGAGATCGGTGCCGGCACGAGCGAAATTCGCCGGATGCTTATTGGCCGTGAGCTCTTTAAAGAAACAGCGTAGAGACTCAGAAACTAACAAAAAATACTTCAAGTTTGACGAGAAATTTTATCAAAAATCAACTCGTCAAACTTACTTTTCACATCACGAAATAATTATACAAGATTTATTGCGTTTATTTTGTAATTTAATTACTAATTTGCGCAATATTCGAAAGCTCATTTCGTTCATTTTCTGAGATACTTCGCGCAACAATCAAATTATGCAGCATGGTAATTTCGGGTAACAGAATACCAAATGGGGATTGTATAGTTTGATCCGTATGTCAACGGGACAATAAGAGAGGAAATTTCATGCCCGTATTCGATTCACGTAGCTTCATGAACCACGAACAAGTGGTATTTTGTAGTGACCAAGCGACAGGTTTAAAAGCAATAATAGCTGTGCACTCAACTGCATTGGGCCCTGCAACTGGCGGTACACGCTTTTGGGATTATACGGCTGCGCATAGTAGCGCACCAAGCGATATCGCCTATTCTCGCGGCGAAGAAGATGCAATTTATGATGTGCTTCGACTCTCACGTGGCATGAGTTACAAAAACGCTATGGCAGGTCTGCGCCTTGGCGGCGGTAAGTCTGTTATCATTGGTAACCCTAAAAAACTTGGGTCAACTGAATTAATGCATGCCTTTGGCCGTTACATCAATCGTCTTGGCGGTTCATACTATGCCGCAGAAGATGTTGGCACATCACCGGATATGCTTCAGGCTGCTGCTTCTGAAACCGATTATGTTTGCGGACTTGAAGGGGGTGAATTTGGCACTGGTGATCCGTCACCTCATACAGCGCTAGGCGTATTTGAAGGTATCAAAGCCGCGGTTGCACACCGCCTTGGTAAAAACGACCTAAATGGTATCAAAGTTGCCGTTCAGGGCCTTGGTCATGTTGGTCAGTATCTCGTAAACCACCTCCGCAGTGCAGGTGCTGAAATTACGGTAACAGATATTGTTGATGCAAATATTCAAGCTGTGCTCGACGGCGGTGCTGCAACTGTTGTGAAGCCGGACGCGATCCACGCTGTAGACTGCGATGTGTTCGCTCCTTGTGCGCTTGGTGGTGGTTTAAATCCGGTAACTATTCCGGAAATTAAAGCAACGATCATCGCCGGTGCCGCAAACAACCAACTTGAACGTGAAGGTGTTGAAGACGAAGACCTTCGTAAACGCGGCATTCTTTATGCACCAGATTATGTGATCAATGCTGGTGGCATCATTTCTGTTGAATCTGAAGTTTATAAAGAACGCCTGGACGATGCTGCCCGTGAAGCAAAGGTTCTTCGCATTGGTGATACGTTGAAGCGTATTTTTGAAGCCAGCGACCGTGAAGAGCGCCCAACAGGCATTATCGCAAACGAAATGGCAGAAGATATTATTCTACGAGCCAGCGAAGCAAAGCTCGCTGCTGAGTAAGATATTTTATTTAAACAATAAAAAGCCCTGTTATCAGATGATAACAGGGCTTTTTCATTAGCTGTGTAAGTTGTGCGCATTATAACTTTAGTATTTAAAGCTAAAATAGTTTTAGTGCTTATGCATTTTTACAATCTCAACTGGCTCAACAAGCCAAGTCACATATTGTTCAAAAACTTCAGATACATATGGCTGTGCATAATGTGTCGCTAAAGCTTGTTCATCAATCCATTCTTCGAATAAACATAACTTCTGTTCATCATTTTTCTCAAACAACTCAAATCTTTTGCATCCTTCCTCGCTTAAGGTCTGAGGAATAATATTAAGGATCGAATTTTTAACATCAAGGAAGTGAATTGCTTTAGGTTTAATTTGCGCAAAACAAATAAAGTCTTATCAGTCACTATAGCTCTTCCTTAAAATATTTTTCTATTACAATAAAAGTAACCGGATTGTTCTTCCGCCCTAAAGGGGGGTAATTAACTAGCTTCCGCTAGCCGCCCACCCTTATTGGCATATTCCTGTGTACCATTATTATAGACAATATCACCGTCCAGAATATCCGCAGGTTTAAAGGGATCGCCGGCTTGTTCCAAGCGGTCATATAACGGGCCAAAATCTTGATAAGTCGCCTCTAATAATTCATCAAAGCTTTCAATAACCCAATATGTTTGCTGGAAGTCATCGATACGGTAATCCGTTTTCATTAGTCGCTCTAGGTCAAAATGAATTCGGTGAGGGCTATTATCTTCGAGGCTAAAAATACTCTCAGATTTTGAACTGACGATACCTGCGCCGTAAATTCGCATACCTTCATCCGTTTTAATGAGGCCAAATTCAACCGTGTACCAATATAACCGAGCAAGGTTTGGTAAGACGCCGCGCCCTGCTGCAACCTGCCCACCTTTGCCGTACGCTTCCATATAATCAGCGAATACCGGGTTTGCGAGCATGGGTACATGACCATAAACATCATGAAAGACATCCGGCTCCTGAAGATAGTCAAGCTGCGCCTCGCTGCGGATAAAATTCCCGGCAGGAAAGCGACGATTAGCAAGGTGCTCAAAAAACACATCATCCGGCACTAAATCAGGCACAGCCACAACCTGCCACCCTGTTGCCTTCATCAGTTTTTCAGAAAGTTTTTCAAAGTTTGGAATGCCACCATCTGAAAGGCTCAAGAGCTCTAGCCCATCCATGAACTCCTTACATGCCCTGCCCTGAAGTATTTTACCCTGACGTGCATAAAGCCGGTCCCAGCGGTCATGTTCTTCCGCGGTGAAGTCTTCCCAGTGTTGGTCAACGGTATAATCTTCACGGACCTCAACTGTTCTGCCCAATCGTGTTTTGATTAACATTCCTTGCCTCTTCATTCTCCATCTGCACTTGATGGAATACTTAGTTACTCAAAAGCTTAGTCGCCCTATTCCCGCGGTGCATCCGGCTGATTTTCCGGCATCGCCTTCATAAACGCCGGGTGTTCCTGACATGCGGCATAGATGCGCTCAAGTGTCGGGAATGCATCGAGCGCCACATTAAACCGCCGTGCATTCCAAATTTGCGGCACAAGATATACATCTGCCATCCCTGGTAAATTGCCAAAGCAAAAATCACCACGGTAATTATTATCCAACAGCATTGCTTCCAATGCCTTAAAGCCCTCAATTATCCAGTATGCATACCATTCGTTGGTCGCACTTTGATCAGCGTCAAACTGGCCTTTTAATTTTTGTAATACTGAAAGGTTATTCAGCGGGTGAATATCACAGCCAACAACATTCACTAATTGGCGTACCCATGCGCGTTCTTGTGCCTTTGCAGGCAGTAACGCCGCATCTGGATAGACTTCATCAAGATATTCCAGAATAGCCGGTGACTGCGCAATACCAAATCCATGATCAATAAAGTACGGCACTCTCCCCTGTGGGTTTAGCTTCAAATATCCGGGCGCCTTGTGATCATTTGCGGACGGTTTCAAATCAACTGCCCGGTATTCATAATCCAGCCCCTTAAGAGCAAGCGCAATACGAACGCGGAACGCCGCAGAAGATCGATAATATCCAAATAATATACGCTCGCTCATAATAATAGCTCCGGGCTGATGTTGCTTTATCCTTGTTTAACGCTTTGTTCGATAGCACCGAAAATAGACTGCCCATCACCATCAAACATTTCAATTTTGATAGTATCGCCAAATTGCATAAAGTTTGTTGAAGGCGCGCCATTTTCGATTGTTTCGATCATACGGATTTCCGCGATACAGCTATATCCAACACCGCCGTCTGAAACCGGCTTACCAGGGCCACCATCAAGTTTGTTCGATACAGTACCAGAGCCGATAATTGCACCAGCCGAAAGCGGCCGTGTTTTAGCGGCATGTGCCACTAATGTCGCGAAATCAAATGTCATATCAACACCTGCTTCGGGTTTACCAAACATAGAGCCATTATAGTGCGAAACAATCGGTAAATGTACCTTGTTCTCAGCCCATGCACCGCCAAGTTCGTCAGGTGTAATACAAACAGGGCTAAAGGCGCTTGATGGCTTTGCCTGAAAGAAACCAAACCCTTTGGCAAGTTCGCCAGGGATCAAACCGCGCAGTGACACATCATTCACAAGCATCAACAATTTGATATGCGACCCTGCATCATCAGAGTATACACCAAGCGGCACATCATCCGTTATCACAGCGATTTCGGCTTCAAAGTCAACACCCCAACCTTGTGTAGTTGGGAAAACAATATCTTCACGCGGGCCAAGAAAGGCATCGGAACCGCCTTGATACATCAAAGGGTCGTGCCAAAAACTTTCGGGCATCTCTGCATTACGGGCTTTTCGAACAAGCTCAACATGATTAACGTACGCCGACCCATCAGCCCACTGGAATGCGCGAGGAAGCGGTGACGCACATTTTGCCTCATCAAATGCTTCGCCCGAAATTTTACCAGCATTTAGTTTTTCATACATAGCCTGAAGCGCAGGTGCACAGTCTGCCCAGTCATCAATCGCATTTTGAAGCGTTGCTGCAACACTGCTTGCATCCGCCATTTTTGACAGGTCTTTTGAGACAACAACAAGTTTGCCGTCACGGCCTTGGTTTAATGAAGCTAATTTCATCGATAGTGTTCCTAAATTCTACTTTAAAAATGATGAAGACTATGAAGCATAATCACATTTATTGCGGTTTAAATTCACCTCTGCCATGGAGCCAATCTGCATGCTTTGGTGCCTTTTTGGTCTTTGACCATTCCTCTAACATTGCAGGGGCTACACGCTTTAATTCTTCTAACATACCCGGCTTGGCCGTATTTGCAGCCAGTTCAAGACGGTGCCCATTAGGGTCAAAGAAATAGATTGATTTGAAAATTGTATGTTCAGTCGGCCCTAAAACATCAATGCCGGCCGCTTCCAGGCTTTCCTTTGCTGATAATAAGGCATCCATATTCTCAACTTCAAAGGCAATATGTTGAACCCATTCCGGCGTATTACCGTCTCGGCCCATCTCCGGCTGCTCTGGCAATTCAAAAAAGGCCAAAACATTACCATTGCCTGCATCCAGAAATAAATGCATATACGGGTCATAGGCTCCAGTTGACGGCACATGATCTTCGGCGATTGCAAGCTGGAAATCCATATTCAAATGCTTTTGATAAAACTCAACGGTTTCTTTCGCATCCTTACACCGATATGCAACATGATGAATACGTTTTAATTCCATGTGATAATCCTCTTACAAACGCCAAAATCAATTTACCAAAGCCCAAATTATGCTGCGCTTTCATCCACTTCTAACACACCACGGGCGATCTGGTCACGCTCGATTGATTCAAATAGTGCCTTAAAGTTACCTTCACCGAAGCCATCATCTTCTTTACGTTGAATGAATTCGAAGAAAACTGGGCCAAGCGCATTTTCAGAGAAAATCTGAAGAAGTAAACGTGGCTCATCACCTTCGGTAGTTCCATCAAGTAGAATTCCGCGCGCTTTCAATTCATCAGCAGGCTCGCCGTGGCCCGGCAAGCGCTCATCAAGCATATCATAATATGTGTTTGGCGGTGGTGTCATAAACTTAACACCTTGTTTCTTGAGGCGGTCCCAACATGCAATCAAATCATCACAAGAGAAGGCAATATGCTGAATACCTTCGCCGTTATACGCCATGAGGAACTCTTCAATCTGGCCCTTACCGCCCTGCGCTTCTTCATTAAGCGGGATACGGATCATGCCGTCAGGTGCTGTAAGTGCTTTAGATTTCAGGCCTGTATACTCACCCTTAATATCAAAAAAGCGAATTTCCTTGAAGTTAAAGAACTTTTCATAAAACTCTGCCCAGTAATCCATCCGGCCACGATATACATTGTGCGTTAGATGATCGATAATGTTGAACCCACATCCCTCGGGGTTGCGGTCAACACCTTCAAACCATTCAAAGTCGATATCGTAGATGCTGCTACCTTCTTCAAAGCGATCAATCAGATAAAGCGGAGCTCCGCCGATACCCTTGATTGCAGGCAAACGCAGTTCCATCGGACCCGTTGGAACATCAACCGGCTGCGCACCCATTTCAATGAGTTTATTGTATGTAAACTGTGCGTCTTTAACACGGAAAGCGAGGCCACATGCGCTGGGGCCGTGCTCTTCTGCGTAATAAGCTGCGGGGCTTTTCGGCTCATAATTGACAATAAAGTTGATACCGCCCTGACGCCATAATGTAGCATCTTTTGAGCGATGCTTCGCAACTGCGGAAAAACCCATTGCTTCAAAAACAGGTTCAACAATGCCTTTTTCAGGTGCGGTAAATTCAACAAACTCAAATCCGCATAATCCCATTGGATTTTCAAATAGATCAGCCATCACATTTTCCTTAAACTTGTCAAAATATAGCACGGAGGCTATAGGGAATTTTATTCTGCTTGCCAATATATTAGTTTCATGTGAAACTAATATCAAGGTAAAAGAAAACATCGGTGTAGCATTTTGTGAAAACGACCCTGAAATTACAAGAGTTCCTGCCCTACCGTTTGTCGGTTTTATCCAACAGGATAAGCCGTGCAATTGCCGATCGCTATGAAGAACAATTCCAAATCTCATTACCAGAATGGCGTGTTATTGCGGTTTTAGGCGAAAGTTCAGAAGTGTCAGCGGGCTTTGTTGCTCAAAAAACAGCAATGGATAAAGTTGCTGTCTCACGGGCTGTGAACAAACTTATCACATCTGGGTTACTGATCAGAAAATTCGCTAATGAGGATAAAAGGCGCTCGGTTCTATCGCTCTCGAAAAGCGGTAGCGAGGTCTATAACGAGGTTGCGCCGCTCGCGATTGATTATGAAAACAAGATGATGAAACAATTAAGCTTGAATGATCAAAGTTTACTCGAAGAGCTTTTGGGAAAATTAGAAAAAATAAATTTATAAATCACGCCATACAGAATTATGTATCGTTATCATACCCAACTGGCTTATCGCTTGGATATCCAAAGAAATATCCCTGCATATAATCAACGTCTACATCTTTTAAAATTGCACATGTCTCTTCGTCTTCAACACCTTCTGCAATCACTTTTGTACCCACCTGCTTCGCAGCATCCACTATGTTAGCAAGCAAATTCCATTTAAACGGATCGCGCATGATATTGTCTGTTAAGGATTTATCTATCTTTACGTAATCAGGTCTGACTTCTGTCAATGTTACCAGGTTATTGAAACCAGTACCAAAATCATCAAGAGCGAATTGAACTTTATGCTCATGTAAAAGCTCGATAACTTTACACATTATATCAACGTCAGGTATTTGCTGGCTCTCCACCAATTCAAAGACAAGCTGATTGTCTGCATACTCAAAATTCTGTGTTACACTGGAAAGCCACGCTTTAAAGGCTTCTTCAGACTGGATAGATTCAGGCAGCACGTTGATGAATACTTTTTCTTTTACACCAAACTTTTTAGCGTATGTTGCAGCAACCTCTCCTGCTGCTAAATCCAGAGGGTACAACATGTCCAGTTTTTCTGCTGTCCCAAACATATAAGGCGCAGAGATAACGCGTCCATCAGGGTAAAGCCCTCTAAACAAAAACTCATACCCCATAATATCCGATGTATCACGGGCGCTGACTATCGGCTGCATAAGAGGCTTATACCGCCGGTCAACCAACAACTCACAAAGCCAGCGGGCAGACGCTTCCATATTGAATTGTGCAATTGTGCGAATAAAGCCGAATTCATTCATCGTTGGTGATAAGGAATAAGAGAACAAGATTTTTATTTTCGCTTGTTCTTCTTCGTTTAAAATTTCGCTTAACTGGGTAATTTTGGTTTCATGATCAACAACTTCGTAACAACGAACAGATGCAAAAAAATCGTCTGTTTGAACTCTTGATTTTTCGTCAAAGCGTGTATTTATTTTCCTGAAGAGCTCACGACTCTTACACCAGAAAAATATATATCCCTTATCTTCATTTGTCGCTGAATTGGAAGTTTCCACTCGAAACCCTCATATCATGTTTTATTATTATCACTTCACTGTGATTAATCTATCCATGATATGGGTAAAGGACTTCTTAACATCCGCGGTTTTTTTCGCGACTAATAAAGAAAGTAATATACGTGCTTTTTTCGCATTCAAATTACCAGCGGAAATCATACCATTCGAAAATAAGTCAATTTCAGCACCTTTATAGCCATAAGTCGCTTCCAAAACGCGCCCGTTAGATGTCTGACTTGCAATGATAACAGGCAAACGTCGCGCTATATTATTTAACTTTTCAGCCCATTGTTCTGATACATGGCCCGCACCGTATGCATCTACTACAAGCCCATGATATCTATCTTCCACAAGATCAAGAATTGCTCCGTTATCACCAAGCGAAATCGAAATACACACGACTGGTGCAACAGCGTCTATTTCATGGAACATTTCAAGAATACCATCACTTAGTTCAGATGGTGGTTTCTGCCAAAAAATACGGTCTTCGGAAATATATCCGTCACTACCATATTCAGACCGAAAAGCATCAAGAGCCCACGTGTGCGTTTTCTCAACAAATACAGGATCATGAATTTGATTATCCATAACAACGAAAACGTTAACAGACTGCACTTTAGTTGCTGTTAAAACAGCAGTATATAGATTTGCAGCACCATCACTACTAAGCTGATTGGGAGCGCGCATAGCCCCTGTAAAAATAATAGGTTTATCGCCGCTATAAATTAATTTTGCTAAAAAGGATGTTTCTTCTAATGTGTCGGTGCCTTGTGTTACAACAATTGCATCGGCATCGCTTTTGGCTGCGGTATCACACAGTTTTTTAATAATACTGAAATCAAGATTTGCGCTTGCAACATTACTAAGCGTTTCCGCTCTAATGCGCGCAATTTTTTCAAGTTGAGGAATTGATTTAACTAAATCATCTGCTGTTAACGACGGTGAGACAGCATCAACCTGACCAGCCAAAGACTGATCAGGTGTCATTGCGATCGTGCCTCCAAGTGCATAAACGTCAATTAAAGGCAAGTCATTCATTCGTATATCCTTTTACCTAACCAGCAAGCACATCCTGTGCTGCAACATAAGTAAGATTTTGATCGCGGGCAACTGCTTCATATGTGATCTTGCCTTCGCAGACATTTAACCCTTGAAGCAAATGCTTGTCATCTTGCAAGGCTTGTTTCCAGCCCTTGTTCGCAATAGCTACAGCGTGCGGTAGTGTTGCATTATTAAGAGCTAACGTTGATGTTCTCGCAACACCGCCCGGCATATTGGCAACACAATAATGAACAACCTCATCAACAATATATGTAGGTTCCTCATGGGTTGTAGCCTTCGAGGTCTCAAAACATCCACCTTGATCAATAGCCACATCCACAAGTACAGAGCCCCGAGGCATTTTCGCAATCATATTACGGCTTACAAGCTTTGGTGCTGCGGCACCTGGTATTAAAACAGCGCCTACCGTTAAATCAGCACATAGCACATGTTCATCGACAGCATCCTGTGTCGAATAAATGGTTTTAACGCGCCCTTGGAAAATATCGTCTAACTGCTGCATTCGGCGTATTGAACGATCAAGAATAACAACATCCGCCCCCATACCAACAGCCATTCTAGCTGCATTAGTGCCTACAACACCGCCGCCAATAATCGTTACTTTTGCTGGCGCTACACCGGGCACACCGCCTAGAAGCATCCCACGTCCGCCCTGGCTCATTTCAAGGGCATGAGCACCGGCCTGAATTGACATTCTACCGGCAACTTCAGACATTGGTGCCAAAAGTGGTAAACCGCCAAAGTCATCGGTTACTGTTTCATAAGCGATTGCAATAGCACCAGACTTTATCAAACCCTGTGTCTGAACAGGGTCCGGCGCAAGGTGAAGATACGTATATAGAATCTGACCTTCACGAAGCATTTCACACTCAATTGGTTGAGGTTCTTTTACTTTTACAATCATATCAGCGGCGGCAAATATTTCAGAGGCAGTTTCTTTTATTGATGCGCCTGCTGTCGTATACATCTCATCACTAAAGCCAATCTCAGCACCAGCATTCTTTTGTACGATAACACTATGGCCATGACCAATAAGTTCTCGAACAGATGCAGGCGTTAAACCAACCCGGTACTCGCGGTTTTTAATTTCTTTAGGAACACCAATGAGCATATTTTCACTCCTCATAATAGACACTGATTACATTGCTTTTGCTGCCAACAAGCAGCAGAAAATATGCGCTACTTATAGCTAAAAGAAGCCGACACGTCCTTGCAAATAATGTTCACAAAATTTAAATTTTGTGTATAATCTGCGAAAATATTAAATTTTTCCAACAGAAAATTATACAAATGAAACTTGATAAGATTGATCGTTCTATTTTACGCGCATTGCAAAATGATGGAAAAATGTCAAATGTAGAGCTGGCCCATCTGGTTGGGTTATCTGAGTCAGCATGTTTGCGGCGTGTCAAAAGCCTGCATGAAAAGCAAATAATTAAACAGTATGTTGCCCTTTTAGACCCTAATATTATCGGCGTCCCTGGCTCGGTTTTTGTCCGCGTATCACTGGACCATCAGAAAAAAAGCAAATTAGCGCAATTTGAAATAGCCGTACAAGAAGTAAACGAGGTTATGGAATGTTACCTTATGAGCGGTGATGTTGATTATATGCTGCGTGTTGCAGTTAAGGATGCACCCGATTATGAGCGCATCCATAATATTATTTCCAGCTTGCCTGCGGTCGCTCGTATTCATACAAGTTTTGCAATTCGCACCGTATTGAAACGAACTAACTTACCTGTATAAAAAGGAATTATGCATTAAGCCAACCCGGAACTGGTAACCCCTTCTCTCGCAAGAAATCTGGATTAAACAAACGCGATTGATACCGAAGGCCGCTATCACAAATAATGGTCGCAATCGTATGCCCTGGTCCCATTTTCTTCGCCAATCGAATTGCACCTGCAAGATTAACCCCCGTAGAGGCACCAACACACAAGCCTTCTTTTTGAAGCAAATCAAAAGCGAGAGGCAAAGCCTCGTTATCGGTAATCTGAAACGCTTCATCAACGGGTGCCCCTTCCAGATTAGGGGTAATACGCGATTGACCAATCCCTTCCGCGATTGAGCTACCTTCAGATTTCAACTCACCATTTTTATAATAATTATAAAGCGATGCCCCCATCGGATCAGCAAGGCCAATAACGATATCCTTATTAAACTCTTTCAGGCCAATTCCCGTTCCAGCAAGTGTGCCACCTGTACCAACAGCACAGATAAAGCCATCTAACTTACCGTCAGTTTCATGCCAAAGTTCCCGTGCTGTCGTTTTAATATGTGACTCGCGGTTAGCAACATTTTCAAACTGACCAGCCCATATGGCACCGTGCTCTGACGACGAGGATAAATCTTCCGCCAATTTACGGGCAACATGTTGGAAATTATTTGGGTTGGAATACGGTGCAGCAGGTACAAGCTTTAATTCTGCGCCAAGTATTTTAAGCGTATCAATTTTTTCCTGACTCTGTGTTTCCGGCATAACGATTAAGGTTTTATATCCTTTAGCGTTTGCAACAACCGTAAGACCAATTCCAGTATTACCCGCAGTACCTTCAACAACCAAACCACCCGGCTCTAATAAGCCTTTTCGCTCTGCATCTTCAATAATACCAAGCGCGGGGCGGTCTTTAACAGACCCGCCAGGGTTAGCGTATTCCGCCTTCCCTAAAATTGTACATCCTGTTAATTCAGAAGCATACTTCAGCTTTATGAGCGGCGTATTACCAATAGCACCTAATGTTCCTGTATATTCTGCCATTTAGTCCTCCAAAATATAGCGGTTCTATAGGCATACCCACATGCCTATCGCAAACCACTAATTTGTTATCGCTGGATATTTAATGAAAGTTCGAATAGGTCAATAACATGTTGACTGTGTTCTTGTCATCAACCAAGGGCAAAAGAAGTGAATCATAAACTTTATATCTACGGTGTGAATATGTAAGCTGTACTCCTTTACTTAACAGCGGCTGACAGTTGCACACAGACCAGTTACATCGATCCAGCAACCGATCAGAATCAGGAATTTCATCAACAAATCGCCCTGTTGCATCGAATCCAATTGTATTAGCAAACTCTGTTCCCATCACACGCACTTTCAGGCGCCTTTCTTCTCCTGTCACGTCATGCAACACAATCAGCGGTAGCTGGCTTTTCATCTGAACAGGTGAAAGGTCTTGGCGGCTACAGGCAAGCCTGCCTTTTCTAAGTTCATCCCACAACTGAAATAATTCCAAACCTAGCGGCCAGATATTAGCCGTAATATCATTTTCGGTATAGAGTTCGCTGCTTGAATGATCTTTTTTAATTTCTTCTAACGACTTACTTTTCAAAACTATTCCTAGCCAACCAGTTCACCATAAACTGCGCTCTCAAAGTTAATAAAATTTGTTCAGATATAATATCATATTTACGTCGCCTTGATCATCAGTCAAAGGCAAAACCAAACTATCATAATGTTTATAATCGTGCGGAGACCAAATCAAATTTAAACCAATACAAACAAATGGTTCACACATTGACACCACCCATTGCGCTCGTTCTAACACATGCTGCGTTTTATCGACTTCATCAACAAACCAGCCTGTCAAATCCATACCAATAGCATCAACAAATTGGGTTCCCATCAAACGAATTTTGAGGCGAAACGGGTCTGTAGCAACATCATGAATTGAGATCAAAGGAAGCTGCTTCATCATCTCGCGCGGCGTTAAATCTTTGCGGCTACAAGCCTTGCGCCCAGCCTTTTTACTATCCCACAACTGATATAATTCAGAAGCGTCCGGCCACAAATTTTCCAACAACTCGTCTGACCGATACATAAATGCAGGTCTATTTTCATTTTTTAGATCATCGAAAGATTTTGAGATCATAAAATCCTGTAAACTTTCTTCTCTAATATTTTATAAGCCGATTGTAACATATCAATAACATCATACTTTTCCCCATAGTCATCATTGATCAAGAACCATGATATCATAATGTAGTATTTTCGATCAAACCGCCCTCATTCAACGGCCAGATCTACACAAATAATCAAAGACCAATTTTCACAGCCCGTTTACACATATTTTATTTTGCCAATTCAGCAGCAATCCATGCATTCATTCTTTGCTCTAAAATATTCAGCGGCACACCACCTGCGGGTAAAATCTGATCATGAAAATCACGAATATCAAACGTATCGCCCAAGGCCACTGATGCTTTTTCCCTTAATTCCAGCAACTTTAACTCGCCCATTTTATATGCAAGCGCCTGCCCTGGCCAAGAGATATATCGATCCACTTCAGTACGTATATTCAGCTTTGACAATGCTGAATTTTCTTCAAGTAACTGGATTGCCTGTTCGCGTGTCCAGCCCTTGGCATGAATACCTGTATCAATCACCAAGCGGCATGCACGCCACATTTCATAGCTTAACCTGCCAAAATGGTCATATGGTGTTTTATAAATACCCATATCAAGGCCAAGTTTTTCGCTATAAAGCCCCCACCCTTCGCCGAAAGAATGTGGATACAAACCCAAGCGAAATTCAGGTACATTTTTCAATTCCTTAGAAAGCGCGCTTTGATGGTGGTGCCCGGGCACAGCTTCGTGCAAAGTGAGCGCCCTTAGATTATATAAAGGGCGATTTTTAAGGTCATAAGTATTTACCCAGTAAAATCCGCCTCGCGGAGCATCCAGAGGCGCTCCCAAATATCGCCCTGTTGTATAATTAGGCGCAATCGATGCTGGTACAGCTTCAATCCCATAAGACTGCCGGGGCAACTTCCCAAACAAAGAAGGCATTTTCCCATCAATTTCTTTAGCGATGAAAGCAGCATGCATCAAAAGCTCTTCTTCAGTTTTGGCATAAAATTGTTGGTCTGTGCGCAAAAACTCAAGAAAATCAGCAAAACTACCCTCAAAACCGGATTGTTCTATAATAGTTTCCATTTCACTACGGATACGCGCAACCTCACTTACACCGAGGGCATGCACTTCATCAGCAGTCACATCCAATGTTGTATAAAACTTCACCATGTCAGCATAATAGGCATCACCGCCCGGCAAGGTATTTGCCGCTAATTCGTCACGCGCAGCAGGATAATACTGCTCTGTCATAAAAGAACTAAGGCGTGCATAAGCCGGAACAACATTATTTAAAATAGCCTGACGGGCAGCCAGTCTTATTTTTTCTTTTTCCGTATCTTCGATTGTATCAGGCAGAGCCGCAAACGGCCCCCAAAACGCACTTTGCTCAGCATCAGAAACAACATGCGCTGAAAAGGTAGGTAAAAGTCCGTCCAATACAATTTTGGGCATTGTAAAACCATCTTTGATACCAGATTGCATATTCGCAATATGGGCATCAAAATATCTTGGTAAATCTTTCAGAAGCTCTAAATATGCATAATAATCGCTGGTACTACGAAATCTAATACTCTGCCAAACACGTGCTGGCGCCGTATGAAAACCACTATCACTATAAAAAGGGATACGCCACGTGCGATGTTTGGCAAAAGTAATCGTACGCCCCAATAGATAATCAAACATATCATAATTTAGTTGGGCTTCAGTGCTTAGCGCATCGCGGTCAATAGCGTATAGCTTTTGCCGAAGAGCTAAAGCAAAGTCAGCTCTACGTTTATAATCTTCTTCCAACGCTCCCTGAAATTTCGTTGCTATTGGTGCAACTTCACCCAGCGGGCCAGTGCCAGGGTTCTCCCGGTAATACATTTGACGCTCTTCCTGAAAAAGCGCTTTTAATTCCTTTTCAGCATCATCGGCTTTAACGAAATATGCGGGCCCTGTAAAAATTAGTAATAAGCAAATAAAAAACTTCATTTAGAGCCCTTTGATTAAAAACATGAAAAACAGGTTTCAGTTAAATACAATATCAAAGGGATGCCAAGTTTTTTATATCAGTAACGAGCCCACCGGTCAGGCGAACAAACCTCAACCAAGCTCATCAAGCAGCGCATCCAACGGATCAATAGCAGCTTCCGTATTATCGCCAACGTCTTCCACTATTGCCGTTTGCTCCACTGGCATTTGTGTATTTTGCACCGGTTTCAGCACTTCACCATCAATATTATGAATAGTATCTTTCATAACAACATTGATCGTCGTCAATAGCTGCTCTCTATTGATCGGTTTGGTAACAACATCCTGCATTCCTGCACGCTTGAAGCGCTCAATTTGCTCGGGGAAAGCATCGGCTGTACAAGCAATGATAGGTACTGATGATATGGGGCCATCCATCGCCCGTATCCACTTAGTTGCGTCTACCCCGCCCAAAATTGGCATTTGGATATCCATCAATATCAAATCAAATTCATGCCCTTCAACAAGCGAACATGCCATTGCACCGTCAAATGCATTTGTGACTTTATGGCCAATTTTTACGAGAATATTGTTCAAAATTGTTATGTTAATTTCATTATCATCAACAACTAAAATTCGAAGCGGCTGCGAGGTAGGTTGTCGATTAGCATTAATTGAAGTTGTAAGAACCTCTTCAGGGGCAACATCAGTAATTTCACCAATTTCAAAAGGGAAATGAAACGTAAAAATTGACCCGTCACCCTCAACACTTTCAAGATTAATAGCGCCTCCCAGCAACTCTGAAAGCTGCTTGCATATAGCGAGCCCTAACCCGGTGCCGCCGTACCGCCGTGTTGTAGAAGCGTCTGCCTGCGAAAATTTATTGAAAAGGCGGTCTTGTGCTGCCTTGGAAATTCCTATTCCCGTATCTTTTACACTGATTTCCACATGCGGTTTCTCAGATTGATCAAGGCCTATAAGCTTCGTTCTAATATCAATAGACCCCATATCTGTAAATTTAATTGCATTACCAATTAAGTTAAACAGTATCTGCCTGATACGTGTTGGGTCACTTATAATAGCAGCAGGAACATCGCTTGCTATCTCACAGGAAATTTGCAGCCCTTTTTCATCTGCTTTTGGTTTTAAAACCTCGATAGAACGTTCAATAATTGACTTTAAACTTAGTGTTTGAGACTCTAATTCAACCTTCCCTGCTTCCAGTTTTGAAATATCAAGTATGTCATTAATAACGGTTAACAGTGCTTGCGCTGATTGCTTCAAAGTTGATGCATAGTGTAATTGATCGTGATCTAGCCGCGAATCCATCAAAAGATCGATCATCCCGATCACACCGTTCAGTGGTGTTCTAATTTCATGGCTCATTGTTGCCAAAAACTCTGATTTGGCAACGCTTGCTGACTCAGCCGCATCACGAGCTTTCGAAAGCTCAGACGCGAGTTTTGCAAACGCCTCTCGCTGATCACGAAGAACAGTTTCGTTGCTCTGTTTTTCTTTGATAACCTTGCTTAAGTTTGCCCGAACACTGTCGAACTCTCTTAATCGTTGTTCCATGCCGCGCATTTGTTCAATAATAGAATGAACATTACGGTTTAGATCAAGATCATATGTGACATTATCCATAGCTTCCGCTGCACGATCGGTTTTATTTTCAGCAACAGATTGAAGAATTTCATTTAGCTTTTGCGAGGGTACAACCTCACGGGTGTCAATTAATAATTTGATCGTTATACCAGCCAGGGCGCCGATAAGGGCAGAGGATAAAAACGGCATGTAACTGATTAAATTTCCAGTCGCCAGATAAAATGAAATAACGGACGTTACCGAGCACAAGAGCGTAAAGAATATCGGAATATATCTGATTATCTTCATCACGGATGCCTTAACTATTACATTAAACTGGTTGGAAACTTAATTTCAAACATAGCCTCTAAAACCTTAAAGAAAAGTCAACAATATTACTCTTCTCAACTACTATTTTGTGAACAAACTGCATGCAGAATATCTAGGGTACTTTAAAATTGAATTCGGCGCGAAAAACCGCCATCAACGATTAAATTTGTACGCGTAACCCACGAGGCGGCCGGACTACTCAAAAAGGCGACAGCCTTTGCAACCTCGGAGGTATTTCCCAATCGCTTCATAGGATGGCGTTCAGCCACCTGTTGATAAGCTTCTGGCTGAGTATTCTTAACGCTACCCCAAAAGCCATCATCCACGTGGATTGGCCCCGGCGATACACAATTTACCCGAATACCGTGCTGGGCCGCGATATCACCGAGTTGACTTGCGTATGTAATCAAACCAGCTTTCATAGTGTTATAAGGGCCCGGCTCCCCCATAATCTCAAGGCCTGCAATACTGGTAATCACAACAATAGCAGGATCAGCGCCCTTTACTAACTCACCGAGCATAGCCTCACAGCCACGAACTGTTGCCATCAAGTCAGTATTAAACGCCGCCTGCCAGCCTTCCTCGCCTACGTTTGCGCCAGCACTAACATTTGGAATAAAAACATCAACACCGCCAAGGGCACCCACGGCTTCACCGAGCCAAGTAATATAGGCTTGGTGATCACTAACATCACATGCCTTGCCCCATACGTTCGCGCCCTGTGCTTTTAAGGATGCGACACGTTCTGACACCTCGGCTTCGCTGCGAGCGCAGAAGCCAACAAAGGCACCTTCTTCAACGAAAGTATCAACTATAGCGGCGCCAATACCACGGGTTCCCCCCGTGATCAAAACCCGTTTTCCTTTCAAACCCAAGTCCATTATCGGTACCTCCCAGTTACGTAACAGGAAGGCACCATAACAACTTAATCAGGAATGATCGATCTCTTTATGAGCAATATCGCGAAGTTCACGCCGTAACACCTTACCCACTGGGGATTTAGGCAACTCATCAACAAATTTCACAATCTTGGGGCATTTATAATTTGTCAGATGTTCTTTACAGTAGTTCATTACGCTCTTATCCGTAAGTGCGCTTGTTTCCGGCACAATGTACGCGACAACCTTTTCACCTGTTGCAGTGCTTGGCACGCCAACAACTGCTGCCTCTGTAACACCGCCCATTCGGGTTAAAACATCTTCGATATCTGTCGGGTAAACGTTGAATCCAGATACAATGACCATATCTTTCATCCGGTCAACGATATACAGAAAACCATCATCATCAACGTATCCGACGTCACCGGTTTTGAGCCAGCCGTTTTCAATAGTTTCGGCAGTTGCTTCAGGCCTGTTCAGATACCCTTTCATCACCTGAGGCCCCCTGATCCAGACCTCACCATTTTTCCCTTTAGGAACATCTTTGCCGTCCAGAACAATTCGAATTTCAACACCAGGTAGCGGCAAGCCAACTGATCCCGTCCGGCGCTTCTGACCAAGCGGCATAGTGGATACAGCACAAGTCCCTTCAGTAAGCCCGTACCCTTCATAGATTTTAGCGCCGGTTAGCTCTTCCCATGCCTCAGCGGTTGCCGGTTGAAGCGGGGCAGCACCCGAATAACAGAAACGCAATGTTTTCACCGGATCATTGATAAACCATTCTTCCTGAAGCAACCCAAGATAAAGTGTATTAATACCGGGTAATATAGTGATGTTGAATTTCTCAAAAACTACCTTAAGGTTGGATAATGGGCGCGGCACAGGTACAAGCACAATATGTGTTCCCGTATGCATACTGGCGAGTGCACCAACAGCAAGGGCATAAACATGATAAAGCGGTAGCAAGAGCATCATAGTCTCTTTGCCCTTCTCATATTTGCTCGCGTTAACCTTATTGCCCTGCGATATATTGGCGACAACATTATTATGCGTTAATTCAGCCCCTTTACTGCGCCCTGTTGTCCCCCCTGTATATTGAAAGATCGCTGCATCGCTTGGCTCAACCCCGTCAAGATACTCATCAACATTTTGGCCTTTATCAAGCAGTTTCAAACCCGCATTTAAAACATCCTGAAACGTACCTGCTGGCTTAACGGCAAAGTTTGGCACGCTCTTTTTTACATACTTTAATGCAAAACCAAGAAGCGCGCGCTGAACGCCCGGAAACAGATCAAGCAACGACAGTTTGAATATTTTCTGAACACCAGTCCCTTTAGTCGCCTCATGCGCACAGTGCCCAAATACATCTACAAGAAATAGTATTTTAGCGCCGCTATCCTTAAGCTGATGCTGGCTTTCATCTGCTGTGTATAACGGGTTTAAATTTGTAACAATTAAACCTGCCTTTAAAATACCGAACGCAAGCACCGGATAAGCAAGTGTATTCAAACATTGAATTGCAACAACATCACCCTTTTTAAGCCCTAGTTCCTCACGCAAATAAACAGCAACCGCATCTGAATACCTGCCAAGTTCGGCAAAGGAAATAGTCGCACTATGTCCCGTTGGTAAAACACAGCTAAAGGCAGGTTTATCACCGTATTCGCTTACAGAACTGTCAACCAGCCCACTAACATGGGTAGCTAACATATCTGCATCCGTAAACGGGGCAGCCTGGTAGATTAAATTCTCATCTAAAATCGGGGAGCTATCAGCGGGCATATCTGTTCTTTCCATATACTCAGGCCATTTATTTTCTTAATAAAGGGGCCAACAAATTTTGTATTATTATTATCTTTGGGCGTCATGCGACTACCTCCAGACGGTCCATAAGGGCACCGTGGTCTTGCAATAACGCTGCAAATTCATGTGCCATTCGCTCGCTCTCCCTGATAACGGCGCCCCAAATTTTCAGCCTGTCCTTATCTGAATAGTCCTGAAAGTTTTTCCGGTCGGGTATTGCCCCGTTTGGCAAACTGGCTACAAAATCATCACTTGGTGCGAGCAAAAGTTGATGATCCAGCGTATTAGCCGTTGCCCTTCTTGTTTTAATTGATTTATCGAACCACCCGGGAACCAGATGGCCATAGAAATGTGGATAGAGGACGATACCATCATCCAATCGCCACGGAATATCAAAATGATAATCGATCACACCGCCGTCACGGTAAACACCCTTGGGTCCGCCTGCGATATCCTTTACAGCAGATATCACAAAAGGAATGGAACCCGATGCCATTAAGGCATCCGCCAATGCCTCTGGTAAAAGTTTGATGTCATGGCGGTTATAATCGCCCCATTGGTCCGACAAAGCGATATTGTCACCAGAATGAAAAACAGCGCGCTCAAAAAACTTAACTAAACTTTCGCGTGACAAGGCATTTGCCCCAGCCGATGCGAGCAAACCAACAGCTTCCAAAACCCTGTTTGGGCTAGCGAGCAAGCCCTTACACTTAACGGCAACAATATGCAGCGGACGGATAGGATTGTTTGTTATTTTAAGCCGGTCATCAGCGCTAAAAACATCATCAAGAATCCGGTAACTTTCACGGGTGATATCCTCGGCTGTATCGCTTTTGGAATAGCGATATTTAAAATATCCCTCAGTGAAAGTGTCAAACATCTTATCAGCGTTTGGATGAGCCGCGCATGCCATACGCCACGCACCGATGGACGAGCCGATCAGATCAATCTTATGATCCGCATTCAAAAGCCATTCACCAAAGACAAATCGATCAAGGCCATTTAAAATCAGCCACTTAGGGCCACCAGACACGCCAACAACCATCCGCACCAATTCGGGCGAAAGGCCATTTTCTTCTATTCTCTTTCGTGCGGTTTCACCCGCAATCAGACGTAAAGCGCGCATCACTTCCCTAAAACGTAGAATTTACATGGCCCCTCAGCCACTGGTTTACGTTAAGGTAAAGATCATAATGAAGTGCATTAGTTTTGCAAGGTAGAATAAGCCCTGATAGTATTTTATTTACATTTTTGTCGATAAAACCTATCGATAAGATTATTCCCTTTCAGAATCATCCAGTTCCTTAAGCCACGCTGAAACCATTTCAATTTCTGATTTCATGCCAATTTCCTCAAACAAGTCAAGGGCTCGCACCCAGTATTCCTTCGCTTTTTCTAGGTCGCCGCGTTTCTTATAAATAGTCCCCAGATTGCCATACTGATTTGCCATACCTTCCTTACGGCCGAAATCTTCGTTTAGCGCCAAGGATTTTAAATAATAGTCTTCTGCCTTATCCAACTCTCCGCGAGTTTGGTAAACAATGCCCAGATTACCATACTGATTTGCCATGCCTTCCTTACGACCAAGGTCTTCGTTTAGCGCCAAGGATTTTAAATAATAGTCTTCTGCCTTATCCAACTCTCCGCGAGTTTGGTAAACATTCCCCAGATTACCATACTGATTTGCCATGCCTTCCTTACGACCAAGGTCTTCGTTTAGCGCCAAGGATTTTAAATAATAGTCTTCTGCCTTATCCAACTCTCCGCGAGTTTGGTAAACATTCCCCAGATTACCATACTGATTTGCCATGCCTTCCTTACGACCAAGGTCTTCGTTTAGCGCCAAGGATTTTAAATAATAGTCTTCTGCCTTATCCAACTCTCCGCGAATTCGGTAAACAATGCCCAGATTACCATACTGGTTTGCCATGCCTTCCTTACGACCAAGGTCTTCGTTAAGCGCCAAGGCTTTCAAATAATAGTCTTCTGCCTTATCCAACTCTCCACGAGTTTGATAAACATTCCCCAGATTACCATAATCGTATGCCATACCTTCCTTACGACAAAGTTCTTCGTTAAATGCTAAGGATTTTAAGTAATGATCTTCCGCCTTATCCAACTCTCCGCGAATTCGGTAAACAATGCCCAGATTACTATACCGGTTTGCCATACCTTCCTTACGACCAAGGTCTTCGTTAAGCGCCAAGGATTTCAAATAATAGTCTTCAGCCTCATCCAACTCTCCGCGAGTTTGGTAAACATTCCCCAGATTACCATACTGATTTGCCATGCCTTCCTTACGACCAAGGTCTTCGTTAAGCGCCAAGGATTTTAAATAATAGTCTTCTGCCTTATCCAACTCTCCGCGAATTCGGTAAACAATGCCCAGATTACCATACTGGTTTGCCATGCCTTCCTTACGACCAAGGTCTTCGTTAAATGCTAAGGATTTTAAGTAATGATCTTCCGCCTTATCCAACTCTCCGCGAATTCGGTAAACAATGCCCAGATTACTATACCGGTTTGCCATACCTTCCTTACGACCAAGGTCTTCGTTAAGCGCCAAGGATTTCAAATAATAGTCTTCAGCCTCATCCAACTCTCCGCGAGTTTGGTAAACATTCCCCAGATTACCATACTGATTTGCCATGCCTTCCTTACGACCAAGGTCTTCGTTAAGCGCCAAGGATTTTAAATAATAGTCTTCTGCCTTATCCAACTCTCCGCGAATTCGGTAAACAATGCCCAGATTACCATACTGGTTTGCCATGCCTTCCTTACGACCAAGGTCTTCGTTAAGCGCCAAGGATTTCAAATAATAGTCTTCTGCCTCATCTAACTCTCCGCGAGTTTGGTAAACATTCCCCAGATTACCATACTGATTTGCCATACCTTCTTTACGATCGAGGTCTTCGTTAAGCGCCAAGGATTTCAAATAATAGTCTTCCGCCTTATCCAACTCTCCGCGAGTTTGGTAAACATTCCCCAGATTACCATACTGATTTGCCATGCCTTCCTTACGACCAAGGTCTTCGTTTAGCGCCAAGGATTTTAAATAATAGTCTTCTGTCTTATCCAACTCTCCGCGAGTTTGATAAATAATGCCCAGATTACCGCTCGCAACCGCCTCCAACATCATTTCATCAGCATCTTGCCCTTTTACGAGTATTGTTTCATAGCATTCAATTGCTTTTACCAATTCACCACAACGAAGATATAAATGCCCAAGCTGATTGATGATATGCATATCATCTGGTTTGATTTTAAGCGCTGCCTGATAGGCATTCACAGCCCCGAAAGTATCATGATTATATTTAAGCGCCCCCAAGTGCTTTAAGGCCTCAAATCTATGATTATCAGAGAGGTTATTCCGTTCCAGTAATACCTCAAACAAGCGTTCTGCACCCGCTGTATTGCCTTCTTCTAGGTTCTGAAGGGCTCGCTGCATAAGCTCAGGTGGTACATTCTCAATTGCAGGGATAGCCGCTATTGCTTTAGTCAAATCAGCTTTATTACCATCGGCATTACCGGGCAGAGTATTTCCCGCCCTATCACCCTTTTGCTCTAAAACCCATTCAGCCAATAGATCAGGGTTTCGCTCAGCAAGAAACTCCATGAACTCAGCCCCTCCACCACCATTTGAATGCAATGGCTTCGGTTTATCAGCAACCTCTCTATCGCTCTTGCTACTATTTTTTGAGATAATAAGCCAAACAAATGCAAAAATGAAAACACCAACAATCGATAAAATTATTATTGTTTTCACCCAGTCAGGCTGGCTTTCAATCAAATTGCTTGGCAAAATAAAATATAAAATAAGGGCAAGCAACGCAGCGAGGGAAAGCGGATGCCTTGCCATTTTCATGATTTTTGCGATTGCCCCTAAGTCTTTTTCAGATGCTCCCATAACGGGAAGAGTACATTATGGGTATTGATAGTCAAGCGGGTGATAGAGCAGATATATTGCACGCAGTCTAATCGCTGTTCCTGTTTGCCTCAGCCAACCGCTTCTTAAAATCATTCAATAATTGCTGCCAGAGTGTCTTAAAGGCTCCCTTATCTACAAATGCAAGAGGGTCGCCTGCAATTTGCCTTTTGCGCCGTTTATGCATGTCAAAATAGAAGGGATGATTAACAAGCAATATATCTGGCTGCCAGTTCCTTGTTGCCTCAAAGGTAAACCTGTAATCGTCAACAATCCCTTCATATTGCTCAGGGACAAGTTTGTTACCCGCAACCGATGCACCGCAGAAAAACAATATATCGTATGTTTTGTTACCCGCCTCTGTTGTCATAGTCCATGAGGTGCAACCACGGGTGTGGCCCGGTGTGAGCTTTGCTGTTAAAGTTACACCCCCGAGTGTTACGGTATCATTATCATCAATAACGCGGTCAAGCCTTATAGGCGGGGTGTAATAATCCGGGTTATCTTCAAAACCGAGGTAAAACCCACCTTCGAGCGCTGACCTGTCGCCCTCGCTCGCGAAAAACGTGGCACCGCTCATGTCCTTCAGCGCCTTTAGGCCGCCGGAATGATCAAAGTGCGCGTGGGAGTTAAGAAGGATTTTGACATCCTTGATATCAAAACCAAGGGCTTTGATATTACTGACAATCTGGTCAGCATTTTGCGACATACCCCCATCGATAAGAATATGCCCTTCCATAGACACGATCAGAAAACTCGACAGCCCCCTCGTCCCCACATAATAGATGTTATTGATTACCTTAAAAGGCTCGATAAATTCAAACCAGTCGGGAACTTTTTCTCGCCACTGCGCCTGCTGGTGTTGAAGCTGTTCCTGAGCTGTTGCAGCAAGAGCTCCAAACAAACAAAGAGCAATGACTATATATAAACGGTATAAAATAATCATTGCTCTTTTTGGTATAATTATGGGGCGAAATTATGGAACTAATTAGCCTTTAATCTTAGCTTTTCCCGCCTACTAGAAGCGATACCAACAAATACAAACCCTAAAATCATCATGATCCATGTGGCAGGTTCAGGAACAGCTGGTGCAACTTTTGTCAACGGAGTAACCACTTCCAAATTGGTGGATATAACTGAGGCAAAAGCAAATCCTCCACCATCAATAGACGTATTAGCAGGGTCACTCAATCCAGAGAGCTGATTTAAATTAAAAATATCAGTACCTTGAAACACGCCCCTAGAAGAAATATTAAAACTGAATGGAGTTCCTCGCAAAGCAAATCCATTCCCTACGTTGCCAAATTCATTTTCTGTCTCGTCAAATTCAAATCTTGCCTCATCAGTGGTCAAATCAACAGTCCCTCTTCTTGTTGTCAAAACCAAAGAGGCAATATTAAAAGTTGACTGCTCAAAATTTTCACTGGAAATAAAGTTATCTACCTCTAGATCGTCAAACAACACTTCAGCAAGAAAATCGCTACGTCCTAAAGCGCCATCTTCAAAGTTACCTTTGAACGAAAAACTATAATTTGCGTGTAGTTGACCACTAAAAAGAAATACAACAGATAATAGAACCAGAAACCGGTGCATAAATAACTCCCAATCGTTTAATTAATTATGAAAAATCTATGCATAGTAAATCAAACATTTTCAAACATATTTTGTCTCTATGGAAAAATAGAGATAATTTAGTCTATGTTGAAGTTACCTCTGTGTTGTTAAAATCACCTTACCTTTTGCGCGGCGCTCTGTGAGGCATGCATAGGCTGCTTCCACATCGGCAAGTGGGAAAACATCATTCACACTTGCTTTAACCTCACCCGTTGCAACCATCCCCAGAATATCTTTCATATTCTGAATTTGCATTGCAGGATTGGCCGTAGCCCACGCCCCCCAGAAAACACCAACCAGCGATGCTTGCTTTAACAGGCATAGGTTGATCGGAACCTTGGGAATATCTCCTGCGGCAAAGCCAACCACCAGATGCCGACCACCCGGCGCCATATTACGGAATGCTGTTTCTGTATAATGATCACCAACAGGATCATAGATTACATCCACACCTTTACCGCCTGTGATTTCCTTAAGGCGCGCTTTCATATCCTCGGTTTCATAATTAATCAATTCGTCTGCACCAGAGGCCTTGCAAAACTCAAGCTTCTCGTCAGTGCTGGCAGCCGCAATCACCGTTGCGCCCATTGCCTTTGCAAGCTCAACTGTCGCGATACCAACCCCGCCAGCCGCGCCGAGAACAAGGATAGTTTCACCCGCTTGCAGGTTCGCCCTATCCTTAATCGCATGATAGCTCGTGCCGTATGTAAGCGTGATACCTGCTGCTTTTTCAAAGGGTAGCCCTTCGGGCATTGGAATGGCCGTAATTGCAGGAACAATAACCTTTTCTGCGAACGCACCTGTTTGGCACATGAAAATAATCTTGTCCCCAACATTTAAATGGGTAACACCCTCACCAACAGCAGAGACAACACCCGCCCCCTCACCGCCCGGTGTAAACGGCAAATCAGGTTTAAACTGATACTTGCCTTGAATGATCAGCGTATCAGGAAAATTCAGGCCAGCAGCCTTCACATCAACGACAACCATGCCCTTACCCGGTGTTGGATCAGCAACATCCTCGACTACCAACTTATCTGCTAACCCAAGCTCCTTGCACAGCACTGCTTTCATCTGCCTATTCCCTTATTCAAATCTGACTATTCTTATTATTCAAACAAAAGGGGCAGAATACTCTACCCCTTTTTTATCTAGTTTACTTACGCTACTTCGAAAAGTCCGGCTGCGCCCATGCCGCCGCCAACACACATCGTGCAGACAACATATTTAGCGCCGCGGCGTTTGCCCTCGATGAGCGCATGGCCAACCATACGCGCACCAGACATGCCATATGGGTGCCCAATCGAAATTGCGCCGCCATTCACATTCAACAACTCATCAGGAATACCAAGCTTGTCCCGGCAATAAAGAACCTGAACAGCAAAGGCTTCATTCAGTTCCCAAAGGCCGATGTCGTCCATTTTCAGGCCATTTCGCTCAAGTAATTTTGGCACAGCAAAAACAGGTCCGATCCCCATTTCATCAGGTTCACAGCCAGCAACAGCCATACCACGGTAAATACCAAGCGGTGCAAGGCCTTTCTTCTCTGCTGTTTTACGTTCCATCAATACACTTGCAGCCGAACCATCGGAAAGCTGACTTGCGTTCCCGGCTGTAATTGTACCGCCTTCGATCACCACTTTAAGACCGGCCAGGCCTTCAGCATTTGTTTCCGGGCGATTGCCTTCGTCCTTTGATAAAGTAACCTCGTGGAAAGACATTTCCTTGGTCTCTTTATCAACAACTGCCATGTTGGTTGTAATTGGAACAATCTCATCATCGAATTTACCAGCTTGCTGTGCCGCAGCAGTTCGCTGCTGTGATAGTAAGCCATATTCATCCATCTGCTCGCGCGTAATACCATAGCGTTTCGCGACAACTTCTGCTGTTTGCAGCATAGGCATGTATGCATGTTCATGCATTGCAAGCAGGCTTTTATCCTTTGCTTGAAAACGATTCATATTTTCGTTTTGAACAACAGAAATACTTTCAACACCTGCCCCTACAACTATATCCATATTATCATGGATGATTTGCTTTGCAGCAGTGGCGATTGCCATCATACCGCTTGAGCATTGACGATCAATTGTCATACCTGCAACTGTAGTTGGCAAGCCTGCACGCAAGGCTGCGTTACGGCCAATGTTACCGCCAGTAGTACCTTGGGTAAGGGTACATCCCATAACAACATCTTCGATTTCACCGCCTTCAATTCCAGCGCGCTCTACAGCGTGTGAAATTGAATGTGCACCAAGTGTTGGCCCTAATGTAGCATTTAGTGAACCACGGTATGCTTTCCCGATTGGGGACCGTGCAGTTGATACGATGACTGCTTCACGCATTAGCTTTCTCCTTAACCCATTTTTACGCCAGCCGCGGCCGCAGCCTTGCTGACAAATTTCATTGTTTGTTGACCACCTTGAGTGTATTCCTCCTGGGCTTCAGCGTTTCGTATTGTCGCCATTTGCACCCTTACATTTTCTGGTGTCATGTCGTCACCAGATAAACAAATACCATCAGTTTCGTAGATAATCGCGCTTGCGAAACCGCCTGCGCCTGCGCACAAAATCGTACGATTTGGTGCGTCTTCATCACACAATGTCAGAAGGCCCGTTGTTACAGACTCTGGCGTTAATAGTGCAAGTGCCTCATCTGGCATCAAGCCTTCTGTCATACGTGTTGCTGCCGTTGGGGAAAGGCAGTTTGTTTTCACGTTATATTTCGCGCCTTCAATACAAAGCGTATTCATGAAGCCAACCAACCCAAGTTTTGCAGCGCCGTAGTTTGTTTGACCAAAATTGCCATACAGACCAGATGAAGATGTCGTCATAACAAGACGGCCATACTGCTGTTCTTTCATGATCTCCCAAACTGCTTTCGTACAATTTACAGAACCCATCAAATGAACCTGAAGAACGAATTCGAAGTCAGCGGTTTCCATTTTCGAAAATGTTTTATCGCGCAAAACCCCCGCATTGTTAACGAGAACATCGACACGGCCCCATTTATCGATAGTGGTTTTAACCATGTCCTCGACTTCGTCGGTTTTACACACATTCGCACCGTGCGCGATTGCTTCACCGCCCGCAGCGACAATCTCGTCCACAACAGCCTGTGCAGCACTTGTTGAGCCGCCAACACCGTGAACATCACCGCCCAAATCGTTTACAACAACCTTTGCGCCGCGTGCAGCCATGGCAAGAGCATGAGATTTACCCAAACCATTTCCCGCGCCGGTAATGATAGCGACACGGTCATCAAATCTGATAGACACTTTACTATTCTCCTAGTTTTTTATTTATTTTAGCCGAGGAAAACCATCGTCAGCCATTCAGCGATTAATGCAGGACGCTCTTCGCCGTTAATTTCAATTGTAATTTCATTTTTGATCAGAATACGATTGCCCGGCTTTTCATCTGCGCTAACAAGTTTCACACGAGCACGGATTTCGCTATCAACCTTTACAGGGCTCATGAAACGAACTTTATCACATCCATAGTTGACGCCCATCATTGTTCCTTTAACACCAAGCGTGCTACCAGCGGATAGAGGCGTTAGAAGCGAGAGCGTTAAAAAGCCATGAGCGATAGTTGTTCCAAAAGGTGTTTTGGCAGCAGCCTCTGGATCAATATGAATAAACTGGTGATCTTCTGTAACATCAGCAAATTGGTTAATCCGCTCTTGATCGATTTTCATCCAGTCAGAAACGCCTGTTTCCTTACCGATATAATCTGCTAATTCTTCCTTAGATACCAGAGTTGTCATCATAGTTCTCCTTGATCATATTCAATATAAACTTGCATATTTATGGTTTCGCTGATCCGCCGCCATCAAGCGGTATGATACCACCTGTAATGTAACTTCCAGCTTTAGATGTCAGCATCAAAAGAACACCCGCAACATCTTCAGGTCTTCCCAGACGTCCAAGCGGCACATTCTCTTCTGCCGCTTTGCGCATTTTTTCATTCTCGGTCACAAAAGCCATCATCCGGCTTGGAAACGGCCCGGGAGCAATGGCGTTTACCGTGATGTGTTCGCCCGCTAATTCATGCGAAAACATCCTAGTCATATGATGAACTGCCGCCTTACTGGCACCGTAACTATATGCCATGTTTGTGATTGGCCGCGTTCCTACGATAGAACCGATATTGATAATACGGGCTGGATCATCTGCACTACCAGATTTGCGTAGCAAAGGTAACATCAAGCGGGTCAAGTCAGCAACTGCTGTTACATTAAGCCCCAAAACCTGATCCCATTTTTCACGAGGAAAGTCCTCAAGCGGCGCCCCCCACGTTGTTCCCGAATTATTAACCAGAATGTCAATTTTATCTTCATGCTTGGATATAGCTTCAACTAGCGCTTTAGTGCCTTCACCGTTCGAAAGATCAGCGGCAAGCGGCACAACCTTGCCCGGACCAACGGGGTTCAACTCATCAGCAACGGCCTGACAATTTTCAAGCTTGCGCGACGCAATATAAACCTTCGCACCTGCCCGAACCAAAGCCTCAGTTGTCATTGTGCCAATGCCGGAACCGCCACCAGTAACAAGGGCAACTTTACCCTTGATATCATAAAGTGAAACTATATCCATTTTTGCTGCCTTATACGCTGTTTGAGCGATATTTTTTCAGTTCAGTACGCGCGATAACCATCCGGTGAACAGCATCAGGCCCATCAGCAAAACGCAGTGTTCGCATACCTGTCCACATCTGCGCGAGCGGGAAATCCTGACTGATACCGGCACCGCCGTGCATTTGCATAGACTCGTCAATCACCTTAAGCGCCATACGCGGTGCTGCCACCTTAATTTGGGAAATAAACGGTTGCGCCGCTTCAGTTCCCGCAACATCCATCATATGAGCAGCCTTCAAGCACAGTAATCGTGTCATTTCGATCTCAATTCGGCACTCGGCAATAATGTCGTAATTAGCCCCAAGTTTCGCAAGCGGACGACCGAATGCTTCACGGCTAACAGCACGTTTACACAAGAGGTCAAGCGCACGTTCAGCAGAACCAATTGAACGCATGCAGTGGTGTATACGGCCAGGGCCAAGCCGCCCCTGCGCTACTTCAAACCCACGGCCTTCGCCCAATATTAAATTCTCTTTCGGAACACGAACATCTGTAAAGCGAATATGCATATGGCCGTGCGGGGCATCATCATGACCAAAAACATGCATTGGACGTAAAATATCAACACCCGGCGTGCCGCGCTCCACTAAAATCATACTATGCTGATTATGGCGGCTTGCTTCAGAGTTTGTCTTCGTCATTACGATAAAGATTTTGGCGCGTGGATCACCTGCACCCGATGCCCAGTATTTTTCCCCGTTTAACACCCATTCATCACCGTCAAGTTCAGCAGATAATGAGATATTAGTCGCATCAGAGGATGCCACATCAGGTTCGGTCATCACATACGCCGAACGAATTTCGCCTGCGAGAAGTGGCTTCAACCATTTTTCCTGCTGCGCAGATGTACCATACCGCGCCAGAACTTCCATATTACCTGTATCAGGCGCACTGCAATTAAAGGCCTCTGATGCAAGTTGCGAGCGGCCCATTTCTTCCGCGAGATAAGCGTACTCAACTGTCGTTAAGCCAAAACCACCCTCGCCTTCCGTGAGGAAAAAGTTCCAAAGACCTTCTTCGCGGGCTGCTGCTTTCAGGTTTTCCAGAATTTCAGTCATCCGGTCTGTAAATTGCCAGCGATCGCCCCCTTTACCAATTTCCTGATGATATTCATCTTCAACAGGCATCACCTTTTCTTCTACAAAGGTTTTGACACGATTACGCAGTTCCTTGATGCGATCGCTCATTCCCAGATCCATTGACATACTTTTTCCTTTCCTCTCAAATGTCTTTTAACTGCCATCTACTCAGTATTATGTTACTGAGAAGCATGCAGATTTTGATAATATTGCTTGATACCTTTGCGGTCGATTTTACCCGAAGCAATCAAAGGTAACGGCATTTTTGTAAACCATATTTTTTGGGGTATTTTAAAATTAGCTAAGTGATCTTTAGAATGTTGAATAATATCGTCTTCAGTCAGGCTTTCATCATTGGATACTATTACTGTTCCCACAATTTCACCAAGATGCTCGTCCGGTAGAGCAAAAACCATAATATCATCAACTAAGGGGTGGGCATGCAGAACGCCTTCAATCTCTTGCGAGCTGATATTCTCTCCGCCTCTGATAATGATTTCCTTCATTCGGTCTACAATGAACAAATAACCATCATCATCCAGATACCCAACATCACCTGACCGGAACCAACCATCAGAATAAAAAGCTTCATCCGTTGCTTTAGGATTATTCCAGTAGCCTTTGAAATTTACGACACTTTTAATACAAACTTCACCCCGGGAGAAAATCGGTTCTTCCACTCCGTCTGCCATCATGATCTTGATATCAACGATTGGATGGACGGCCCGACCGACACTATTTGGGCGCTCTAGATATTCAGGCCCTGATAATACAGATGCCAAAGAATTTGTCTCGGTAAGGCCGTAGCCAATACCCGGGCTGGACTTCTGGAACACCTCTCTAATCATCTTCACGTGCTCCGGCGGACGGGCTGCACCGCCCCCGCCAATATCAATAAGCGAAGAGAGATCATATTTCTCACGCATAGGCGATGTTGCAAGCTCATAAGACATAGTGGGAACGCCAGTAAAGCTGGTAACGCCTTCTTTTTCAATAAGCTCAAAGGCTGTTTCAACATCCCACTTATGCATAATAATGATCTTGCGACCTATAACTGCCGAAACCATTAAAACAGGCAACAAACCGGTAACATGAAAAAATGGTACAGCAACCAGCATAACCGGCTGAAAATCGGGATCAGGGTTGGCTCGGCCTGTCATTTTCATAGCAAGCGCAATCACAACCCAGTTAAAGAGCATGGCAACCACTGCCCTGTGGCTGGAAACAGCCCCTTTTGGAAAGCCTGTCGAACCTGATGTATAAAGCATCATTGCATCATCATCGGGTAAAATCTCTACTTCTGGCCACTTCAAGGCTTCTTTGCCGTCAATGACCTCGTCAAATGACTGCATTCTTGGGTGGCCTTCGAAGGTATCACGGGCAATAATTGCTGTTAAACCAAGTTTTTCGAGGTGATCACGCAGGTAATTTGCCCGCTGGGCATCAGCTAAAACTACACTAGCCCCACAGTTTTCCATCGCCCATTTTAATTCGTCGGTTTTCCACCAGGCATTCAACAAAACCGCCCGGCCACCTGCCGCTAGAATAGCCATATAGGCAATTACCCACTCTGGATAATTGCGCATTGCAAGCGCAACACAGTCGCCCTTCTTCACACCAAAATCATCAACCAAACATTGAGCCATCTGAGAAGCGCGACTAATAATATCTGCAAAGGTGAAACGCTCGCCTTCATAAACTACAAACTCTTTGTCACCGTGTGACAAAACTAACATGAGAACATCACGAAGGTTAGCAGGCTGATTAGTAAACACACGCTGGTTTACGCCGTCAACCTCCATTTCATGCGTTGAGAATGGCATTCCTTCCTTACACAACAACTCCATTGCATCCTGAATTGGTGTTTCAGGTGGCAGTGCAGGTAATTCAAGCCCATCTAACATAATTCCCTCCCTTAAATATCAGTTTTCCCCCGAAAACCAGTTCTTCCCCATGAAACTTTAGTATCGACACCCCATAGTATTATTCTCAATATCCAGACAATTTTGCGAACCTGTCGCTATGATAATTAAAATCACCGTACAAATGCTGTAGTACACGAGCGCGTTTAATATAAAATCCTATATCATACTCGTCGGTCATGCCGATACCACCATGCATCTGGATAGCTTCATTTGTTGATAGCTCTGCGGTTTTCGATGCTTTGGCTTTAGCAAGGCTGGCAAACCATGCAGTATTCTGACCCGAATCAGCCGCCTGGAGCCCTTTTAAAATAGCAGAGCGCGTTACCTCAAGTTCGCTATACCAATGTGCGGCCCGGTGCTGAAGCGCCTGAAACGATCCGATAATCGTATCGAATTGTTTGCGTTCCTTTAAATACTCCATCGTTACACGGTAAGCCTCTTGTGAAACGCCTAATAATTCAGCGGCAATAACAAGCCGCGCTTTATCAAGTGCAGGCTCAAGGGTTTTCCAGCCATTTCCCTTATCACCCAACAGGTTATCAGAGCTGACTGATACATTCTCAAATGTAATTTTTGCCCAATTCCGGCTATCCGTCATGACAGTACGATCCACGATCATACCTTTGGCACCAGTGTCAACGATAAACAGGCTTAACCCATCAGGGTCGCCTGCTTCACCCGCAGTTCTTGCGAGAACAAGAATTTTATCAGCAACATGAGCGTCAGGCACAAATGTTTTCATACCATTTAAAACATACCCTGTTTCGGTCTCACTAACTTTTAAAGTCGTTTTTTCCGGCGCATGACGGCTAGTTTCATCAATTGCCAAGGTTGCAATCTCAGCTCCCGTAGCTAGCTTGTGAGCAATGGCTCTAGAGTGATCATCATCAAATGCATTTAAAACCGAAAGCGCAATTACCGAGCTTGCCATAAACGGCGACGCTGCAAGCGTGGTTCCCATAGCTTCAGCAACGATACCAGCGCCAACATATCCAAAACCAGTTCCGCCAAGCTCTTCACCGGCAATAACGCCAGCAAAACCCATTTCTGCCATTTCTTGCCAGAGGTCAGCGCTATACCCTTTTTCGCTTTTGTCATCACGGAGTTGACGAAGCTGTACAACGGGTGCTTTTTCCGCAAAAAAACCTTCTGCGGATTCCTTTAAAAGTTGTTGTTCTTCATTTAATACTAGTGCCATTCTTCTATCCTGTTTTCCCTGGCCTATTCCATATAGTTAAAGCAAGCAAAAATTGTAAACCATCACATTAAGTCTGCTTGATAACTATTTATTTAACCAGGTAATCCAATAATTCTTTTTGAAATAATATTAAGCTGTACTTCGCTCGTACCACCCTCGATAGAGTTGGCTTTTGTCCGCAACCAATTACGAGCTATTTCACCATCATTGGAGAACTGACCTTCCCATTCATAGGCGTCAGAACCATTGACTTTCAGAATTAATTCGTGGCGATCTTTATTAAGTTCTGTTCCATAGTATTTTAGCATCGAAGAGAAAGCCCCCAAACTGGCACCTGCCTTCGCTTCATCTTTGGCGCGCTCCATCGTAAACATAAAGGAAGCAGCGTCAATTTCATGAGCGGCTATATCGCCCCTCAACATCGCATCATCTAACTGTCCATTTTCCAACTCCATCTTATCAAGAGCAAGAGAACTAAGTGGTACTGGCATACCAATATCACCGATCATGGTACGCTCATGCGTTAAGAGATATTTGGCAATTGTCCATCCCTTGCCTGCTTCACCAATCAAGTTTTTCTTGTCAGCGATAGCATCATCAAAAAATGTTTCACAGAACGGCGAGTTACCAGAAATCAAAAGAATTGGTTTGGTTGTTACTCCCTTTTGATCCATATCAAACAGAACAAAGCTTATGCCATCATGCTTTTTCGCGTCGAAATCTGTTCTAACAAGACAGAAAATCCAATCAGATTTATCCGCATAAGAGGTCCAAACCTTCTGACCATTAATAATAAAATGATCACCTTTATCTTCGGCTTTTGTTGCCAAGCTCGCCAAGTCAGACCCCGCGTTAGGCTCGGAGTACCCTTGAGACCAGCGAATTTCACCGCGCGCAATCGGTGGTAAATGCTCTAGCTTTTGCTCATGCGTGCCAAACTCCAAAAGCGCAGGGCCAAGCATCCAAATACCAAAGGAATTCAATGGTGAGCGTGCATTAATACGCTTCATTTCGCTCGCTAATACCTTTGCCTCTGCCTTGGAAAGGCCCCCGCCGCCATACTCTTTAGGCCAAGTTGGCACTGTCCAACCTTTGTCAGCCATACGGTTTAGCCATATACGTTGGTCATCAGATTCAAATACAAATTTACGGCCGCCCCAACAAACATCTTCCAACCCTTTTGTGGGGGTTCGCATACTGTCTGGGCAATTAGCTTCCAGCCAATTTCTTACTTCAAGGCGAAATGTCTCAAGCTCACTCATTTATATCCCCTCCGGATCATTAGCGTCGCTTCATAAAATTAAATTTTCTGATATTCGTCTTTTAACGAAAATATAATCATTATCATTAATGAGGTTTTAAAACTTGGCAAGAGCTACTTTTAAAATTACCAAAAAAATAGATATTTTCCTCATAAAACCATAAGCAAACTATTGTTGTTATTATATTTATCGACATTAATTTTCTTTTATCAATTCACAATTACCTGACTAAACTTTTAGAATTTCTTGCACTTCAACGCCTGACATGGTTTCATATCTAATGATTTTGATTAAACTGATTCAAATACTATCATTTTAACATTACACCTCTACGACAAGGTGCGCTCCCACATAAGATTAAAGGCAGAATATTGTGGCTCAGTTCTCTTATCAGACCGTTTGGCGATTGGCGGGCCCCAATATTATTAGCAACATTCTTTTTGTGTCTATTTCATTCGCGCACTTATGGATTATTTCACCACTGGGTTCGCAGGCAAGCGCTGCTGTCGTTACAGGTAGCAGAATACAATTCCTCTTGATGGCAGCAGCAATGGCGCTCTCGATCGCGACAACAGCCGTCGTCGCTCGTGCGTGGGGGGCAAATGAAAAAGATGAAGCCTCGGCTGCAACCACCTCATCCCTATCACTCGCCCTTATAATCGCTCTTATCTTGTCATTACCTACATATATTTTTGCACCAGCAATCGTCAGTATTTTTGGCCTAGATGAGCAGACAGAGATCATGGCTGTAGATTATATCCGCCCTGTCGCCATTTTTAATTTTGCCTTTGCATTAACACTTACAATGTCCACGGCCATGCGCGCTATTAGCGATGTTATCAGGCCGCTTCGGTTTGCGGCAGCCTCCACCGTGTTAAGTATTGCTTTATCTTACGTATTAACGCGCGGCGCCCTATCCTATGAAGGAATGGGCATTGTAGGCATCCCTATTGGCACTGGCGTAGCACAGGTATTAATCGTATTGTATTTTATGTGCATCTGGGCACTTAGGCGATATGAATTAACTCCGATCAAGGCAGCAGCATTTGATGGGCGGCGTTTAAAGCAATTGCTAAAAATCGGAGCCCCTGCCGCCATTGAACAAATGATTATTCAACTTAGTTTCATTGTTTTTATGGTGATGATCAGCGAATATGGCACACCTGCATTTGCAGCCTACGGCATCGGCATCACGATCTTAAGTGTATGCATTGTCATAGGCCTTGGTTTCGGGGCTGCCAGTTCCACCCTTTCTGGCCAAAGCCTCGGCGCCGGCAACGAAGAGGAAGCGCGTGCAAGTGGCTGGGCAGCAATGCGGCTTGCCATTACGTCAATGGCAGTTATTGCCACCTTAATTTATCTATCACGTGGCTTTCTGGCTGCCTTATTATCAACCGACCCGGAAACACAAGCTTTAACAGAATATTTTATCCTGATTCTCGCGATCATTCAGCCTTTGATGGCGATCGAATTTGCCATTGGCGGTGCATTACGCGGCGCTGGCGATACACGCTACCCCTTGTATATTAGCTTTATCGGCATGATTTTAGGGCGCCTTGTCATTGGATATATCGTATTTTTGGCTGGCGGTTCGATCCAGCTCATGTACGGTATTATTATTATCGATTATTTATTAAAGACCACGCTTTTGATTTTACGCTTTAGAGGCGACAAATGGGTCGGTGATGGTCTTAGTCATGTACCAACCGCTGTTCAGTCCGTTGCAGGTGTGAGCCGCGTTGCTGTTCGCTCCTACTATCAAACACATGATGAGGAGCCAGAATGAACAATCAAAACAATGCTCAAAATCAAGAATAATATGTAAATCCTGATATACAACAGTGAAATATATATCTATCACATAGTAACAGATAGTCAGCTCGAAAGGAGAGATCATCATGGCAAATGCACAACTCGCAGGCGTACCATCAATCAAGGACCAGGTTTCAGCAGAAGAATGGGAAACACGTGTGAACCTGGCTGCTGCATACCGCCTCGTCGCCCATTTTGGCTGGGATGATCTTATTTACACCCATATTTCAGCGCGTGTTCCGGGCGGCGACCACCATTTCCTCATCAACCCTCTCGGTTTAATGTTTGAAGAAATCACCGCGTCCAGCCTTATCAAGGTTGATTTAGAGGGTAACAAATTAAACGACAGCCCGTATATTGCTAACAAAGCAGGCTTTGTAATTCATAGTGCTGTCCACGCTGCACGTGAAGACGCACAGTGTGTTATTCATCTCCATACCGATTACGGAATTGCTGTATCCAACCAGAAACAAGGCATTCTGCCCCTTGCCCAAAGTTCAATCCCCGGCTGGGTATCGATTGCGTATCATGATTTTGAGGGCTTGGCTGTCCGCGATGATGAAAAAGAGCGCCTCGTTGCAGATATGGGTGATAAGAATGCACTTATGCTTCGCAATCACGGCACCCTCACTGCTGGCAAATCTATCGCACAGGCCTTCGAGTTGATGTATTTCCTTGAAAAAGCCTGCAAAATTCAGATCTTGACCCAAACTGCAGGCGCAGAGATCCAGCACCCGAGCGAAGAATCAATCCAGAATACAGTAAATGATCTACAGGCTGTTGCCGGGGCAAATGGTGCAGACTTACTTGTATGGCCTGCCCTTCTTCGCAAGCTGGACCGGATGGACAGCAGCTTCCGCGACTAAATCATATCACTAACTTCAAACGCAGGAAACTTTATGACCAGTGTGGCAGAAATTCTCGACGGCTTAAAGGTCGAGCAGTTAGATCGGCTTTTATTTCGCGGCGAGCCTAACCAATGGCCGAACCGCCACGTTTTTGGTGGCCATGTTGTGGCCCAAGCGATGGAGGCTGCATGCCTGACCGTAACCGATGAATTCAAGCCTCATTCGCTGCATTGTAATTTCCTGCGTCCCGGCAAGGCCGACAGACCAATCATCTATGACGTAGACCCCATCCGCGATGGTCGCAGCTTTGTAACCCGCCGCGTTGTTGCCATTCAGGACGGTGAAGCGATTTTTAATGTCGCAGTTTCCTTTCACGTTGGTGAAGACGGTGTATCCCATCAAATCGATATGCCAGATGTACCCATGCCCGAAACACTAGACGACGATGAAGCCTATTATGCCCGTATTTTACGCGCTATCGGCTCTGATCCGAAAAAACGTACCTATATGCCAACTGAAATGCGCTCAATCGACCGAATAGACTTGGAAAACCCACAACCAAAAGACCCGATAACCGGATACTGGGTCCGCTGGAAGGATACAATAGAAGGCGATAATAACCTTCACAGGCGTTTACTCGCTTATGCATCTGATTTTGCCTTTCTGTCGAGCAACCTGCGCCCGCACGCGATGATACCGCGCGATCCAAGGCTTAAAACTGTTGCAAGTCTTGATCATAGCATGTGGTTCCACCGTGATAATTTCCGTGTAGATGACTGGATTTACTATAAAACCGAAGGCTACTGGACTGGCAAGGGTCGCGGCCTTGCTCGTGGTGCATTATATACGCGCGACGGTCGCCTGATTGCCTCTACAGCTCAGGAATGCCTCTTGAGACTAAAACCTGAAGACTAAATGGCTTCAGATACAGCCTTAGACATATTTTTAAGGTTATCAATATATCTGGGTTTTATTGCGGCAGTTATCTCTGCTGGCGCAATACTGGGATGCCCCGAGCCATTGGGAGGTGCAGGATTATATTCAAACCCTAATTCCAAACTTGCTGAAACCTGAGCACCGGCCAAATCATTCGCAAGCATAAGAGCAAAATCAATACCTGCGGTTACGCCGCCGCCTGTATATATATTGCCATCAACAACAACTCTGCCTTCCTGATATATAGCACCAACCGCTGGCAAAAGGCTGGTGTAAGCCCAGTGAGTAGTTGCCTTTCTGCCTTTCAAAAGGCCTGCTGCTCCCAAAATAAAAGCCCCAGTGCAAACAGATGTGATATATTTGGTGCCTAAAGACTGCTGTTTACAAAAGTCTATAATGCTGCCCTCATTAATGGCCTCAGGAACACCGAAACCACCCGGCACACACAAAATATCCGCTTGCGGGCATTCGTCAAAAGAAACTGTCGGATTAATCGAAAACCCGCAGTCTGTTTGTATCGGTTGAACATTTTTTGCAGCAACGTAAACTGTTGCCCCAGGCACCCTGCTCAAGACCTGAGCAGGGCCAGTAAAGTCCAACTGTGTAACCATATCAAATATAGCAAATACGATATTCATGATACTTCCCGTTTTCGCTTATTCTTACAAGTTCGCCTTTTCAATTAACTGACGGGCACGATTACCAAGCGCATTAACCTGCATACCAAAGCCCGCAAAATTCTTATTCTTGGTCTGGCCATGATAATAACGATAATAAATCTGTTGTAGGATTACCGCCAAACGGAACACGCCATATGCAAGATAATAATCAAACTTACTGAGGTCGAAACCTGTTCGCTCTGCATACAAATCAACGATTTCAGCACGGGTTGGCATACCAGGCGCATCACTTGGCTGCATGTTCAGCGCAATACTTTCCGGTGGATCAGTTGCTTCAATCCAGTATGCAAGCGTATTACCAAGATCCATCAACGGATCACCAAGCGCACTAATTTCCCAATCAAGGATGGCGTCTATTTTAAACGGGTCTTTTTCATTTAAAATAACATTATCAAGTCGGTAATCGCCGTGTACAATAGCGTGCCCCGCCTCGGTTGAAGGCATGTTATCCTCCAGCCATTTCATCACATCCTCAAATGTTTCAACATCATCGGTATGCGCACGTTGATAACGGCCATTCCATCCTTTGATTTGCCGCTCAACATATCCTTCCGGTTTGCCGAAATCACCAAGCCCAATCGCTTTATAGTCAACCTTATGGAGGTCCATTAGCTTCTCAAAGAAAGTGATGCCCAGTTTATGCGTATCGTCTTCTGAAAAATTCCATTCGGATGGAATATTCCGACCTAATTTCCAACCAGCAACCTGTTCCATCACATAAAACTCGGCGCCAAACGGGCTTTCTTCGTCTCCCACATGGAAAAAAGTTTCAGGCACTGCCGGAAAAACCGGACGCAGTGCATTCATAACAGAAAATTCGCGGATCATGCTGTGCCCTGATTTTGGCTTGGTGCCAAAAGGTGGCCTGCGTAAAACCAAGCGCTTTTCACCGTACACAATCGAGTATGTCAGGTTTGATTGACCGCTTTGAAACTGTCTGACCTCCGGCGTGCCGGATATCCCATTGACATGCTCTTTAATCAGCTTATCGATCACTGCTATATCAAGTTCTTCACCGTCGCGCACATCAATGGTTTTATTTAATTCTTTGCTCATCATAATATCCTTACAGAACAATTACAGCCATGCTTAGGCCAAGTGCCCACCATCCATTGTCAATGTCGTACCTGTGGTAAAGCCTGCTGCATCAGAAGAAAGATACAGAACACCGCCAACCATATCTTCTGGTTTGCCAACGCGCTGGATTGGGAAACTGCTGGTATATTGGTCAACAAGCTTATCGTTTGCTGTAAACACTGCGGTCATCTTGGTATCGATAAATCCTGGGCAAATGGCATTAACACGGATTTTATCTTTACCATATTCACGCGCAAACGCCTGTGTCATGTTAATCATTGCAGATTTCGTCATCGAATAAATACCCTGCAGGTGACCAGGTTTTATACCATTAATCGAAGCAACATTTACAATCGCACCGCCACCTTGGCTTTGCATCATTTCAACTGCTTTGGCAGACAAGTAAAACGGTCCCTTAAGGTTTACATCAATGGTTTTATCAAATGCATCTTCTGGTGTTTCACCGATATTGCCGTAGAATGGATTAGTCCCCCCACAGTTTACGAGCACATCAAGCCGTCCATACGTCTCTTTAATCCAGTCAAAAACACGACCAATATCTTCCATCCGACCAGCATGACATGCCTTTCCTGTAGCCTTGCCGCCGTCTGCACGAATACTTTCTGCAACAGCGTCGCATGCACCTTGATCACGTGATGAAACAATCACATCAGCGCCGTTCGCTGCGTATGCGCGTACGATCGCTTCACCAATCCCTCGTGACGAGCCGCTGACAAACACAACCTTACCCGTAAAGTCCATTAATTTTGTATAATCCATGATTTTATCCCTTGATCTGTACGATATTGCTGAATTGCTTAAATTGGCTTGCCTGTTCGCTCCACTTGCATTCGGCGAAACTTGCGCATTCCTCCGACCCAGCGATCATAATCCTTGGCTTTATTCATAAAATAACCCTCTACTTGCTCATGCGGGCGTATCATAAATTTGCCAACCTTCATTTGTGCATATACACGGCTTGCGAACTCTTCTGCTGGCATAACACCGTCGCCAGCCGCAGAGCTTTCCTCTACCCCTTTTGTCATATTAGAGACAACCGCCTGCGGGCAAAGTGCAGCAACATAGAGGCCATCATCACCATGCGTAATCGCAAGACTTTCGGCAAAGCCAACAGCCGCATGTTTTGTTGTAGAGTATGATATATCACCAATTTGGCTAAGAAGGCCGGCAGCAGACGCCGTTATAATGAAACCACACCCTTCCCTTTTTAGCATTTTAGGTAAAACAGCCCGGCATGCCAATACATGAGCAAACACATTGACGTCCCAGATTTTCTGCCACTGTTCATTGGTTTGGCTGATTGCTGTCCAATCGGGTGCATCAGAAAAAATGATACCTGCGTTAGAAAAATATAAATCAACTGGGCCAATGGTCGCCTCGACATCATCAACAACAGCCTGAACTGCGGCTTCATCAGTTACATCAAGCGCATATCCTTTTGCCTTATCACCAATCGAAGCCGCTACAGCCTCTACGCCCGCTTCGTTCATATCGGCAAGCGCGACACCTTTGGCACCTTCAGCCGCAAACAATTCACCAAGCGCTTTCCCAATCCCGCTAGCACCGCCGGTAATGATGATAACCTTATCTTTTACATCCATTTCATGGACACCTTTCTACTTAATTTCAGCTAATTTTATTTCTTTAAGTGATTTAATAAAAGCACTTGGTAATTCTTTGGGTTTTCTTGATTTTCTATCCACATATACATGAATAAAATGCCCCTCGGCTACACACTTCCCACTCTCATCAAACAAACCAATTTCATATCGCACGCTAGAGGTTCCAATTTTAGAAACACCGATAGCGCCTTTTATTTTTTGCGGAAACTCGATCGGTGCGAAATAATTACAGGATGTTTCAACAACCAGGCCAATTGTATCCCCCTCATGAATATCCAAAACACCCGACGCGATTAAATACTCATTCACCAATGTGTCGAAATAACTATAATAAACAACGTTGTTTACATGCCCATAGATATCATTATCCATCCAGCGCGTCTGAATAAGAGAAAAGTGCCTGTAGGTATCATATGGCCTTGCTCCTGCTTGCTTTTTCACCATGCTGCCTCGTAAATTTTATAAGCATCATCGCGCAGCACTTCTCTTGGGTTATTAACAAGCAAGCGGGTTTGCAGCATTGCATTATCTGCAAGCATATCGATGTCACTCTCTTTTACACCAACATCGCGGAGGCGTGTCTCAATACCGGCTTCAACGGCAACATTTTGAAACCACTTGATCAAGGCCTGTGCACTCGCCGTATCTGTACGTTCTTTAATACCTAAAATAGCTGCGAACTCAGCGTATGCGCTACCAGCCTCAGCCATATTAAACTCCATCACATATGGGAGAACAAGCGAGTTAGAGAGCCCGTGCGGCACATGGAAATGACCACCCAGTGGGTATGCAAGCGCATGAACCGCTGCCACGGGTGCATTGGCAAACGCCTGCCCTGCAAGCATTGCCCCCACCAGCATATTTCGGCGCGCATTCAAATTTTTTCCGTCTTTACATACTGTCAGAATATTCTGCCCCAAAAGATGAAAGGCCTGACAGGCAAGAGCATCAGAAACCGGATTTTTCTTATGCCGCGTAGTGTACGCCTCTAAGGCATGAACCATCGCATCAATACCAGTCGCAGCAGTAACATGCACTGGAAGATCAAAGGTTAATGTTGCATCCAATAGCGCCAGGTCCGCATATAAAACAGGGTCAACAACACCCATTTTTGTTGCTTCCCCTGTTGTTACAATTGATATCGGCGTCACTTCAGATCCTGTACCAGACGTAGTCGGAACTTGAATAAGTGAAACACGATCAGACGTAATCTGACCAATCCCGTACATGGTATCAAGTTGTTGCTTACCTTTAAGAAGCACAGCAACAAGTTTTGCCACATCCATCGGGCTACCGCCGCCAAAACCAATAACAATCTGGCAATTTGATTGTTTTGCAGCATCAACAGCTTTTAAAATACTATCCTCAGGCGGATCAGCAACCACATCATCATAAACAATAGCATTAAAGCCATGCTCATTTAACGACCGTATCGCAGCATCAACAAGACCAAGTGATCTGAGGCATTTATCAGTAACAACGAAGCAACATGACGGTTCGAAACGGCCCTGCAATATAGCGCCTAAATTGGCAGCCGCATGATCTTCAACAAGAATTGAGCGAACGGTATCAAAGGAAAAGTTCATGATTACACCTTATTTACCAATCCGGCTTTTCATGCTTTTTTCAAGCTTACCGTCACTATAAGGTGGAATAAGCGCTGCGAGTTTGTTCAAATCGAGCTTTGGATGCTTTAGAACAGATTTTTGATGGGAAAACTCAAGAAACCCGTCATAGCCATGATAGTGACCCATGCCGCTATTACCAACGCCGCCAAAGGGTAAATTCTCATGCCCCCCCTGCCAAACAAGATCATTTATGCAAACGCTGCCTGATATTGTATTTTCAATAACGCTTTGCTCTTCAGCACTATCGTCACCGAAATAATAAAGCGCAAGCGGGCGCTCCCGGCTATTCACATAATCAACAGCGCCTTTAACAGTATCAACAGTTCTAACAGGTAAAATTGGCCCGAAAATTTCCTCTTGCATGACCTTCATATCGTCGGTTGGGTTAAGAATTAACGCAGGGGGCATTTTGTTTGAGTGATTTTGCCCTGCAAAGTCCTCGTTCAAAGGATTAATGATCCGCACATCAGCACCCTTGTCTCGAGCATCATCCAAATATCCTTCCAAGCGTTCCTTATGCCGCTTGGAAATAATTGATGTATAGTCATCATTCGCCAACATATTCGGAAACATGGAAGTAACTGCATCAGTGTATTTCTGCACAAACTCTTCCTCACGCCCCTTTTGAATATTAATATAATCTGGTGCGAGGCAGATTTGGCCTGCATTGGCGTTTTTCCACATGGCAACCCGCTTTACGGTCATATCAAGGTCTGCACTGTCGCCAACAATCACCGGGCTCTTACCACCAAGTTCAAGCGTTACTGGCACAAGATTTTCACTCGCGGATCGCATAATAAGTTTACCGATTGAAGGGGCACCTGTGAACATCAAGTGATCAAACGGTTGGCTTGAAAATACCTGACTGGTTTCAACGCCGCCGTTAATGACCGCAACCTCAGACGTATCAAATGCCTGCTCAAAAACCTGTTTATAGAAAGCAGACGTTTTTGATGTGTGTTCAGATGGTTTGATCATCACACGGTTGCCCGCTGCCAACATCTGCGCAAGTGGGACAAACACCATAGTCATCGGGAAATTCCAAGGCGTGATAAGGCCAACTACACCTTTTGGCTGTGGAACCACACGCCCCTTTGCCCCCATCAAACCAAATGGGAACGCAAGCGAACGCTTTGATGGTTTCATCCACTTTCTGACATGCTTGATCGCATCCTTCAGGGCACTAACACTTGCAGCGACATCCGCGAACAGCGTTGTCCCCGCCGACCGGTTTCCAAAATCTTCGCTGATGAGACAAATAAAATCATCCTGATGCTCAAGAACAATATTCAAGGCCCGTTTCAGGCGATCAATGCGCACTTCGGCACTAATGTGTCCTTCCGCTATATAGGCACTTCGCTGCGCTTGCAAAACCGCAGCAATATCCCCGCTTATTGCACTTGATTGCACATCATCCATAATCCTCTCCCTTTCCTCGCGTCACTTCCCAGTTCAGCAAGTTAATGACAGAGATTAATCAGAGAATATGATTATGCCAAGACAAAAAGGCGCTGTAGCAAAACAAACAAATAATCGGGGGTATAATCAAGGATATAATTCAGTCAGTTTCCACTGGTTTTCAGTGTCGGAAAGACCGTATTGAAGCCTTTCATGCAGCCTGAACTTTCGGTCGCGCCAAAATTCAAGCGCTTGTGGCTTTACACGAAAACCAGACCAGTTTTCCGGGCGTGAAATATCACCAACACCGAATTTAGTTGTGTATTTTGCGATTTCAGCTTCAAATTCAAACCGCCCTTCCATCGGCGATGATTGCCTTGACGCCCATGCCCCGATACGGCTACCGCGCGGGCGGGAAGCGAAATATTCGTCTGCCTCTTCTTCGCTAACAGGGCTGACTGCCCCTTCAATTCTAATTTGACGACGCAATGATTTCCAATGAAATAACAAGGCAACATTTGCGTTTTGGCTTAACTCACCCCCTTTACGGCTATCAAGGTTGGTATAAAAGACAAATCCGCGCTCATCCCATCCTTTCAAAAGCACCATACGAAGACTTGGGCGGCCATCAGGCGTTGTTGTCGCAAGTGCCATACCTGTCGGGTCGTTAATCTCGCTTGCTTTCGCTTCCTCAAGCCATTCGCCAAAAGTTTCAAACGGCACACCAAAATCCACTATTTTTTCAGCCATATTATATCCTGTTACCTAAGAAGCTTTATAAACCCGTTTATTTTCGTCAACTTGCTTTTAATACATTAAATGGTAAGTGTCAGATCACATTGAAAATAGATATATAAGAAAATATCTATCAAGACAGGAAAAAACCAATATACTGCATTGCAGTCAATATAGTTACTTTGAGAGTTTAAAAGAGTAGATGCACGATCTTTATAATATTTTGGGTGTAAGAAAAGGAGCTTCGGACGCTGACGTTAAGAAAGCATACCGAACGCTTGCGAAAAAACTTCACCCGGACACAAACAAAGATGACAAGCGGGTTACAGAACGCTTCAAGGAAGTAACGGCAGCTTACAATATACTCGGTGACAAAAGCCTGAGGGATAAATATGACCGCGGTGAAATTGATGCTGATGGTAATCAGCAATCAGCATTTGACGCAGCGGCCCAAAATGCCCGTAATCAACGCGCATCAGCGCACCGCGCCCGTAGCAAAAACCCATTTGATTTCGAAGAAGCAGAAGATATTTTTTCAGATTTCTTCAACTTCGGCGGCTTTAAAAAGAAACGTGGCAACACCAAAAAATCTGAAACAAAACAAAAAACCAACCCTTACAAGGAGGCTGGCCGCCGTAAAGGGCTCGATATCAATTATACTGTTACAGTTGGTTTTGAAGAATCGATCACTGGCGGTACACGCAGGCTAAAGCTAAACGACGGGCGTACGATTGACATTAAAATCCCTGAAGGCATTCAGGACGGTCAGGTTGTCAGGCTCTCCGGTCAGGGCGGCCCAAGCATCGCTGGCGGTGAAAAAGGCGACGCACTGGTCGAGGTACATGTTAGTGATCACACCTATTACAAACGAGATGGCCTCGATATTCACCTCGAATTACCCATATCCCTTGATGAAGCTGTTCTTGGCGGCGATATTGAGGTGCCTACTCCGAAAGGGCGCCTAACTATTCGAGTTCCCAGAAATTCATCTAGCGGCAAAAGGTTACGGCTAAAAGGCAAAGGCGTCAAAAAACGTGATCAGTTGGGCAATATGTACGTCAGCCTTAAAGTGATGTTACCTAAAACCAGAGACTTGGAACTGGAAAAGGCTTTAAAAAACTGGAAAGGCGGGAATGGCTCTGATTTACGCAAAAAATCTGGCCTTACTTAAATCAAATCAGATTTAAATCAGCTTTGACTTAAGTCTGGCTTAAGTCTGGCTTAAATCTGACTTAAATCTGACTTAAACGTAATTGACCATACATGGCTATCGGCATGGAAATCTTAAAAAAACACTTCAAAATATTTAAATACGCCATTTCACAATATTTCGATAATGGCGGGATGGCAGCCGCAGGCAACATGGCGTTTCTTGCTATGCTATCCATGTTTCCTTTCATAATTTTTCTGATCGCTGTATCTGGTTTTTTAGGGCAAACCGAACGCGGCCTTGAAGTTATTAACTTTATGTTCGAAGTTCTACCACCCGAAGTATCGACAGTAATACGCGGCCCTGTACAAGGGATTATCAAAAATACAGGCGCCGAAATTCTAACGGGCTCTATTTTATTTGCCATATGGGGCGCTGCAAACGGCGTCGAGGCGGCGCGCGGTGTTATCTTAAAAGCATTTGGCCGTGAACACGCGCCAGCTATTTGGCTTCGCCGTGTTGAGAGCCTCGCCGTTGTAATTTTTGGTGCTGTAACGCTTATTCTTGCTATGTCCATTCTTGTTCTGGGCCCCGCAATATTTAAGGCAACAACCAGCCTATTCCCTGACATTATTAATGATGGTATCGACACTCTTTGGAGCTATCTCAGCATTCTTGTTAGCCCATCGATTTTGTTGCTTGGTCTGTTCGGTGTTTATCTTGTTCTAACACCCCGCCGCGTAAACAAACCCAAGCGCTTGCCCGGTACGTTACTTAGTTTGCTTTTCTTACTATCAACAGCCAAAGGGCTTTCTGTTTATTTAAAATATGCTGATAACTATGACGTAACCTACGGGTCACTTGCAGGTGTTGTGATTATGCAGCTGTTTTGCTTTATTGTGAGTATAGGGTTTGTCATGGGGGCAGAACTGAATGCTGCCTACACTTATTATAGAGACAAATTTGAACAAGGCGCTATAAAGGGCGCACAGGATTTGAGAGAGGAAGATGCTACGCTTGATAATTAAATCAGTGTAGCCCTCGAATTAACCGCAGAGACAACCATAAAATCAAAAAGGACTAATTATGAGCGGATTAATGGAAGGCAAAAAAGGATTGATCATGGGTGTCGCCAATGATCGTTCAATGGCTTGGGGTATTGCAAAGGCTTGCGCTGATCAAGGCGCTCACGTCGGCTTTACCTATCAAGGTGATGCGCTTAAAAAACGCGTTCAACCACTTGCAGATTCGGTAGGCTCTGATTTTGTTGAAGAATGTGATGTCTCCGACGGTGCATCGATTGATGCTGTTTTCAAAAAACTGGAAGAAAAGTGGGGCAAGCTTGACTTTCTTGTTCATGCGATTGGATACTCTGATAAATCAGAACTTCGAGGGCGCTATATTGATACATCCCTTGATAACTTCCTCATGACAATGAACATATCAGCATACAGTTTTGTCGCCGTTGGCCAACGTGCAGAAAAATTGATGGCAGATGGTGGATCAATGATCACCCTATCCTATTATGGCTCTGAAAAAGTGGTGCCGCACTATAATGTAATGGGTGTCGCCAAGGCTGCACTTGAGGCAAGCACGCGCTATATGGCGCGCGATTTGGGCGAACGCAATATCCGCGTAAACACTATTTCGGCAGGCCCGATGAAAACACTGGCAGCCTCTGGTGTTGGTGATTTCCGCATGCTCCTTAAATATAACGAGAAAAACGCCCCACTGAAACGCAATATCACATTGGACGATGTCGCTGGTGCAGGCCTCTATCTCTTGTCTGACTTATCCTCTGGTGTGACAGGTGAAACTCATCATGTGGACGGTGGTTTCAGTACAACATGCATGCCGACCGACGAAGATTCGATGAAAGTTTTCGTTTCTAACTAACACTGAATAAGCGCTGGAAAATCTATGTCCTTCAATACTTTTGGCAGACTATTCCGTTTTACAACATGGGGGGAAAGCCATGGCCCAGCCATTGGTTGCACCGTTGATGGTGTCCCTCCCATGCTTGATTTATGTGAAGCGGACATTCAAAAGTATCTGGATAAGCGTAAACCGGGCCAAAGCAAATACACGACCCAGCGTAAAGAAGCGGACGAAGTTAAAATCTTATCTGGCGTGTTTGAGGGCAAAACAACAGGAACATCCCTTCAATTAATGATCGAAAACACCGATCAACGGTCAAAGGATTACGGTGATATTGCCAAGCGTTTTCGCCCGGGCCACGCTGATTATACATACCTGAGCAAATATGGCATCCGTGATTACCGCGGCGGTGGCCGCTCTAGTGCGCGGGAAACCGCGATGCGGGTTGCAGCAGGCGCGGTTGCTCGCAGAATTATTGGCGATGATATTACAATCCGCGCTGGCATGGTGCAAATGGGCCCCCACAAAATCGACCGTGACCGCCTAGATTGGGATGAAGTGCATAACAATCCCCTTCTCTGCCCTGACCCGGTTGCAGCCGATCATTGGGCCGGAGAACTGGACAAAATTCGCAAGAATGGTAGCTCGGTTGGCGCTGTCATCGAAGTTGTTGCTGACGGCGTTCCTGCGGGCTGGGGCGCACCGATTTATGCGAAGCTGGATACAGACCTTGCAGCAGCTCTCATGAGTATCAATGCCGTTAAAGGCGTTGAAATCGGCGCGGGCATGGAAGCCGCTTGCCTGTCAGGCGAAGAAAATGCGGATGAGATGGTGCCTGCGTCAAATGGCGGCCCGACTTTCCTATCCAACAACGCAGGCGGCATTCTGGGCGGTATTTCAACCGGCCAACAGATTGTGGCACGTTTTGCCGTGAAACCAACAAGTTCAATTCTGACACCCCGCAAATCTATTGATACTGACGGCAATGCAGTTGATGTCATGACCAAAGGCCGGCATGATCCCTGTGTTGGCATCCGCGCTGTTCCTGTGGCAGAGGCCATGATGGCATGTGTGCTTGCAGATCATAAAATGCTTCATAAGGCACAGTGCGACCTTTAGGAATGACGAACACCTAAAACAACGGAATTTGCCCAATCTTAATCTTCTGTGTAAGCTCTTGATATACGAACAAGTGAGAGGCTTCTATGCAGGTTTTACGTTTTCTGTTTGCATTTATTTTTGTGGCGATTGCCCTAACGATTGTAATCGCATGGACACCTGATATCGCGCCCGAAGATTTGCGAGAAAAATATGCTTACGGTGCCTCCACTTTCGTAGAGTTACCATCAGGTGCCACAGCTCATTTTCGCGATGAAGGTGATAAAAATACGCCAGCAATCGTCCTCTTGCACGGCTCCAACTCATCTCTCCATACGTGGGAGGCATGGGTAAATGACCTGAAGGCTGATTACCGTATCATCACTATTGACTTACCTGGTCACGGCCTTACGGGCCCAACACCCGCTAATATGTATGGCTATGTTGGTATGACAAATTTCGTTAAGGAATTTACGCAAACAATTGGCTTGGAGCATTTTATTCTCGGCGGCAATAGCATGGGCGGCGGCATTAGCCTTCATTATACACAAACATACCCGGATGATGTGACATCGCTTATTCTTGTTGATGCCTCTGGCGCCAAGTTACCAGCGAAAGATGGCACAAAACCAGATCTTCCCCTCGCCTTCAAACTGGCGGGGCGTTGGTACACCGACTGGATTATCGGCAACATAACACCGCGTAGCTTATCCGCTGATGGCCTACGGAAAAGTTTTACCAACCAAGCGCTGATTAATGACAAGATGATTGATCGGTACTGGGAACTGGTGCGCTATCCCGGCAACCGCGAGGCGACAGGCAAACGCTTTGCGGGCTACCGCACTGGCCGCGCAGATATTGACTTCAGTAAAATCGCTGTTCCCACCCTGATCATCTGGGGTGAGGATGACAAGCTCATACCTGTTGAAGCAGGCCATGTTATGAACCGCGAGATCAAAGACAGTAAGCTCGTTGTCTTCAAAGGCGCAGGCCATATTCCGATGGAAGAAACCCCAGAGAAAACAATAGAGGCGGTTAGAGGTTTTTTTAGGTAATAGGTGAATATATGTATGATGCACCGATAGATTTTTAAATATGAGTGTATGTTAACAATGATCCGGTGAACCTCATTGATCCAACGGGGTTGATGGGTGAAGATAATATCGGGTTTGTTTGTCAATTGTTTGATTGTTTGGCTGACACAATGGGCGCGAACCTGCGGCAAGCTAGAAATAATTTAAATGATAGTTTTATTAATACTGGAAGCCGAGATAGAGACCTTCCTTCACCATTGATATCACCGGGTACTCAACTAGCTGTGGCTGCCATCGGACATGGGGGTACGCAGATGGTTGATAGTACTGTTGATGAAATAGCATTTGCAGGCCTTGGCGAGGCTGTGGCATGTATATTTAATAGCGTACGAATTTTAAGAAATGCAAATCGAGCTGCAGAATTTGGGATAGCTAATAGAATAAACACACAAAGGCAGCTTACGCACGTTTCAGGTAGCCCAACTCAGCGTGCAAGTGGTTTCTTCGATACTCCTGATCAAGCTCAACAGGTTCTGGATGCATTCCATTCTGGCCACGCAGACATCCTCAGAACTAACAAACAGGGGTTTCTTGCTGTGCAATTTGATGGAGTAACAGGTACAAATGTAAATATAGGTGCAGATTTTCCTAATCAACCTACAAATACTTTTATTATTAAAGGCACAAAAAAGGTTACAGTTGTTCCAACTACACCGAACTAGAGAGGTATGATTATGGAACTCAGAGGTGATATTACTTTTTTACAAAGGCAAATCATATGGATAAACCAAGCTTTATTAGGTGTTATTTCTTCAAATTTTAGAATGGTGTCGTTGAATATCAAAAATAATCACGTGACTATTGAGGTTATACTAGAGAAAGAGTCTGTTGAAGATATGAATGAACTTCAAGAGTTCTTATCACTATTATACATTTTGGAACCTGATAATATTGATATAGAATTGCAAGTGAAAGTTTTTAATGGAAGTCTGTATCTGTCGAAAGCGACCGATCAAGGGGCTACTGTATATAAGAGAAGAGAGATATAAATATCAATTCTAAATCGTAATAGAAAACATAAACTGTTACGCATTTCTCCCTCGCCTCGGTATTTGCCGAGGCGTTTGTTTAGATTTTAGCCGCTAAAGGGGGATTGTTTAGCAGCATTTTTATTGGTTTAGCTTGCCTTAAGGAGGAAAGCGTTGATTGTGGGCATGTGGGCATCTTGGTCACGTTTTGAAAACTGAGGTGACTCTCTGTAGATTAAGTGGGGGATGTATCTGATTATTTAATAGTATTGGCTGTAGTTTGTTTATATAGGGAATCATTATAAAGCCAAACAAAGAACTAAATTCCATAGAATTAGATGCTTATGTCGAAGATATAATTGCTTCAAGTGGCAATAGTTTGTCATCTAGTCAACTCATTAAATTAGCAGAGCATTGTCTTAATTTTCATGAAGACTATTTAAGATCAAACGCAGTTAATTTATTGACTTCTTGTCGTGCAAAAGATGTTAGTAAAGTCCTTGGAAGGCTAAAGTTTCTGGAAGAAACCGAATACTTTAATGTTAACGTTGTGTATCTATTAACCAACACTCATGATCTATTTCCTGAGTATTTAGTTCAATTCTTAGATCGCAATTTTACCCCGTTGGTTCGACAACTTGCTGCAAGGAGGTTAATATTAAGTGGCAATTTCCCAGAATTGCAACAATTAATTAAGTTATATAATTGTGAGGGTGATATTTTAATTAAACTAAATTATTCCGTAATGCTATTCTGGTATAAAAAGATATCCGGTATTATTGAACTTGAGTACCTCGCTTTTCTGAAGCGTGCGTTAAATTTTATTGATCCAGAAATTCAGAGAGAAGCGCAGGAATGCCTTGAGTTTACTCAGTTGAGCATTACTGAAGACAAAGTCGATTTCGAACCAATTTTTATTGATAGAACTCAGTTCATCAAGATTCTCAAGTCATAAGTTAGATACTTTTTACTTAGTTTTAGGTTTGCACCTACAACTTTACTTCGAAGGCGGCAACCTATAACGATAATGGCAATCTGACGATTTATAATGACCGGACCTTTCCCTCCGGAGAATTCCGCAGTATCATCCCAACGCTCATCGGCTGTTGCCGTTTTGCTAAGAGTTCAATCTTGCTCATTTTATGATGTGCTTGGTCGTCGGCTCAAACAGTTTGTTGATACAGCAGGCACTGATCAAAAACAAACCACGTTTAATTACTATGATTTTGAACCATATGATTAATGCTCCTATTTCCTAAAAGCCATTGTTAGATTAGACGAGATGTTTAGATAGTTATCTCTAATTAGAATAAAAGCCTGCCCTCTGATGATCAAAAAGCAGGCTTCATAGATTTTTGCAGTACCGAATAACGCATTACGCAGACTGGGCTTCGGCAATTTCCTGAAGGAAGGTTTGAACAACCGCTTGCAGGCTCTCACTTTGTGTAGAAAGCGTCGATGATGCCTCAAATACCTGATCAGAGGCCGTGCGGGCGCTTTCATTACCGTCGCGCAGGCTACCAATATTCATTGATACGGTATCAGTGCTGTTCGCGGCCTGCCCCGCAGCCTGCGAAATTTCAATCGTTGACGCGTTCTGTTCTTCAACGGCGGCGGCGATCGTGCTCGTAATCTCTGTCGTTTGCAGGAACACATTTAGAAGCGTTGCCATGCCATCCGACGTTTCATTCCCCATGCCCTGCACTGTTGAAATCTGTTTCTGGATTTCATCCGTTGCCTGTGCCGTCTGATTAGCAAGCGCCTTCACTTCTGACGCCACAACAGCAAAGCCCTTACCAGCATCACCTGCGCGCGCGGCCTCAATCGTTGCGTTGAGTGCAAGTAGGTTGGTTTGCTCGGCAATATCGTTAATCAATTGAACCACATCATCAATTTTCGCGATATTCTTCGCAAGATTTTGCACGAGCTTGTCAGTGTTTTCTGCTTGCTCTGTTGCTTGCTTCGTCATATCGGTTGATGTACGGACCTGACGGCTGATTTCCTGAATGGACGCAGCCATCTCTTCACTGGCAGCCGCAACCGATGATACATTTGATGACGCCATTGAAGATGCATTTGCAACCTCATTACTTTGTGTTTCAGAATCAGACGCAATTTGCCGCATCATCCCCGCAGAATGCTCCAGTGTGCTCGATGCATCGCTAACTGAATTCAAAACATCACCGATTTTTTCTTCAAAGCCACTGAGTAATGCTTCTAACTTCTCGGTTCTACGAGCATTCTTTTCTGCTTCGACGCGCTCACGTTCGCGCTCAGTCTCAAGGCGTTCCCGCTCAAGGCGCTGTGCTTCCTCGTCTCGGGCACGCTCTTCGGCTTCTGCCTGTTTTTGCTGTTCTTCAAGGTTGGCTTTCTCAACAAGGCCCGTTTTGAACGATGATAAAGCTTTGGCAATCTGTGCTAAATCACTATCCTTCGTCTCTGGAATATCAACATCCATTTGCCCTGCGGCCAATTTGTTCATAGAGCCAACTTGAGCCCGTATTGGTGTAATTATTACCTTCGCTGTAAATACATAAGCAACAATCAGAATAACCAGAATTAGACCAAGTATCAGGATCATTGTGATAACAATACCATTAGAAATCTCGTCACCTGACTTTTCATTAAGAGCACTACGCTCCTGTACAGTTTGTTGTTTTAATTCAACAATCGTTTTCTCAAGCGCCTCGGCCAAACGTGCCAAGCCGCCATTAAAGGCGTTCAGGCGCGCCGTTTCCTCGAACTGAAAGTTTGCATTTGCATCATCAAAATTTGCAGCTTGAGCCAACGCAATCGTGCGGCCATTTGCACTGGCAAACAACTGAAACTGATTTGAGACTGTTTCACTTAAGCGAACAAGCTGAAAGAAAACCTTGCGGGCATCAAGAGAGAATTTTGATGCTGTGTTTTCTGATAGCGCCTGATCCAATTCAGCCGGCACATAGGATGTTTGCTCAAGAAACTGTCGTAAATCGCGAACACTATCTTTCAGCGCTTTTAATTCATTAGTTAATTCTGTTTTTTTTGTATTGGTTTGAGCAACCAAACCAGCATTATGCGTAATCAACATTGATTGATGAATTCGCGCAATATCAGCCGCCAAACGCTGCGCCCGAGTGTTAGAGGCATCAACAATAGCGGATAATCCGTCTGCGCGGGCGACCTGTGCATTCAGGCTTGTTAATTGTTCCTGAGTTGATGAGAAGGCCCCACTTATATAACTGATACCAGCAAATGCTATGATACCAATAATGATAACGGGAAACCCTGCAAGCATCAGGATTTTGCCGTTCAGCCCTGATAGTATTTGTTTTATTTGGTTTAGCATAATCCCCACCTATATTCCGGCTAGAACAGTTTTTGTGGTCTCAATAACATCAAAAACATTAGACGGTGTTTTTCCCGCTTGCTCTGGTTGATTTGCTGCGCTTTCTGAAATACCAAGTTTAGCTTTTAATGCGCTTAATTCTGCAAGAGTATTACTCATCAAATCCATAACATGGCCCGGTGTGATTTTTCCCGATGGACGATTAGGGAGAACAACGCCCGCAGGTATATCAAAACCATCTTTATTCTCTGATATAGACTGAATTAAATTCATCAGTGTTTCGCCGTTGTCATAGACATCTACAGGTTTTTTACCCGTTGCAACAAGGCGCAAGGTCTCTTCGCTTCTGGCACCATTTTGCGCACTTGAAATAACCCGTGCTTCTTCAAGAACGGCAAGTGCCACACGGTACACATCGTTTGGCACAACGTTTGGCATATCAAGCCCATCAATTAACTGACTGGTATAAACAAGCCCAAGATAGACATCTGTTGGCCCTACCCCGTTTTTCTTGGGCGCGGCGGTTGCTTCTTCAACCACAAAATACTTTGGTTTGATCTCACTAAGGTCTGCACGAATTCTATCAACTAGCTCTTTCACTTCAGTTGGCCTGATTTCACGTGCTGGCACCGCCGGTAAACTCTTAACCTGAAGGCCATTGATGCCACGCAACGTTTGCACCTTCAAAAACACCTCACGCGCTTTAAAATACACGTGTCGTGGCCTTCTTGGTGCCGATGATGTAATTTTGATAGCAGGCACATTCTGCATATCAGCATCATACATTAGCCGTAGCTCATTTTGCGCTGTCTCTACTGAAACCAACACATCAGCGGGCGTCGCCTGGGCATTCAGCGAAGCTGATTGCCCTAAGGAGACTGAGAAAAATATAATAAACGTTACTAATTTATACATATGCGAATGCCTTTAAATCAGAAGTTAGTAACCCACTGAACATAAAAGAAGTCTGCGTTACCAGAAACGCCTTCCGGGTTGGTAGCATCGATGAAGTCACCACCTGAAAAGTGCGAATACCCGACAATCAAATTCATACGCTGAAGAAGCTTGATGTTAACAAAGGTATCATATTCAAAACCAACGTCTGAATCAGCCTGTCCTGTTGGATCAAATCTGATACGTCCACCACCTGCGTTAAACAGGCCTTCCTGAGATTCTGCCAAATTGAATTTGTGGAATTGGTTTACCCATGTCACACCTTTTACAGGTTTTGACACTGCGCTAATTCTGAAGGCTTCAATATTTTCCCGTGCTACTAGATCGATAAATCCAAGCCAAGCGTGCGCAAGCGGGAATAACTGGCGGAAGCGTCCATCAACGCCGTCATTAGGGTCCTCGTCACCGCTGGCATAATCATAATAAGCCCAAATAGTTGGTGCCCAGGCAATATCCTTGAAATTATACCCCAAACCGAGTGTTAAAAACTCCGCACTAAGTGCCTGTGTGCCAAATGTACCGCGCTGAATACCACCTTCGGCTTCAAACAAGACATTTCCTTCACGCCCCTTCCAACGCAGCCCCGTTGTATAATAATCAAAACGTGTCCGCAAAGGGTCATCTTCATCAAGCCGAAGGCTATATAACTCAATTTCATGACCAGGAATATTATACTGAAGCGACAAGCCATCAAAATCCTGGCTGGTATCGGTCGGGTTACTATCATTAGGTAAAACTGTCCGCGGGCTTACTGAAAATGCATTAAAGGTAAAATCCCCATGCTTGGCGGTCACACGCACCCCGTCAAAGGCACGCCGTGTATTACCCCAGTCCAGTGGTGAAATAAGCCGCTGCTGACCGAACAAAAGCTCTTGGCGACCGGCACGCACGTTAATTTTTGTATCTGCCAACTTAAAATTAATATCGACAAATCCATTCAACAAGTCCCACCGATCAACCTCAATACCTCTCGGCGCTCTATCTTCGCCGATACTGGCTGCATCAATCAACTCGCCGTAAACACGAATATGATCACCAAGTCGCAGATTTCCGTAAACTCTTAAGCGGCTTAATAAAAAGTCGTTATCTTCACCATTTAGCCGTGTACCTGCATGATTATTTTCAGTGTGCCAACGCAAACGATATTGGCCACCAAGGTCAAGCGTCACATTATCTTTCAGCTTGATATTCTTCAAACTATTACCGAGCTTGGTTAAGACATCATCACCTTCACCAGTATAGCATTCCTGCTCTAAATACCTAAAATCATTTGCATAAAACACACCCTTATATGGGTTCGCAGGTTTAGCACATTTTGCGCTTTCCGGTGCTTGATATTGACTTTGATTGATCAATTCAACTTTTTCAGCCGCAACACCTGTCGACAGGATAACGATTGCTGAAACGGTTGATACCAGAGCTAATTTACTAGCCACAGAGTTCCTCCACATATTTTTCACTTTTAAGGAAATTACAATTTGCCTTTTTACTAGATAACAATAGTAAAGCAAACTATCCCAGTGATTTATTGTTCATGTTCCATGATTAGATATGCTGGGAAATTAGTAAATATTTTGCTAAGAATCAACAAATCAATCTATAGTTTATTTTTTATGAATTAGCGCAATAATTTCAATATGTTCTGAATATAAAAACTGATCAATAGGCACAATCTTCTTCAAGCTATACCCATTTTTAGTCAATATTTCTGTATCGCGGGCAAATGTATTGGGATTGCAAGATACACTTAATATTTGTTTTACGTCTGATGCGGAAATTTGCTCAACCTGAGCGCGCGCACCTGCACGTGGTGGATCAATAATTATTGCATCAAAGCGACTCAATTCTTCCGCCGTTAGAGGCTTAATAAATAAATCCCTTTTACGGGTAATTATCTGCTTCAAATTAGGGGTAATATTACGAGCTTTAATTAAAGCTGCCATCGCATCCTCATTGCCTTCAGCAGCCAAGACCTGAGAGTTTGTCGCCAACGCAAAAGTAAAAGTTCCAATACCTGCAAATAAATCAGCCACACGCTTCGCATCTGGTATCCATTCCAAGGCCTGATCAATTAATAGCTTTTGCCCTTCTTCACTCGCTTGCACAAATCCCCCCGGTTGCAGGGGAACATTAACACCTTTGATATCAATCAAAGGCTCGCGCCTTATTAACACAGGATCAGGGAAATCGTCTTCAAGCCAGTGAATAGCCGCAACATCATATCTCTCTGCAAATGTTGATAATACCTCACGGTCTGAAAGCGACAAGCGTGCCTCCGACTTAAAAACAAGGCTGCTGCCAGTTTTCGTGATCGTGATGTGGATTTCGGCCTTACCAGCTTTTGGTAATATTTTAGCGAGCACGTCACGAATAGGGTAGAACAACCGCACAATATCATCACGTGTTACCGGACATTCAATTATATTAACAATTGTATGGCTTTCCCGTGCATTAAAGCCAAATATCACACCTTTTTCTGTTTTACGCGCTTTAAGCGTAACCCGGCGCCGGGTCTTCAATGGTGTAATCACCGGAGCAGAAACTACAGAAGTATCCAGAGCGTGTTGCGCAAGCGGCTTTACAACTTTGTCCCTCATCCAGCTATGATAAAGCTTTGCCGACATATGCTGGGCCTGACATCCGCCACACTTTGTATAGTGCTGACACACAGGTGCAACTCTATCCGGGCTGGCCTCTGATATCTCTATAAGCCTTGCAGTAATGCCATTCTTATTTTCTTTCACTCTTTCTACGATTACATCTTCACTCGGCAAAGCAAACGGAACAAACACCAGTTTGCCCTCATGCATTCCAATGCCATCACCACTGCTACCAAGTTTGGTTATCTTAAGAGAAAAGCGCATTATTCGTTAGTAGCCTTAATAGCATGGATAAGAAATTCAACATTCCCTTCCGGGCCTTTAATAGGGCTCTCTGTTATACCATCCACACACCAATTTGGACGCCCATTCAACCAATCAGCAATATCGTCACAAACAGCTTTATGTAAATCAGGGTCACGCACCACGCCGCCCTTCCCTACATTATCCTTACCAACTTCAAATTGAGGTTTTATAAGCGCAATGAGATGACCATTATTTTTTAGTAAGTCGAGAGCAGCCGGTAAAACAGTTTTAAGGGAAATAAAGCTCGCATCACAAACAACTAAATCAGGAGCGTTCGGAATTTCCTGTTCACTCAGATAACGTGCATTCGTTTTTTCCAAAACGGTAACACGGTCATCATTCCTAAGTTTCCAGGCAAGCTGCCCACGTCCTACATCAACGGCATAAACATGACTGGCACCGTTTGTTAGCGCAACATCCGTAAACCCGCCGGTAGACGCCCCAACATCAATCACCGTCATATTAGCGGGATCAACGCCAAAATACTTTAAGCCTTTATCGAGCTTTAACCCACCACGGCTTACCCAAGGATGATCCTTTCCGCGCACTTCGAGCGATTGATCTGCTTTGATTTGCTGCCCAGCTTTATTGATTTTTGTCTCACCGGAAAACACAACACCTGCCATGATAAGCGCTTGGGCTTTTGCCCGGCTCTCAACCAGCCCCCGATCCACTAAGGCAACATCAACCCGAACTTTAGCAGCCATTGATCCACTCCAAATTTATAAACCCGGTATCGTTAGGTAAATGGATTTAAGAACGTATAGATTGCTCAAGTTGTTCCCGCTCAATGTAATTGTGCCCGAGTGCCTTTAGAATACTCGACACAATACCTGCGGCATCAAGACCCGCCTCAGCATACATATCCGCTGGATTACCATGATCCTGAAAAACATCCGGTAATTTCAAAGCACGTACCTTGAGGGAACCATCGAGGATACCTTCATCGGCAAGATAATCCATGACGTGGGCACCAAAGCCACCAATCGAACCTTCTTCAATAGTCAGAAGAACATCATGGCTAGCAGCGAGGTCTCTTATCAGTTTTTCATCGATTGGTTTTGCAAATCGCGCATCGGCAACAGTTGTTGAAAGCCCTTTAGCTTCAAGCTCTTCGGCAGCTTTAAGGGCCTCATCCAATCGAGCACCCAGCGACAGGATCGCAACTTTAGTCCCTTGTTTGATAATCCGGCCCTTACCGATTTCAAGAACGTCACCCTTTTCAGGCAGTTCAACACCCCGGCCTTCACCGCGTGGATACCGAACGGCTGAAGGCTGGTCATCGATAGATGCCGCAGTTGCCACCATATGCATCAGGTCCGCTTCATCTGCCGCAGCCATAACAACCATATGCGGTAAACTTGCAAGATATGTCACATCAAAGCTACCGGCATGGGTCGGGCCGTCTGCACCGACAAGACCTGCACGGTCAATGGCAAAGCGAACAGGAAGTTTTTGAACCGCCACATCATGGACAATCTGATCATAAGCACGCTGCAAGAATGTCGAATATATTGTCGCAAAGGGCTTATACCCTTCTGCTGCCAGTCCAGCGGCAAAGGTAACTGCATGTTGCTCTGCAATACCCACATCAAACGTGCGATCCGGAAATTTCTCTTCAAATTTGTTTATGCCAGTACCAGATGGCATCGCCGCTGTAATCGCGAGGATTTTATCATCTTTTTCTGCTTCTTTAATCAGCGCATCAGCAAAGACATTTGTATATGTCGGCGCCTTTGGTTTCGACTTTTGCTGTTCTTTGGTTACTACATCAAATTTCGGCACCGCATGATATTTTTCAAGGTTTGGCGTTTCAAAGGGATGCCCCTTACCTTTCTCAGTAACCACATGGATCAAAATCGGGCCATCCTGTGCATCACGAACATTCTCTAGCACAGGAAGAAGGTGGTCCATATTATGACCATCGATTGGGCCAATATAATAGAACCCAAGTTCATCAAAGAGCGTGCCACCCGTTGCAATACCACGGGCGTATTCTTCTGCGCGCCGCGCTGTATCAGCTAATGGCTTCGGAAAATGCGAAACAATTTTCTTGCCCAAATCCCGTAAGGATAAAAATGATCGGCTACTGAGTATTTTGGCAAGATAAGCACTCATTGCACCAACAGCAGGCGCGATTGACATTTCATTATCATTCAATATTACAACAAGGCGGTTTCCTGCTTGTTTTGCATTGTTCATCGCCTCATACGCCATACCTGCGCTCATAGCGCCGTCACCGATAACAGCAATGCCCCGCCCTGGTTTATCTGACATTTTATTAGCAACTGCCATACCGAGCGCCGCACTAATCGACGTAGAAGAATGGCCCGCACCAAAAGGGTCATAATCGCTTTCCAACCGTTTGGTAAAAGGTGACAATCCACCGCCTTGGCGAATTGTGCGAATTTGATCACGACGACCCGTTAAAATTTTATGAGGATACGCCTGATGGCCCACATCCCAAATCAATCGATCTTCAGGCGTGTTAAAAATATAATGCAATGCAACCGTCAATTCCACAACACCAAGGCCCGCGCCGAAATGCCCGCCAGTGACCGATACAGCATCAATCATTTCCTGCCGTAATTCGTCAGCAACTTGTTTAAGCTGATCTTTTTCGAATTTACGTAAATCTACAGGAGAATTCACCTGATCCAGTAATGGTGTCTTTAGTCTTCCGCTCAAGACAATATCCTTTTTAGCTTTATTATTCTTATACCTGATATATCATTAAGATCGAATTTAGAATCAAGTGTGACGATTTATAGCAAAATGTGCGACAGCGCGCAAAAGTGACGCCCGATCATCAAAACCAGACAAGTGATCAATCGCCTGATCAGTCAACAAACCAGCCTGCTGTTTCGCCCGTTCCAATCCCATAATGCTAACCAACGTTGCCTTGCCCGCGGCAACATCCTTACCGACAGCCTTCCCAGTATTTTCAATACTACCTTCAGCATCTAACAAATCATCAGCAACCTGAAAAGCAAGCCCCAAGTCACGTGCATATCCCTGTAAAGAGCCTCTTGCGCTCTCGCTTGCATGCCCCATGATTGCCCCAGCCTCGACAGAAAAGCTGATCAATGCACCTGTTTTCATCTGTTGTAGGCGACAAACTGCCGCTTGATCCAATTCATGATCGGCTGCCATCAGGTCAATCATTTGCCCCCCAACCATACCATGGTGACCAGACGCTTTTGCGAGCGCGCTGATCAACTCTAATCTTACGTTCGGGTCGTCATGAGTTTCAGGAGATGCCAGAATTTCAAATGCAAGGGTCAATAACGCATCACCTGCCAAAATGGCCGTTGCTTCATCAAATTTTATATGAACAGTGGGTTTACCGCGCCTTAGGTCATCATTATCCATTGCAGGCAAATCATCATGAACCAAAGAATAACAATGAACACACTCGATAGCTGCCGCAACACGAAGCGCACGCTTACGCTCTACACCAAATAATTCAGAACTAGCCAACACCAAAAAAGGACGCAAGCGCTTACCACCGGAAAAGACCGCGTAATGCATTGCATCTATAACCCGCGCTTCCAACCCTGATGGTCTATTCAATATGGGTTCTAAAACCCGCTCCACTGCCGATGAGGTAGCAGACAGAGCCGCTTCTAAAGCGCCATTATGATGAATGGCAGGCATATTAACTTGCCTCAAACGGTTCAACACCCGTTGGGCTACCGTCTTTTGCAAGGGTAATTTTTTCAATGCGTGCTTCTGCTTCTGCAAGCTTGGTTTCGCAGTGTTTTTTCAATGCTTCCCCACGGGTATAAAAGTCGATAGATTCTTCAAGAGAAACACTGCCATTTTCAAGTTCACGCACAACCTTCTCAAGCTCTGCCATAGCGGCCTCGAAGGTCATGGTTTTAATGTCATCATAATTAGAATTTTTTGTCATCTATTCGTCACCCATGCAGGTTTATAGGCCTTAATAAGCTGATATTTGCTGTTATAGGGCTTCAGGTGAACAACGCAAAGAATAATATTAAACATTACTATTGATATAAGAAATTAATCACAAAATATCTGATAAACCCCGTAGGTCAATCCCCGGTAAAGCCTGTAATCTGGAGAGAAGGCTTTCAACTTCAAGTTCATTCTTACGAACAAATTTCGATAGAGTACCATCTGAGCTTCGCTCTGCTAAATCAAGCGATTCTAATAAATGGAGGTGTGCAACAGCCTCGCCCAAGGCCAAGAAGAAATCAAAGCCTGTAATTTTACGCCTGAACAGAGCAGGAAAACATTCTGTAGCTGTTTTAGGTGCATCAAGATAAGCGTGCAATTTGACCAGCTTTTTATAATGACCATCTATTAATGCAGTCAGCCGTTCCTGTAAGCCTTTATAAACTGGTCCATGTGATGGCAGAACGACAGGATCTGTATCAATATCCAGCATTCGGTTTAACGAAGTAATCCACTGAGCTAAGGGGTTGGAATGAGGCTCCCGGGCATGAACAGATACGTTGGATGTGATTTCAGGTAAGACCTGATCGCCAGAGAGTAAAAGGCCGTCTTCTTCAGCGTACAAACAAGCATGCTCTGGCGAATGACCACGCCCAATAAGCACCCGCCATTTCCGGCCACCAAACTCGATTTCACTACCATCTTCTATCCGGCGATACTGAGGTGGTAATTTATACACTCCTTTCTTATAGGACGAATATCCAGCACCGCGCACCATCGCTTCAAACTGAGGGTCCAATCCGTGCTCTAACAGAAACGTTAGCTCGCTCTCGGGGAAAACATCACTGGCGCCAAGCCAAAGTGTATTAGACAGCAGATATTCTGCCTGTGTAATGACAAATTCACAGTTAAATTTTTCGACCAACCATCCGGCAAGGCCGATGTGATCAGGATGCATATGGGTCGCAATCACCCGAACAATTGGTTCATTGTTCATAACAGTGGTAAATAGCTTTTCCCAAACAGCCCTACCGCGCGATCCATTCGCTCCTGTATCTACAATCGTCCATCCATTGTCTTCTTTAAATAAATAGACATTAATATGATCAAGTGACCACGGCAATGGCAAACGCGCCCATAAAACACCGTCAGTTATCTCAATAACAGTATCGCCTGAGGGAACATCGTCAAACAAAACTGTTAAATTTGCGAGAGGATCAACACGCCCTGTACGGTGATCAGTAACATCGCTCATGTTATCACCTTCAACATTGTTGAGTGAAGCCTCAGCCATAATTGATCCTTTAACAAATGTATCTTGTGGTAACAGCCTTTTATATCAATACCTTTTTAGGGCAATCCATAAAGTGCAAATCATCAGCTCTATAAATCAGCTTCTGGCAAACATTTCGGTCTGCATCGACATAAGCGTTGCGCCACCAGCTATCACAGGCTTTAATAATGCAATAGCAGAAGGCATGATCTGTTCGACATAAAAACGTGCAGTGATCTGCTTGGCTTTTAAAAAGTCGTTACTACCGGTGCCACCTTGTATTCGCTTTTCAGCTTCGACAGCCTGCAACGTCAATAGATACCCACCAACCACAGTACCAAACAATCGAAGATACGGTGTTGCGGCTGATGCTGTGTCAATAATGCGGTCAAATCCATTTGCAAATAATGTTTCAGCAGCTTCTGAAAGCGCTTCTACCCCGGCGGTTAATATCTCCAGGTCAATCAGATTAGTAGCAGCATCAGATCGGCAAAAATCACGCATTTCCTCAAGAAGGGCACGCCAGTGTTCGCCGCTATCCATTTTCAATTTACGACCAACCAAATCCAGCGCCTGAATACCGTTTGTCCCTTCATATATTGGCGCAATACGGGCATCCCGGTAATATTGTGCAGCTCCGGTTTCTTCAACAAACCCCATACCGCCAAAAATCTGAAGCGCAATTGACGTATTTTCCACTCCCAGATCAGTTGAATAGGCCTTGGAAACCGGCGTCAACAAGTCGGCCTCGCCGCTCGCCTTTTTCCTGTCACTAGCATCTTCTGCATTGTGCGACCGGTCCAAAGCCCAAGCATTTCGGTATATAATTGCTCTGGCGGCCTCAGTCGTTGCCCGCACCGTCATCAACATTCTCTTTACGTCAGGGTGCTCAATAATCGCAACGCCTTCAGGGCTCTTAGCATCGACAGAAGCTGATTGAACACGCTCTTCAGCATACCAAACCGCATGCTGATACGCTCGTTCTGATATTGCAACTCCCTCTAGGCCAACACTGATACGCGCATGGTTCATCATTGTGAACATATTGCGCATACCTTCATTTTCACGGCCAACGAGATACCCAATACAATTATCATTGTCACCAAATGACATGACACATGTTGGGCTAGCATGTATGCCCAATTTATGTTCGAGGCTTACACAGCGCACATCATTCTTTGCCCCTAATGACCCATCTTCATTCACATGATATTTTGGCACAATGAACATTGAAATGCCCTTTGTACCTTTTGGAGCGTCAGGCAACCGCGCCAGCACCAGATGGATCACATTCTCTGCCAGATCATGATCACCCCATGTTATAAAAATTTTCTGCCCCGATACTTTATATGTACCGTCTGGTAATGCTTCCGCCTTACTTTTAAGCGCACCGACATCAGAACCAGCCCCTGATTCCGTCAGGTTCATTGCCCCTGTCCATGTACCTGCAATCATATTGGGCAAGTATTTTTCTTTTTGTTCGTCACTACCATGCGCAGCGATCGCCTCGATCGCACCTGAGGTCAACATTGGGTTTAAGCTATATGCCATATTAGCAGATGTAACCATCTCACTAACAGCAAGAGCAAGGCTGCCGGGTAGGCCCTGCCCACCATACTCAGGATTGAACGCAAGCGTTGGCCAGCCACCTTCTACAAATGCTTCATTCATCGGCTTGAATTCATCGGGTGTTTTAACTGATCCATCATCCAGAAGAACAGCACCTTCACGGTCTCCGACGCCATTAGTAGGGCCAATTATATCACGTGCCAATTTACCTGCTTCTTCAAGGACCGCTGAAACAACATCTTCGTCTGCTTCAGCAAAGGCAGGTAAGCTGGTCCATGCATCCATGCCCGCTGATACTTCAAGGGCAAATTTGATTTCTTCTAAAGGCGCTTTATATTCACTCATAAGACTAATCCCGCTGCGTAAACACTCACTCTTTTGCCTGAACAAATGATTGGCAAAATTCTAATCTGTGCTAGGTATCCATTAATTCGCTGGCATTTTAATTTACACCAGTAGGATAATAGATGTCATTAATAATTAAGATTTGTGCATGACAGACATGATAACTCAAGTAGTTTCTTTCAAGGACAAGCCAGCTATTGCAAGGGCTTCAGCCATTTTAGAGGCTGGGAACCTTGTCGCCGCCGCTACGGAAACCGTCTATGGTTTGGCAGCCGATGCTACCAACGACATAGCTGTAAAAAAAATCTATAAAGTTAAGGGACGCCCTTCAAACAACCCTTTAATTTGTCATGTTTGTGATGTTTCGATGGCCGATTCTATCGTTCATATCAATGAAACTGCAAAACATTTAATGGAGAAGTTTTGGCCCGGCCCTCTTACTTTCGTCCTACCAAAACGCGAACCAACACAAATCGCAGCAACCGTTTCTGCTGGCCTGCCAACGATAGCAGTAAGATGCCCGAAGCATCCTGCTATGCAGAATTTGATACAGGCATTAAATCGGCCGATTGCTGCGCCAAGCGCTAACCCATCAGGCAAACTATCGCCGACATCAGCACAGGATGTTGTATCTGGTCTTCAAGGTAAAATTGAATTGGTTATCGATGGTGGCAGAACAGATTTGGGAATAGAATCTACCATCATCAGCATAGATCAATATAATACGATCAAGCTTTTACGACCCGGAACAATCACAGCCGACGAAATCGCTGAAGCTGCTGGGCAGGAAATACTCGATAATAATGATCATCACATAACAGCGCCCGGTCAATTATCAAGCCACTATGCTCCCAACGCTCAAATACGGCTGGACGCAACAGTAAAGCAGGAAGGCGAATATTTAATAGGCTTCGGCAACATTATGGGTGACCGTAATTTAAGCGACCATGCAAACCTTGCAGAAGCTGCCCGCAATCTCTTTCAAACGATACGCATTGCTGACAGGGAAGCTGATAAAATTGCCATTGCCCCCATACCCATGGTTGGCATTGGCATTGCTATCAATGACCGTATCAAAAGAGCCGCCGCCCCCAGGCCTCCTGAAACTAATGAGGGCCAGCCAGCATGATTGCAAATACCCATATCAATCATTTTAAAGCTTTATTCGATGAGCAAACCGTTTGCACTGATCAGCATGAAATAGCGCCGCATCTGGTTGAATGGCGGGATAAATTTAAAGGCGCGTCCAACCTATTGCTAAAGCCTAAATCAACGATTGATACCGCCAAGATTATAAACTATTGCAATGAACACTCACTTGCGCTTGTCCCTCAAGGCGGCAACACGGGCCTTGTTGGTGGTGGGATTGCTGGTTTGAATAGCGAGCGCCCCGAAATTATTTTAAGCACCAAGCGGTTACGAACTGAATTAAATATAGCCAAAGAAGATTATTCGCTAACTGCGGATGCTGGATTTACAGTTGCTGAATTAGAGGCGGCAGCAGCTAAAAATGACCGACACTTCCCTTTATCTCTCGCATCTGAGGGCAGTTGTACGCTGGGCGGCATTATATCCACCAATGCGGGCGGCGTTCATGTTGTGCGATATGGTACAACTCGTGACCTTGTTTTAGGTATTGAAGCAGTTCTGCCAAACGGTGAAATATTTACGGACCTTGGCACCCTTAGAAAAGACAATACGGGTTATGACCTAAAACACTTACTGATTGGGGCGGAAGGAACACTCGGCATCATAACAAAAGCTTCCATGAAGCTTGTACCAATTGAACAGAAAAAGGTAACGGCCTGGCTTGCTATCGACACCCCGACAAACGCCCTCAAGGTTTTGTCAGATATCAAAGAACACCATAATGAAATGCTCTCGGCTTTCGAGCTAATGTGCCACAGCGGTCTGGAGATGGTAATAAACCATATTCCAAATACCCGAGGGCCCATGAAAACAAAAAGTGAATGGTATGTTTTGTTAGAACTGGGTACCAGCAACAAAAATATTAACCTTCACACAATCGCTGAAGCTTCACTGTCTGCATTATTGGAAAAAAGCCTTATCAGGGATGCTGTCATAGCCACATCTTTAAAAGCCCGCGAAGATTTCTGGCGACTGCGGGAGGCGATGTCTGAAGCCCAAAAACACGAAGGAGGCAGCATCAAACATGACATCTCACTTCCTGTAGACAAAGTACCTAGCTTTCTTGATACAGCGAACAGAGCGATCTGCGAACACTTCCCGGGGGCTCGCCCTACTCCCTTCGGGCATTTAGGCGACGGCAATTTACACTATAATATCATGCAGCCTGCCAGCGTGAAAAAAGATAACTTTCTTGCAAACTGGTCATCAATGAATGAACTTGTGCATGACATTGTTTTAAAGTTTGAAGGATCTATTTCCGCAGAGCACGGTATCGGAACATTAAAAAAATCAGAACTAGCCCGTGTAAAGCCTGCAACTGAAATTGATATGATGAAGGCAATAAAAAAAGCACTGGACCCTAACAATATTCTAAACCCCGGTGCCTTGTTCCTTTGAAAGAGAAGGCAATATTCATCGACAAGCCAAATATAAAAAAAACGGGCGGATAAAGTAAACTTTATCCGCCGCGTAGTTTAAGCGCTATCATATTCAGGCAAAATAATCAGCGCCCTACTCAAAACTGTGTCTCACTGATCTCAGGCAAAAACCTTAGAGACAACCAATTAATTGCAGCAGGCGTGCCAACTATTTTTATTTATATATTTCAATTACTTATGATTTAATACATACATTAAACATAAAATGCGTTTTATTTTGAAACAAAAATTTGTCTCAATATGAAACACGTACCATTTTGGGACAATCAGATATACCTCATGACAGTTTCAAACCGGTTTAAGTCTTGCTCGGAAATCCATAAATGCGGTGCTACTCTTAGCATTGTCCCGCGGATACTGACATATATGTTTTCAGCTTTCAGTTTTTTAGCATATTTATCTGCATCAACACCAAGATCAATCCCAAGCATGTGTGGGCTACGAAATTTACGGCTAATTGCCTTCAGGCCAACGTCTTCTGCGATAGTGACTAGGCGGGTATTCATGTCGGCAAGTGAGTGTGCAATATTTTCAACACCCCATTCGAGCAATTGGCGTAGACCTTCCTTATAAACTGGCATCAAAATAAAATTAGATCGTTCACCAAAATCAAATCGTTTGGCGCCTTCTTGGAAAACATGTTGATAATTAACCAAATTGGCAAAATTTTCGCTTCCGGCTCTATTGATCCAGTTCTGCTCGATTGGCTCTCCGTCATGATGTCTATCTGCAACATACAAAACACCTAAACCATACGGCCCCATCATCCATTTATAACTGGCGCATACTGCAAAATCAGGGTCTATTTTTGAGAGGTTTATCGGCATTGCACCGACAGACTGCGTTAAATCCAAAACCAATCCGGCGTCATTTTCTTGCAAAGCAGATGCAATTTTCTCGAGGTCGAGTACAGCGCCAGACGCCCAATGAACATTGGCAAGTGCTGCAAAAGCAATACGTTCCCCATACATAGAAACCGCATCCAGTATTGCTGTTGTCCAATCATGGTTTTCAGGTGTTTCAACAAAAACCAGTTCGGCTTGTTTTTCCTTAGCCAGCCTTGCCCATTCATAAACATTTGAAGGAAATTGCCCTTCAATCATCAATATTACCTGCCCTTTAGTAACAGGCATATTTTTACCTGCAACCGCGAGCCCATAACTTGCCGAGGATACTATTGCGATATTATTTGAGTGTGCATTCAGCAGTTCGGCTGCCAAACACCTCACAGCATCCACATCAGTGAAAAAGTCCTGTTCACTATACAGCCAAGGACTAGCGCTTTTGTTTAGCCCGTCATCACCAATTGCTATTTGACGCTTGGTAAGCGGTGTCATGTAAGCCGCATTCAAATAGCAAATATCTGTCGGTATATTGAATAGTGATCTTTGTGAAGGAAGTATCATATAGTCACCTGATTATTTTACGTCAGGCGACATTAATAACTATATGCTAATTAATCTACTCGTTAATCAACCTATCGTATGCAATCATAAGAACGCCGCATATTGATTTTGCAAAGCCTGTTACATTTAGCATTTTAGCCAAGGCTTCGCTCTCTCCCTGCTCGAGCATTTTTTCGGTTTTTTCAAACTCTGAATTTAGCAAAACAGCAAGGCCCGCAACAAAAAATTTTAAATTTTTATGCTGTAAGGCACTTAGCAACAGGTCTGACGTCAATCCATTCTTTTTATGCAGTTGCCGCAGATAATTCATTGCTTCGTTGGATGATATTACACTGGCTGCCCGTGCAAAAACCTGCCGTTTGGCAAGCGTTATCAAATACTCTGAATAATCCGGGGCAAGTTTAAAACGATCGACCAAATATTCACTGAAAGTTTCCGAAACTTTAAAAACAATACGCTCAACTACATTGATCGGCAAATCGGCGCGCTGTGCCATTTTTTCAATCAAACCAACTTCATCAGGAAAACGATCAATTACTTTTTCGCATGACCTGATTGAAAATTTAGCGCCTTCATTCCCTACAAGGGTATCAACAGCATCCAGTTCACCAACATCACAGACAGAGTATGCCAGAATTTCAGATATATTTTCGCGCCGAGCAACCGCAGTTTGAATGGCTGTGTTACTATCCCTTACCAATTCTTCTAAAAATTCATCATCCAATGCCTTTGATGATACCAGAAAAGGAACCGCGACAGAATCCAGATCACAAGTAATTTGATTAATGATATTTTCTGGTAAAAATGAACAACTTGCAAGCTCTGATGCCAATCGCTCACGCACTGAAACAGCCGCGTCTTCGACCAAAACAGCCGCTAGCTGAATTGCCGCCTCCCGGTCCGAAGCAGGAAACTCTCCCGACAGGATTGTTCCAACTTTACGAGCGATTTCCATTCGTGCTGCAATGTCAACATTCTTGACCGCTGCACCGCCGACGATCTCGTTACTCATACAAAAATCCATAACACTAATAATAAATATGCAGACAATATGCTTGCGTATTTTAAAAATACGTTACCCTTGCTCTCTTAAGATCAAGTTAAATTTTCACTGGCTTCAGGCCTTTTGAAAATCGCTGCGCATTTTGAACATAAATTTCAGCAGAACCTTTGAGTATCATTAATTCATGGTCTTTCAATTTCCGAACCACCCTTGCTGGTGAGCCGACAATAAGGCATTCATCTTCGAACTCTTTTCCTTCTGGTATCAAGCTTCCTGCGCCAACAATTGATCTTTTGCCAATCTTAACCCTATTCAGGATGGTCGTTCCCATCCCGATCAAGCTCTCGTCCCCAATATGGCATCCATGCAACATAACCAAATGCCCAATAGTAACACCGTCACCTATAACTGTCGGCGCACCTGGGTCTGTATGAATAACAGCATTGTCCTGAATATTGCTATCTTTGCCGATAGTTATTGGTTCGTTATCACCTCTCAGCGTAGCGCCGAACCATACACTGGAACGGGATTTCAGGTGAACATTACCAATAACAGAAGCTGTATCAGCCACCCAAACGCTTTGATCATCAAGCGAAGGGGAAACACCATCAAGTTCATAGAGCATATAATTTTCCTTATTAGGACTTTGTTTTAAAACTGTTATAATTTATTGAAACTAAAACTTCCATGCGCAAATAAAAATATCGATACAGCCAAATGACAAAGCATAAGAATTACAAAACCATTCATCCCTTAAGTGAAAGCGACGTTGAATGGAAAAACGGCGCTCCGATCGCAACAGAGTATGATGATATATATTTCTCGGTTGATAACGGCTTGGAAGAAAGCAGCTTTGTATTTTTAAAAGGCATCGGCGCACCAGACATATGGCGGGGCAAACCTCTTTTCGTAATTGGAGAAACAGGTTTTGGAACCGGATTAAATTTTTTAAACACATGGCGAGAATGGAAAGACAATAATATCGAAGGAAGATTAACCTTCATTTCGGTTGAAGCAATGCCGCTCAGTAGAGAGAGCCTTCAAAAGGCACATACGTCGTTTCCTGAAATTCATGATTTATCAGATCAATTGATCCAGAGTTGGCCCCCTGCAGAAAATGGCCAACATGTAAGGCATTTTGAAAATGGCCAGATTACCTTAATTCTTCTATTTGGCTTTGCAGACGACGCCTTGTCAAAACTCGATGCAAAAATAGATGCCTGGTATCTGGATGGTTTCGCCCCGTCCAAAAACCCTGATATGTGGAGCGATACAGTTTTTGACAATTTAGCCCGATTATCCAAGCCAGATACTAAACTCGCAACCTTCACTGCGGCAGGGTTTGTTAAACGAGGTCTGCTCGAACGTGGTTTTGATATTAAAAAAACGCCGGGCTATGGCCGTAAACGCGAGAGACTTATTGGCAGTTACTGCGGAAAAACAAAAGCTCAACCAAATATAGACCGGAAATTACTACCCGACTGGTCACTCCCAGCCCTGCCAAAAATCACAGGTAAAATCGCTATTGTTGGGGCGGGCATTACAGGCAGTATGACGGCCCATGCATTCAGTAAACGTGGAAGAGATGTAACCGTTTTTAAGTCGCCTGACCAAAAAGCAGCAAGCGATATTCCCGCTGCAATTCTGGCACCCAGAATAGCCCGGTCGGCAGGGGCAATCCGTGAATTTCAAGTTTCAGCTTATTCATATGCCCTATCCCACCCTGTCTTACGTCGGCACTTATCACGAAATACATCGCTCAGCTACTTGCCTTACTCGCCAGAAGAACAGGAAAAAAATACAAAGCTAAATGACACTTTGCATTGGGGCCAAGGCTGGCATTCTTTTAACAATGGCATCCTTACATTTGAACAATCCGGCACGGTTCATACTCAAGACCTTATAGCTGATTTATTAAGTCAATCATCAGTCAAGAATGAACATATTGAGGCTATAAAACCCCATAAAAACTTTTGTGAAATATCGACAAAATGCGGTAAAGAACATATGTTCGACATAGTGATAATTGCCTCGGGTTCCAGCGCGCCCCTGCATTCTGCCTTACCGAATAGTTCCTATACTTACAGTAGCGGCCAGGTCGAAATTTTATCAACTGACAAACTGGATTTGCCAGATAAAATACTTTCCTTCGGCGAACACATTTCAGCGTCGATTGAGATAGAGAATGAGAAACAAAATATTCGCGTTCTGGGCTCCAGTTTCGATAAATTGTCATCGCTACCCCACGCCCCTACGGCCCCCTCTTCCGAGATTACGGAAAGCCTTATAAACAATCTGGAAAATAATACGCGTATCAGCATAGATGATACTGCCCACCTATCATCATGGACTGGCATTCGAACAAACACCCCTGACTTTCTACCAATTGTCGGCGGCGTACCTGATTGGCAAAAATGTGATGCACAATATACTTTACTTCAAAAAGATGCGCTAACGCGCAATTTGGGCAGGCCTACATATATTGATGGATTGTTTATGATTACCGGTTTTGGCTCTAAAGGGTATCAGTATGCACCGCTATTAAGCGAATATCTCGCTTGCCAGGTCTGTGACGAGCCATCACCGATTTCATACACTTTATGGCGGTATTTAAGCCCATTCCGGTTTAATGCTCGTGCATTAATTCGTTCTTAATTTAACCGCTTTTTAAATATTTTCCGATAATTTTAAACAATCAAGTTTAGGATTTTCGCAAATGTTGTTTAATGCCAAATACATACTAGTATTCATGTTAATAATCGGTTTTGCCTTTATAGGCCTAACAACCTTTGCTCCATCCCCCAATCAAAGAGTTTTCGGCGTATATTTTAGCCCCTCTCTATCGCAGAACCAAATCCTGGAGCTTTTATCCGGTACTTCCCTGTCATACGCAGGCTTTACCAGCAAAGGCAATATTATCCTCTTATCAGGTGAACAATCTGCTCTAAAAGCACCTGAACTTTCGGATAAAATTTGGTTCGTTTTCAACCCAAATGGCTTCAAGGCATGCGGGGATACGTTTAAAAAACTCGCTTTCGTTAAGTAGGACATAATCATGAATACATTAAGTCAAATCCGGAAGGACGTCGCAAAACTAATGAGCTATTTTCTATTTGCTCATATTGTGATCGTTCCCCTTCTAGGACTGTTGATTGACAGCCCTGGTATTTGGTGGGCTACAATTGGTACTGCTATTCTCGCAGGTTTAAACTTTGCCGCACAAAAAATGGACCCAGAATCAGAAACGGCTGATTTTGTAACAGCAGCCTCACTAATACTAATCGTTGCTCTTATTGTTGCGATGTTTAGCGGGCACCCGTGGCAGATTGATATTCATATGTACTTTTTTGCTGCGCTCGCCATCTTGGTTACATACAGCTCATGGAAAGTAATTCTGATTGCAACTGCAGTGACAGCCGCACATCACCTTCTGACCAACCTTATCGCTCCAAGCTATGTGTTCCCTGATGACGCAAACCTTTTACGTGTTATTTTCCATGCCGTTATCGTGGTTCTCGAAGCTGCGGTATTGATGTGGATTGCAAATAAAGTTCAAGAATTATTTGCGTCAAGCGAAGCCGCTAATAAAGAAGCTTTAAGCGCAGTTGAAGAAGCAGAAGTTCTTAAACTCGCTGCTGAAAAAACAGCAGAAGAAGCCAACGCACTTATGGCCGAAAAAGAACAAGCAGAGCAACAAGCCTTATTGGCAGCGCGCTCTCAAGAAGATGAACGCACTAATATGGCTGAGATGGAACGTGAACGTCTTCAAAATATCGCTAACGAGTTCGAAGCATCGATCACCACAATGGTCGAAGAGATTGTTAGTGCGGCCGCAGCTCTTAATATAAAAGCAGAGCAAATAACAAACGCTTCCGCAGACGGAGAACAGAACCTTAGTTCAGTGTCCAATGCAACGGTAAATGCTTCTCAGAACGTTCAAACAGTTGCTGCAAGCGCAGAAGAGTTATCTGCATCCGTGGCAGAGATTGCCCAGCAGGTTTCTCACGCTAATCAGGCGTCCCATAGCGCAGTAGAGCATAGCCACAGAACTAATGAAGAAATCTCTCAACTTTCAAAAGAGGCTGATAGTATTGGTACTGTTGTTGCTCTCATATCGGATATTGCTGAACAAACGAACCTGTTGGCGCTTAATGCAACAATTGAGGCCGCTCGTGCAGGCGAAGCCGGCAAAGGGTTCGCGGTTGTTGCAAGCGAGGTAAAAAGCCTTGCAAGCCAATCCGCAAATGCCGCAGACGAAATTCAGTCAAAAATTACGGCGATGCAAAATGCCACTAGTTCAGCAGTTCAATCAATATCAACCATCACTGGTGTTATTGAAGAACTAAGTCAGGGGTCTACGTCAATTGCAGCAGCCGTAGAAGAGCAAGATTCCGCAACGCGCGAAATCGCCAGAAGCGCAGCCCTTGCCTCGGATGACACACAGGCGGCAACAGGCTCTGTTTCAAATGTTGCGGGCAGTATTCAAGAAACGCTCAATATGTCTACTGACTTGCGCAGTGCAGCAGAAGAGCTGAACAAACTGGCGGCCAACCTTCAGGACGGCTCCCAAGCCTTCGTCGGCAATTTGAAAGCCATTGGATAAATAGAACTATTAGCTCGCAGCCTTTAGGGCTGCGAGGCTAGCCTCAACACTGGTCAGTTCCTTAGTTTTCCGTTTAATAAACTGACCATAAACAAATGGGCACATCAGAATACCAATTGGTATACCCCATAGAAAACCATTCATAAATACCTCGGTGCCTGTCATGTCGTCATTCGGTATCAGCACACCGTGCCTATCATAAAACATCCAGAATGCTACGGCAGAAAATGCAACCCCAAAATATGTCATTTTGATGTTAAACTTTGCTAGTTCGATCAATCCTTTCAACTGCTTAATCTGCAATTCAAGGAGTCTCTCAGGCTCATTGCTCATATCTCCAAGCGAGCTTTTGAGATATTTGAAACTGAACCACGCAGTCACCCAACAAAACACAAGCCCTACAATTCCGAATACGTTAGCGGCAAGCGATATATTTTTGTAAAGTACATAGGCACAAGCAACTTCACCAAAAATACAAATCATCATATTCATGAACAAAGTAAGCCGCACGCGCCACCATGAAAAACGTGCCCGCCGAAATAATTTGATTAAATCAATTTCCGGCCCATCCTGCCATATTCCTTTTAGGCTATCCCAATTAGGACTTTGATCGGTTTCAGACATCATATAACACCTTTATCATCAAACCCCTCTTTCAGTTATTTGTTGTGTCAGCACTTTTTTAAGCTCGGTTTTTGCCCGACTAAAACGAACCATTGCATTATTCTCGCTAATCCCCAGTGAAGTTCCGATTTCTTTATGGCTAAATCCTTCAAGCGCCAGGCTTACTACCTGTTTCATCGGAAGTGGAAGAGACCGAACAGCTGTTAGCAAACTTTCACGCTGTTGATCTTTCTCTGTAAGTTCTTCAGGAGACGCGTTTTCGCTCTTCATATCATAATCAAGCTCAACACTTCTGGGGCGCCTCACTTCCTTCCTGACATGAGTAAGACATATATTTTGCGCTACTCTTGCAATAAACGCTTTCTCGCTACCTTCACCTCTAAATTTAGGTAAAGCACGCCAAACAGCAAAAGATACCTCTTGCATAACTTCCTGCTGGATAGTCGGATCAGCCTCATAAGTGGCAACGATCCGACTAAGCATTCCGCTATAGTTTTTTAATGTTTGTTCTATGCCCACAAACAATAAATCCAGATAATATATTGCTGTTTATATCTAGACTTCATCAAGCAGTTTTTCGCTCGACAAACGCTTCGATGTAAACAGGATGCAAACAATTGTTCCAAGCACAGCAACCCCGATTGACGTTATGAAATATACGGGCTGAATACGGCCATCGACTAATATCGTACTTAAACTTTCAATATCAGCAATGAACGGGGCAAATCGTGCGGCATCTGGTAAACTACTATCCGCATAAATCTTAATATATGCCAATAAAACAGGTGCCATATTCAATAGCTGCATATATGTCTGGCCTTCTTTAAAGCTCTTGGCATGAATGCTGACTGTCATCAAAAGGCTGGCGACAAACATTGAAAAAATACCAAGCTGGAAGAAAGCAATTAACAGCCCTGATACGCCTATGCCCAAACTGAAAGGCAATTTATCTGCAACAAGTGTAATATACATAATCATCAGCGTTACACTCATCATTGTAACGGTTATAAAGGAAAACAAGCTCACCACTGCCCATTTTCCAAAAATAAGTGCATTCGCTGAAACTGGCTGGGTCAATAATGTCTGCAGGCTTTGACGCTCACGCTCACCAGCAAGGGTATCAAGTGAAACACTCATACCACCAACAATTGGTGCCATAATCAACATCATTGCAAGACCGCTAACCAAAAGTTTTTCGTAAAATTTACTTTCAGAAACATCCGCTTTGTTAATTACAAATGGTGACATTAAAGCAGTCGGAACACCACGTGCTGTTAGACGATTGATACCGATATACTGACCATACTGCATCAAGATACCCTCAACTTCAGAACCCCGTTCAGCGCGTTCACGTGTTGTACTATCAATATAAAGAGCAAGCTTGCTTACTTTTGCCTTATTCAGATTATCCTGATAGTCATCAGGCACAATTAACAATGCCTCACTTTCATCAGGGATTTTAATATTATTTAAATCTATGTTTTCAGCATTTTTTACACTGATCCCATTCTTTTCAACGAAGGCAACAAGGCCTGGTGCGCTTTCCATATTAGCAATAGCAACCCGTGTTTTAACTGAATCAACAGGTTGATCAAGCGTCACGAGCCACCCAACAAAACCAAGAAACACAGGCACCAAAAGAGCATAAGATAAAACGGCCATAATCGCACGTTTATCCCTAATCGCGTCCTTCAATTCCTTAAGGAATACAATCTTAAACTGGTTCATTATGCTGCATTCCTTCTAGCTTGTTCTGTTAAGTGCACAAAAGCCTCTTCAAGATTTTCCTGGCCGCTTTCAGCCACTAGTGAAGCCGATGTTCCATCGGCACAGATAAGGCCGTCTGACATAATGACAATATGGTCCGATAAGGCATCAACCTCGGCCATGACGTGACTAGACAATAAAATACAATGCCCCTGTGCTTTCAATTCAAGCAGAATATCGCGTAAAAGCCTGATATTCATTACATCAAGACCACGAGTTGGTTCATCCAGTATTATATTCTGAGGTTTATGAACAATCGCCCGCGCCAGCGCCACTTTCATACGCTGCCCCTGACTGAACCCTTCGGTTTTGCGGTCAATAATATCCTCAAGGTTCAATAATTTTGAAACCTCGTTTATAGCGTCACTAAGCGCACTACCCTTAAGGCCGTGAAGTTCTGCATAATATGCAATATGTTCACGTGTAGTCAGGCGTGTATAAAGCCCAAACTGATCTGGAAATACGCCCAACCTTGCCTGTGCTTCGAGGGTACGTTCACGAACATCAATAGTATCGATATGAACTGTACCCGCATCAGGTTTCATCAGGCCGGTTACACTTCTGAAAGTTGTAGTTTTACCTGACCCGTTTGCTCCTAAAAGCGTGGTGATTTTTCCATCTTCAGCCTTAAAACTAACGCCGCGAACCGCTTTGACATCACCAAAGGACTTCGCAATATCTTTAATTACAATCATTGTGATTTTTCCTAAATATAGTGATTACTGAACTGTCGCATTCGGGCCCGTGATAATCGGAAGCCGCTTCAAATGGTCCAAACACTCTGTTTCCAATGCTTCAACATCCAAATTCTTGATAAAACTAGTTATCAACATGGGCATACAAGCAGAAAAACTAGTATTATGCCCTGTGCCTTCAAGAATAATATGTCTGCTATTACTAAAGCTTTTTACCCATTCATCCCCCATAGAAGGCGGTGTTATAGGATCAAGCTTTCCAGAAAGTACAAGCGTTGGCACATCGCTTTCTAAAACTTCATGACTATCCGGTGCAGCAGGAACATAATCCCAAGCTTTGCAGCCAGCATTCCATAATTGATAGTGCGCGTCTTTCGCAAAACTATCCTTGCCTGCCTGCCTAACACTGTCTTCAGTTACTTTGCTCATTTCTTCACCGCAAAAGATCGATAGGAACGACCCTACATATATTGGCGGTTCGAGAGCTGACGCATTAAAGGAATAAACCAACCACGGCTTTAAATTTCCTTTCACTGCCTCATCAAGCGCATAAGGGATAGCCGTAGTAACATCTGCATTATAGAATAACGCATGCAAGCCATTGACTGCAGTAATAAAATCAATATCAATTTTTTCTGCTTCACCGGTTAGCGGATTAACGCCGTCAAACACGAGATCACCCGCTTTTGCCATAGCCAGCAATGTTTGCAATGTTCCATCAATATCTGGGTAGCGTGCATTGCACGCAGCGCTTGCTTTACAATCTTCAATCAACAAATTCTTTGCACGCTCAACGCTATCTGCAACCGTTGCCACAAGCGGAACCTGCGGTGGAAGAACACCGTCAACAACAATACTACGTACCTTATCAGGATAACGGCGCAAATAATGCGCGGCGGTACGTGTTCCCCACGATATACCCCATAAATTTAACTGTTCATATCCCAGTGATGCCCTGATTTCCTCAAGGTCGCGTACAATATTTTCAAAATTAAAATGGCGTACAGGCAAGCTTTCAGCTTCGCGGCATTCTTTTACCGCTTTAGAGTAAGCATCCAGTGTAATTATGTCATCCTCGATATTTTTACACGCTAACGGATGGGATCGGCCAGTTCCCCGTTGGTCAACAATCAAAACATCCCTGCCGTTGCGTAAATCACCAAAGACAGCATCAATTAACTGAATAACTTCGCTTGCTGCCTGACCTGGCCCACCTGCCAGTAAAACTAACGGATCAGACGAAGCTTTCCCCCCACGCGACGGCATAACCGCGGCAAATACGTCCACTGTTTGTCCATCCGGATCATTATAATCAAGAGGTAAGCTGTATGTTTTGCACTCTAGCTTTGCTGTGGACCCAGGTATAAAACACCCTGTTTCACTCGTTGGCTTGAACGTACCCAAATCATCCTGAGCACTTAGAGATATAGATGAAACACTCATAGCCATTGCCATAAGCGTTCCAACCCTCACCATAAAGGACACTCGTTCTTTTTTCAGTGTCGCTTTTGTATGTCGTGACATTAGCACTTTTCGCTCCCTCATAAAATATGACATTAACTTTAGTATGGAGAGCGAAAATTACCTTACAACTTTTTTACTATTATTTTTTAATTTGTGTTTACGGCCATCATTCTGCGTTTCTCATTACTCTTTTCAAGCGTGGTCAAAATCGTTATGGCCTTTAATATCATTGGTTCATTTTCACGGTATTTTGAGGCCAATCGATAATCCTGCTTTGCAAGCGTAAAATAACCAGTATCACGGTATACGTTCCCACGGTTCAATAGTGATTTCCAATTATTCCGGTCCAATTTTATAGCAGCATTACAAGCGTCAAGGGCGCTATCAAACCGCCTTAGAACAAAATCAACCGCGCAAACGTTATTGTATAGAGAAGCTTTTCTTGCTTTCGTCTGTCGCGACTTCGCAGCTTTCCATAAATAATAAGAAGCACTGGGAAAATCCTGATTTCTGAGTGCCCGCATCCCCTGCTCGATATTTTTATCACGCGATAAATGATATATTTTAACATTTTGCGCATCCAGCGCAGGAACTCCCGTAAAGATAAGAGCTATTAAAATAAAATAAGCCTTCAAAGTTTTATCGGTCATGGTTCTTCCTTCAAGATAGAGTTTCAAAGCAAAACCACCTCTGAACATTACAAGCTTGGTGAATTCTTGCTTTACCCACGATATAAAAACTTCAAAAATGAATTAAAGTGAGATATAATGAAATTTATTTATTCATTTTTGAATACTAAATTCAACTAATCAAAGGAAGTAGGATGTTAAGTTGGGACGATCTTAAATATTTTCTTGCGATGGCTGAATATGGCAGTTTATCAGCCACCGCACCAAAACTGAATGTTAGTCAGCCAACGTTATCACGGCGCCTGACGGCACTGGAAGAAACGGTGGGAGCAGAATTATTTTCACGGACAAGAAATGGCCTGGAGCTCACGAGTTTAGGTGAACAACTCATCGATCACATTCGCCACATGAGCGACGACGTTCATGCGATTGAACGGTTAATCACTGGCCGTGATGAAGCCCTTAAAGGAAGTGTCGTTGTTTCTGCGATAGAAATTATCGGTGCAGAATGGCTTGTAAAATGTATTAGGCCCTTCAGGGATCAGTTCCCCGGTATTACCGTTGAAGTAAAAGTTGAAAATAATACTGCTGACCTTTTGCGCCGAGAGGCCGATATTGCAATGCGCATGTTCCGCCCCGAACAAAATGACTTAATCGCAAAAAAAACTGTTACCATGAACTATGGGTTTTATGCGAGCCGCGATTATATTGAACGAAAAGGCAAGCCTGAAACCATATCAAATTTGAAAGACCATGATATCATTTTGCCCCATGATGAAATGTTAGCATACACCAATACATATTCACGTAAAACGATGTTAAATGGTAACTCTTCCGCCTTTCGGTCAAATAACATGCTGGCTTTATCAACTGCTGTCCGCGAAGGATACGGCATTGGAGCCTATTCCTGTTTTCTCGCATCACAAGACAAAAACCTGATCAGGCTATTTAATGATTATGTTGTTTTTAGTGCCGACATTTGGCTCGTTAGCCATGCTGACTTAAAACGAAGTGCCCGAATTCGGGCTATGTTTGATTTCTTAAATGATATGCTAACAGCCCACAGAGATGCCTTTGCCGGCAGGCTTTAGCTTGTATTGGTTTCTCGTTTAACAGTCGCAGTAACACAGCGTCCACCCTTTGAATAAGATAGCGTGTTAAAGCAGTGCGAAGCCATCATAACCCCCCGACCATTCTTACAAGTGAGAGTGTTCAAATGGTCAACACATGTATTTTCATAGTCGAAACCCTGCCCGGTATCCGTAATAACAAACCGATACTCAGCAGCATTTTTTTCCAAATCGACCGTTACAAACATCTCTTCATCGATCAAACTTGCTTCTTTTTTTCTGATTTCTTCTTCGAACTTGCCAGCGTTGATAAGATCGTTTTTATATTCAGCACCAAAGCCATATAAACCGTGCTCAACAGCATTTAACAACAACTCAAGTAGCCCCATACAAATAAGCGTCGGTTCAGGCATATTTTTTGACAATAATGCCGATATATCATTTGCTTGATCACGATTTTTAAAAACGAACCGTGCCGTTTCAATGGTATCTGTCGCTTTAGCATGCTGTTCAATGGTTTGTTCAAGGGCATCCACCCGCCGGATATTTTTAATGATCTGGCAAATGCTATTTTTCATTATATCTGAAAACGCCACTGCCTCACCGACAACCTGAATAATACCGTTTGCAAGAAAATCGGCTTCATATTTCCTGTTTTTTTCAGAACAGATTACAACCATAGGAAATTCAGGATCATTGAAACTGGTCCTGTATCGATCAATTTGGCGATATACTTCAGCCGGGGTAAAGTCAGGGCCAATTATAACTAACGAAATTGGATTAGAGGATTGTACCTCGCATAATTCATCACCGTTAACTTTACCATCACATACGACCATATCAAAGTCATAACATGACAGGTCGGATAGCTTATCTTTCAAGGCTGGCGCATTAGTAACCCCCAGAACGCGCCTTTGCGAACTGTTACTCACAATATGGTTGTCCGTGCTCATGCTTCTAACTCTTTTGCCTTGATACGGTGGAAAGCAACTGCTGTCAGGTCATCAGGTAAAGAAGTTTGTATTTCCGCAAAAAATGTTGTGAGAATATTGGATACAAGAGAGCTTGCTTCGCCGTTTTTCCTGTGTTCCATTACCAAATCGCGCAATCCGTCCTCTCCGAGCATGTCGCCGCCAGAAAACGGCGTTTCCACAAGAACGTCAGAATAACAAAATAAACTTTCTCCCTTGTGTAACTGATCGGTTAAATTTTCATAGGTTGCTGACGCAATAATACCAATGGGTGTACCCGAACTATCCAAAGTGCGAATATTATCATCGCCAATAATAAAGGGACGCGGTGCACCAGCTCCAGCGTATGTAACATCACCAGTTTCGAAATTAATGACAGCATAAAACATTGTGCCAAACTGCCCGAGCGGGAAGCTTTCGACCAGATCATCATTCAAGCTCTTTAAAAAAGCCGCTGGGTCATGGTATAAATGCTTATACCGCCCCATTGTCGCCTGAACACGAAATGTATTCAGGGATGCCCCAACACCATGCCCGGAAATATCAAGAACAAACAACCCTGTTGATTGCTCATCCACCGGCCACATGCCCCACAAATCGCCGCCTAATTCAAACGAAGCCTGGTATTCGGCTTCAATAACAACCCCGGCATCTTGCTCTATTTTGGAAATCAAGCTTTGTTCTGGTAATAAAGCGTGCTGCATCTCTTTCGCCATAGAAAGTTCACGCTGCATATGCCCATGAAAATCCGACAGGTTTCTTATCATAAACCTATTTTCAAGGTGCATCTGTACCCGAGCCATGAGTTCCGGCTGATTGATAGGCTTTGATACAAAGTCTGTTGCACCGGCAGCAAAAACCTCAACACGTTCTTCAGCAGTTTCAGAAGCTGACTGAACTAGGATAGGAAGGCTTTCTGTCTTCGGGCTTGCCCTAAGGGCTTTGCAGACTTCATATCCGGACATCCTCGGCATATTCAAATCAAGAATAACCAAATCCGGCATATCCTCTTCTATAATACGAAGAGCATCGTCGCCGTCTTCAGCGTAAGATAAATTTGTATAGCCTGCACGCTCCAGACACATACCAATCATCTTGCGCATAAGCTGCATATCATCAACAACAAGGATATTTGCGCCCAAAATAGCTTTGTGCAAATTATCTTTGGTCAGTGAATTTCCTGAATCCATTTCAATCTCTGTAATGGCCTTTAATAATCATACAACAGGCCTTAATGATAGTATTAGCTTGCTGATTCAATTATGTCTGAAAGCTTAGTCAGCTTAAGCATGCTTGCTACATGCCCTTTGGCACCGGCAAGTTGAAGTTTCCAGCCAGCTGTATCGGCTTGCTCTTTAGCGATCAGGAACATTCCAAGCCCTGCTGAATCGACCATTTCAACATTACTCAGGTCAAATACACATACTTTTGCTGACTGTCCAGCCACGTCTTTCAGCATATTTCTGAAAGTCATGTTCTGAGTAAATGTAATATCGCCAGTAAAGTTAACCAACAGTTCACCTGCATTATTTTCGATACGGTATTCCATAAATTAAATCCAATAATACTATTTTAATCTCATGCTTATTTAAAAAGGGCCTTAATACAAAAGCCTAATTATTTTCTTATTATAATACATGCACACAAACATTGCCTATCAGTGCAGGCAATTATGTTTCTAATAAAATAACCTTAAAACTTGTTTAATATCTGTCATTCGTTTTGGGGAAGTTCATATTCTATATAAATCACTCATAAATTGATTATTGAGCAACTTGTTTTCTCAAGGCTTGATACCGTTTTGACAGGGCAGAATTGGCCTGTTGCACTTGTTTGCCCTGTATTTTTTGAATTTCATTCAATGCCTTAGATGCATATCCCGCCTTATATAATGCTTCAACATAATCCAGAGATACATCAAGGGAACCAGGAAAGGCAGCGGTCGCTATTTCAAGGTTATTAACTGCCTGAATATAATTTTCACTTAGTAATTCCACCCGGCCCAATATCGCTCTAGACCGTGTATCTTCAGGTTCACGCTCCAGAACAGCGTATAAATCCGCGGTAGTCGCATCTAAATCTTTTTCTTTTAGATACAAAAGCGCGCGGTTTCTTCTCGCAGTCGTATAGGCATCATTCAATTCAATCGCTTTTGTATAAAACTCAATAGCCTTCGCATTTTGCCCTAAATAGCTATGGGCAGATGCCATAAGGTTATAAGCCTCATAACTTTTTGGCATTTCCTGAGCAAGCGTTTGCGATGTTTCCAAAGCAGCCGAATAGTCGCCTTTTTTAAGCTGAATATTCGCAAGCACGATCAAATCCTGTTGCCACTGCACGCCTGCAACATCATGCGTATCTTCATTTTGTATTTGTTTAATAATGCTTTCAGCGGTCTCAAAATTTCCAGCAAGATAGTTTGAATAAGCTAGCTTGCGCTTAATCAATTGATTATCTTTTTCCTTATTTTCTTTTTCAGTAAACTTTGACGCTCTTAATAAGTATTTTAGACCGTCATCAGCTTTGCCTGCACTTGATGCAACTGTTGCTGCCAACATCAAAGCATCAAAATCCTGAACATTCTCTTTTGAAACCAACGGCATTAATACATCAAGCGCCTCTCTGAACAGCTCACGCTTTTTCAAACTATCAGCCAGCACTAATCGTGTTTCTCGGTGTGTGGGAACAACTCTCAAAAAGCTTTGTAGATTACCGATTGCTGTGGAATAATTACCTAACCTATACGCAACTATACCGTATAGGTGGTTAACAGGCGGATAGATGTCTGCATATTGCGCTAACTTGATCAATAGAATTTCAGCTTCAACATAATCGCCTTTAAGCGCCTGTATCTGAGCAGAAAGATACACTGCCTGTGGATGTTCTGGATATAATTCATATACTTTATCCAATAGAATATCAGCTTTTTCGAATTGTTGTTCGGCCACTTCAATCGCGGCTAACTCTAGCAATGACAAAATATTCTGGGGAAAAAGTGCAATAGACTGATTGAGCAAGGTACGGGCATTATTGGTATCATTTCCAATTCTGCTAACTGAACCTAAAATATAATAGATCAATGTATCTTCGGGGTTTAAATCGCGCGCACGCTCTGCAATTTGTTTTGCCGAGGCAAGATTACCAGTTTGCAAGGCAACATGTGCCAGCCCTTTTAAGGCCTCCAGATTATTTGGATCGATTTCAAGAACAGAACGAAATGTATTACTGGCCGCCTCATAATCACCAGCTCCAAAAAAAGCCTCTGCTTTCGTTTGCTGGCCTATTTCATATAAAGCTTCCGGTATATCCAAAGCTCTAAAAAGAGCTAATGCTGTTTGAAATTTCCGTTGAACCAATAACGAGCGGGCCTTGTATACACGCGCCGCATTCAGATCAGCCCCCAACTCTATCGCTCTATCAACCGCAACTTCAGCGGCTATACCATCCTGAAGCGCATTATACATTTCTGCAATTTTTAAATGATCCTCAGGCTTTTCACTTTCTTGCTCAAGTGCCTTTAGATATTGGATTGCCTCCAGCAACTTTCCTTCCGCAAAAAGTGCTTCTGCCACGCTAACAGTTTTTAAATCAGCATCAGCAAGTATTTGTTTTTCATTTTGTAAAGCAAGCGCTGGTACTGCGGCGTTAAATTGACACCACCCAAGGAAAACAGCAAAACTACATAATTTAACGGATCTTAAAATCATACCAAGTCCAAAGCTTTATCAAGGTGTCAAAACATAGCCTAAGAGACCATTAATTGCATATTAAGAGAAATTAAGGTAAATAAATCATAAGATTGTTTATTTAGTCTTAAGTATGGAATTACAAGTATATGATACGCATTTCAACACTGGCAAAAAATAGCCTGGCACTTCTAGGCCTTATTATTCTATCAAGCACCCTCTCTGCGCAGGGCTCAAGGCCAGTGACACCAGGCAACTTTTCGTCTGATCCGGGCATTTACGATCCTGTCTCGTTTGGTGATGATATTACCTTTAACGGGTGCGGGTCTTCTTTCGAAAACTTTTCACTGTGTGAAATAAACGACCTGTCAGATTTTGCCCTGGCATGGCGTGTGGCCCCTGAAGGCCAGGACCCGCTTGCACAAGGCACAACCGTTGCTCTGTTCGGCCTCGATATTGATGTAACATCAGTGAATGGGTTTACCGCAAATACAACATTTGGAACCGATGTTGCTGATGGTTTGAACTTCACAATAAACAGTGGTGCGTCTAGTGTATTTTTCCCAACACCTGGTAACTATACACTTCAACTAAGCTTACTCGCTCGTGGGCGACGGTTCATTCAATTACCTGACGATAGCTTTGTTAATACATTCTTCAGTGGCACACTTGTTCGCCGTGCAGAAACTATCATCTCATTTGATAGGAATGCCCCCATCACCGTGCCTGAACCTCTTGGTTTCCTCGTTATATTGCCCGCAATGTATTTCATCGTTAGACGCCAGAGAAAATTAGCGCTGAAACAAATTTAATTCTGGCATAGCTCAACAAGATAAAAAGGCTGCTGAAACATTGTTCCAGCAGCCTTTTACTAAATCCAAATACTGATTGGTTATTCGCTCATAATTTGATCTTTGGCAACACTCATAAATTCATTCAGTTTTTCCAATGCCGTCTCTCGGTTGAACGCAGCATTTTTCGCATCATAATCAGCTGCAATCTTGCGAATGATATCTTCATCACCCTCTTCTTCAAGATCAGCGGCAACAACATCACCAGCATAAGCACTGACATCTTCACCTGTGATACCTAGCTCACCAGCAACCCACTCACCAAACATACGATTGCGGCGGGCTCGCACTTTAAACATAATCTCTTCATCATGCGCAAATTTGTTCTCAAATGCTTTTTCACGATCATCAAATGTGGTCACAGAATTCATCCTCAATTTCAGGGCCCTAAATAGGCAAACTTATTTGCCGATTCTCTAACATATATTTCTAAGAGATAAACCAAAAATTGCGCATATCAAGATGCCAAAGGTAATTTACATCAATAAAACCCGCAAAACATAATAGCTTCATTATTTTTTGCGCTAAATTGTGATAGAAAGATTGTCGAAACATGTCGCTTCGGTTATGTTCGCGCCCGCATCAATAGGATGCCACCCCGCGAGCCATAAGGAGCAGACACTCTCATGTCCCGCCGCAACAAAATTTATGAAGGCAAAGCCAAGATTCTTTTCGAAGGGCCTGAGCCAGACACGATCATCCAATATTTCAAAGACGACGCAACTGCGTTCAATGCCGAGAAAAAAGGCACCCTGACTGGAAAAGGCGTCATCAACAACCATATTTCGGAATATATTTTCGGCCGTTTGGGCGATATTGGTATCCCGAACCACTTTATCAAGCGCCTTTCAATGCGCGAGCAGCTCATTAAAGCGGTAGAAATTATCCCGGTAGAGATAATTGTCCGCAATATTGCAGCCGGCAGCATTTGCAAACGATTAGGTATTGAGGAAGGTACGCCGCTACCGCACCCGCTTGTTGAATATTGCTACAAGTCTGACGAGTTCGGTGACCCGGTAATCGCCGAAGAACATATCCTTATCTTCGATTGGGCGAACGAGATCGAGATCGAGGAAATGCATCATTATGCCCTCCGCGTAAATGATTTCCTTTCTGGCCTTTTCGCTGGTATCGGCATCAAACTTGTTGATTTCAAGCTTGAGTTTGGCCGCTTTTATGAAGGCGAAGACTGTATCACAATCCTCGCCGACGAAATCAGCCCCGATGGTTGCCGCCTCTGGGATATGGAAACTGGTGAAAAGCTTGATAAAGACCGTTTCCGCCGTGACCTTGGCGGCGAAATGGAGGCCTATCAGGAAGTTGCCAAACGTCTTGGCATTTTGCCAAACGCTGACATTACCGAAATTGCAGATCATCAAGCCCAAAAGGCATCTGAAAAGAAGGATAGCTAACAATGAAAGCCCGCGTTCATATCACTCTTAAAAATGGTGTCCTTGACCCGCAAGGAAAAGCGATTGAGCACGCCCTTGGCAATCTTGGCTTTGATGGTGTCGAAGGTGCGCGCCAAGGCAAATATATTGAACTTGACCTTGCTGAAAGTGACGCAACCAAAGCCCGTGAGAATGTAGAAGCCATGTGCAAAAAACTGCTCGCGAATACAGTTATTGAAAACTACAGCATAGAGCTGGAGTAAGCCCATGAAATCAGCAGTCATCGTATTCCCGGGATCAAACTGCGACCGGGATATGGCTGTTGCCCTTGAAAAAATTACAGGGGTAAAGCCAACTATGGTCTGGCACGGCGAAAGCGACTTTGAAAAAGTTGATTTCATTGCCTTGCCCGGCGGTTTTTCTTACGGCGATTATCTTCGCTGCGGCGCAATGTCAGCACGGTCAACTGTCATGAAAGAAGTAATTAAGCGCGCAGAAGCAGGCGTTCCTGTTTTTGGTGTTTGCAATGGCTTTCAGGTTTTAACAGAAACTGGTCTTTTGCCCGGCGCCTTGATGCGCAACGCAGCGCTTAAGTTCGTCTGTAAGGACATCACGCTTAAGGTAGAAAATGCAGATAGCATGTTCACAAGCGAGTATTCCCAAGGTCAAGCGATTACAATTCCTGTTGCCCACCACGACGGTAACTATTTCGCTGATGACGAGACATTAAACCGTATCTCTGGCGAAGGGCAAATAGCCTTTTCATACAGCGAAGACATCAATGGCTCACAGCAACAAATTGCGGGCGTGTTAAACGGCAAAGGCAATGTCCTTGGTATGATGCCCCACCCTGAGCGCATGATCGAGCCTGCGCTTGGCGGCTCTGACGGGCGCGCCCTGTTTACCTCCGTAATGAATGCACTGGGTTAAGGAAGCGATGACTATGAATGATATTAAAATCACGCCTGAACTCGTTAAAGAGCACGGATTAACCGAAGCAGAGTATGAGCGCATTGTATCTGCAATGGGCCGCGAGCCAAATTATACCGAACTTGGTATCTATAGTGTTATGTGGTCAGAGCATTGCTCCTATAAATCTTCACGCTTTCACCTAAAGAAACTCCCAACAGAAGCGCCTTGGGTTATCCAGGGACCGGGCGAGAACGCAGGCGTTATCGACATTGGTGACGGCCAAGCAGCTATCTTTAAGATGGAAAGCCACAACCACCCAAGCTATATCGAACCGTATCAAGGCGCAGCAACAGGCGTTGGCGGCATCCTGCGCGATGTGTTCACGATGGGCGCACGCCCGGTTGCCAATATGAATGCGCTTCGTTTCGGCGAACCGGATCACCCGAAAACCCGGCACCTTGTGGCTGGTGTCGTTGAGGGTATTGGCGGTTACGGTAACTGCGTCGGCGTTCCAACTGTTGGCGGCGAAACCAATTTCGATGCGAGCTACAACGGCAATATCCTTGTAAACGCAATGACTGTTGGCCTTGCGGATACTGACAAGATTTTTTACTGCGCTGCCGCAGGCGTTGGCAACCCGGTTGTTTACGTAGGCTCCAAAACTGGCCGCGACGGTATTCACGGCGCCACAATGGCATCAACCGAGTTCACCGAGGATAGCGAAGAAAAACGCCCAACCGTTCAGGTTGGCGATCCGTTTACTGAGAAGCTTTTGATCGAAGCCTGTCTTGAATTGATGGCTACCGATGCGATTATCGCCATTCAGGATATGGGGGCCGCTGGCCTGACATCATCCAGTGTTGAAATGGCGTCAAAAGGCGGCGTTGGGTTTGAACTTAATCTAGACAACGTGCCCCAGCGCGAAGAAAATATGACCCCATACGAAATGTGCCTGTCTGAAAGTCAGGAACGTATGCTTATGGTCCTTAAACCGGGCCGTGAAGAGATGGCGAAAGCAATTTTTGAGAAATGGGAACTTGATTTTGCGGTAATCGGTGAGATCACGGACACAGGTAACCTGACGCTTACGTTCGGCGGTGAAGTTGTTGGCGATATGCCGATCAACAGCCTCGTTGAAGACGCGCCAGAATATGAACGCCCGTACGAGTATACCGAAAATCGCGGTAAGGCCGATGTGGCCGCGCTGAGCGACCTTAAACAGGCTGTTCTCGACCTTGTGGGGGGCCCTAACCTCGCGTCACGTCGCTGGATTTGGGAACAGTATGATCACATGGTGATGGGTGACACAATCCAACGCCCGGGCGGTGACGCTGCTGTTGTGCGTGTGCATGGCACTGAAAAGGCGCTTGCGATATCGACAGATGTTACACCGCGCTATTGCTACGCCAACCCATACGAAGGCGGTAAGCAGGCAGTTGCTGAAACATGGCGTAATATTACGGCCGTCGGCGGTAAGCCCCTTGCGATTACTAACTGTCTTAACTTTGGTAATCCTGAGCGTAAAGAAATCATGGGCCAGTTCGTTGGCTGTCTTGAGGGAATGGGCGACGCTTGCCGTGCGCTTGATTACCCGATCGTGTCAGGAAACGTCTCATTGTACAACGAAACCAACGGTTCAGGCATCATGCCAACACCCGCAATTGGCGGCGTCGGCGTCATGAAAAATTCTGAACGGATGGCGACAATTCACTTTAAGAATGCAGGCCAAACGATTCTAATGATTGGCGAAACCAAGGACGAACTTGGCGCAACGCTATACCAAAAAGAAATCATCGGCGAGCAAACTGGTGAACCACCTGTTGTTGATCTTGATCTTGAACGCAAGAACGGTGACTTCATCCGTAGCCTGATTGAAAACGGCGACATCGATACCTGCCATGATCTTTCTGATGGTGGCTTGATTGCAGCGATCAGCGATATGGCAATCACTGGTAATATCGGCGCGTCCATCACGCTTGATGACACCCTGCCTGTTCACGCAGCGCTATTCAGCGAAACACAGGCGCGGTATTTGATTGCTGTTGATGCGGATAAAGCGAGTCAGATTATTGCAAAGGCCAGCAATGCAGGCATCGCAGTAACAAACCTCGGCGCTACAGGCGGTGACAGTGTTTCTGTGAACGACAACATACTAAATATTAGCCTTACTGAGTTAAAGAGTGCCCATGAAAGCTGGTTCCCTTCATTCATGAATACCGCTGAATAAGTTAATAAGCCGTGTTGAGACAAATTTCATCACGGCTTTTTTCTAAAAAATGCTTCACACATCAGAGCGATAATCAGCAACAATTAAGCCAAGCCCTATAATAAGGATGACGCCAAACCAATGAAAAACAGGTCCAATTAACGCGCCGAACGGATCAGGAAATTCGATATATGATTTATATGTATACCACCAGTTCATTAGCAGTACGGGCCAAGCAGAATATTTGATTTCACTTTTTGAAAAAGAAAAAAAAATTGATAAAAATATCCCTATCCAAAATGGGGAAAGTATCCAAATGTATACGAATTCACCAGCTCTGATATTCTCTAAAAAATGCGATGTGACAGTAATTAGTGATATGATAGCAATTGAAAAGAATATGATCAGGTGCCGATCAGCTTTCAACTTTGAAACAATTGTAAAAGAAACCTTCTTGTAAGGCTTTTCCAGAATATCTTTTCGCATTGACCTGCCCAAACTGTTTCTTATCAAACCCTATCTTATATTAGTTTTCTTTTTAGTATTTCAACTTACACATATAATCTTCCGTTTATATTTTCGCCCTTCGTCATAATTATGCTACGATTTCCTTTCAATGTGGGACAGTATTTTTAAAGGGAGCGAAAAATGAATAAAAATTTCAAAATACTAGCCATAGTTAGTGTCTTTGGCCTTACGGCATGCGGATCAGATGATAATTCATCATATGAAGCGGATGCTGAAAGAGCAGCAGAAACAACAAACGAGGCGGCTGGTGATGCTGCGAGCGATGCAGAAGCAAAAACATCTGACTTGCTGGACAAAGCAAACGAAACCGTTAGCGATATCAAAGCCAAAGGGAACGATCTTGCTGTTGGATTTGCCAAAATAGATGCAAGTTCACTGAGCAGTTTTCAATCCAGCCTCGATGACATGAAAAAACTATTGCCTGAAGCACAACAATCCAAACTGACAAACGCTATTGCTTCACTTGCAAAAAACTCGGTTACCGAAGAGGCAAGCTCTGGCGGTGGCCTTCTTGATAAGGCAAAAGGTCTGGCGGATGGCAAATCAGCCGAAGAACTTATTTACGAAAAACTCGGCAGCACAATGGACGGCATGACCGCTGATGACATTCTTAAGCTTGCTAACCAAGGCAGCTAAAGTTTTACGCAGGCATAATCCAAACAGAAATATCCTGCGTAAAATAAATAATAGCCTATAGATGTTGCAAGGTATGCCCTGAGAGTATTTGGTGTTTATTCCCCCCAATAATAGCCCATCTACCCTTGGGGTATTTTATTTTAGGATACATATCAGCAGTACCTTAAGCTGTTTCAGCCAAACACATCGTTATCGTCTTGTGGATGGCAACGAATAAGCCGGCTGTCAGCCACAGCCGCCTGCCTGTGTTTAACCGCGATTTGATAATCGGGATCGGTAACCATTTCCAGAAATGCTCCAGCCGTTGGATAACTGGCTACAAATGTCATATCCCAGGCTTCGTACCCCCGTTTTGCAGACGGCCCAATCAACATTAATTTGGGTTCGCCCCGCCAAACAATTGTTCCCCCAACACGTTTGAATATCGAACCACTATCGCGGCCATAATTTGCATACGCTTCTGCACCTGTCAGGTTTTCACCTTCTAACACATGACCTTTTTCATATTCAGCCAGCTTTCGAAAACGAAGGAAATTTATCATGTTAACAGGAACATCCCTTGGTAACGCCTTAAACATGTCAAAAGCTTCCCGGCTTGGGTCAACATATCCGATTGTCTCACTCATTCTCTTTCTCCCTATTTCTTATTTATTAATGCTGCGGCAACCTTGGGCGCTGCTGTTTTCATTCCTTTAACCCAGTCAAAATGGCCAATACAGCCATCTAAATCCTCAGCTGTTAAATGTGGGCGAGCTACCTTTGCATTGACAAACTTATCACCAATGGCACCAACTGACTTTATGGGGGCAAAATCATCTGCTTCAACCGAAAATATGTGAACCGGCTTTGTAAAACTTCTAATACCAGCTTCAATATTTGCGCTCATATTTTTAAAATCATAATCACCAGTTTGGACCATCACCAGCCAATCCTTCATATAGGATTTAAATTCACGCCCGGCAAAGCCAATACGCTCCCCCGGGAAATATCCCCACAGGAAAAGAATGAATGGTAGCAACCGCGCTAAACTGGTTATCCGTCTGCCTACCTTACCATCAAAAACATCAGGGTGCGGTAAGCCGCATGCAATCGTCAACAAGCCATCGATATCATCAGGGAAAAGCCCCGCATAACTTACGGCCATATGACCGCCCATGCTGTGCCCACCAAGGTAAAAGGGCGTTTCTGGCGTGCACCTTGGCTTTATCCATGAAATCGCTGTTTTGATATCCTCTTCAATATAATCTACACACGCAAAATCATGCTGTCTGGCGGCCCGGTAAGGGCTGCGGCCATGCCCGCGCTGTTCCATAAGATAAACCGCGATACCATTTTCGCTCATATGTTCTTCAAAGCGCCGGTAAAAACTTGACCGCACCCCCATTGCCGGCAACATCAAGAGTGTCGCTTTCGCTTTATCAGCAGGATAAAATGCAATTGGTATCTGAGTACCCAGAGAACTCTCTATAACCTCGAATTCATCTAAAGCTTTCATGGAATAGCAATTCCTTCACGGCATTTCTGCTGACCGATATCAAACAAATGTAACGTATTTCTGTCATAATCAATGGCGAACCGAAAATGTCTTAAGAAATCAATTCCCAGTATTCCCGTAACATCACCAAAATCATTCAAGGCCTCTCGAAAGGCGACAGTTCGGACGCCGCTGATTATGCATCCACCAAAGTTGATACCAACTTTACGCCCCGTACCTTGATGAGGTCCATAAACATCTGTTAACGCCTGAATATCAATGCTTTCTAAGCCGTACAGATTTAGGCTACCGGGAAAGCCCGTATCAATCAGAACTTTTCTGCTCCACGATTTATCATTTTCCAGCATTATCTGAACGTCGGTTGTCCAGACACCTCTATAATTGGTAAGGGCTAAATTGACCGGGCTTACTGATTTTAGGTCATGTTCCTTATCAAACAATCGTATTTTTTGACCAGCTTGATCGATCTCAACAATAAAGGCCTCAAAAAGGTCACTCCCCAGTATGCCATCATAAAAAATATTCTCAACACGGCTGAACAGCCCAGTTTCAGCCCAAGGTATTAAAGCGGCATTGGTTATTTTGAAATCAATCCCTTCAAAACTGGCGGTAATGGGGGCTAAACGCCCTGCATCAACGGTTTTATTAACAAGGGGCATAAATAATTCGATCCCCCCTTCGATTTCAAGGTCTGAAAAAGCCTTGGTCTTGGGATGTTTCAGAAAAACACTATTTGAAGCACCAGTATCAAGAACAAACCTATATGGATTGCCGTCGATAATCAGTTTTACAACCATATCACCACGGACGATTTCTATCGGAACCTCTACAGGTGATAAAATATTTTCTGACCTTACTTGGGCTGTGATAGTGGTTGATAATACAATAAAAATAGAAAGTTTTATGATAACGGATAACGTATGAAACATCAGCCTTTCACCTTTTCAACAATAGTTCTAAATTCTTCAGCTTTTGATTTCCAATCTTGCGAATGCGCATGATTATATGCGTTCATCGCCAAGTTTTGACGCAAGGTTTTATCTTCTAATAACGTTGTCAATTTCATTGATATATCCCCCTCATCACTGCCATCAACCAAAAGGCCCGTTTTACCATCTTCAATAGCGCTTGGAACACCACCATCTTTTCCCCCAATAATAGCAAGGCATGCGGCAGCGGCCTCAAGAAAGACAAGGCCAAACCCTTCTGTATCGCCGTCATCAAGCGTTCGATTGGGCATCGCAAAGATATCGGCACCATGATATTCCTTTATTAGCTCGCTCTCGTTTAACGTTCCAACCAGATGGGCTTTATCCTGAAGGTCATTCGTATCTATTAAATCATGAAGGTATGGCTTATAGGGGCCATCGCCAATTATCCGCAATCGACTATTCGGGTATTTTGTAACGATCGCTTTGAACGCTGTAATTAACGCGTCAAAGCCTTTGCGCTCAATAAGCCGGCCAACACTTATAATCGTAATAGGTTCATCCTCAGTGCCTTCCTTTAAAGGCTGCTTGTTTTGAAACCGCTCGAAATGCACGCCATTTTTAAGAATAGATATTTTCCGGTTTTCTACACAATAATTACTAATCAGGCACTGTTTCGTAAACTCGCTAACAGCGATTATATGATCCGCAGCCTTAATGGCCTCTTGCCGTTTCATGGCAGCGCGAACATCATAAGGCCTTTGCGAGATATCTTCACCGTGGGTGTATAAAATAACCTTCTTCCCATACCGCTTTTGAATTGGTTTTATAAGCCAGCCAAGGGCGTCCAGCGAACCGATGCAATATATATCTTGCTCGGTATTACCTTCAATAACATCCAGTTTACCTAGCAGTTTACGGCGAATAATCACTTGCTGCATAAATAATTTAACGCGGTGAAATATACTAATATTTGCTGCAAGGGGCATATCCGTTCGAAGAGCCGGCAACCGTTCAACTGAATACGGGCAACGATTATCAAAACCCCTTGTGCCTTCTACTAAACTACCTTTCAAATAATCACGAGACGCTGTCAACACCGATACACAGCCACCACTGTTTCTGGCGATCGCATCATACACCGTTTGTGCACCACCAATTAACGGCAGATAATGTGTTGTTATGATTTTACAGCGTAGGTCCGTCATGGTCGGAAAGCTTATTCTTGGTTATATTTTGCATAGTATCACATGCCCCTTCCCACTCTGCAAACAAACAAAACAGCACTTTTTAAAATTATTTGATGAAACCAAACTAAAGACGGGGTAAATATTATCCAAATCATTAATCCGAGACCTACAACCGATCAAGGGGAATTGCTGTGGCCATGCTCGCAGAAGATATAGTAAAGTTTATTGAAGAAGATCTACCGGGAGCCAAAGTAACGATCGAAGATCTGCGAGGCGACGGCGATCATTATGCCGCACACGTTGTTTATGAGGGTTTCAAAGGCAAATCACGGGTACAACAACATCAAATGGTCTACAAAAGCTTAAAGGGCCGTATGGGCGGTGAACTACATGCGCTTGCATTACAAACCAGTACACCAGAATAAAAGCACAGTTAAACCAATATATTGCCTTAATATGGCTCAATAGCGACATAAAATCTTTTCCCTAAATGATCTTTTTCTTGCTTGAAAACCGTAGGAAAAAGCATACGTCTTAGAAAATTATTTATAAGGACAATCCAATGAGTGACAATCCAGTATTTGACCGCATTAAAGACTATGTAAACAAAGACGACATCGTTCTTTTCATGAAAGGCACGCCAATCTTTCCCCAGTGCGGGTTTTCTTCTGTTGTAGGGCAAGTCCTACAGCATATGGCCGTTCCTTTTGAGAGCTATAATGTTCTTGAAGACCCGGAACTTCGTGATGGCATCAAAGAATTCTCCGATTGGCCAACAATCCCACAACTCTATGTTAAAGGTGAATTTGTTGGTGGCTGTGACATCATTCGTGAAATGTTTGAAAACGGTGAATTGCAACAAATGATGACTGACAAAGGCATCAAAGCAGCCTAAGCTTTGTAAATAAGACAAGGATTACAGTATGGAATACAGACGCCTTGGCCGCACAGACATGCAGGTAAGTAAAATTTGCCTCGGCACAATGACTTACGGCCAGCAAAACACCGAAGAAGAAGGCCATAATCAAATGGATATGGCCGTTGATTACGGCGTTAATTTCTTCGATACGGCAGAAATGTATTCCATACCAGTAAAAGCAGAAACCTACGGGCGGACCGAGGAAATTATCGGAACGTGGTTTCAAAAAACCGGCAAACGTAAAGATATCATTCTCGCGACTAAAATTGCCGGACCTAACCCGGAAATGAGCCATATTCGCCCGCATTTATATGAAGATGAGGCAAAAGGCCCAAAACTTGATCGTCAATCAGTGATCGAGGCATGTGACGCTAGTCTGAAACGCTTACAAACCGATTATATCGACCTCTATCAAATCCATTGGCCTGCAAGGCGCACAAACTTTTTTGGTTTCCTTCGCTACAAGCACCCAGGCACCGATGCTTCTGTTCCGCTTGAAGAAACTTTATCTGCGATGGACGAACTTGTAAAAGCCGGTAAGGTGCGAGCGATTGGCCTGTCGAACGAAACCCCGTGGGGTATGATGGAATCTATTTCGCTTGCAGACAGGCTCGGTGTTCCAAGAATTGCTTCCGTTCAAAACCCTTATAGTCTTTTGAACCGATCATACGAAATTGGAATGGCTGAAATATCAATCAAGGCCGATTGCGGCCTACTTGCCTATTCACCGTTAGCATCAGGTGCCTTAACAGGGAAATATCTGGACGGCGCTAAACCAGCAGGTGCTCGTATAACACTCTTCCCCGATCAATATCCTCGTTATTTCAACGAGCAAGGTAAACTGGCAACCATTGCTTATTGTGAACTCGCAAAAAAGCATGGCATGGACCCTGCGCAAATGGCTATTAGCTTCGTAAATATGCAGCCGTTTTTAACATCTAACATCATTGGGGCGACTAATCTTGTACAGCTAAAGACAGCATTAGAAACAGCCGATATGACTTTATCAAAAGACATATTAAAAGATATCGAAGCCATTGAGACACGATATCCAACGCCCTGCCCTTAAGCGGTATATAATGCTTGAAATCTTGCCGATAAAGCCGGTAGACGCTGCGAAATTGGCTAACTTTCAAACGCAAGCGTTTATCGAAGCATATCGCAGTATTCATACAATGGATAATATGATGGCCTATTGCACTAAGGCCTATACATATGAGGCAGCGCTTATTGATATAATTGATACCAACACAGTGTGTTTTGGCGCTTTTAACCTGCAAAAAGAATTAGAAGGTTACTATATTGTCAAACACCATGCGCTACCTGATAGCAAAGGCCCTCAAAATACCGCATCAGAATTAAAACGATTATATATCGGGGAACAAAATTATAAAAGCGGGCTTGGGGCAAAACTATATCATCATGCGATAGAGGAAATCACAAAACAGGGATCAGATACCGTTTGGCTTTGCGTATCAAACCGTAATTATCGAGCGCAGACATTCTATCAAAAACGAGGCTTTAACTTTACCGGAAAAGGCCCTGAGTTAAAAGTTGGTAAAGATACTCTGACGTCTTCCTATTTATCACGTCGTATCATTCCATAAAAAAGGCGCTTAGAAAGCGCCCTTTTAACGATTTGCCAAATTACTCAGGCTTTTGATAAATATGCGTAAATCGATCGCTTTCTCCAATTGCACGGTATTTATCATTACCGAACCAACCAGCAAGTGTTGGAGGCAGTGAATAAACGCCTTTTGGGTGCTGTTTGGTGTCTTTTGGATTACGATTAATATCAGACGTTTTTACCAACTTAAAACCCGCTTTTTCAGCCATTGCCTTAAAAAAGCTCTCCTGCACATATCCATTCTTGGATACAGGGTCCTGCTCTATCCCTTCACGTTCGGCATGGTCAACAATCCCCATATAACCACCGGGTTTAAGCATTTTAAATATATCATCCACATGATCCTGTGCTGGCTCATCATAAATCAGAAAACCATGAGCACGGAAAACAAAAACCATATCCAGATCACCGTAAGGTAAGTCTTCGACAGTTTCAGCTGGCCAGTCACTGCGTTCTGACACCGGAAAATATGCGCCGCCGCTTTCATTAATAAATGGTTCGATTATCCGGCGATACCACCCGCCTTGGCCGCCCGGAAAAATTTCAGCAACTTTCGAGCCTGGTTCAATTCCCATAAAAGTCAAAGTTTTCAATGGATGACGATACTTGTCACGGCTTGTGTGGCGTTCTGGGCGGTCAGGGTTTGCGATCAAAACCTTGATTTTTTCCTGAGTTTCCAAACTTGCCGGAATATGGTCATCCGCAGATATCGACGATACACCAGATAACAAAGTCACTACAAAAAATGTGGAACCGATAACTGATTTAATGAATGTTTTCATGCCATCCTCACAATCAATGGCCCTTCTGGGCAGTTCATTTTAAAACGGCTTGAATAATAGCTCTGCAAATTTGTTCGTCCTTAAAACTTTACGTGATCAACGCGTGTAAGACATTCATTGCTGCATAGCTCCTATGCGATAGCAAATTTGACTTCTATTACATCTCATAACCAATATAAATATCAATAGTTTGCCAACGACAGGAGAGGATGTGAAAAAAGTTGCTCTTATCATCGGCGCGGGGGATGCAATCGGAAGCGCAATTGTAAAGAAATTTGCCAACCGTGGCTTTACAGTATGTGCTGCAAGACGAAACGGCCACAAACTAGCCCCTCTTATTACAGAACTCTCATCTGCGGGGTTGGAAGCGCACGCTTTCTCGTGCGACGCTCGCAAAGAAGAGGAAGTAAAACAACTATTTCATCATATTGAAAATGAAATTGGCGAAATAGAGATCACCATCTTTAATATCGGTGCCAATGTGCCAATGACAATTCTAAACACTGATAGCCGTAAATTCTTTAAAATATGGGAAATGGCTTGTTTTTCAGGTTTTCTGACTGGTCGTGAGGCTGCTCATTATATGACAAAAAGGAAACGTGGCACGATCATTTTCACAGGTGCCACAGCAAGCATAAGAGGCTCCGCTGGTTTTGGTGCCTTTGCCAGCGCCAAACATGGCCTCAGAGCACTTGCACAGTCTCTCGCACGAGAAATGGGACCAGAAAATATTCATGTTGCGCATGTGATAATTGACGCCGCTGTCGATACCCAATGGATTAAGGAAAATATACCTGATTATGATGAGCGTAAAGCAAACGACGGCGTGGTGAACCCTGATGACCTTGCCGAAAATTATATCATGCTTCATCAGCAACCCAGAAATGCCTGGACATTCGAACTCGATATACGCCCCTGGGCGGAAAAATGGTAAACTTCAATAACAGGAATATCGATACTAATGACAAAAACCATAGAATTTTATTTTGACTTCGGTAGCCCAACTGCCTTTCTGGCCTATAAGCGCCTTATTCAACTTCAGGGGCAATATGGCGCAAAAATTAAGTTTAAACCCATATTATTAGGTGGCGTTTTTAAAGAAACGGGCAATATGTCCCCCATTATGATTCCATTAAAGGGCCAATATATGGGGCGTTTTGACCTGCCCCGCTTTGCAAAACGTTATGGTGTTGACTTTAATCATAATCCCAATTTTCCAATCAATACCCTATATTTAATGCGCGGCTACATCGCTGCCAGTAAAATGCAAAAGTCTACCGAATATCTGGAAGCAGTTTTCAATGCCATGTGGATTGATCAAAAAAATATGGGCGATATAGCAATTGTTAAAGATACACTGATTGCCGCTGGCATAAACGCAGATGAACTTCTAAGTGCTGCCAATGATGCCGACGTTAAATCAGAATTAATTGAAGCAACCGAAGCTGCGGTTAAACGAGGTATTTTCGGAGCTCCCACCATGTTTATCGGTGAAGAAATGTATTTCGGTCAAGACCGCCTCGACTTCGTTGAAGAGGAACTTCAATAAAGACTATTATCTTAAAAGAGAGGTCAAAGCTTCTCTTTTAAGATGGCCCTTTAGAAAGCTTGTGCGCACTAACAATATAAAAGCAAACACGACTTATTTTCCTGCGAATAGTTTCTTCAAAAAGTGAAACCGCAAGAGGGCCATCTGCATACCACCCATTTATATTTTCACTTTCATTAACAAGCGACCAGTGAACAGGGCAATTATACGAATAGGTTTTCCCGTTACCGCCCACACCCTGTGACATAATCTCGGTGTAATATCAAGCATCCCCCCGAGTTTTAAAACCCACCACAAGTGAAGAAGACAACAAAGCGGTAATATTTATTTCAGGCGTTTTACCCTGCCCGATTTGCCTTTGCGGCCCTTTTTATTGATAGCAATCAGACTGAAACTGCCAAAAGCACCACGCGAAATAATCACACTGGTGGGCTTAGTAGGGATGGAAAAGCCTCGCGCTTCAGTGTTGCGCCAAACCTGTCCATTATCCAGATAAAACGTATAATACCCTGTTCGTGAGTTGCGGCTATAGCGTGAAATACTGGCCGTAATTTCTTCAAGTTCGCCGTTTTTGTCTACTTTTGGTGATGCACCAAAATCTGCGGCTTGTTGAGGTATGGATTTTTTCTCCACCTTTTCACGCTTTAAATCTGACTTAGCGCGGCCAAAGTCAGCTATTTTCTTATCAATTTTTGTTTCATTATTCCGTACACTATTTGAGGCATAAGTATCTGTGATTTGCTGCCCCGGTTCATTGCCTGATAATTTACTGATAAGGGCATCCACACACGTGAGACGCACAGTATTATCGCGAATAGCACCACAAGCACGAAGCTCCGTTTCCAAACTATCATCAGCACTGCTCTGTACACTAAAGGAACTTAAAACGAACACTGTTCCAACAAATGCCGTTCGGGAAACAACTGATTTAACAAGGCAATGCGCATCATAAAAAGAAACAAAAACCATCAAAAACACTCCGTTACAGACAACACCCGCCTGAATAATCTTGTAATAAGATCAACACCATAACGAAGAAAAAACCGCCCGTCACTTCATCGAAGGGCATATAACTTTCGATGAAGCGCCATGCTATCCACCTAGCGTACCCTGCTTACTTTTACGGCTGAACTGTCGCGGCCTTTATCATTATATATGACCATCGAGAAACTACCGAAAACTGCACGCTTGATAACAACTGAACTTGGTCTGGATAGCAGCCGTATCCTTTTACCCGATGATTTAGTACGCCACACCTGGCCATTATCCAGATAAAATGTATAGTTTTTAGATGTTTTGTTTTGTGTGAATCGCTCAATTTTGGCTTTAATATCAGTGATCGGGTCAGGGTCTTTTTCTTTCGCCTTACCAAAGTCAGCTTTTTTCTTAGCTTTCACTTTTTCAGCATATTGATTACGTTCCTGATTTACGCTTTTCAACAGCCCATCAAGGCAACGTAACCGCGCTGCATCATTTTGAATTTCACCACACTTCAGAAAATTATCAACAATAGCTTTATCTTGTGCCGATGCGCTAAAATCACCAAGTAATAGCACCCCAAATCCTATCACAAGAATCCCGAAAAACCTGAACGTCATTTACAACCCAATCCTGATTAATTTTCGCTTCATTTCAGCCACCATAAAATTTCACCACTTCATATGCAAACACTATATAATGAGATGGAAAACTATATGGTGATAACGAAAAGTGGGGAACGCTGATGAACCAGCGATCAATAATGCACGTTGAATGGGAAACACATATGGGCAAGGGCTTGTTGGCTATCAACCTGTTCAATACGCTGTTTACAGCTTATGATAAAACCACCCGACATTATCACGGTATTCCGCATATTTCGGCCATATTGCATGACCTGAAAGCTGCCAATCAATTAACCAAGGCCAACTATCTCGCCGCATGGTTCCATGATGCAATTTACACACCCGGCATGCATAATAATGAGGAAAAAAGCGCAGATTGGGCGCAGGAGGCATTGAACAGAGTTGGTATAAACGCGCCTATCATCGACACTATATATACCCGTATCATCGCCACCAAGGACCATAAGGCGCTCGGTGATATTGAGAGTGATAGCTTCCTCGATGCGGACATGGCAATTTTGGGCACCCCCCCTGATATCTACGCAAGATACACCGCCAATGTACGGAAGGAGTTTGCCTTCGTGCCTGACGAGTTATTCGCGAAAGGCCGTGGCGATTTTATCCGCACCACCCTCGATATGGCGCGTATTTTTCATACTGAGTATTTTTATGACCGTTATGAAACGCAGGCGCGGCAGAATTTAGAAGCGGAACTACAGAATTTGTAAGCAGAGCTTAAAACACTCGCCTAACCACCCCGCACTTCGCACACTAGCACTTTAAACGCATCACAAAGCATCATGCACAACGGAATGAAGCAGGGATGAAACTAGGATAACACTAGGATGATGCTGACGCAGAGAAATACTTTTTGAAGGTAAAAGCACGTTCGTTTGGCCCATTTTCCCGCAAGTCGATCAGGCGTGCCTCAGCCTCCTCAACGGTTGGTATGTGACCAACAGGCACCCACCACAGCACCATATGTGCCTCTGTGGGCATTTCAAACCATTCCTTACGCCGCCCGATATAATGCGTATGGCCGGATTTATAGACATAGTTAAACAGGCTATCCTTGTCTTCCCACACGCTCATATTAACGATTGTATTATCGTTAAACATCTTTATCTGGGTGGCGTTTCCGCTTTCTTCCTTCAAACGCCAGACAAACCCTGGTGATGTTTCCGCAAGCAGGTTAATCGCATCGAGCGCATTCATAAATTCGGCCATGCCATCGCTATCGGCGGCGAACCGCATTTCAGCGATATTCAACTGCGCAAGATGATAGCCATGCCCGTCGGTACGTGTGCGTTCCATATATCCTCTCATCATATCTGAAACACGTATGTTGGGATGCTACCAAGAATTTCAAGCACAGTATTCGGCAGCCAACATTTGTTGGCAAGATTTTCAACACCTCCCCACTGGCCGGATATGTCCATATGGCCTTTTGTGGCATCGCGGTGCCGGTCGGCCCGTTTCAGTTCGTTACCAAACTATGTGTCAACTATACAAACCTTCATCGCTGGTTTGGCCGTGTGTATGTGGCCCCGGTGCTATTAAGTGCAATTGTGGGCTTTGCGCTCGCGCTCACGGCCACCAGCGGGCTTGTTGCCAAGGTTGGTTTTGCGATAATGGCGGTCATCTGGTTCTATTCGGGCACCATTGCCTTCACCAGTATCCGCGCCAGAAACGTAAACACGTACAAACGCTGGATGATCAGAAGCTACGCCCTCACACTATCCGGCGTAACACTAAGGGTATATCTCGGCCTAAGCTTCGCTGCGGGCATACCATTTTCAGAATTTCACCCTGCCCTCGCATGGATTAGCTGGGTTCCGAACCTACTGATTGTGGAATGGTTTATTTTGCAGCGAAAGCAAGCTATAACATAACCACTATCCAGCGCATAATTCCCTTTCTCGAACATTAGACTAGTGATGATGAATCATTGAAATTTTGGGCAAGTTTTATGAACAGCTCAAAGGAAATCTAATGTGGGTAATTCGTTCACTACTACTGAGCATCAAAATCGATTATAATTAATACACTTGTCGCAGTATCATATAAAATTATTAAGCCATATGCGAAAACGCCAGCAATAAGAGTTTCAACAACCAACGCCAGCTGAGCATTACCACTGACTACCAAAGAAGAATTACAAATTAACAAAACTACCCCAATAATTATTAAACCGACTTGCTCTTTGACAGTGATTAGCATCTCTGCCTTTGTTTCTGCAAACGCACTAGGTTTATTTATCTTATCAGTAAGCTCTCGAATTTTCGTTAAAACAATTCCCATTGTAGTGGCATTAATAGCAAGAAGAGCGACAAGGATAGTAATTAGATTTTCTTCAAAAAATTTTGTCAAAAACCCTGCTGCAAGAGACTTATCGAGTAAGACCCCAATAAAACCAAGCCCAATAGACATAAAAGAATTTTTGATGACGTTAGACAACGTACTCACCTCATTAAGTCCTTGATTGCAGTAACTACCTTATCAACTGATCCTGTAGCTTCCATATCTGAAATAGTAATTTCTTTTACAGTTTTTGCTGTTTGAATTTTCTGCCTCAATTTTCCTACCTTAACCGTAATATTACCTCCACCTTGACTGCTATAGTCTACTAAGCCAGCTAAAGTTTCATCATTTTTAGAAAGTCTTAATGTAGCACTATCGTCGGCATATATACCAAGATTACTTCTAACTCCATTCAACGATTTAGAAAAATTTCTAAGATCTTTGGACAAAACCTTGGAAATATTGGCCATATTTGGGGTTACAAAATCAAACTCAACTGATTTAATTGAACCTTGGTATTTTTTTAATAAATCCCAAAAAATCGTCTTTTCAAATAACGGTTCATAGAGTGCGGATAAATGATAATTACTCAATTCATATCGTAACTTATTAAAAATCATTCCAACTATAACTCGCGGTGAAGAGAACGCTTTGGTTCTCTTTTGCACAGCAATTAGTTGTTTGTCAGGCTGATTCCATATCGCCACTAATATAGAAGGCCAATTGTCTACTATTTTATCTGTAAAATCTTGAGTTTCTATCCTCACGGATTTATTATTAGCAATGCGGTAAAGGTGAAAATTGTCTTCAGAGTATAGTATCTTGGTAACAGTTTGATGAGTACTATCAGAGAAATCATTGGCATTTTCTAAAGCTAAGTCAAAGAATTCGTTCTTTCGCTCTATTAATTCATCAATACTTTGAACATTCGTAAGTAAATTAGTCTGCAAGTATCGATTTTGAGGTAATAATTGGTAACGATAGAGGTCAAATTTATTTAGAGAGTTAATCATAAATAATCCTAAAATACGAGTAAATACTCCTTATGTTTGTATATATTAGATATATAGGCAACAAAAAAGAGCGCTAAAAGCGCTCTTTCAAAATGTCGATTTGTAATCGATTTTTTATTCAACAGGTGATACTTCATCCGCTGGCAGGTAGACTTCGCCGCCGTGTTTTTTGAACTCGTCGGACATCAGTTTCATACCTTCTTCCGCCGACAAGCGCTCAAGGTCTGCTTTCTCGTTATCCGATAGGTTATCAGCGTAATCGCGCACTTCCTGCGTAATCGCCATTGAGCAGAATTTTGGCCCGCACATAGAGCAGAAATGCGCTACTTTGTGCGCTTCCTTCGGCAGCGTTTGGTCGTGGAAATCACGCGCTGTTTCAGGATCAAGGGACAGATTAAACTGATCTTCCCAGCGGAACTCAAAGCGCGCACGAGAGAGCGCGTCATCACGGATTTGCGCCGTTGGATGCCCCTTCGCAAGGTCCGCCGCGTGCGCTGCCAACTTATAGGTGATCACCCCCACCTTCACATCATCACGGTCCGGCAGGCCGAGGTGTTCCTTTGGCGTTACGTAACACAACATCGCGGTCCCAAACCAGCCGATCATCGCTGCACCAATCCCCGATGTGATATGGTCATAGCCCGGTGCGATATCGGTTGTAAGCGGCCCAAGCGTATAGAAAGGTGCCTCATGGCAATGCTTTAGCTGCTCATCCATGTTTTGTTTGATCTTGTGCATCGGTACGTGGCCCGGCCCCTCGATCATTACCTGCACATCATGTTTCCATGCAATTTTTGTTAGCTCACCAAGGGTGCGCAGCTCCGCAAACTGTGCCTCATCATTCGCATCCGCGATACTGCCCGGACGCAAGCCATCACCCAAAGAGAAGGAAACATCATAGGCCTTCATGATCTCGCAAATCTCTTCAAAATGCGTATAGAGGAAGCTTTCCTTATGGTGCGCAAGGCACCATTTCGCCATGATCGAGCCGCCGCGTGACACAATGCCCGTAACGCGCTTTGCCGTCAGGTGAATGTATGCAAGGCGCACACCGGCGTGGATCGTGAAATAGTCAACGCCCTGCTCGCACTGCTCGATCAGCGTATCGCGGTAAATTTCCCATGTGAGGTCTTCGGCAACGCCGTCTACCTTTTCAAGTGCCTGGTAAATTGGCACAGTGCCGATTGGAACCGGCGAGTTACGGATGATCCATTCGCGCGTATTGTGAATATTACGGCCTGTGGACAAGTCCATCACATTATCCGCGCCCCAGCGCGTCGCCCACACCATTTTATCAACCTCTTCCGCGATTGATGATGTCACCGCAGAGTTCCCGATATTGGCGTTAATTTTCACAAGGAAATTACGCCCGATAATCATCGGTTCGGTTTCGGGGTGGTTGATGTTCGCAGGGATGATCGCGCGGCCTTCGGCAATTTCCTTGCGCACAAATTCGCCAGTGATGAAATCAGGGATTTCTGCACCAAGGGGCGCACCGTCACGCTCCAGCTTCTCTTTAAGTTCCTTGCGGCCAAGGTTTTCCCGCACCGCAATATATTCCATTTCCGGCGTTACAATACCCTGTTTGGCATAATGCATTTGGGATACATTCTTGCCCGGTTTTGCACGCAGTGGGCGGATTTTCACTGGAAACTCTGGCGCCAGATATTTCTCTTCTACGTTGCCGTTGTCTTCCGGCTTGATATCACGGCCATCATATTCCTCTACGTCACCGCGGGCGATAATCCAGTCACGGCGGCGCTGCTGAAGCCCTTTATAAATATCGATATCTGCCTTTGGGTCAGAATACGGGCCAGATGTATCATAGACACGCACAGGCTCTTCGTTCGCAGTCGGATGCAGATGAATTTCACGCATCGCAACCGAAACGCTCGGGTCATTTTCCGATGTTACGTAAATCTTTTTCGAGCCCGGCAGTTCGCCAGTGGTTACGCTAAAATCATTATTGATAGTATCAGGCATTTTATTTCTCCGTTTCCTACGCTGGTGTTAGCCAGATCAGGTTCAAGGGTCTTTCAAGCATAGTGATTATTCTTGCTGAAACTCTCAGCCTTATTGAAAAGGCTCCCCTAGGGTTTGATAAACAATTGTTGCATTCAAAGTGTATTCCTTAATGGAAATTACCATACACTTACCAACGACATTTAGTTTCTACTCTGATGAAGCAATACTGACAAGTAAGCAAATGTGCGAACGACTCTTAACAGAGCGTAATCACTTAAAGTATTTTATAAAATGTATTTCGGTACTATTTGAAATGTCATATAAAAATCTTGTATCACCCTCGATCAATTCAAAACCTTCACGCACATAAAATCTGTGGGCGCGGGTAAAACGGTCATCAGACCATGCGTGCAATTCACGCGCCTTTTTACTCTGCATAATATCAATTACCTGCCCAAGTAAAGTAAGCGCATTATCGCCGCCGCGGTGATCTTTATGCAGATACATACGCTTAAGTTCATAGCTCCCTTCCCCCAACGGTGCATAGGCAACACAACCGATAAGCTTATCACCCACAGTAAGCCCAAAGGCCTCTCCGCCCTTATCAGCAATATAGCCCGCATAGGATTTCAGATCGCTATCCAGATCACCGAGATCAAGGAACACACCGTCATACTCGCTGTAACAGCCACCAACGAGCGTAATAAGCGCATCAGTATCAGCATCCTTTAACGGACGGATAACAGCCTTATTATTTTCAAACTTTGTCATAAGCCCCTAAACTATCAGCCAATGGTGAAATTTAAGTAGCTTTGATAGGCTGGTTCAATGAAAAAGTTAATGATTATTTTTGCATTTTTTATGGTTGCTGCCTTTCAAGGCCTGCAAGACCACACCTTGCTTATCGACAGTCCGCTTGAGGAGCGAACCCCAGCCCTGTCACCAGACGGGTCGAAACTTGCCTTTCTGCGCAGCGGTGATAGTGACCGTAACCTTAAACTCGTGATCTATAACTTGAAGCGGGTGCAGCAGCGCGTGCCCAACAGTAGCATTGCTGTTAATTCACCGCCTGTTTGGTATAATGATAACCAAAGGCTTTTGGCCTCTGTAAAACAGGATGATGGCTCTTATAAACTCGCGGTTATCAATAGCGAAAACGGAAGTGTCTCACCGCCGTTATTTACAGATAACGTTCCGGAAGGCGATCAGCTATTCCCTGACCTATCGAGCGATAATACCAAAGTTGCCTTTTCAGTTTTAATGCCCGCCGACTTCCTTGCAGAACCTCGGCCAAATTTCGATATTATTGTCGCCAATTTGCAGGACGGCGGTACGGACATCGTTGTATCAACGCCTTACCGTGATATGTGGCCCCGTTTTGATACCAAGAACACGGGACTATATTTCTTTTCTCGCTTTGCAAGTGAAGGCGAGAATGATGATATCTTCCATATAGACCTTAAGACGAAACAGATTAATAAAATCATAGAAAGCAATGGCAATGATTTTGCCCCGAGCATATCACTTGATGGCAGCAAGCTTGCTTTTTCATCCAATCGCAGCGGCGAACCTGCACTGTATATTCACACCCTTACGACAGGTGAAACGACACGCCTGACAAAACCAAGATTAAGGGCGACACATCCTGTTTGGTCCCCGAATGGTAACCAATTATATTTTACAATACGGCAAACAAACGATCAGGATAGTACAGGGCGTGGTGACATAGCAATTATACCGATTAAACTTTTGCACCTGCTGGATAAATAGGCCTAAATATCTGCGGTGTCATAGCTTTTCGCCGTTCATATACCATCCGGCCAGCTTGCTTATATGAAATGGCAACGGCCCCAAATTCAAACGCCAACAGACGGCGGCGAGCGCATATATCAAAATGCTCTTTGTGGGTGCCTTTATATTGCAACCATTTATGATCTGTCTGAAGCAAAGTCGCCATATGCAGGAGCTCATCAAGCGTATCAGCAAGCATATGGTTCATAAGCATACCACGAAATGGGATCATCGCATCATCAACATAAACGGTCATAAAATTTCGCTACGCTCAACACAAACTGGATATTGAAATTATCTTTAAACGACAAAAGGCCGCTTCACAAGGAAGCGGCCTTTTAAAATGTCTGTATACTCGTTATTAGCGCGAGTAGAACTCGACCACGAGGTTTGGTTCCATAATCACTGGGTATGGAACTTCATCCAGTGTTGGTACGCGAACAAATGTTGCTTTCGCGCCGTCTACTGTTACATACTCTGGAACTTCGCGCTCTGGGCTTTGGCCTGCTTCGATAACCATTGGGATACCACGTGATTTTTCACGGATCTCAACAGTATCACCTGGCTTAATGCGCGCAGAAGGAATGTTACAACGACGACCGTTTACAAGCACATGGCCGTGGTTCACAAACTGACGTGCAGCAAATACTGTTGGTACAAACTTCGCACGGTATACAATCGCATCAAGGCGCGTTTCAAGAATACCAACTAGGTTCTCACCTGTATCGCCTTTACGGCTTGCAGCATCATCATAGTAGCGGCGGAATTGTTTCTCGCTGATGCTACCGTAGTAACCTTTAAGTTTTTGCTTAGCGCGAAGCTGGATACCAAAGTCAGAAAGCTTGCCTTTGCGGCGCTGACCGTGTTGACCTGGTCCATAATCACGTGAGTTAACTGGTGACTTAGCACGGCCCCAGATGTTTTCGCCCATGCGGCGATCGATTTTGTACTTCGCTTGAATACGCTTAGTCATGCGAATTGCTCCTTAAGTTATAGCACCACAGGCGATGTGAGGGTTAATCCAACACTTGTTATTAGCCTGTGCGGACAGAGCACCATTGCTCTGACCATTCATATTTGTGCGGCGTAGTTATAGGGTATAATGGTTAGTGTCAACCAGAAACATCATACCTTTAAAATTTAGTGCCTACTTTGGTCAAACTTTCAGCCCGCAGTTTCCAGCGCTTATCAGCTTTTACCTTTGCGGCAACCGGGTCTTGCAACCATTTACTCTTTGCTTCCTCATCTGAGAACAAGAACAGTTTTCCTTCGTTACTAACCGTGTAAATCTTAGGGTTACCCAATTTTTCAACTGGTTGCGTAAACGAATGCGCACAGTGGCCTGCATACTGCGGGGTATATAAAACAGGCGTTTCAACAAACGCTTCTTTATTAGCTTGCGAAGAAAACAGGTAAATTCGCCCTTGGTAAATATGCTTAATTTCTTTTTTACCAGCTTGGGGTAAGCCTGGTTTGAAATAACTAACCGGATCAAATCCCCCCATCGCAAATACCTGCGTTTCTGAGGTTCGGGCAGGTTCCAGATTAACATAGGGATCAGCATAAACACTGGAAAAGCTCAATATCGAAGATAAAGCAACAGCCGATGACGCAACAATCATTAAGCTTCTATTCTTTTTCATAATCACTTGCCTTTATATCTCATTTAAAAATGGCCTGAACCTATATGGTTCGGTGCCTAAGAATGTAGTATATCAGATTGAGCCTTTTCCAGATTTCCCATCCAAGGTTATCCTTGCTCAAGCTCGCATTCAATCTTTCGTTTAACTAGATCTACACGGCTGGCAGCAGTTGAATAGGTGGAAACACTGAATGGAACAAGATATGTCAAAAAATATTTAACCCAGTTCACACCAACAAATCCAGCGATAATTGCTTCCCATTGATTGATCAGGCATAACAACGTGCCAACAATTAAGGATACCTTTACAGCACGCCTTAATGTTGCCTTGTCACGTGCAGCCTGCCAAAATGTAACATCTTCATTAATATCGCTCACATTTTAACTTTCGTTGTGTTTACTTGTTCAGCATCTGAACAATTGTGCCAGCCATCTCGGCATTTTTTGCAGATCCAACTATCGCTGATTCAGTTTCAACTTTCAATTCACTTAATTGTTCAACGACTGTTGCGAATGAGCTAACTTGCCGGGCTGCCTGCTCACCTGTTTCCCGCGACCGCTCAATCGCTGTTGAAACCGCTGACCCCACCACATTGATCTGATCCATATTCTGCTGACCAGACTGCGCACACGACGACATATCTGTATTTAACCGTTTACAATCATCCATAATAGGGCCCAGTTCGCCAAACAAAATCGACATCATGCTATCAATTTCGTTTGCACTGCTCTGTGTATTAGCCGCGAGCTCTTTTACTTCCTGAGCAACCACAGTAAACCCAGCTCCGTATTGCCCTGCCCGCTTGGCTTCAATCATAGCGTTCAATGCCAACATATTTGTCTGCTTGGAAATCGTTGTAATTTCACCCGAAATCTCTTCCACCCGGCGAAACTGACTTTCAAATTTATCCAGCATCTCAGTCATTTTAGCAGCAAGCGCCATATTCTGTTCTAACGCCTGCAGAATTACATTCATTTCAGACGTAACACGGCCGAGATCTTCACCAGTTTGCTCAAGCATCTCGTTATTAAGCTGCGAACGCGTTTGTATCTCTTCAACACTTGATGCAATATTTTGAGAGCCTCCGACAACTTCTTCCAAAAACTGTGCACGTCCTTTGGATGCCGCATTAACCTTCATTGCATTTTCTTGAATTTGAGAAGCAAATTCGCTTGCTTCAGCCAATTTAGCATCGGTGATAGTAGTCATATTTTTCAATCCAGATTTCATTCGTTATCAAATTTTAAATTGAATACGGATTTCCCGTATAAATAATGAACACACCAATACACACATCTGGTTAATTTTTAATGATACACTAATCAACTATTTTGTTCGTATCGTTATGATTACATTTTTACATATTACACCAAGAGCGTTACCCTCTGAAGCGCCGGATTAAACTAGATGTGTCTTGCCTATTACCGCCCATTTTCTGCACATCGGCATAAAACTGATCAACAAGCGCCGTTAAAGGCATGGAAACACCGAGGCTGTTCGCTTCATTCAACACGATCCCCAGGTCCTTGCGCATCCAATCAACAGCAAAGCCAAAATCAAACTCGCCCTTAATCATCGTGCTTGCTCTGTTTTCCATCTGCCAACTCTGCGCCGCCCCTTTCGAAATCACATCTACAACAGCGCCAGCATCAAGCCCTGCCTCAATCGCAAGATTAAGTGCCTCAGACAACCCCTGTACGACACCTGCGATACACACCTGATTAACCATTTTTGTAAGTTGCCCTGCCCCCGCGTCGCCGAGTAATTTACAGGACTTTGAAAAAGCCGCTATCACAGGCTCTGCACGCTTGAATGTCTCATTATCACCGCCGCACATCACTGTTAAAGCGCCATTGATTGCTCCCGCTTCACCGCCAGATACCGGCGCGTCGATAAAACCAATTCCAACTTCCTTAGCGGCTGCATACATATCGCGCGCACACTCAGCAGAAGCAGTTGTATGATCAACGAAAACTGCACCGGATTTCATGGATGCAAACGCACCATTTTCGCCCGTGCATATCTCAGCCACATCCTTGTCCGCCCCCACACAAGCGAAAACAAAATCAGCGTCTGCCACCGCACCCGCAACCGTTGGAGCCATGTAAAGTTCAACATCGCTCTCATCCAGTGATGCAGAATATTCTTCAACCCATTTTTCTGCCTTTACAGTCGTTCGGTTATAAACCGTTACATCATATCCAGCTTTTGCAAGGTGACCAGCCATCGGGTAACCCATTACACCTAACCCCAAAAACGCAACTTTAATTTCAGACATCTTTTGGCTCCAAATCTACACGAACAATATTACCCTGTTAAATCTGCATGGCTCCCATACTTTTTCTTTGATGGACTAATCAGTCTAGCTTAAGGTATGCGAGTCATTCTGTTATGTGACATAAGCAGATACGATCAACTTGTCCAGAAGGGGAGCTATGGATGCGGGGTCTAAAAGTCTTTTTATTGTTTTTATTGGGGTTTATTATCGTCGGAGCTTTAATAGGCTATGGCTGGCTAAGATCGAGCCTGCCCCAGCTTAACGGCGAAATAACACTGGATGGTATCAAAAGTCCGGTAACAGTTGCACGCGACGGCAACGGCATTCCCCATATCATTGGAGAAAGTGACATAGACATCGCGTTTGCGACGGGTTTTGTTCATGCTCAGGATCGCTTATGGCAAATGGAAGCGAACCGAAGGATCGGACATGGCAGGTTGGCAGAAATACTCGGCGAGCCTGTTTTAGGGTTTGACCGATATTTCAGAACTCTTGGTTTTACTGGTCGTGCTCAGTCTGCCTTTGACAATTTGAATGCAGAATCAAAGTCGATACTTGAGGCATATGCTACTGGTGTGAATGCCTTTATAAACACCAATAAAAGCGCATTGCCGCCAGAATTTATTATTCTGGGTGTTACGCCAGAGCCATGGACACCTGTTGACACGATGGTCTGGCAAAAGATGATGTGGCTCGACCTGTCAGGAAATATGCGCCACGAACTTGCTCGCGCAGAGCTATTTACCAAATTCACACCGGATCAGGTCCGGTCTTTGTATCCACCCTATAACGGTGATGAGGAAGCCCCTTTTCCTGATCTCAAGGAAATATATAGCGGCCTTAACATCAAGGAAGTTGCCACCGCGCTCCCACCAGAGAAACCAGAAGGATATGGATCAAACAACTGGGTAATCTCGGGTGCTCATACCAAGTCAGGCAAACCTTTGCTCGCAAATGATCCGCACCTTGGCCTCACCACACCGTCAATTTGGTATCTGGCAAGGCTGTATAACAGCTCCACCGGTAAAAATACGGTTGGTGTAACCTTCCCCGGTTCACCCTCTATTGTGCTTGGCCGCAACGATAAAATTGCATGGGGTTTCACAAACGTGCTACCAGATAGCCAAGATGTATTTGTCGAAAAACTATTAGATAATGATCAGTATCTAACGCCAAATGGCCCAGCTGACTTTAAAGTCAGAACAGAAGTCATCAAGGTAAATGGCGGCGATAACATAACATTGAAGGTTCGCGAAACACGGCACGGCCCGGTCATCTCGGACATAGCACCCCGCGCAAACAAACTCTTTGGCGATAAATACGTGCTTGCCATGCAATGGACAGCGCTTGGCGATCAGGATAGCGGCGTTACAGGCCTTCTAAAACTTGGCAGCGCCCAAAATTTTGAAGAATTCAGAGCTGCCGGCAAATTTTATTTCGGCCCAGAACAAAATATGGTTTACGCAGATACAGGCGGTAATATCGGCTATTATGCCCCTGCTCTGGTGCCTGTTAGAAATCCTGATAACGAAATTAATGGCCGCCTGCCATCCCCGGGCTGGCTAGCCAAATATGATTGGCAAGGCTTCATCCCTTATGACGAATTACCAACACGAAATAATCCCGAAAGCGGTATCATTGCGACAGCAAATGAGAAAATTGTCGACAATGATTACCCCCATTTCATTAACCGTGATTGGGCGCTGCCTTACCGTGGCAATCGTATCCGCGCTGAACTTACAGCAAAAGCACCGCATGATGTTGACAGCTTCAAAGCGCTTCAAGGGGATTATGTATCCGATATGGCAAGGGATTTAAAGCCGTGGATGCTGGCTTTCCTCGATCAAGATGACGAAATTGCAAAGGCCCTTGCCAACTGGGACGGCGCTATGGATATAGCGCTTGCTGAGCCACTAATTTTCCATACATGGACAAATCATTATCAGTCGCTACTGCTCGCTGATGAATTTGGCGACATGTATGAGAGTTTCCGGCGCATCAAGCCAAGGTTGCTTAAAAGTTCGCTCTATTGGTCATTAACTGACCCGGTGGAAGACACCGCCTATTATGCCCTCGACCCTATCAATAAAAACCTAGCCCTTAGCTGGTGTGATGACGTTACATCAGGGGATACTATTGAGACATGCAGCGAACTTGCAAAAAAGGCGTTTGAAAATGCTATTGCAGACCTGAGAGCCAACCACGGCGCAGACTGGAAACAATGGAAATGGGGTGACGTTCATATTCTCACTCAATCTCACAGGCCTTTTTCTCAGGTTCCCGGTTTGAACACCGTATTTGAAATAAAAGCACCGGTTAACGGCAGCAACAACACGATCAACGTGGCTGGAAACAGCACAAACCTGGACGATCTACACGCATCAGGCCACGGCCCAAGCTACCGCGGTATCTTTGACTTAAGTAACCTTGAAAACTCGGTATATGTTCAACCAACGGGCCAGTCTGGCAACCCATTCTCGCCATACTACCGCGATATGTTCCCATATTGGTTGGATACAAAGTTCATAAAAATTAAAACCGATAAAATCATACCGGAAAACGTCGAAAATACCTTAATACTAAATCCGGCAAATACAGGAGAATAATAATGACATTGAGCCTTAACAATGTAGACCTCATGGGGCCAGTTTTGGCTCAGGTACTACTCGGTATAGTGCTAATGTTCGTTCTCTATGGCCGCCGCTTGCCAGCGATGGCGAAAGTAAAACCATCCAATGAACAGATGCAAGACAAAGCGGGGATACATAAACTTCCTGCCCCTGCCCGATTTGCTGCTGAAAATTATAACCATCAGTTCGAGGCGCCAGTATTATTCTATGCGCTTTGTATTGGTGCGATGGCAACTGGCCTCGGCGGTGGCCTCAGTGTCATTTTTGCTTGGACATATGTCGGATTACGTATCGTGCATTCACTTATTCATATCACCTACAACAAGGTCATGCACCGCTTTGCCGTTTTCGCACTCAGTAACTTTGCCCTTATCGGCTTGTTCATCACGATTTTAGCTGACTATTTAGATTAGGCAAGATGCCTGACAATTAATCTTGGGCTTGGCAACTTCTTGTTAACGTTAACCATAGTATAGTTCGCTCATAGATTAAGCGGAGAGAGCAATTGGCAGACGATAGTAACGAAAAGCCGATTATTAAAAAGGTTATAAAGGTCGAAGGCGGCGGGCACCACGGTGGTGCCTGGAAAGTTGCTTACGCTGACTTTGTAACAGCAATGATGGCGTTCTTTATGTTGTTGTGGCTATTAAACGTTGCACCGCCTGAAACGCTTGCAGGGCTTGCCGATTATTTCACCCCTACGACTGCGGCAATACAAGGGCGAACGGGTTCAGATTCGGTTAATGCACCTAGCTCAGAAGCTAATGGAAACAATCCAACACCCGTTGCTATCATTCAGCAAATTGGGCCACCTCCCGGAGGGCCTGATACTGGTGATAACTCTGGTACGGACCAGGAAGGCGGCGGTGACCCCGATTTTGCATCAGACGTAATTAACAACCGCGTCAACGAAGCAGAAAATCTTGCTTTCGAACAATTACAAGATCAAATGCGCATTGCCATGCAGGCATCCCCTACTCTTTCCGATCTATCAGAGCAGGTTTTATTTGAGATAACCGAAGACGGGTTGAAAATTCAGCTAATTGATAAAGACCGCAGGGCCATGTTCAAAAGTGGCACCGCTGAACTTTATGGCTATGCTGAAACGCTTATAAAAGAGGTTGGTGGTACTGTCCAAACTCTACCAAACCGTATTACAATCCAGGGGCACACTGACGGCGGACAATTTCGCGGTGCAAATGGATACTCAAATTGGGATTTAAGTGCCGCCCGTGGCAACTCCGCTCTTAAGGTGCTATCGGAAACTGGCGTTACAGATGATCGTTTCTTCGAAGTAACAGGAAAAGCATCAACAGACCCGCTTTATCCTGATGACCCTAACCGTATTGAAAACCGTAGGGTAACCATTCTAGTACTTAGAGAAGCACCTGTTGTTCCACCCAGCATTTCAGGGCGTAGATAACAAGTTCACCTTAACTTTACCGCATAAGACATTGCTACTGAAGCATAAATAGCTTGTCCCATTTCCATAAAGCCGTTAAATTTCCCGATAAGGCATAATTATTTATCGGGCAACAAACGAGATTTATGGAACTCATTGAACCAACATTACAGATGTGGCTTACTTTCGCGGTGGTCGTTGGGGCGATCATTGCCTATTCAAATGACCGCATTCCTTTAGAGCTATCTTCAATCACTACAGTTGCTCTCCTGTTGTTTATTTTCCATGTTCTTCCTGTCACTGACGCTGATATGGGAACGAAAATCGGCACAAAAGATTTACTAATGGGTTTTGCAGACCCAGCCCTTATTACAATTCTGAGCTTACTCGTCGTTGGTCAAGGTTTATTGCAAACAGGGGCTTTAAACGGCCCTGCCTCTATCCTAGTAGATTTTGGCGGGCGATTTCCAAAAGCAACAGTTGTGGCATGCCTGATTATTGTAATGATCGTTTCGGCTTTTTTAAACAATACACCAGTTGTTGTGATGTTCATTCCGATCCTTGCTACACTCGCTGACAAATTGGGCAAAAAAACCGCAACTGTTATGATGCCCCTCAGCTTTGTTGCTATTCTTGGGGGCAATATGACAATCATCGGCTCCAGCACGAACCTGTTGGCAATTGGCGCCTTTGAAAACGCTGGCGGCGCGAGCCTTGGATTTTTTGATTTCACTATTCCGGGGGCCTTCCTCGCGCTGGTTGGATTAATATATGTAATATTCATAGCGCCAAAACTGCTCATCGACCGTGAAGGCCTTGCAGGCAAACTGGCAGGAAGCGGCGGTAAACAGTTTTTATTCCAGCTTGAACTAAGCCCTTCAGATGACATGGTTGGCGAACACGCGGTATCTGGAATGTTTCCGGGACTTAAGGATGTCACTGTACGCATGATCGAACGCGGCCAGACACGGTTACTTCCGCCTTATGATGATATCACACTAGAGGCAGGTGATGTTATCCTTGTTGCTGCAACCCGTAATGTTATGACCGAACTTCTTAATGCCAGCCCAGATCTGGTTGCGAGTGCAGAAGGAAGCGAGGAAGATTTCGAGGCTGCCAACAAACGCCGTGTTATTGCAGAGGCAGTAGTTGCACCGGCTTCACGCCTCGATAGCCGTACATTGGCGCAGAGCGGATTTCGTGCTGATACAGGATGCACAGTATTAGGGGTACAACGACGGAGCCGCATGATACGGGCCTCTATCTCACAACTACGTATCGAAGCTGGGGATGTTTTATTGGTTATGGGTAGCCGCGCAAATGTTTTGGCACTCAGAAACAACCGTGATGTGCTGCTAATGGAATCGTCTGCGTCTGATATGCAGATGCAGGCTTACGCAAAACGGGCTCAGGCAATTTTCTGCGGTGTTGTTGGTACAGCAGCAACTGGTATCCTTCCAATTACGGTTGCGGCCCTTGTCGGGGCAACAATGATGCTATTGACCCGTTGCCTGAATGTACGGCAGGCGGGCCGTGCGATCGATCGACGCGTTTTCACTATTGTTGGCGCGTCTCTCGCTCTTGGAACAGCCATGCAAGGCACTGGCGGCGCATCGTGGATAGCCCATGTTGTCGTTGATGTTCTGTCTGGCGCCCCTATTTGGGCATTGCTTTCAGGTTTTTTCCTGATGGTCGCGCTTTTAACCAACGTGCTCTCAAATAATGCAACTGCCGTTCTCTTTACACCGATAGCGGTTTCGATCGCTGCCCAACTTAATATAGATGCAATGCCATTTTTGCTCGCTGTTATTTTTGGGGCCAACTGTAGCTTTGCAACGCCTATGAGTTATCAGACAAATTTACTGGTCATGGCGCCTGGTCATTATCGTTTCAATGATTTCTTAAGAGTTGGTACACCTTTAATATTTATTATATGGGCTGCGTTTACATTATTTGTACCGTGGTACTATAATTTACTTTAATTGTGTCTAGTGTATTTGGAGACCATCAACCATGACAGATCAAGGGCTTCAATTCCCCAAATTTTATGTAACGGCCCCCTCTCCGTGCCCCTACATCGATGGCCAAATTGAGCGCAAAGTTTTCACCGAACTCAATGGCCCGGACGCAAGCTCTTTAAATGAAGCCTTGGGCCGCGTTGGTTTCAGACGCAGTCAATCCGTTGTTTATCGCCCTGCATGTGAAGCATGCAGTGCCTGTATTTCTGTACGGGTCCGCGCACTTGAACATAACTCCAGTAAATCACAACGCAGAATTTTAAAACAAAACAGCGATATTAAAGCTGAAGTAAAACCAGCGAAAGTTACAGAAGAGCAATTTAAACTGCTCAGCGACTATCTTAACGAGCGCCACAAAGAAGGCAGCATGGCTTCAATGACCATAGAAGAATATGCTGATATGGTTGAAACCAGCCCTGTATCAACGGCAATCGTTGAATATCGCCGGGTGCTGGATCAAAAATTGATGGCTGTTGGTTTAACTGATGAGCTAACAGATGGCCTTTCAATGGTTTACAGCTTTTTTGATATTCATGAAACAAGCCGGAGCCTCGGCACCTATATTATTCTCAATCATATAGAACGGGCAAAAATTGCTAATCAACCTTTCGTCTATCTGGGATACTGGGTTAGTGGCAGTCAAAAAATGAGCTACAAGCGTAAATTTAAACCTTTGGAGCGCCTGGGCCAGAATGGATGGTACGACATCGAAACTGACGATCTTGTGACATAATATTTCCTCGACAATCTCGCAATAAACGCTATTTATTCTAATCAGGTAATTATCGATTTTACCGTTTTATAGTCTATTGATTATACGATGGTGAAATATATAGCATGGTGAGGGAAAAGCCAGTGAGCAAAAGCAACAAAACCGCTTCACAAGGCAAAAGTGTTTCGAAAAATTCTAAATTAAATTCATCCCCAACTAATCGGCGGTCATTTTTAAAAAAGGCAGCAGTCGTAAGCACGGCAGCATTAGCAGCCGCATGCGATAGTAGCGCACAGGAAAATACTGGCGGCAGTGCGGCAATTCTATCAAAAAAACGCACATTGAAAATGGTGACAAGCTGGCCCAAAAACTTCCCCGGTCTTGGCACAGGTGCTGAACGCCTTGCAAAAAGAATTGAAACGCTCTCTGACGGGCAAATCAGCATTAAGGTATATGCAGCTGGTGAGCTTGTTGGTGCGCTCGGTGGTTTTGATGCCGTCAGCCAAGGAAAAGCGGATATGTATCATGCCGCAGAATATTACTGGCAAGGCAAATCACAAGGATTTAATTTCTTTGCCGCTGTACCAATGGGCATGACAGCAAATGAAATGAACGCATGGGTTCGCTTTGGTGGCGGTCAGGAACTATGGGACGAACTCGCTGGCGGTTTTAACGTAAAACCCTTTATGGCTGGTAACACGGGCGTTCAGATGGGTGGCTGGTTCCAACGTGATATGAACACAGTTGACGACTTTCAAGGCCTTCGTATTCGCATGCCCGGCCTCGGCGGCGAAGTAATGCAGCGCCTCGGTGCAGCACCTGTAACGAAACAAGGCGGCGAAATATTTCAGGCCCTCAGCCAAGGCAATATTGATGCAACTGAATGGATAGGCCCCTGGAATGATTTGGCCTTCGGTTTCCATACAATTGTGAATAATTATTATTATCCGGGCATTCATGAGCCGGGCACCACACTGTCGCTTGGCCTTAACAAAGGCCTGTGGGATGATATGTCGCCGCGTGAACAGGAAATCATTAGATCAGCAAGTGCCGCAGAAAATGACATTATGTTTTCTGAATTTACATTGAATAATGCGCGGGCGCTTCACACCCTCGTTAATGAGCATAATGTACAATTGAAACAGTTTTCACAGGAAATTCTGACACGCCTTGCAAAGGTATCTGCTGAGGTTCTTGCAGAAACTGCACAAAATGACGAGCTAACCGGTCGCATTTTCAAGAGTTTTTCAGAAGCACGTTCAAACGGTATTCGCTGGGGCGAGATTGCAGAACAAGCTTACATGCAAGCACGTGCCGCAGCAGAAAAAGCCTAAGCCTAGATATAGTATTTTCATGCAAAAAATCGCAAATACCATTGATACTATATTGGAAACGTCAGGAAAAATTCTGGCGATTACCCCGCTATTATTAATTCTGGTTCAATTTACGATTGTTTTGACAGTTTATGTTTTTGCAGTTGGCAATGTGAAGCTTCAGGAAAGTTTGCAATATATCAATGCCTTGATGTTCCTTGGCGGCGCTGGTTATACAGCCCTTCATCAAGGGCATGTCCGCGTTGATTTGTTCTACAGCAAATTCCCTGAGCGAAAGAAACACATCGTTGATATATTAGGCACTCTATTTTTACTTATCCCATTCCTTGGGCTTTTTTGGTGGGCATCAATGCCTTATATTATTGACAGTTGGCGGTTTCAGGAAGCAAGCGTAGAGGCAAGTGGCTTGCCTTTTGTTTATATTTTAAAAACAACGCTCCTTTTGTTTGGCCTTAGCCTTACGCTTCATGCCTTGTCAAACCTGATAAAAACCATCAAATCATACAGGGACAATGCCTGATGGATATCAGCTTACTATTAACCATCAGCATGTTTGTTACATTGGTGTTTTTCTTACTGTCCGGTTTTCCTGTGGCGTTCACACTGGGCGGAACCGGTTTGATATTTGGCCTGATTGGTATTGCCACCGGTGCACTTGATGTAAGCTTCCTGACATTACTGCCTGACCGCATATACGGCAATGTAATCCGCAACGAACTATTGTTCGCCATACCTTTATTTGTCGCCATGGGTGTGATGCTGGAGAAATCCAATGTTGCCGAAGACTTACTGGAAAATATGGGTAAGCTTTTTGGCCCGCTTCGCGGCGGTCTTGGTATTTCGGTTTCAATTGTCGGTGCGCTTCTCGCTGCCTCAACCGGCATCGTCGGTGCAACAGTTGTAACGATGGGATTATTATCCCTGCCAACTATGTTAAAACGTGGGTATTCGCCGTCACTATCCACAGGTTCAATAGCAGCAGCCGGCACGCTCGGGCAAATTATCCCGCCTTCAATCGTTTTGATACTACTCGCAGATGTCATGTCATCGGCGTGGCAGCAAGCACAATTAGAGCAGAATATATTTTCTCCAACCCCCATGAGCGCCGGTGAATTGTTTGCAGGGGCCCTTATCCCGGGCCTTGTACTTGTCGGGCTTTATATCCTCTATCAGGTTATCGTTGCCATCACACGGCCAAACGCTAGCCCCGCTATACCGCGTGATGAAGGCGAGAGCTTGGACACAAACTTTTACATTAACCTCTTGAAAGCTCTGATGCCGCCGCTTGTTCTAATCATAGCGGTTTTAGGGTCAATCCTCAGCGGAATTGCAACACCGACAGAAGCCGCGAGCGTGGGTGCAATTGGTGCTATGCTTTTGGGGGCTGCGCGGCAAAATGCCAAATCACGCCAGAATGTTTTAATAACACTCAGCTGTCTTATCATCCTTTTGCTGATCGCCGCATTTGCAGACCTGCGCATTGACCGCGACGCTGTTCCAACCTCTGACGTTGTTGCCTATTACGGCGCAATTTTACTGACTATTGTCTTCACAATCGGCCTTGCACGGGCACTTTGGCTTTTAAAACAAAAGAAAATTTTGAACGAGGTCATGACATCAACAGTGCGTATTTCAACGATGATCTACGCGATTTTGATTGGTGCTGCGCTCTTTTCGCTTGTATTTCGCGGCATCGGCGGTGATGAAATTATCGAAAACATGCTCACCAACTTACCCGGCGGATACATAACTGCCCTCATCCTCGTGATGTTATTAATGTTTGTATTGGGCTTCTTCCTTGATTTTATTGAAATAACATTTGTTGTTGTCCCCATCGTTGCCCCCGCGCTGCTAGCGATGGAGGGTAGCCTTGGCCCCGTATGGCTGGGTGTGTTAATGGCAATGAATCTGCAAACCAGCTTCTTGACACCGCCATTTGGTTTTGCACTTTTCTACCTACGCGGTGTGGTGCCCGAAAGCATCCCGACCACGGCAATATACAAGGGCGTGATACCTTTTGTAATCATTCAAATTCTGGCGCTTATTATGATTGCGTTGTTCCCTGAAATGGTAACATGGCTGCCCAAACAGTTATTTTAGCCTGTCAAACAAACAAAATTGCATAGCCTCTATTACTTTTTGTTCCATTGGCGGCGATCAAAACCCATGCTAGCGTGCGTCAAATATATCACGCAAGGAGGTAGTTATGATCGCTTATAGTATGGTGGGGACCAATAATCTTGATAGCGCAGGCAAATTTTATGATGCCATCTTTACACCAATGGGTGCCAAACGCACGTGGGACGCCGAAAAGTTCATCGCATGGGGCATTGGTGAAATGGGTAAAAATCCAAGCTTTAGCGTAACTATGCCATTCGATGAAAGTAAAGCAACCGTTGGCAACGGAACGATGACTGCATTTGCAGCGACATCGAAAGCAATGGTTGATGAAATTCACAAAATTGCGCTCGCAAACGGCGGTGCAGATGAAGGTGCGCCAGGGTATCGCGGCGACCCTGCCTTTGGGTTTTATGCGGGATACTTCCGTGACCTTGACGGCAACAAATTAAATGCCTTCTGCATGGCACCACAAAAATAAGCCCAAAAACATCTAATAATTATAGCCTGTCAGGCTGAATACTCATCAGTAAGCAGGCTATAGATGTGGGAACTACGTCGTACCCCTTGGCTAATTTTATTCTCGCGAAGAGTGCCTTCATGAATAAACCTACATTTCTGAAGCACATTAATGGACGCCGCATTTTCAATATCTACCACTGCGTAAACACGGTGCATGAATAGGGTGTTGAAGGCAAAATCAGTAATCGCCTTAACCGCCTCACTTGCATCGCCCTGCCCCCAATATTCAGGCGCAACCGCGTATCCCAAAATAGCCTCACTATTTTCAAGGTCTGTAATACCAAGGCGGACATTACCAACAATTTGTTCATTCGCTTTCATGGTAAGGGCAAGGTTAAACTCGCTGCGTGGTCGCATGGATTGCTCGGCAATCACACGCTCAACATAAGCCTTTCCACTGCCTTCACCTAACTCACCAACCTGCAAATAACGCCAGAATTTTTCCTGCGTGCTATAGGCCTCAACAGCAGCGATATCGCCCACGCGGTGTTCGCGGATACTCATCCGCTCAGTCTGTAATTTAATACTCATAATTATTTAAAACTCTGAAATAGCCCTCTAGCGAAATCGCAGAATACCAGATCACATCTGTTTTAATTGAACTCTCTATTGTTCAACGATATAGCTATGCCCATGAAAATGTCGATTAAAAAATCCCATGCAACATTTGTAATTGTTGCTCTGATGGTTATCGCTTTCTTTGGTGACCTTGCCTATATGAACCTTCGCCCTGCAGACCCCATTTTACCCGGGTGGGAAGAATATGATCATGCAAAGTTCGAGGCACGCCTTGCTGCCGGTGAACCCATGCTCGTTGAGGTATATGCGTCGTGGTGTCCGACGTGTCTAAAGCAGCATGAAGCATTTGAAGAACTGGATGAAGCTGGCAAAGCACCAAAGATACGAGCAATCCGTGTGGATTTTGACCGCGATATCGAATTTCGAAATAAATACAACCTGAATTATACAGGCACCTTAATGCTATTTAAAGGCGGCGAATATCTTATTGAAGGTGCGGGCCTAACTGACCCTGAAAAAATCTATGATTTCGTCAGTTTCTATTTCCCTGATGCATAGCCTTTAAGAGCAAGATACAGCTCTATATTTTTTCATCATAAACCCTATATATAGAGAGTGGCTAGCTGTTAACATTAATTAGGCATTACAGAACCCGTCTGTGATAACCAAACGATTATATGTTTCATCGACAGTATTAAAGGTGAACTGCTATGAAAATATTCAAAGTTATTGCTTTTGTATCATTAGGTTTACTACTTGGTTTGGCGTTAAATACTGGTTCATCGAACAAATCAAAACAAGTAGCTAGGTATGAACTGGCGAATGCCTTTCCACCAGAGCTACAACATATAAGAATTAATACTAGCTGTGTCACAGCAAATGATACCGAGCGATCAATTTTCAATACGGCAGTTACGGCCTTAGAACATCCTGACCAAGAGGTTAGCCCTTTGACAATTGGAGCTCTAAAACTTTTAAGTCATGGTATCTTTCGAAATAATGGTCAAGTCTGCGACCCGCTTGAGGTTTATAAAAAGGCAGGAATAACAATCAACATTTCTAATCACCTTAGACTGGGACGTATCACAGAATCAGGACTTAAGCTGATTTCCAAACTACCAAACCCTAATGAACAACTGACAGAAATCGTTGCTAATTCTGCATTTAATTCAGTACCACAAAAATCGGAAGTCTTCAGCAATCGCGACATAAGACCATACTCACGTTCAATACTTGCAGGCTTAGGAGAGCGATCCAAACCATATGCTCAAATCGCCTTCGAGAAAATTAGCATTAAAGACTCTTTAGGTACAGGTGCTGCTCAGGTTGCAGCAGCTGCAGATCATCCGGATGCACTTGATCGAATTGTGCAGTTAATGAATAGAAAGTTATCAGCATTCCCGAAAGATAAGGCAATACCGCGACTTGATAGAGACCGATTATACGAAATGGCATATGCATTAGTATATGCAAATAGCAAATCCCCAGAGCATTTAGCGCCATTACTCGAACTAATGCAGAGAAAAGTTGAGAGCGTAGCACCCCCATTTGGCATTATTGAATTAGAGCCGAGACGCATGTGCTATGTTTTAGCTAAATTGAAACAAGTCGGTAAAAAAGAGCTAAATTTCGAATACTGTAAAGATGATGGCCCATTCGCAAGATAAATATCCGTCTAAAATCAGTACAATATTCGAAAAAAAGCAATTACATAGATAATCTAACCAACTATCCATTCATCAGATGTCATCCATCACCCGCTAAATTTATTATTCCTTGGGAAGCCCATTGGTGGGAGGCGGCCTGCGTTACCACGCTTGCCAGTCCATTGATCAAGCTCGGTTTCGGTGCGCCAACGGTCAGAACTGCCACCCATCGGCCATGTCAGGCCATCAGCCTTATGGAAGATCGTCACATCGGCCATCCCACAGCCCTTATAGCGCTGTAAAACAACACCCTGCCCGCGGTTTAGCTCCGGCACTTCGTCCAAGGCAAACACAAGCAGTTTACGGTTTTCACCAATAACCGCAACACTGTCACCGTCCACCGTCATACAGTGCGTTGCAACAATATCGCCCGAGACATTCAAAATCTGCTTGCCGCCCTTTTTCATCGCGATCGCTTTATCAGCCTCAAGGCGGAAACCTTTGCCAATAGAAGACGCGACAAACAATTGCTTGCCAGCCTGATACGGCAACAGGGCAATAATCTCGTCATTATTATCCATATCAACCATCAAACGCACGGGCTCACCGTTACCGCGCCCCCCCGGCAACTTATCAGCACCGAGCGTGAAAATCTTACCGTTGGTTGCCATAAGGAATATCTTGTCAGTCGTATAGGCATGGAAACGGAATTTTTCTTCGTCACCTTCCTTATACTTCAAGACTTCATCTGCCTTCGTGTGGCCCTTGAGCGCACGTATCCAGCCACGCTTGGAGCACACAACAGTGATCGGTTCTTTCTCAATCATTGCCTCAAGCGGGATAACTTCTGCTGTGGGCGCATCACCAAAGCGCGTACGGCGTTTCCCGAGGTCTGTATCCTGACCGAAGCGTTTTTTAATATCCGCGAGCTTATCGCCAACTGCAATCCACTGAAGTTCCTCAGAACCCAACAGCGCGAGAATCTCAGAGCGCTCGCCCTCCAGTTTAGAGTGCTCGGTCTTGATTTCGAACTCTTCAAGTTTCCTAAGGGCACGAAGGCGCATATTTAAAATCGCCTCGGTTTGTACCTCAGTCAGTTTGAATGTTTCCATCAGGCTTACCTTCGCATCATCCTCTTCACGGATAATACGAATGACTTCATCAAGGTTCAGGTAAGCAATCAGGTAACCAGAGAGAATTTCAAGGCGGCGCTCGATTTTCGCAAGGCGGAAGCGGCTGCGGCGCAAAAGCACATCAACCTGATGATCAAGGAAGCTTTCCAATACCTCCTGTAATGATAAAACCTTTGGCCTTCGATCAAGTGCGATAACATTCATATTCAGGGAAAAGCGGGTTTCAAGCTCTGTGAGCTTAAAGAGGCTTTCCATCAACATATCAGGTTCGACAGAGCGGTTTTTCGGCTCCAGAACAATACGAATTTCGTCGGTTGATTCGTCCCTGATGTCCGTCAAAATCGGCAGTTTTTTATCAGAAATAAGTTCAGCGATTTTTTCAATCAGCTTGGATTTTTGAACCTGATACGGAATTTCCGTGATGATAATATTATACAGACCGCGCGGTAACTCTTCCTTTTCCCAACTTGCGCGCAGGCGGAAACTCCCCCTACCCGTCTTATAAGCCTCCATGATATTTTCAGGTGGCTCAACGATTTGGCCTCCTGTGGGGAAATCAGGGCCCGGAATATATTTCATCAAGGCCTCAGTTGAAACCTCTGTGCCTGGTTTACGGCGCGCTTCGATCAACACCTGCAAGCCATCCATCAATTCACCAACATTATGCGGCGGGATCGATGTCGCCATACCAACTGCGATACCCGTTGAACCGTTTGCAAGCAGGTTCGGGAAGGCACCCGGAAACACAACAGGTTCCTCTTCTTCACCGTCATAGGTTTTGAGGAAATCAACCGCGTCTTCTTCCAGCCCTTCCATCAGGCTGGCAGCCACTTCAGTCAAACGGGCCTCGGTATATCGCATGGCGGCCGCGTTATCACCGTCAACGTTACCGAAGTTACCTTGCCCGTCCACGAGCGGGAAACGAACCGAAAAGTCCTGCGCCAAACGCACCAAAGCATCATAAACCGACTGGTCCCCATGCGGGTGATATTTACCGATTACATCACCAACGACACGCGCGCATTTTTTATACCCTGTGTTTGGGTCCAGCTTCAAAAGCCGCATTGCGTACAAAAGCCGCCTGTGAACAGGTTTCATGCCATCACGAACGTCCGGCAATGAGCGGGACATGATGGTTGAAAGCGCATAAGCCAAATACCGCTCGCTCAAGGCATTCGCAAACGGTTCTTCGATGATATTTTCATTAAAATCAGAATGTTCAGTCATGAAAATGACTATAACGATCTATATTAAAAAGGCTACAGGATATGTAGGAAATTTTATCGTTTCACAGGATGAAGTATCAGGCACTCTTAGGTGCCTGAAAAATGTTTATTCGGGCTAATTAGCCAAATGAATTTTCTGTTCTTGGCGGAACTTGTTTACTGCCGTAACCGTTCGGAGCCTTGTTTTTTTCACTGCGGCAACCGCCAGCAACCAATTCAATTTCACTAGCCCTTAAGTCTTCGATTTTTTTCATTGTATACACTTTCTATAATGACAAATAAGCGTCAAAACTATTCTTGAAGCAAACCTGTTGCCTTACGTTACCAATGCTTTTTCTTGGTGAATTGAACCTCTGAGACTGGCTCTACCAACGGAGGAAGCTTTTTAGCGCCGCTGCCCCCAGAAATTGCTATAATTTCTTTATCGGTTAGGTTTTGGATTTTTTTCATTTTATATACTTTCTATTTCAAAGTTGACTATTTAGATTCAATTACGGCTAACTAAACCTTAGAACCACTTTTTTTTACTAAATTGCGTCCCTAAAACTACTTCCGTTAAAGGAGGTCTTTGCTTACCGCCATTAGCACCCGCAATTGCTGCAATTTCCTTGTCCGATAAAGCTTGGATTTTTTTCATTTTATAAACTTTCTATTTCAAAGCTGATGGTCAATGTTTTCATTTGAGTAATTCTGCTTTACTCAATTTCACCAATATTTTTTCTTGCCGATATACGCGTTTAACGCAGGCGCTGGAGCCGGAGGTTCCTTCTTACTGCCACTTGCACCAGAGACATATTCAACCTCATTGGGTTTTAAATCCTTGATATTGTTCATTATAATTCTTTCTTGAATGAATAAAGTTAACTGACTTTCAGCTATAGCAAGGGGTCAAAAGCCCTTTTTCTTTTTGCCAAAACTATCAAAGGTAACTTCTATAGACGGAGGCGGCTGTTTACCACCACTCGCCCCTGATACAGAATTGATCTCTTCTGGTTTAAGGTCTTCGATACGTTTCATACTTATCGCCTTTTCTATGTTAATATGAGCGGCGACATACTTCTAATATAAGTTTTAGTAAATCGCCAAATAGTTGACGATACACAATTTAAAACACCTCATATACGCGTAAAAATTATTGACTAAATACTTAGCTGGGGATAGCCATACGCCGAACCGAGGCAAAAAACCGTTCTCGTGCAGCTGGTTGACCGTTTTTTGTTTGCCCCCAAATATGGCGTTCCATGAAAAAACCCGTGAGCGTGAGACCGTTTATTATATCACCCTCATTCTCGATTGGTGCTTGGCTTGCGAGCATGAAAGCAGGTAATGGCAAAAGTTTATCATGATAAGGCTTACCAGCCTCCCTGGATACGGCCCTCCCGGTTTTGGGAGAAACATAAACAAGGTCATCTGGGCTACCGGTCGCTGCACATTTAGAGAGGTCAAGCCCGTATCCGAGTTCGGAGAGAATGCCCAGTTCCAAGCGCGCAAGTCCGCTCGCCAGATAGTCAGGGTCTTTAGTGTCTTCAAGAAGAGCTATCAGAATTTCAAGCACCTCATAAACACCAGCATGGGATTCGCGCTCTGGCAGGCTTGCAGAGATAACCGACACAATCGCGGATAAGGCACTGAGCCGAAAACCATCCCCCATTAAATGCCCGAGCGGGCTATGCATCAGCTCAACAGTAAAGCGCCCAAGATTGTTTTCTATTCTTGAGCGCCAGTTAAGCGAAAGCTTGTTACCTGCCTGAAGGTTTGCGCGGCCACGCTTGCCGCTGCCGCCTTTAACGAAACCACGATGTCGGCCATAATTCGGTGTCAAAACCTCAAGAACAGCATCGCTTTCGCCGAGCTTACTGGCTGACAAAACAATTCCTTCATCTTGCCAGTCCACGCTGCACCTCTAGTTTTGGAAAACGAGCTTATTCAACAAATTCAAGCCCCATATCCTGATAAACTGATCTATCATCAGCCCAGCGTTCACTGACGCGGACATGCAGGAACAAGTGAACGCGGCAGTCAAAAGCCTCTTCCATTTCCTCGCGTGCCATCTGACCAATAGTTTTCAGCATTGTGCCGCCCTTACCGATCACTATACCTTTTTGAGTATCGCGCAATACATGGATAACCTGTTCAATCCGGACAGAGCCATCGTCACGTTCTTCCCATTTTTCAGTTTCAACGGTTGTTGCATACGGAAGCTCCTCATGAAGGCGCAGGAAAACCTTTTCGCGGGTAATTTCAGCCGCAAGGTTTCGCATCGTCACATCAGATATCTGATCCTCGGGATACATCCACGGCCCTTTTGGTGCAAGGGCCGCCAAATGCTCCTTCAAATCATGAACCCCGTTCCCTTTGAGAGCAGAGATCATAAACGTTTCAGGAAATACGCCAGACGCGTTTAATTCCTGCGTTAAAGCAAGCAAAGTCTCGCGCTTGATCAGGTCAATTTTATTGAGAACGAGAATAGCCTTGTGGTTATTTTCTTTAAGGCTATCAACGATACGTTTAACATCATCAGTGATACCCTTCTTGGCATCAATCATCAGAACAGTTGTTTCGGCATCCTCTGCGCCCTGCCACGCTGCACTAACCATCGCACGGTCCAAGCGGCGTTTGGGCTCAAAAATACCCGGCGTATCGATAAACACCATTTGAGTATCTTCGAACATGCCAATACCGGTGATGCGAGTGCGCGTTGTTTGCACCTTGTGAGTGACAATCGCCACTTTCGCCCCAACGAGCGAATTCAGAAGTGTTGATTTACCCGCATTCGGCGCGCCTATAATGGCATAGAAACCACAGCGCATATCATCAGTAGCGGCAGTAAGATCAGACATATATTAGCTTTCTTTTAGCTTTGTGTTGCCAGTTGTTCAATTAGTGCAGCGGCCGCAGCCTGCTCTGCAAATCTTTTAGCTGTGCCTTCAGCAGAGGCTTGATCAACGCCTTCTACCTCGGCTTGCATGATAAAGATAGGATTATGATCAGGCCCTGTCCTTGATACTACATTATATCGTGGCAGAGGTAAATTGCGCGCCTGACACCATTCTTGCAATAAGGTCTTTGCATCCTTGAAGGCATTAACATCCTTTTGCACAATACCTTTCCAGTGAGCGCGAATGAAGGCATTTGCAGCGTCAAAGCCACCATCAAGATAAATCGCACCGATAACAGCCTCACACACATCACACTGGATTGCACCCTTATCACGGGTGCCTTCCTGCTCTGCGCCGGGTGCAAGCAAAATCATATTAACAATTTTCAGATTACGCGCTATTTCTGCCAATGTTTCACGGCGCACAAGGGAACTAAATCTTTGATTTAGCTGACCTTCATCATCATCAGGGTACAAATCCAGCAGCCAATCCGAAACGACCAACCCCAAAACACGATCACCTAAAAACTCAAGCCGCTGATAATTATGCCTGCCTGAAAGCGATGGATGGGTAAGCGCCTCTTCTAATAGGCTCACTTTATTAAAGGTATAATCTGCAACTTTTTTCTGTATTTTTTTTATCATAAAAAATTATTTTTTGAATTTATTCATTTAAATACGCGCTTCTGTCATCAGCTCGCGCATCTTCTTAACAGATGCATCTAGACCGACAAAAATGGCCTCACCCATTAAAAAGTGACCTATATTAAGTTCTTTCAAACCAGCGATTGCAGCGATAGGCTTAACGGTGTCATAACTTATGCCGTGACCCGCATGCATTTCAAGGCCTAGTTTTTCACCTAGAGACACCGCTTTTTTAATACGTAATAATTCAGCTTCACGCTCTTCACCATCAAGCTCACAATATAATCCTGTATGGATTTCTGTTACTGGCGCCTGCAAATCCGCAGCCGCCCGAATCTGCTCTTCATCGGGGTCAATAAATAAGCTTACGCGAATACCAGCACCGCTAAGTTCACGAATGAGCGGGGCTAATCGATTATGCTGACCGGCAGCATTCAAACCACCCTCTGTTGTCAGTTCCATACGCTTTTCAGGAACTATACAACTAGCGTGGGGTTTATGCCGCAGCGCAATTTCCAGCATTTCTTCAGTCGCTGCCATTTCAAGGTTAAGCGGCACCGTTAATTTTTCAGATAATTCGGCAATATCTTCATCAGAAATATGCCTGCGGTCTTCACGCAGGTGCGCCGTAATACCATCGGCACCAGCCGCAACCGCAATCATTGCAGCGCGCACAGGATCAGGATGTGCAATACCACGTGCGTTGCGGATCGTAGCGACATGGTCAATATTAACGCCCAATCTTAGTTCATGCATTTGAGCCATAGTCTGGCATACCTTTTCGTTTCAGTCGTTCTGCCCGTGCTTTTTTATAACTATCGAGAACACCTTTAAAAGCAAAATATGATACAAGCCATACGATTACGCCCATTAAAGCCCCTCCAATAACAAGAGGAAATACAAGCGGTAGAAACGCGGCTAGAAAATCATATGGGGAAGCGATTAATGCATTCCAAGACCAATCAGGTACACTGGCCAAAACGTCACGCCCTAAAATCCCCGAACCAATTTTCGCCGTCAATGCAAAAATAAAAGGAAATGTCCAAGGGTTGCCTACTGCCGTACCGATAGCAGAAGCAAGCATATTTCCCCGCGTTAACCATGCAACAGCAAAGCCCATAACAAAATGCAGCCCCAGAAACGGAGTAAATGATACAGCTATCCCTGAGGCAACGCCCGCAGCTATACTATGAGATGTATCAGGAATTCGAGCAATACGATGCCAGATATACTTAAAAGCACGTTTCCAGCCAGAACGCGGCCACAGAAAGTCCCGTATTTTATTAAGTCGGGATTGGCTATGTCTTCGCCGAAACAACATTACAACTTATTTCAATCCTCGACTTCCTGGTTTAATTGCAGGAATATCCTTTAGGTTATCGGGAATATTATCCGCGTCAAATATGGGCGCTTGTATAGTCGCAAGAGCTGTTAACGGCACACCAACATCAGCGTCACCACCAGATCGGTTAATCAAACACCCAGCAGCAACCACATTACCACCTAAATCATTAATCGTCTTGATACATTCTCGTGATGACAAGCCTGTCGTTACAACATCTTCCATCATCAGGATACGAGCCCCTGACGGAATTGAAAACCCGCGGCGCATAGTAAAGACGCCGTCAACACGTTCAACAAAAAACCCGTCCACACCTAATTGCCGTGCGACTTCGTAGCCAACAATAACCCCGCCCATCGCCGGGCTGATGACAAGGTCAATCTCAACACCTGTCGCTAATAGCTTTTCTTTGAACGCTTTACAAAGAAGTGCCGCCCGCTCTGGATTCATCAACACTCTGGCACACTGCAAATAAACACTGCTATGCATGCCTGACGATAACTTAAAATGCCCCTCAAGAAGCGCATCTACGTTTCGAAACTCATCCAGAACTGCTTGTTGATCCATCATCTACTCCAATAGGTATAATATTTGCCACGCCTGTATAAGCGAAGACACTTTATCGTCAAACTGTTTCCCTATCGTCTTGACGGTTAACACGGTCAACACGTGATATTAATTTTGAAATTCGCATTGTTCGCATAATTGATTTTAAATGCTCAATATCTTTCACTTCAACATCCACCTGCATGACGTAAAATTCAGGATCGCGCTCAGGAATAATAAGGTTTGAGACATTCCCACCATTTTTTGCCACGATGCTTGCGATTTCAGCCAAAGCACCCCGTTGATTAACGACATCCAGACTAAGTACCGCGACGTAAAAATCATCTTCTTCGTTCTTTTTCCAACCGATATCGACCCAAAGCTCTGGCTTTTCGTCAAAGCGTGCGAGTTCAGGGCACTCCGTCCGATGGATTTGAACACCTTCACCAGGCTGTTTTATACCTATAATTCGGTCGCCTTTGATGGGATTACAACATGACGACAAATGAAAGGCCGTACCTGCATTAAGGCCTGAAACCGAAATTACATCATCCGAGATGGCTTCATCGTCTTGATGAACCATAGGCAGCGCATCCTGCCTTTTATCATCCTTAAAGCCAGGAAAAGCCGCTCTTAATATTGCTTCTTCTGATAAAACACCTTGCCCTAAATAAGTATATAACATTTCAGCATCATCAAGCTTCACAACTTTGGCAGCATCCGCAATCACAGCTTCGGAAAATTCATATCCGTTACGCCTGCATGCGCGCTCAATCAAGTTGCGGCCTAGCTGATTATATTCAGCATGTTCCTCATTTTTAATAAACCGTTTAATCGCCGAGCGAGCACGACCTGTAACGACAAAACTTTGCCAGCGCTGTGATGGTTTTTGGTCAGAGGATGTCAAAATCTCTATTTGATCACCATTTTGAAGTTTATTGCGAAGAGGAACCATACGGCCATTAACTTTGGCCCCAACACAGTGATCACCAACTTCGGTATGAACGGCATAGGCAAAATCAACACATGTTGCACCACGGGGCAGCGGAACGATCTCGCCTTTTGGCGTGTAACAGAACACCTGATCCTTGAACATAGCGAGCTTGGAGTGCTCTAAAAACTCTTCAGCGTCATCGCTTTGGGCATTGATATCCAATAGTTCCTGTATCCAGCGATACTGCGAACCATCCTCGACCCCAGACCCTTGCTTATATTGCCAATGTGCAGCAACACCGTAATCGGCTTCATCGTGCATTACAAAGGTACGAATTTGAATTTCCAGTGGGCGTTTGTTTGGCCCTATCACCGTTGTATGAATGGAGCGATACAAGTTAGGTTTTGGTATAGAAATATAATCTTTAAACCGCCCGGGAATTACCGAATAGGTTTGGTGTACAATCCCGAGAACTCTATAACAATCAGCTATTTCAGGAACAACTATGCGGAAAGCCATAACATCCGATAATTGTTCGAACTCTATTTTGCGGTTTTCCATTTTTCGCCAGATTGAATATGGCTTCTTAATGCGTCCATACACCTCTGCGTCAATGCCGTTCTCCTGGATCAAACTACGCAGTGTCTCTGTTGTTTCCTTCTCAAGGTATGGGTCTTGTTCGATCAAGTAATTTAACCGAGTAGTAATCGCCTCCATTGCCTCAGGGTCGAAATGCTCCAGCGCCAAATGCTGTAATTCATCTTTCAATTCATTCATGCCCAAGCGCTCTGCCAACGGCGCGTAAATTTCAAGCGTTTCCAAAGAAATACGGCGCCTTTTCTCGGGCTTTTTAATATAAAATAGTGTGCGCATATTGTGGAGGCGATCCGCTAGCTTTACCAGCAGCACACGTATGTCATTAGACATAGCCAAAAAGAATTTACGGAAATTTTCAGCTTGCCTTACACTTTCGGTTTGTAATTCAATTTTGGACAGCTTTGTAACACCGTCAACAAGCTCGGCAATCTTGGGGCCAAAACTTTCATGAATTTCAGGAATAGTTGCTACAGTATCCTCAACAACATCATGAAGAAGTGCCGTCGCGATTGTATCACTATCAAGCTTCATTGATGTCAGAATACCAGCAACTTCAAGCGGATGAGAAAAATACGGATCACCAGACGCCCTCATCTGCGTACCATGAGCCTTCATCGCAAACACATAGGCACGGTTCAACAGGGCCTCATCGACATTTTTATCATACGCCCTAACCAAGTCTACGAGTTCAAATTGACGAATCATGAAAATCTCTCTTAACAAGCACTATTTAGATATATGTGGCTAAATTCTGCGATGGTATCAAGGGCTATTCTTAAGAGTCTTAGAAAAGATAATAAAAAAGCCCGGCAAACATGCCAGGCTTTCAATTTTAAACGAACTTGATAAATTATTCAGAGCTAACAGCCGGGTTTTGATCATCCATACCAGCCATAAGGATAGTCATATCGACCTCTTCAGGCTCATCTGATTCAACAACCTGACGCAAACCATGAACAATTGATTCGCTAAGATCGTATGGCTCTACTTTCTCTTCTGCAATTTCACGAAGAGCTACAACCGCATTTTTATCATTATCACGTTCAACATGAAGCGGGGCACCAGATGAAATCTGACGTGCACGCTGAGCCGCCGACAAAACGAGGTCAAAACGGTTATTAACTTTATCAACACAATCTTCAACGGTTACGCGAGCCATTGCAGTTCTCTCCAAATTCTCAGAATAAGAATAAATATATTACAAGCGCTCGCTTATACATAGCAAATTATGTGCTGTAAAGCAGGTAATCCCCTATTATTCACTTATTTCCATCGATTTCTAAAATTTCCTGACCCTCTATACCAATCAGTAAATCACGAGCAGTTTTTTGGTAGAGAGGATGAACCCAGTTTGGGGCCACATCCAAAATTGGCGCAAGAACAAATGCTCTCTTGTGCATTCTGGGGTGTGGTATCATTGGATCATTGATAAAAACTGAAGGGTCAGGGTCGTTGACTAACTCATACCATAGTTTTTGATTAGGCAATACGGCCTGCCCGAATGCAATCAAATCGATATCAATGGTTCTGGCGCTCCATCGTTCACCCCGGGTTCTGCCTAATTGACCTTCGATTTCATGAAATATTGTGAGCAACTGTTTTGCAGATTTCAGTGATGCCAACGTTATCGCACAATTAACAAAATCTGGTTGATCAGAAGCAGGAACCGGCTTGGTTATATAAAAACCTGATATATCAATTACATCAATACCAGCCTCTCTTATAGAGGATATAGCGTGAGTAATTGTATCTTTTGGCTTTCCTACCTGTGATGGAATATTTGCTCCCAGAGCCGCTATTATTGTCATTAAATTAGCCCAAACCATTCTCTTTAAACTACGGCGTATTAAAGCCTCAATTACCGACTATGTTTACCAAAAATTAACTACTGACAAGCACTCTGTAAACTATTGATATTGCATACGAGTTCTTATTTATTTTCATGCGCTGGATTTATTGAATGATTTTTTATCCTGAGGAACGCTTAGCCCTTTTTATTGATGGTTCCAATCTATACGCGACTGCCCGCGCTCTAAACATGGAAATCGATTATAAAGCACTGCGGTCTTTTTTTGCGGAACAAGGTCGTTTAATTAGAGCTTTCTATTACACGGCCATATTAGAAGATCAGGAATATTCACCGCTCCGCCCTCTTATCGACTGGCTAGATTATAATGGTTTCACACTCGTAACCAAACCGGCAAAAGAATTTACAGATGATCAGGGCCGCCGGAAAATCAAAGGCAACATGGATATCGAAATCGCTGTCGATATGCTGAATATTTCAGAAAACATTGATCATATTGTTCTCTTTTCTGGAGACGGCGATTTCAGGCGCCTTATTGAAGCAGTGCAACGAAGAGGCGTTCGGGTGAGTGTAATCAGTTCCAACAAAACCCAACCCTCAATGATTGCAGATGAATTGAGACGCCAAGCCGATCAATTCATCGACCTAATGCAATTAGAGAATATTTTTGGACGTATTGTACAAAGCGGGCAACCCAGCACCGCGCCCGATAACTATGACATCCCTGATGACGATTATGATGAAGACGACGAACAAGAACGCCATACAGAAGACGCATAAAAGACTATAGGTAGCGTATCGTTTCGTTGACGCAGGCATTGTTCCGTATCATAAAAGCCTAAATTTTATCAATACTACCTGCGCTAGGGGTAGTTGGTTAACCAAATCATTTCGAGGCTGATTATGATGACCCAAGCGAGCCAGATTCCAACTGATCCGCAAGCTGATTGCACATTATGCCCTCGCCTTGTTGAGTTTCGACAGGCTAATCAGGAAAAGTATCCTGATTTTTTTAACGGCGCGGTAGGAAGTTTTGGCCCCGAAAACGCACGGTTGTTAATTGTTGGCTTAGCGCCTGGACTGAAAGGGGCCAACCGTACAGGCCGACCCTTCACCGGAGACTATGCCGGGGATCTTTTGTATGATTGCCTTGGGAAAGCTGGTCTTGCAAAAGGGCAGTATGAAAAACACCCTGATGACGGCTTTGAATTAATTGATACAATGATCACAAACGCGGTTCGGTGTGTTCCTCCTCAAAACAAGCCTATTGGTGAAGAAATTAATAATTGCCGCCCTTTTTTGAATGCACGAATTGCAGCACTTACAAACCTGAAGGCCTATTTGGCGCTTGGTAGAATAGCCCACGATACCGCGATCAGGAATTTTGGCCTCAAGTTGAAAGATTATCCTTTCGGCCATGCAAAAACCCATAAACTGCCAGACGGTAAATTTTTGATAGATAGCTATCACTGCTCACGGTACAATGTGAATACCAACCGTATTACCGAGGCAATGTTCATGGATGCGCTAATGCTTTGTAAAGAGGCTATGTATTAAATTTTTACGCGTAAATATTTACCCTTAAGAGCATCACCATCCTACAATACACACCTTCAAATATATTTCGCCAAGCGCAACTATTGCTTAACTTTCTTGTCGTTATACTCCGCTCAAATTCAAGGGTGTATGTTAAAAATGAGTATTGCAGGTTTTGACAGTAACGAGATTGTTTTTCGTGAAGGAAGAACAATTTTTGAAGAAGGCGCTAAAGCAGACTGTGTCTATTTATTAACCGAAGGCGAAGTAGAAATCCTTCGGCAAAAGGACGGTGTTTTCCATCATTTAGGTGTTATTGATAGTGGTAATCTACTTGGTGAAACAAGCGCACTACAGAACGGTGACAGATCAGCTACAGCAAGAGCAAAAACTGATGTAAGAGCACTAGAGATCAAAGCAGAAATTTTCAGAAAAAGCTTCGCAGATCCGCTTGTTAAACATGTTCTGTTGACAATTTCCGGACGCCTTAGAGAACGATATGTGCCCAAACGTGAGCTCATCAAGGATAGCGAGCTTGTTACAAGGCCAACAAAAATCAAACGTCAAAAGCATAACGGAGAGCCGATTATTTCCGGTGTCACTCCGCTTGTGATTGAGAAATTACTGTCTGATGTTCGCGTCACCGAATTTCCTTTCATAATCGGTAATACCCGGTCACAAGGGCAAATGGCTAATTGGAGTTCCCAATCATTAATGATGCCCCTGCCAACCGCGCCGGATTTAGCATCCCGCCATTTTGAATTGATAAAACGCGGACGAGAAATCATTGTACGTGATTTAGGAGCCAAAAATGGAACCGTCGTAAACGGAGAGCAAATAAGCAAATATGCTAAAAAGTCGGAAGCAGTGCTGGAGGCAGGTGAAAACACCATCGGCACTGGCGGTATGCGGAGTAAGGTAACATTCCTTATTAACCTAACCCCGCTGGAATAAAATCGACTTATTGAATAAAACCGACTTACTTTTGTTCTTTAAGACGCGTTTTGATTTTACGGATCATTTCAGCAGCGTTTTTATTTTCAGGGTCAAGCTCAAGCGACTTGGCATAATTCTTAAGCGCTAACTCTGCGTTTCGCGCTTTCGCATACGCTTCGCCCAAACTATCGTATGGGTTTGCTGAATTTGGAAATTCCAAAACATTTCTTGAAAAAACAGCGATTGCCGCTTCAACATTTTCAGACCTCAAAAGCTGATACCCTAATGTATTTAGGGCATTTTCATTATCAAAGTCATATAAGTTTGGCTCTCTTTTCTTAAGTTTCTCGTATGTTGCCAGGCAGGCTTCTACATCAACCTTACATTCCTTACCAATAGCAACACTAATAGGCTTTTTAGGTATGCGGTAACTTTCTTTACCTTCCAGAATTGCCTCGACAGAATTGGTAATTTCGAAGAGCTTTCTGTTTTTATTATTTGTCAGCAAAATAATGGCGGTATCCTCAAAAGCCCGATATGTTGCCAAGGCTTCAAAGTTAACAGATGACCCATGATGTTGGTGATATTGCAGCGCACCATTTTCATTATATTTACTAAGGCCGAGCGCACCAAGCTGCCTCGGCGAATAAGAAGCAAATAAAGTTTTTACCGACGTCTCAGAAACAAGCTTATGACCATGCAAAGCCTTAAACCAATTTGCCATATCCTTGGCTGTCACCATTACCCAGCCTTTTATCGGCAGATCAAATTCTGGATCATTTTGAAAATCATTATTAAAGGCCTTGGGTACATCGCCTTCGCCCAACACTGGGTCAACCAAAGCCGTTCTCATTCCTGCCTTTGGTAAAATATATTCCTTGGCAAAGGCACCAAAAGGTTTTCCTGTTACTTTTTCAATGATCATGCGTTGCAGGAAAACATTATTATTAGAATATAAATATCCCATGCCCGGGTCAAAGGGCAGCTCTTCAACTTTCATCAGGTCGGCAAAAGCATCATTATGATTTTTAATCTCGCGCCAACGCACAGGTGGTAATCCACTTGTATAGTTTAAAAGATGTTTTACTTGCACCTTCTCCGCCCAGCCCGGCAGATCAGAGAAATATAATGAAACAGGAGTATCGAGGCTAATTTTACCCTGCTCAATCAACATCATTATTGCAACAGCGCTAAATTCCTTTGCAATAGAGCCAGCGTTAAAAACGGCTGCTTGGTCCAACTTCCGGCTTTTACTACCATCAAAATACCCGAAGGATTGCTCGAATAGAACATGATCACCCCTGATGACGAGAATATTCCCATTAAACAGGCCGCGTTCATGCGTAGCCGTCATCAGTCTAGCTATTTTTAAGCTTACTTCATTGTTTATCTGATCAGTTTCCCCAGCCGTTTCGCTGATAGCAGGTAAACCACTAAAAAATATAAAGCCAATAACGATTGAAAGCCGTTTGAGTTCCGCAAAGAAATTTTGAATCATAATTTTCCCCATCATAAGCCTCGACAATGATGCCCACTTTACCATGACAGGAACAGGGGGTAGCATCACATCATATATCGAATTGATATATCAATACGATATATATTCGTACCCAGATAGCAAGGAAAATATAATTATCAGGAATAGTCTTTCATAAGGCGGGATTTTTGCCGTTGCCAATCGCGTTGCTTTTCTGTTTCACGTTTGTCGTGCAACTTTTTACCTTTGCCAAGACCCAACATCAGCTTTGCTCTACCCTTATCATTGAATAGAATCCGTAAGGGAATGAGCGTCATACCATCTTTCTGAACCGCACCACCAAGTCTATTGATTTCTTTACGCTTCATCAAAAGTTTTCTGGGCCGGCGTGGTTCATGGTTAAACCGATTACCATGCGAAAATTCTGGAATATGGGCGTTGATCAGCCATAATTCACCGCCCTTCTCTTCCGCGTATGCTTCCTGAATATTGGCCTTACCGTCTCTAAGAGATTTAACTTCTGTTCCTTGAAGGGCGATCCCGGCTTCATATTCATCTTCAATAAAATATAAATGACGTGCTTTTCGGTTATCCGCAGCTATTCTTGAAGCAGGTCCTTTATTTTTATTCTTGTTTTTATTTTTACCAGCCATAACTGCCTGCCATTATAAGATTTATGTATCTAACGCCTCAAGGCCAGCGTGAACCATAGCGGCATCCAATACCAGCTTTAATGATTCTGTTGTTGGCAGGATGGGGGCACGTACACGCTCTACACATAAACCCAACTGGCTCGCAACATATTTTGCCGGTGCAGGACTTGGTTCCATAAACATCCCTTTATGAAGCGGCAGCAAGCGATCTTGCAATTCTAATGCAGTTTTAAAATCACCGCGCATACACGCTTCCTGAAACTGGCTGCATAATTTGGGCGCTATATTAGCCGTAACAGAAATACAGCCATGCCCCCCCATCGCCATAAAACCAAGAGCTGTGCCATCTTCACCAGATAGCTGAATAAATTCCTCACCCATCGCAGCCCGCTGGTCAGCGCACCGTTGTAAATCACCTGTAGCGTCCTTAACACCAACAATACGTGGCAATTCAAACATTCTGGCCATTGTTTCTACGGAAATATCAACAACAGAACGACCAGGAATATTATAAATAATGATCGGCAAGTCACTTTCGTCATGGATTGTTTTGAAATGTTGATACAAACCTTCCTGACTTGGCTTGTTATAATAAGGACTTACGACCAGAGCACCATCAACACCGTTGTTTTGGGCTTGTTGTGTTAACTCCACAGCTTCACGAGTTGAGTTGGACCCTGTACCTGCTATTACCGGAACACGGCCATTTGCTGCCTGAACACATAAACCAATAACTTCATTATGTTCCGCATGACTAAGCGTTGGCGATTCACCTGTTGTGCCAACAGGCACAAGACCGTGTGATCCTTGTTTAATATGCCAGTCAACAAACTTCTGATATTGATCACGGTCAACATCTCCCGTTTCGGTAAAAGGCGTAATTAAAGCTGGTATCGACCCACTAAACATAACAATATCTCTCTGGCAAATGACTTAAAGGTAAATCAACGAACCTACCCCTCAAGACTAAAACTGGCGCACCCTACTCCGCCCACAAAAAAAGAGCAAGTAGATGGTACGCCAGCTATTCAGAAATCAATACCCAAGAAATGGGGCAATTTATTGATCGTCTTACAAACAAGATTAGAGCAACTGCCTATCTGAAATTTCTATCTCGTTTCCGGTGCCTGTTACTTCGTTTTTTAAACGCTTCTTGCACCTCGCTCAGTGTTACTTCCCCATTACCATCGATATCATTACGTTTAAAATGCCGGATAAACCGCGATAAAAATTCCTCTAGAGACAATTGCTCATCATTATCGCGGTCTAAACGGGCAACAAATTTTAAGCGAGTAGACTGAAATCTGCCGTCACTTTCTGAAAGCCCTGTTTCACCATTTTGTTCTTTATTGTTCTCTGGGTTTCTCTCTGGTCTGTATCGCGCAAACCGTTCTAATCGCTCTTTTTGATGCTTTGAAAGGGGCATACGTTTCGGCAACTCGCTTAACGCTATCAATCCATCCCTGTTTACGTCAAATTTATTGAACTTTAAAGCTGAAAACCGCATCAATTCTTCATGCGTAACTATACCATTGCTATCTGCATCATGAGCATGGAATGTTTCCAAAGCACGCTTACCAGCCTCTTTAAAATGTTCTGGCTTAATATGACCTGACATCACATTTCCTGCATTAGCACCTGTTGATATAAGCGCATAAGCAGACAAAAATAAAAATAACGCCTGCTCTCGAAATGCCTTCTCTCGACCTGTCATGTTTCTACTCCGATTATATTATTAAAGTTTAACGAGTAAAAATAATACGGACAAATCGAGCACTATCCTTCGTATTAACCAAATAAAAACCAAAAAATACTATAACTGGCAAATATAGAAAAGTTGAGTAACCTTTTATTCATGTTACCAGATATAATAGCTAAACTTATATATACAGCCAATGAGGGTATTTGATAAGTGACCAGAAAAATTAACATAGCGAAAGCCATGCTATTTCTGATCATCTGTATTATCGGATCACATCTCATATACGCGTCTTTTTATGATAAGACGCTTTCCATTCTAGATACGCATTTACTTTCATGTATCACTGTCATTTTAGCACTGATATCTCTCGTTATTCTTCATGCTATGCCTACCGATGAAAGCGAGACACCAGGCGACAAAACATCCACTGGGATATCAGCCCCTCATACTGATGACTGGAGTATCAATGCTGATACTCTGGAAGAAGTTGTCATATTAACATGCCCGCGTAACCTTGTTCTTAAGGCAAACAAGGCCGCCGTAGAAATGTTTGAAAAACTGTTTAATGACAAGTCAATTATCGGCTTGGAATTTGCTGAAGTTTTTGACATTCTGCACTCCAATCTGGAAGACCGAGCCAATGCCGATCAGGTTTTAGAGGCAATACTTCAAAACCCATCCATCCAATACCGCGAAATGTTGCGCTTAAAAGATGGCCGCTTCATTGAACGGGTAACACGTCCCTATGATGAAAACGGTTGCCGTATATGGTACATGCATGACTTAACATACCTGATGCAGGCAAATGAAGATCAGGCTCTTCACGGCACCATGGCACAAGAAGAAGCAGCCCGCACGGCAGAAATGGCCGAACAACTTTATCTGGCCAAAGCCGAACTGGAGAAAAACCAGAGTGACCTTACAAGGCTTGCCAATACCGACGGCCTGACCGGATTGAATAATCGCCGCCATTTCATGGAACTCGCCAACAATGCCATTTTAGATATGAGCTCACTTTTTGAAATATGGGTTATCATGCTCGATATCGATCATTTCAAAAAAATCAATGATAGCCATGGCCATAGCGCCGGAGATACCGCGATCCGATTGTTCTCTGAAACAGTAACAAATTGCATTGGTTCAAGAGGTGAAATTGGCCGTATGGGCGGTGAAGAGTTTGCCGTATACCTTCCGGGCGTCACTAAAGACGACACAGAACAATTGGCCGAAGACATTCGCCAACATGTTGAAAAACTAAATATCACACACGAAGATATCTCCTTCCAATTCACGACAAGCGTTGGCATTGCAAAAGTATTATCCGAAGAATGGTCTATCGAGACTGCTCTGGATAGAGCAGATGAAGCATTATATATCGCAAAAACAAGTGGTAGAAACTGCATAAAGGCTGCATAAAGGCTTTATGCACAAGATTTAATTGCGGTTAGCTATGTATCTATTCAAAAACTTCAGCCTTATTTTTGCTATTTTCATAATGGCGCTCATTGCTTCTAATTCTTTAGGGGCCCACAGTTCTTTTACCAGCTTCACGCGAATTGACTGGAATGCAGAAGACAAGTCAATCGAACTTATTATACAAATGCACGCGCACGAACTGGAAGCCTATCTATCAGAGCAAGCTGGCGAAAGATTATCATTTCTTATAGAAGGCGATATAGCGGCATTAGAGGCCGCAGCGGGCCCCGCGATTTTAGAAAATATTTCCCTTACACTCGACAGTCAAAAAGTTTCCCCGACATTCTTAGGCTTGGAATTACAAGGGCAAACGGTTTTCCTATATATGGAAAGCGATTGGGCCACGGCCCCAAAGCATTTGCATTTTCTCAATAAATTATTCTTTAACATTCAACCTGGGCAGATTAATTCAATGATGGCTGTCGTCAATGGACACCGCCAAGCAGGAGAGGCAACACCGGGTGATGGGCCGATCAAACTAACATTTTAACTTTATCAGCCTTGAATAGACCATAAACACCTATTATCCTCTATTTTCATTTTCCAATTTTTATAATAATTAATGGGCAATTTTATCATGCGAATAGCTACTCTGGTTCTGTTGTTGATACTGTTTGGAACCACTTATTCTGCCGCCCAACAAAATGAAAACGACCCTCTCGTTGTTGCAAGGCAAATGGCAACAACGGCAGGATCAGCAAAATATTGCAAAATCCGCAGTGATTTCGTTGAGCAATATATATCAAACGCCTATGCAAGATTGGCGTTACTGGCCCGCGATGATTATGAGAAAGTGTTAGCCCGCCTCGAATTTAAAAACTTCCTGACAGCTACAAGTGTACGTGCGCCAGAAACTGGCTGTGATGATTTCACAAAACAGTTTCTCGATTATATGCGCCAGCTTCCCTAACAGACATCAAATCCCAAATGATACCAGCCAATGCGACAAAGCGGTAGTAATACGCGGTAAAACGCATAAAAAATCATAAAAAGACATTGACTTAGCGACAGCGAGATTTGAAACTCAATTCCTTAATTGGCAGGCGTAAAACCGCCAATTGATAATACAAAAAAGCCAAAAGCCATCAAACCAGTTTGGGCAAAGCTGGCCAGTCTAGGTGAAAAGGCACTAAGGAGTGAGTATCGTGACACTAAAAGAGACCAACATCAAAGCTATGCTGGCTGGCGCTGCGGCATGTGCATTACTGATCAATTCATCAAGTATTACAGCCTATCAAGAAGATACATCAAAAAAACCTGCTACTGAACAAAAAGCAGAAGTAGAAAAAACCGATAAAGAAGACGAAACCGACGAGAAAAAAGACAAGAAAAAAAAGAAAAAAACCATTGCTGATGCTGTCAAGGATATGGATGAAATTGACGGCCTCTTTAAAATGTACCGTAGCCCCAAAACTGGCGCTATCAGCATGGAAGTCAATGCGGACCAGCTTGACAAAGATTTCATCTACTTTTCCCATATCGCAGACGGCGTTGTCGAAGCAGGTCATTTTAGGGGCCAATACCGTCAGGAAAAAGTTTTCAAAATCAGAAAGCATTTTGACAAAATCGAGTTCGTTGAACAAAATCCGTCATTCTATTTTGATCCGAATAATCCATTATCTCGTGCTAGCGATGCCAATACAAGTAAAGCAACTTTAGCAGTTGCAAAAATCGTAGCAAAATCAGAAGACGGCGAGCGTTTCCTCATCAAAGCAGACAGCCTCTTCAAAACCGAAGCATTTGATCAGGTCAAACCTACACCTAATCCGCGTCGTAAACCATGGGAAGGGTTCCGCCTCGGTAAGCTGGATAAATCGAAAACCCGTATTGATACGGTTAAAAACTATCCGGAAAATACCGCTGTTACAGTTAACTACACTTATACGAACCCATCACCGCAAAATTATGGCCGCGGCGCTGAAATCACTGATGCTCGTAACGTAACGGTTAAAATGCAGCATACGCTTATTGCTATGCCAGAAAACAACTATAAGCCAAGATTTGATGATGCACGCGTGGGTTACTTCCTCACATATGTAACAGACCTTACAAGCCACGACGCAACACCTTGGCGTGACGTGATCCATCGTTGGCACTTGGAAAAGAAAGACCCAACAGCCGCTATTTCAGAGCCTGTTGAACCAATTGTATGGTGGATCGAAAATACAACACCTGAAAATATTCGCCCAACCATCAAAAAAGCCGTTGAATCATGGAATATCGCGTTCGAAGAAGCTGGGTTTAAAAATGCTGTTCAGGTAAAAGTTCAACCTGATGACGCAGAATGGGACGCGGATGATATTCGCTATAATGTCCTTCGTTGGACCTCAAGCCCTCAACCTCCATTTGGTGGATATGGCCCAAGTTTTGTAAACCCCCGCACCGGGCAAATCCTCGGCGCAGATATTATGTTAGAATATTCATTCCTTACCAACCGGATGAACGCTGGTGCAGTGTTTGAATCAGCGGCACTGGAAACTGGCCACACACATGCCGATGATTTGCCTTATATTCAAAATCTTAAGGCACATGAGCATAATTGCGGCCTTGCCAATCACTTACAACTTAACAACCTGGTTGGTAAAACCTTGAACAGGGTTCTGGCTGGCAGCGGTGTTAATGCCGAGGAAATGGTAGAAGAATCTATCTATTATCTCATGCTTCACGAAGTTGGCCATACACTTGGCCTCAATCATAACATGAAGGCAACACAGGCCCGTGCCTACAATGAAGCTCATGATAAATCCAAACAAGCCAACGGCCTTGTTGGGTCTGTAATGGATTATCCATCGATCAACTATTCAGTGAACGGTAAAGATCAAGGCCACTATTATACAGTACGTCCCGGCGATTACGATATCTGGGCTATTGAATTCGGCTATGACCCTGAAATGGATGACCCGGCAAAACGCAATGCGCATCTGGCACGTTCTGCGGAAAAAGGGCTAGCATTTGGTAATGACGCGGATGACATGCGTGCGCCCGGGCGTGGCATTGATCCCCGTGTCAATATCTTCGACTTTTCTGATGATGCTGTTCAATATGCAGAAGATCGCTTAAAACTCGATGCCAAGGCAATGAAAGGCCTGAAGGATAAATTCACCAAATCTGGTGATAGTTATCAGGAACTTAGAAACGCTTATCTCATTCTTACCGGTGATATGGCATGGCAGGCCCGCGTAACATCACGCTATATTGGCGGTGTCTATGTTGACCGCGCTTTGGCAGGTCAAAGCGGCGCTACCGAACCATATCGCCCTGTCGAAGAGGACAAGCAAAAGCAGGCCATGAAAGTTCTACGTGATCATGTCTTCAGCCCTGATGCCTTTGCAGCAGACGCTGAGTTGCTTCGTCATATTGCAATCCAGCGCAGAGGCTTTTTCCATGGTGCTGGTACAGAAGACCCGAAAGTTCATGCCCGTATAAACGGTATTCAACGGGAAATTCTTGATCATGTTCTTCATCCCAACACACTGCTGCGTATCACAGACAGCAGCCTTTACGGGAATTCCTATTCCCTGACAGAAATGATGGTAGACTTAACCGATGCAATTTTTGAAGATGATAGCCGCACAGCAGTGAACACTGTCCGTCAAGAGCTTCAAATCATGTATGTAAAGCGCCTGATTAGTATGTTGGATACCAAAACCTTTGATCATATCGCACAGTCAAATGCCCTTTCGAACCTGCAACAGGTCAAACGTGATATGGCCCGATGGAGAGGCGATGCTGCAACGCGTGCCCACCGCGAGCATATCACCTTCCTGATTGATAAGGCACTTGATACAAACGAAGCATAAATCATTGTATTAAAAACAAAAGGCAGCCAAACGGCTGCCTTTTTCTATTCCCTCATCAAACGTTTTATCCGCGCTTAATGACTATTAGCGAACGTAGCTGGCACCGTTAATATCAAACGTAGCGCCTGTAGAACTATCAGACATCCCTGAAAGCAAGAAAACCATCATGTTCGCGATTTCCCCGGGTTCGGCAGCACGGCCCATTGGCACTTCATCCAACATCCATTCGTTACCTTTTTCATACGCGATTGATGCCATATCGGTTTTAACCCAACCAGGCGCGATGATAAAGGCATAAATCCCTTCACGCGCATAAGCACGTGCAATTGTACGTGTCATACCAACAACAGCAGATTTGCTAGCCGCATAATGCATAAAGTCTGGCCCATCACCCCGAAACGCCGCCCTGCTCGCTACATTGACAATCCGGCCTGTAGTTTTTGTTTTCTGAAAATGCAAAATTGCCAAACGGCTGAGATCAGCAACCGCTTGCACATTCACTTGTAAAACATTTTGCCAATCTGCATGCCATGTATCTTTGCTGACCTGAATAGGTGTTTCGGGCATAATGCCTGCATTATTGACAATACCTGTGATGTTATCCGTAAAAGATAACGCTTGCTCCCATAAATCAGTTACAGCATCAACTTTGGATAAATCGCATTTAACCGCCATCAAACGATCTTTGCCGACCGTATCAATAAGGTCTGATAGTGCCCCCTTATTACGATTATAAGAGCCAACAACACGCGCACCTGATGATAATAATAGCTTCGTTGTGGCAGCACCAATTCCTCTTGAGGCACCAGTTACTATAACAGTTTGATTATTCAAATTCATTTAGGCATCCATCTTATTTTACACATACCAATTGCGGCTTTTAAACAAGCACCCTTTATACACTGATATAAAGCCTGTTTTATATCATAATCCGGGCAATATTTTTGGTAATAACTCGAATTCCGTTTCACAAACATTACATTCAAGAAAATACAGATTCCCACCTTTATGGCACGTACGGAAACCCTGCCATCAAAGTGCCTTGTTTCTATATATTATATATATTTAACATAAATATATTGGGGAATGGTTTGTTTACCGCGCAAGGATGAACACAAATAGTTTTTCACGGCGCTAAAAAATAAAACCGCCTTCTTGACCACCAGTGTTAACGCACTGGCTATATCAAGGGCCACTAACATAAGAATAGGAATGTGTGATGTCGTTCAAAGTCTCAAAATATGCCGCGCTATTACCTCTTGCCATTATGGTAACTGCATGTACTCAGGACTTATCCTCAGGCCGTTATGCACCGCATGCAGTGGGGCATGCCCGGCAAGTTGAATTAGGCGTTATCGACAGCTATCGCTGGGTTGAGATCAGAGGCGATGAGAGCGGTGTCGGCACAGTCGCAGGCGCAGGTATTGGCGGTGCCGCAGGCTCTACTATTGGCAGTGGCTCAACTGGCGTGATCGGCGCTATCGGCGGCGCGCTTGTTGGTGGATTAATCGGCAACAGCGTAGAAAAAAACGCTAACCGCCAAAGTGGATTTGAATATATTATTCGCACCCAAAGTGGCTCGTTAATAACAATTGTACAAGCAGACAAACAACCCTTGCCTGAAGGTGCACCTGTACAGCTCATTTTTGGCCGCGACAGAACTCGTGTTATTTTAGATACCCGAGCGATCCAGCGAAGCAATACCAGCACTCAGAACAGTGCCCCACATGGTAATCACACACAGGGTCAGGGTAATACTGTATACCAACCACACCAAGGCAGGCAGAATTAACCAAGGTTAGCCTCAGCCATATATGCGTACTGCTAGTAGAATTTAAGCAAAGTATTTCCAAGGTACATTTGAAGGCTCAGCGCATTCGTAGATTGCTCAGATGTATTCTGTAGCCAGGCTTCATTACTTTCAGGAAACTTTTCAAACTGTCATTTTCCCACTGACTCTTGGGTCATCTCATTTATTATAAATAGAGCATGCTTGGTTTTATGTTTTTTAACGCTGATCACACGCATCTATAATTTCTTATCGGCAATAAAAAACCGCCAGAATAAAGCAAAAAACAAGATTTCTATTAATCCTAGAATAGGGTTAACCATATCAAATACATATGCAGCAGCAAAATAAATACATAGCATTGCGCCGAATTTGACTAACCATATGATAATAGAAAATAACTCTTCTGCCTTGCCTTCATCATAAGTATCAGGTCTTTCACCGAAAATATTCATCATATGCATGTAGGTATTTTATTTAACCAAAAAAGGCCGCTAATAAAATCAGCAGCCTTTCTAGAACTTATCCTGTAATTTTAATCGGTACTATTCATCACCATAATCATATTCGATCGTCCATTTGGTGCACTGGTAATCACCACCGCGATACTGATAGCGAATACATTTGCGTATTTCCTGTGGCGGCTGATAATCTTCGGTTTCTGCACGGTAGCGCCCATCAGCATCAAACACCTGATCATCATTACCTCTGCCATTCACCTCATCGCGCTCAACCACACGTACCGTATTCTGGCCTTGATAACCATCATAGTAGCTATCGTTATAATATCGATCACTGCTATCAAGATCACGGGCAACCTGATTACCAAGTGCTGCACCGATTGCGGAACCAACGATAATACCTGCTGTACGATTACGGCCTCCGTCTATTTCCGAGCCGATAACACCGCCCAGCACACCGCCAAGAACCGTACCTGCAAGCTGGCGACCAGAGGCCGAACCGGCAGCATGATATGTGCTTGGTGGATAGTAATCATACTGACGATCAATATGATAATGCCGCACCCTATTGTGCCAAACGTTACCAGCATGAACATTGAAGTTTCCACCATATAAATGGCCACCATACAAGCCACCGAAACCACCAAAGTGGCCAAATCCACCAAAGTGCCCGAAGCCGCCAAAGCGATTACCATAGTAACCGTTGCCAAAACCTACATGAATATTACTACGATGGAAGCGTCCAAATTTTCTTCCATGATGAAAACCGCGCTTGAACCCACGGTTATGGAAACCACGTTTAAAGCCCCGATTGTGAAAACCACGCTTGAAACCCCGTTTATGAAAACCGCGTTTAAAGTGCTTCTTACCGTAATAGCGTTTTCCGCCTTTATATCCCTTTTTATGATGTGCGATAGCTTTATGGGCCGGCTCAGCATTTACCGCATCGCTAACAGTAGGTACCACAACCAGACTACTAAGGCTGGTAACAACCAGCGCCATTAAAGTTTGTCTCAACATGGTTTTCTCCTATCTACACTTTACCTAGCCTACTCACCTAATATAAGGATTAACAACCTTTTATGAATAGGGGATGAACCCACAATTGCTTCACAAATAAGCGAGAACAACTTGATCACTATGATGAACATCACAAACACTGCTATTTTCAACAACAATAGCTTAGTAATACCTTGCCTTCTCAAACACTATTTATTGGCAATTCAATCAGATTAATCTTTCTTTTTACGTCTTCCACCCAAAAAATGCGCGTCGAAAGGTATCGGCGCAGATGGATCAAACACCATATCCCGGAAATTGTTGAGCACATCTTCACGCGCTCTTATTTGCTTTTCCCAGCGTTCAAACTTGGCAAGCGCGTAATCAGATGATTGCTTATTACCCCATAGGGCACCTGTGATACCAAACCCAATAGCGCCAGCATCACCAAAAGCCTGCTCGCCTGCAATTGCGCCGACAGTTCCCCCTAAAACAGTATTAAGGATTGTATGATGACCTCGGTATTTATACGCCCCAGATCCATTTGGAGTAGTGAGCGCACATCCCTTACCTTCGCATGGCAGACCAGATGCTGTCCCCGCCGGTGTTAAGGGCTGATAAAATGTATAAGCGTGCTCACTTCCTTTAAATAAGCGAGCAGCATTACTAACCTCGGCATCCTGCGCTCGGGCGCGTTCTGTGCAATACAGAGTATCGCATGCTTCTTCAGCTGTATTTAAAGATGCATCAAGACTTCCCTGCTCATCAGGAGTTTCCTGAGCAATTGCAATATGACCGAAACTGCTAACAAGCAATACGGGTAAAACAGATTTAATCATCATGGGCGTTGACCTCCATTAACAGGGTTAACTTTAATACATCCGCGTGGCAAAAATGAGGCAGCAATCATGACGCTTTTAAGAAGCCATTGAATTTATTGAAATTATTGAAATTATTGAAATTATTGAAATTATTGCATCACAAAGCTTTATCACCGCTCAAACAATAACTTTTGTCGCTGGATACCTGCCGTGTCAAAATTATCCAGGTCTAACCATTTTTCATAGCCAGTTTTAAGCACGCCCCATTCAGTATCCGTGATCGAATACCACGCGGTATCACGGTTTTTTCCCTTCATCACCATATCGTTTCGGAATACACCTTCAAATGTGAAACCAAAACGAACAGCCGCACGTTTTGATGCCTCATTTTCATTATGGCATTTCCATTCGAAACGACGGTAATTCAAATCATCAAACACATGTTTAATCATCAGGTAAATGGCTTCCGTTGCTATACTGGTACGCTGTAATGCCTTTGCAAAAACAATACAGCCTACTTCGGCTGATCCATGCTCAGGGCGTATCCGCATATAGCTCGCCATACCCATTGGTTGTTTGGAGTTTCTGTCACATATAATATGGGTCTGCCATCCATGAATACGCGCTGCCATATCGAGGGCATCACCAAGCTCTTCAGCGCTTTTCGGCATATGAAACGGGATATATGCCCAAAGGCTTTCGTTATTCTCACCGCAAATCGCCTCATAAAGCTCTTTTAGCTCACGCTCACGGTTATACTCGGTCACATAAACATAATTTCCTACGGTCTTGGGCAAACTTGGTGCAGACCTCCCTTTCCAGTTAGCAAGCGACATTATTTATCCTTATTCATCATTTATAGTGTTTCCAACTCGCCAATCGGGTTAAAACATGATTACACTAATACCAACAGGCTTTCACTGATTAGGGTTCTTTATGGTACGTTTATCTATCATAGTATTATTCTTTCTACTAACGGCACCAACGCTTGCGGATGAACCTCAGAAAGGAAGCGCAATAAAAATTGGTGACCGATACAATTTTCACTCAAAAATTCTGAATGAAAAACAAGCATTTAGTGTCTCTCTGCCCCGCAGCTATTACCGTGCTGATAACAACAACAGGCGATACCCGGTCTTATATATTCTGGATGGATACAAAAATACATTTCATATGGTCAGCGGCCTTACCGAAAAACTAAGCCGCAGTAATAACAGCACTAGCGAAGTACCAGAGCTTATTATCGTTGCACTGCCAAGCAACAACAGGTTTCGGGATTATACGCCTACAAAGTTGCTGAAAGAGCATTATGGAAAAAACGCCCCTGATTGGTTTGATGTAACAGGCGGCGCCACTGCCTATCTGAATATGCTTGCAGGCGAAATAATCCCCTATATTGATCAGAAATTTCGAACAACAGGCGACCGGACATTTGGTGGGCATTCGCTGGGGGGGTTACTTGTTCTGCATGACCTTATTCGTGGTAATAGCCTCTTTAACCGATATATCGCCGTTGACGCCTCATGGTGGTATGATAATCGTTTGATGGAAAGGAAGCTATCCAAACTTGCTTTCCTTGACGATAAACAGATTAAGCTATTCATGGCACTAGCAGGTACTAACGACAAAAATCATTCAACTGCCGCCATCAGTTTCGAGCAAATATTAAAAGGGAAAAAATTCAGTAACCTACTGCATACATTACAGAAATTTCCGAGTGAAAATCACAATTCAATCGATTTGCGAGGCTATTACAATGGATTGAAATGGGTATTTGATGGGTATGAGGCTTCAAAGGAATAACCGCCTATTGCAACCAATTAGTCGCGAACAAAAAGCGGTTATTCCCATATGGCTTTAGGTGCTCATGATTTGCTGATATACACTTAATCTATCTGCAATTTGCCAATGACCTGAAAGCTTCCATGTTTCATCGTAAAAGATGAAATCATAGATTGTCAGGCCTGACATATAGATTTCCTTACCCGTCGCCGGGATATTCGGTATATCACCTAAATGGGTTCCTTGCCATTTCCATGCAACAGCAATTCTGTCATCTTCTTCGATCATGGATTGCACGATGAACTTTTGATCAGGCGCCATCGCCCGTGATTTCACCAATCGGTCTTTAAATCCTTCAAGGTTTAACGTTTGGCCGTCCCAAGGATCACCAGGGTCATGATGAATGGTGTACGCGTCCGCAATATAAGCATCACATGCCTTCAGGCAACCCTGCCCCCAAACCTGATCCAGAAAGTCAGCCAGCATCTTTTTTCTTTCCAAAAACATTCGGCTCATTGGCTTAACTCCAACGCCAGCATAGGGTTGCCGTTCGATAGTTTTTCCGCAGTTACCCCTGTTTCATCAACGGCACATTGTATGCGCTGCCTGAGCGCCGAGAAACTATCAAATTCAACAACATCAATCGCTTCATCCAACTGGATTGTCAGGTGATACCAATTTTTAAAGGCAAACTTACGCGCTTCGATCCGGTGAACTATACCAGTAAATCTATGGCCCCTATAGGTGCCAGTAACATTGTCACCTTCATCCACAGGGCAATGCGCCATACGCTTAAGCACAGTCGCAGAAAGCGTGTTCCAATCCTTAAAGCCATAATCGTTTGCTATCGCCTCCAACGAAGCGCTGTGCGATAGTATATTTCCCTTAATAGCCATACGCTTACGCTTAATTTTCGCGCGTTTCTTCAGGCCAGTAATTGTCGGGAATAAAATATCAGATCCATTCATCTTACTTCCAATATATCTTAATACAGATTTATGAATGGTGCCCGCGTTGCCATCTTCCTGTATCAGATCATAGGATAAGATGAGTGTACTATTGAACTTCACCAAAGCATATGCTTGCGAGCGGCAGGTGTCCAAAACCTGCGCTGGTTATACAGGTTTCAGACTGACTGTCAAATAGGAGCGACGAGCTGCATCACCAATCCGGTTCATTTGAGCCAAGCGCACAGGCAGGCCCCGGCCAATCCAATTTTGTTTCGCCTACTGTAAGGGATGGCATTAGGCGGCGCGTTTGCCCCCATGAGTTTTGTTCTATTTCAAGCGAATAATCATTGTCACATGGACCATTCAATACATCATTCGATTTTTCATTTTGTTCGTAATTCATCAATAATTCAGCGGTGCGTGCAAGGGATAAACGCGCATTGGCACTTTTATTGCCGCGTGTATGATTATCAAGCGATTTAATGACAGCAGCAGCCATCAAGTATCCGGTGGCGTGATCAAGCGCCTGCACAGGCAGTGGTGTTGGCTTAGCTGCTCGTGCCCAATCCATACCGGCTGCCGCAATTCCAGAGCTCATTTGAACAAGGCTATCAAAACCACGGCGCTTTATCCATGGCCCTACCCAACCATAGGCATTCAGGGAAACTTCGATTAAGTCTGGCTTGATTGCCCGGCGTTCTTCTTCACTGAAACCGAGGCCGTCAAGTGCACCGTGTCGGTATCCATGAACAAGAATATCAGCTTTTAATAGTAACGTACGGAAAGCTTCTTTATCGCGTGCATTTTTTAGATCAAGCCTTGCACAGCGTTTTCCAAGGGTAATATCAGGAACAACATTATCCTCCTCCCAATCTGGTGGATCTATTCTGAGAACATCTGCACCGAAACCTGCCAAAATTCGCGTTGCAACGGGCCCCGCAAGCACACGCGTAAGGTCAAGTATACGCAATCCTTTGAGTGGCTTTTGTACTGTTGGCTGCCAATCCTTTATATTACGATCGCGCGCATCAAACCAATGAATAAGCGGTTCAGTTGATACAGTTTGCCCCTGTGGATGCTTACTCCATTCACCGCGTGTTCGCATCGCAGCCGCAACGCCGCCTTCACTTACTATCGCTTGCTCCAAATAATCCTTCGACCACGTTAAAACAGCAGCCTTAACCGTGGCCCGGTCCGCTTCAACACCAAGAACATTGCATACAACAGCGCGGTGATGTGGCAGATTTGTATGTAATTTAATCCAACCATCCTTGGCTTGATAATCACCCGCTATAGCGTCCCAGATTGCTGGCATTTCCCAATCAATTGGTTTGATCGACACCGCAAACCACAAAGAAGCGAGCCTTTGGTCAACAGTTGTTTCAGGCATTCCATTTGAAAGCCCTAAACTTTCAATAAGCGATGCCATATTGCACCCAACCGAAGCAATAGCATTGGTCGCTAACTTGGTAACTTGGTAAAAAGAATTATAATGGCCAGCGCCAATAGTTCTAAAGTCGCCAGCGTCGTCAAAGGCGTCAAAAATTTCATGCATTAATGACATATAGCACACAAAAATAAGGGCTGGCAATTCAGCCAACCCCTATACATCAATCGATCATTAGTTATTATCCATATCAAGCAGAAGTTTCCATTCGCCATTTTCAATGCGCCGGTAATTTAACGCCAACCGCCCTTTTGCTTCATTTTGTATACCTGTTTTCTTATCTGTAACCAGATTAGTGAAGGGGCCGATCATAACCGCTAAATCACCGTAAACTGCTATATGTTCAATATCATATATTGATTTCATATTGTATGCAGCAAGGCGGGGTGCATATTTTGCCCGCATCGCATCAATACCAACCGTTGTTTCCTGACCTTCATTGGCAACAATAATACTGGAATCACAGGTTGCAAGCAATCCATCAACATCACCTTTTTCCAGGCATTCCATCCAGTCAGCCAAAGTCGCTTTTACATTTTCAACATCACTCATTTTATTCTCCATTTGCTACATGAGGGGCGAAATACTGACCAACCAGTATTTCATCAATTTCTTCCAGAAAGGCCTTTGTCGCTGGCCTGTCGGCAAAGGTTGGCGATATGGCTTTTGCTGTTTCCATATCTGGAAATGTGAATATCTCGGCAAACAGCTTTGGCTTATCAGGGCTTGTACTTGCGTATGTTTTCCAAGCGGTTACTCCATCAATGCCTTCGAAATCACGCCGTGCTGTTTCACGCACAGCTTCAGCCCGCTGAACATCTTTCATTTTCATCACAAATATTTCGGTTATCTGAACCATTTCTATCTCTCTTTCGTGTCTCAATATATTGTTGTGTGTAGTGATAATATGTATTATTGTTCATATAAACATATTAAACTCGAACTTATTGATCGAAAAAACGAACAATGAAAAATAGTCAATTAGACGACATAGCCATCTTTGTTGAGGTAGCTCAGCTAGGGGGGTTTAGAAATGCGGCAGAGAGATTAAACCTCGGGCCAGCAACTGTTAGCGAAGCCATTAACCGGCTTGAAAATCGCGTAGAGGTTCGCCTTTTTGAGCGAACAACGCGCAAAATTGCCCTTACAGAAGCAGGCAAATTACTGTTAGACAAAAGCGCTGTGGCTATTCAAAGCCTGCGCACTGCCACAAGTGATTTGAAAATACGAGAAAAGGAAATATCCGGCACACTTCGATTAAGTGCACCAGTTACCAGTGGGCCAATATTCCTAGATCAAACAATCAAAGAATTCTGCAAACAATATCCCGAGGTTATGATCGACTTAATATACGAAGATGGTAAATGTGACCTCGTCACATCAGGCGTGGATGCAGCGATACGGTCAAATGCCTTACTTGACCCTGATACTTACGCTGTACCTATCGGCCCAAAGTTAACAATGGCGATTGTTGGCGCCCCGGATTATTTTGAAAAATATGCTCCCCCTACACAGCCAGATGATATCATCGGCCATAAAGGGCTCTGCTTTGCATTTCCCGGACACAATAATATTGCACCCTGGTCATTCACCGATAATGACCTAACGGTTATAAAAATGCCGAAAACATACATTTCAACAAACTCTGTTAGCTCGCTACTAGACTTTGCTGTTAATGGAATGGGAATAACATATGTATACAAAAGCTTGGCTGAGCCTTTAATTACCTCAGGGCACCTTACTCCAGTGTTGGAGGAATATATTACACCTGTCAGTAAATACTCTATCAACTACCTTACAAAACGGCATATGCCAGCAAAGTTAAGAGCGTTCATTAATTTTTCCAAGTGTCGTTAATTTATCAGCCATTATTTACTCGGTCCATCGCTACCATATATAAGGCTTTTTCATATGCACCGCCAAAATCAATACTATCATTTCTATTTTCAAAAGCAGTTATCTTAAAGCGACGAAAACCCCCGAGCCCGCAAACACAAAACCCGTTGAATAATTAATGCGCCGTTGGGTTTTTACTGAACTGAAAACTCGCTTCAATCTCTCAGTCAACAGCATATAAATCCCATAAATCAGAAATGAGACTACAGTTATAATGGCGCACATAATTATATACTCCGCCATATGAATTTCTGAAACATTGAAGAAAGAAGGCACAAAAGCTCCATAGAATAAAATAGCTTTCGGGTTTCCGAGTGTAACAATTGCACCGATGCCAATATCTTTAGCGTAAGATACCTTTGAGCTTGGTTCGATAGATATCGTTTTCCCCGCTGACTTGATCGTTTGATAACCAACCCATATTAAATAAAATGCGGCAACATATTTTATAAACTGAAACAAAGGCCCCAAATATGCAGCGATAGCTGACAGGCCAATAATTGCTAACCCCAAATACAGAAAATCCACGACAAGCATGCCAAGAACAACCATCGCGCCAGAAGTCAACCCAGATACCATTGACCTTGATAAGAAAGCCGCAAGACCAGGCCCTGGTGAAAGTATCAAAAGTGCCATCGCAGAAGTAAAAGCTATAAAAGCCTCTAAATTCATTTCGCCGCCTTTATCTCAACAAGCATATTTATTAAAATAATTTAATAAGCCAAGACCATTCTGGGACCACGCCCCAGAATGCAATATATCCAGATTTAAATTACCCAAGCCGTGCAAGAGCTGCTTTGATTTTTTCGATTTGTCCTTCTAAGTCAGCAACTTGCTCTTTGGCTTCAGCGACTACATGCTCCGGTGCTTTTTCAAGAAACTTGGCGTTACCCAGCCGGCCTTTAATGCCTCCTGCTTCCTTCTCCAGCTTAGCAAGATTTTTAGATAGACGCGCTTTCTCTGCCTCAACGTCCAGAAGGTCCGCAAGCGGCAAGTAAACTGTCGCTTCATCCACGACAAGCTGCGCAGAGCCTTTGCTTTCAGCCGCATCGACAACTTCCGCCGTTTCAAGGCGTGCCATGCGCGCCAGCATATCCTGCCAATCGACAATACGCGTCGCCGTTGTCTCACTTGCGCCCACAACAAGCGCGGTTGCTTTCGCACCAGCCGGGATATTCATTTCCGCCCGCGTAGAACGGATTTCTGTGATGAAGCGAATTGCCCAGTTTACCTCGTCAATTGCCGCTTCATCAGCATCAATCACTTCAGGCCAGCTTGCATCGATCAAATCATAAGCACGGTCGTCCTTAATACCATGCCAGAGTTCTTCAGTGATAAACGGCATGAAAGGATGGAGCGTCACAAGAATTTGGTCGAGCACCCAAGCAGCAACCTTGCGCGTCTCAAGTTTCTGCGCTTCGTCCTCACCCCAGAACACTGGTTTAATGAGTTCGATATACCAATCGCAGAATGTACCCCATGTGAAGTGATAAATCGCATCAGCCGCTTCGTTAAAACGGAAGGCGTCCAAGGCCTTTGTAACAGTAGCGGCTGTTTTACTGGCTTCACCAATAATCCATTTATTGATCGTAAGCGTCACATCAGGCGCTGACTTAGTATCAGAGCCAGCAATGCCGTTCATTTCACAGAAACGCGTTGCGTTCCAAAGTTTTGTGCCGAAATTCCGGTACCCTTCAACCCGCTTTTCCGCAAGCTTGATATCACGCCCCTGCGCTTCCATCGCAGAGAGCGTGAAGCGAAGCGCATCAGCACCGTATTTCTCGATAAACTCAAGAGGATCAATCACATTCCCCTTGGACTTGGACATTTTCGCGCCCTTTTCGTCGCGAACGAGCGCATGGATATAAACGTTTTTAAATGGTACCTCGCCCATGAAATGAATACCCGACATCATCATCCGCGCAACCCAGAAGAAGATAATATCAAATCCGGTGACAAGCGTTGAATTTGGATAATATTTCGCGAGTTCAGGCGTTTTTTCCTCGCCGTCACCTTTCCAGCCAAGCGTACTGTACGGCCACATAGCACTAGAGAACCATGTGTCCAACACATCACTATCGCGGGTAAGCGTTACATCGTCGCCGAACTTCGCTTTTGCGGCAATATGAGCAGCCTCTTCGTTTTCTTCCACGAAAACAGTGCCATCGGGCGCATACCATGCCGGTATTTGATGCCCCCACCAAAGTTGGCGCGATACGCACCACGGCTGGATATTACGCATCCACTCATAATAGGTTTTTTCCCAGTTTTTCGGAATGAAATTGGTTTTACCAGTTTCAACTGCTTCGATCGCAGGCTTTGCGAGCGTTTCAGCGTCAACATACCATTGGTCCGTTAGCCACGGTTCAATCACCACGCCGCCGCGATCACCATACGGCACCATATGACGGTGTGGTTCGATTTTCACAACGAAACCAAGCGCATCAAGATCAGCGATAATCGCTTTACGCGCTTCATAACGATCAAGGCCACGGTATTTTTCTGGCGCGTTATCGTTGATGCACGCATTTGCGTCTAAAATATTAATGATTTCAAGGTCGTTGCGTTTACCAACCTCAAAATCGTTAAAGTCATGCGCCGGCGTAATTTTCACCGCGCCACTTCCTTGCTCTGGGTCAGCGTATTCATCCGCGACAATCGGGATCAAGCGCCCAACAAGCGGCAACTCAACCTGTTTCCCGATCAAATCCTTATAGCGCTCATCGCTTGGGTGAACGGCAATCGCGGTATCACCAAGCATGGTCTCTGGCCGTGTTGTCGCGATTTCAATAAACTTGCCGTCTTCGCCAACAATCGGATACCGGAAATGCCAGAAATGGCCATCAACCTCGGTTTGCTCAACTTCCAGATCGGAAATCGCAGTCTTAAGCTTTGGGTCCCAGTTCACGAGGCGCTGGTCTTTGTACAAGAGGCCATCTTTATAAAGCTTCACGAACTTTTTGATAACGGCTTCTGAGCGCTCATCGTCCATTGTGAAAGCTTCGCGTGACCAATCACAACTTGCTCCAATACGGCGAAGCTGGCGCGTGATTGTGCCACCAGACTCTTCTTTCCATTCCCAAACACGTTCAATGAAGGCATCACGGCCCATATCACGGCGATCGATTTGCTTTTCCGCAAGCTGACGTTCAACAACCATCTGGGTTGCAATGCCAGCGTGGTCTGTGCCCGGTTGCCACAGTACATCCTTACCGCGCAGGCGTTCAAAACGAACAAGCACGTCCTGAAGCGTATTATCAAGCGCATGGCCCATATGAAGGCTGCCAGTTACATTTGGTGGCGGCATGACAATGACATATGGTTCCGCATCAGCGCGCTGGCCGCATTTAAATGCGCCAGACGTTTCCCAATGTTCGTACCATTTTGTTTCAATATCCGCTGGGGAATATGTTTTTTCCATTGCCATGGTTTATTGCCTTCAAGAGCTTAATTTTAAATATCTATTGTACGCAAAATGCGTACAGAATTGCATCTTTTAGGCGCTATGAAATAGCCCGTCAACTCTCTCTGCATTTCTCAGAACATCACTTTACGAATTTAGCATAAAACCTGAATGTAAACATAGGGATATTGACATCACTGACTGTATATCACTACCATAAGAATATATCAGGAGGAGCGCTATGCGCAGAGTTCATATATTAGCTGCCATCATAACAACTTTATATATATTTACTTTCCCCACTCTATGTCATGAAGCAACGAATGATAGCGACATATATCTTTATGACACTGACGAAATACAAATCCCATTTGAACTCGTTGATAACCGCGTTGTAATTACCCTTGAACACGATGCTTTAGGGCCCCTTAAAATGCTTATCGATACAGGCGCTACTACCTCTGTCTTGTTCAGGAAGCATAGTTTATTGGACACTCCCCTTAAAACAAGCGGGTTTAAACGCGTGCACTTCCCTGCGTTCAATGTGAAATCTTTTGGGAAAAAGATTGAACTTTTATCAGTCAAGGGGGCTAACTGGTATTATTCTTTACGAAATGTCGCTTATATCCATATCCCTGAAACTTTAGAGAGCAATACTATAACCCCTTTCGACGGCATCATTGGCCTACAACTGTTTGAAGACTACACAGTTGGTGTGAATATCGACACGCAAACCCTTGTATTAACCAGTAAAGACATCGACATAAGCACCCGCTATGAACGAAGCATACCGCTAGACCTAAAAACTCAAACTCCTTTCATTAAGGTTAGCGCCTTATTCCCTTGGGAAACTCTTAACAGTAAAAAGCAGTTAATGGTGGATACAGGATACCCTGGAACAATGATAATATGGGGAAAAAAACATTACCGGAACGCGGCGTCTTCTACTGAATATCTATATTACCGCAAACGTAACATTGGGTTTAAAATGGATACAACTTTTAGATTTGGCGGCAATAAATTCAGAAAGATACCAACATATATTCAGTCAGATTCCCCTTACTACTCCAGCAAACGGGAAGGCATAATCGGCGGAGCAATTTTAAACAATTATAATTATGCTTTTGACTATGCGAGGCAAAAATTATACCTGCGCCCCTCAATAAAACCTATAGAGCGCTCAAAATTAATAGCATACCCGCCGAACGACGCTCTTTTTATTAAAAAGAGATTTCGTAAAAACAGCACCAAAAGTAAAGGATTAGTTGTAACAATAATCGGGCAGTAACGACAAAGATCAGAAATTAAAGCCTGTTATTTACGACGTGAAATACGAGCGACTTCACGCTCTACCGCATCTTGAACGATTGACGGTAAGTTATCATCAAGCCATCCCTGCAACATTGGCCTGAGCATTTCCCTTACTAATGATTCGAGCGTATTTTCATCCCCTGTATAACCGGAAACCATCAAATTTGTAAGGTGAGAGAAGCTTTGCGCTGTTTTCTCTTCTACTGGTTCGGATACAATTGGATCAATACCATTAAGATCTGCTTCGGATGCAAAATCAGTTAGATCAAGAATTTCCTCTTCAGGCTCAGGAAGCGGCTCTGGCTCTGGTTCAGGTTCGTCTTCAACAAGCTCGATAACCGGCTCTAATTCTTCTTCTAGCTCAAGCTCTATTGGTTCACTAGCAAGCTCAGGCTCTGGTTCTGGCTCAGGCTCCGGAGCAGGTTCTTCTGGCTGCGGTTCGGGTTCGGGCTCTGGATCAGCCTCAGGCACAACCTCTTCGCCGGCGCCAGCTTCGGCGTCGTCATCAGAAATAATCCGGCGTATGGACGCCAGAATTTCTTCCATGGTTGGTTCGTCTTCAGTAGCGGTATCGCTCATGCCTTGCCCAAGCTTTTGACGGAATATCTTTATCGATATTTCTCAGTGTTACTCTCCCGATATAAAATTCGTACCGCCTCATACCCTGCCTGTCAATAATTCTTCATAGACTAAAGGCAGTTAAGTGCTTTTTATCTGACATATGCAACAAAAAAGGCACCAAAAGGTGCCTTTAATTAATATCGCATATCAACTCGCTTCACAGGATCGAGTCATCGAAACTTATATTAACAAGCAAATCAAGCCCAAAGCCATTTTCAATCACACTACGAAGAACTGGCGCATTTGATACATTTATTTGTCCCTCTCCGGTAAAGATAGCAAAACCACCAAGAAAAACATCATCTGCTGTGTTAAATTGAAAGTCAGGCCCTGCGCCAATATTGCCTAAACCTTCAATTCTAAGATCATCGCGTGTAATGCCGTCTACAAATAGGAATGTATCGCTAAATGTCGCATTAACTGTGTCAACACCATGATTACCGCCAAAGACAAATGTATCAACACCTGCGCCTCCATTCAGTATATCATTACCCGAGCCACCAAGTAAAATATCAGTTCCTGAACCACCAAACAATTGATCTGCGCCACTGCCACCAAAAAGCTCATCATTACCAGAGCCCCCATTCAGTTGGTCATTGCCATTTGCGCCAAAAATTTCATCGTTACCGGCATCACCGTTTAATGTATCATTACCAGCGGCACCGCCGACTGTATCATTACCAAACCCCGCGTTAACAAGATCATTGCCACCACGGGCAAAAATCTCATCATTACCTGATGTACCATTAAGTACATCATTACCATTCGTACCGGGAATAAAAGCCATATTAAAATCCTCTCGAGCAAAGGTTACAAAATGCGAAGCCCCACGCAACGCAAAGAGGATTTTTATAAATGATTATGGCATTTCAATGAAAATTAACAATCTTTCGATGTATTAATAAATAATTAACAATAATAAATTGCATTCAACTTTACTACATTACTATAAAAAAAGGCATCCAAAGATGCCTTTTTTGATAAGTAAAAATCTCAATATAACTTACCAACCGAAATATTTAAACTCGACTTTATCAAAGTGTTCTTCAGGGTCATAGAGCGCTGCATCAAGGCTTAACTGTGCTGCAGTCAATGCACCAGTCGCAGAGACTAAAGTATAAGCAGCCACATGTTCATCACGCTGCGCACGCACAAGGTTAACCTGCGAATTTAAAAGCTCTTGTTGTGCATCTAAAACATCAAGCGTTGTGCGTGATCCAACGGCCGCTTCTTGTTCAACACCCTCTAGTGCAATTTCATTGGCATTCACTTGCGCTTCATTAGCTGTGATCTGGCCCTTTGTAGCGCGGTAATTATCCCATGCTGCAAAAACATTTTCTTGCGCAACCCGTTCTGCTTGCAGAATTTCGATCCGTCGCTGGCTTTGAAGTTGTTTGGCGCGGCGAATATCAGAATGACGAGCACCACCAGCATATAGTGGCACCCTTACCTGTAACTGTACAGTGCTACTCGTAGCAACAGAGTCAAAAGAGAAACCTTGCACGTTACTAATACCATTTCGCCGTCCAGTCGAGGCGTTCAAATCAACAGAAGGCAATAATGCACCTTTAGCCTGCTTCACAGCATAACGTGCGGACTCCTCAGTATACTTAGCTGCTTTAACACCAGGGCTTTCAACCATTGCCTGTTCAATTGCAGCATCTAGGCTAGCGGGCAGTTCTGGCCGGCTGTTAGGGTTTTCCAAAGTTCCAGGGGTCCGTCCAATCACCCTGCGATATCTGGCACGACTTGCAGCCAATGTCGCATCAGCAGCAAGCTTATTTGATTTTGCACCTTCAAGGCGCGCCTCGGATTGTGCAACATCTGTACGGGTTATTTCACCAACACGGAAACGATCACGGCTCGCCTGTAATTGGCGTTCTAACACTTGAACCTGATTCTCGTTCAACCTTACGACCGCTTCGTCACGTAATACATCCATATAAGCGGTCACAGCATCTAATAACACCTGCTGTTCAACAGATTGAAGCTGTGCACGACCAGCTAAAACATCGCGTTTGCTCTGCCTGACCAAATTCCGATCTTGAAACCCATTGAAGAGGTTTTGGCTAATACTCGCCTGATAGTTGTCATCGTTGACATCTTGCGGATTGGCCGGTATTTCATCTCCTACCTCAAACCCTTCAGGGATTGTCTGGTCTGGTTGAAATGTATCGCCAACGATATCAAATTCTTGAGTACCACGGTTAAATGTGCCATTCAGGTTAGCATTCGGCAAAAACCCAGATTTGGCCCGCGATACGCTTTCATCGGTTACTCTAAGTGCTGCACGCTGTGCTAACAATTGAGGGTTTGATGAATAGGCCGCAGCGAGTGCTTCCTTCAGTGTTTCAGCAGACACAGTATAAGAACCACCAACAATAGTCGCCACCGCGTAAAGAGAAACCAATCCCTTCTTTGCTGTCAGTTTAAATATTGAATTCTTTCGTTTAGATGCCTTTTGACCCATTTGGGATGTACCCTTTATCATTATGGTCTCCTTATTTCCTCGCATGTATCATTATTATATTATTGTTACTTTTTACCTAACGGCCTGTATTTTATTGGCCGCTCATGATTCAATTTAGTGCCTATTCTAAATTTTACCACCTAAAACCCTGATTTTATAACCAAAATTACATCTTTCATGGATGTTTTTTCTGTAAAATACATGATCAACACGAAACTATATGCGTTTATTGCTGTATCTTTTCTTTCAACTATTAAAACTCAAAGCCCATCGGTGCTTCGAAACCAGGTAGTTTTGCAATGTTAGCATCAAATAAATCACGCCCGGCAGGAATACCATTGCGCATCGTCACAACATGTCCGCGCCCAACACCATTAACAGTTTTCACACAAATCAACCGCCCACCTTCTTTGAGCTGACGGATAACTGTCATGGGGATATCTTCAACCGCGCCCCCCATAAAAATCACATCATACGGCCCTTGCCTCGATACGCCACTTCCAAGCGCGCCTTTTACAACTGCTGTATTCATAATTTCCAGTTCAGTAAGCCTCTTTTCAGCAATGTCAGCTAACCCCTCATTCTCTTCTAATGCAACAACAGCATCAGACAAGTGCGACATAACTGCCGCTGAATATCCGGTTGCGCACCCGATATCAAGCACGAGGTCCGACGCTTGAATATTCGCTGCCACAAGCATTCGCCCAAAAATCATGGGTTCAATCAGAAAACGCCCTTCACCTACTGCAATATCCTCATCTACATAAGCAACATCGCGTTTGGTTTTAGGCACAAACTTTTCACGGGGAACTGCATTTATCGCATCAATAATGCGCTCATCATTCACTTCATTCGGGCGCAACTGCCCATCAATCATATGAGTGCGTGCAACAGAATATTCGCTCACAGGATATACCCTTTATATAGTTAATCAGTTCGTACTAAATGCCTTATAATTTGCGTTTTAACAAGACACAACGCGTTTTCTCGAAAATAAAAGATTAATTAAGCCATTAAATACCTTCACACTATTTTAAATACGGTTTCAAATATACTGGTCTAATCTTCAATTTATAGTAAGCACCCTATAGCCCCCCTATACAAATCAGGATTCGCCTGCAGTTCCAAATAAATTGCCTCACACACGCTCCAATAACCAAAACATAGCGATAATACCTATCGGCAACACCAAACCTGTTCTTACCCCAGTGTATTCAAGAATATTCTGATAACCTGCCCTTTCATACGCTGTTTTTGCATAAAGAGTGTTCCTTGGCTTTATTAAATAACCAAGCGTTATGAGGATTAGACAAACTACGGCAACCACTAACCCTTGCCCCAACTCAACTCCAACATTAAAGAAAAACAACGCTAATATTTTTGACTGTTCTGGCAAACCAATTTCTGACAGAGCCCCAGCAAAACCCAGCCCATGCAACAGGCCAAACAAACCAGACACCAAAACCGGATACTTTTTTGTCAAAGTTCTTGCTGGCAATATGATTTCTCTCGCCAGTATTATAATACTTGCTGCAATCATTGGCTCCACAAAATCAGGCCGAACCGACACCTCCCATAAAACGGCAACAGCAAGTGTCAAGGAATGCCCGACCGTAAAGCCAGTAACCGCATATATAAGTGATCTTGTATCCCGACATAAAAACACAAGACATAAGACAAAAAGTAGATGGTCATACCCTGCCAGTATATGCTCTGCCCCAATCAAGGCATAAGAAGCAGCCGAGAAACTTTTATGAATATTACCAGCAAGGTTTACTGTGATATTTTCTTCATCGGGGCCAAACAATTGATGTATTTCAATGTCTGATGACTTTAGAAATAATAATGTTGATAAAACAGGATTGGAACGCGGATAATCAATCTTAATATGAAGCTTACTCTGAACCGACTTACATTTATAAATTACGGCGCCAAATAGTGGCTGACGCGCAAGCACTGCATGAATGGCACAATCTTTATTTTCAATAGAAACCGACGGTACATCATGCGTTTCCAAAACAGGTGGAACCTTCCATAACAACTGCACTTCTGTACCTGACACGGTAGCCTCGATATAAACGGGCCGACCTTCGTGCGCAAAAATTGCCTTATTCGCACTCAATAGCATCATAATAAAAACTACAACAAACGCTAACCGGGCAATCATTTTTCAACACGTGATATATGGTATGTAGATTTTATTTTCTCGTATGCGATTTTTCGCATATCGCCATTCAATTCCCTTCGATAATCTATAAGAACACGAGGCGCAACCTCTTCAAAAGAAAGAGTGCCGGAAGGCAATAAACTGTGCACAAAAACCAGATGAACCCCATACTCGGACTGTATCGGCATTGTCCACTGCCTCAATGGCAACTCTTCGTTGAAAACACTTGCAGCAAACTCACTTCCAAAATGGCTTTCTATCGTACCGAAAGACTGCTCAACATAATTCTTTTGAAAGAAGAAACGGTCACTACCAGAAGGCAACTCTTCTTTCTGGTTATGCGATAAAAAATTTAGTGCCGCAGCAGCCCTTTTCCCGGCATCCTCTATTCCATTCTTGCGGCGATCAAAAAACCAATGCGAAAAACTGATAAGAGCGCCGCGCTTATAATTGCTGATGTTATCGCGGTAATATTGACGCAGTGCTTCTTCACTGACCTCTTCCTTTAATGAAGCAAAGCCCGCGAGCACATAATCCATTTTTTGAATGATACGCCGCCGGACAACTTCATCATTTGTATCCAACCCAAGCTTCAGCGCTTCTCTATATAATATTTCGTCACGCGTATAATCGGCTTCTATCTGTGCCCGCCCCTGTTCATCCATCGCTTTCCAGGCCTCACGAGCAGCGTTCTCATCGAAAGCTTTAGATCGATACTGCAAATAGCTAATGATATCTGCATCATCAAAAATGATAGTATCACCGTCCAAAGGATCAGCCATTTTCAGTAAAAGAAAAAAGAATACGCCGCCAAACAAAAACCAAACAAGCGGTTCACGAAAAAAGGATCTAATCATGACCACCTCTGGACCGTATTATAACCATGTATACTATCACTCAGCTTTATCACTACCGGGGGTATCTGTGGTGTTCACTTGGGGTGTATACCAAATCGATGATGTATAGGCCCGTTCTTGCTGCACAGAAGGCCTGCCATCATAGGCATCTGCCTGAAGGGCGATGGCATCAAGTAACGAATGCCGCGCCGAAGGAATTTCAAACACACGAACATAATAAAATGCCCGCTCAGTTGGGTTAAATTCAGGATCTCTCCATTTCAGTATAAACTCAGGCTCACCGATTGTATTAGCCGTTTTACCTGTTTCAAGGTCAACGGTATGTTGAAGCGTCGGCAAATCTCCATCACCTGTAATCTGGCGATCACCTGACCACGCGACATTAAATACCTTTTCCTGTGGTTTACCGTCTTTATCCAACCATCCTTTCACAACCTGCACACGCTCAAGGTTAACAGTGGCGGGGTCACGAACTGCATGTATTAGAAATTCAGGCGCCTGACCATTGCCATTACCGAACAGGTCACCGCCCATCGGCACCCCCTGTCTATATCCAACTTCAGCTAAATTACTTTGATCCTCATTCAATTCGTCAAAGCCCCAGCCTGCAAAAAATCGTACACGCATGCGCGGCCCGGTGGTGCCATAAACTTCACGGCGTTTAAAAGCACTAAAAATCGCTTCACGGGTATTTTCTGGTGCCCAAACCGCCGCCAAACCCTGCGCGGCCATATCCCAACCATTTACAGTTCTGCCAATACCAAAACTGGCTTTATTTTCAGGAATAGAATCGCGCGCAAACTTCCCGAGGAAATTATCCTCCTCTACCGCGGAAAGTCCCCCGTGAGCATCAGTTGAGCCAACAACACCGAATTTATAAGGGTTAACACCAATATCAGCTTCAATTTCGAGCCCGCGTTTTAACCCTGAACGGATATAATCACCCTCTTTTGGGCTATATGGTTCTGTTTCTGGCTCTTGCTGGATATAAAACCCATAGGTTTCAAAATCGGCAAATTCATCATTCGGTGACAAAACAGGATGAGTTTCGCTATCACCCTTGATCTGAGTGATCTCGCTCACAGGTTCCCAGCGCTGACGCGTTTCTGCATAAGCACGATCAATCTTTTCACCTTTCAAGGTAACAGAGGGATACATGTATCCCTTCGAGATATTGGAATTATGGGGAATAGCCAGAAACTCTGCACCACTCGCTTCTGATGTTGACTGTAGCCAATTCCATAAATCCTGGGGGTATTGGCTATTATCCGAACCATAAGGGAGAAATTGTTTAGCTGTGCTTGCATCAGTTGGCGTTATGACAACACGGTGTAGATTAGCGCCCGTCGGTATCGAGCTCCATTCCCAACCGATCATGGCCGTGAACTCACCCGGGGAATTATGCCGTTCCGCGGCTTCGACAATATCGCCCCAAGCCGTTGTTTCAATTTTGGTCGTATCGCCAAACGCCCCACCAGGAAGCTTATTGTTTGGATCTGCAACCGGGTCACCGTCAGGATTTGCTGCCGATACAGGTAATAATGACCTAAACACCTCCCCTGCAGTTCCATCAGCAATTTTTGATTTCAAAGTTCTAATAGCAAACCACCGTTTGACACCATCCCACCAGGATACATCTGCAAGCTCTGCCGTATCATTATTAACAGCACGAATAACCCCCATCAATTCAGCATGATCTGCCACCACCAGAAAATCCAATGGCGCACCAATTTGAACACGCGAACGGTTATAGGGATGAACAATCGGCAACCCCTTTGCCCAGCGGTAAGCCGCATCCGGATCAATAGTTTCATTACCGCTCATAAAAGCGTCAAATGAGTATGATGTATGTAAATGGGTATCCCCCCAATAAAGATTTGTCTGCTCATTATTACGCTGAACATTATTATCAACAAGCTCTGGTGGTTTCTGGTTTTCCTGCTCGGCATAAACTGCCGCAGCGTCTGTACCTACCCCCAACGCCATAACTAATGAAAATAGACTTACCTTCATATGATTTCCCCTTCCGCAGCCATCATAATGAAAAGCATTAAATTATGCAAATATGCGAGAAATCAGCTATCGGCAGGTACCGTATCAAGGAAAAGGACAAATATCTGTTAATGCATCAAAGTATTAAACGTTATAATCAGGCATGGCGCCCCATCCGAAAGCCAAAACCACTGAAAATAAAAAACAGATAGAAAGAGGCTTTACGAAAAAGAAAAAGCTGCTTATAAGCACGATCAGTCAGTATCAATTGACAGCCACAATGAGGCGCGATGGCGGAGTGGCGACGCAGCGGATTGCAAATCCGTGTACACGAGTTCGATTCTCGTTCGCGCCTCCATTATATTTCAATGACTTAGCGCACTTACCCCAGTTTACTTTCAACATTTTTTCAACACCACTTTCAACATTCTATGTTTGTTCTTAAGCGTATTTTCTAATTAAATCGCCAATTACTCTGTTTAGCTCATTAGATTTTCTTGATTACATCAATACAATTTGTTCTTTTTTTGTTCTTATGATATACTCCAATTCCTTTTTTGGATGAGGTTATTATGTGAAGGGCATATTTCTTAGCCGTTGAATATGCTGTACCTAAATTCAATCGAGGTGTTAAGTATCGCGGTTTCCGCATAGGTGTGCACACTCCGGACCGGCGTACATATGCGCGTGAGAGCTTTTACGTAACAAATACAATAGATGCACTGCTCTGGGGTGTATACGAAGTCTTACAACATGCGGTAATGAAGGGATATACAGAGATCGATGTTATCCCACCAGCGTGTACACGAGTTCGATTCTCATTCGCGCCTCCATTATATTTCCATCAAAACTTATTTGTTTCGAAGTAAATCTCTGGCTTTCATTAATGCAAACCCAAGTAGATTCTGTCCTTTCCACTTCTGAGGTTTTTCATGGTCAGGGTCATCTATTGATAACCCGATACCCCATATAGGATCTATTGGGCTTGCCTCGACAAGAATACGCTCACCTGTATTCAACAAGAACTCTCTTAGGTCAGAGTTCTGAGAGAATTTCAAGTAATTCCCGCGAACAGCTATATCAAACTTTCTACTGTTCCAAATTTCCTGATCAAAATTCAGTACTTCCCGCCCCAGTGCTTTTGCCTTACCTGGATTGTCAGCCTTAAGTATCAGGTCAATTTTTTGCAAATCACCAAATAGCCGAGCCTTTTCGGCCATCATATAGTGTTCTGCTGTAAGATACTCTAACTTATCTTCGGTCCCTCCCCGCGCATACCATTGACTTAAACACGACTTTGTAACGTGATCGGATTGCTCTTTGTGCGACCAGAAAAAAACATACTTTATGCGCTTACCATCACTGATTTTATTGAGAAGGTCTTTTGTATTTTCCATAATCACCCCCAAATATGAAATTACTACCAAGTTTGCACAGTAAACTAACACATTCACCATAGAATATATTGCATATTGATTATTTCAAACTATCGCATTTCTGCGATTTTTTTAAAAAACATCATAAAAATTAAAAATAGGGCTTGGCAGGGAAAAATTTTTGAGTATAAAGAGCCCACCCAAGCGCAGACGGGGTTACTCGAAAGCGCGTCATACTGATCCCCAGTAGCTCAGTTGGTAGAGCAAATGACTGTTAATCATTGGGTCGCTGGTTCGAGTCCGGCCTGGGGAGCCAATTAAATCAAAGAGTTAGCCGAAATGGTTAGCTCTTTTTTTTGTGCTCGTTTTTTGTACTTTTTTGAACTCGCCCTCTATATAGTTCACCGATACGATTGTTCTAAGAATTTGAATTACTACATTAATATCAATATATACCTCGCTCACTCAGGCGCAGAATACTATACCCCATAGTATTCGCGCTATTCATGCATGGAAAAGCACCTTAATTCGTGTTATGGTTTCATTATGTTATCTATAACATTACACAAGCATGCTGACCGATTTGCCGAAATATTTTTAAACCAAATAAAAACGGCGGAAACTTTTGACGCGCTTAGCGATATTTGCTGGAAATATGCAAATGGTAACGGGGTTTCAATGGCAACATATTGTCACCTCCCTCCTCCCGGTGCCAGCGATTACGCACCAATGTATACGGCCTTTGAAAAAGGATACCCCAAGGGCTGGGCAGAAAAATACTATTCAGAACGGCTTTATAATATTGACCCGATTCCTAAATATGTTGTTAAACGGGCAGAACCATGCTGGTGGTCTGATATCATCAACGCGCCCGAGATCGGGGCAGATGGAAAAAAATTCATGCTTATGGGGTTAGACTACGGGATAAAAGAAGGGCTATCCATTCCCGTCTTTGGCCCGAACGGACGCAATGCAACAGTCGGCCTTGGATTTGACGCATATCAAGTTAGAATATCACCCTTAACATTGGCATATTTTCAAAGCATGGCCCAACTGGGTCATCATCATTATTGCAGGCTTTTAAACAATAAACACAAAGAAGACATCAAGTTATCAGATCGAGAGCAAGAAATCTTAAATTGGGTTGTGAAAGGAAAAAGCAACTCGGTTATCGCTGAAATTATTGGCGTTTCCAGCTATACCGTTGATACTTATCTCAAGCGTATTTTCTCAAAACTTGGCGTCTCAAGCAGAATAACAGCCGCACTAAGAGGCATGTCGATCGGCTTAGTATCATAAATTCAAACAAACTCACCCCTTAGCCAAAAAACTGCCTCGTCGTAATTATCGGTTGATAAAACCCTGCCACCATTTTTGGATGCTCCATAGAAAGCTATTTTTTCCATGTGATCATCTTTGTGTAAAACAACAGCAAGGCGAGCATTCTTCTCAACAAGATACTTACCTAATTTCTCACCAATATTAACGCCGAACTTTTCATTGCGGCACTTGGTAATATGATTTCGCTTGTCAATTAAGATAAACCTTACCGACTGACGAGACGACACAGAAAGTATATCGCATAATTTCTCATGGCTCCAAGCAGCATCACGGTCTATTTGAATAGCGATATGCTGGCCATTATGCCAAACATTGAAGTGATTATAATCTGCGCATACCATAACAATAATCCAATAGATCACCCTGTAACGCTGTAAACACGACACGGCGGCAAAACAATTTAACGCAAGACTAAAACACTTGCGGTCTATGAAAATTAACTAGGAACTAAAGTATAATTGTAGCCAGTATGGGCGCTTTATCAGCCAACCAGAAGCTATGTTGTTAACAATACAGAGCTAACACAAGGCGTATATACTGACTAAATGGTCAGGTTTCATGTCCCGTAATTCAGGGACAATCTGATTTAAAGGACAAGGCAACAATTAAAAGGCAAAGATGTATAGTTAAACCAGTTCATTTGATCATACATAATAGTACGGCGCATTTTGTAACGAGATTATCAAGTCGATTACATATCATAAGGTTTACATATCTCGTTCAGCGCATTAATGATGGACAACTTCGCAGGCTTTTATTTAGCAAAATCATGAGGTACTAATGTTAGAGCAAATGGGAATTCCAACTTTTGTCATCGAAGCGCTCACGTTCTTCGTATTGCTGTTTGTATTTGTAATTGGACTTCTGGTTTTAGGCACTATCATCCTATATGTTGTCGACCGTACTCAAACAAAGCACGCAGTCCGGCGTAATTTCCCCGTCATTGGGCGCGGGCGCTATTGGATGGAACATATCGGAGTTTTCTTCCGTCAATATTTTTTCGCGATGGACCGCGAGGAAATGCCTTTCAATCGTGAACAACGATCTTATGTCTATAGAGCGGCAAAACGCGATGATACGACTTTAGCATTTGGATCAACGAGAAACCTTCATGATACCGGCACTATTATGTTTGCAAACTGCGCTTTCCCTACTATGCGCAAAGATGCTGTAAAAACCCGGGAAATCGAAGTAGGCCCTTACTGTGAAACGCCTTACAGAACATCGGCCCTTTTTAACGTGTCTGGCATGTCTTATGGCGCTCTTTCCAAAGTTGCTGTTGAGGCCCTTTCTAAAGGGTCCGCAAAAGCGGGTGCTTGGATGAATACTGGCGAAGGTGGACTATCGAGCTATCACCTTTCCGGTGGCGGCGATATTGTCTTTCAAATAGGTACGGCAAAATACGGTGTCCGCGATGAAAACGGCAATCTATCAGACATAAAACTGAAAGAATTGGCCGCCAGAGATAATATCCGCATGTTTGAGCTTAAGCTCGCACAAGGCGCCAAACCCGGCAAAGGTGGTATTTTACCGGGTGAGAAAGTTAGTGAAGAAATCGCTGAAATTCGCGGCATTAAGGTAGGTGAAGATTCGATTAGCCCCAATCGCCACCCAGAAATCAATGACCTCGATAGCCTCCTTGATACAATAAGCCATGTTCGCTCAGTTACGGGAAAACCTGTTGGCATGAAAACAGTGATGGGTAGCTTCGAATGGTTAGAACAAATGCTAGAAAAAATCCATGAACGTGGAATTGAGAGCGCCCCAGACTTTATAACTATTGACTCAGGTGATGGCGGCACAGGTGCTGCCCCCATGAGCTTAATGGATTATATGGGCCTCCCGATTTGGGAAAGCCTTCCAGTGGTGGTTGATAAGCTAAACGCCTACGCCCTAAAAGACCGCGTCAAGGTTATCGCATCTGGCAAATTAATCACACCAGCAGATGTTGCATGGGCACTGTGCATGGGGGCCGATTTTGTTGTATCGGCTCGTGGGTTCATGTTCTCACTTGGCTGTATTCAAGCCTTGCAGTGTAATAAAAACACATGCCCTACTGGCATCACAACCCACGACCCAAAACTTCAGCGCGGGCTAGTACCGTCAGACAAAGCTGAGAGAGTTGCAAATTATATCGAGCACGTTGTATATGAAGTGGGTGTAATTGCCCATTCATGCGGCGTAAAAGAACCTCGGGAACTCAATCGCTCGCATGCAATTATAGTACAAGAAAATGGCAGGCCGAATGCAATGTCTCATATGTACCCGGATGTAAAAGTTGGCGAACAGCTAGCGAAAAACTAACCTAACGTTTAGTTTAAAGTATAAATCTCATAGCGCACTTTGACCTGATTAAAGTGTGCCTTTTATGTTTCATTTTTATATTGATGAGAGAAAAAGCCATTAAATACGCTTGTTTTGACCACAATTCGCTAGTATCACCTTCATTAATAAGTTCTTAATAAATATAAATAAGATAAATATAATTGGAGGAAATCATGCGTAAAGTATTGCTATCTGCACTTCTTATGACAACAGCAAATTTTGTTGCCGTCGCTGACGATGATGACGGTGTTTATGCAGGTTTGCAGCTTGGATATACATTTGCTGATGATGCACGTGTTAATGCTACCGGAGATTTATTTGCAAATGCCGATAATGACCCTGGTATTATGACAGGCGCATTCATAGGAAATCAAATTGGCAAATGGCGCTATGAGCTGGAATATGCCTTTCGTAGAAACAGCTACGATCAGGTAGACTTTGTTAACGGCGGCCCTTTTGGCATAAATGGCCTTAGAGACGCTAGTGGCGAACAACAATCTGATGCTTTCATGGGTAATGTCCATTATAACATCGCCACTTTTGAAGGCTGGAAAGCATTCATTGGTGCAGGCGTTGGCTTTGCACGCCTTGATGTGGAAGGTTTGGCAACAACACTTGGTACGATCGTCGATGATACCGAAACTGAGTTCGCAGGTCAGGCCATGTTCCACGCTGCACGCAAACTCAATGACAATGTAGAATTAGGCATCGGTTACCGTTATTTTAGAACTCTTCAAGCCGATTTCCAAACACCAGATGGCATTGCTGATTTCCGGTTCCAAAACCATGAAATTTTCGCTCGCTTAACATGGTTATTTGGCGGTGGTTCAAAAGGAATTGAGCCTGCAACTGTACCCGAGCCAGTTCCTGCGCCAGAGCCAGCACCTGTAGCAGCACCAACGCCAAAGCCTGAACCAAAACCAGAGCCAAAGCCTGAACCAAAACCCGTTCCACTACCTGGGCCGTTCATCGTTTTCTTTGATTTTGACAGTGCTGATATCACAAATAGTGCACAATCAATCATTGATGCTGCTGCTGATGCATTCAAGAAATTCAAAGTCGTACAAATTCGTACAACTGGTCATACAGACCGTGCTGGTAGTAATGATTATAACACACGCCTATCACGTCAACGCGCAGAAAATGTGCGCTCGGCTTTGGTAGCTAACGGTGTACCAGGACGTGCTATTCTAGTTTCAAGCAAAGGCGAAACATCACCGCTTGTTTCAACAGCCGATAATATAAAAGAAGCGCAAAACAGACGCGTTGAAATCGTTTTATCGCGCTAAACTGCATAGAAAGCACATGAATTAGATATGGAAAAAGGAGGCATAATGCCTCCTTTTTTGTCTCGCCTGAGATCTATAACCTAGTATCTTAAACCTATTTAATATCGTAATGAAACCGGCTCGCTAGTACACCGCGATGCTGGACGGCTATACCTTACAGGCATCAAATCCAGCAAAGCTACTGGGCTAGAAGCAAAATTAGAAAGCTCAGCCGCGGCTTCCGTACGGCCACAAAATTCATTTACATTAACGCTTTGCAACGAAACCTTATTAGCAATCGTTACCATATAAGTATCAAGCGTTTGCTCGCCTTGCCTCTTGAGAAACTCACGCAACGGAGCTTCGCTATTCTTTAAATGGGTATCATGGCCACGAACAAAATCATTATAAAGCTCGGGAAGTTTGCTCGAACTATCATATCTGCACTGCAGTGCTGCCACCATAAAATGTGTTTGAACAAATCGAACTTTATCTGCTTTTTCTTCAATCGCTCGAATACACAAGCTATTTGCCGAAACATCAGCACTGTTTAAAGCGCTGAAAGCTCCAAAAGTGATTGCTGCCAATAAAATTTGCCTGATCATTTTATCCTCCTAACCACCGACTAAAGTTGTGTTCTCAAAGCATCATAAGCACTATTGCTAAACGATAAATTCAGTTTCCCCCGAATATGTAAACAAAAGCTTAAAATTACAATTTGATATAAATCCAGCTTGATTATTCTTAAATTCCCTAAATTCATGGGAATTTGTTTACATTTCCGACACCGAAATGCTATACGCCCGCCTCAAGACTACACAATCCGGCGTATTTAAGAGCGAATTAAGAGATAAATATGGCAACCAGAGAAACACAAAATAATAAAAAAGCAATCGTCTTACTTTCGGGTGGGCTTGACTCTGCGACTGTTGTTCGGATTGCGCAAAACAATGGCTTTGATGTTTTCGCGCTCAGTTTTCAATATGGTCAACGCCACAGTGTTGAGTTAACAGCCGCCAATAAAATCGCTCAAGAACTGAATGTGATAGAACATAAGACTGCCAATCTTGACCTTCGGTTATTTGGCGGTAGCGCCCTTACAGACGATATCGACGTGCCAAAAGGCCGCGAAAATGAGAATATGAGTAATGATATCCCTGTTACTTATGTGCCGGCCCGCAATACAATTTTTCTGTCTTTTGCTCTCGCCTACGCAGAAACAATAAACGCGAAAGACATTTTTATCGGGGTAAACGCACTGGATTATAGTGGATACCCTGATTGTAGACCTGAATATATTGCTGCTTATGAAAAAATGGCAAACCTCGCGACAAAAGCCGGCGTTTCGGATGATCAGGCAATAAACATACAAACACCGTTAATCGATATGACCAAAGCAGAAATTGTAACAGTCGGGACAAAATTAGGCGTTGATTATTCAATGACAATTAGCTGTTATGATCCAGACAGCGACGGCCGCGCATGTGAGCACTGCGATAGTTGCCTGCTACGACAAAAAGGCTTTATCGAAGCAGGCATCAACGATCCAACGCGGTATCAAAACCAAGGGCAATAATGTGGTCTATAGTGTAAAAGAAATATTCTACACACTTCAAGGCGAAGGCACTAATGCAGGGCGCCCGGCTATTTTTTGTCGTTTCTCTGGCTGTAATCTCTGGACAGGGCGCGAAGAAGACAGAGCAAATGCAATCTGCCAATTCTGCGACACTGATTTCATCGGCACGGATGGTATTGGCGGCGGTAAATTTAAAACAGCTTCTGACCTAGTTAACACCGTGATCAAACACTGGCCTAGTAATAGTGATGAGCCACCTTTTATTGTATGCACTGGCGGCGAGCCACTTTTACAGCTTGATCAAGAACTGGTTGATGCACTGCACTCAAAAAACTTTATCATTGCCGTTGAGAGCAATGGTACGATTGAGCCCCCTACTGGCATTGACTGGCTGTGCATCAGCCCCAAAATGGGCTCAAGTATGATTGTAACAAAAGGGCACGAACTCAAACTCGTCTATCCACAGATCGACGGTAATCCCGAACAATTCGAAAACCTCGATTTCAAGCATTTCTATTTACAACCAATGGATAGCCCGCACCTTGTTGAAAATACAAAGGCTGCTGTGAATTATTGCAAAGCCAACCCAAAATGGCATTTAAGCGTTCAAACCCACAAGGCTATCAATATTCCTTAAGGAAAAGGCCAGCTACTATCCACGCCCACGATAAGTTGGCACCCCTTGCTCTGGTATCCAGACATTCTCAGGGGCTTTACCTGTTTGGAAAAAGACATCAATCGGAATACCACCGCGCGGATACCAATAGCCGCCAAAACGAAGCCACTTGGGCTGCATTTCTTCAACCAAGCGCTCGGCAATACCAACTGTACAATCTTCGTGAAAAGCCTGATGATTTCTAAACGACTGTAAAAAAAGCTTCAGCGACTTACTTTCAACCAACTTTTGATCCGGCACATAATCAAGTACAAGATGCGCAAAATCCGGCTGCGCAGTCACTGGGCAAAGGCTTGTAAACTCCGGGCATGTAAAACGCACTAAATAGTCAGTACCTGCGCGCGGGTTCTGAACCATTTCCAGCACTGCTTCTTCTGGCGACTGGGGCTGTGCACTCGAACTTCCAAGTTGTTCCAACCCTTCATATACATTTTTTACCATGTCTATCTCTCACGTATTTTGATGGTTCATGGCTATTCATAGGCCTAAACCATTTTAAATCAAGACAAAATAACCAAAGCAAGTCGCCTACAAAAATCCATATATTTTTCCAATGGCAACCTTCATCCAACTATATGAAATATTTACTAAAATTCTATATATTATAAAAACTTAGCATTCAGATTTTATTAATAAAGCCATCGTATCTTAAGTAAGAATCAGGCCCAAGAAGCGGCCTTGTCGACGAATGAGTACCGATTTGTATGTCGGCCAGGAGAAAAAGAATGGCAAAAATTTACGTTGCCCGATTTATACCCGGTCAGGTTATCCGGCACATCAGCCTTGGATACCGAGGGATAATTTTTGACGTAGATGCAATTTATGAGCAGTCGGATGAATGGTATGAATTAATGGCTATTTCACGACCGTCAAAACAACGACCATGGTATCATATTCTGGTAGATGGTCAGGAACACACAACCTATGTCGCCGAAGAAAATATCATTGCCTGCGATGAAGAAAGCGATTTTGACCACCCTCAACTGTCAGAATTCTTTCATCCTCATCATGATGGCGGTTTATCATCGAGGCAAATTTTCAACTAATTAGTTCTCAGTACATAAAAACCCCTTCAGAGTTTGGGAGGGTAAATGTTTCCCTTGGCAAGCGAATTATAGCTGCCACCACCTTAAAAGGGGTATCTACGGATACCCCTTTTTCTTTTTGGCTAATATCTAAGCACATTCAAAATGATTGTACGCCCCTCATTGCATCAATACCTCTTCGGTAATAAGCTTCTTTAAAACTGAAAGGAAGATACTTGCCAGCATCGCCTCTAATCACACCTGAATGGCTTCACAGCAAACGCAACATAGCGAATATCAAGATATTTGATTGTAGCTATCATCTTGGTGCTACAGGGCGCGATGCATATGCTGAATATCTGACCGCCCATATCAAACGGGCGCATTTTTTTGACATTGACAAAATCGCAGATACCACCGCCACACTGCCGCATATGTTACCTGGCCTAACGGGCTTTCAACGCGCTATTGATGCATACGACATCAAAGAAAACGACACTATCATTTGTTATGACAATAGCCCCCTTCACTCGAGCGCCCGTGTTTGGTGGATGTTTCGTTATTTTGGCTTGAATGAAGTGTACATCCTTGACGGCGGTCAAGCAGCATGGCGAAAGGCAGGATATCCTTTAACAACCGGGAAAGCTATAATCGAAGAAAACCCGGATACTAACCTTTATAAACCAAAAGAGATTACCTCCCTTTCTGTCTCCCGCACTGCTGTCCAAACTGCCTCCATATCGAAAATACATCAAATTCTTGATGCACGTTCGAAAGGGCGCTTTACTGGCAGCACCCCTGAACCAAGGCCAAACCTGCCTTCCGGGCACATACCAAATTCAATAAACCTGCCCTTTCAAAGCCTATTCAACAATGATGGCACTTACAAAAGCCCAAACGACATCAAAATAGTTTTTGAGCAATTAGATATTAACCTCGATCAGCCAATTACAGCCACTTGTGGCTCAGGAATTACGGCATGCACAATTGCCGTTGCATTAAGTTTGCTTGGCAAATGGGACACTTCGATCTATGACGGTGCATGGATTGATTGGGCATCGCATCATAGTAAAGTGGGTGCTGCAACAGATATGATAAGGACAGGCAAATAAATGTCAGAAAAACAGCGTGATACCAAACTTGTAACAGCTGGCCGCCGCAAGGAATGGACCCACGGCATTGTAAACCCACCAGTTTACCGGGCCTCCACTTGCCTGTTCGACACATATGCTGAAATGCGTGAACGCGTAAAAGATCCGAGTGCAAGGCATTTATTTTATGGCCGTAAGGGCACACCAACACAGTGGGCGCTTGAGGATGCAATTACTGAACTAGAGGACGGCGAAGGGACAATGCTGTTTCCAAGCGGCGTCGCGGCCGTTAATGCAGCTATCCTTGCTTGCGTTAAAACAGGTGATCATATCCTAATCACAGACAGCGCTTATGACCCTACCCGTTCGTTTGCCAATGGCTTCCTCAAGAAAATGGGGGTCACGGCAGAATTTTATGATCCATCACTCGGCACTAATATCGAAGGCCTGATCAAAGATAATACAGCAATGATTTTGGTCGAAAGCCCAGGCTCGCTAACATTCGAAGTTCAGGATCTTCCCGCTATATCAGAGGTCGCCAAGCGACATAAAATTCTAATCGTCTGCGATAATACATGGGGTACACCGTTATATTACCCTGCCCTTGAACTCGGTGCCGACATTAGCGTTCATGCCTGTACGAAATATATTGGCGGCCATTCAGATGTGATGCTCGGCTCTGCCACAGCAAACGCGCGGATGTTTAAGAGGCTTCGGCAAACAGCATATTCGCTGGGGCAAACCGTTTCAGCGGATGATGCGTCACTGGCACTTCGCGGCTTGCGCACGCTTGGCGTTCGGTTAAAGCAACATGAAGAAAGCACGCTAGAAATCGCAAAATGGCTTCAAGATCAGCCCCTTGTTCACGAAGTACGCCACCCTGCACTTACAGGCAGCCAAGGCCATGATATCTGGCGCCGTGATTTTACGGGGTCAACCGGCCTGTTTTCTATTGTGCTGAAACACGGCGATTATCCAGATACAGCCCATATGGTTGATGAAATGAAATATTTCAAAATGGGCTTTAGCTGGGGTGGCTATGAAAGTTTGATCCTGCCAAGTGACCCTGCCAGCGTACGTACAGCCCGTAAATGGCAAGCGCCCGGCCCGTTACTCCGCGTTCATATCGGCCTTGAAAACATCAGCGACTTAAAAGCCGACCTTGCAGCAGGACTGCAGCGCTACAGCGATAACGTAGCTCCATAAGGACCCAGTAAGATAGCCCCATAAATAAACAAGAGGAAAGCCATCGGCGTGCTGACATCAAGTGAAATAGAAGCCCTGAGCCTCAGCCTGAAAGTTGCTGGTGTTTCAACAGTGTTCCTATTTCCTGTTGCGGTTGCCCTCGCCTATATCCTCGCACGCAGAAACTTTTTGGGAAAAATAATAATAGAAGTTTTTGTGTATTTTCCGCTCGTTGTACCACCAGTTGTGATTGGTTACCTTCTCCTAATCACTCTATCACCTGCCACCCCGTTTGGCTCTTTCCTATCGGGTTTGGGCATCAATCCCTCTTTCAGTTGGCAAGGGGCCGCAATTGCCAGCGGTATTATGGCTATGCCTTTGATGGTGCGGGCGATAAGGCAAGCTTTTGAAGCCGAGCCACAAATATATAGCGACGTTGCCGCAACACTGGGCGCAAGCCCCTTTAAGCGTTTTATCACCATTAGCTTACCCCTCGCGGTACCTAGCCTGTTGACAGCCTATGTACTGGGCTTTGCGCGCGCCATCGGTGAATTTGGCGCAACAATCACTTTTGCTGCCAACATTCCCGGCCTCACACAGACCTTACCCCTCGCCCTCTATACCGAAGCACAAACACCAGGCGGTGAAGCTAGCGCCCTCAGGCTTGCAATTCTATGCCTGATACCGGCTGTCATAAGCCTTGTCATAAGCGAGCTATTGAGCCGTAGAGCACGCACTAAAATGGGGCTCATATCATGATGCATGCGCTATCAGTCGATGTAGAATGGCGCCTCGGCGAGCAACGCGGCGGCGCTCGCTTTGATCTACCAGAAGGTATCAGTGTTTTAATCGGACGCTCGGGGGCTGGCAAATCGACCTTAACCCGGCTTATTCTCGGCCTTATTCAGCCAACATCCGGTGTCATCACTCTGAGCGGTGATTATTTGTATAATTCACAAAAAGCTGAAAGCCTCCCACCGCATAAACGCGCGCTTGGCTGGGTTCCGCAGGATACAGCATTGTTCCCGCATATGACGGTTGAGCAAAACATCGCTTATGGCGCCGCTAAAAACAATGATGCTGCCTATGCTCAGGAAGAGATGGATATACTTTCTATTACTTCGCTCATGAAACGCATGCCGCATACGCTGTCGGGCGGTGAGGCACGCCGGGTCGCAGTTGCCCGCGCCGTTGCAAGCAAACCAAAATTTTTGGTGCTAGACGAGCCTACTGCCGGCCTTGATGCCCTTGCGAAATCAAGTGTTCTAAAACTGATTAAAAACCTTCATCAAAAAACTAACCTGCCCATTCTAATGATCACTCATGATTATGATGACATGATCAATGTGGCAGACTACGCCGTTTTGATGGATAACAATCAAATTCGTGCAGCCGGTACGCTGGAAGAAATATCCCAAACACCTGAACTTTTTAATGTTTTGGGTCTGCCTGAAAGCAGCAGTATCCTATCTGGCGTATGGGAGGAACAAGAAGGACAGCTTGCACGAATCAGTGTCGCCGGCCAACCTGTCTTTATTACAATGCCTGCTGATGCGCCAAAAGTGATGAGCGGACATGACATTAAACTTCGTCTACGCTCACGCGATATTTCGCTCAGCCTAAGCCCTGTTGAAGGAACAAGTATCCTCAATCATCTGACGGGCACCATCACTTCGATAACACCTCATAGCGAGAGCATTTTGGTCACACTTCAGCTTGAAAATAGCGTGCAATCAATAACCGCACAAATCACCGAAAAATCAATGACATCAATGCAATTATCACAAGGCATGCATATCACCGCACTTATTAAGGCGGCGGCGGTTAAAGACCTTACTTGAACGTCACTCTATTTACTTAAATACTTACCAATCGCCTGATCCGCTGTGGTAATTTGGGCAATACACACTTTCTCGGTGTTACAGAGCGACGCGGTTGCAAAACCGATGATATTAAAGAACCGCAGGCCATCATTATATTTGGTTTCCACGAGTGTCGGCAGATATGCATTTGTTAGATTAGATAACTGGTCAAAACACTGATAGGCACCATTTATCGACGCCGTTAAAGCTGGGGACACCTGATTAAAAGTGCCAATTTGCAGCGCAGTGGTGAAGAAAGCCGTTCGTGTAACTGGGTATTTGACGCCCTCTAACCAACTGGAATCTGTATATGCAGCCCCACCTTCCAAATTCTTTAGCGCCTCGAAGGCAAGCGGTGATATGCGCTCATGATACTCCGCCTTTTCCTCCAGTTCAGCGAGGTTTAAGAGTAATTCCTGCTGGATAGAAGACAAGCGTTCAGCCGTCGTTTCATTCTCTTTAAGATTTTCCTAATATTGATCAAGCAAAAGCGCAACAAACACACCGATAAAAACAACTGCCATGTCATATAAAACACGACCAACGGTAAACTCACCGTCTTATTAGAACCAAGTTTCACGCCTAACACTCCCCATGCTGCAATTCATTCATCGCATACAATAGAAAAAAATTGAGAAACTTCTATAGGTAGGAAATAATCCAACCTCTCAAACTGTGATCTCAATCACGTTTACAAACCTAAATTTTTGTTATGCTTTTAATGTCTAAATATTAGGAACTAATTATGGATAATATGAATAAATACAATCGAGCCCACCTTGATGAACGCCAAATCGATGAACTAATTGGCTTAGCACGTGGCATTATTGCTGACGGTATCGTTTCAGAAGAGGAAGTTCATTTCCTTCATAAATGGTTAGTCGCAAATAAACACATAACCAGCAATACTGTAATAGCATTACTATTTGATAGAATTACTGAGATTTTATCTGATGGCATTGTTGATGAAAATGAAAAAACTGAATTACTCGAAACGCTGACCGAATTTTCTGGATCAAATTTTGAAATTGGTGAAGTTCTCAAATCTACAACACTTCCAATTTGCTCTCCAGCACCCGAAATCACATTTAGCGTATGGACGCAAAATTGAAAAAGCTGTCAAATATCGTGATGGCTGCACTGGTATTTGCATTGTCTCCGAAAAACATTGGAGAGAATCTCTAACACATCCCTAACGTTACTTAAATCAATGCTATTTTTAAGAGGTGGCGACCCCGGCAGGACTCGAACCTGCAACCTATTGATTAGAAGTCAATTGCTCTATCCAGTTGAGCTACGGAGCCATTTTATTATTTGAAATTATCCGAATATGCCTGAATACGGCGTTTTTTAACATGAGGCTTTTGAACCTCAACCGAAATATCATGGCGTTTCGCATATGATTTGGCGTCGTCAAGTGAAGCAAACTTCATACGGAGCTGCCCGCGTGTATCGCTCGAACCGACCCAGCCCATCAAGCTATCGATCTGCTTTCCAGATGCTGGCTCAAATTCAAGCAGCCACTGGCGTGTATTTGCCGTACCTGACTGCATTGCTGTTTTTGCTGGCTGGTAAATGCGCGCTTTCATGCCCATTCCCTCATTCATGTTGCGATTACGTTTTGATTTTCACCAAACCATTTATCAATGTTTCGCGTAAAACATCAATAAAAAGTTCGCGCACCCTAGCCTAATTCCAAGAAAAATCAATTGGGAATTTTGAAAAAGTATATTTCGTATCACTGAAGCCAATGGAATGTATCGTCTGATTACATCAGGGCTCGTAATTTCTTGTTTTCAGGGCATGGAACAACATAAATTCGGTGCCCGGTATCATCAACAAAAGGAAACATGCCCACAAGCACATTTGTTTTATATTCACCTGTAGGTGTCATATGAATTCTAGCAAATACGGGGTTAGCCGAAGTGACAGCATTTGTCATCGCTGCCTTTCGGGTTCCATAACATTCAGATTCGGTAAATTCATGTAAGTATTGACCCTTTTTTGCATGAACAGTCATCTCGGAGGCTGAAGCCCCAATGAGGGTCAAAAGGAAATTTTTATCACCATCAACTTCTACTTCCTTGAAAACCATAAGCCACTTCAGGCATGCCTTAATATCAACCGGGGAAAACTGACGATTATGCGGCATTTTTCCAGCAGCCAAACCATACCAATATTCATTAAATTGATGGGCGACATGTCCACTATCAAAGTCAATTAAGTTTTGCGGTGTTAAAGCAGCACTACAAATAGAGTCAAAGCACTCAGACCAAGAAAAGGGTTCTTTATTTTCAGGTATTATTTGTACTGTATTTCCCCTAACTCTTATCACCTTCAATCTATGCTAATTTTAACTTAACATATTTTATATTCATAAGGTAGAGATAGAAAAAGAAAAGCCGAGCAAAAGCTCGGCTGTTTCAGTATCCTGGTCTTCTTTTTTATAACTGGTCGGGGAGACTGGATTCGAACCAGCGACCCCCTGTACCCAAAACAGGTGCGCTACCAGGCTGCGCCACTCCCCGACAAGTTGGGATCGTATAGTTTCTGCTGCTTTAGGAAGCAAGCGAAAAATTACAAAACTTCAAAAAAAATCTAAAATGGTGAGAAATACAGGCAATAGATGCCTCAGTAATTTTAAAGAATATACTATATTTGCCATATATCTATATAATAGCTTGTCCTTATGTCTAGCTAATGCCGATTCCCTCGAACCTATAAAAACTCTCACCCAAACAATTTAAAATCAAAGCTCTAAATACTTCAAGCTTTCACTCGTACTAATGATTTAAAAACAGCGCTAATGGTCGCCACGATTTGATCATCAACTTTAATCACACCTGTAACGGAAGCAAATCCATCTTCTACTCCCATCACTTCAGCAGTTCCATATACCCAACTATCCAGGCCGACAGTGCCAATAAAATCTGTTGTCAATTTAACTGTTACAAAGGGCGGGTCCAGTATCTTCATCACCGCTGATGCGATCAAAATATCTGCAAATGTCATGAGAACACCACCATGACAAACACCGCCAGCATTCAGGTGTTTATTATCAACTCTAAAGCCCCGTTCTACATCCAAATTAGGCAGCTCACGCTCAAAAAACGGGCCAACCTCCCAGCCGAACGGCGAATTGGATACAATCGAATAATACCCATCTGGAGGGGATGCCTGTGCAACCATTTCCTCAGTTGCCATTTTTGAAAACATGACCGCCTACCTTTTATCTACCCATTGAGTATAACCATACCTCAAAAGAAAAAAGGGCAAAACAGCCCCTTTACAATCAAAACAAAATTAAGGCCGATAAACGCCTATGCATCACCCGGTAAAGCAATTTGGGCAACCAAAGGACCTCTCTCTCCAGTGCCGATCCGCACACGCACAGCCTGTGACGGCTCAAGGTCAGTCAAGCCAGCACGTCTCAGAGTTTCAATATGGACAAAAATATCCGGGCCATCTTGAGTACGAGACACAAAACCATAGCCCTTGGTCCGGTTGAACCACTTAACTATCACGTCTTCAAATTCATCAGAGACTTCCACATCCATTCCCGGATGTGAAAAAGAGGAACGCCCAAAATCTTCGGGTGAAACCGCCGTTGACAAATCAAGTGAGTGAATTTTTTGAGCCTGACGACCACGGCCACGCTCTACGGCATCGCACACAACTGTCGTTCCTTCCGGAACAGAACGCCGCCCGGCATCACGGAGAACCGAAAAATGCAGGAGTACATCACCCTCTTCATCATCAGGTACAACAAAGCCATAGCCTTTTACGGCATCAAACCATTTAATTTTGCCAGTTATTTTTACACTGGCTTCTTCCCCTTGATCCTGGCTTTCGTCAGGATTTAGCGAATCTGAAGATACAGATTGCATAGCTACCTCATATACTATCGGTTTCATCCGACTATTATGGGGGTATTGCCTTACTCGCGGTAAACAAGCGACTTTAGCGCTGTTTGCCCCCTCCCTTTATCTAAAACTCTATTCAGCTCAATGGCTTCAAGAATTCCACCTATAACTAATGCTAGCCAGAAAAAAAGATGCCCGCAACTCTTTTGTTACGGGCATAATATTTATCAATTTGAAAGTTAGTTGGAAATTAATGCTAACTTACAGCATTTTTCTTAATGACCAGACCCTTCAACATCACTGATTGTAGCAGAATGATGCTCAATGAGATGAGCCTCATACATCTGGTCAGTCATCGGCTGTAGGAAACTGTATACGCCGATAAAACCGACAATCGACATAACAATTGTATACGGCAGTGCCATGACAACCATCTTCATATAGGAAAGTCGAATCAGTGGTGCGAGCGCCGATGTTAAAAGAAACAAGAATGCTGCCTGACCATTTGGTGTAGCCACAGACGGGATGTTAGTGCCTGTATTGATCGCAACCGCCATCAGATCATAGGTATCACGAGTGATAACCCCATCAGCAAGTGCCTTTGTTGTTTCAGTCACATAAACCGTTGCAACAAATACATTATCTGATATTGCGGACAGAACCCCGTTAGCGACAAAGAGCGCCGTGATCTGCTCAGAAGCCGTAGGAAGTGATAGAACAAAGTTTGTAACTGGCGCAAAGAGCGCATTGTCACTAATCACACCAACAATCGAGAAGAAGACAACAAGTAAGGCAGTAAACGGCAATGCTTCCTCGAAAGCATGACCAATCTGATGTTCTTCAGTAATACCAATAAGGGCTGACGCCAGAACGATTACAGATAAGCCAACCAAACCCGGACTGATATGAATAATCAGCGCAATCACCAACCAGACCGCAACAATACCCTGAACGATAAGAGCAGCTTTATCCCGGCTTGTACGGCGCTCACTTTCATACTGATCATAATCAATGATAATATTAAGCACTTTTGCCGGAATTTTTGCCCCGTATCCAAACATGCCTGTCGCTTCCAAGAGCGCACAGGTCAACAAACCAGCACCAAGAACAGGCAGCGTTACAGGCAACATACGGAAGAAGAACTCATCAAATTCCCAACCAGCACGTGACGCAATAAGAATGTTTTGTGGCTCACCAACCAGTGTCATAACACCGCCAAGTGCTGTACCAACCGCCGCATGCATCATAAGGCTTCGCAGGAACGCCCGGAACTGTTCGAGATCGCTCTCGTTCAATTTATCAATTTCACCGTCGGTTGAATGATCATGACCATCACCAAAGGTCTTACCGGATGCCACCTTATGGTAAATCGAGTAAAAGCCAACTGAAATGGCAATCACCACCGCCGTTACCGTCAAAGCATCAAGGAAAGCTGATAAGACAGCCGCCATAATCGAAAAGATAAGTGACAGTACAATCTTATTTCTTACATGCACCAGAATTTTTGTGAATACGAACAGCAGCATGCTTTTTAAGAAATAAATTCCCGCCACCATAAAGACGAGCAGCATGATAACCTCAAGGTTGCTCTCTATCTCATGCACAACGGTTGAGGTCGAGGTCATCCCCAAGGCAACAGCTTCGATTGCAAGCAAACCACCTGGCTGTAACGGATAGCATTTAAGCGCCATTGCTAACGTGAAAATAAATTCGATAATGAGCGCCCAGCCAGCAACATATGGGCCAACAGTAAAATATAATATCGGATTAAGAACAAGGAATGCCAAGATCGTCATCTTGTACCATTCTGCGGAATTTCCAAGGAAGTTTCTTCCTACTGGACTAGCAAAAACTGCCATTAATATCCCCTATCATCTGGAAACAAATATTCATGTATATGAATACATTTTAACACACGGCTAGCTTTACTTGCCCCAATCACCGAAATCAAGCATATCTGGTGAAATCATTATCGTGCGATAGAACAAACGCTCTTATTGTACTTTTTAAATCGGCTGGCTTTATAAAAAAATACTTGGTATTGCCTAAAAATGCAAAAAGAACTCAGACACTTACAAAACTGGCTCAACAATGGCCACCAAGCTGCCATTGCAATTGTCAAAAAAACTTGGGGTTCTGCTCCGCGCCAAATTGGCAGTATAATGGCTATTCGTGATGACGAGCTATTTGAAGGGTCCGTTTCTGGTGGATGTGTAGAAGCAAGCGTTATCGCCGAAGCCTCTGATATGTTACGAGTGAATAAAGCTGTAAAAACGCTTACTTTTTCCGTTGCAGATAACGATGCCTGGGCAGTCGGATTAGCGTGCGGCGGCGAAATTGAAATTTTGATCGTCGTAATTACACAGCAAAACCACCGTGGAATACAAGATGCCCTTAAAGCATTATCAGGTCGCTCGTATGCGTGTCTTTATATCGATCTAAAAACCGGCGGGATTATTTCTTCAAAAACTAAAGAATTATCGGCAAAACCAGACCTGCCCGCAAATTTAGAAGGTTTTTTCCTTTTAGAAATTAAACCAAAGCCTAAATTATTCATAATTGGCGCCGTCCATATCGCTCAACATTTATGCGTTTTTGCCCATGAAAACGATTATGACGTTACAGTTATTGACCCGCGTGAAGGCTTCATACAAAACCGTGAATTTAAGTCAGCACACGGGGCTTTAGAATGGCCAGACGACTATTTTTCCAACAAAAAATTAGATAGCCATAGCGCGGTAATAGCACTTACCCATGACCCGAAACTAGATGACCCTGCGTTAATTCCTGCGCTTAAAAACGATGTGTTTTATATCGGCGCCCTCGGCAGTAAAAAAACGCATGCGGCTAGAATAAACCGCATGCAAGATTATGGCTTTTCGAAAGATGAAATCAGCCGGATACATGGCCCAATTGGCTTAAATATCAAAGCAAAAACCCCGGCAGAGATAGCCACATCGATTATGGCAGAGATCATTCAGACACACAGAAACATAACACCGTAAACTTATGAAATTTGAAATCCGAAAAACTGAATCTTGCAGGGGCTGGCGGTTGGCACACAGTGTGGTGCTGAAACATGAAAAAGTCAAAAAAACCACACTAATAACGGATGAATATATACAGTTTTTTCAGGACCAAGGCATTGATGAACTTCAGGTTTTCAAACTGGGCGATGATGACATAGAAGAAAACACTGCCGCTTTAGCCATTGCTAACCACATAGCAGGGCAAAACATAATCACAGACAAAAGTGCCAGAGGGAGGTGTAACATTCTCGCTGCCACAGATGGCATGATTTCATTTCCCCCGGACCTTAGCCAATATAATTTTATTGACGAGTCGATTACCCTCGCTACGCTGCATAACATGCAGTCTGTCAAAAAGGGGCAATTGCTGGCCACTGTCAAAATAATACCATACGCTATTCCTCAAAGGTTTATCGATCAATTACCCACTCACACTGCCAAAATAGATGTGAAACCCTTCAAGGAATATCGGTCAATAATCATTTCCTCATCAAAAAGCCTTAACGAAAAAGCATTTTCTGCTATAGAAAACCGGATAAAGTCTTCTTCTGGCTACATAATATCTGTGACACAGTGTGAACATTCGTTACAAGAGTTATCACAAGAGATCAGAACAGCTTCCTCACAAACTGATGTTGATTTAATCTTAATTTCTGGTTTGTCGGCGATTTCCGATCACCGCGATGTCGTGCCTGCGGCCCTTATAAAAGCGGGCGGGCAAATACAGCACCTTGGCATGCCTGTTGATCCCGGAAACCTGCTCATGCTTGGCTATATCGATGATAAAACAGTTATCGGCCTTCCGAGCTGCGCCAAATCCCCTGCCCTTAATGGATTCGATTGGATATTGCAGCGCTTTGCTGCGCGGCTTCATATCTCGAGTGATGATATTAAACATATGGGTATCGGCGGATTGCTAAAAGAAGACAAAACCCGCCCAAGCCCAAGATATCAGATCGACAATACCCCAAACAAAATCAAGCTGCCCTCTATTAAAGTCGCTATTTTAGCAGCGGGAAAATCTTCTCGGGCGAAAACTAACAAGTTACTTGTTAAAGCTGACGGTGAGCCAGTCATTTCAAAAACTGTTACGGCAATCACCAAATCCAAGTTTATTGATGAAAAAAACGTACTTGTCATTACCGGGCACGACAGTGAAAAAATTGAAGCTGTTATGGCACAGCATACTGTGCAAATTCACTTTAACCCGCGCTTTGAAACTGGCATGTCAGAAAGCCTCAAAATTGCGAATGAATTGTTTCATGAAGAAACTGACTATATTCTGATTGCGCTCGCTGATATGCCTTTCATTAACCCGCAAACGATTGACAGGCTTATCGAAACCGCTGTTACGCACCCTGAATATGACGTGATTATCCCGACATTCCAAAGAAAACGTGGTAATCCTGTTTTATGGCGAAGGTCATATTTTCACGGCGTCAAAGACTTATCTGGGGATCGAGGCGGGCGATCAATAATCAAGGAAAACGAAGAAACTGTTCTGGAAGTCGAAATTAATGACCCCGGCATATTAATTGACTTGGATACCCCGGAAATGATTGCGCAGTTTGGTTTAACGCAAAAATTCTAAAGCTTCATCCTCTTTCATTTCCAGAACTTTTTTAGCCAAGTCGAAACCAAATCCGGTACGGGCCATTGATGCCAATTCTTTTTGAAACTTTAAATTGGCTTCTGTTTCAGGCATTTCTCGCCGAAAGGGGCCAAATCTGCGCCGTTTAACAAAAGAAACCGCAGCGAACAGATCGGCATCAACTTCCTTACCTTCAATCGTTTCATGTAATTCAAGCGTGGCGATAGCATCGCTAATGATTTCAGAGCTTATACCCTTTGACGCAAGATCTAACTTGATCGTGCGTAACGGCTTGCCTTTTCGCAAAAGTCCACGGGATCGCTCTTCCGCATAACGAACATCATCGATATACCCATATTTTACACATTTGCTAACAACATCATCAATCCAGCCCATCTGCTCCGTGTTTATGTCTTCCTCTTTATGGGAATAGTTTTCATCTGAATCAGTATTATTCACCTGATTACGGCGGCGAACCTTGCGCGCCAGAACCGTACGCAGATTTGCCTCTGACGAAGAAAACCGCCCCAAATAATGCAGCGCTGCACGCTCAATATATCCAGCAGAGACCTTTTTGAATCTTTGTTGTTTCATATGGTATACATTCATCATGTAAAATATTTGATCAAATACTAATCGGGTGTAGCAAACAATGTGTTGCTACTCTGCAACATGACATTTTCATTACACCTTAAATCTCTCACGATTTTATACTCAAACCCGATCATTTTATCAATGCCAGCATCTGTATTTACCTTACCATATACCGCCCAATATCGGCAGAAACGCTAGCATTTTTATATTTTCTCGTAAAATCTTATTCAAAGATAAAAGCAACTTTACCATTCTCAAATCAAGACAGCGTCATAATTGAAATGCTACAATGTGTTAAAATTCTCTTGCGAAAAAGACAATCAATATGTAATTCAGCTTTGATGTTCTTTCACATATTGTGGAAGAAAATGTATAACTGTGTCCAAAATGATATTGGACTTGAATACAGGATTTTGCGATAATCTTTTGTATCGGGCTAATTAGTATATTAATTCAGTCTTTTACTTGTTGTTTTCGTAAAGTCCGAGTATTGTTAGGCCAGGGCAAATATGGTTGATATCGATACAATGACTATTACTCCTACACTAGATCCGACTCTTCCTCGTCGGTATTCAGATTTTGATACTCTTGTTGAATCGATTGAATATGCTGCCAAAGGTGTGCGCGGGGCAAATTTTTATGATGCACGTGGTAACCTTGTAGAATCCACAACATGGCGCGAAATTCGGGATCGTGCTCATGTTATTGGTCGTAAATTATCAGGGTTAGGCTTCCAAAAAGGCGATAGAATTGCGCTTATTGCAGAAACAAGCGCTAATTTTGTCGCCTTTTTTATTGGTTGCCAGTACGCAAGCGTACTTCCGGTTCCCTTACCTCTTCCAACCTCGTTTGGTGGTAAAGAAGGGTATGTTGCACAACTTCGCATGCAAATGAAAAGCTGCAAAGCCAATGGCATCATGGCTCCAGAATTTATGGAGCAAATTATCGAAGCTGCAACCGAAGATATGGATCTCTTGTTTAAAGGGTCTACAGAAGAGTATGAAAACTCTGAAAAAGACGGCGAACACCGCCTTCCGTCTACAGAGGATCTTGCTTACCTTCAATATTCATCAGGAAGTACACGTTTCCCTCACGGCGTTGCAGTGACTCATAAGTCATTATTGGCCAACACATATGGTATGGGTGCTCACGGTGTTCAACTTCGTGAAGATGACCGATGCATTTCATGGTTACCATTTTACCACGACATGGGCTTGGTTGGTACGCTATTAACAACAGTTAACTGTCAGGTTTCTGTTGATTTTATCCCTACAGAAGAATTTGCACGCCGCCCCTTAAGCTGGCTACGCGTCATGAGCATGAACGGCGGCACAATTACCTATAGCCCAACATTTGGATTTGATATCTGTTCGCGCAGAGTATCTTCGCGCCGTAATGGGATGGATGAGTTAGACCTATCAAAGCTTCGGGTCGCAGGCATTGGCGGCGATATGATTCGCCCAGACGTTATGCGTGCGTTCACAAATACATTTGCGTCAGTTGGTTTCAGTGACACAGCTTTTTTACCAAGCTATGGTCTTGCCGAATGCACACTCGGCGTAAGTTTTGCCGAAGTTGGTAAAGGTATCGAAATCGACCTTGTTGAAGAAGCGCTTTTGAGCGGCGGCCGCCATGTAATGGTTAATGGTTCTGCTGATAACGCCCGTAAAAGAGAAGTGGTAAACTGCGGTAAACCACTACCTGAATACGAGCTTCATATTCGTGATGAAGAAGATAATCAGCTTCCTGAGGCCAGTGTTGGACGGGTGCTTGTTCGCGGCACATCAGTAATGCGCGAATATTTCAACGACCCGGAAACAACACGCGCTGTGCTTAGCGAAGACGGCTGGTTAGATACTGGCGATATGGGTTACATGAAAAATGGTTACCTCTATATCGTTGGCCGCGCCAAAGACATGATCATTGTAAATGGTCGTAATCATTGGCCGCAAGATATCGAATGGGCTGTCGAGCAATTACCAGGTGTTAAAAACGGCGACGTTGCAGCGATTTCTGTACCGGGCGAAAACGCTGAAGAAATTCCAATGATACTCGCCCAGTGCCGTGTTTCAGACTCTTCAGAGCGTGAAAACTTTATCGATGAAATGCGCAGCCACATACAAAGCATAACTGGCATCAACTGTATGGTCGAACTTGTCCCCCCTCGCTCACTTCCCAGAACGTCTTCGGGTAAATTAAGCAGGTCCAAGGCTCGCAACCAGTATCTATCAGGCCACTTACAGGCCATCGCCAGCTAATGAAGCAATCAAAAGCGCCATCCCCTAATTCCGGTCAAACAGTAGCTTTGACCGGGGCAACAGGTTTTCTCGGCAAACACATTGTAGAACAATACGTTAATGCAGGTTTTAAAATAAATGCATTAACAAGAAGCCCCAAAACCAACACCGACCAAATCACCTGGGTCGAAGGTGATTTAGATGATACAAAAGCGCTTAACAATCTGTGTAAGAGCGCAAATATTGTTGTTCATTGTGCCGGCTTAACCAAAGCGCTAAATCGAAATACTTTCTTTGATGTGAATTTAGGAGGCACCAAAAACCTCTTAAAAGCCGCGAAGTCCAATGAAGTTGATCGTTTCATCCTCATCTCAAGTCTCGCGGCTAGAGAACCACAAATATCGAATTATGGTGCCAGCAAAAACGCAGCCGAAGGTGCGCTAAAGTCAGGTAAATGGCCATTTAGGTGGACAATTGTGCGCCCACCAGCCATATACGGCCCTCACGATATGGAAATTTTAAAAATCTTTAAATCGAGCCGGTTTGGTTTTCTTCCGGCACCAGGTAGCGCAAAAAACCGTTTTTCGATGATACATGTTGCTGACTTAGCTGAGGCAATCAGAAAACTGCCGGATACCGGCTATAATAATGATATTGTTGAATTAGATGACGGCAAGGCAGGCGGGTATCGATTACAGGATATTTCAGAAGCGGTTTTTAAAATTGATGGAAAACGCCCCAGAATCGTACCTGTACCCTTTCCTGTTCTTGCCTTTCTCGGAATATTCAGTGATTTATTCGCCCAAATATCGAGAAAACCATCAATGTTAACACTATCAAGCGCATATCACCTTTCACATCCTGACTGGGCAATAAAAAACAGTCGAAGACCTGTGATACCAGATTACTCGCCACGTTTTAGCCTTGAAGCAGGTTTACAAAACACACTAGAATGGTATCGTCAGAATGGACATTTATGATCAATTGGCTTATGCGGTGGTTCTAAATATACCAGTTGATTACTTAGAAATTAAAATCGGACAATGAAATATGGCAAACGCCGAGACACTCAATACAATTTACGAGCTTATAACCCCGTTTAATAAAAAAGGTATCGAGCTAGCCCCCGAGACAACGTTCGCAACCAATCTTGAATTAGATTCGCTAACAGTAATGGATTTAGTTGCAGAGATCGAAGATGAGTTTGATATCGTGATACCTCTTAATCTTTTACCAGACTTAGAGACAATCGCACATGTTGCTGATGCTGTAGATAAAATTGTAGCTGATAACGGATAAGCCGATGGACCTATTTGATAAGTTCGACCCAATTGTTGCGCAAAAATCTGCCCTGCCCTTTACAAAAGCAGACCCGTTCAAGGTCGTCATGGATGAAATAATATCCGAGACCGAAGCCATGATAAACGGCAGGCATACTATTCTTGCCGGCACTAACAATTATATGGGAATGACATTCGCTGAAGAAGCTGTTGAAGCGGCTAAAAAAGCCCTTGATGACTTTGGCACTGGAACTACAGGCTCTCGTGTATTAAACGGCACTTATGGCGGTCACAAAGCTTTAGAGCAAACTCTTGCAGATTTCTATGGCATGGAAAGCTGCATGGTATTCTCAACAGGGTACCAGGCAAATTTGGGGTTGATATCTGTGTTAGCAGGTAAAGACGACTATCTTTTGCTGGATGCAGACAGCCATGCATCAATTTATGATGGCGCCGCTATGGGAAATGCAACGGTTGTTCGTTTTAAGCATAACGACGCTGACAGCCTGGAAAAAAGATTACGCCGATTGCCGGAAGACGCTGGCAAGCTTGTTGTCGTTGAAGGTATATACTCAATGCTCGGCGATGCAGCCCCTTTGAAAGAGCTGTTGGAAGTTGCCAAAAAATACGGTGCAATGACGTTAGTTGATGAAGCGCACTCTATGGGATTTTGCGGCGAAAATGGCCGCGGAGTTGCAGAAGAGATTGGCGTAGAACATCTGTCTGACTTTATCGTTGGTACATTTTCAAAATCTGTTGGAACCGTCGGCGGCTTTGCCGTTTCCAATCATCCCAAATTTGATATTTTACGCACTGTTTGCAGGCCGTATATGTTTACAGCGTCGCTACCCCCTTCAGTCGTAGCATCAGCAACAAAATCGATCGAAGGTATAAAACGCGCAGGCAATCGCCGTGCCCATCTTTGGGAAAATTCCAAACGATTGCACGCTGGCCTCAAGAACGCTGGCTTTACAATGGCGACAGAGAAAGCCGAAAGCCCGATCATTGCTGTATGCCTGCCCGACTTACATCAAGCAACCTTGTTCTGGGAAGAGCTTATACTAGCTGGTGTTTACGTAAATATGGCTGCTGCTTTTGCAACACCTGGCGGTGTAAACCTCATGCGCGCAAGTATTTGTGCCCAGCACACTTCCGAACAAATTGATTTGATCATCGACCGCTTTATCAAAACAGCAGAAAAAGTTGATTTACAATTGACTGATGTTGCCGCTGAATAAAGCTATCTTGTTTTCTTATAGAAAGGCAGCTTGTATAGGTTATAAGCTGCCTTTTTTATTCAATCTCTAGTGTTACAACTTTACGCCTAACTGCTGAACTATCCTGATCGAATGGATAAACTTTAACCTCGGCCATATAAGTGCCTCTCGGCCAACCGGATTTAGGCTTCCGCCGCCCAATAAACTGAAACCAACGCGCCTTATTTTCATCCATAGTATTAGTATTTTCGCTAATCACCTCGCCGTTGGGGGCCAAAATACTCATTGTCAATTTATCGCCTTTTCGCAGGTTATAGTGATCAACCCAAAATGTGATGACCGGTGTATCAACATCGAAAATTTTATCATGATAACTGCCATTTCGGGCTTTTTTACTATCCGCTCTTTCTGCGGTGAACCCGGCAATATATGGCACTGCTGGCATATACTTTAAATCGCTTTTTACATGGCTTGCCCACAAAAATTCAGGAGTACCTGTGCAGGATAACTCTCCGTTAACACTATATGGATCAACTTTGTTGTCCCCCCTAAACACACTTAAATGCACATGAGGAAAGACAGTGTTTCCTGAAAGCCCAACCAAGCCAAGCTTATCACCTGTGTCAACACGGTCACCCGTTTTTACAACAATAGAATCTCGTCGCATATGGCAGTATTGTGTGCGCCAACCATTACCATGATCAATGCTAACACCATTTCCACAATCGAGCCCCTTAAGAGCACTGCGGCCTATCTCCGCAACGGATATATCCTGCATGTGACTGCGAACACCAACAACAGTACCGCTTGCACTTGCAACGACAGAAACACCTTCACGCATTGCCGCCAAATCAGGAATAGCAAAATCAGTACCGGCATGGGTATCATAGCTATGCGGGCCACATCGATAATCAGCAGCTTTGTCGCTTGGATCCTGATCAAAATAATTTACGACCCAGCAATTCTGGTTAATGTTACAATCAAGCGGGATATCAAGCTCAAGGGGGGTGTCAAGGGTTTGCTCCGATGTTCCAGTTAAAAACATCAGTAAACCTAATTCCATGATACGGTGATTTAACATCATCGACTGCCTTCTTTATCATCAGTCAGCAGATTAAATTTACTTAAAGGCACCTTTGCGGCGTAAATTCCAAAATAAGGTAATACCGGATAAAACTGGCCGCTTACGCATTTTTTCTGTCACTTCAATTTTAACACCAGAATGGCGCCCAATTTTCCATGCCAGATAATCAATCCCACCGTCAAATGTCATTGATGCCTTGATTAGTCTGGCAAGGCTGACGAATTTACCATTCATACGCCTAAAGAACCATTGAACCCTATTCTTGATCAAAGGCCACCGAGCAGGTTGTTTACGCTCTGTATCCAAGGTTTCTGACCCTAATTGCTTTAACAACAAAGGGGTCAACCGATCATAACGATCGCTATCAAGCTCATAAATCTCAAGCCCCTTGCCGTCCGGTTCGGAGCGAACTTCTGAAGCATAAGTATGCTCAAAGGCAGTAACCCATAAATCTTTTGAAGCCCTTGTTTCACTGCAAACCGGTAGAATATGCGCAATCATAGTTAAAGCAGCATTGGATATAGCATTCCGAATACGAGTGGACACTATCTCGGTTTTAGGTATCATCAAGAGACATGGCTGGCAGAAACGGGCCCAAACAGAAACATTTAAACATTTCTGACTGCATCTATATTCTAAATCTTCCAATGACAATACTGCATACTTAGACCTGACAGTAAGGCCTTCATGCTCTACTTCACAATAAAACACATTCGGTGGAATTAGTTTATTTGCTGCCGCGAGCCATCTCTTGTCATAAGCTTCACGGTAACTATCTACGATAATATAAAAGTCGAGAATTTTATCTTCAATTTCACCGGTACGTAGGCAGGAACCATAAAATAGTACACCACTTACCGCAGAACCATATCTTTTGGAGATATCAGTTGCCGCAACTCTTATCGCTTCCGGCACATCACGTTGCCATTCGTTTTGAAAAAAACTATCGAGCGCGTCAAACGCTGCTAAATCAGGCATGTGCTGATACTCTTTTTGCATTTCACAAACGTGAACAATCTATAATTTCACAAATGTAAGGGTTTTATCCCCTTTTAGCAATATCGGCTTTCCAGCCAACGGTGTATACATTTCCCCATCTAAAGTTACAGGGTCACTTCCCTCAATACGAATGTGATCACCACGCCTTGTATGAACGCCTTGAATGTACTTCTTGCCAAATTTACCTGTTATTATACCACATAGCGCCCTGAACACATTACGCCCACCTGTTTCAACCGCAGCAAACCGAAGCCCGCCCAAGCCTTCCGTACTATATGGTTTTAACCCCAAGATTAATGTATCCAAAGTTGTTGCCGTCACAGAAGCAAATTGACCGCTTATTCGCGCCTTTCCAGGCACAACAACATTCATGGGGTCAGAAATCATCATGGCCTTATCTTTGCCAAAGCCAAATGCACTTGTCACTAATTTGAAAACCGACCAAACATGAGCAAGCGAATTAGGTAGCCCTTTCGCATAAGCGTTTTCCCGGCACCAGTAAATACCCTTAACGATCCCCGCTGTCCCAAAAAATGTGCCCACTTTCGGCTCATTTCCATCGTCCAGGTCCAGCTCGATCAAGTTACGAGTGGTGAGGCGTTCAGATAGCTCACCTGCTTTAACGAGTTTAATTAACCGTTTTAAAACCTTGATCGGGTCGCCTTTCATGCCCAAATCAGCGGCCGTCATGTTTGTTTTGCCGCCCGGCAGAAAAGCAATAGGGGGCGTTACAGAAAAAGGATTACGATATAATAATGATTGCAGGGCAACACCAATTGTACCATCACCGCCATTAACAATAATTAACGCAGGATTTGCACGCGAGAACAGCTCAAGTGCTTCATCCATTGTTTCAACACCGTCGAGCTCGAAATGCAGCAAATTTGCGCTTTCGTTAATAACTTTACGGATTTCCCCCATGCCTGCTGCATTGGTGGTTGATTTAGGGTTTGAGAGCACAGCGATTAAAGGCACAGCAGCACCACTGTTAAATTTTGACTGATCAAGTTGCACCGCACGTTCTACCCATTAATGAAATCATTGATGTAATTGTCATAAATTTGAAATAATGGATTAGGTCTTAGTGCAAAAAACCAGAAAACTCAAGCCCTAGCATGTAAACTTAACGAAGCATAATAACTGGGTAAATGATGAATTCTGGTTCCAAGGAATTTATCTATTTAGCGACGCCTGACGCTCCGGCGTTTCTTTTTCTTTGCATCATCAGTACCAAGAATATATTGAAGGTTCACAGTCATTTGATTAACCCCTTCATGGACAGAAAATGCTGCGTCTTCCACATCCGGCGGGCCAAACCTTAGCTTAGGGTTATTTGAAAATCCAAAACCTTCAGAAAAGAAGTCTGCTTTACCGTTCGCATTTTTATCATGCAAAATTACCAAACTATAGTTGCCTGTTGCTGGTAAAGGAACACACACAGATTGTTCATTAGCCTCTACAGGGATATCAATACGGACCAACTTTCTACCTTTTTCAAGAAAGTCTTCTTCCTTATCGCTATATACTTGCGCACGAATATTACCCTCAACACTTGCTATATTTTCTACATGAACAAGTACAGACGCATTATTTTCACCCGGTGAGCATATTGAATGAATGTCAGTAACGTCCCGTTTGTTGCTGGAAGGCAAATTTTCATCTGCAACAGCCTGTGCCGCCACAAACTCGTTAGAAACACCAGCTATAGCCAGCCCCAACAGCCCAGTTACAATTGTTGATCGAATATTTTGCTTCTTAAGCATAAATATCTCCAAATAATTCACTACTCATAAGCAAATGCATCTCGATGGTGGCGAAATTGTGTCGCACTTGGTGTATAATTACGATCGATATCGTATATTCGTCAAAATCATTGTAAATTACTACTGAACTATTCGTTACAGTATGAATACTATGAATAGTATGGATACTGTGAATTTCTTACTTGCAACTCATCGGGAACCAGTGTAGCCGCAATATATGTTTAATCGTTTAGATCAATATATTATTCGCCAGATAACAGGCCCTCTCATTGTGACCTTATCAATAGCTGCGCTTCTTCTTATTTTAGAGAAGATGCTGAAACTATTCGATTTTGTTGTGAACGAAGGCGGCCCGGTCAGTGTGGTTTTTAACATGCTGGCAAACTTAACCCCCCACTATATGGGGTTGGCTTTACCAATTGGCATGCTTCTCGGCACCCTGATTGCCTTTAGAAAAATATCAATGTCGAGTGAATATGACGCCATGACAAATGCTGGTATCAGCCTATTTCGCTTGGCTCGCCCTGCCTTTCTTCTGGCGCTATTGTTATTGGTCATAAACACAATACTTGTTGGATGGATTCAACCCTATAGTCGCTATGCATATGAAGGCATGGTATTTGACCTTCGAAGCGGAGCGCTCGGGGCTAGTATACGTGTTGGTGAATTTGTTGAGTTCGGCGATAACATGGTTCTCAGGATTGAAGAATCAAACAATGAAGGTGCTGAATTAAAAGGTATTTTCATGGAACGCCGAGACAGCCGAGGCAGTGTTGCCGTTACAGCAGAAAGGGGCGGTTTCTTTGCAACAAGCGATGAACAAACTATTTTACTACGCTTATATGATGGCACCCTGATCGACCTGAACGAAAGCCAGAACAAACCTCGGGTTCTCACCTTCAGCCAGCAAGATATAACAATCCCCTTACCCGACAGCGCACCATTTCGGGGGCGCGGCGGTGAAGAACTTGAAATGACCCTACCTGAATTATGGGCTGAAAAGGATAATCCCATTCTGGAAGAAGAATTAAGAAACTCTATACGCGGCAATTATCACTGGCGATTAATGCATAGCCTGAGTTTTCTAGTATTACCTTTCCTCGCAATCCCTATGGGATTAACGAACAAACGTACAGGCCGAAGCACCGGGATTGTTGTTAGCATCGCGCTCTTGATCGTATATAATGAAGTTATGGAGGGCATGGAAACTGCCGTTGCCAGTGGTGTTTCACCATACCTGACTATTTGGGCCCTATTCGCGTTGTTTGCAGTTGTAAGTATTGGCCTGTTTCGTGTTGCTGCCTATAAAGTTGGCGGCGACCCGTTAGCATGGGTCGACAAAGTGTGGGATGTAATTTCCACGCCACTTCGCCGTTTGACACGTTGGATCATGAAAGCCGAAGCATGAGCATAATAAGAAATATTAGGCGCACAATGATACCTTCTAAAACACTGTCGCGCTACATGGTAAAAATGCTGATTACCCGGTTTATCGGAATTTTACTCGGGTTAGTATCTGTATTAATGATGCTTGTTCTGCTTGCTCAAGCAGATGATGTTCTCGCCGCAGAAGGGGCTTCATGGGTTTCTATTGTATCTTTCATTGCCTTGAGAGCACCCCAACTAGCTAGCCAATTTGCACCGTTTGCAACATTGATTGCCAGCCTTCTCACTCTCGCGACGCTCAATCAGAACAGTGAAGTTGTTGTCATGAAAGCGGCCGGGCTATCAGCACACCGCATTTTATTACCGCTTGGCCTCGCGACTTTCATGATTGCTGGCGTTCACTTTGTTTTTAATGAAACTGTCGTCGTTGATGCAAATGCTGAACTGGAATACTGGGAAGCAAATGATTTTGCAATCGACCTGCCACCCAATGAAGGGCCAGTTGGCCGTGTCTGGATCAAAGAAGAAAATACACTGATCCTGGTTGAAAATGTCAGTGAAATTGGCAACAGGGTTGTCCTTGACGTTATTTCTATCTTTGAAAAAAGTGACATCGGGCATTTACGCGCAATGGCCAGAGCTGATTTTGCTATATATCAAAACAATGAATGGACATTGCACGAAGTAAGGCGCTTTGATGTTGAAAGTCATAATTTGGCGATAACACCTTCAATAAAATGGAATATTTCAGTTGAACCTGAACGTTTTCTTGCCCTCACCGTTCGCCCGGACCATGTTTCATTTATTCAGCTATGGAAGAGCATCCAGCAATTGGAGCGTGAAGGGCTATCAACAGACCAACCGATGGCAAGTTTCCTACAAAAATTTGCGGCCCCAGCCTCATCCTTGCTCATGCCTTTACTCGCTGCGGTTGCGGCTTTTGGTGTAACACGCGCTGGTAATCTAATCATTCGGCTGGTATTTGGCATGGCACTCGGCTTCAGCTTTTTTGTAGCAGATAATTTTATGCTTGCGATGGGGGAATTTGGTGTTGCCCCGCCCCTTTTAGCAGCTTGGTCACCATTTTTGTTATTCCTTCTTGTCGGTTATGCTGTATTATTCAATACTGAAGAGGGCAGAATGCCCGCAAAAATCGCAAACCGTATATTCAACAAACAGTCAACAAATAATAAACCGTCATGACTGAAATTGATTTCAAAAATCAAAATCACCGCCTCGCTGGTGGTGCAGGTTATGTTTTTCTGGGCCGTATGGGCGCTATTATTGAAGCACTTTCAATCATAGCTTTTTCATGGTTTTACGGCGCTGAGATATTTGGCCTATTTGCCGCCTTATGGAGTTACGTAAAAGTTTCTACCGCCTTTTCAGAAATGGCAATGACAACAACATTACAGCGATATGTTCCTCGCATGAAAAGTGACTGTGCTGACCATGTTGCCGGGCATGCTATAAAGTTAAGCCTTGTCATTTCAATTATAATGGCGCTCCTTGGAACAATCATCGCCCCATATATTTCTAATTTCTTAAATGCTGCTGAGGCACAAAGCGGTGATTTGGTAAATATCATACGCCTATATATATGGGTTTTACCTTTCTGGACATTCGTTGAAGTTTCAACCGCGGCCATCCGGGCAACCCGAACCTTCGGGCCGGAAATTAAAGTTCGTATTTTCTATGAACAAGGTATCCGCCTTGTCGCAGCTATTATCTTTGCCCTCCTGGGTTTTTTAACTTACGGATTATTCCTTGCTCACCTTGTCAGTGTACTAATTACGTCTTTGATAGCGATTAAGCTTCTGTCACGTTATTATTCTTTGTCAAAATTGATGAAAGCGCCAATGCTCGGCGAACAGCAACGCGAAATGCGCCAGTACGGTTTTTCGGTTATGCCCTCCAACATGATCAAAAAATTATTTAGCGAATTTCCGGTTATCTTCCTCAATATATTGCTACCAGGCGCCGCTGGCGCAATGGCAAGCGGCTATTATGCCGTTGCACGCAAAATAGCGAGTGTTTTACAAGGCATTCGTATTACATTTGAATATGTTATGGCTCCCTTGGCAGCGGAACGTGACGGCGAAGGCGATCGCAGAGCCCTTCAAGACATGTACGCCTTTGCAACACGCCTTTCACTTGCTCTCGCCCTTCCGTTCGGGGCAGCCATTTATCTTGCTGCGCCCGATGTTTTAAGCATCATGAAGCCTGAATTCTTTGCCGCATTCACAGCAATCATATGCTTGATACTTGGCAGAATGATCGAAGCATCCACAGGCCCGGCAAGCGCAATTATTGAAATGCTCGGGCACCGCCTCTTACCTGCGATAAACGGCCTAACAGGCATAGTTACCCTCTATATCATCGGATACTATCTTATTCCCGATTACGGTGTGACAGGGGCAGCTATTGGCGCTGCTATCGGCATGAATGTTACCGCCTTCCTCAATTTAATTCAGGCGCGGGTTTTATTTAAACTTTCCCCCTATTCTACCGAAACCTTAAGGCCATTTATTGTTGCCTTAATAAATGCAGGGCTAATTTGGAATTTATCTCTCTATGTAAATAATTTACCAAGCCCCTTTAGCCTTATTATTGCCACAACATCATTGTTAATCGCACTCTTTGTTATTTTTAGGTTTGGGTTTCATGATGATGACCTGTGTGCCTTGGGTAAATTTGGCCGGTTTATAAAGCCTTCGCTTAAGAAAAAAATTGATAACCATTCGCCGGTGCGACCAAAGACCACAAGTAATTGATCCGACAAGGATTGCCTGATCGTAAGCATTTTGATATAAGCGCACAAATTTTAGTAAGCGCCAGATCGAAACTTTGATCGTAGATCATATACAAAAACCATCGGCGCAGACGGAGAGATATTAATGGCAGCAAGTGGCCTTTTTAAACGCGAAACCCATTATCTTGACAAAATGGGCTTTAAGGAATTGTTTCCGGCATTTTTCAGCTATTATGCTATTCAAGTGTATATCGCGCTTGTGATAGCAGGTTATGTAGCGACATATTTTTATGCGGAAAGCATCCTTAGCGTAGCGGTTTCAATTGCATTCGCCATCTTTATTTTTGCCCCTAGCTGGTATGTAACACACAGATTTATCCTGCATGGTCGCTGGCTTTATAAAATTCCGTTCACTGCAAAATTCTGGAAACGTGTGCATTATGATCACCATCAAGACCCTCATAACCTTGAGGTTCTCTTCGGTGCGCTACATACAACAGTGCCACCGCTCGCGCTCATTAACATGCCAGCAGGTTACCTGATTGGCGGCTGGGGCGGTGCACTTGCGGCCTTTGCTACCGGATGCCTGTGGACAATTCTGAACGAATTTTTCCACTGTATTGAACATTTGAATTTCAAGCCAAAAGCAAAATGGCTTAAGCACATCAAAGAACAGCACATGATGCACCATTTCCACAACGAAGATGGAAATTATGGCATCACCAACTTTGGTTGGGATCGTTTGCTTGGCACCTATTACCTGCGTAAGGATCGCCCTGTTAAAAGTAAAACCGTCTTTAATCTCGGTTATACCGAGGAAGAAGCCGAGAAATATCCGTGGGTTGCCGAAGCATCTGGCGGCGTTGATAACAGGCGCCCTCGGGAAAAACGCGCAACCTACAAAACCAGCTCACACATCAACAACTCCGAAGCGACATAGGTTCATACCCTCGTGAGTGATTTATCCATTCGCAAAGTCGAAATGAAGGCCGACCTAAAGGCCTTCATTCGCATGACCCACGATCATTATAAGGCTGACCCGAACTGGGTTCAGCCTTTAACCTTTCTAAAACTCGAAGATTTAAACCCTAAGAAGAACCCCTTTTTCGATAATGCTGAAGTTCAGCTTTGGCTTGCAGAAAAAGAGGGAAAAACTGTTGGGCGTATTTCAGCACAGATTGATAAGCTGGCGCAGGAAAAATGGGGCCCTGACCTAGGGTATTTTGGTCTATTTGAAGCCGATAATGAGCGAACAGCGCACGCACTTCTCAAAACAGCCGAAGATTGGCTTAAAGAGCGCGGTATGCAAACCATGCAAGGGCCATGGTCATTATCACCAAAGGAAGAATGTGGCATGCTGGTTGACGGGTTTGATACCCCGCCCTGCTTCCTAATGCCTCACGGCAAGCCAGATTATCAAGAGTGGGTCGAAAGTTATGGCCTCAATAAAGCGCATGACCTGATCGCCTATGAACTTGATCTATTAAAGGGCTTCCCGGAAAAGATGAAGCGGATCGTTACAGCCGCCAAGCGCAACAAGCGTGTCATCCTGCGCGAAATGGATATGAAAAATTACGACCGTGATATCAACCATATCATTGATATCGTATCAGACGCGTGGGCGAACAATTGGGGCTTTACACCGTTTACACAGGCAGAGGGCGAACATCTTGCAACGAGCCTAAAACTTATTCTGAAACCTCACCGCACAGTAATCTGTGAATATGACGGCGAGCCTGTTGCCTTTATGGTAACAATCCCTGACCTCAATGACGACATCAAGGATTTTGGGGGCAGCCTGTTCCCTTTCAATGTTTTCAAGCTGCTATCGCGCCGTATCCTTAGCAAAAAGGAAGGCCGCATGCGCGTGCCCTTAATGGGTGTAAAGCAAGCGTTCCAAAGACGCCCCGTTGGTGCGGCGATGGCTATGTGGATGATCGATTACAGCACTGACCAGGTGATGGAGCGCGGTGCATATTGGGGCGAGCTTGGCTGGATTTTAGATGAAAACGAAGGCATGCGCTCTATCCTCATCGATATCGGCTGCGAAGAATATAAAACCTACGGGATATTTGAGAAGACTATTCTCTAACAATTATTGTCTATAAGCCAACATTCATCACCCGCAATATTATACATCTTTGGTGGGTTACCCGGTACTGGGAAATCAGAACTAGTTCAATCCTTAGCTGGCTATATTAATTCTGCTTACCTCCGCGTTGACACAATTGAACAGGCCATCAAAAATGTATGTGGTTCGCTAAAATACGACAAAGGTTATCAAGCAGCATTCGACATTGCTTCTGACAATCTAAGAAACGGAATATCCGTAATAGCGGACTCGGTAAACGCAATTTCGGCTTCACGTGAAGCTTGGAAGAAAGTAGCGACCCAACTAGATGTCAAGTATATACAAATAGAAGTGCAATGCTCTGATAAAGTGGAACACCGGATACGTGTAGAAAACAGAAAAACAACAGTATCAAATCTTAAATTACCAACCTGGGATGATGTCTTAACCCGTCACTATGAACGTTGGGATGATGTAGATATTATAATAGACACAGCAAATGAAGAACCGGATCAAAGTATCAAAAAACTTTTCACTTTATTGAAATAATCTTTAATCCAGTTTACCAAGATACCATTACTGTCATTCCTGACCTGATCGGGAATCCATTTTTGTAACCATTATTCTGGGCAGTCAGTCAAGTCGGGCATAATGCAGTATAAATCAATCACCCTTAAATATAATAGCCTTGTGGGTGGGTATTAGATTTCGAATAGGCTATTCTCTAGTTTATTCTTGGCTCCACAATTGGGTTTTTGGTGTAACTTCTTCAATGGGGAAATCAATACAGGGCTCTACATGAAACATTAAGGCATCCCAAACTTCAGCTGCGTCATTATTGATACCCTGCTTAAGTAACTTACCGTAATTAAGGTGGAAAATATATACAGCCAAATCTTCAAAAGTAACGATAGCATCCAGGAGCTTACGTGGCATAAATTTTAATATCATGAAACCCGATAGCAATGTCCCAATCGCATAATACCAATTCATCCGAAATAACAGAATAATTGGAATTAGAGACGCCATTAACATGCCTATACACCCCAACCAATCATATCTCCATTGCTTGTTTATCGCAAATTGATGCTTACTCTCTATATGCTTGATTAGTTTTTTTCGGTTTACACGCTTAAGCGATGATAGATGCGTTTCTTTACTTATATCCTTAACGATTTTAGCTTCATCGCAGGCTTCTTTTATAAGAGAAAATACGAAATCAACACCACGCCCCAATTTCATACTACCATCAGAGAATTTTTGGTTACATATCTCAATGTAAAGATCGCCAACGGTTTCTAAGCGACGTATATCTTTATCAGGTAAAGATATATCAAATGCTTTAATAACCGCTGGAAATACATCATATTCCGGCTCATCAATATTCAAGCTATTTTGTCTCATAGCTTACCCCAATATTACTGCATCATGCTCAGTCAAGTCGGGCATGATGCAGTATAAATCAGTCACCCTTGAACATAATAACCTTGCGGTGCGGGAATGGGATTTCGATTTCGGCTTTATCAAGGGCCTTTTTCACCTGCTCTGGCACCGAATACAGAATATCGAAATAATGCGCACCGTCACAGAAGGGGCGCACTAAGAAATCAACTGAGCTATCATTCAGGGTTTCCACCTCCACGAAAGGCGCAGGGTCTTTAAGCACATGCTCGTGCGCGCTCAACACATCCATAATCACGGCTTTTGCCTTATCGATATCTTCGTCATAAGCAATGCCAAAGTGCATATCAACGCCGCGCACCGGATGGTGGCTATGGTTGACGATCTGCTCACCCCATATTTGCCCGTTCGGGATAATAATCTGCTGGTTATCAAACGTTTGCATGATGGTGGTGAACAGGTCAATTTCTGTTACCTTACCAAACTTGCCTGCCGCATCGACAAAATCACCCACTTTGTACGGGCGAAAGATAAGAAGGAGAACCCCTGCCGACAGGTTTGAGAGCGCCCCCTGAAGCGCCAAACCAACCGCAAGGCCAGCTGCACCCAATAGCGCAACAATCGATGTTGTCTGCACACCAAATCGGTTGAGAACCGCAATAAACACAAATGCCAGCACGACATAGCGGGCAATACTGCCGAGAAAACGAAACAGCGTGTCATCCAGCTTGTCATACTTTGCGCCCAGATTGCGGATACCTGCGGAAATCCGCCCTGCGATCCAGAAACCAACGATCAATATCAGAATGGCAAGCAGAATATTAGTGCCAAACTCAACTGCCGCAGGCACATACTGATTAATATCTAATTGTTCGAAAAATTCTTGCATGATGTGCCCCTCCCTAAAGGCCATGAAAAGAAAGTAATATTATGTGGCGTTCAAAACACGCTAACGTCTATCCCACGATAAACGAAGGATAGATGGCATTGCAAACTAAAAGCCCTAAGCCTTTTTTCTTTTGTTCCAAAACTCTAATGCAATCGCAAGGGCGTCAACCTTGGAAAAATCAACTTTTTTCGGATCAAATATATGGACGGATTTATCTGCCATGAAGAGCTTAAGCCCCACTTCTGGATATGGAATATTGCCTTTCAATACTTCATAGGCCTTTATATCTACCACATTTATCCAGTAATCTGATACTTCGCTACCCTCATCACCATATGAGAACTTGTCTTCAGTAAAGTGCAGATATTCCATGTCTAAAAACAAATTATATGCAGCTTTACCAAAAGCTAAAAATGTTCCAAACATAGCATATTGAAGCAAGGTGCGATATAATTTCGGATCGTCACCAGATATTGGATCAGGTTCCAAGTTCCACCAAACTATAGTCATTACAATTAGTGATACGAGCAACGAAGCTAGTATTTTATATCGCGTTGCTTTCTTCAGTGTAAACACCGCGAAATCACGGCCTAAGACATCGGTCTTCTTCATAATACCCCCTATTTTTATGTGACTTATGTTTTATAGCCTATTCTGCGCGAGCGTTGCAAATTCACACAAAAGCGGGCGAGTTTCACGCGGGTCAATCACATCCTCGATCATAAAGGCTTCTGCCGTCCTGAAGGGGCTTCTAACCTTATCGAGCCGCGCCTTGATATCTTCCAGATGTGCCGCCGGATCATCCGCTGCTTCTAACTCGGATTTGTAGGCAACTTCGATCCCGCCCTCTAGCGGCAAGCTACCCCAATCGCCTGATGGCCATGCAAAACGGTACTGAAACTCGGTATGATTGCTCATCGCGGCGCCCGCGACGCCGTATGCTTTCCTCACCACAATCGTCGCCCACGGCACCATGGAATTATAAATGCCATTAAGCGCATCAACACCGTAGCGGATGGTTGCGGCCTTTTCAGCCTCTAACCCGATCATAAAGCCCGGATTATCAACAAAATGCACCACAGGCAGGCGGAAGGTGTTCGCAAGTTTAACAAATCGTTCGACCTTACGCGCTGCATCCGCAGACCATGATCCGCCCATGAAACTTGGATCACTCGCAATCACCGCAACGGGCCAGCCATCTAAGCGCGCGAGCGCCGTAATCGCGGATTGACCCCAGCGCCGGCCAATTTCAAACACGCTCTCTCGGTCCATCACACTATCCAGAATTTTCCGCATGCTGTAGGCCGCACGGCGATCCTCCGGCACTGCGTCCAATAATGCCTCATCACGGCGCAGCACCATATCGCCGCCCTCAATACGTGTATGGTCACCGCCCGCGTAGGATGGCAGGTAGGACAGGAATTTACGCGCGGCGGCAAAGGCCTCTTCCTCGCTTTCAACCAAATCATCAACCGCACCGTTGCGGGCATGAATTTCTGCGCCGCCAAGCTCGTCTTTCGTGAGGGTTTCGCCGATTGCGGCCACCACCGCAGGGCCCGCCGTGAACATATGCGATATGCCCTTAACCATGACACTATAGTGCGACGCGACCACGCGTGCGGCCCCAAGCCCCGCGACAGAACCAAGTGCGAGCGAGACAACAGGCACGCTATCAAGGTTTTTCACTACATGTTCCCAGCCCGGCAACCACGGCACGTATGTGAGGCCCATATCCTCAAGTGATTTTACCGAGCCCCCACCGCCCGTGCCGTCGATCAGGCGAATAAGCGGCGTTTTCCATTCATGCGCCATTTGTTCAGCCAGCATGGCCTTGCGCCAAATAGCGGCATCCGCAGCACCACCACGTACCGTGAAATCATCGCCGCCAATCACTGCCGGGCGCCGGTCCACCTCGGCCTTACCGAACACAAAATTTGCAGGGATAAAATCTTCTAACTCGCCGTCATCGCCGTAAATACCCTTACCGGCGAGCTTACCAATTTCGCGGAAACTACCGGGGTCAGCCATACGAATAACGCGGGCGCGAACATCCATCTTGCCACGAGAATGCTGACGTGCGACCTTTTCCTCACCGCCCATTTTCTCGGCCAAGGCCTCACGCTTTTTCTTTTCTTCTAACTCTTTTTCCCACGCCATTGATTGTGCCTCTAATTCTATTTAATGAGTTCCATCAAATAGAATTAGACCGCGTTAGTCAACAAGCCAGAGAATTGATCATTTTTTGCAGTCAATGACTGGATTGTAGATTACTGAGTATTCACTCATAATTTTGAATTCGTTCGGGGCATCGCATTTCTCTCTCACATAAGGAACTTCCCCTGACGAAAGATTGAACAGATCGCCGTCGATCATACCAACCCACAAGTTCAAAACATTTACAGCTAAAGTACATTCATATTGACCGACTGATTTTTTAGTTGCAGGGTTATAAGTGTCAGGGCCATACTTAAAGCAAGCACTCCATCTAAAATCTTCTGACTTTGCATCAATATTTTCAGTAATTTTCCATGCTGCTGGTAATGCAACATCATTTCCACCATACCACAACCAAACTTTATTCTCATTTTCATAATAGGTAACTTGAAAACCATGTTGAAAGTCATAACTCAGATACGTAACGCCTGTTTTTGGGACAGTTTCAAAATTAAACCTTTCTTTCTGAAGTTTGGTTTTTAATTTTGCAGCTTCTACCCTCGGATCGCTATCGTCGTACCAAGGATTTTTAAAACACCCACTTAGAACCAAAGCAACAATAATGAATTGAAAAGCCAATATAAACTGACGCAATGACATAATATTGTTCCCCTTTAATTTTATTATTTACTCAATCCAAATTCTATACAAGTTAGCTCAATGTCAACCCGACTGCATTAGTCGGATGCCCTCATCACGCTCAAACAGATATAGAAGGTGCCTTAGCGCTTTGCCGCGTTCGCTCATTAGCTCCATGTCTTTGGAGACAATCAATCGAGCGTCATCGCGAGCCATTTCGATAAGGTCGCTATGCACCGCGAAATCAACAAGCTTAAAATCAGGCATCCCGCTTTGGCGCGTACCTAGTATTTCGCCGCTACCGCGTAGTTTCAGGTCTTCTTCTGCAATTAGGAAACCATCTTCGCTCTCACGCATGATCTTAAGCCGCGATTTCGCAACCTCCCCCACATGTTCAGCGCGCACAAGGAGGCAGGTGGATTTATCAGCGCCCCGCCCCACACGGCCCCGAAGCTGATGCAATTGCGCAAGGCCAAAGCGTTCCGCATGTTCGATCACCATAATCGTTGCCTCAGGCACATTAACCCCAACCTCAATCACGGTTGTCGCAACAAGGATAGAAATGTCACCCGCTTGAAACTTGGCCATCACCTCGTCTTTCTCGGCGCCCTTCATCCGGCCATGCACAAGGCCAACCTGATTTCCGAATATTTTTTGAAGGGCCTTGTGGCGATCCTCAGCGGCAGCGAGGTCAAGCATTTCGCTTTCTTCAACCAAAGGGCAAACCCAATAAACCCGCGCGCCTGACTTCACGGCGCGCTCAACACCGCCCAACACATCCATCAAGCGCTCGTTCGAGATAACCCGGGTGTCAATCGGTTTGCGGCCTGGTGGTTTTTCCTGAATCCGCGACACATCCATATCGCCGTATAGGGTGAGCGTAAGCGTGCGCGGGATCGGCGTTGCCGTCATGCCCAGAACATCGATCCCGTTCACCGCCTTCGATGATAGCGTAAGGCGCTGTTGCACACCGAAACGGTGTTGCTCGTCAATCACAGCAAAACCGAGGTCCTTAAAGTCCACATCATCCTGAATGATCGCATGGGTCCCGATAAGGATATCAATTTCCCCCGCCTTCAGGGTTTCGAGGAGCGCTTGGCGTGGTTTACCCTTATTGCGACCAGTCAACAGCGCAACCTTAAGCCCAGCACCTTCCGCGAGCGGGGCGATACTTTCAAGGTGCTGGCGCGCGAGGATTTCAGTAGGCGCGAGGATTGCCGCCTGCGCCCCTGCCTCCACCGCTGCCGCCATCGCGAGGAGTGCAACAATGGTTTTACCGCTGCCAACATCCCCCTGCATCAGGCGCAGCATCGAGCGGTCGCTTTCCATATCGCTAATGATTTCACCCAGCGCGCCCTCCTGATCACCCGTTAAGGCATAAGGAAGCGCACTTAGGATTTGCTTTCGGATATTGCTGCTGCCTTTAAGTGCCCTGCCCTTTTTTCGCCGCGTGCGTTCGCGCACAACAGCGGTTGCAAGCTGTGTCGCGAGCAGTTCATCATACGCAAGGCGGCGGCGCGGCAGGCTTTCAGGCTCGATCACTTCAGCGTTTTCCGGGCGATGAAGCGACAGTAAGGATGGCTTGAACGCTGGCCAGTTTTCCCGCTCCATTAAGGACGGATCATGCCATTCAGGAAGGTCAGGAATGGTATCCAAGGCGCCGTTCAAGGCCTTTCTGAATACCTTGGCAGACAATCCCGCTGTCATGGGATAGATCGGCTCCATCAACGGCAAATCATCCACCTGATCGAGCGGCACCATATAATCAGGGTGGGTGATTTGCACCTGATCCTGAAAATGCTCCAGCCTCCCACTGATGATCCGGCGCTCGCCCTCCGGCAATTGTTTCCTGAGCCAATCAGCGCGGGCATGGAAAAACACCAGTGTCAGAAACCCCGTTTCATCCTGACAGATAATTTTATAGGGCGCACGCTTGTTCGGAGCCGCCTTGTGCGCAATCACATCAACCTCAATTGTTGCGATCGAGCCGGGCGCTGCCTCCATCACCTTGGGGTGATAACTTCTGTTGATCACGCTCGCAGGAATATGAAACACCATATCCACAAGCCGCGCACCCGCAAGGCGCTCAAACGCCTGCCGGTTCCGCTTACCAACACCCGGCAAGCTCTCGATATCAGCGAAATATGTAAACAGGGCTTCGGGACGCATTAGATGATCAAGTTTCCGTTCCAGTGAAAAATTTATGCTTTATTGATGAGGGACCATAGCTTATGGTGTGCCGCCCGCCAATGGGGTGCTTGTAATTTTCATATATTTTATTGATCTGACCAGCATAAAATTCTGAATAAACCCTATAGCAATATTGATCATCAATGTGTGAAGACCTGATATGACTGACCTAGACTATAATCCGCATAAAGAACTTGATCTGGAAAACAGAAAACGCCGGCTTGTTTTTCGGGCATGGCATCGCGGCATCAAGGAACTTGATTTGATTTTTGGTAATTTTATCGAAGCAAACCTTGATCAGTTCACTGACGCTGATTGCCATTGGTTTGAAAGCATCTTTGAAGAGCAGGATCAGGAAATCCTTGATTGGATCACGAAAGACGAGAACGTGCCTGAGAAATTTCAGGGTGAGATGATGAGCCGCCTTCAGAAACTGGATTTTATGAAGCTCCGTGCCAGATAAACATCCAACTAAATTATGCGCGACGAAAATTAAGCCGTAAAAAATTAAGCCATTAAACAGGCCAAAGCTTTAAAGACAGACAATCATGACCAAACCGCAAACTGACATGCTTTTTGATAAACTTGTCAGCGAAGACTTGCCTCTTAGTGTTGGCGGTGTTCCTGATGGCTTTGACGCAACTCTGCTAGGTGACTTGGCGGCGCGCGCGTTTGCAAGCGACAAACGCCCTGTTTTTCATATCACCCGCGATGATGCGCGCCTTTCAGCCATCAAGACAGAGGTTGCCTTTTTTGCGCCTGAGATTGAAATCATTGCATTTCCGGCGTGGGACTGCCTGCCCTATGACCGTGTTAGCCCCGCGAGCGATATAATTGCGAAACGAATGGCGGCCCTCTCCCGCCTCACGAAAAGCAAACTTGCAAAACCATTACTCGTCTTAACAACAATCAATGCATGTTTGCAGCGTGTTCCAACGATAGAAAGCGTTAAATCGGCAACATTCCATGCCGTTCCCGGTGACGACGTGGACATGCAAACGCTGACGGACTTTCTGGCGTCAAACGGCTATAACCGCTCTAGTCAAGTTATGGACCGCGGCGAATTTGCGATCCGTGGGGGTTTGATTGATTTGTTCCCGCCGGACGCGCCTGAGCCCCTGCGACTTGATTTCTTTGGCGACGAGTTGGATACAATTCGCCGATTTGACCCGTTGACACAGCGCACAACGGGTACAACCAAGCAATTACACCTGAAACCCGCGAGCGAATTTTCACTTGGGGCTGAAGGTGTGCGCCGTTTCCGCACCAATTATGTCAATACCTTTGGTCCAACAAAGGGCGAAGACCCGCTCTATGAAGCCATATCAGAAGGCCGGAAATATCAGGGTGCAGAACACTGGTTACCGTTCTTTCACGAGGATATGTCGACACTGTTTGATTATCTGGATAATCCAGTTGTTACCATCGATCATCAGGTGGACGAAGCGGCAAACGAACGTTTTAAAGCCATCAGCGACTATTATGATGCACGCAAGGAAGCGATGGAAATCGCCCGTGATCATAAAAGCATTACCACAACAAGTTATAAGCCCATCCCTGCTGGTGCGCTTTATTTGAACGAGATCGAGTGGCAAGCGGCTACTGAGGCCTTTAACCTCAGAAAACTAAGTCCTTTTGAACTACCGGAAAACATCGATGTTGTATCCTTCGGTGCCCGTGCCGCCCGCGATTTTTCGCCCGAGCGTAATAACCGCAGCCTGAATATCTATGATGCTGTCCGTGACCATATCCATGCGCTTCAAAAAGATGGCAAACGCGTTGTTTTCGCTAGTTATTCAGAAGGCGCGGCAGAGCGCCTTAAAGGCGTCTTGGAAGATCATGATGTTCACCCTATCGGTATCTCATCAGACTGGTCAGAAATAAGGCGCGAAAACAAACGCCTGATAACCGTGACGGTTTTACCGCTAGAGCGCGGATTTGAAACTGATGATCTCGCGGTTATTTCAGAGCAGGATATTTTAGGTGACCGGCTGGTTAGGAAGTCACGTAAGCGCAAACGCGCTGATAATTTCCTGACGGAAGCAAACGCCCTCGCCCCCGGCGATTTGGTTGTTCACACAAGCCACGGCATCGGCAAGTTTGAAGGGCTGGAAACCGTCAGCGTATCAGGCGCGTCGCATGATTGCCTCCTTGTCACTTATCAAGGCGGCGACAAGCTTTTCGTGCCCGTAGAAAACATCGAAGTTCTGTCACGCTTTGGCAGCGAAGATGGTGGCGGCTCGCTCGATAAACTTGGCGGCGTCGCATGGCAGGCGCGCAAGGCCAAGATGAAGGCCCGCATCCGCGAAATGGCGGATCAATTGATAAAATTGGCGGCAGAGCGCGAGCTAAGAGAAGGGCAGCGAATTACAGCGCAGGAAGGCATGTTCGATGAATTTTGCGCACGCTTTCCGTTCACTGAAACCGATGATCAATTGCGCTCTATTGGTGATGTAATCAAAGACCTCGCCTCTGGTCGTCCGATGGACAGACTTGTTTGCGGCGACGTAGGTTTCGGGAAAACCGAAGTTGCCTTGCGGGCTGCATTCCTCGCCGTGATGGCAGGCCATCAGGTTGCGGTGGTCGCGCCGACCACCTTGCTCGCGCGCCAGCATTTCATGAACTTTACCGAGCGTTTCAAGGGGCTTCCTGTTCGCATTGGTCAGCTTTCGCGTCTGGTAAGCGGTAAGGATGCCAAGGCGAGCAAAGAAGAAATGCGACAGGGTACGCTTGATATCGTGATCGGCACCCATGCGCTTCTTGCGAAAGGGATTGAATTTAAAAACCTTGGCATGCTGATTGTGGACGAGGAACAACATTTCGGTGTCGCCCATAAAGAAAAACTTAAAGAACTCAAATCAAACGTTCATGTTTTAACATTAACCGCGACACCAATCCCGCGCACGCTGCAAATGGCGATGAGCGGCTTGCGCGACCTATCCATTATTGCAACACCGCCTGTAGACAGGTTGGCCGTTCGCACGTTTGTGCTGCCATTTGATCCTGTTGTTGTGCGTGAAGCATTACTGCGCGAACATTACCGCGGCGGTCAGAGTTTTTATGTGTGCCCGCGTATCGCTGACCTCGAAGGTATTATTGAGTTTTTGAAAGAAGACGTGCCTGAGGTTAAGTTTATTGTGGCGCACGGGCAAATGCCTGCCAAAACTATTGAAGACGTGATGACAGCCTTTTATGAAGGCCAGTATGATGTGTTGCTTTCCACCACAATCATCGAATCGGGTATTGATATCCCGCGCGCGAACACCATGATTATCCACCGCGCTGATATGTTTGGCCTGGCGCAGTTGTATCAGCTTAGAGGGCGTGTTGGACGCTCCAAAATACGGGCCTATACTTATCTCACAACACCTGCCAATCGTATGCTGAATGATAATGCTGACAAACGCCTGCAAGTGCTTCAGTCCCTTGATACGCTTGGGGCTGGCTTTACCATCGCAAGCCATGATATGGACATCAGAGGGGCTGGTAACCTCCTCGGTGACGAACAATCAGGCCATGTGAAAGAAGTGGGTGTTGAGCTATACCAGAAAATGCTGGAGGAGGCCGTCGCTGACGCCCGCGCTGGCACCGACGATGATTTCGGTGAAAGTGACTGGTCACCGCAAATCAATCTCGGCGCGACGGTTATGATACCTGAGAAATATGTGCCTGACCTAACCCAGCGTATGGCACTGTACCGCCGCCTTGCCGACCTCGACACACGCGAGGATGTGGATGCTTTCTGTGCTGAATTGATCGACAGGTTTGGCCCTTTAACCCCCGAGGTGAAACAGCTTGCCGCGATTATGATCATCAAGGGTCATGCTAAACGCGCTGGTATTGATAAGCTGGACGCGGGGCAAAAAGGTGTTGTCTTATCCTTTAAGGATGACAAGTTTGCTGACCCGGCTGGCCTCGTAGACTTTATCAGTTCAACAGGTGCAACGGCGAAACTACGCCCTGACCATAAACTGGTTTATAAAACCAAGATGGACAAGATTGGTATCAGGCTTAAAACCGTTGCTGCCATTACGAAAAAACTGGCAACTATTGTCTCGAAGGCGAAACAGGCGGAATAATTCAATTTATAATTTAACAAAAGTACAATAAGTTTATTTTGTTAATTCAAAGGACATAAGTTCGCCCAATTTATCATGCAAAAAGGCTTCAGCCGAACGTCAGATAAAAATAACAGGCTCCGCCCAATTTTCAATTTGAGAAATAGGTGAACCTTGTTGGTATCCCCCAACGAAAGCACTCAGTTTGAGTGCTTTTTTTTTGCAAACTATAGCCATATTTTTGACACGGACAAACCACTAATACGACAAATTATCAGCTAAAATCATACCTCGCATGATTTAGCGATTGGAGGTTTTATGCGTAAAATAATTATAGGAACTGCAGTTTTCATTGTGGCAAATAACACTGTTATACTGGCTCAAGAAGAGGAAGATAAAAGGCGATTTGAAGGATTTTATGGTGGCATTGAAGGCGGCTTTGACCGGACTGAACTATCTATTTCTGAAGATAGTACTTTTTACTATGGTTTAAATTTAGGATACCGATTGCATAGCACAAGAGATTGGGTTTTCGGTATTGAAGGCAGTTTTGGTGACACCAATTTCGATACAGGTGTTATAACGAACATTGGCTTGCCTCCCGACGAAATAATTCGATCAAATATCGATTCAGATTTCCAATGGTCAGCAGCTATAATATTTGGTAAAGCTTTTGGGACAAATTTATTTTTTGGGAAAATTGGTACTGTCAGTTCACGTTTTTCACTCGATACTCAACCCTTTGTAAACCCTGATGGCATTACATTTCTTCCTCTCAATAGTTTGTACGAACAAGGTTATATTGTTGGCCTAGGGTATGAGAAGGCACTTACAGATCATATTAGTATTAAACTCAGTCTTGACTATTTAGACTATGATCGTGGCTTCGAACAATTCCAGCCAAAGCTTGGCATTAATTTGAAATTCTAAGATCGCCTTTCCAAGGCAACATTATAGTGCCACATCAGCGCCTTAATGTTTCACATATTAGACATAAACTTATCCATATTACGTCTAAATTAAGGGTGATTATTTCTGAAAGATCACCATGGAACTATGGCAATAGTGTTGAGTAGGCCGGTATGGTGATAGCGTTCTGAGTACCGGCCACACTTTCTTTTCACTATATCTTCACTCGAAAAAACTGATTTGAGATAATTAAAAACAGCCAAATAAAAGAAGATAATCCTCCCCAAGGCCTTAAGGGCATTACATCTGTAATGCTCCTTTTTTTATGATGTAGAAATTACAATAAAAGGTCCTTTATTGTAACGTCAGTTTAACCTAGTTTTCGCTCAGCCGGATAAGCTTGCTTCCACTGTTCCTGCAGCCCAGATAATGGTGTTTCAAAAACAAACTCAAAGGCATTATGTACACCGACGGCACAGCTATCAAAAATTTCATCAAGTACTAGATGCATGTCTTCTTCAGTTTCGGCTAAAACCAGACGGTTATTTAAGTAAGTGAGCTCTGACATACTGTCGTCCTTTATTGTAATCTGCGTTTTGCTGGCATTCTACGCTTTTCGGCTTATTGCTCAGCGGTTTGCGCGCCTAATTGATCAATCACATTCACCAGCACACTTGCGTCCTGTGCACCCGATACGGCATGTTTGCCGTTAAATATAAAAAACGGTACCCCTGTTATGCCCATACGCGAGGCATTCGCGACCTCAGCCTTCACATGGTCAACATCACGCTCGCTTGCCAAGAGTTCACTCACGAGTTCGCCGTCCATGCCCGCCTCTTCCGCAACCTCGCGGAGCAAGCCATGATCGCCGATATATTTACTTTCCTCAAAATAACGCACCATAATGCCTTCTGCGACCTTTGATTGCAGCCCTTCGGACATTGACCATCTGATCAAACGGTGGGCATCAAGGGTATTTGCGATCATGCATTCGCTCTCAAAATCAAAGGAAATACCAAGCGTCTCACCTGCCGTGTGCAAATGTTTGCGCATCACCATTAACTGCTCGCTATTTTCACCGAATTTTTTGTCATAATATGTTTTGCGGTCAACACCGCCTGACGGCGTATCAGGGCCCAACTGGTAGGGGCGATAGCGAACCTCTTTGATTGCATCAGGGCGCTCTCGCATTGCCTTTTCAAGCTGGCGCTTGCCAACAAAACACCACGGGCAAACCACATCAATTACAACATCAAGTTCCACGGCATTTCTCCACACCTTTGAAAATTTAAAAAACACCCTAACAAACATTATGGAGCAGAAAAACAGAAGATTGATTGTTTCTGTTAACATGTTTTTTACTGGTCCGTGGTATTTTGACTTTATCAGTAATGAGTAAAGACGGACAAAGATAATGGTTCAAGCTATCAATATAGCGGCAAATGGCCTTATACAGTCTGAACAGAGAGCGACCCGACTTGCACAGGATATTGTTTCGAACCTATCCCGCTCAAACAATAGTGCAAATGATCTTTCCTCCTCTAATTCTCCCACTTTAGATCCGGTCGCTCCCTCTTCAGAAACTGCTCTGGCCTCTCCGAACACTCAGAACATTTCGGCCTCTTCTCCGACCAATTCGGCCCTCACTGACGTAAATGTCGCTGCATCAGCTGCTACTAACACTCTGGCTGGTGGGTCCGGTTTTTCGGATGTTATCCAGCAGCTTGCCGATCTTCGCGAAGAAGAAAATACATTCCAAGCAAATGCAGCCGCCTTTTCACGCATTAATGAAACGTTTGGCCGCCTACTTGATGAAGATGGCTAAAAATTTGTAAACTACAGCTTCCGTAACACAGACTTTCACAATAGAATGACTTGAAGTTGCCGTATAAGTACGCAATATGACAATCATGAAAACTACTAATCAAAACCCAACAGCTTTAACGGATACATTTGGCCGTCAAATTTCCTATTTGCGGTTATCTGTAACCGATAGATGTGATCTTCGATGTCATTATTGTATGGCAGAAAATATGATATTTCTTCCTAAAGCAGAAGTCCTGAGCCTGGAAGAAATGCTCATGCTGTGTAATGCTTTTATCGATAGAGGTGTGAGGCGTATCAGGTTGACGGGCGGTGAGCCACTGGTGCGCAAAGATATTATCTGGCTATTTGAGCAGCTTGGTAAACAAATTAACAGCAAGCGTATTGATGAAGTAACTGTGACAACAAATGGAACGCAGTTATCTAAAATGGCAACCGACTTGTATAACGCGGGCGTTAGGCGTGTAAATATTTCCCTTGATACACTCAAGCGCGACGCCTTTGCAGAAATTACACGCCGGGATAGCCTTTCCAAAGTTATGGAAGGGATTGACGCAGCGTTATCAGCAGGCCTTAAAGTCAAGATAAACACCGTGGCCTTAAAAAATAAGAACGAGCATGAAATTAGCGACATCTTAAACTGGTGTATCACGAAAGGGCTTGATCTTACCCTAATTGAGACAATGCCTTTGGGTAACATAGATAGCGCACGCGAAGATAGCTATCTGCCCCTAACCGGCGTCATTGATAATTTAAAAACTGACTTTACATTAACACCAAACACACACCGCACTGGCGGCCCAGCCAGATATTACTCGATTGAAAACTCAGCCAGCAAGCTCGGCGTAATCACCCCCCTTACCAATAATTTTTGCGATGGCTGTAATCGCGTTCGGGTAACATGCACTGGCCGTATATATATGTGTCTTGGCCAAAGCAATCATGTTGACCTTAGAGAAGCCATCAGGTCAACAAACCCTGAAGCAGAGCTTAATAAACTACTCGGCAATGCAATGCAGGAAAAGCCTTATGGGCATGATTTCGCGATGAAAGACGGAAAAATGACAGGCACCGTTGGCCGCCACATGAGCATGACTGGTGGTTAGGGTATCGTTAATCTGGCCCCATTTCTTAAAATAATTTAGTTTCAATGTATTCGCGCTTGCACACTGATGGCTTTTGGTGTTGCATATTTCCTTATGAAATTTCAAGTCCGGCAGAATGAAAGGGTCGCGAATGAAAATAGCATTGATCGCGAGCAAGTTCGGCGACGCGCCGGAAGCTGCGAAGAAGCTACGCGAAAAATATGATATCGTTGATACAGATGAAGCTGATGTAATTGTCGCGCTTGGCGGAGATGGCCATATGCTGCAAACGCTTCATACCTATATGCAGCGCAGCATCCCGATTTACGGCATGAACCGCGGGACTGTAGGCTTTTTAATGAATGAATATTCAGATGAACGATTGGAAGATCGTATTCAAAAGGCCGATCCGTTTACATTACACCCCCTCAGGATGTTGGTAACAACGCGCGATGAAAAAACTGTTCAATATATGGCAGTTAATGAAGTTTCCCTCCTGCGAGAGACACGTCAGGCCGCAAAAATTCGTATTTCAATTGATGGTAAAGTACGCATACCCGAATTAGTCGGGGACGGCCTCCTGGTTGCAACGCCAGCAGGTAGCTCGGCATATAATCTTTCTGCTCATGGGCCTATTGTTCCACTCGGCGCAGACCTTCTGACACTTACACCTCTTTCGGCTTTCAGGCCTCGAAGGTGGCGAGGTGCCCTTTTACCCCACACTGTTTCCGTTGAACTTAAAGTTATTGATCCTGATAAAAGGCCAGTATCAGCAGTGGCAGACATGCATGAAGTGCGCGACGTGACCAATGTTGTAATCGAAGAGGCTAGAGAGATTGAATTAAATTTGTTGTTTGACCGAGAACATAATCTTGCTGAACGCATTTTTACAGAACAGTTTGTCTACTAGTTACCCTAACCTAAGCGCATTCGGGATATAATTTCGCAATTTGGTGATTGGTAACCTCACCATGCCCGCGCTAAGCTATTGCTATCTTCAAGAACGATTGAATGAGGGGAAAGTCATGAAATATATATATCTAGCGATGAAAACAATACTCACCGTATGCCTACTCACGTACACAGGGTTGGCAGCACAAGAACAAAAACCAGCCAAACAAATGAAAGTTGCCGCACCGTTATCCTTTGAGACGGAGCATACAGGCACATTCAATGGCACAAAACTACGCTATACGGCATCTGCTGGTGAAACATACCTTAAGAACAAAAAGGGAGAAAACACCGCGGCTATATTTTCCGTCAGTTACATTCGTAATGACATCAAGGATAATAGCACACGCCCTGTTTTCTTTATTTTTAACGGTGGTCCAGGCTCTTCTTCAGTGTGGCTTCATATGGGTGTTTACGGCCCGAAACGAGTTGCAATCCCCTCTGACGCCAAAGATGACGGTGCAGCCCCTTACCGCCTGATTGATAATCCCTTTTCAATTCTTGATACAGTGGATATGGTTTTTATTGACCCTGTTGGAACAGGATATTCACGCGCAATTGGAAAGGGCGACGGGAAAGATTTCTGGGGAGTTGAAAAAGACGCAAAGTCAGTTGCGGAGTTTATCCGTCTTTGGCTTGTCAAAAATAACCGTTGGAATTCCCCCAAATATTTATCAGGTGAAAGCTATGGTACGACACGTGCCGCTGCGCTTTTAAATGAATTACAGGGTGGCTGGACTGATATTGCCATAAACGGCGTTGTTATGATCTCAAGTATTCTTGATTTTCAAACAGCACGCTATCAACCTGGTAATGATACCCCCTATATTTCCTATCTTCCGACAATGGCAGCGGCAGGCTGGTATCACGGTAAGGTCGATAAGAAAGGTAGAACATTAGAGAGTTTTCTCGATGAGGTTCGCAGCTTCACGCTCGGAGATTACGCATCTGCGTTGCTTCAGGGTAATCGGCTGAGTGCAGAATCCTTTGATGATATTGCAGAACGATTAAGCGCCTATACAGGGGCATCCAAACAATATTTCATCAATGCCAATCTGCGTGTTAGCAACATGCGCTTCATGAAAGAATTACTACGAAATGAAGGTTTCTCTATCGGCAGATTAGACGCAAGATATAAAGGCGTAGACTATGATGGCATCGGAGAACGTTTCGACAATGATCCATCCGGCTATGGCATTGATTCAGCCTATACCGCAGCCCTTAACCATTACATGATCAATGATCTGAAAGTAAGTATTGAACGCAAGTATGAAATTTTGTCTGGCACACCAGGGCGTCATTGGACCGCACGAGGAAACGGCAGCTACAGCGGCAGTTACGTGAATGTTGCACCACATGTAGGCAAAGCACTACGTGAAAACAAACATCTTAAAATCATGGTCGCCAACGGCTATTATGACTTTGCAACACCCTTTTTTGCCAGCGAAAATACTTATAATGCCAATGGCATAGATACTAAACGTGTTGACTTTACATACTATCCAGCAGGTCACATGATGTATGTTCATGAACCATCGCTTGATCAGCTCGTCAAGGATATCAGAAGCTTTATTTCTAAATAAACAAGCAATTCAAATAGAAAAAGACCTCGGTAAATTTATTACCGAGGTCTTATCTTTTTCCCGTCCCGGAGAAAATGTGCTGCTGTATTTTTATCAGTCAGCTATTACTTAAATTACATTAAAATTCGGTTTGCTATTTTCTGCAACAGGTAAGCGCACAGTAAAACGGCTTCCCCTATCAACTTCACTGGTCAGCGAGATATCACCGCCCATTCGGCGTGCCAGCTCTCTCGATATATGCAAGCCAAGGCCAGTGCCTTCCTGTTGGCGAGAATAAATATGATCTGTAACCTGATGAAAACGATCAAAGACAAATTCATGATGTTCTTCAGCGATGCCAATTCCGGTATCCCAAACAGTTATATCAACGAACTTACCATTTTTATTTTTCGCTACATCAATGCCAATTTCCCCCTCTTCCGGGGTGAATTTAACCGCATTTGACAATAGATTAACAAAAATCTGGGTCGCACGCCTGTCATCAACCATCAGAACCGTGGTGTCATCCGTTTCAGCTTTACCCATCGCTACATTTTTCTTTGTCGCAGCTTCTTTGTTCATATGAACCGCTTTATTTACCAGCTCATCGACCGACATGTCTTCGAGTTGCAGAGACAGTCCACCACTTTCAATCACAGCAACATCAAGAATGTCGTTAATAAGTCCTAGAAGATGAATGCCTGAATTATGAATATCTCCAGCATAATCAAGATAGGCAGGTGTTAATTCACCAAAGGTTTCATATTTGAACGCCTCAGCAAAGCCAATAATTGCGTTCAAAGGGGTTCTCAGCTCATGGCTCATTGCCGCAAGAAATTCATTTTTCGCTCGCAAGGCACTGGTAGCCTGCTCGGTTGCTTCATCAAGCGCATGGTTTTTACGGGTTAATTCGGCCAAAAGCGTTTCAAGGTTTTCCCGAATAGCATCAGCTTCTGCCGCTTGCTCATACCGTTTTGAAACATCCATACCGACGCCGCGGTACCCCTTAAACTCACCATTACGATCAAAAACAGGAACAGCGGAAAGGTGAAACTTTAATTCAACACCGCTAGGGTCATTAATGACAAATAACTGCTCCCGAAAAGGTTTTTTACCCTTAATAGCTTCAGGACCATCAGACCTTCCGGCAAGGTTTTTCTCCAGGCGGCCGAACTGTTCAAACCTTGATCCGATGAACAAGGATGCTGGCTGTCCGACGATTGCAGTGAAACGATCTGAAAGCGACCGAATAGTCAGGTCAGGCCCACATTCGTAAAACCAATCAGAACTTGCCCGAGCAAAATCCTGAAACCGTGCTTGCGTTTTATTGGCTTCCTCGATTCCGTTCACCTGCAAAGTAACATCTTCGTAGGTGCCTGCTATTGCAATAATATCACCGCTTGCATTACGAACCGGCATGTGACGGCCAAGAAATATTCGCTCACGCCCTTTAACAATAGCAATTTCTTCTGCGCGCACTGTTGTTTCGCTCGCTAAAACATCTTCAATTACGGGCATCAATGAAGGGATTTTTATACCACCAAATGTATCGGATGGCCCCGGCGCTAGTGCAATATCATCCAGAACCTTATCGAGTTTACGGTAATGATCATTCAGATTGATTATCGACCCATCCAATGATGCAACATAGGAAGGTAAGGATTCGTCAATTACAATCCGGTCAACAATATCCAGAACCTTACTATTGGCAGGCTCCTTAGTTGCCCAGGATTTTTTAATTGTTGCCCCAAAGGGGGCATTTTCAGCATTCTCTGGCCTACGATCAGCAAGATCAACAACCTTACCTTTTTGCGATGCTCTACCCAGTTTCATTCTTGATCACCTCCCCGCAACCAAACTTTAGTAAGTCGATTACTGTCCCAGCCATTCAATGGTAGCCCGTTATTGTCAAACAACATTATCGAGTTCCTCAATAGCTTCTTGGTACGCTCCCTCACGTTGCCAAACCTGAACAGCACCACGAGCATTTTGCTCTGAAATAGAGTCAAAAAGCTCAAGTATATTTTTGATAAATCCCGGCGCTTTGGTTTCCTTAGCACCGCGAACTTGCCCCAAAAGTAGAAAAATACTAGTGAACTGGCTTCGGTCCATACCAATGGACTTTGCCAAAACAGCAAAGCTTTCACCGCCTGCATCACTAAAAATACGCCACGCCGTGCGAAAACTAATCCCTGAAAGTTCCGCAGTGCCAGCAACAAACACAGCCACCCTTTGCTGCCTCAAAGTGGAAATCAAAAACTGTATTGATAGCTCACCATTCTCATACATACGGCGAACCAGCTTCTGAGCTCTCACATAAGAGCTTTGCTCACTTGTTTGTTCAGTAATGACCGAGCTTGCTGCCCTGCGAACCATCCGTTCAAACTGCACCGGCTCAACTTCAAATTCAGTTACAATACGTTTCCTGAGAGCAGCAGACACCCACCAATACATTTTATAGGCTAAATCACCGGGCAAATCCGACCTCATGAGCAAGGGCTCTTGAAAACGGTCAACTCTGCGGGATTCCGCTACCATATATTCCATCGCACGCTTAGAAAGCGACGTATCATGATTATTTAAGAGCGTTTCCAGCACATCATCGTTACCATATTCCATCAAATTATCGGTAACCTGCTCAGACAGTTCTTCACGCATAGCCACTGACATACGATGCTCGTCCGTGCGCATACGAATAATTTCAATGAGGTCCGGGTCTTGAAGAAGTTTGCTATTTTCCAGCAAAGGCCGCGCGATATCTATCTCGTCATTTGCTAACAACTTAACAACATCGGGGTAATCGCTGCCTGTTTGCTCCAGAATAACAGCAAGCTCTTTACGGATATCTTTTTCCACTTGCCCGACGAGTTTGCTTAATATGTCAGACATAAGCGCGCGCTCATGCTCACTAAGGCGTCCTGTATCAGATAAAAAGAGATCAGAAATATTTTCCAACAGACGTGAACGAGCATCCGAAGATTTACTCCGAGCAAGCAACAGTAGATTCTGTAGCTCATTGCTTACCAATTTTCACGCCCCTCTGACATTCTGTCCCTACAGGTGCAACTTCTTCACCTAAAGCAAAAATCAAACTCAATTTCTATTAGAATATAGATTCAGAGATAAGAATCAACAGCTTAGATTGCCTTTTGCATAAGTCAGTTAAGAATTCCTTTATGAAACACTATATATCGAATCATATTGATTCTTAGAGTCTATATATTGTGAGTCGTATTTTAAAAAAAATTCAAAAATTTTCGTTATTAAGTTAATTTAATTAAAATTTTCACTAAAAAGCCTAAGAATTCGTTAACACGATAAGCTTTTAGGTAGTGCATAACTACTATATGCATCAAAACCCTAATAAGATATGAAAGCTGATTAACGAGTGGGGCTTATAAGAAATTCAAAAGCGATAAACGACTAAGGCTTGCAACAGCCTGAAAGGACGCCTCTAGGGCAACCTGATTATTATTCAATTGTGTAACAGTTTCTGCCAAGTCCACATCTTCTTGATCAGATATGAATGTTTGCAGAAAGATCACAGTATCGGCATGCTGCTGCTCAACAACATTCAAACGGTTAAATGAAAGGCCGTTATCAACCTCGGTTTGCCGCAACCCGTCAATCGTGTCATTCAGCGCGCCTACCTGCGTTTGCAAGAAAGCAAATTGAGTTGCATCCAGCTCACCGTTTATTGGCCCGCTTGGGCCATTGTCAAAATTATACAGATCTACAAGAACCTGAAATGCCTCTGTTGCAACTTCATCAGCCAGCAAACCGAACTCTATGTCTACGCCGTCTGCAATACGGGCTTCAAAGGCAATATCAGCATTATCAAAAGCGTCACTAACGCTCGGAAGCGCCGCCAGACTAGCCAAATCAGTAACATTAACAGGAACAGTACCTGTGCTGGCACCCGAAAACTGGAAAGTTCCATCAATATTTGAATTCAATGAATTAGTCAGGAACTGAAAAGTTTGCTCTAACTGCTCACTGAACCCTTGGGCATTATTATTAGCAACAGCGGCCAATACATTATCTTGCAATGACTCTACTGCCCCGATAATGCCGCCAACCTGCACATCATTGCCGTCAATCCTGCCACGAATTGTCGTAATGGTTTGCTGATACGATTCCACCCGTGACAGAAACGACCGTGACCCAAGAATTGTGCCCGTACTACCGCCGAGCCCTCTAAATTCATCAGTAATCCGGCCTGTTGAAATCTGACGCTGGTTTTCAAATACACGCGCCTGATTTTCTTGAATGCCACGAATGAGAAGTTGCTGCTGCCCGAAACTGGAAACCCTTGAAACCATAATTACCTCCCTACACCGCGTTCAACAGTGAATCGTATAGCTCTTGCACGCTCGTGAGCACCCGTGCTGCTGCACTATATGCATTCTGGAAAACGACCAGATTGGCTAATTCCTCATCCAAATTCACACCTGTGATATCCGAGAGGCGTTCCTGCAACTCACCAAGCAATGCCTGATTATCTTCTTCCAGATTAGTCGCGCGCAGTGCTTGCAACCCTGCGTTACCAAGAAACTGAGCCGTAAATTGACTAAGTGTTACGTTACCTGCATTCAACTCACCTGCCTGTTCAAAACCAACTTGTATGGTTTCCAGCTCCTGAAAAGCCAAAGCACCTCTCTGATCCCCGTCATTCAGAGCAAGCTCACCAACAGCGGCGGTCACTGAGAGCACACTAAGACCAAGAGTATTCGGATTTTCTCTTACACGGTCTACTATAGTGATATCTTGCGCCGCCCGCGCACGCTGCCCCTCTGCCAATCCAAAAACACGGCCGAGGCTAAGGCCCGTTGTTCCAATTTGCGTACTATCCGTCACAAGCTCAAGATTAACATCAGAGCGCGGAGGGTTAACAGTAAAGTCTAGCGCCCCTTCCCCGTTCAAAGAAAAATTCACAAAGGCACCAAGACCCGTCACATTATTCAGAGCTGCAACCGCATCGTTATATGTTGTTCCAAGCCCTGCAACATTCACCGTTGCAAGCTCGCGGCCAAGCTCATCACGAACACGGAAAGTCAAAGACTGACCAGCGCCGATATTATGATTTTCAGCCCCCGTCAAACCAGTTTCATAAATACCAGGATCATCAGACTGGATCAAATCATTCAAACCAAAGAAATGACTAAAGCCCCTGCCAGCCCTCAAACTTGGATTAACCTCATCATCTGCAACAACAACACCATTACCGGGCGCAGCAGCAGATAAAGACACCACACCATCAGTAAGAGAAAGTGTGCCGGCCCCGCCAAGCCCCGCATTCACTTGCGCAATCAGGGCATTGAAATCAGCGGGCGGTGCACTATCAAAATCAACAGTGGTGCGGGCGACAAGGTTACTATTAGCGTCAACAACAGCAAAAGTCACAATACCGGTAAAATTGGTTGCCTGTGCCCCATCCACAATAGTCGGGCGCCCTTCCAGAGTATTAGGTGCAGGCACGGACGAAAAGCGATTTTGTACTGCGTTAAACTGATCTGCTACGCGCGCGCCCAGCTCACCAATAGAGACAGAAAGGTCAACGAACTGAGTATCGCGCAAGTCAACAAGACCCCGTAAACGCCCTGACCTGATTGTGCCCGTAATATCTGTTGACGATGAAATCGGCTCCAGCGTCTCGCTATTAACACGGAATAAATTGATCGGAGGAAAGAACGTCTCTGATGTCACGATACCCGGCGGCGAATACTCCAATTGCGTCAGGGAAGAATCTAACAAAGGCTGGCCAGCCGTCGTATTCAAAAAGACCGCGCCGTTATCCTGCTGTACAATATTGAAATCTATATACTCAGACAGTTCTGATAACGCTTGCTGTAATTGACCTTCTACACCGCCGGTTTCTAAACCCAGCGCCGTTTGGCGAACCAATAACGGGTTTAATTCATTAATACGCTGCAAATTCTCGTTTACGGCCGTTACAACTTCTCCAATTTGGCGGCTAACATCAGCGCGGAGGTCTTGTAACTGCCCTTGTAATCCACCAACAAGGCTAAGAAAATTTTCTAGCTCAGAAACACTTTGCTGGCGCCGAAGAACATCAGATGGATTAAGCGCAAGGTCCGACGTTGTTTGAAAAACCTGATCCAAACGTGCTGACAGCGAACTATCAGAAGCCGGATCCCCTAAAACACCTTGAAGGCGATCATGGAATTCACGTTGAACAGCAAATTGATCTGTGTTTGAAACCGCTGTTCGGCTTGCTTCTTCGAGAAAGCGGTCTACAACCCTTGTTATACTGCCAACACCAACACCAACAGATTCGCCCTGTAAAACCAAAGCTTCTTGATTAACCTGAATCCGTGAAAAACCGGGGGTATTAACATTGGCAACATTATTGGCGGTTGCGCGAATATTTGATTGATTGGTAAACAAGCCTGTAAGAGACGTACTGAGAATATTATTCAATGTCATATAATTTCTCCTGCCTTACAAATTAGCTCACACTCGCAAGCCAAGCGGGCAATTTCTACCGGACAGGTAAAAACAGTATAGTCAGTGCAATACTTTTGATATTTGGATTTCAAAATATTTTTATCAATATTTATCAACAACTTATTCCCACTACACCGTAATTAAATCAATATTCAAACAATAAAACCTATCTTTTCCAATACGTAATAAGCAAACAATGTGCCAAGCACAGAGAGAAACACGGAGAGAAACACGGATATAAGCCCTGATATAAACCTAACGATAAACGCCGAGATAAACGCCAAGATAAACTCGGGGATAAACAACAGCATAAACGGCAGACTTTTTTGTCCGTAAGCATATTTTTTCCTAGCGTCGGTAATGCATCTTTGTATAATAAGAACAAAAGAAGAACGTGTATTATGAACAGCACCAATGAGTTCCTGACAAGATACCGCAAACAGCTTGGTTTAACTCAAAAGCAACTCGGCATGCATTTCGGATTAAGTGAAACAACTGTCCAACAAATTGAAAATGGCAAGCGCCCTGTCCCGCATAAATTGAAACACATACGAACAAAACTCTTGATTAAAAATCAATCAGCACCACTTGAAAGGCAAAATATATCAACCTCAGCCCCTCAAAAAGAAATTCAAAAAAGCAAAAGCATTCATTCAACTGCTTCACAACGTGACCTCCCCATACTTGGACGCGCACAAGGCGGAACAGATGGCAACATAATCATGAATGACACGGCCATTGACTGGACAATGCGCCCCGCCAATTTAAGGGGCGTAAGCGCCGCATTTGCAGTTTTTGTTACTGGCGACAGTATGATGCCCCGATATCAGGAAGGAGATCTGGTTTATGTGCATCCTGACTTACAACCTCACCGCGGAAAATATGTCCTTGTTGAACTGAAGGGCCATAAAGGTTTTATCAAGCAATTCATAAAATGGTCTGAAAACGAATTAATATTGAAACAGTTCAACCCTGAAGAAGAAATCCGAATTTCAAAAGAAGAAGTCTTACATGTAAAACTAATCGTCGGACAAAAAGGCCGCTGAAACGCACCTGGTTATCAAAAAATACGTTTATATTATGCGGATGCTGTTTCGGTACGCACTGGCATGGCATCAATATCTCTTTTATATCGAAAAATATTGGCGCGATAACGGTATATTCCTGAGCCATACATATTTTTTTTCATTATATTGCAGTCATATGTTGACTTGCGATTGGCTTTGTATAAATTGCGGGCGAAGACTAAACGTGTCTACACTATTTTATGTGCGCCCGTGGCGGAATTGGTAGACGCAGGAGACTTAAAATCTCCCGACCGTATGGTCGTGCCAGTTCGAGTCTGGCCGGGCGCACCAAATTTCCTTTATTTTCAAAGACTTATTGAATACTCGGTGCATTTTTGGTGCACTTGTGTGTGGATGATTAGTAATAATCTTGTGCAAACACTAGAAGTTTGTTGGTTGCGGGAGCCCGATACCAACGCTATAGACTCCCTCCTCTTCAATCAGGGTTAGGGTTCTGTATAATGAATTCATGAGCAAGATTTATGCTTTGAAGACTTTGTTAATAGTGAATGCCCGTTAAAGGCCCTTCCATATTAAGTATCTGATTTTGCCTGTTTCATAGCGGTTTTCAACTTATCCAACCAAGCGTCATATGTTTCATCATATCGTGCCATGAAAGCTTCATTTTCAATTACGAGCTTGTCATCGTCAAAAACGTCTGCGAACTCCAGCATCCACTTGCGATCAATATCGTCAAACGCTTCCATCGATTTGCCAGCTTCTTCCTCACTTAATCCCAATGCCTGCAATGCATATCGACTTGTACGAACGGCACTATCATATGTCTCTCGCACAATATTCCTGCACCCGGCATTCCAGAGGGTATATACATGCATACGGTCTACAGCACGTGCGATGGTTCTAATATGTGGATGATGCTTGTGTACATATCGCACTAGTTGATTGATCGAATGCTTATCATCAATGGCAACAACCAAAATATCAGCTTCCTCAATACCAGCGGCATGCAGTAAGTCAGGCCGTGTAACATCGCCAAAATAGACAGGCATCTTAAACCTGCGATGCAATACCAATTGCTCAGAATTATAATCGACAACAGTTGTCTCAAAACCTGCTGCTGTCAAAGCGCGGTTGGCGATGCTGCCAAACCTGCCGTGCCCAGCTACGATAACTTTTGATGAAGTCTTAATCTCATCCATCTGTCGCTCTTCTTGTCTTGAATAACGTGGTGCAATGACTCTATCGTAAACAATGAAGAGTAGTGGCGTTAATAGCATAGAAAGCGCGACTACGAGGGATAGTTTGTCACCAACGTCCGCAGGAATAACGCTATTACCAACCGTAAATGATAAAAGCACAAAGCCAAATTCACCAGGCTGCGCCAAACCTAGGGCGAATAACCATTTATCGCCTCCTGTTAATTTAAAGGAATGCGCAAGAGCGAATAGAACCATTGCCTTTAAAGCAATCAATCCAAGCGTCATACCGATGATCGACGAAATGTGGTTTGATAAAAGATCGAAGTTTATTCCCGCACCAACTGTAATAAAGAAAATACCGAGGAAAATTCCTTTAAATGGACTTATGTCGCTCTCAAGCTCGTGGCGATATTCACTTCGGGCCATAACAACACCCGCAAGGAAAGTACCAAGCGCGGGCGAGAGGCCAACTAGTGTCATCAAGAGCGCAATTGCGAGCACTAGCATGAGTGCTGTGCTTACAAAAAGCTCACGCAAGTTCGCCTTTGAAACAAACCTGAATAATGGGTCAGTGAGATAATGACCCGAGGCAATCACACCTGCTATTGCAACCAATGATACAAGCGCTGTTTGCCATCCATTCAAACCATCAACAATACTTAAGTGCAGCCCCGTCTCTCCATCGTGGGAAGATACGGTAATGACATTGTGCTGCAATTCCATAAGTTCAGGCAAGGCCAACAATGGTAGGAACACAAGCATCGGGATAACCGCAATATCCTGAAAAAGAAGAACAGAAAAACTCGCATGACCTCCGTCGCTTTTTAATAAACCCTTTTCTGACAAGGTTTGGTTAACAATGGCCGTTGAGGAGAGGGATAAAACCATTCCAATTGCAATACCAACGCTCCAAGGTTGGTCCAAAAGCATAGCAACGATTGCTGCAATCAAGGTCGTGCCTAAAACCTGTAAACCACCTAGTATGAAAATCCTCGCACGCATATCCCAGAGTGCTTTCGGACTCATTTCAAGGCCCACGAGAAACAACATCATTACAACACCGAACTCTGCAAAATGTTGTAACTCAACGATATCAACCCCAACAAAGCTCAGAATTGGAGTCAGTACAATCCCGGCAATTAAATAGCCGAGAACAGAACCAAGGCCGAGCTTCGAGGCAATGGGAACAACAACCACGCCACCAAGAAACAATAAGGATAAAACCAACATAAACTCAGGTGACATAGCGTTTCTAACTTCTCAATTTTTCTGTTGCTGACGCACGATAGGTGCTTGGGTATGCCTAGAGCTCGACAACCACTTTTCCAATTGCTTGCCTACTTGTTAGTCGCTCATAGGCATCATTGACGTTTTCCAGTTTATATTGATTGGGGTCTACCAACGGCGTTAATCCCCCTTGGTCAACTATTTCTGCGAGACTGGAGAGTATAGCGTGATGCTCAGCGCGGTTATGATTATGCAACATCGGGATCAGCATAAAGACTACATGCAATGACAGGCCTTTAAAATGCGCTGGTGTTAAATCAAGTTCGGTCATTGCGACCGTTGTAGCGACATTACCGTTCAGTGCAGCCGCTTCAAATGAATTGACCATATTGGTGCCACCAACAGAATCAAATACGACATCAAAGCCCGCACCATCAGTATGTTTAGCTACATAATCAGGAACCGTTTCCTCAAGAAAATCAATCGCAGTAGCACCGTACCCACGGATCGTATCAAGTTGGTCAGCTCCGCTTCCTGTCGCGCAGACATCAGCGCCAAAATGTTTGGCAAGCTGAACAGCAACATGCCCAACACCACCGGCGCCTCCATGAACCAGGACCTTATCGCCCGTGTTTACGCCAGCCCGCTTTAGGCCTTCGAAGGCAGTGATACCAACAAGCGGGAGGGCTGCGGCTTCTTTCATAGAAAGGCGTTTTGGTTTATGAGCTATCAAATCGACATCGGCAATAATGAATTCGGCAAGCGCACCCTGAAGATCAGCAAGGCCGCCAGCACAACCATAAACCTCATCACCAACCTGATAATTAGTGACACCTTCACCAACTGCCTCAATTGTTCCAGCAAAATCCATCCCGAGTACAGCAGGTAAATCAGGGGACAGAGGTAGGTTTTCCTGCCCAAGTTGCTTAATCATAGTATCGACAGTATTGACGCTTGTTGCTGCGACGCGGATACGTACATGACCAGCTTTTAGTTCTGGTTTAAAAATATCTTCTGCGACAAATTCGGCATTATCGCCATATTCTCTAAGGATCATTGCTTTCATTGGTTTTGACTCCATTAATATCGTCAAAACCAAAATAATGAATAGATGATCAAGATAAATAACCAATAATGGAAATCTGTATTCGGATTATCTATATAATACCGGGCTATCGCTCCCAAATAGGCGGCTTATCTATTTTCTCAACAAGATAGTCAATGAATACGCGTACTTTTGATGTCAGAACATTTGATTTTGGATATATAAGCCAAATCGCGGATTGGTCCTTAACCGTGTAATCAGGTAACACGCGTTGGAGGGTCCCATCTTTAATTTCCTCATGGACACTCCAAAGTGCATTCATTGAAATGCCAGTACCTGCTTGTGTGGCAATCCTCATACTTGCACCATCATCACATGTTACACGGTACTTGGCATCCGGTGGTGGGAAAGTACATGCTCGCTTGCCGTTATCAGCAATGAGCTTCCTCGGTTTTCCGCCCATGAACGCCAATAGCTGATGCTCATGTAAATCTTCTGGTGTTTGGGGTGTGCCAAATCGCTTGAGGTAAGCAGGTGACGCACACAATATCCTTACATCATTTGCAAGTTTTCGCGCTTTCAAGCTACTGTCCTCAACGGCAAAGTTCCTGAGCGCCAAATCAAACCCACCTTCGATTAGATTTATCTGCGTATCGGAGAATTTGAGTTCAAGATCAATCTGAGGATAACGTTCCAAGAAATCAGGTAAGATCGGAGCGATATAGATTTGAGCGAATGTGCTCGAAGCGGCAAAACGTATGGTTCCAGATACGTGTTCTGTTCCATGACCGAGCGCCGCGCGCGCTGCTTCTTCTTGTGCTAGTATTTCACGGGCGAAGGGCAAAAACTCTGCACCCTCAATCGATAATGAAACCTTTCGTGTGGAGCGATGCAACAAGTCGGCTCCAATCTGTTTCTCTAGCTTGGCAAGTCGTGCGCTTGCAACCGCTGGCGCTAGTCCAAGTTCACGGCCTGCTGCCGTAATATTCAACATATCAGCAGCTAACACAAAAAGCCTTAATCCATCGGTATCCATGCCCATTTGCGCCTCATTATTTAGAAAATCCGAATACAGTAATCATAAAACGGCTGTTTAAATTGTAAATAGAGAACAATAACTTATCACCCTGGATTCTGAGCAAACGAATGCTCTCACATCAATTTGGAGATAAATTATGTCAGCGAACGCGAGTGTAAATTATCATATCAAAAGCTCGGAGCCACAGGCTTTCCGCTTCGATGTTGATGGAATTATCGGCAATCTGGTTTCTCCAGAATTAATCCCCACTGAAATCGAGGTCTGCGACTTGCGCGGTAACCTAAATGCCGTGGATTTTGAGAGTGACGGCATTGTTTTCAAACACCACAAAAGTGAGGTCAGTGATTTTCCTGATTCAGGCGATTGGCGGGAAACCTATGATATTGAGCTCACCGCAACCTTAAAAGAACAAATTGGCGCAAAGAATGTTGTGATCTTTGACCATACCGTGCGTATTGATGACCAAAACGCCGAACGCAGGCCTGACCAACTCTCAGGCGGAAGGCTCATCCTTGGCATTGCCTCAGGTGATAGGCCAGATGAGTATCCAGCTTTAAATGCACCGTTTGCGCTGCGCGGCGAGCAATTCCGTGAAAGCTATGAATATATTCGCCAAATGGCTGACAAATGGCCTCGTTTTGCAAACGAATTCGGTACCGTAACTGGAAGCATAGATATGCTTCCCAAACCAATTGGTAACCGGCTACCGCTTCTTATCACTGGTGCGAGCCAGCAGTCGACAAGCTGGATCGCCGAGCATGGTGATGGCTGGATGACTTACCCACGGTCAACGAAATACCAAGCGGCTGAAATCAATAAGCTCAGGGCGCGAATTGAGGAGGCTGGTGGTGAAGATAAACCAGTAATGAAGCCTTTTTATATCGACCTGAGCGAGAATGCTAACACACCGCCAACCCCAATTCATTTGGGCATGCGGTTGGGTACCAACACGCTGCAAGATTATTTGCGATCACGCAAGGAAATTGGTGTCAACCATATCGCTCTCAATCTCCGATTTAACCGCGCCCCAATTGAGGAAACGCTCGAACGATTGGCCAATGAAATTTTATCTGAATTCAATAGCGAGGAATAATTAGTGACAAAAACAATATTGCTAACTGGGGCCACCGACGGCATCGGATTTGAGACAGCGAAATCATTAGCTAGCGAAGGCCACACACTTTTAATCCATGGTCGCAGTGATACCAAGCTCGACGCCACCAAAGCTGAGCTTGAAAAGATAAAGGGGGCCGGGGTCATTGGGACTTTTCGTGCAGACCTCTCAAGCTTAGATGATGTCATAGCACTGGCGGGCGCTGTCTGTGAAAAACACGGCATCCTTGATGTGCTTATCAATAACGCAGGCGTTTTTAAAACACCTAATGCCGTCACCGAAAATGGGCATGACCTACGATTTATCGTAAATACAGTGGCACCCTATCTTCTGACCCAGAAACTACTGCCGATAATGCCCGCACTTGGTCGCGTGGTGAACCTGTCATCGGCGGCGCAAGCACCTGTTGACTTGCAAGCCCTTACAGGCGGCATTCCGCTCACTGCTGATCAGGCCTATGGCCAAAGCAAGCTCGCGATCACCATGTGGTCTTTCCATCTGGCCCAGCAATTAGGCGTTAATGGCCCTGCCATTATTGCGATTAACCCGGCCTCATTCCTCGCGAGCAAGATGGTCAAGCAAGCTTACGGCGTTTCGGGCAATGACCTGAGCGTTGGAGCTAACATTCTGGTTCGTGCAGCGCTGGACAGTGAATTTAACGGAACGACTGGGCGCTACTATGACAATGATGAGAAACGCTTTTCAAACCCACATCCTGATGCACTTGTGCCAAACAAAAATGCAGCGCTTGTTGCTGCAATTGAAACCGTTATCGCGGTGCTAGGCATTAAAAATTAATGAGTACCAACATTAACCTTCAATAAAAATCGAGAGGAAATTAACCAATGAAATATGAAGGCTTTACCACATTTAAGGCTGAGCAAGATGGGGGCATTTTAACCGTCACCTTTGACTTTGGAACGGTCAATGTACAGGGACAGGAAATGCTCGCTGATCTCAACAGCCTCGCAATGCGCCTTGAACGCGACCGCGCAACGAAAGTTGTTGTCTTCCAGTCTGCGAACCCTGAAATCTGGGTCTGTCACTATGACACAGAACTCTTAAAAGATATGTCCGATGAGACGGTATCCCGAGAAGAGGCACAGCTCCTGGACCTACAGGCAGTGTGCGAGCGGATCAGCAAGGTACCACAAGCGACGATTGCCAAACTCGAAGGTTTTGCCCGTGGCGGTGGGCACGAACTTGCATTAGCACTCGATATGCGTTTTGCAGCGCGGGGCAAATATAAATTCATGCAAATGGAAGTCGGCATGGGTATTCTACCGTGTGGTGGCGGCGCATCGCGCATGGCACGTCAAACAGGCCTTGGGCGCGCGCTAGAGATTATCCTGAGCGCCCGTGACTTTGATGCCGATGAAGCTGAGCGGATGGGGACAATTAACCGAGCATTAGAGCCTGATGAAATCGGTGAATATGTTGATACATTAGCAAAACGGATTACCAAATTCCCGGCGGAATCAATCAACGCCTGTAAGCAAACAGTTTACGAATCCATCGACAAACCAATTGAAGATGCTTTGAAAGCAGAAGCATATTGGCTTTATCAAGCAACCAGTAAAACGCCAGCACTTAAGCGTTTCACAATTGCTGACGAACAAGGCCTTGAGCATGACATTGAAAACCAACGCAAATGGAATGAGTTGGTTATGGATGTACAGGACATTAACTAATGCCTGAGTTGTCAAATAAAGAAATCGCTCAAAAATTCTTTAAGCGATTTTCCGTAGCAGATGTGGAAGGGGCATTGTCTCTTTTGGACGACAAAGTTTCTTGGCAAGCAATGGGTAGCCATACGGCACGGCGTGCCATAAACATCTATCTGCTCTCCAGCCCAACCAGCTTTGCACATTGGCGCTTCAATTGCCTTCATAAGCTCACCATGATGCCACCCATCAAGAAATGACCTGTTACGAACATCAGTTGCCGGATGGTGTTCTGTTGCAGCTTTTTTATAGTCAAAAACAGTCTTTGCCGCAGCGAGAGGAATGTTTAACCGAGCAAACATATTCCCGGCGCACCAATCAGCTTCCAATTCTTCTTCATGTTTGGTCCTATCGGTTGTTACAAGGTGAGTTGCTGTATGATGGCAAATCTCATGACCAACCGTTTTCAGGACATGGTAAGAAATTGTTTTGTTCCGATGGAAATAGTCTCGGTCATAAACTATGACCCTGCGTTTTTTCACTATGGTAGCGAACCCGGCCCAACCATCAGTAATGTCGGCAAAATACACATCGATATCCTGTTTTATACTGGCTATTCCAATAAGACGATTTGTAAGCGTGAGCGCTTCAATAGATGGTGGGCCAAGATTTGTGACATCAGTGCCAAAATCTTCTTCGGTGAGGTCCACAGTGTCTAAGGCAATTTGTTGACTATCCTCGTCAAATTGCCGCGTAACAAAGGCATAGATGATCGCCACAGCGATAAGTATATCCACTGTTATTATTCGCTATAACTATAGCTTTTTTGCAATAACTAGACTTTCAATTGCTTAGGGCTTGCAACCCTATTTTATATATTTTCGCTTCATCTCTATAAGGTTACGAGCAATCGTATCGCCTTTATAATGATAAATCGCCCCCACCATATGCAAAAGCAGAAGCTTCCATAAAAAGCTCACGGCATATTTATGGTCGGCATACAATTCAAGCGACCGCTTAATATCCCGTTCAGCGAAAAGTTCAGGAAAGAGGCTTAAAATAAATATTCGATCATTATACCCACCAGCAGAACTACCAGCCCAACCCGAAAGCACAATCACCGATAATATTATGAAAATAGTTACATGAAAAATTTTCACTATACTGAAAGGCTGGAACTTATTGCGGATAACACCTTGTAAACGTACAACCAACCATACAATCAACAACGGAGCGACAAGAGCACCAACTGATTTGTGTACCATGTATAAATCACTTCGCGAGATTAGCCCTATACCATTCCAATTCGTATCTGACATGAAATAACCACTCGACAGCGTAAACAAAACCATCCCGGCAACTAACCAGTGGGTAATCCAAACACACCTACCAGGCGCTTTCGCCTGCTTTATATTATAGGGAGGTAAATTCATTTATATAGTCCAGGCTATCAGCGAACGAGGCAATAAAGATACCAGCTACTTATATAGCCTCGTTATTCAAACATTTGTCAGCGTACGCAGTTCTACTTCGCTGCCGGGAGAGAAACCGCTGCAAACTTCTTCGTTGTATCTGAAGCCTCTTAGCTGTTCGTGAAACATTAAACTTTTCACTTGAAAGAGTATCCATAACATATATTGAACGAAGCTCATAAGGATTAGACACAACGTCTGAAACAGCCTCTTCGGCTTTTGCATCTATCATTATATCAAAAATAAGCCCAGAATCGCCCGGCTTAATCAAATAATCATTAGCCCCTGCTTTTATCGCCCAGGTAGCGCTCTCTAATGATCCATGGCTGGTTAATATTACAATCCGCGCATCTGGCAGTATTTCCCGAAGCTGAGGAACAAGTTCCAAACCATTTTCTTCACCTAGTTGAATATCTAAAAGAACCAAATCAGGTCGAAATGACTTTGCCGCCTCCAGCGACTGCTTCTTATCAGATGCCAATCTAATATCGCACCCATATTTAGCTAAATCACTTGTTAATTTGGATGACAAAGCGTCATTGTTATCAACTTTCAATAGTTTATATCTATTTTCGCAGGTCGTCGCCATAAAATCCATTAGCTCACACACGGTTAGATTTTGAATATATGTATTAACTGCAAGATACAGTTCACCATTAACCTACAATTACCAATTGAGGTTTTATGCTTTCGGTAACCAAATTATCTCTATAACCACATTAACGAAGGATAGTGGCTATCTAGGTAGGAATGTTTATCTGGTTATGAATAATACCAATCAAACTGGAACCCTGATCAAGGCCAAATGTGCTTAAATACATATCGCGCACAAATACTCAGATTTCCCGACCAATAGTAAACATCCAAACCTGTTACAATAACGGGTTAGCAATAATCACTTACATATTATCAGTCATAAATTTGGTAATATAATTTACCAATAGCCTCAGAAAAGAAGGTATTATAAACATACGGTCTAATAGCCCACCTACATTAAATGTTGGCAACTATCATCCATTCCCCAATCAATACCTTCTTTCCGGGGGGCCAAACTACAGTTATTTTTTACCGGCTCTTAGAACAGGGTAAAACTGAGTAAAGACAAAGTCATCACCTGCATTTGCCTCATGGCAAGAATTGCAGCTTTCTGTCGGAAATGCTTCAGCCGTTTTTTCATAAGGAGGTGTGTGGTGGCCAAAACTGAAATATGCCCAACCACCAGGCTCACCTTTGAACCGCTTGCTATCTTTTACTGATAGTTCGAGGCCTGCAAATTCACCTTGCTGGTAACCAACACCACTTACTTCTTGGGAAGACCCATCTTCTGCATTGTTATTTTCGCGAACAGTGACAAGCTCTTTGGCAATCTGCGAACCTTCAGCCCATTTGCCATGTTTCATGTAATATTTGTAAGCCTTTGGCTCTACATATACGTTATGAAACTCTGGGAACGGTGCCGCACCGCCGTTTAACGCGTTAGGCGTTAAAGGAGCGCCAACAAAAACCCACTCGCGCCATTTACTAGGAGCTTTAACCGCACCCGCCGAAGTAAATTTTGCATGTGCTTTCTTTGGCAATTTATCCGCAGCAAGCGCTACACCGCTAGCCATTGCAGAAATAACCAAAGCCGTAGCCGCTATCCTGTAACTTTTCTTCATACTACTCCCTTTCCATAATTAAAGCAGCAATTCATAATCATGTTTTACTGCACATCGCTTTTCCAAAACGCCGCACAACCATAGTGAAAATTGATTGACTGTCTACTTCACAAGAAGTTCAACAAAAGTTATACAAGTAAAAATAATATACAACTAAGTAACTGAAATATATAAATAAAAAATACCACACTCACCTCTCAAAACATCATGTATTAAGTGTATCGTTTCTATTAACAGCCATATTCTTAATCAGAAGAATGGAAACAAGGCCTTGTACATTGAAGTCATCATATATTGCCGGACAAACTTAATGGAGATTACAAACTGTACTTTCTTGAGTTGAATCGGGCCTCCACCACGTATGTGATGATATTTTGAAAATTGCTTTATTTCCCCATGCAACCATACAAATATATATTTACTTTTATAGACTTACAAAGCATGGCCAATTCGATAATCAATAAAACATCAACGACTCCAGAACTATCGTATTAAATCTATTCAGTATATGAATATGTATTGACGTTGCACACAGTCTGTTTATTTCTCGCTGAAGAAATAAGCCTATTTTTCAAAATGTTAAGGCTATCAGTCTACTCGGCAAACTTACAGTGATTGCGTATCATTTCACTGAAGTAACTTACTGTTCAGGAACAGTTAAGGTCTTATAAGGAAGGGGAAATTATGAAAAAGAGGTATCAAGCAACCTCCACGTTGAAAGACGCTCTAACACACAATCAGCAAACATAATATTTGCAATAACTACAGTCGTACTTTGAGTTTTAGAGTAAAAACAACAATATTTTCTGACAATTGAGCAGGAGAAAACCAATGTGGAATAAGCTAATCTATTCAAGCATTATAATGGGCATATTTGCCATTTTTTTTAATGCCTTTTCGCCGATACTTTCAGGGCCTCTCTCGGCTTCTAATGAAATCGACAGTAATGAAAACTCTAGCCCATCATCGCATTTTTCAGCATATGTAGATGATCAAGGTAATATCAGTTTCCCGCATGAATATCGTAAAAAATGGCAGCATTTGGGTACTTGGTCAGTAGCTGGAGAAGGTGAGGATAACCTTACACTTCACAATGTTTACTCCCCTCCCCATGTTGCGGAAGAATATCTAAAAACCGGTACGTTCCCCGATGGTGCCCCTATCTTGAAAGAGGTTGTAAAAACCCACCACAAAACACTTACAACAGGCGAAGCCTCTTGGTCTGCGGACACTATTGTAAGGTTTTTCATGATCAAGGATCAGAAAAACCGCTTCCCTGAGAACCCACTCTGGGGGGACGGCTGGGGCTGGGCATTGTTTAACGAAGACAATACCAACGATCAGGTCGCTAAAGACTATAAATCAGATTGTCTGGAATGCCACATTCCAGCCAAAGACACGGACTGGATATATGTTGATGGTTACCCGGCATTGAAAAGCATTTCAAACAAACTGGCCTCCACAAGTACGAGAAAATCTATGGCAGATACAAACATGCCAGCTAATTCGACAAAAGATGACAGTAAGACACTTAAACTAGGCGAAAAAGTATTTAAGCGTTGTATCGCATGCCATTCGCTAAATCCGGGAGTGCATAAACTGGGGCCATCACTTGCAGGCGTAGCAAATCGCAAAGCCGGGTTTTGGCAAGATTATAAATACTCCGACGCTATAAAAAATTCTGGCATCACATGGACCAGAGAAAATCTGGATGCTCATTTAAGCGATGTTAAAAACTTTATAAAAGGAAACCGCATGGGTTCCCTATTCCCTCGTGGGATTAAAGATGAAACAGAGCGTGAGGCCGTTATTAGTTATCTCTTTAACAAATAGAAATTATCGATTTTACCCTAAAAACAGAATTACTATTGCCAGACTTTAAATATGTTCAAGAAAGTTTACAAAGTCATGAGTCCAATATTCATGAGACTTCTTGGAAAATCTTAAACATTTTCGGGCATAGTAGATCTGAACTAAAAACAATAATGAAAGAGTTCATATGGACATTGAACAGGTGAGAACTTTTTTAGCTTTGGCTAAAACACTTAACTTTTCCAAAGCTGCAACAGATCTGAACATCAGCCAGCCAACTGTTAGCAGAATAGTCAAAGGCCTCGAAACCAAGCTGGGCGGGCCGTTAGTTCGTCGAGAAAGGGAGCAATCTCATTTAACAGAACTTGGTAAACTGGTACTACCCTATTTTGAACAAATCTGTGAAAACGCAGGCAGCATGGAAGAAGTTGCCCGTAAATATAATTCATTGGAGAGAACACCCGTCTCTGTCGGCGTTTTATGCACCATAGGGCCAAATCGATTATTGAACCTTGTGAAAAAAATTCAGGAACTATTCACAGGAGTTGAAATATCAATAATCAATGGTAGTTCAAAGAAACTACAATACATGTTAGAAAATGGCATTATTGACTTGGCAATTTGCGGCCAGCCAAACGGCTTTGACGAAAAATTTCATGTCATACCACTATATACTGAACCTGTGAAAATTGTTGTCAATGCTGCTCACCCCTTTGCCCAGCAAGAAACAGTAGATATACTTTCATTAACCGGACAGCCGTTTATCGAACGGACTGAATGCGAGTTTGTAATTCGCGAAAAGGATTATTTAGCGGAACACGGTATTAATCTACGCAGAGTTTTCTCCAGTGATAGAGATGACTGGGTTCAAGCGATGGTTAAGAACGGTATGGGTATATCACTCTTGGGAGAATCTTCGATCGTGGTCGACGGGCTTACGACAATTTCAGTGCCTAAATTACCATTTTCGCGCCAGATAAAGGTAGTAACAGTGCGCGGAAGGCGGCACTCAGCCGGCATTGGCGCCGTATTGCAAGCCTCACGGGAAGCGTTTGAGCCTTTGCGTGAAAAAATTTAGCGGCAACAATTCAATATAATAGCACTTTCTACACGCCACATTTTCTATTCAAGGGCCTCAGTTCCGTCCCTTGAATAGAGGCCCTTGAATAGAGGCCCTTGACTTTAAAACCCGGGAATATGGTTGTGCTACTCATTTATAACAAGGCCACACATGAGCTGCGTAAAAAACGTCATAAGATCTTTTCAACTCTGGGTAAGCTGCATTTTCTTACTGTTAGTTTTCACCGCAGTGTTCATAACGGTAGCTGTGGCACAATCTACATATTAACCACGAACACGCGTCAACAGGGTTGAGCCAATATAATGGTTCATAAGCAACACATATCTAAGTGCTCTTTATATGCTTTGCGAAAAACAAGCGATAAAGGACTGGCACAAAAAACACCGTAAGAATTGAAGCTAACGCCAACCCTGACATCATAACAATCGCAAGCGGTGCCCAAAGCACCCCTCCAAATAAATAAAGCGGCAACAATCCAATAACGGTTGTTATAGACGTTAACAATATTGGCCTGAGCCTTTTCCCAGCGGCGGCAACAATGGCGTCTTGTATCGGTAATGCTTTGGCGTCGATATCTATCTGATCAATCAGGACAATAGCATTGTTAATAACGATACCTGCTAAACTAATAATTCCCAATATCCCAAAGAAGGATAAAGGCTCACCAGTCAGGAGCAAACCATAAGGTATTCCAATAAAGATCAAAGGAACCGTCATAAAGACGATCACAGCGCGCCGCAGCGAATTAAACTGGAAAACAACAGCAAGCAGCATCAACATTAACGCATATGGCATACCTGCTGCCAGTTTCTCATTCGTTTCTCCGGCATCTTGTATTTCGCCGCCAATATCTACTTTATAGCCGCCCGAAAGATCTAATTTATCCAAATCCTTTTTAACAGCAGCTAGCAATGCGCCAGCGGTCAAAGTGTCACTTTTTGCTGTTACAGTGATAGTTCTAACCTGGTTCTTTCTGCGAATCTGTGAATATTCCAAAACTGGTCTTAGTGTAGAAACCTGTTCCATAGAAATAGCCTGACCATCACCTGTCAGCGTTATATTCAACAGGTCTTCAAGGCTATCTCTGTCCTTTTCAGAGGCTCTAAGAACAATAGGAATAGACTGATTATCCTCACGGTAATCTGAAATCTGAAAGCCATTAAAATACGAGCTTAAAAGCTGCGACATGGTTTCAGATGATATTCCTAGACGTCGGGCTTTGTCCTGATCAACATCAATAACAAATTTAACAACTTTTTCTCCCCAGTCATTTTCATTTTGAACAATGCCGGGCATCTTTCGAAAAGTGTTCTCAACACTTCTTCCAAGCGCAAGTAATCGATCATAATCCTCACCGGTAATTTCAATTTTTACCGTACCGGATTCAGAAGCCCCCATACTCAAACGTTTAACCTTAAAGCGTGCATCCGGGTAATTTTCAAACAAATGCCTTTTAGCTTTTTCGCCAAAGGCTGTTGCCTCTTCGTGTGAAGTAGCATTCACGAGAAAAAATGCACTAGACGGCGACCGTTCTGCCGGAGAAAGAGCTAAATAAAATCGGGGCCCACCAAAACCCACATATAAAATCTGATCCTTAATGCCCGGGTTTTCATCTTTATTATTAATCCACCGCCCAACAGAAGATGCAATTCTGATCGTATCTTCAATATGCGCAGCCTTTGGCATATCCATATAAACAAGAACTTCACTTCGTTCACTTTCAGGGAATTGCTCTGATGGAATTGATGTAAAAAATGAAAATGATAAAACAACCAACCCATAACAAACGACAATAGCCCAAATGCCGCTTTTTAGAACTATACTCAATAGCCGTTCATAGATACGCACATACTGCGGAGATGCTTTATTGCCCACCTCATCCTGTTCTTCAACAGCTTCATGCTTCCCTTTGGATTTCAAAAAGTTGGCTGCAATTAACGGCAAAAAATACATGGACGAAAGCCATGAGCCAAACAATGTTAACGTGACCACAGCCCCAAGAGAGAAAGCATATTCACCTGATGAACCATCCAATAAAAAGAACGGCGTAAATGCAAAAACAGTGGTTAACGAGGAAACCAGAAGCGGCATAGCAAATTGGCGCCCTGATGAAAGCGCAGCATCACGGCAATGTACTTTATTATTGATCTGCCGTAATATGTCTTCGACAATTACAACCCCGTTATCAACCAAAAGTCCAAGCGAAATAATAACGGCTGCAATTGACACCTGCTCCAGCGCAATATCCAGTATTCCCATCCCAAGCAGCGTAAACATCACCGCAAACGGCACGATAGACGCGATCACCAAACCAGAACGCCACCCTAGAAAAGCCAACACAATTAGCACAACAACAATAAATGTTTGCCCAACATTTGATAGCGCATCGTCAATAGCCGTCGAAACAGCATCCGGTTGAAAAGTTGCAAAGTTAAGCTCATAACCAATCGGCAATGTAGCCTCAAACGCGGTTACAGTTTCCTGAATGCCCCGCCCCACACGCTGTATATCAAAGCTGGGCTGCATCTGCACTGCAACTGTCAGAGCTGGACGACCATTATAAAATACAGGCGACTGCGGCGGTGATGCGTATCCGCGTTTAACCGTTACCAAATCCAGCAAACGAGAATATTCATTTGTGTCAGATATGCGGGTCAGCATCCGCTCAACATCAGCGATGGTTTTAAAGTCACCCGTAGCTTCCAAAAGCATAGAAGTACCTGCGGCGTTTAATTCACCCGCTGGTAATATAATATTCTGCGCCTGTAAATCATTGATCAATTGCTGTAACTGATTACCAACTGATGCTATGCGCTCAGCGTCAACTTCCAGCCAAACCCGTTCTTCTTGAACACCGAGAAGCTCAACCTTACCAACCCCGTCGACTAAATATAACTGCCTTTGAAGTTCCTTGGCGGCAACCTCCATTTCCCGGTATGTAAAGCCCTCTGCGGTCATTGCAATTGATGCAATGGTTACATCACCAATGTCTGTATTAACAAAAGGCCCTTCGGTTCCCTCAGGAAGGTCGCGTGCGACATCCGACATTTTATCGCGAAGTTCCTGCCATATCTGATCAAACTGTGTCGCGTTATCTTCTAAAATCACTGATATCTTGATCCGCCCTGTCACCAATAGCGTTTCAATATCTTTAACTTCTTCAATCGCCCTGATCTTACGCTCAACTTTTTCCGCAATCAGCTTCTCCATTCTTGATGGCGGCATACCAGGAAATTGAACAATAACCTCTGCCTGCCGAATGGATATTTCAGGATCTTCGCGCTTGGGAAAGTCCAAATAACTTAATAGCCCGGCAATAATCAAACTGATCATAATCAGAATGGTAAATCGTTCTTTCTCGATACCCAAATGTGTTAGAAACGACATAATGCCCCCTATTCACCCGTTGATAATAAAGGACTAACGACCTGCCCGTCATAAAGATATGAAACCCCAGCAGATGCGATTTTATCACCCGCATTCAATCCATTGGAAACGATCACCATATTGTCACGAACACCAACAATCTCTACTGTCACAGACATCACTTTAGAGGCCTCGGCATCAAAGACATACACTTGCGCTGGGCTACCTTCACCAATTCTGGCAGATATATCTCTACCTCCGCCCAAATCGGCTGAATGTTCAAAATCAAAACTGGATATTGGTACAAGAAACCCTTCTGTACTACCCGGCAGCTTAACGCTAACGATAACATCAGCCGCCATCCCAGCCTTTAAACTTTCCGATGTTTCAGTAAGGGCAACAACGACAGGGAACGCAGAAACCTGCAATGCCCGGGAACTTATCTCCTGAACCCGGCCTGATAAGATTGTGCCCGGTAAGTCGGTTATCACGACCTCAACCACGTCACCAAGCGACAAAAAATTAATAACAGATGCCGGTACATTAAACCCAACCTCAAACGCGCTTTGACTATAGAGTGTCACAACAGTTGACCCTGCGCCTACATTTGTAAATGAACGCGCCTCTACATTTGCTATCACGCCTTCAAACGGCGCCCTTAACTCAGACTTATGTAGCCGCTCCAAGGCAATATCATACCGCCGCGATGACTGCACTTGTTGCGACTGCGCTGTTCTCAGGTTTGTTTGTGACTCGTCAAAACTGGCCCGGGTAACGTTTCCGTTTTTCAACAACTCTGATTTTCTCTCAAAATCAACTTGTGCATTTTTTAAAACGACATCAGCCTGCTCACGGGCTGCTTTCGCTTCCTGCACCTCTAATTCTAATGAAGTATCATCAAGGCGCATTAAAAGGTCACCAGCCTGAACTTCTTGCCCTTCTTCCAGTTTCACTTCATCTAACTGACCGCTAATTTCAAAAGACAATCGGCTCTCGTTTGCGGGATCAATGATACTTGGATAACGCCTTTGAACACTAGACGCAGATTGTTCCACTTCAAACAGCCTTACACCACGTATAGGTGCTTTCTTTTCCTCGGGCGCATCGTCACCGCAAGCCGTACATAATACAATTAAACTAATCCCAACTATAGCCCTTGCAAGTTTTGGAAATGGCAAAACGGTCATATTTATTGCTCCTAGTCTCTATTGCCCCAATCTCTGTTATCCCAATCTCTATAATCCCAGCTTCTACTGCTCTAGTGTCGATAAACGAAATTATCTAGAGTTGTTTATTGTCTGCTTATAAAACCTTACAGCCTCTATTACGTATGTGCTGCACCCTAAAAAACCTGACAGAGTTATATTTGATGAATTTCAACATATCACTCGCAAAAAACAGCGCAAATGATATGTTGAAATCGCGTTGGCTTGTCTGTGTTCTAACACTCTATTTTTTCAGGGCTTTTGCACAGTTATATTATAGGCAGCAATTCAAATAAGCAGGTTTCATCCATTGGATACCCCTTAAGCAAACGTATAGTTATGTCAGTAAAATCGAACTTGAATTCTGTTAATCAGCGCAAGCAGGGAAACTAGTATATTCAACCATACTAAATAACAGTATATACAATTTAAAGTTTTACTATAAATTCAAAATGAACACGAATACTATTCATTATTTATAATTTTTTATAGCCTAATAAGATTATAATTTCTCAAATTAACATCTTTTGTTTGTAATTTTAATAATTTTACACTTATTAGTTGATAATCTTTCGTTTAAAGCATACCATCCCATTTGGTCGCTATACAACTATAAAAATCAGCGGCCACAATAATAGTTAGTCAAAAGTATAAAACGGAGATACGGTATGAAGTATACATCAGGCAAAATTATAGCGGTGTCAGCACTGGCGCTTTCTATGTCTATTGCAGTGCCTTCATTAACAAATGCACAACAGGAAACTCAATCAAACAATGGCAACCGTCCCCTTATGGATGCCAGCGAAGTCCATATCCGCCCGGATTGCTCAGATATAAATTTAAGCGCGTGTATATCGTCTAAAGACATTACACCGACCGAATTTAATCAAATGGTCCAAACCATGAAAACGGCAAGAGAAGCCGCTATTGAGCAAAGCCTTATAAATATTATAGAAACTGGCGGGTTTGGTTTAACAAATGCTATCACTGGCGGTAACACAGCGAGGCAAACGGTATGGCTAAACTTTAATAACCCAAACGACACATTTGGTGTAGCTATTGTGCGTGGCAGGGGCGACAATCAAAGAACAATTCGTATTGACCAATATGATGCCCATGTTTTTACAACAGCGGAACGAAACGCAATACAAAATAACATAGAAGAAGAATATTCTGACTTTAACTTCAACTTCACACAAACAAGGCCGCGTTCGGGACAATTCTCAACATTAAATTTCTTCTGTGATTTCCCTGAACCATGTATTGATTATGATGACTCGAATGGCGGAATTCCAAGTATTTTATTTGGGCGCGCTCAAGGCATCGATGTATTGAATAATACTCGTAACGATTCAGCCTTTGTAGACCCCAACTTTTGGGAATTTGTTGTACAAGAATTAGGTATACCACAATTCGCAGCTTTCACAGGCCTTCCTGCCAACAACGCCAACATAACTCAACAATTATCTGTCGCCGTTGTTAATCAAGCGTCTAATACAGGTGCTCATGAACTGGGCCACAACCAGGGCCTTCGTCATCATGACAGCTTTGGTGCTATTGGTGACGGCCTTCCCACAACTGGTCAGCCAGCCCCTAATGATTTTACACCGCCTTATAGAGGCCCAGTGAATGCCGCTGAAGGCTCATCACATACGATGGCGTCTGGTGCAAGCGCTGGCATTACACTTGCTGACTCTGCAAACCGAAACCGCTTTTTCGGTGAGCGTTCGATCCGCAAACTTGCTCTCAATCAAACAAACAATATAACTGTTTCAGAGGCAAGTATCAGAGGATCAGATAACAACGAAAATATTACTCTCTCGGTTCTTAATGATTTCAATGCAACAGTTCCTGCTGGTGTTAATGCCAACCGTGACTTACGCATTGAACAGATTGTCATTAACGGAGAAATTAGCCGACGCGGACAGCGGGATCAATATCGCTTTAGCGGCCGGGCTGGTGATATCGTATCAGTTGAAGTCAATTCTTTCGATATTACTGTCGGTGCAGATAGCGTAATGACAACAGTTGACCTTTTCCGTGTTACACCGAGCGGACGTCTACGCCGTGTAGCGAGAAACGAACAAGGCTTTGAAGGGTTTGACCCCTACATGGTAGATGTTCGTCTACCGAGGAATGCTGACTATGTTGTTAGAGTTTTTTCACCAAATATTATTCAAGTGGACGACGCAGACTTTAACTTAACAAACACTGGTAATGTTGATCTTAGAACTGGTGAATATCAGGCAAACATATACAAAATTACCGCACGGTAAAAACTCCATCAACGTCGCTGAAGGGTTATTAAAGCCCTTCAGCGACAAACCAATTACGATTCTGACTATCTTCCCAAGCGATACACTATATTGCTACGCACCTACCGTAATTAATGAAAACAACTACCTACCCGCATAATTCAATAATAAAATTATAAAAATTCAATTACACATAATATTAAAATAAAGATTTACCTTACTTACAATATTTTATATTGGTACGCTGTTTTTCTAATCCTGCAAAAATAGAACAGAGGCCTTTATGTCATCATCTTTTGTACTGACTTTTTCATGCCCCGACCGAGCCGGCATCGTCGCTGACATTTCAAGCCTTCTAGCGTCAAATAGCTGTAACATTACCTCAAGTGACCAGTTCGCAGATACATCAAGCCATTGCTTTTTTATGCGTGTTGCTTTCACGACCAGTGATACAATGGATTGCGAGGCAATGAAGGCCCTTATCTCTCCAACAGTGTCAGAGTATGCACATAACTGGTCACTCGCGGATGCAAACAAACCTCAACGTGTCATGATTATGGTGTCAAAATTTGACCATTGCCTGATGGACCTACTCTATAGAAACTCGCGCGGTGCTTTATCAATGGATGTTCGCGCGGTTGTTTCAAACCACCGCGATGCTTATCAATTAGCGGCGTCATACGATGTACCATTTCATCATATGCCGATCACTAAAGACACAAAAAAAGCACAAGAAGAAAAGCTATATACGCTGGCGCAAGAAGAAGAAATCGATCTGATTATCCTCGCGCGCTATATGCAAATTTTCAGCGATACATTATGTGCAAAAATGGATGGTCGTGTGATCAATATTCACCATTCTTTCCTGCCAAGTTTTAAAGGGGCCAAGCCTTATCATCAAGCCTTTGAAAAAGGTGTAAAACTTATCGGTGCAACCGCCCATTACGTGACACCAGATCTGGACGAAGGCCCAATCATCGAGCAGAATATCGCCCGCGTTAATCATGCCATGACCCCGGAAGATTTAGTAGCTACCGGACGTGACGTTGAACGCATTGCACTTGCAGAGGCAATCAAGCTTCACCTTGAACACCGTGTGATTAGAAACGGTAGTAAAACCGTAGTTTTCAAACGCTAAAACCTTCTGCCATCAAACTGCCAATATATTTCCTTAGGGTTTACATAGCTACCATAGCGCTAGCTAAAACCCTATTTAAGGAAGTGAAAGATGGAAAATTACACGATTGGTAATCAAAAATTCAACGACCTTGAAAGCTTTGGCAGGCGATGCGGTTGCCCTCGTCCCAGTTACGTAAAAATCAACCAGATCGATCAAAAAAACCGCGAATTCAAAACGAAAAATATCAATTTCCGAGCCATCGGTGGCGCTATTCATATCCCTATCAGGTTTATTCATTTATCTGATGGTATAAATGGCATTATCAACACCGCCGCGCGGCAAGCACAGATGGAGGTTCTTAACAATGCTTTTAACCCGCACGGCATTCATTTCTCATACGAAGAAACCGAAACTATAACGCATATCAATCAGGAATGGTTTCAAATGGGCCACGGCTCTGCGATTGAACGGAAAGCAAAAACAGCCTTACAAGCCAACCCCGAAACAACACTGAACTTTTACACCAGTAATGGCGGTGGGCTACTTGGTTGGGCAACATTCCCTTGGGACCTTGAGGGTGACCCAGCACTTGATGGTATTGTCGTCACATATACCTCCTTACCAAATGTAGGAAGCCCGCCCTACAACCAGGGGCAAACAGCGACACATGAAATAGGCCATTGGCTGGGGTTATTTCATACTTTCCAAGGTGGATGTTCAGCAAGCGGCGATCATGTTAATGACACACCTGCACACAGTTCGCCAAACTTCGGCAAACCAGACATTACATTACCCCATAATGCCTGCAAGGAGGGCGAGTTTGCACCTGTAGAAAACTATATGAATTACACCGATGATGAATGGATGAATAACTTTACCAACGGTCAAGTAAGTAGAATGCGCGACATGATAGGAACTTTCAGACCAGAACTGTTAAATAACCCGCTTACCACACCAGAGTTGCCTGCAACATGCACCCAGGTATCGCGTATATTGATTTAAGATAGTAATTAAATACATGCCTGTTCAAATAACACTTTTAAACTAAGGCTCCCTGCACTCATATCGAAGGTAACATTATATCTTGAGCAACGCATAATTATAAACAGCAATAAGTCTGTGATGTTTAAACGGTAATAAGCGACAAAATAATTCCACCCGCAAATACTATAAGGAAAAAGCCGAAGAATAATAAAAATATTCTAAAAAATGATGGCTTACACATTTCCGGTTTATCATTATTAAGGGCATCCAGATAATGCAGGAATAAAACGCCATTACCCCTCATGGCCACTGCAAAACCAATTCCTATTGTTAGTGCCCCAAAAATAATTTTATACTCAGGCAAATAGCTCTCCGCGACCAAAAGGCATATAAACATTGCGAGCAAAGCCCAGGCAATTGTTAATTTCCGGTAGAAAGCCCAATAAAAAGAAAAAACGAACGCCGCCCAATTCCAACTACGCAATGCCATAACACGCGCAGCAACATCAGCGTCTTCAATATCAAACTCAAGCACATTTGCCCGCTTGGCTATTTTTCTAAATTTATATTGATAGGTCTTTGACTTCCTTCCAAAATATTTAGAAAAGTCTGTTCGTCTAAAGCTTCCTTAACTAACAAAGCATCCCCCAATTACTGAAATTTAATTAATGTTATGCTTCCAGCCATTCACATTGCATGCCTTAACAAGAGCGCTTTCTGCTCGCTCTAACAAGTCTTGATTAACGCTCCGCGTTACAATTTGCGTACCGCTATTGCCTTCATGATAAAACGGATAGCTGCCGATACTGATACCATCAATCGATTTCTCAATCGCGCCAAGCGTATCAGCAATCACGCTTTCCGGCGCATTGATCGTTATGGTAAGCGAATGAACCTTACGCCCACCCTTTAAGTGACGGCGAAGCTGCTCCAGCATTGCCTGCATTACCTTTGGCACCCCTGCCATGACAAAAACATTCTCGATTTTAAAACCGGGCGCAATTGAAACCGGATTATCGATCAAAACCCCGCCTTTTGGCACCCGCGTCATACGTTGGCGCGCTTCGGTAAAGTTATCCTCATTATAATAAGCCAGTAACCGTGCATAAGCTTCAGGGTGCTTTTCAACGGGCACATCAAATGCCTTCGCAACCGCTTCAGCCGTAATATCGTCATGCGTTGGGCCGATGCCTCCTGTTGTAAAGAGGTATTCATATTTACCGCGCAAGCGATTAATCGCATGCACGATCTCTTCTTCAATATCAGGCACCACGCGCACTTCAGATAGCTGAATACCGGCCTCATTTAGCCAATTCGCAATATAACTGGTATTCCTGTCCTGCGTCCGGCCAGAGAGGATTTCATCACCAATGATTAAAAGTGCTGCTTTTACCGTATTCTTCATCTATCCGAATTCCAAAGAACTGATGATCTTAATCGACCGTTACTTTTTGAGTGTAAAAGCATAGCGCATCTTAACACCTGTTACAGTTTTTATTTCACCGTTTATCTTCACAGGCTTGTACTTGAGGAGAGAGGCCGCCCTAACCGCAGCAGCATCAAAAACTTTTTCAGGCATCGAGTTAATAACACGGATCGAATTACGATCAACTGCCCCATCCTTTTGAATTGTGAAATCAACGATTACATGACCAGCTACATTCTGATCAAAGAGCTCCTTTGGATATCGCGGCGAAACAAATACCAAGAGAAGAATATTTTTCTCAGCAAATTCAGGTGACCATCGAACTATATCACTTGAACTTCTTAGACCTAGTGTACATCCTGTGATGTATAGGCAAATAAAGACGATTAAAACAAGACGAATCTCCATACCCCCCTCTTTCGTGGTTAACAATACCCCCTTAAAGTTTAAAACCACACTAATAATTGAACTTAGATTTCTTTTTTACTCTGTAGCTTCTGAATTAGCATTAACTGCTACTTTTGCATTACGTGATTTTTGTAACAAATCATTTAGCTCTTCAACAATGTCATCCATTGAAGCGTTGCTATACCCCAAATGTGTCGCAACTACTTTACCATCAGTGCCAAAACAAACATATGTGGAAGGCTGTTGACACCGTATTTACGGCCGATACACCGCGTTTATCAACAGTAAACTACATATGTTGATTTTCGAGCGCCTGAACCAGCTTCTTTACACTGCGCTTTCCCTGCTTAAAATTGACGCCCACAACAAAAAATTCATCGCAGGAAACCTGTGCTTGCAAAGCATTCATTTCCGGAATCTCTTTTAAACACGGAGGGCACCATGTAGCCCAAAAGGTAACAACAATTATTTTACCTTTATGGTCAGAAAGATATTTTTTTCACCCTTGAGTGTTTTACCCACGTAATCGGGTGGTACATCACCGACGTCAATTTTCGGTTTTTTATCGGCATTTACTGCGCTTGATATGGAAATAATGATAAAAAAGTTAGAAGTATTTTTTGCATAAACCCCCACATATAAAAACTAACTATTGTTTAAGTAAGCATATATTCAACCTAAATGTCCAGATTGAAACGCGAATATAGGTAGCAAGGCCAAAAACAAAAAAAGCTCAGGGAAACACCCTGAGCTCTTGAAAGAAAAGTATTATCAAATGTTACTCGCCAAACACACGTTTGAAAATCGTATCAACATGCTTGGTGTGATAATCCATGTTGAACAGCTCGTCGAGCTCTGCTTCTGATACCTTCGCGGTTACAGTCTCATCCGCCTTTAACAGGTCAAGCAATTGCAGTTCGCCGCGACTATCCCATACCTTCATGGAATTTGCCTGCACAAGGCGGTATGCGTCCTCGCGGCTAACGCCCGCTTGCGTTAGTTCAAGAAGCACACGCTGACTATTTGGAAGGCCGCCCATCTTGTTCATATTATCAAGCATATTATCTGGATAAACGAGAAGCTGATCCATCACATTTGTGAGGCGTGCAAGCGAGAAATCAAGCGCCACTGTTGCGTCAGGGCCAATATAGCGCTCAACAGAAGAATGCGAAATATCACGCTCATGCCAAAGGGCCACGTTTTCCATCGCCGGCATCGCAAACGCACGAATGTAACGCGCTTGCCCTGTTAAGTTCTCAGTCAAAATCGGGTTCTTTTTATGCGGCATCGCCGAAGAGCCCTTTTGCCCCTTTGAGAAATATTCCTGTGCCTCTAAAACCTCTGTGCGCTGAAGGTGACGCACTTCAACGGCCAAACGTTCAACACAGCTTGCGATAACGCCGAGGACAGCAAAATACATCGCATGGCGGTCACGCGGGATTACCTGCGTTGAAACAGGCTCAATCTCCAGCCCCATTTTCTCGGCAACATATTCTTCAACAAACGGGTCAATATTCGCGAATGTGCCAACTGCACCAGAGATTGCGCATGTTGCCACTTCTTTGCGTGCATCTTTCATGCGGGCAAGACAACGGTCAAACTCGGCATAGGCCTGCGCCATCTTAAGGCCGAAAGTTACAGGTTCAGCGTGGATGCCGTGGCTACGGCCGATACAAACAGTGTATTTATGCTCTTCTGCACGGCGCTTAAGGACAACAAGCAATTTTTCAAGGTCTTCAATAATGATATCTGCTGCCTGCATCAATTGAACTGACAGGCATGTATCAAGAACATCCGATGACGTCATGCCCTGATGAACAAAGCGTGCTTCGTCACCAACATGCTCGGCCAAGTTCGTGAGGAACGCAATCACATCATGCTTTACTTCGCGCTCGATCTCGTCAATGCGTGCAACTTCAAACTTACCACGTTCCCACACTGCCTTTGCCGCTGCTTCAGGGATACGGCCCAATTTTGCGTTCGCATCACACGCGTGCGCTTCGATTTCAAACCAGATACGAAAACGGTTTTCCGGTTCCCAAATATCAGTCATATTTTTACGGGAATAACGTGGGATCATCGGCTGGGCTCCTTGCGACAAGAAAGAATAGACGGCTTCGCCGCTCTGCTATCAGAAAGTACCAGTTTGCGCAAGCCAGTCACGTAGCTTATCGGTGTTTTATTATGCTAAAAGCGCCTGGAATTCATTTCGCCAAGCGTTGATCGGCTGACAGGCTAAATTTGAGTTTAAAAATCGTGGATCATCGGACACTTCACGGTAAACCCAATCCGGAAATTGAAACGCTTCATTCTCTGACGACAGTTCGATCTCAGCAATGACAAGCCCTGCATTCTCACCTGCGAAAACATCAACTTCCCATGTATGACTATCAACTGCAATCATATGGCGGGTTTTAATGATTGGTGCATCCAGAACACTTGTTTTAAAAAGGTGCTCACCTTCTGCACTTGTTAACGGCCGCTCAATTTCGGTGCGTGTCAGCCCCTTTCCAGCCTTAAAAGTCAGAATATACTTATCACCATATTGGCGAATACGCAGCGATCTATCCTCGCCTCGCATCAAATAGCCCTGCGAAATTGAAATGCCGCTATCAAGATTTGGCATAGTATCAGGGTGAATCAAAAACTTACGCTCAATCTCAATCACTTCAAGTCTCTAACGTTTTGAGAGCGCGAGCGAAATCGCGTTTTTATATCCCAACACAAGGTCCTTTTTATTGGCCTTACGCTCACCAAGGAAACGGGCCCAATCATGTTCCTCAGACAGACGAACATCGACATTTTTAGCTTTTTTATTCAGCTCAGCCTCAAATACGACAACCAACCTGTCACCAAGGCTGCGATTTGTCTTAATCCAAGATGTAAGGAAGGAGAATTTTTTGACAGTTAACCCTGTCTCTTCCATCACCTCGCGCTTCAATGCCTTATAGATATCTTCGTTCGCTTCGATCTTCCCCCCCGGCAAATCCCAAACACCTTTGGCCTTATGCATGACAAGGGCTTTATGGTCCTTGGAAACAAGCACAACCTTTGCAGAAACCGGTAGTTTCTTAAGAGCTTTCTTTTCGGATACAATCTGATCCCAATACACAGGTATTTCCTTTACCAAAGCAACGAACGCTATCTTTATATAAGCCCTAAAGTCTTAAAACTTATAAAATCATTTTTTGAAAAAATCAGATGATCATGAACAATAATTTCAAGCGGTTTGCAAGCATCAATAACGGCGTTTGTAGCCACAATATCTGCTTGACTTGGCTCAGCGTGCCCAGATGGGTGATTATGAGCCAAAATCAGTGATCGGGCATCAATACTAAGCGCCTTTTGAACGATCGAACGAGGTGTAACATTTACCGAATGGCCAGATCCTTCAGAGACAATATCATCAAGGATAATTTCACCGCCACTATTCAAATAAACAACACGAAACTGCTCCACACTTAAATGAGCAATCGATGTTTTCAGATAGGCAATCAAGGCATTCCAACTAGAAAGTACAGGCTTGTCAGCAATCTCACTTTTCATAAAGGCATGAACGGAGGCCTCTACCGTTTTAAGGGTCGCAACCGCTGTTTTCCCAAGCCCGGAATAGGCAAGCAAGCGCTCAGTTGAAGCCGACAAAACAGCTGGGTAAGACCCAAAATCCTTCAATAAATCTTTCGCAAGCGGTTTTACGTCCTTGCGCGGGATTGCTGTCATCAACAGCATCTCTAAAAGCTCGTAATCGGCAAGCCCGTCAACGCCCCCTTTGAGGAAACGATCACGTAGTCGCTCCCGGTGCCCTTTGGCATATTCTGCTGAATATTTGGGTGCCGTATCAGGCATTAGCCACTATTACCCCAAATCATAAGGCGGCTGGAACCAGCCCTTTGGCGATTTTGTAAAGACTTCATACCCGTCTTCGGTTACTGCAAGTGTGTGCTCAAACTGCATCGACAGCGATTTATCACGGGTAACTGCGGTCCAATCATCAGAAAGAATTTTTGCGTGCGGTTTACCAGCATTAATCATCGGTTCGATTGTGAAGAACATACCGGGGCGAAGCTCTGGGCCTGTGCCCTTCTCGCCGAAATGCATAACGCTTGGTTCATCATGGAAAACACGGCCAATGCCGTGACCACAAAAATCACGCACAACAGAAAATCTGTTCGCTTCGGCGTAAGTTTGGATCGCATGTCCAATATCACCCAGATGCGCGCCGGGCTTTACAACTTCAATACCTTTCCAAAGCGCTTCGAAGGTAATTTTACAAAGGCGCTGCGCCAAAATCTTGGGCTTACCAACAAAGAACATACGGCTTGTATCACCGAACCAACCATCAAGAATAACAGTAACATCGATATTGATCGTATCCCCGTCTTTCAATTTTTTTGGCCCAGGAATACCATGACAAATCACATGATTGATCGATGTACAAACCGATTTTGGAAACCCCTTATAATTCAAAGGTGCTGGCACTGCACCATTATCAATAATAAAATCATGACACAGTTGATTAAGAAATTCGGTGGTTACACCCACTTGCACATGTGGTGTGATATAATCCAAAACTTCCGCAGCCAGTTTACCCGCAGCACGCATCCCTTCAAAGGCTTCGGGTCCGTGGATTTTAATCGCGCCTGATCTCGTCTCTGGTACATTCAGCGCATCAACATAATTCATTATCTTCATTCCAATTTATAGCGTCTTCACCAACTTAAAACTTGATCGGTAGCGGTGCAGTAGCCTTAATTTCATTTGGTGTTAATGTACAATGATAGCACAAAACTTCAACGCCGCCATCAATCGCTTTTCTTAATGTATCAGCATATTTTTTATCGATATCTTCTGCAATACTAAAATTTTCGCAATCACCGCGCTGTACCAGATACACCATAACGGCGCGGTGGCCATCACGTACCATATCCATCAACTCTTCAAGATGCTTGGCACCCCGCGCTGTCACAGCATCTGGAAACTGAGCTCCATCACCCACTTTCAGGGTAACATTTTTCACCTCAACATAGCAAAGGCCGTTGCCTTCAAGTAGAATATCAATCCGGCTATTTTTACCGTATTTCACCTCACGGCGCAGATCAGGGTATCCTTTAAGCTCGCTGATTGTGCCGTCTAAAATCGCTTCTTCAACGATATGATTTGGCCGGCTTGTGTTAATACCAACAAGTGCACCGTCAGCTTCCACCATTTCCCAGCGCCAATCGAGCTTTGCCTTTGGGTTTGTGTTTGGCGAGAGATAAACACGGCTTCCCTCACTCTTTAATCCCATCATTGAGCCAGAGTTTGCGCAGTGCGCCGTTACAATTTCACCACTTGATAGCTCAACATCGGCCAAAAAACGCTTATACCGTTTGACCAGTTTGCCTTTAGTAAGGGAATTTTCAAATTTCATATAGTTTACTTTCTGGCGAATGCGCCCTTTAACGCTGAATAACAAAAAACCCGATGAAATTCACCGGGTTTTTTAGCCTTAATTATCTGGGGGTAATTATACCAAATGGACAGAATGTGCCCCGTCAACTGGCAAAGCAATACCAGTGACAAACGTACTTCCATCACCCGCCAGCATCAACAGCGGTGCATCAAGTTCGGAAAGCTTACCTTCCCTGCGTGCAGGCGTTCGTTTCAGCATTTTTTGACCCAATTCGCTCTCTAAGAACTGATCATTGATCTCTGTCTTGAAATAGCCGGGGCAAATTGCGTTCACACGAATATTAAAGCGCTGCAACTCAATTGCGAGCGCCCGCGTCATCTGAACGACACCCGCTTTACTGGTGGCGTATGTCAATTGCTGCGGTCCAACACCGAGGCCAAGGATCGAGGCCGTATTGATAATAGAACCACCAACACCGGCTTTCACCATGCGCTGTGCAGCCGCTTGGCCAACACGCCACATACCCTTAAGATTGGTATTCATGGTAATATCCCAATCTTCTTCACTGTCTTCAAGCGCCCAATTTGGCCGAGCAATACCGGCGTTATTACAAACGATAGACGGCGTGCCAAGCTCCGCCTCAGCCTTATCAAACGCCGCTGTGACACTATCACCGTCGCTGACGTCCATTGAAACAGCCAGTGTTTTGCGGCCAGTATCAGCAGCAATTTTATCGGCGTTCGCCTGAATACGATCTGCCCGGCGTGCCCCCAAAACCACATCAGCACCCGCGCGTGCAAGGGTTTCAGCAAAACGGGCACCAATCCCTGAAGACGCGCCAGCAACAAGCGCCACTTTACCTTCAAGGCCAAACATCGAATTTAGTTGATCAGTCATACTATATCCTCTCACTCTTTATATTATTAAGTATTACTATTGGGCATTTTGGCGGTCATAATCAGCGAACGATTTTCCGGCCTTGGCAAGCTTCTCAATTAAAGGTGCAGGCTCCCACCAACGTGGTCCTTTTTCATCACGGAGCGCGCATAATTTTTCATATACTTTATCAACACCCAAGTAATCCGCGTAATGCATTGGTCCGCCGCGATAAGGCGGATAACCATACCCATTACAATATACAATATCAATATCACTGGCGCGGTAAGCCATGCCTTCGCCAAGGATTTTTGCCCCTTCATTGATAAGCGCCAACATAGAGCGTTCCAAAATCTCATCATCAGAAACATCGCGTCTTGAGATGCCTGCTTTTTCAGCTTCTTCCGCAATCAATTGGGTAATTTCAGGGTCTGGCTTTGGCACACGCGAGCCTTCATCATAAGCATATACACCAGCACCCGTTTTAAGGCCCTTACGGCCCATATCTACAATACGGTCCATCCAATCGAACGCAGCCGTTTCATAGTTTTCCCGACCCATGCTTTGGCGGTTCATATAACCAATATCGAGGCCCGCCATATCAGAAACTGCCATCGGCCCCATTGGCATACCGAAATCCAAAAGTACTTTATCGACAGCTTCAGGGCTTGCGCCCTCGATAACAGCGAGCGACGCTTCGCGGAAATACGGCGACAACATCCGGTTACCAATAAATCCATGACAAACGCCTGCAACAACACCGACTTTCCTGATTTTCTTCGCCAAGTCCACACACGTTGCAAGAACACTAACATCGGTTTTGGCACCGCGCACGATTTCCAACAATCGCATGACGTTCGCAGGCGAAAAGAAATGCAGCCCAAGAACATACTCAGGGCGTTTTGTGAAGGACGCGATGTCATCAATATCCAAATATGATGTGTTTGACGCAAGTATCGCGCCCTCTTTCGCAACTTCATCCAGTTTTTCGAAGACAATTTTCTTGATTTCCATTTTCTCAAAAACAGCTTCGATGATCAGGTCACAGTCACTGAGATCATCATATGAAAGAGTGCCCGTTAGCAACCCCATGCGTTCCTCAACTTGTGCTTCAGTAAGGCGGCCCTTTTTCATGGTATTTTCATAGTTACGTCGAACAACGCTGAGGCCGCGATCAAGTGCGGCTTGCTCTAGTTCAAGCACCGTTGTCTCAATCCCTGCATTCGCAAAATTCATCGCAATACCACCGCCCATGGTGCCCGCGCCAATAATACCAACCTTTTTGATTGGCAGCCTCGGTGTTTCCTTTGTGATACCCGGAATACGGCTTATCTGGCGTTCTGCGAAGAACATATGTTGTAGAGCGCGTGCCTGTGGGTTGGACTGGCATTCAATAAATAATTCACGCTCGCGCATTAAACCTGCTTTAAAATCAAGATTAACTGACGCTTCAACACATTGGACACAGCGTTCTGGTGCAAAATATCCTTTGGTTTTGCGAGCAATAGATTTTCTAAAACCTGCGAAAAAGGCATCATCATATTTGCCTTTATCAAGTTTGATATCGCCAGTACGGCGAATATCATCCGCGCTTAATGTTCCTGCATATGCAAGCGCTGCATCCAATAGGTCATCTTCAACAACTTTGTCTACCACACCCCATGCGCTTGCTTCCTTCATACCAACATGACGACCGCTTAAAATCGCATCAAGCGAGTTTTCAACGCCCGCAAGGCGCGGGAGGCGCTGCGTACCGCCAGCACCTGGCAAGATGCCAAGTTTTACTTCAGGTAAGCCAATTTTCGCTGATGATAGCGCAATACGATGATGGCACGAGATCGCAACCTCAAGGCCACCACCAAGCGCTGTCCCATGGATAGCCGCCACTACGGGCTTGTTTGATGCTTCGATCATATCTACGACATCAGGCAAACCCGGTTCCTGAAGTGGCTTACCAAATTCCTTAATGTCAGCGCCTGCCATAAACGTTCGGCCTTCACAGATAACGACAGCTACCTTGACCCGGTCATCATCTTGAAGCGCCGCTATATTTTCGGCCAGTCCGCTGCGGACACTATAAGACAAAGCGTTAACGGGTGGATTATTAACCCTTAAGACGGCGATATCGCCTTTCATTTCCATTGATACAGCACTCACAGGAATTCCTCTCATTTTACGATTCGAAAACAGACTAATGAAAATCATTAAATAATCAAGCATGCTGTGGTAGTGATTACAAAACCAGAGCGTTATAATTACACAGATCGAAAGTTATACTTGAAGAATCTATGTATTCAGTCTAATAATTAGATGTCGCAAGACGGCCTCCGTAGATAACCCCCAATCGTTTATGAAGGTCGTTTTGCGGCATCCTTTCATTTTAGTTTCCTTTGATCATTACAATTTTTCTTGATGATGCCGCTTTATTGAATGGCTTTGCTTGTGTTCAACGCGCGCTTCATGCATTGTGCCGCTGGGAATATGTATTTCGGGGAGGGTCATAATGAAATCAACCAGCTTGCCTAAGGTCAGTAGTGCACTATGCAGTGTGGCTTTATTAGCCATGTCAGTTCATGCACAAGAAACCGATGCAACAATAAAAGCCTATGCAGCAGGGTACAAAGCAGCCTTTACATGCAGCGCAACCTTCAATGCTACAAAAAGCCCAAGCCAAATTGCAGAGCATGAACTCAAGGGTATTTATCCTTTGATTGCTGATCAGGTAAAAGCCCTTCCTGACGCAAAGATCGATATACAAAACAAGCGCGTCAGCGTCTTTTACTCAGATACTATGCCACCTCGGGTATCCCAGTGGCGCGAGCATTTGGGCTGTGTGCAACTGCCAGTTGGTGCAACAATTAAAAGCACAGTAGAATACCTGCCGGCGATTGAACTTACATCACCTGCCCGCAACGATAACGCGCCGTGGAAAACCCTGAACCCAGTAAACACATCAAGCGGCAATGCCAAACTGGATGCTGTCGTTAAGGCAGCTTTTAAAGGCGATACCTTTAACACCAATTACGGCGAAAACGCATTCACAACAGCAGTTTTGATAGCAACACCTGACCAAATCATCACAGAGCAATATATCGATGGATACACGCATAAAACATCACAGCGCACATGGTCTGTCGCGAAAAGTATTGCAGCAACTGTAATCGGCGCAGCCGTCGAGCAAGACATAATTGATGTTAAAGCCCCTGCTCCAATCGAAGAATGGCAAACAGCTGGCGATCCACGCGGCAATATTACACTTGAAAACTTGCTTCAGATGGCATCAGGCCTCGATAGTAACCGCGCAGGCAATCGAACTGACAGGCTTTATATCGGCGGTGGACGCGTACAGGATACCTCCAGTAGAACTGCTGTTGAAGCAACGCCTGGCACGCGTTGGAAATATGCCAATAATGATACACTTCTTGCAATGCGTGCTCTGCGCGGCGCAATGAAAAACGACCAAGCGTATTTGGAGTTCCCCTTTAAATCCGTCATGCATAAAATTGGTATGCTAGACACAAAACCCGAAACTGATTGGGGCGGTGATTTTATTCTCTCCAGTCAGGTGTGGACCACATCACGCGATATGGCGCGCCTTGGCATCCTATACCTTAATAATGGCGTCTGGAACGGTGAGCGTATTTTACCAGAAAACTGGACAGAGTATGTGAGTGCCCCAGCCCCTGCACAGCCACTGAATGACAGCACCCCCGGTTACGGCGCACAATTCTGGCTGTATAATGAACGTTTCCCCGAACTGCCGAATGATGCCTTTGCAGCACGTGGTAATCGCGGCCAACATTTAATGATTATTCCAAGCAAAAACCTTATAATCATACGCCGTGGTTATGACCCAGCAAAACCCGGTGGCTTTCAGCTTCATACATTTACTAAAGATGTTCTGGATGCGCTTGCGGATTAAACAGTAATATTATGCAAAAGTCTTATATTGTCATTGATGATTTTCTGAAAGACCCTGATCAATTACGCCAAATCGCACTTGATGCAGAATACTCAGATTTACATCCCGACGCAATGTACCCGGGACGCAACAGCGTATACCCACAAATCATTAATGGATATACAGAAGCAATAGCACAGGTCGTCAGTGAACCACTGACCCCAATGGAGTACAAAGGAACGTCAAATGGGAAATTCAGGATCACTTTAGAAGGCGAGTCCGGTGGTGGTGGCGTCCACATTGATAATTGTCACTGGACGGCAATTTTATATTTAAACAAACCTGAAGACTGTCAGGGTGGCACTGATTTTTTTCGTCACATTCCAACAAATACAGAAAAAGCGCCGGTATATTCACATGAGCTCGCTAAATACGGCGTAAAAGATTTCCCTCAATTATGGGATAAATTGATCAATCCACATACAAATGATACTAGCAAATGGGAAAAGGTTTTTTCTATCCCCATGAAATACAACAGATTGGTGCTCATACGCCCTTGGCACTGGCATAACGCAGGGGTTGGTTTTGGCGACACCATTGAAAATGGCCGCCTAATCTATATGGGCTTTTTCAACAATCCAAACGGCATACCAACATAAGGGAGAGGGGTTTTTATGTTTCAGCAATATTACAAGACCAGCTTGAAAATATGCACTGCATTCTGCATAACTTTAGGGCTACTGACGATCTCGGCAAATGCCCAGATCAAGCAAAGCAAAAACGATCGGGAAGATAAATTTCGTCAACTTGACGAAAGCTGGCCAACACCGAACGAACAAAGATTGGCGTCAGGTGCACCCGGCCCTCAATATTGGCAGCAACGCGCAGATTATGATATCAAGGTAACACTTGATGATGACAAACAGCGTATCACTGGCTCTGAGAAAATCAGCTACACCAACAACTCTCCGCATGACCTATCATACATCTGGGTGCGACTTGACCAGAATAGATTCAAAAAACATTCCGACGATTACTTAACCCTTCCCGCAAACAACACAGAGCGCTTGTCTTTTGGTGCTGTGCGCCACGAATATTATCGCCAGAATTTTGACGGTGGTTACGAGATTTTCAGCGTTACTGATGCTGGCGGTGACAAGCTTCCTTTCTCAGTCGTAAAAACCATGATGCGGATTGACCTTGATGAACCGATTAAACCGGGCAAGGAATTCACATTCAATATCGATTGGGCCTACAACATCATTGAGAGTAAGCAGGTTCCAATCAAACGCTCAGGCTTTGATTATTTCGAGAAAGACGGGAACTATATTTATAACCTTGGTCAATGGTATCCACGTGTTGCCGCCTATACCGATAACGGCGCATGGGATAACCGCACTTTCTTTGGTTTGGGTGAATTTTTGCTTGAATTCGGCGATTTCGATATGGAAATCACAGTGCCATCCGACCATATTGTAGCTGCAACAGGCGAATTGCAGAATGGGAATGATGTTTTAACATCAACACAGCGCAAGCGCTTAGCGGATGCACGCAAGTCTGACAAGCCTGTTTTCATCATCACACGCGATGAAGCAATTGAAAACCAGTCGACAAAAGCAAGCGGCACCAAAACCTGGAAGTTCCGCGCTGAGAATGTTCGTGATGTTGCCTTCTCGTCTTCACGTAAATTCGTTTGGGACGCACAGGGCTATGACCAAGAAAGCGATGGACGCACGATCATGGCGATGTCTTTCTATCCAGAAGAAGGCATGCCGCTTTGGGATACTTATTCTACTGAGGCTATCGTTCATACACTCGAGGTATATTCAAAATACACATTCCCGTATCCATACCCGACTGCGCAGTCTGTAAACTCTGCGACGAGTGGTATGGAATACCCAATGATTTCCTTTAACCCACCACGCCCGACAGAAGGTGACGACGGTAAGCGCACCTACTCGCGCGCAACCAAGTATGGCTTGATTGGTGTAATCATTCACGAAGTTGGCCACAATTATTTCCCAATGATTGTAAACACACCTGAACGTGATTGGTTTTGGATGGATGAAGGCTTCAATACCTTCCTTCAAAGCCTTGCCCACCGTGAATGGGAAGAAGACTGGCCGGGTAATGTTGGTGCTCCAACACAGATCATCCCATTCATGATCAGCAAAAACCAAATGCCTGTGATGACAGACCCGGAATCGCTTATTCAGTTTGGTGCCAACGCATACAGGAAACCCGCAACCGCTTTCAACATACTACGTGAAACGGTTATGGGCCGTGAAGACTTTGATCATGCCTTCCGCACATATGCAGAACGCTGGAAATTCAAACGCCCCTTCCCTGCTGATTTCTTCCGTTCAATGGAAGACAGCTCTGGCCATGATCTTGACTGGTTCTGGCGTGGTTGGTTCTACACAACTGATCATGTGGATATCTCAATCGACAAGGTTACATGGGGAACTATCGACACCAAGAACCCTGATATCGAGAAGCCACGCGAGCGCGCAGAAGCAGAAGCGCGCCATGATCAGATGCTAATCGTTGAAAAACACAAAAATGACCGCAGACGCGTTCTTGAGCGCCCTGAGTTGCAAGATTTCTATAACAAGAATGACCAATTTACGGTGTTAGACAGCGACCGCACATCATATCAGAAAATGATCGATGGGTTGGAGCCATGGGAAAAAGATCTATTAGAAAACAAAGATAATTTCTACTTTGTCGAGTTCTCAAATATTGGTGGTCTCGTAATGCCTGTTATTCTTCAGATTGAATATGTTGACGGCTCTAGTGAGGTGAAACGTTTCCCGGCTGAATTATGGCGCCGCAACCCCGATAAGGTAACGCGTTTGATCACAAGTGACAAAGAAATCAAATCGATCACACTTGATCCATTCTTTGAAACAGCCGACGCGAATGAAGAAAATAACTACTGGCCACGACGCGCCGTTAAAACACGCGTAGAGCTGTTCAAACGCCGCAGAGCACAAAGCCTTATGGAACGTGCTGGCGAAGGCACAAGCTATTAAGACCCTAAAGCCATAGACACTTTGAAAGCCGGATTTATATAAATCCGGCTTTTTTACATTATAAGCTCGTTAAAATATCATTTACCCCAAGGCTAGATAAAGACCCGGGATGACAGCACGGAAAACAAAATTGGTCAGCCTTATTGGCTTCTGCATTATACGCAGTGTGCTTTTCCTTATAAGTTTTAGTGCTCTTTATTGAAGACAAGAACTACGGAAATTACATCTACTCCGTTTCAAAACTGTCTAGCCCCGGAACAGTTTCATTCACAAACATGAAAAAACTTAAGTATATATACTTAAAGCCGATGGCACATTCTAGGTGGCCGAACACTGAGGCCAGGATACTCTTTTCTAATCTCTGCAACGCGGTCAATATTTGCTTGATAGGCAAGTGCCGAATTCTTGAGTGCTTCATAACTTGTTCGATCAATCTGATCTTGATCATAAAAGGGCTGTAATCGTTCAACCATTTTTATCATAAAGGGAATATCATAGACACGGCGAACTAAAAATGCTGCCGCTTTGTCCACGTCAGTGGTATAGCCTGCCAATGATGGCCAACCAATGAAGGGGATTTGCTCCTTTAGCCATTCGGTATTATTGTAATCATATTCGCACTGGGTTCCGATTACAATTTCCTGTAAAAAATACCACGCTGCATCCGATACTTTCTCATTGAAACCATAGGAAAAAAGGATGGTGTTTTGTTCTTCGGTTTTAGTGCTTAAGGCACCTCGCCGCGCTAACTCTTTTGCAAGTCCTTCAGATGGAAACTTCGCCGCGGCTTCTTCTGCGCGTTTTTTGATGTCATTATCCAATGTGCTTAGTGCTGTTGAAATGATCGTCATTTCCGACTTATATGTTTCAAAATTCTTCACGCTCTCTAAATATTTGATGTGCTGCCCCACAAGCAGCGATTGCCTTGCATCAAAACAGTATTCAGGCATCGCAGGAAGAATAATACCCGTTAAGCTTGTAAGTTTCTCCGCCTCGGTTTTGCTTGCCCACTTTTTTATCCCGCTAAAAATTTCATCTTTGTTTGCTGCATCTGAAAACCAAAACTCCCCAATATCAGGGGAAAGCGCATCAATATTACCTGATTTTATTTTTGAGATAAATTCTGCTCCACCTTCTACCGCCAAAGAAGACGCTGAACCCAAAACACACAGAAGCAAGAATCCGAAAAATTTCCCCAATCTTAAAAACATTAGATCACTCTCCTTAACTAAAGTTGTATATAGTATATCATGAAGTTTTATTTTGTGAATTGTTATATTGTATCATATTATCCAACCATGTTGAATTGACACTTATTTTAAATAAGGAAACAAAGATGACACGCGAGGAATTTGATCAATTTTGCTCAGGCCTAAAGGCAACAACGAATGTAATCCAGTGGGGCAATTCCTCTGTCTGGAAAGTTGGCGGGAAAATATTTGCTATCGCCAGCGTTTGGGGTGACGGTAACCACTCAAAGATCAGCTTCAAATGCAGTAACCTTAGTTATCAAATTCTGTGCGAATTGGACGGGATCATCCCTGCCCCATATTTAGCACGAGCGAAATGGGTACAGCTTGAGCATCAAGAAGCACTCGACGATGCAACCCTTAAGAGCTATATCATCGAGGCACATAGTATTATCACTGGTAAATTGACGAAAAAACTAAGGCTCCAGTTAGGTCTGAATTGATATTTCAATCAATTTGCCAAAACCTTTCGAAGGCTCATTTACCCCAGTTACAAGTAATAGAACGGTGAAAATAACGGGCGGCCTATCCTATCTATTGCCTATGATTGCGGCTTTAATTCCATTGGGCCATTTAACTGCGCGTTTAAGCAGCAAGTTGGTATAACACCGCGCAAATACAGGAACTCGGTTAAACAAGCCGGCCAAACTAAATACTACTAATTAGAACAGGATTCATAAATTATGGCACCAATTGTCGTTCCCCATCGCCCTGAATGGCGCGGTCAATTTGAGCGTGAGGCATTCAATATCAAACAGGCACTCGGGGCTAATGTGCTCGCCATTCATCATATTGGAAGCACAGCAATACCAAATATACTGGCAAAGCCAATCATCGACATTCTAATAGAAGCGTGCTCCCTGACAAAGATTGATCAAGCCAATAGCGCATTAATTGATCTTGGCTATGAAGTTATGGGGGAATTTGGCATCAAAAATCGCCGTTATTTCAGAAAAGACAATCCTCAAGGCATTCGAACCCATCATATTCACATTTTCGAAACTGGCTCTTCTGAGCTGGTCAGACATCTTGCCTTCCGAGATTATTTACGCAAATATCCCAAGATTGCTAAAGAATACTCAGACTTGAAAGCATCGCTGACAAACAATGCAAATATTGATCTGGATACATACATCAATGGCAAAAACCCTTTTATTCAGGCAACAGAAATCAAAGCTGTCGAATGGTATAAATCCTCAGCATAGATTTTTAATAATGAGTTGCAATTGCATAAAATCCTCTATATTTATTCCTATCTGAATTTGCCAGAAGATATGAAATATGCCCTACAATCAAGATAGCCAACCCGACGAAGCAAATAATAAACCCACACCAAAGAATTCCCGTTCCAAATACTATCATTTTCTACCCGCAAACTGGCAGCGACAAAATACGATTGCATGGATAAAAAAGGTGCATGCTTGGACCGGGCTTTGGGGCGCACTATTGTTTATTCTTCTCGGCGTTAGTGGCTTTTTTCTTAATCACAGAAACACCCTGAAAATCGACACGGGCAGCAACTTTGAAGTCGCAAGCATTACCATGACGGCGGATACCGGCCCCTTTGACACGCGCGAAGCCTATGCCCGCTGGTTGGAAAAGGAATTTGATATTTCCAAGCTGCCTTTGCCAGAGCGCAAACCACGCCGAAACGTTTCTTTCAATGGTAAGGATGCTGAACAAGCTGAGGAATGGCGCGTACGTTATAATGGCCCAAACGCCTTGATTACAAGCACATATACGCCGTCAACCAATCAACTAACACTATCGAAACAGGATAAAAATTTCCTGGCTTTTATTAAAAACCTGCACAAAGGCAGCGGTCTGACAGCAGCATGGATTTTGTTCATTGATGCAATCGCAGGGGCCTTTTTGTTCATGAGTATTACTGGTATCTTACTGTGGTCAAAACTGCATGGCACACGGCTTGTGGCTGGGCTTATTTTCTTTTCCAGTACCTTGATCGCCGTCTTAACGGCCCTGCCCGGGATTTTATTCAGCGCACTTTAAAACACACTAAATGTCATCATATATTATCGTCATATCACTGATATCGGTTTTTGGTAACGGTTTTGCCATTTGTCATCCACTTCCGTTCTGCTTATGGTCACGCAAAGGGATTAAAGGGGACCACAATGCCAGAGATAAAAAGCACATCACTCGTTGAGAAAATTATATATTGGGTTGCAACGCTATTGATGTTTGCACTGATGTTACTTGCGATTGTTAATTATCACACAAAGTACGAAGCAATGTCCGGTTTCTTCAAGGCATTTGGCTATCCGACCTATATCGTGTACCCGCTTGCCTATCTTAAATTAATTGCCCTCATTGCTATCCTTACAAATAGATATCGTAATCTTAAGGATATTGCATATGGTGCCTATTACATTAATATGATTGCAGCCACTTATGCGCATATTCTTGCAGGCGATAATCCCCTGCATGCCTATGTGGGGCTGGTCGCCGTACCTGTTTCCTATTTCCTCTCAAACCGCGTTAGAGGTGAGGCAAAGCACGATGCCTTTCTGTTGAAATAAAATTTATTTTTAATGTAACAGGTTCAATATGCATAGTTCCTGACGAATCAGTCAGGAATTTTAAATTTTCTCTATTAAATTGTATATTTCACCATAGCTAAAAGCTTGTATTTTGTAATTTTTTCACGAGTCTTTCATGCAAATGCAACATTTCTGCAATAGTTGTCCCAACTTGGAACAATCGCTCATAATATTGTTGTAAATAATTAAATTAATTAAAAATTTAGCCTTTTCCATTTGCATAGATTGACGCACCTCTGGTAGATTTAGTTAACAAAAGATTAACACCTGATCCGGTTTGCACACGTTTTGATATTCTTCCGGTTCAGGTTGTTTTTATAGCGGATAAAAGTCCGATACAGGCGTATTTTTAGTAACAGACTAGGGTCAAGGGAAATGAAACTATCTACACTCAAAACATCACTAATCGGCGCTGCCGCGCTTGCTAGTGCTTTTTTCACCGGTACTGCAAATGCTTCTACTACATTTGAGTTAACGGGTGATGCAGCAATGAACTCTTTCGGCGCCACATCTTTTACAGCGTCACTATCATTCGACGATGAAGTGGCTGACGATAGTGCGCCAGGTCAAGAAACCTTTGAATTTTCAAGCCTGACTTTTACGCTGGGAACAGAGGTTTTTAATTTCGGCGCTGATATCTTCAACGCAGTTACAATCGTAGACGACAATGACTTAGGTGACTCTGTAACTGTTGATGCGTCAAACCTGGATTTCGATACACTTTTCATTTTTGGAATTGCTGACTTCTTCAATCCTGATGTCTTCACAGGAACAAACCTCACAAACGTGACAAATATCGGTTCTCTTGATCAATTTAGTTCATCATTCACCACAGCATCCGGCGAATTTATTGAACTTAGCAACATTCAAGCATCAAGCGTTTCAGCCATTCCTGAGCCTGCCACTTGGTTAATGATGATATTCGGTTTTGGTATTGTTGGTCTTGCACGTAAAAGCCGTGTAAAAACAGCGACAACAACAGCTTAATTTACCGATATAAAATTAAAAAACCTTTTGAAAAACCCGCGCAGCAAGTGCGGGTTTTTTTATGTTTTGAGCAGATATGCACGGCTTTTTATGATTTGACTGGCCTATTCGGGCATCATGTCACTACAAAGACTAGGCTAATCATAACCAATGGCACAACATACATATATGATGCTAACAATGGCTCTGCCCCACACAAGCAGCAATATACATGCCCCAAACTTCAAACGAAGTCCATAATATACACCACACGGTAATTACCGTTTATACAAGCCCCCCTTCAATCCATCGTTATGGCTTGGCTACTCAAGCAATCAACGCTTCCATCTAAATAAACGACAACAAAAAAGGCGGCGCACATGCACCGCCTTTTCCTACATAGTTTATTGGCTTTAGAGGGTTAGTAGACCACCAAAACCATCATCATCATTCAATGTTGTACCATCAGCGAAAACAATTTGATCAATGCCACCAAAGTCATCATCTGCACTTGTTAAGAGAATGGTCGAACCATCTGTTGAGCCATCATCAATCAGGATAATAAAGGTATCAAGGTCGTCACCATCCTGCGTGATAGTAATATCGCTCGCGCTGATACCTTCGCCAAATGTCAGAGTATCAAAGCCCTCACCAGATTCGATGATTGTGTCATCACCGTCACCTTCACGGTACAGGTAATTATCGCTACCAGCGCCGCCATTAAGTTCATCAGTACCTCGGCCACCAACAAGCAAATCATCACCGTCACCACCGATCAATACCTCGGTAAAGCTATCGCGGTTATTTTCGCCAAAGAGAATATCATTATCCCCTGCTTCAGCAACTGTAAAACGCCCCCCCGTACTAAAGGCAGCACGTTCAAGGCCATTTGCAAAAGCGCGGCCATTTGTTGCGTCAATAGTTTCAGCACCTAAAGCCAGATGGAGTTCAGAGAACTCTAATGCTTCAAAGTCTAACGGTGCATCGCTGGAGAAGTCTGAAACACGACCAACCGTAAAGGCAGCACCCGCTGGCAAGCCACTCCCTTCAAGCGAGCTTAAGAATTCATAGAGGTTTGCATCGGCATTACCACCCAAACTTCCAACATCATCAAAATCAAATGCTGTGAAGAAACGTCCTCTCAAACCAATAATGATTTGGAAGTCATCAATACCGTCCTGAACAATCTGAATTTCTGCCCCTCTAAGGCGACTAATATCGAAATAATTCTGCAACTCACCAGAATTTACAAGCGATACCTGCGTAGCACTTGCTACAGCATCAGCACGTGAACGAGCAAACCCTGCTACTGAATTAATTGTTTCAACAGCTTCCTGCCTAAAGAGGAAACGCGCTAACACAGGGTCATGGTCAGAAACAACATTACCAAAGTCAGCGTTCACCCGAATATAATCAAATTCCGCACTAGCAGCTAAACTATCAGAAACCGCGATATGATCGATCGGGTTGCCAAATGTATTTGTCGTCAGTTCAGACTGATCTGCTTCGGTAAACAGATTGGTAAGTTCATCGTCCAAAAGTTCGATTGTTGGCTCACCAAACTGTGTATCGTTATAGTCACCAAGAACGATAACATTTGCATCCGGGTCCGCGTCCAGAATACTATCAAGAATAAGGCTTAATTCTTCCGCCTGTTCAAGACGCTCTGCCGCATCACCGTTAACAGCAGGATCACTTCCCGCAGAACCGGAAGACAAGTGCGCATTAATAAGGGTTACAGTTTCACCATTAAAGACAAAGTCGCCAATCAATGGGAAGCGCGGGAAGCTTGTTCCAACCTGCACATCAGCCAAAAGTTCAGCCGAGCCTTCAACAAAATCAACCCGGTCTGGACGATAAAGGAACGCATTTGTAATTGTTGTTGTACCCACTGCACCAACGATATCAGATGGAACAAACACAATCTCGTACGCAGGCCCACCGGCAGCCGCGATAGCGTCAACAATACCCTGTAAAACTTCATCGCTGCGCGCATTGCTCACTTCCTGAAGGGCGATAATATCAGGGCTACCCGAGAAGTTGACAATTTGATCAGCAATACCAGCTGCATTATCAAACAATGTACCTGTCGCGAAATCATCAACACTTCTGATGTTGAAAGCAAGCGTTGTCAGATGGTCAGCGTCGCCAACCAGGGCGGTCACATCATCAGACACAGGCACCGTCGGCTCACGGTTTAACTCGCCAGGTGTATCATTAAACTGATCACCAAAATCGCCGAGCGTAAAGTCACCAGTACCATTATCAATACGGAAACCATGCGCAGGTGTAAACGGCCCGTCTGGCCCAACCACGATACCACCGTAACTAACATCCGGATCCGCGTCTCCGTCAACCAGCGACAATCCGTTTATAATATTACCAAACGGTGTCACATCGAAAGTACCATCATCATTGGTATCCAGATCATCTCCAACATTCCCTGTAAAGTTTTCAACAATAAGGAACGTTGTCGGCGAACCAAACAAGTCAAAGCTTGCCTGAAGGTCACCTTCATCAAAGGAAATACCGGACTCTGGGTTACCAAGAACAAAAATACCATCAGCGTCTGTCGATGAACCTGTTAAGTCAAAGGCAAAGTCAATTGTACCCGGACTAAACTCACCAGAGAGAACCAGAAGTGTAAGACCATCGAGGCTTTGATTAGCTTCGCCAATTAACTCGACAAAATTGCTTGTGTCATCACCAGCACCTGGCGAAGAAATTCTGAATTCATTAAATGTCAAACCAGGGTTTTCGCCAGTACCACCACCAGTACCACCGCCGCCAGTGCCGCCGTCGCCTCCGTCGGTAACATTTGATGCGCCAGGTGTTGGGCCTTGCGCTACAAATGTGCCAGTACCATCAACATCACGAGCCAAAGCATCTTCATCGCTGGCGCCGTTCGCACTTTCATTAAACTGCGTATCCTGGCTAAATGCTGACAATAATGCATCATCAACACCGTCATTTGTGCCGTAAACGATCGCATCAACAAGGATATCAAGATTTTCTGCGTTCGCTATAGAGCCGTTCGGGAAATCCGCCGCGCTACCGATATACAGTGCAGCAGCATCCGCACCATTTTGAATACCATTACTCGGAATGATCAAGTCAACATTATCAACGCCTTCATTACCGATAACGAAAAATCCATTTTCATCCGTCGTAAATCCAGTCAGGTCAATTGTGCGATAGGATTGATTGTTAGAACCGTTGAAAAGAACAAGTACGAGGCCGTCAAGCGGAGTATTGCCTGCACCACCGTCAAACAATTCGATAAATTCCGCTGTATCAGTACCAACAGTATCAGAATCGATCTCGTTAATTACAATATTTGTCGCTGGGCCATCACCTTCACCGTCACCGCCGCCTGTATCACCGCCGCCTTCAACAAGATCGCCAACCTGTGTGCTATCTTCTGGTGCGAAGTTCGAAACTACAACATTACGGAAAGCAAATGCCTCAGAGCCACCATCTGTCTGCGCTGTTAGGCGAAGAGTTAGTGTGTCACCCGTACCTTCCACTTGAGAGAAGAAATTCTGGAAAACATTACTAATGGCATCACCACTTTCAGATAGGACAGTCGGATCATTCAATTCGATGACACGACCATCTTCTAGTGTATAGCTAAGAACGCCCTCTTCATTCGTTGACAATGTAAAGAGAGGAGCAAAAGTACCATCGTCAAATGCAACTTCAAAAGTGAATGTATCACTTACTTCAAAGTCACCCATGGCAGCCAAATCAAGCGATACAAATGGGTTACTCGCGCCATTAATATCAAACGTGAACTCTGCTGTAACAGGGCCATTATTATCGCCGTTTTGTGTATCAGTTACACCAAAAAACTGTGCCGCATCTGTACTTTGTACAATTCCAACACTGTCGTTGAACGTGGTACTATCATCCAGAAGAGCAAAAGGAATAGATGGCGATACACCCCGCTGGAATAAACCAAATCCATCACCAGCAGATGAAAAGTCATCAGACGATATTGATTGTACCGGCGCCACATCTCCTTCAACACCAGTAACAGCTGTGCCAAAAACGACCTCGGCTACATCGCCTTCAAAGGCAATGTTATCGACGAAGATATTTTCAGAACCGGAATTGGTATCAACGTTTACAGTAAGGGTAATATTCGTCGCATCCAAACCATTGTCTGCAATGATCTGATCCAAATCTATGTTAAGTGCGTTCCAGTTTGCTGTGCCATCATCAACAGATGTATTCGCTTCAAGCTCTGCTTCCCCGAAATCAAGAACAGTTACTGTCGTAGTACCGTCCGAGATAGTGATAGAGAAATCATCATCAGCCTCATAGCCAGTATCAGCGATGAAATAGTTTAACGATACAGTTCGATTTTGAAACCCGCTTACATCCACGCCGTCAAAAACGAGTGCCAAACGGCCATCTGTATCATTGAATTGGAAATTATGCTCACTCCCCGTAGTAACAGCCGAACCACTTGCTGCAACATCAGGGGCATTAACGCCAGCGAAACTGTTTACACCGATAAAGTCAGAAGCGTCTGTTGCTGCTGGCCCAGAGCCTGTACCAGCTTCATTGGATGTACCGCGCGTATTAAAGAAAAGTGTCTGAAAACCAAGATCACCCGCACCAACAGACGCATGGTTTGATCCAGCGTTTGTTAAGGCATCTCCATCTTGTAAGCTATCATCATTATTGAATGTGTTACCACTTGATATGGCATTAAAGTTCTGACTGGCGATTATGGCCATTGTTTCACCCCTGATCTGAATAAACGAAACTATTGTCTTATACCCGCCTGAATGTATTCCCCCGCACACAGGCAACTAGAAGAAGATACAAACCTGACCAACGAGTCAAGTTAATTTGAAAACATTGGAGGTGTTTTATTAAGACTTTATTAAGGTTTTATTATATCCAGCAAAAACATAATTAACACATATGGTTAATTATGAGATTACAGCAATTTTATGCATATAAAACATTATAGCCTGCAAAAGCAGGCTATAATCAAAACTATATTATAAAGTGATTCTTTATAGTATAAACCGGGATATAATCTATATATGTAGCGCGTGACCAAGCGCCTTTAAGGCAGCTTCCTGAAATCCTTCGCTCTGGGTTGGATGTGCGTGGATAGTACCTGCAATATCCTCAAGCCGTGCTCCCATTTCAAGCGCAAGAGCGAACCCTGCACTTAATTCAGAAACACCACCACCTACAGCCTGAATACCAAGAACAAGATGGTTATCAGCCCGCGCGACCACACGAACAAAGCCCTCTTCTGCTTCCATCGTCATTGAACGGCCATTTGCTGCAAACGGGAACATTCCGGTCTTGATCTCGTATCCAGCAGCTTTCGCTTCATCCGGTGACAAGCCAACAACAACAACTTCAGGATCAGTGAAACAAACAGCCGGGATACATACCTTATCGAACGAGCGATTCTCACCAGCAATAATTTCTGCGACCATTTCGCCTTGTGCCATCGCGCGGTGTGCAAGCATAGGTTCACCCGTCACATCGCCAATCGCCCAAACGTTACGCATAGATGTTTTCGACTGGTCATCGATCTGAACAAATTTCCCATCCATCGTAAGGTCCATCTCTTCGAGGCCCCACCCTTCAGTTTTAGGGCGGCGTCCTACTGTAACCAGTATTTTATCGGCCTTGATCGTATTTTCCGCACCGTCTGCAAGCTCAACCTTAAGACCTGTTTGCTTGCTATCTTCACCTAGTGCTTTTGTGTTCAACAACACTGTCACACCAAGCTGCTCAAGTTTTTTCATAACAGGCTTGGTGAGCTCGGCATCATACTGCGGCAGAATACGTTCCATTGCCTCAACAACAGTTACATTCGCGCCCATTTTTCGCATCGCAATACCAAGTTCAAGGCCTATATACCCACCACCGACAACAACCAAATCACTTGGAATGTCGGATAGTGATAGCGCTTCTGTGCTTGAAATCACTTTGTCATTAAATTTAAGGAACGGAAGTTCGACAGCTTCTGACCCTGTTGCAAGGATAACATGCTCGGCAATGATGGTTTGCTCACCCGTATCAGTTTTCACAACGCAGGTTTTGCCATCGCTCATCCGACCCCAGCCTTCAACTAGCTTGACTTTATTTTTACGCAACAAGCCCGCAACACCGCCGTTAAGGCGCTTAACAATACCGTCTTTCCATTCGACGGTTTTTGCAATGTCAATTTCAGGCTTTTGTACACTAACACCAATCGGTGAATTATCTGCAAAATGCACAGCTTTCTCAAACTCATCAGCCGCATGGATCATTGCTTTGGATGGAATACAGCCAACATTCAGACATGTACCGCCAGGTGCCTGACCATCAACAATGACGGTATCCAAACCTAGCTGACCAGCGCGGATAGCTGCGACATAGCCCCCCGGCCCTGCACCAAGGATTAAAACTTTACAAGTAATCGGCTTCATTCTAGCTCTCCATGAACAACTTGGCGGGGTTTTCAAGTAGGGATTTAATTCGCTGAATAAAGTTCGCAGCGTCCCAACCATCAATCATCCGGTGATCGAATGAGCCCGAAAGGTTCATTATCTTGCGTGGTACAAACGCACCATCACGCCATACAGGGCGAACAGCAATTTTATTAATGCCCAAAATCGCAACTTCAGGATGGTTAATCACGGGTGTTGTTACAATCCCGCCAATTGGGCCAAGACTTGTAATCGTGATCGTGGAGCCCGTTAGTTCCTCGCGCTTTGCAGTTCCGTTACGCGCCGCATCAGAAAGGCGTTTCACTTCACGCGCACAGTCCCAAACATCGCGGGCCTCAGCGTGGGTTACAACAGGAACAATAAGGCCTTTGTCAGTTTGCGCTGCAATACCCAAATGCGCACCGCCGTACTGATAAAACACTTCATTTTCGTCATCATAGCGTGCATTCATTTGCGGATAATCACGCATCGCAACAACAAGCGCCCGCATAATGAAAGGCAAAAGTGTTAATTTTGGCTGATCTTCTGCGCGTTCCTTATTCAGGTTCGCCCGAAGGGCTTCCAACTCATCAACATCAACTTCTTCAACATAAGCAAAGTGCGGAATACGACGTTTCGTGTCCTGCATTTTGTTTGCAATTTTGCGGCGAAGGCCAATAACCTTGATTTCTTCAACATCTGTGTTTGCGACAAGACCAGAACCACCAGCTGCAACAGGGGCTGCATCACCTGTTAAGTATGCATCAAGGTCTTCGTGCGTAATGCGGCCAGCAGGGCCAGTACCACGAACAAACTTCAGATCAACACCGTTATCTTTAGCCCGACCACGAACAGCAGGTGACGCAATCGGCTTTTCACCAGCCGCACGCGGTGGCCCAGCATGAGTTGACGCCGCCGCACTCGGGGCGCTATGTGAAACAGCGGCTTGAACTGGCGCTGCTTTCACAGGCTCTGGTTTTACTTCAGGCTTGGCCTCGACTTTAGGCTCAGGTTTTGTTTCTACAGGTGCTTCTGCTTTTGATGTTTCTTCGGTAAGTTCATCAGCGTTACCTTCACCCTCAACTTCAAGTTTGATAAGCGGCGAGCCAACAGCCATTGTTTCGCCGATTTCGCCGCCGAACCAGATAACCTTACCGACAACAGGCGACGGTATTTCAACCGTTGCCTTGTCAGTCATCACAGCTGCTAGCGTCTGATCTTCCTTGACCATATCGCCGATTGCTACATTCCATTCAACAACTTCAGCTTCAGCAACACCTTCACCAACATCAGGTAGTTTGATTACATATTCACCCATCTTAAGCCTCCATCGCACGTTGTAATGCTTCACCAAGCCGCGCTGGCCCAGGGAAATATTCCCATTCCTGCGCATGAGGATACGGCGTATCCCAACCGGTTACACGTTCTACAGGAGCCTCAAGATAATGGAAACACCGTTCTTGAACTTCGGCTGCTAACTCCGCACCAAACCCACTTGTTCTTGTTGCTTCATGCACCACGACACAGCGGCCTGTTTTCTTGACAGAGTCAACAATTGTATCCACGTCGAGCGGCAAGAGTGTTCTAAGGTCAATCACCTCAGCGTCAATTCCGGTTTCCTCAGCAGCGGCCTCTGCAACAAATACCATCGTGCCATAGGCAAGGATCGTTACTTCACTACCTTCACGGCGGATAGCAGCTTTACCAAGTTCAATCTTGTAGGCTTCGTCTGGCACTTCGCCAAGTTCATGTTTGGACCACGGCACAACCGGGCGATCATGATGACCATCGAACGGGCCGTTATAAAGCCGCTTGGGCTCAAAGAAGATAACCGGATCATCATCTTCGATTGCCGCCATCAACAGCCCCTTCGCGTCATAGGGGTTTGACGGCATCACTGTTTTCACGCCGCATACGTGCGTAAATAAGGATTCCGGGCTCTGGGAGTGCGTTTGACCACCAAAGATACCACCGCCGCATGGCATGCGGATCGTAAGTGGTGACGTGAAATCACCGTTAGAGCGATACCGAAGGCGCGCCGCCTCTGATGTGATCTGGTCAATCGCCGGATACACATAATCCGCAAACTGGATTTCTGCGACTGGGCGCAGGCCATAAGCCCCCATGCCAATCGCGGCACCAATGATACCACTTTCGTTAATCGGTGCATCAAACACGCGGTTTTTACCGTATTTTGCCTGTAAGCCTTCGGTACAGCGGAAAACACCACCGAAGAAGCCAACATCTTCACCAAACACAACAACATTGTCGTCCTGGTCCATAGATAGGTCGATCGCGTTACGGATCGCCTCGATCATATTCATGCGTGCCATCTTTTATACTCCGAGCTTTTGGCGCTGTTCGCGCAGATGACGTGGCATTTCCTTGAAAACGCCTTCAAACATATCACGTGTGCTTGGCTTCGGCCCGCTATGAAGCGTACCGTGGCTTTCTGCTTCTTTCGCAGCATCAAGCACTTCCTGTTCGATCTCAGCAATCATTTGTTCATGCCGTTCGTCAGACCACAGCCCTTTCTTGATCAGATGCGCTTTAAGCCGTTCAATCGGGTCACCAAGCGGCCATGCCTCTTCCTCACCTTTCGGGCGGTACTTGGACGGATCATCCGATGTAGAGTGGCCTCCAGCCCGGTATGTCACCCATTCGATGAGTGTTGGGCCAAGGTTGCGGCGCGCACGCTCTGCTGCCCACTTACTTGCGGCATAAACAGCGAAATAGTCATTACCGTCAACACGAAGTGACGGAATACCAAAACCATGGCCGCGCGATGCAAATGTTGATTGCTGACCACCTGCGATACCCTGGAAGCTTGAGATTGCCCATTGGTTATTGACAACGTTCAAAATCACAGGTGCCTTGTAAACTGACGCGAAAACAAGCGAAGCATGAAAATCACTTTCCGCTGTAGAACCATCACCGATCCATGCTGACGCAATCTTGGTATCACCTTTAATCGCTGACGCCATCGCCCAGCCCACAGCCTGAATATACTGTGTGCCAAGGTTACCGGAGATCGAGAAGAAACCATATTCTTTCGATGTATACAAGACCGGCAACTGACGGCCCTTAAGCATGTCTTTCTCGTTCGAGAAAATCTGACACATCATATCAACCATCGGAAAATCTTGTGAAATCAAAAGACCCTGCTGACGATATGTCGGGAAATTCATATCTCCCTTCTCTAATGCCATTTGATGCGCACAAGCGATCGCTTCCTCGCCCGTACACTGAATGTAAAAAGATGTCTTGCCCTGACGCTGCGACATAAACATCCGCGCATCAAACGCCCGAACCTTAAGCATATCACGCAGGCCCTTAAGTGCCATTTCATCATTTACGTATTTTGCCCATTCGCCGACAGGTTCACCCTCATCATCCATAACTCGGATCATAGTGTAAGCCAAATCGCGAATATCCTTGGCATCCGCATCCACCGCAGGCATGCGAACGCCGCCAGCCTTTGGAATATCAATATATGAAAAATCAGGTTCATCACCCGGCCTGCCCACAGGCTCAGGAACATGAAGTTTTAGAGGCCCAAAATCGCTCATTCACAGTATCTCCTGTTGTATGCCACCCCAATGACAAAAGATATGTCGTATCAATATTGATACGTTTTCTGAGTTTACAGTGCTGTTAACGCAAAGAAAATAACAACTTCCCAACCATAAACTAATAGTTATCTGTTGGAATATTGTATCTTTATTATTGCACGACAATCCTGTATTTTTGCATTTTCATTATGCATTTTTGCATTATAATAATATTACAAATACCATAATCAATAAGAGATATAATTATGAATTGGGATGATATTCGCCACTTTCTCGCTGTTGCACGGGCTGGTCGCCTTAGTAAAGCATGCCAGCAGCTTGGTGTGAACCAGGCAACCGTTGGCAGAAGGGTAAATACACTCGAATCAGCGCTTGGGTCAAAACTCTTTGATAAAAGCCCTCAAGGCTACACCTTAACCGAGGCTGGCGAGCGCTTGATCCCGGTTGCCGAACAGATGGAAAGCGCAACGATCTCTGCTATCGCAGAAATCGCAGATGAAGAACAACATTTCTCAGGTACGATCAGGCTCGGCGCACCCGACGGTGCGGCGACATACCTGATATCCGAGGGAGCCAAAAGCTTTTGCGAACGCCATCCCAATCTGGAACTTCAGATTGTTGCCTCTCCGCGCACCTTTAGCCTGTCAAAACGGGAAGCAGACTTTACCATCACCGTTTCACCGCCTAATCAGGGTCGCTTGAAAGTGCGCAAAATATCTGATTTTAACTTGCACCTGTATGCCAGCAAAAGCTTCTTGAGCGAGCATTCAAACATTGGGACGATAAGTGATATAAAAACACTGCCAAATGTTGCCTACATTCCTGATTTGATTACTGACAAAAAACTCGATTACCTGCCATTGATTGATGACGATATAAAACCGAGTATCACCAGCACCAGCCTGCATGTTCAACTGAACTGTACACTGGCAGGTGCGGGGCTTTGTGTGATCCCGGACTTTATTGCAAAACGCCATGACGAGCTTATTCAAATTTTACCAAATGAAGTAAACTTCAAACGTTCATTCTGGCTCGTAGTGCATGAAGACTATGCCCAATTGGAGCGTATTAAGGCCATATCAGATTATTTGACCAATCACGTTCGAGAGTATCTAGCAGCACTTTAGGAACAATATAGTAAACTAAAGTATCGATCTTAATTGAAATTTCAATTAAAGATATTATATATCTATTTATGAGGGATTTATTATCAAAACGGATCAAACGGCACCGCGATAAAAACAATACAGTCTTTGACAATTATCTACTTGATTATATCGATGTCTATATGACGATCGCTATCGTTTTGGTTTTTCGTCTTGTGGTTATAAAAACAGTAGTTGTCTATTGTGAGTGGGACTATATCTCATTCTGGACAGACTGGCACGATAAGTTCCCACCACCACTCTATATGTTTCTCGGATGTTATCTCATTTGCGCCTTTTGGGTAGCCTGTTCTATCGCCATTAAAACCTACCCGAATTACCGTGCACGACTCGTCAGCAATGCTGTCAGAATGCTAACACTTATCCTCACGATAGGTTACAGCATAATCGTAATTCTACTCGTAAATGGACACTACGAATGGGGCCGATATGAGGATTATGGTTACATTGCCAACCCGAAGCCTAGCATAGACATTCGTTTAGACGAAGTCGCACAAATCCGTTTTGTTGATGACCTTGACCCTGAGGCACTTGTCCGGCTTCAAGAATATGAACGAGAAAGAAACAGATGCCCAAAATATTTTGAACCCAGAGATTTTTATAGATATAAGCCCAAGGAATAAAACCACGATTATTCAAAAGCTTTAACAAAACGCTTAATCATGCATACAGACCACATTCGTATAATAGAAACATACCTAGTATATCCTCATTGCGACTACCGCGCTCACGCCTCAAAGGGCGATACACAACATCAGAACCAACAAATGCTGCAAATAAAAAGTGCTCGATAAAAAATTACACGTGAACATGCTTTATACTTGCTTCGCTATTGATATAAGTATGCAATTATTTCCATATACAACGCGCCTTAATGGCAAGAATAGATTTAAAGCTATATCAAGACAATAACGAGAACTTATGACCAAAATCGATTTTGATAACCGTGCAAAGACTATATCCTACGAAGGAATAAAAGCACCGCATTATCTGGGCAATTACAAGCGCGAACTTGCCGTTACTATGCCGCGAATGATTGAAAATGCCTATGACTGGGAACATCTTCCCTATGTGCATCCCTCCTCGTTTGCAGCGATAGAAGAAATCGATAGCGGAACATGGGGCTGGATTGCCAAAACCACGCTGCCCGGAAACCCTAAAAAACCCGTATATCAGCATATCGAACTATTGGTTGATCGGGCGGAAAACTATTGGGCAACAACGGTGTTGGACGGCCTTGGCGAGGGTATGCAAATCCATACACAGGCAACAACGTTAAATGAAACAACAATCGAAGTTGATGTACGATTTTATCTGCCAGAAAAGCCTGATGATACGTCCTTTGAAGCCGCAATATTATCAATGCTGCAAGCCCAGTATAAAACGCTTTATGATGAAGACCTTGGCCTGATGCAAGGCCGGCAAGAGGCGCTTAATCGCCAAACCGAACAGCAGGAAAGCCCTGATACGCTAACTTATTCCATAGCAGACCTTGAAACATCGCTGCCGCACATTATCACTCATAACGGAAAACGTTTTTGCCTCAATCGCTGGCAAGGAAACTGGGTTATATATGCCGCTGATTGCCCCCACCTTTTAGGGCCACTTGAGCATTCACCTATTGATGAAAACGGTACGGTAACCTGCCCTTGGCATGGATATAAATTTAATATTATCAACGGTAATAACTGTAACGGCAAACCCTATAGATTAAATAAAACACCCGTCATTCGTTTAAACGAAAACTATCTGCACATTGCCTTTTAAGCCGGTTTTGAATTTTCAACCATACTCTCAAAAAAGGTTGCAGCTTCGTCATCCGCAGGAAAGACCAGCTCAAGTCTCAATTCGTCCAATATAACAGCGTTAGGCTCGGAAAACTGCGCAACCATCGTAACGGTGTTGATCACAGCATCACCGATACGCAAACGTGGGCACAGTGCCAGCTCATGCGCACCCGAAATTTGCGGCTCGGGAATATCCTGAAGATACGCTTGCGCACGTTTAAGCAAAGCCTGCATTTTCTCATCACCCGGTGCCTGTAGGGACTCTGCCCGTAACCGACGAAGGAAGGCCCAAGCCACTTCATCAAAGTTTTCCACCATCTCTCTAAAAGCACCAGGCGCCATAAAGGCATCAACCATATTGGGAGTATCAAAACCAGGGGCCATGAAAAGCATTTTTCCGGCTTCATTCGCTTCCACTAAATTCCACCACCGATCAACAACGTAAGCCGGATAAGGATCTTGCTGCTTTAGCATGCGCAAAATTGCCTCACGGTAAGGGGTCAGAGCTGCGGCATTATATGTTACATCGACAAACCGCGCAGGAAGGCCGGCCATTTCATAGAGTTTATTTTGGTCACGCAGCGGTATTTCCAAGGCTTCAACAACTTTTCGAACCGTTTCACCCTTTGGGCGTGATCGCCCCGTCTCTATAAAAGATATATGCTTCTGTGACACATCTGCCCGAAGGCTTAATTCAAGCTGACTTTGACCGCGCTGCTGTCGCCACTGTTTTAGCATCCGCCCGAAAGCTGTATTTGCGACATTTGACGTTTTAATACCTGCCACACCAATGTCTTGTATCTCTTCTATCGGCATCTAATCACCTCCATCAACGTATAGAGACAGTATAAGCAATATCAGGAATGATGGCTATTACCTGTTAGGGAATTGCCATCATTCCTGAAGACCTATAGGTAACAAAACACCAACTGTTTTCGCTCAAACAAAGGAGCATATGATGAATTTAAAGCTTATGTGGGGCCTCTTGCTCGCAGGATTTATTGGCGTCAATATCTACGCTTTTTCTAGCGCAGGCGTTGGCGATTTTCAGGTTTACCTCTCAAATCTGGGCCCGTGGGGAACTTTGGCAACGGTCGATCTGGTTCTTGCATTACTCATTGGTATTTTTTGGATGTGGTCTGACGCCAAGAGCCGCAACATAAATCCATTACCTTATGTTGTTCTTACACTGCTAACAGGCAGTATTGGGCTATTGTTATACCTAGTTCGATTTGCCCCTATTCGACAAACAGACAAACCAGTTCCGGCTGAGTAAATTTCAGCCGTTTAATAATCCAGGGCTTCTAAACTCTCCTTTTCTCAACCCACACCAGGGGCCTTGGATTATATGGTTTGATATACAAAGCAACTACACCCTAATGTATGGTATTACTCGCAAAACATTTACCAGCAAGTTTCAATGCTTCCACATATTGGCTTTCATCCTGAGTATTAGAATATGAAGCAGGTTGCTGGTATGTATTAACAAACACATAACCGCGTTCGCTAAGCGCCGCGACAAATAAAATAACTTGGTGTTCAGCGAAACATACATCTTCGTCATTCAGCCAGTGTAACAAAACCCGGCGCCCCTCAACTGCCTCACCTGATTGGTACGCATACATGCACTCAAGTATTTTTCGCTCATCCTGATTGGGCGCCTTGCAATTTGGGCATCCTATTACCAATTTCTGCTGGCTTTTTCTGGCAAGCAAACTCATAAACTGATCCAGAGTTTTCGACGCTGTAATATTACCGATTTGACAAAACCCGCGGTTCCAGACATTCAACGCCTCATGAATGGGCGAGCTACCTTTTTTCGATGTTAACGCCCGAACCCACACACGAACCATCGATAAAGTAAAATCTTCTGCCGTCCCCAGCTCCACATCCTGTAACCCTTCCGTTTTTGATCGGAAATCATCATCAATAGCCAAGAGTTTTTGTGGTACATCCATTTTTATGTCCTTATTAGTGCCAGAAACATACTGATTCTGCACCGTGGGTTATGTAATATAAATCATCATATTAATAATGATTATCAATTGCAATATATTTTTAAACACAAAAGCTAGTTACACGGCACTAAGGTAATTTTTTTTAAAATTCCTCTTGCACATCAGAAAAGTTATGATAGAAAGGCGCCCGCAACGACGAACACGTCATTGCCTTACCGAATATAGTGCCGGTATAGCTCAGCTGGTAGAGCAGTTGATTTGTAATCATCAGGTCCTTGGTTCGATTCCGAGTGCCGGCACCATTTTCCCCTTAAAAATCAAATACATACGAAGCTATGAAGAATATTTCTCGTTCCGTTATACGCTTCTTTTAACGAGCGTTATACACATTTGCTGGCTCCTGCGTTTTCGCACTGGCTGCTAGTGTAAGTTCGTGAAAGAATTCAGATAACAATTCTGAAAGAAAGCAGTTATCCACCTATTCAATGCTGCCGTTTCATGTGATACGCTATGTGAAGGAGCGTATCTTGAACCCTGCAACCCGCATATTAATAAGTGTGATCACTATCATTTTTATTGTCATGTTTGCCGTAATTTATGTAGTTCGCGGCAATCTGCTGGAAGAGCGCAGGAAAGAGACTGCATTTTATGATGAGGCTGTAATCCCACAAGAAATTATCCCCCTCACCCTCACCAGTGACTTACCGTACCGTGTTTTTGGTATCAAAGAACTCGAAAACAACTTTGATCAAATAACCATCACCACCCGCACCTATTTCACAGGTAATGAAATCCATACATTCACGGGCCCCAGAGTGATGGATATTTTAAACGCATACAGTGCAGACATTCAAAATAAAACCCGACATAGTGAGGAAATATCTTTTTGGTCAAAGAAAGCTGTAATCGCAGCCGCAGGCGATGATTATGATATCCGCATTCCGGTTTCAGGCGTTTTTGAGCGCTTCAACCCCATCATTGCAACAAAAATGGATGGCACCCCCCTACCAGATGAATATGCACCACTGTTCATTGTATTTAACCGTGACGGCATTGGCGAATTAGACGACAGCTATACCCAATATTGGGTCTGGGCGCTAACCCGGATGCATATAGCGCCTGAATAATCACTGAGTATAGCCCCAAGAATTATCGCTCCCATGCCATATGAATTAGCGGATACGGCCTGCCCTGATCATCCATTTCCGAACGCCCTGTCATTTTAAAACCGTGCTTTTCATAAAAAGCCCGTGCACCAGGGTTTCCTTCGTTAACATCAAGCATAAGTCTCTCAAACTGGTTTTGCATATGCCTGATAATATTACCACCAATTCCCTGACCACGATTGTCATCATGCACGAAAAGAGCATCAATCGTATTATCCGTCATCCCGATGAAGGCTGTTGGCGTATCATTATCGTTAACAGTCACTAATAGTTCTGCGTGGGGAATATATTGGTTTTTTACCATGTCAGCAATTTCGCTCGCATCATTTTCGCTTAAAAAATGATGCGTTGCAGCAACAGCCGTCTGCCAGACATCAAACAGACGATTATGATCCTTTTTTTGTACCAATCGAAGACTTTTCATACTCTCACCCCTAAGTGCTTTTATAATTATTGCAGGTGGATCTTCTAAATCCATATCAACCTTTAAGTGACGACACTATAGTAAACACCCTCACTCACCTTCGATAATTTTTACCATTTCATCAACGCTTGCAAACTTAACGCGTGGGGCACCATTTGCTGCAGCCTCGGTTTCAGCTTCATCGATTTTTTTCCAATCAGCAAACGTAACGATTTTCAAATCGCGCTCCTGAACTATTTTATTGAGGCCTGCCCGCCCTGCCCGATTATCGGGTTTTACTTCTTCAAGGATTTTTTTGGCCATACTAACACCGTCTGGCTTGTTTGTGCCGATAGTACCAGTAGGCCCCCGCCGTGCCCAACCAACACAATATAATCGGTCTGCGATGAAGCCATCCTGATTTTCAAATCGGCCACGGCGTTCATTATAAGGCACATCCGTAATTGGCGCAGAGCGATAACCAATACAAGGAACAACAAGCCCAACAGGCAAAGTCTCGGTTTCACCAGTACCAACACAGCTACCGTCAGCTTCCAGCTTTGTTTTTTCAAGCCGTAGGCCACAAACACGCTCATCGCCTAAAACAGCCATTGGGCGCCTGTAAAACATTAAATGCAATCTGATATTCTTCGAATTTGCGTCATTCTGTGCCATTTTTCTAAGCGCAATCATGTTCTTCTTCTGCGCGCCGGTAAGCGTTTCATCGCCTAACGGATCAGGAAGTTGGCATGCATCCACTAAGGCAACGCAGTTATCAAGCTCATTTAATTCTCCCATCTCTTTGGGAGTAAAGCTTGCTTCCAACGGCCCACGGCGACCAAAAACATAGATATCCTTTATCGGAGCACCATGAATTTGATCTGCTGCGTGCGGCGCAAGGTCAGAACTTGTCATCTCATCAGCCGTTTTTGCAAGCACCCTTGCAACATCAATAGCAACATTTCCGTTTCCAATAACAGCAACGCTTGCAACCTCCAGATCCGGGGCTAATTCACGGAAATCAGGGTGACTGTTATACCAGCTAACGAAAGCGCTGGAGCCAATAACGCCTGGCAGGTTTTCACCGTCCACCCCCAACTCACGGTCTTTCGCAGCACCGGTCGCCAGCACCACAACATCATAAAGCTTTTGCAATTCCTTAAGCGTAATATCACGACCAAGCGAGAGATTACCGACAAAACGAACATTATCCCGGTCGTTTGTAGCACTATATCGTTTGGCAACATTTTTGATTGATTGGTGATCCGGGGCAACCCCGGCCCTGATAAGCCCAAAGGGCGTGGGCAAGCGGTCAATTATATCAACTCTTACGTCATCACGGCCAGTGGTTAACGCTTCAGCCGTATAATAGCCAGCAGGTCCGGCCCCGATCACAGCAACCCAAAGAATTTTATCCACCGACTTCTCGCTCTGACCGTCAGTCATAAACACGCCCTCCCTCTTCTGCATTGCACAGATAACGCTATATACAGTCAAGAGTGGGTCATTTTTTACAGCCACGCAAGCGCAAAATATATGTCAATATTCCACGATCAGTACGAGAGTAAACTACAACATTTATACGCGCGAATTCTCAAGTGTGATTTTCATGAATTCATCAAGGGGGGCAAATCTGATATTGTGCACCTTTGAATGGCTCACATTAAAGGCATTTTGGATAATAAGATTATGCTCTTGATGTGTATAATGACTAGCGGACACTCTGTACCGTTTTTTCCCTGACGCATCCGCGAATGGAAAACCCAATGTTGTGCATGATATGATATCACCGCTCGCGAGTTCCAGATCTTCCTCTTGTAAACTTATCAGGTTTCGCTCGTTTCCAAACTGGAAGAATTCCTGAACAACATCTCTACTTTTGTGGGGTACAAAGTCCTTCACGCTTTTGCCGGAAACAGGATGGCTATCAAAAATCGGTTCGACTAAAGTACCTGCAAGCCGAAATACCACATCATTTTCCAAAACCTCGCTGATTACGATAAAGGGAAGCACATAAACAATATTACGAGGGGAAAAGTCTGATTTCCTGAGGTCACCACGATCATTTAGTTGATAAATATCTGAACAATGCACAGCAAATTCATGCAAAGTACCAATTTTGCATACATCATCATATAGCTGTTGCACCGAAGCGCTACCTGATATCAAATAACTTTCAAACATGTAAATCTCGACTCAATCGTACCCCGGCGAGATTATACACCAAAGACAGTTAACAAACCCCTATCAAGCGCCGCGTTTTATATTCATTTTATCGCAAACTTTCGGATACAAACATCATATCTAACGGGGAAAACTACCTAGCGCGCTCTGATCTTTTTAATAATGCCGGAAAATGTCATGATTGTTCGCTCTCCGGAAAAGATTTTACCCCGAATAAAAATCATAGAGCCAGTCACTTTTGAAATCTCACCCTCAGCTTCGATCAAAGCGCCAATCGGACCAGCAGCAATAAACTCGCTGGTAAACGATAAAGTCACACCGCCAGTTTCGCTTAAATAATTACGCGCAATCGCAAAAAGAGCATAATCAGCGAAAGTCATTAACAAACCGCCATGAAGCATACCCCCCATATTTGAATGCTTTGCTTCAGAAATAAAGGCGCTTTTATGTGTTCCATCTGCTTGGGGTTTGAGATAAAATGGGCCTACAATATCTTCAAAGGGGTCATGCCCCATATCACTCCACAATTCATAGCCTTCAGGTAGTTCCACAGCCATTTAAACTATCAACTTTCTTCATGTTAAAAAACACGCCAATAAATATACAATTAATATTCTATTCGCAGCCTTTATGACAGCGATTCCAAATTAATCAATGTGATTATTATCAAACATTCCTAAAACCCATCACCATCAAGCATATTTCCAAGTCCCCCCAGAACTGAGCCTTCGCCCTTTTTAGAACCGGTTCCAATAGGTGATGCAGCCAGCATACGCCCTGCCAACCGACTAAAAGGCAGGCTCTGAAGCCATACCTTTCCAGGCCCCGTTAAGCGCGCAAAGAAAACCCCTTCCCCGCCAAATATCATAGATTTGACGCCGCCAACACGCTCGATGTCCATATCAACATCTGCTGTCATTGCTGCCAAACAACCAGTATCAACATGCAGTACCTCGCCGTGCTTAAGTTCCTTTTCAACAACCGAGCCGCCTATGTGAATAAAAGCCCACCCATCGCCATCAAGGCATTGCATAATAAAACCTTCACCGCCAAAAAGCCCTGTCATTATTTTTTGTTGAAAGTGAATACCAATCTGTACCCCACGTGCCGCTGCAAGAAAGCTATCTTTTTGGCAAATGATCCGTCCATTATAATCATCAAGTTTAACTGGCAAAATATTCCCCGGGTACGGCGCTGCAAACGCCACACGTTCTTTACCGTGCCCTTCATGAGTAAAAACAGTGGTGAAAAGACTTTCACCAGTTATCAAACGTTTACCAGCCCCAAGAAGCTTTCCCATAAAGCCGCCATCTTGCCCGGATCCGTCACCAAAGACAGCATTCATGGTGATATCCCGGCCTTTAAACATCATTGCACCAGCTTCAGCGATGGCAGATTCTCCGGGGTCCAATTCAATTTCAACGAATTGCATTTCCGCCCCTTTAATTTCATAATCAATATCATCTGCAATGCCTTGATTTCTGATATGTTTACGGCCTGAAACTGATGGAACACTCGCTGACATAAATTTACCTCCACTTTAGAATTATGGTGTAAAACCATTCTATTGAAACTGTTGTTGCCTATTTTAGCTCTTCAAAGCTTATGTATCAATATGGGATAATCTCATATTCTTGATACCTATAGCCTTGACGAATGGCTTCTAAGGCAGCACTTATTCTACTTAACAAAGTAATTTTTGATCAAATACAAGATGTGGAGTATCGCCAAATGAAAGGCGTTTGGAAAATTTTAAACTCTTTAATTAAATTCATTCAAGGAATTGGTACTGGTTTCCTTGGAGTATTGGTGATTATTCTTCTGGTTGCTATTGTTGGTGCCTCAGGTGGCCCCAAGAAACCAACCGTAGAAAATGGCTCTGTACTTGTTCTATGGCCAACAGGTGCTGTGGTTGAGCAAAAGGACTTTCCTGACGCATTTGCAGCGGCATTTGACCGCGCCACGCCAGAGACAAGCTTTCACGGGATTATTCATGCGCTAAACAAAGCCAAGGATGATAACAGAATTGCCGCCCTTGCCATCGTTACCGATAGCATGTTAGGCGCTGCCCCGAGCCACCTTCACGATATAGCAAACAGTATTCGAGACTTTAAAAGCACAGGCAAAAAAGTTTACGCTATTTCAACGAGCTATAGCCAATCGGATTATTTATTAGCCGCTGAAGCCGACAAAATCTATATGAACGGTGAAGGCATATTACTTTTAGATGGGTACGGCAGCTACCCTCTATACTACAAAAGCCTCTATGATAAAATTGAAGCAACGGTAAATGTTTTCAAGGTTGGCACATATAAATCTGCTGTAGAACCCAGCATTCGCGATAACATGTCTGACGCAGCGAAGGAAGCAAACCTTGCCTTCCTAAACTCGCTTTGGGATCAATATTTAGACCGGATTGTTGATGCGCGCGATCTCGACCGGGAACTTCTTTTAGACCAAATCAATAATTTACCGCGTGAAATGGCTAAAGTCTCTGGTGATTTTGGCGAACTTGCCGTAGCTATGGGGCTGATTGACGAACTGACGCCAAGAAATGAATGGCGCCAGCATTTAATGAACGAATACGGCACCAATAACGATCGTACAAGTTTCAAACAAATCGATCACGAAACTTATCTGGCTGCCATTGCCGGAGAGAACCAGGCACCAAACCAAATTGCTGTAGTTACAGCCCAAGGCGCCATTGTACCAGGAAATGGCCCTGTTACCGTTGCTGCTGCCGAAACCATCATTGGGCACATACGCCGCGCCAGAAATAATAAAAACACGGCTGCAATTGTACTTCGTGTCGACAGCCCTGGTGGATCAGCATTTGCATCAGAACTTATTCGTGAAGAACTGGTTGCTGCCCAGGACGCAGGCATTCCGGTTGTTGCTTCGATGGGACCGGTTGCTGCCTCTGGCGGATATTGGATTTCAGCAACTGCTGATGAAATCTGGGCATCACCGACCACTATTACCGGCTCAATCGGTATATTTGCCGTGGTTCCCACCTTCGAGAAAACTCTGGAAAAAGTTGGTGTACACTCAGACGGTGTTGGTACAACGCCAATCGCAGGTGCTTTCAATCCGTTAAGCGGCCTGAATGATACTGCAAAGAATATCCTCCAGTTATCCATAGAAAATGGATACAGCGATTTCCTTAATTTGGTATCCACAGGTCGCAACATGAGCGTAGAAGATGTTGATAAAATTGCGCAGGGCCGTGTCTGGATAGGAGCCAAAGCAAAAGAGTTGGGCCTGGTTGACCATTTAGGTAGCTTTGGGGATGCAGTAGCCGCTGCTGCGCGCATCGCGGAGATAGAAAACTATAAACCTGTATTTTACCGCGAGCAACCAAAGCAATATGAAGTGTTCCTTAATCAAATAATGAACTCCAAAGCGGTTGGTGATGAAATAAACAACTTCTTACCTTCACAGCGGCTTTCCCCTCTCTTGCAAACAGCATTGGAACTTGAAAGTGAAGTACAAGATTTATTGGAAATTAATGACCCGATGAACCGCTATATTTTATGCCTTGAATGTAAGGTAAAGTAACAATGACCAATATTGAAAAAAGCGATAGTGAATGGCGTGACAGCCTGACACCAGAGCAGTATGAAGTAGCCCGGTGCGGCGGCACTGAACGGGCATTCACCGGAAAATACTGGGACTGCAAAACACCCGGAACCTACGTTTGTATCGGTTGCGGGGCCGACTTATTTGATAGCGAGGCAAAGTATGATTCCGGCTCTGGCTGGCCAAGTTTCTGGGCGGCTATATCAGATCAGGCGATCACAGAACACCGAGATACATCCTACGGGATGGTCCGTACTGAAGTGGTCTGTGCGAAATGTAACAGTCATCTAGGGCATTTATTTCCTGATGGCCCGAAGCCAACAGGCATGCGGTATTGCATTAATTCTGCATCACTTGATCTAAAAGAAAAGGCCTGAGTTTCGGCACCTGCAACACAGTATTCAATTTAAAGGGGCTACATGCCCCTTTTTTAGTGCCTTATATCTTTGTCATGAATTCTTACCAACGAAAGACCTAATCATGACACAAACAGGCAAAAACATTCTTCGCATGAAAACCTGCCTGAACGACACTAATTCAACGACAAAAACCTAAACGCTATATTTTTAAGGAACTGCCTTCCTGATAAACCACAAAGATATATCAAAGAAACTATCTCTCATTGACAGTGATTGGATTACAGCCAACTTCACGCCGGAGGAAGAATGGAACAATGGGGAAAAAGCAATTGAATTACCCAAGTCACTCTAAGTTCTGCGCAGTAAAATATCAAAAGTTAAGCTGGTCGATAATTCAGATACCCTAAATTATGACATGACTGATCATCCCATATTAAGCCAATAAGCGCTTTACATGTGCACTAACCGGATCAATAACATCACTATCAGTCCAATATTTTGTATGACTAAAGGGCGTCCAGCGAGAAAAAACACCACCGGCATTAATTTCTTTATCTTCAACAATATCACTGTAAGCTTCGCTTAATTCAGAAAGGGGCCAGCCCAAAACATCGTCATCATCATAATAATTTTCCCAAATAAATTGCGTATTAGGGGCTGCGATTGGCGTAATATTCTCTCGGTTCAAGCCTGCTACAAAGATAGGAATATTACAGCCCGTCGTAATGAGAACCTTTAAACTCTTCAAGCGGCGAAAATTCAATTCATCCTGATCCAACTCGCGCCAGAGATCGCTACCCCAAACGCCGTGCGTTATATTCTGACTTTCAGGTTTTGCTGCATCCCAAATATAATTAGACAAAACCTGACACCCAAGTGACTGAGCGATCAACACCACTTCACCATCAGGGCCAACGTCATTATAGGCTTTACCTAAAGCTTCAAAAATAGTCTCTTGCACTTTTGTGTAAACGCTACCTGGTATGTTACGTGAATATTCCAATCCTCCAGCATCAGAAAAGCCATATAGAACAAACTTACGCATCTTTAACCAATCAAGCTTTTTACACACCCGGTTAAAATAAGCTTCCTGATTATCCTGAACAAGCGGTTGATAATATATTGACTGAAACGAAACCTTATCCCAATTATCACCTAATGATTTTACCAATCGCTTTTTAAGTGGCTTATAGTAATACTCATCAGTGTCTCCCATCCCATGAATCGTTAAAAACGCTACCTTGCGTGTCATAAGCCAAAACTCCCTTTAATTATTTCGTGAAAAAGCATCCATCAGGCATTCTGCAAGACCCAACTTGTCTTTTACAATATCATAATCGAAAGTTCGCAAGCCGTGGCCACCATCACGGTATTTGGAACAAACAGGTTACTGATAGCGTTCTAAAATATTACAGCTATCAGATCACCAAAACTACCACCTGAAAGGCCAAACATTACCGCTGCAAATAATGTACTCGTCAAAATAAACGCATAGCTTACCCATACAAAACCAGCTTTGAGAAACGCCTTTATCCAGCCCTGCTCTTGCCCGTATTTGAGAGCAACAATTATATAAAGCGAGGAAAGTATCCAAAAAATTGGGCCAGCAAGTTCAGCCCCGGTTATTGGAATAATAAAGATGAACCCGATAAAGATAAGGAATAGAAAACTATGAAAATGAAGCGAAAAAATTAACTGGTTGAAATAAAATCTTTTCTTACCCCAATGAAACAACCGCAAGATCAAAGCAAAAAATGGCACCATTACAAACAATGTCTGCGGGAGCCAGTCATTAAAAAGCTCATTAAACTTTCTAGGATCTTTCATTGCATCGGCGAAATTATTGACCAGGTTTTCAGCTTCTTCAGGGCTATCGTCGCTTGTTACCCATTTTTTTAAATCCTCAGCATCAACCGTGTCACGCTCTTCATCGCTACGTTTGACAAACATACCAAACGAAACATTATAAGGGAATTCACCAGAGCTAATACCAATATTATCTCCGTTAATACGTAAACTAGCTTTAGGTTTCCCACCGCTCAGCATATATTTTATATTATCATCAGCACGGCCACTTATAACTGCCTTAACCACGGCAGATTTTGCAGCTTCTGGAATACCAGTCATTTCTGCTGTTAGAAAAGTTGCGATATCTTCCCGGTCTGAGACTGTCAATTCAGTATCAGCAGACTGTAACCTGTCACCAAACTGGTCGCGTAACTGTGTAGCGAGTGCAGGTAAACTATCTTCAAATTCTGTCAAATCTTCAATTTGGTCTTCTAGTTCATCAACCCAGTCATCAGAAAATAATGATTTTAAGGCAGCGTTTTCCTCATCAATTGTCGCTACTTCGTTTGCACGGTCTTTCTGTGATTGAACCAACGACCGTGCTTCTGCTTGCCCCTTTAATCTCTCTCGCTCTTGCTCTGATATTTGAGTTTGTAACAGATTCTGTAACTGAGTATCTTCAACGCTATTTTCTTTGCCATTCTGCGCTTCTTTTATGAAATCATTAATCACTTGCTGAGTATCGTTTTGTCGAATTTTCTCAACATCAACACCAAATGAACCAGATGGCTCTAATATGATATCACTCAGCGCATCATCGACAATTTCTGAAACCCGGTCTTGATTGATACTATCTTCTTTTTTAGTAAAGCTAATATCCAGTATCAAGACATCGGTAATCAATAAAAGAGCAAAAAATGCAAAGGTAATGGTGATATAAAGCCGAAGCGGTGGAATAAAGCGGGCGCGTCGTCCCCTATTATAATCTCCAGTTAATTTGCCTGGCATAAACAAAAGCAGCAATAGCGTCTTAAAAAGTTTGCTATCGGGTGCCACAACATTATCGAGTAACTCCCCAAGCAAAGACCATATGGGCCGCCGGATATCGCCTTCTTTCTGCCCACAGGAAAAACAGTAAGGGCCAGTAAGCACTTCTTCGCAGTTCATGCACGAACGCGGCAACGATAGTTTGACATCATCGCCTTTACTCTGCGAAGTGTTAACAGTGGTGTCTTCACTGAAACTGGCGTCTTCAGTGGTGTCGCTCGCAACTGTTAGCGCAACATCAACATTTTCACGTTCGGTTTTTTTAACCCGAAGCCGTTCCAGCATATTTATTATGAAACGTTTCATTACAAAGCCCCCTAGCATATAATCTTATATACTACAGCTTTCTGCGTATTTCCAGTCACTAACCCTTTGCTTTATATGCTGCTTTTAATCTCTGTGCGAAAACAAACAATTATTCAGGACGCTTGATCTGAAACTGGTCGGTAATCCTTGCATAATCCGGCCCTGCTAATCTCGCTATTGCCCCTAGTTTGTTAACATCTATCCGAAGCGGTTCCGTTTCTTGAATGATATCATCACGAACATGAAAATAAACGACCTCGCCTATAATAATCACCCCGCCACCGCTTAGAGGGATTTGCTGAAATAATGTGCACTCCATACTAACCGGGGAAGCAACTAGCCGAGGTGGCTTTACCGCTAAGGAACCAACAGTTTCAAGTTTTGCTATTTCTATTTCGCTCTGACCTTCATGAAACGCGCCAGCAGAAATATTCATCTGACCGGAAAGCGGCTCATCTACGATATTGACAACAAATTCCTGCATTTCCATTATATTGCGGGGTGTATCTTTCACACCACCATCAGCCTTTGGCTCAAAACCCAAAGCAACGACTGGTGGCTCACTACCCATTGCGTTGAAAAAACTGAATGGTGCTGCATTAACAATACCATCTGCGCTTATCGATGTGACAAAGGCAATCGGTCGGGGAACTATTGATGACGTTAATAACCTATAGGCTGTGGACGCCGGAATATCCGATGTAGAAAAATGCATGATTTAGACTTTTATGAGTATGAGTATGAATAACAAAAGAAGTGACATAGCCTAAAGTTAGAAACACCTTAAGGCATTGCAGTAACCCTTAAACCAGCCACAGTTCGATAATAATTTAAGCCTTTGCAAGCACTTGATCACCCACAAATGGGTTGCTTTCACGTTCCGCCCCAAATGTAGAAAGCGGGCCATGACCTGGCACGAAAGTAACTTCATTACCAAGCGGCCAGAGTTTCTTGGTGATCGCACTAACAAGGTCATTGAAATTCCCTTTAGGAAAATCAGTTCTGCCGATCGATCCTTTGAACAATACATCACCAACAAAAGCGACATTGGTATTCTTCTCATAAAAAACAACATGACCGGGCGTGTGGCCAGGGCAATGAATAACATCAAGCGATAAATTACCCAGCGTTACCGTGTCACCGTCATTCAGCCATTCATCAGGCACACAGCACCGAAGGCCAGACATCCCATACTGCGCCGCCTGCTCTTCAATACCGTCCAACCAGAAAAGATCATCAACATGCGGCCCAATGATTGGCAAATCAAATTTCTCCTTCAGGTCAGCAGCCCCGCCGGCATGATCAAGGTGCCCATGTGTCAGGAAAATTTTGATGATATTCACACCCAGCTTTTCGCTAGTTTCCAGTAATTTATTCACATCGCCGCCCGGATCAACAAAGGCTGCTTCCATGGTTTCACTACACCAAATAATACTACAATTTTGTGAAAAACTGGTCACGGGAACAATTTGCGCTTTCAGCACGGTGATCTCCAATTCAAATGCAAGCAAATATATACATATATAGCAACCTAACCTTGCCGCTTAATTGGTGCAAGTGTTACAAGTCGTTCGAATGACATAATGAACATCGCCTGTTGCATTCAGGACCTGTAATATTCAGGGCCCGTAATATTCAGGGCCTATAACATTCAGCGAAAGATAAAGGGGCAAAGCCAATGCCAACATTGAAGCACGGTATTTGGGGAACAATAATAGCCACCCTATTATTAGTGCCCATTTTCCTGTCTGCCCCGTTTCCTATAATTATCGTTAGTATTTTCATTCTTTATGTTTTGACATACCTAACACTGATCGACCTTCAAATGTTTCGCCTGCCAAACCATGCAACCTTGCCCTTAATGGCAGCAGGGCTGCTATGGCATCTCGTCATCGCCCGCACTATCGCGCCTTTTGACTATATTTACGGTGCAATAGTCGGATATGCCGTAATTTGGGTATTAAGAGCTTATTACCTAAAGCGCCGAAATATTGAAGCTATCGGATTAGGCGATGCTAAATTTTTAGCGGCAGCAGGCGCATGGCTTGGCTGGCAAGGATTGCCGTTCGTCTTGCTAACCGCATCAGTTTCAGCGCTTCTCATTGTAACAATTCAATCATTTTTCGGCAAAAAACTCGACTCAAGGACAGCTATTCCCTTCGGCCCCTATCTCTGCATTGGATTCTGGACTGTTTGGTCAAGCAAATATGTCGCATTTTAAGTCATTATTGAAATAAAATAAGGTTAAAGGCTGTTAACGATTACAGTTATGTGACATTTTCTTTAAACATAAATTACCAGCAACCAATATTAAAAAACTGTAACATTTCTTGCCTAACAGCATGTCTCAAATGCTGAGGTAACTATCCAGTATAATTATCTAAGGTAATTGTCCGGGGGTAATTATCCGGGGTAATTATCCAGCACGAAGTTAAAGAATAAATCTTATACTCTTTATTCGGGGAATGTTATGACCTTTAATTCTTTCAAAACCACATTGCTTGCAGCAACAACAGCGCTTGCACTTGTTGCGTGCGGTGACAGTTCTACTGAAATCGCATCACCAGGCACAACAGGCCCTAACCCGGGCACTGGTACAGGTGGCGGCACTGGCGGCGGCAGTACAGGTGGGGGTACAGGCGGCGGAACAGGTGGCGGCGGAGGAACGAGCGTTACATGCCCGACCGGCACAACCGCAATCACGGTTGGCACAAATGAACAATGCCAACTATCCGGTACAATTACAGAAAACATAACATTAACTGCTGGTATTACATATCAATTGAACGGTAGTGTACGCATCGGGATAGACGCAGGCCCTGAGGGTAATGCCCCCGGTGCTGATCCAGCAATACTTACAATTGAACCCGGTGTAACAATCTACGGCGCTACCGCACAAGACGTCCTGATTGTTGCCAGAGGTTCACAACTGATTGCTGATGGTGATGTAAACAACCCAATAACCTTTACATCTGCACTCGATCTTGGCTTTGGTGCAGATTTAGGGCTGAACTCGCGCCCGGCATTTGACGGTCCGATCCTTGAGCAACCCTTCACATCCGAATGGGGTGGCTTGATTATCAATGGTCAGGCAACACTAAACACATGTGACAGTGGTATCTGTGAAGCAGAGGGTGAAGGCGATAGTGGCCAGTACGGCGGTAACAACGATGCGGACAGCAGCGGCGTTCTTGAATATGTTCGTGTGCTTTTTGCGGGCAATCCGATTACATCAACAGACGAATTAAATGGCATCGCGTTTCAAGGCGTTGGCAGTGGAACACTTGTTGATTTTCTTCAAGTCCACAACGGCGCAGACGACGGCGTTGAATTCTTCGGCGGCACAGTGAATGTTCGTCACCTTATTATCACAGGTTCTGATGATGACAGCATCGACTGGACGTTCGGGTGGCGCGGTAATCTTCAATTCGCTCTTGTCGTTCAAAACCCAAATCAATCAAATTCTGACCGCGGCATCGAAGCTGACAACCGCGAAGGCGCTGAAGACAGTACACCACGTGCACAGCCCGTCTTATCCAACTTAACCTTTGTTGGAACAGACGTTGGTGACACAGGTATCTTGCTACGCCGTGGTACAGGAGCAAATATCTTTAACGCTGTTGTAACCGGCTTTCCTGACGCATGTTTTGATATTGATAGCAATAGTACATTCGCTGTTGCAGGAACACCCGACAACCTCTCTGGTGACCTTACCGTACAATCGACGTTGTTTGACTGTAATGATCCAACCGATGACGAAGACGGCGACCCATTCCTTCTTGAAACATTCATTCAAAATCAGAGCAACAATGTTTTTGGACCGTCTACCCTTGCAAACTTCATAAACGGTACAGCAGAAGCCGCCGTTCCAGCCGTTGATGTGAGCACGATCAATAGTTTCTTCGATAGTGTTGATCATATAGGCGCTATTCCAAGCGATGACCCATCCGACAACTGGACACTTGGCTGGTCATTTGGCCTTAATTCCACACCGGTATGTCCGTCTACAACAACGCCCATAGCTGATGGTTGTGTGCTTGAAGGCACAATCACTGAAGACACACGCCTTGTTGCCGGGCTTGAGTATTTCCTTCGCGGTGCAGTCGTGATTGGTGAAGACGCTGGCCCAGATGCAGCTAATCCTATCGCAAGTGCAGAAACAGCAACACTTACAATCGACTCTGGCGTTACCGTTCAAGGCGAAACTCAGCAATCACTTCTTATCGTAAGCCGTGGTTCTCAGCTTCGCACTAACGGTACAAATACAGCACCCGTTGTATTCACCGCGCTCGACCCTGAAACAAGAAATGTTGCGACAGATACATCCTTGTGGGGCGGCCTTGTAATCAACGGCCGTGCAACAATAAACACGTGTGATAGTGGTGTCTGTGAAGCAGAAGGCGAAGGCGACAGTGGTCTGTACGGCGGTAACGATGATAATGACGACAGTGGCCAACTATTCTTCACACGTGTGGAATTTGCAGGAAACCCTCTCACCTCGACTGACGAATTGAATGGTATCGCATTCCAGGGCGTTGGTCGTGGCACTGAAGTTGACTTCCTTCAAATTCATAACGGTGCTGATGATGGTATCGAGTTCTTTGGCGGTACAGTTGACGCCAAACATGTTGTGATTACAGGCGCTGACGATGACAGTATGGATTGGACATTTGGTTGGCGCGGGAGAGTGCAACACCTTCTTATCGTTCAGAACGAAAACCAGTCTAACTCAGACCGCGGGTTTGAAGGTGACAACCGTGAAGGCGCAGAAGACGCGACACCGCGCGCGCTGCCACAAGTCTCAAATGTGACCCTGATTGGCGCAAGTGTTGGCGACACGGCAGTTCTGCCACGCCGCGGCACAGGCCTTCGCCTCTGGAACACAGTTGCAACCAACTGGCCTGACGCTTGTTATGATATTGATAGTGCTACAACATTCGCAGTTGCCGGAACACCTGACAATCTTTCAGGCGATCTAACAATCGAATCAACACTATTTGGTTGCGCAGATCCGATCGAAGTAGAGGACGGTGATCCGTTTGACACTCAGGTATTCTTTGATAATCAACCAAACAACAATGCTGGCCCAACATCTCTGGTTGCCCGTGCAACTGGCGGCGTTTCTTTCATCAATGGCGCAAACGAAAACGCAGTATCTGTCGTTAACGTAAACGCAATCGACAGCTTCTTTGATCCTGTAACATCAATCGGTGCTGTACCTGGTGACGGTGCACTCGATTGGACAGCAGGTTGGACAATCTTCTTGGGTAACTAAGACCATTAAAATTCGCCGCGATAAGTTTATTACTCATCGCGGCGCTACCATATCAATTTACAATAACAACGGTGGTTCCTATGAAACCCACAAATCTATCATTCAAAAGCATGCTTCTTGCCTCCACTGTACTTGTGCTTCCTGCACAAGTTTTTGCACAAGAAGATGATACCCAGGAAGACGACGGACCCATTGAAGAAATCCAGGTCCTTGGTCAATTTATACCGGATGAGAAACGGTCAACATCTGAAATCGCAAATGTGCTGGATGCAACAGAATTCCAGCGCACTGGCGACAGTAACATAGCAGTTGCCTTAACTCGTCTTCCAGGCATTTCACTCGGAAACGAAGGTATACCTTTTGTCCGTGGTTTGAATGAGCGTTATTCAAGTACACTATTGGACGGTTCACAGCTTCCAAGTCCAGACCCTCTTCGCCGCGCGGTTCCATTGGACCTGTTTCCAACCGCCATTATCGAAAGTGTCTTGGTACAAAAAACATATTCACCACAATATCCTGGTGAGTTTGCAGGCGGTGTCATTGACCTTCGCTCAAAAGCCGTCCCTGACGAACCATTCTTCAACATAGGTGTGTCAGCGGAATATAATACCGTTAGTACCTTTGAAGACGGCTTGAGTTATGATGGTAACTTCGGTGAAGCTTTCGGGTTTCCCGGCGGTTTCCGCCAGTTACCTGATATTCTTGCAGCCAATCCTCTTCTTGAAGGCCTATCGCCGGATCAACTTGAAGCAGCGGGTGAGAGCCTGCCCTTGGTTTACTCAGCAGACCTTGAGCCAAACGGGCCAAATGTTGGTGTTAATTTCGCCTTCGGTAACCGTTATGAATTTGATAGTTTTGACGCCGGGTTTATCTTTGCCCTCGATTACGATACTGACTTCGCCAATAAAGACGGTGTTAGAAACGAATTTACTGTCACAAATGCAGGTATCAATATTGATGGCCAAATCGCACCTGAATTCTGCCAGACATCCAGCGATTTTGACTCTGTCGCGGAAACTTGTGGTCGGCGTAATACAGAATTTACTGTTGATCTAAATGCCATTCTCTCTGGTGGTATCGAGTTTGACCCCGATAATTCGATCAAAGCAACATCGATCCTTCTTAGAAAGTCGGTGAAAGAAGTATTGATCGAAACAGGGTCATTTCGTGCTGACCCCGGCACGCTCAGTACCTTTACGCGCCTTGACTTTGTAGAAAGCCAAATCTGGTCAAATCAGCTATCCGGCGAACATATTATTGGCATTTTGGGCGGCGATAACCAACCGGCTGAAATCAACTGGCGCCTTTCTTATAAGCGAGCAGACCGTGATGCCCCACTTCGGAACGAAACAACATTTGATTTTGATGAAAACATCGCCCAGGCATTCGAACTTTCAACAGGGCCTGATAGTAACTTAACATCTTTCGGTGAACTCGATGACCAAACGTATGAAGTCGGTTTTGATATCGTTCAACCTATTTTGCTCGGCGAAAGAGCCGTTGATATAAAAGCTGGTTTCACATATCTTGATCGCTCGCGTGATTCCCAGTTTCTGCGTTTCCAGTTCGATGCACCAGCCGGTGTAAATCAAGAGTTACTGGCGTTTATTCCAGAAATTATTTTTGGCCCGGCAAATGTTGGCCCGGGGCAATTTGAACTCGAAGAATTTACCGACCCCTCTGATAACTTTTCAGCAGAGTTTGATAATATTCAAGCCTATATACAGTTTGATGTTGAAATTAGCCCTACCCTGCGCCTTGCGTTTGGTACACGCTATGAAAGTTCTGATCAGTTGACATCATCTTTTACCCGCATCAGCGGTGAACCTGTTGTTGTCGAGCAAAATATCAATCGTTTCTTACCGTCAGCAACGGCAACGTGGGAATTCGTTGAAAACTACCAATTGCGTCTTGCCTATTCACGCACATTGGCGCGCCCTGACCTGCGCGAGCTTTCAACCGCTAACTTTATTGATACCATCACAGGCCTCCAAACTGTTGGTAACCAAGACCTTGTACCGACGTCGATCGATAACTTTGACGCCCGGATCGAGCATTATTTCGAAAGCGGCGAAAGCGCAACACTCGGTGTGTTCTACAAAGAGCTTTCCAACCCGATTGAACGGTCATTCACTCTAATTGGTAACACACCTCTACGTTCTTTCGTCAATGCTGACTCGGCTCAGGTTTTGGGTATCGAAGGCGAATTTGAGAAAGATTTATTTCTTCAGGATTGGTTTGGCTGGAACTGGCTCGGTGAACGTGATTTTTTCTTTAAAGCCAACGCAACTTATATTGATTCTGAAATCACAATCGATCCGAACAATAGCGATCAGTTAACCAACAGTACCCGACGACTTCAGGGGCAATCAGACTTTCTTGCAAACATTCAATTTGGTTTTGAAGACTTTGAAAATGGCGAAAAAGCAGGGTTATTCTTCAATTTTACAGGGAACCGCATCTTTGATGTTGGCCTTGCGGGCGTTCCCGATGTGATCGAGGACGACTTTTACGATCTTCGCTTCATCTATGGTCGGGAATTTGAAGTCGGAGGAAATATTCTTGAAGTAACTTTCACTGCAAGTAACCTCCTGAATGATGACTTCCTACTAACGGTTGAAGATACGCAGTCCGATGCAGAATTTACATCCCTTCAATATGACATTGGTCGCAGTTTTCAACTTGGTTTCAAATATTCATTCTAGGAAATAATCTTTTGATAGAGGGGCGCTGCAACAATGCAACCCCTCTTTTTCGATAACAGGAGAAAGCCCTAACACTTCAAAAACCACATCTTAAAAGCGTCTGCTTCTTGACAAAAGGGTATTTTAGCCGAATAACAAGTGTTTGGTTTGTATAGAGTATTGAGCAAGCAATATGATATTACATTGATGTAGGTGCCTCGCTCAATGGAAGAAAATGATTAGATGCAAAGCTTTAGTTTAACATCGTTAAAACCAACTGCCCCGCTAAAGCTTATGGTTGCACTTATTGAAACCATACTTGTTATAGCCCTTGCATGGTTTGCCGCATCTTTCTTTTGGTTATTATTTCTCGGCGATATCCCTTTACCGGAAACTCCGACAAACACATTAGCTGCAAAAACACAAACAGCCCGCAGCCTTAATGATAATTTTGATATTCTTACTCAGTTTGACCCCTTCAATAGAACTATTAATAGTGCTCCAGTCGCCGTCGAGCAAACGTTGGCTCCGGAAACCAGCCTGGATCTGAAATTATTTGGTGTACGCCATAGTTTGGATAATAAAACAAACGGAAGCGCAATTATTCGAACGCCAGATCAGAAAGAATATGTTTTCACTATTAATGATGAAATTATTGACGGAGTAGAGTTAACTGCCATTTATGCGACCCATGTTGAAATTATGAGAGCCGGTTTACGTGAAAGTCTATATTTAGACGGCGTTGACCCTGAAACTGTTCAGTCCAGCTTACGAAGCGCGGCATCCCATAGTTCACAAAATACGTTACCTACTCTCGCGAAGGAAAATGGTGGCAGCGTACGTAAAAGTCAAATTGAAGCATTTGTTGCTTCAGCAAGAATGCAACCCAGAAAACGGGGTCGGCTTATTGATGGTTGGATCATTAGTGCAGATAGTAACCAAGTGGACCTGCTTGCTCTAGGTTTGAAACCCAATGATGTATTCCTGTCTATAAACAACACACCGTTCAGAACACTGGAAACAATGGCCGAATTAGTCGAAGAAATTGGCAATTCAAGTAATTTCAAAATTCGAATAGAACGAGATGGTAAACTCAAGGAATTAACCTTTGATTACCTGGCGACACAATGAGAAGTAATCTTCCATGAAACAAATGCTCAAATATAGTTTATCTGCCATCGCCCTTGCAGGAGTTATTGCTGCAACGCCGAATTATAACCGAGTTTCGTTCATAGAAAACGCCGTCGCACAAGATCAGATTCTAAATTTCCGAGATGCTAATATTCGTGCAATGATCGATGATATATCGATGATGACAGGAAAAACATTTATCCTTGACCCTCGCGTACAAGGGAAGATTACGATCATATCGAGAGAACCTATTCCATCGGCTGATATCTTTGATATGTTCCTCTCTGCCCTTAGAGTATACGGCTTTAGCGCTGTACCGACTAAAGGGGGGGCTTATAAAATTGTTCCTGACGAAGCAGCGATTACAGACCGCACAGCCTTCGGCACTAATTTACCCGATGATCAGCTTGTTACCGAAGTTTTCAGAATAAATAATGTTGATGCGATTACGGCATTAAATACTGTAAAGCCTATTATTCATAGATTAGGCCGTGCAATTGCCCATCGTTCCAATAATTTTCTTGTTGTCGTTGATTATGCCGGAAACATGGAACGAATTAGAAAGCTAATTAAATCTATCGACAAAGATACGGCAACAACCAAACTTATTTCGCTTGTAAACACTTCAACAGAAGAAATGTCGGAAACGATAGCAGCTCTTCGTTCATCCGGTGTTAGTGAAGAAACCAGCAATACCTCACTCAAAATTATTCCTGTTCTTAGCAGCAACACCCTCATCTTAAAAGGTGATCAGGATGTCATCGATGGCCTGGTGCCGATAATTGCAGATTTGGATAGCAGAAGCGCCACCAAAGGTAATATAGAGGTTATATACTTAAAACATGCTGATGTTGAAGAAATCGTACCAACACTAGAACAAATCAGTCGCTCAATATCGGGGTCTTCGTCTGGCTCAGGCGGTTCTGCGGGTATAGGGGCATCTCAAGATGCTGGTGGCCTCACACCGGCACTTGCAGGCGGCGGCGGTCCATCAAAGGCGACTATATCATTTGATAAAGGCACAAATGCCCTTATCATCAGCGCAAGCCCTGATATGCAAAAATCATTAGCTGATGTCATCCGAAAACTGGATGTTCAACGGTCACAGGTAATTATCGAAGCAATCATTGTTGATATTTCGGATGAGGCTGCGAAAGAACTAGGCGTACAATATGTACTTTCTGGCGGCGACGGCAGCAACATACCTTTTAGCGCGACTAATTTTTCAACAACCGCACCAAATATTTTAGCAACAACCGGTGCGCTCCTTATTGATGATGATAGTCCATTTGCTGAACAGGCCGGAGGTCTGGCAGCATCGGCGATTAATTCTATCGTAGGGTTAAATGGGTTTGCCGGTGGGTTTGCCGGAGAGTCAGGCGGCACTATCTTTGGGGTTATTTTAAACGCTCTACAACAAGATATAAGTTCAAACATTCTATCAACGCCCTTTCTGACAACACTGAATAATCAGCCTGCTAGCTTAATAGTTGGGCAAGAAATCCCTGTGACCAGCGGTGAAGTTCTCGGCGATAATAACTCAAACCCGTTCAGAACAGTTAACAGGCAAGAAGTTGGCATACAGCTTGATATTACTCCGCAGATTAATGTGGGTGACCAAATTCGCTTGCAAATCAATCAAGAAGTATCAAGCGTTGACGATACTGTCGGCCCAGGTGGTTCAGACTTCATTACAAATAAAAGCCAAATTCAAACAACGGTATTAGCAGAAGACGGAGAAATTATTGTATTAGGAGGACTTATTCAACAAGATGAAAATATTACTTTAAGTAAAATTCCTCTGTTGGGCGACATCCCTATCCTCGGCAATCTGTTTAAAAGCGAACGAAGAACTGTAGACAAAACCAATCTGATGGTATTCATCCGGCCAACTATTTTAAGAGATGGATCAGACGCCAGAGATGCAACCCGTCGTAAATATCTATATACTCGCCAGCAGCAACTCGAATGGGCAGACGACGAAGATGGAGAGGCCAGCATTGACGTTATCGTCCGGGATGTTATTGGCGGTGAAATCCCACAAGAGAACAACAACCAACTCGACAATAATAATCAATAAGCAAGCCATGCCAGAAAGTGATAACATTCAAACACCTGATACCGAAACACAAGCGACAAACTTGCCGATTTTGAGCTATAGTTTTGCCAAGGCCCACGGTTTTATTGCCATTCGGGAAGAAACTGGTGTGATAGTCGCTTCAAAAGGTGATATTAACCCAGACTTATTAATCGAAGTCAGACGTGCGACCCGCGCACCTTTTAAAATTCAGCACCTTAACGATACGGAATTTGATAAACAGCTTTCAAGCATTTATGCTGTTGATGGTATTGCTTCTGGAAAACTTGCGGATGATCTAGGGCAATCAGAAAACCTCGACAGCCTTGTTGATGACATTCCCCAAACCGCAGACTTGCTTGATAGCGACGACGATGCCCCGGTAATTAAGCTAATCAACGGCTTAATCGCAGAAGCAGTAAAAAACCGGGGGTCTGATATCCATGTCGAACCATATGAAACCGGATTATCTGTGCGACTTAGGATCGACGGAGTTTTAAAAGAAACCTTAAGCCTTCCTGTGAAGTTAGCCCCTTTACTGGTTTCACGCATAAAAGTGATGGCCCGGCTTGATATTGCCGAGAAACGTATCCCACAAGATGGCCGGATTTCTCTAACAATTGGCGGCAAAGCTATCGATGTAAGGGTTTCAACCTTGCCTTCCAGACATGGGGAAAGGGTTGTGCTCCGCCTTTTAGACCGTGATCAGGCTCATTTTGATATTTCAGACTTAGGCATGGAAAAGAAAACCCGTGCCCGGTTTGAAGAAGTCATTAAAGAGCCAAACGGTATCATTCTCGTAACCGGCCCTACCGGCTCTGGTAAAACAACGACACTTTATGCTGGCCTGTCGCTGTTAAATGACAAAACCCGCAACATCTTAACAGTAGAAGACCCTGTAGAATACGCCCTTGAAGGGGTTGGTCAAACACAGGTAAATGCCAAAGTTGGAATGACATTCGCCGCAGGCTTGCGAGCGATGCTGCGTCAAGACCCGGACGTTGTGATGGTTGGTGAAATACGAGATGTTGAAACAGCCGAAATTGCTGTTCAAGCCAGCTTAACTGGCCACCTCGTTCTATCTACGGTTCACACAAACAGTGCGGTCAGTGCGATAACACGGCTACGCGATATGGGGGTGGAGCCATTCCTGCTTGCAAGCACTGTTAAAGCTATTTTAGCACAGCGCCTGGTTCGCAGGCTTTGTACCCACTGTAAAACGCCCATTGAAGCAGATACAGGCACACGAAAGCTTTTAGGGCAAAAGACTGATGCTCCTTTGACCATTCATAAAGCTAATGGCTGCGAACACTGCAACAATACAGGTTATCAAGGGCGTGTGGGGTTATACGAGTTGATCGTTGTTGATGGCCCGCTGCAAGAGTTAATCCATGATGATGCACGCGAACAAGTGATTGCAGATCATGCCTTTAAGTCAGCAGATACATTAGCCGAAAACGGCTTCTCTCAGGTTCTTCTTGGCACAACAACCGTTGAAGAAGTGCTGCGCGTTTGTAAAGCTGAGCGAGAAGACTATGCCAGCATTTGAATATGAAGCACTGGATACAAACGGGCGCACCCAAAAAGGGACAATCTCATCCGAAAATGCGCGTAACGCACGCAAGGATTTAAGAGCGAAAAACCTGGTCCCTACCCGTCTGGAATTAGCCGCGGAAAAAAAAGGACTTTCCAGAGACATCAGTTTTGGTGGTGGTAATAATGGTAAACTATCCCACAAGGATGTAACATTATTTACGCGCCAACTCGCCACAATGGTTGGCGCTAGTGCCCCGATCGAAGAAGCGCTTAACACGATCGCCCTGCAAGCAGAAAAGCCAGCATTAAAGCGTATTATTCTTGCGGTTCGCTCTAACATTATTGAAGGGCATAAATTGTCAGAAGCTATGGCGCAGCATAATAAAAGCTTTGATCAGTTATACTGTGCAATGGTGGCCGCCGGTGAAAACTCAGGTAGCTTGTCAGCGGTACTTAATCGCCTTGCTGATCATATGGAACGTGCCCAAGCTGTTCGCGCCAAAGTCCAAACAGCTCTTATCTATCCAGCGGCACTATCGTTGGTTGCCGTTGGGGTTATTATCGCCCTAATGACATTTGTTGTTCCAAAAGTTGTCGAACAGTTTGACAGTATGGGGCGCGCCTTGCCATTTCTAACACGTGCCATGATCAGTATTTCTGAATTCATTCAAAATTTTGGCTTGTTTATTCTGATTGGTATAATTTTTGGGATCATTGCGTTCATTCGTGCCTTGAAAACACGATCCTTTAGAAAGAAAGTCGATCAGTTTATTTTGGGGTTACCAATCATTGGCAAACTTGTGCGCGGGTTAAATGCTGCACGGCTTGCCCGTACCCTAAGCACCCTTATATCAAGCGGTGTTCCTGTTTTAAGCGGCCTTCGGGCGGCACAAAAAACAGTTAGCAACACGGTATTACAGGATGCTATTGATAAAGTCATTATAATGGTCGAAGAAGGCGCGAGCTTGTCAGCGGCACTTAAAAGAACAACAGGTTTTCCCCCAATGGTTGCCTATATGGCAGCAGCAGGTGAAAACAGCGGCAAACTGGAAGAGTTACTCGGTAAATCTGCGGACTATCTGGAAAATGAATTTGAGAGTTTCACATCGGCAGCACTCTCCTTGCTTGAGCCAATGATCATCATTATGATGGGTGGCATTGTAGCAGTGATCGTTTTGTCGATACTTTTACCGATCTTACAGCTTAATACACTTGCAGGTTTATAAATTAGGTTTATAGGTTGATAATTGTTGGATAACTGGGAATGATATCAACCAAGGAGTATATGGTTATGATCAAAAGGTTGAAAAAAAGAATTAAAAAGCCAGCCAGCCTCGCTGCATTTGAAATGGATGCACGAAATGAAGACGGCTTTACCCTTGTGGAACTGATGGTTGTTATTGTCATTATTGGCTTATTGGCAACAGTTGTCGTTATCAATGTACTGCCAAGTACGGACACAGCCAGCATTACCAAAGCGCGCGGCGACATCGCAACGCTTGAACAAGCTATTGATCTCTATAAACTCGACAATCTGGTTTATCCAAGCACCGATCAAGGCCTAGAAGCGCTTGTCACCAGACCCGATGGCCTGACAAGACCAGAACGCTACCGCCCAGACGGATATATCCGCCGCTTGCCACCAGACCCTTGGGGCAACCCGTATCAATATAGTTATCCAGGCGAGAACAGCACATTTGATATTTTCTCACTCGGTGCTGATGGCAGATTAGGCGGTGAAGGGCTGAATGCCGATGTGGGTAACTGGCAAACACAATAACGGCTCATGCAACCAAAATGCTCTGGGGAAAAACTGGTATGATGCTGGTTTTACCCTGATTGAGCTGTTGGTTGTTATTGTTATCATTGGATTGATGGCTAGCGTTGTTGCGCTTAATTTACCGCCAAATAGTAAATCACTCAGTGACGAAACTGATATCATCGCAGCCAGATTTCAATTGGCCGCCCAAGAAGCTATTTTAACTGGCAGTGTTATTGGCCTGTCATTTGACCAAGATGGATATGCCTTCATTCGCCGTATTAACCAACAATGGGCACCCTATGCCCCGGCAGGCTTATCAGATAAGTTACAATGGCCGGACAGCAGTAAATTAAACTTCCGATATGAAGGTGAAAAAGTAGCGCTCCCGAGACGTAATGTTACGTCCGAAGGCCAAATCATTCCCAGCGTCTTTTTTCTGCCAAGCGGCGAAACACAAAATTTCAACCTTACTTTCAGCAGCCCGCGATCAGAACAAACCATTCTGGTGCAAGCAAACGGCCATATTTCACGGGCCAGCGGAGCCAAATTTTAATGAAAGTAAGTTCAAAAAATATACAAAACTTTACAGGGCTTCGTACACGCAAGCCGACAAATAATGATGCAGGCTTTACACTGATTGAAGTTATGGTGGCGCTCGCCATTTTTTCAATTGCTGTCGTTGCTCTTATAACGGCACAAAATGAGAATATTCGAACCATAACCATATTGGAAGAGCGGGCAATTGCCGAAATAGCCGCAGAGAATATTCTTGTTGAAACCATTACCTCGCCTACAAATATAGCTGTTGGCTTTACAAGCGGGCAATTAAGCTTTGCTGGCCGCGAGTTTGACTGGCGCCGTCAAATCATAGAAACAACCAGCCCGAACATTCACCGTGTCACCGTTAATATCTATATCAGAAATGGTGAGCAGGCATTACAAAGCTTTACAGCCCTCAGGAAAGCAAATTAATGGCTGTTGTATCAAAAAAAAATAACTATTCTGCCGCAGGCTTCACACTTGTTGAAGTCCTTGTCGCCCTTTTTATTTTTGCGATAATTGCAAGCGCAAGTACAGTAGCCTTGTCGAGCACCCTTCAAAGTAAAGAAGCGATAGAAGAGCGCTCAGAAATTTTAACATCGCTCCACCTTGCAAGAGCAACACTTAAATTAGACCTTCTTCAAAGCGTTATTAGGCCAACCCGGGATGCTTTTGGCACCTATGATAATATTGGCTTTAACGGCATACAAAATTTCCCTGAGGAACCTTTTCTTAAATTTGTAAAGCGTGGCTGGTTAAACCCGGCAGGTATTAGCGCCCGGTCAAACCTTCAGGCTGTTGAATATTATCTGGCGGGTTCAAACCTTGTTCGCAGAACCTTATTACGCCCCGACCCAACAGAACAAACCCCAAGCAATGAACGTGTTTTATTGACAGGTATTATTGGAGTGAATGTTGAATTTCTAGTGGACGGCGTATGGCAGAACCAATGGTTTGGTGATGCATTCGATGATACCCGCCTGCCAACTGCAATCGCCTTAACATTAAACAGCGAAGAATTTGGGATTATCCGTCAGCTTTTCATCGTTGGAGGAGGTAAACCATGAGCCCATTCAAAAAACCGCCCTCTATGCAACAAAATACAGAGAGCAAAGATCGCGGCGCAGTTTTAATAACAGTATTACTGATCGTTGCTGTTATGGCTGCTGTAGCAGTCTCATTGATTGACGATATCCGCTTTGGTATCAGACGCGCCTCGAATGTTTCTTTAACTTCACAGGCAAATTGGTATGCATTGGGCGCAGAAACACTCGCTATTGGGGTTATTGGACAATCGCGGCAACTTTCACCAGAGAAAACAACGCTTGCACAGCCCTGGGCAGCAAATGGCGGCGTATTCCCGATCGAAAATGGCTCAATAGCTACACAACTATCTGATGGATCAAATTGTTTTAACATCAATAGCTTGGTTGAAAAAAACGACAACTCTGAGTATGAAGCAAACACTGAGGCACAAAAACAGCTACGCACACTGTTAGAGGTTACTGGTATAGCGCAAGGTAATAGTGAAGCCATCATAGGTGCCATTACTGACTGGATTGATAGCGATAGCCGCCCCGTTTCAAGAGGCGCGGAAGATTTTGAATACACGGCCGGCGAACCGGCATATCGCACGCCAAACACTCTCATTGCAGATGTCAGCGAACTTCGGTCTATCAAAGGTATAGACTTAGAGACATACCTAACCTTAAAGCCTTGGGTATGTGCCCTGCCTGCGGTTGCATTATCAGAGATAAACATAAATACTCTAAGGCCTGATCAAGCCCCTCTCCTATCAATGCTCGTAGGCACAGCTCTCAAAGCTAAAACTGCTTCCGAAGTATTAAACAACAGGCCGATTGAAGGGTTTGAATCTATGGAAGTATTCTGGTCTACAAAAGAATTTGAAGATATCGAAATCGAACAGGGTGCCCGTGATCAGGTTAAGGAAAAAACCACTTTCTTTAACTTGACAACAACCGTTAATTACGGCGATGCCTATGTTACAATGACATCATTGATAGATGCGAGCAAAAACGATAAGATATATGTTGTTTCGCGTCAGTTTGGAGAAGAGATTTGAACAAACAATTGATCATCTTTGCTGACAATGACGAAACATTTGTTGTGAATTGGGCGTTGATTGACCCAGTCGCCCAGCAAGTTATCGATAATAACTGTTCACCTGTTAATGAAATTCTGGATCATTATAAAACCTATATAAATATCGACCTTTATCTCATTTTTTCCGGGTTTGATGCCCCTCTAAAATATGCGGATATTCCAGCGAAAACCGAAACGCAAGCCCGGGCAGCAGCACCTTTTATCTTTGAAGATGATTTATCCGCACCACCAGAAACACTTCATTTTGCAATAGGTCCTGCAATCGAGAACAATACCCGCCCAGTTTTTATTATTGCGCAAGATATTATGAATAGCTGGATATCCACCATCAATGATAGCGAAATGAGTTTATCTGGTGCTTTCGTTGACATCGATTGCTTACGCGAAAACAAGACAGCCACGGTCTATGAAAAGCCAGACGGAAACTTTATCATCATCTCAAACGAAGGCATGGCTGCCTCCGTTGAAGCGGATATGTTTGATTTAATTGCCCCTGATTTTTTCAAAAACATTAACGGGCCAATACCTATTTATGCCCGCACGAAACCTGCACTGGCAAATGAACAAACGCCAGAGCAACATGACCCGCTATCGATTGTTGATTTCTTCTTATGTTATAGTACTGCCATCACGTCAGGCAAACCAGTCAACCTGCTTCAGGGTACTTTCATCAGCCGCAAATCAATGCAGGAAATCTGGCTAACATGGAAAAGGCCTGCAATATTTTTCAGCGCCCTAGTTCTTGCCTTCATCGGCTATTATGCAACCGAGTCATGGCAACTGTCACAGACAATTGCTCGATTGGATCAAGAGACAGAAGCAACTATGAAGCGCGAGTTTCCTGGTGTTAGCAGTATTAATCAGGTGCGCACCCGTATCCGCTCGAGCCAAACAAATGCGACGGATCGATTCATTTTACTTTCCGCTATACTGTTCGACAGCGTTCAAGAAAATGAAGACATCTCAATTATCAGTACGCGGTATGACGAGAGCCGAGGAGAATTATCCGTCAGCCTTAATACCGGATCGTTCGGTGATGTAGAGACCTTGAAAAATTCAATGGTTCGCCGAGGTGCTGGCCTAACAGAAGGGGCCTCACGGCAAATCGATGGCAGAATAGTCGCCGATGTTACCGTGAGGGAGCGCGTATCATGAACAATATCATAAAATGGTGGTTTGACCGCGATGAGCGCGAACGCTTGCTTCTTTCTGTAATGTGCCTCATGTTACTTTTGTTTCTTTTATATTTTATTTTATACCTGCCACTAAAACAACAACGTACCGACCTGCATTATCAGTATCAGGCGGCCATAAGTGACGCACAAATAATAAACAGCGCCCTGCTGGAAGCGACAAAAATCAAAGAAAATGACACGCGCCAACCCCTTACTGCCGATGTCGATATGAGACAGGTCATAAGCCGAAGCGCCCAAAAGTTAGGGTTAACACTTACACGGCTTCAACCGGATCAAACAAGCGGGCTGAATGTATGGGTTGATAGCGTTGAGGCACCAGTATTTTATACATGGATTATCGAGCTACAGAACCAAAATGGCATCTACGTTGCGAGAGCATCACTGAACAATGATAATAATGGCCTGATCCGGGTGCAACTTTTGCTCAAGAGCGGAGCAAACGCATGACTTTCAAGCGCTTAGCTCTATTGTTTATTGTGTGTTTTTTGGTATTCACTCTTGTTAAACTACCATTCTCAATTCTTAAACCATCAAATAGCAATGCAACTTTTAAAGGCTCAGTTTGGAAAGGCTATACTGAAAATGTTTCCACTGCCTTTGGCGCGGCTTCTATTCGCTTTCAGGCTAACCCCTTATCGCTTGCCGCACTTTCAGTCTCAGGCAAATGGTCATTAACCTCACGTGCAATAGAAGCCCGCGGGGATACAGCCGTTAGTATATTTTCCAACCCTGTTTTTTCAGATAGCCTTGTTGATATAAACATAGCTGCATTGAACCCTTCAGAACCTATTATCGGTACTCTTTCAATGAATATAAACCGCCTTGAACTAACAAAAGAAGGCGCTTGTATTTCAGTAGACGGCACAGCACACACTGATGCACTCGTCAGATCACAAGATAGTTTAAAATGGCGAGGCCCCACTCTTGAAGGCCCTCTCGAATGTATAGACAACAATTTCATTATAACCCTAAAAGGTGAAGAAAACGGCGATCAGGTTTCTGTTATAAATACACTGTATCCAAACGGGATTTATTCAAACACTATTACAGTCGAAAGTGAAAACCCAATTCTTAGCTTGGCGTTAGTGTATCAAGGCTTTGAAAAAAATGGTGCCAAATATACACTTCAGAAAAACGGAAAGTGGCAATGAAAACAGGTGATCTCCATAAACCCAAGCAGCGCAACATACTAAAGCTGTTGATTGCCACTACGGTTTTAACCAGTGCTTGTACAAACCTAAATCAAACCCCAGCTAATCAGCCAACTAACACCCCTGTTACATCAAACGAGTTAGCTAAAAACGCGCCCAAAGCCCCGACAACTTCTGCTGATTTAGAATTATTCAGTCGTATTGGAGAGCTTCCTGCCCAACCGCTTATTAAAAAAGGGTGCGCTTTATTCCTTTGGGCTAGCCTGCCTGAACGAACACTGGTTTTCTATACAGATACCGAAACATCAAATGCATTGATGAACCTTGACAGTTCACAGACCAAATTGACACGCACAAATGCTGCTGGTCTATCTTACCTTGGGATTGCAGGCGAACAGTCTTTCGCGGGCCCTAATCTGGAGATGCGATTAACATTCATTGCTGAGCAAACTAAAGGGTTTTCAGGCGGTGCTGTTGTGAAGCAAGCTACGCTACGGATGCGTGATAACGAGGGCTGGGAAATCATCATGCCTGTTGCCGGCCTTATTGGTTGCAATAATATCTAAAACGCTCTCCGCGCCTGCATCAATATGCGTTAATCTAGCCATCTTTTTTGATCTAAGCTACAGATCAAAGCAACCAGTTTCCTTTTTCAAATATGGCCCAAATAATAAAAAACAGGCAAAAAAAATACCCCGGCAAAACCGGGGTATTCAAATCAATTATAACAGAAGATTTTACTCTGCTGAGGCCGTTACGACTGGAGCTGCTAATGCACCACCAGCAACGTAAACCATTAGCTCATAATCGCCTGTTCTAAATCCTTCGTTCACACCAGTTAGGAAAATTGTTTCCAGTTCTGGTGTAGAAGGATCAAAGTTAGCAACAACCTCTTCAGTTCCTGTCACTTCGATCATATATGTTCCACGCTCAGGAAGTTGTATGTCGAAGAGGTAAGAGTTGAACCCTTCAAAATTTTGGTCATTGAAAGCAATCTCAGTAAGATTTCCATTGCCCTCTACGAAGAACAATCTCATCTCACCGATCATGGTATCAGCAATTCGGTTAGTACCAAACGACGTGAAATCAACATTCATGAATGTTAAACCACGTGGTGCGTTAAAGAAATAGCGGTCAACTTCATCCAACTCGTCGATACGGCCTGCAATCACAGTAGATCTGTTTGCAATACGACTAGCGTCAGCATTTTCACCAACCAAAATAGTATTTGGAACACGCAAACCTCTCAAAGCAAATTTACGGTCTTCATCCAAATCTGTTTCATTAACAACGCGGCCACGCTCTGCAACAGACAATTTAATAGCAGAACGTTCAGAAAGGAAACGATCGCCTTGGGCAATTAATGGGAAAGTAATACCAGTACTCGCACCAGAAGCCATTGTATGATTAAATGTCTCAGTTGCATTAATTGGCCCGTCAAATACCGGAATGAAATTACCAACTTCTGGGTTACCTGACGTTGGAATACCATCACCGAGAGCACCAAAGCTGTCATGATGTCTAAAGCCAAGAATATGGCCCAACTCATGGGCAGCAGTATTGGAAACTTGATTGACTACAATTTGGTTAACGATTTCAATAGCTTCAGCAGTGACTACAGTGTTACCAGCTTCGTCAACTTCAGTCGGTAATGGTACACCACTGAATGCAGTGAACAGGCTACCGTCTGGATCAAACTGTATCAAAAACTCCCAAACATTACCGTCTACGAATGCGTTATCAGACATGTTTTGATTACGGAAATCGATATCTTCTGCCTGTCCAAACAGTGTTGAAAGGCCACCTGCAGCCGACAACTGTAAGCAAGCTGTACGATCAGTCGGAATCGGAAAATCCGGGTCTGTATCGAACAAATTACAACGCATCAACAAGGAAGTAAATTCACCTTCTGTTGGCTCTGACTGTGTGAAGGAGAAATTAAACTCAGCATAATCTTGTTCAAGATTAGCCTGAATTGTATCTCGTTCTTCCTGAGTGTAATTATGTGAATTGAATGCAAAGAATACTGTGCCATCGGCATTATTAAGTGTTTCAACTGCTGGCCCAGGTGTAAAATCTAAATAAATAACCTGTGTGCCTCTGCGTGCTACACGTGCACCAACAACACCATTACGGCTAGTTGATCCAGCTACGATGCCTGTCTCGCCCGCCGTGTTGCCATCACTTTTAGCTGCTTGAGCTAAAAAATTTAACAACTGTTGTCGGTCCATCAAATTGACATCTTCACAACCACCACCAAGGCAGTCATTCGTTTCAATACGATAGCTTGTAATTAAATCATCGGGGTTTTGAGCAATTACATTACTAGTTGCAGCACTTGCTGCGAGGATGCTTGACGCTAATAGGAATTTTAACTTTTTCATACTTTTACTTCTCCCTTAATCCCAATACAAATACTCATCGCGCTATTGTATACTTGTGGTACGTATTTTTTGTTTCGCTCTTTCCCACCTGAAACAAAAGCCACATAGTTATAACAATAGTTGATGATTGGGTGATTTATATTGACCCGTTTTTCTCTTCAAGGTCAACCAAAGATGTTATTTATGAAAAGAAAAAAAGTTAATAAGTTATGAACGGCATAAATTAACCATAAATTGAGTAATTTTATTACGTTACGCCCAATAAGCGTTCAGCGAATGCATAGTTTATTATTACTTATGCTCGAGTTCCTGGATAATATATTCTCGTAACCTTTCGGCTGCTTTACTTAGGCCTTTTGACTCGATCAACCCCATTTCAGTTGCCCTCAATCTGGGTAACTGAGCCTTTTCCGTATTTACGATCCTTAAATCAGCAGGCACCATTTCCTTTGGTAAAACCCCTACCCCCAATCCCGCACGAACAGCCGCATGAATACCCGCAAGTGATGTACAAATATAGGCTTCGCGCCATTCTCTGCCCAGCTTTTTAAGCCCGGTAATTGCCCGTTCTCTGTACACACAAGGGTTAGGGGCACAAGCAAGCGGCACCACCGACATACCAGCGATAGACATACTATCAGACGACACCCATACCAAAGGTTCACGCCATACCTGCATTCCAAGCGGGGAACCATCAGGATCTTGCTTAACAAGCGCCAAATCAAGCTTACCTGCATCAAAATCATCCAATAGCTGCATCGTTAGTTCACATGTGACTTCCAACGCAACATTTGGATATGCATTTGAAAAATTGGAAAGTATTCGGGGTAAATGACTAGTGGCAAAATCCTCAGGCGCCCCGATCCGCACTGTTCCTGCTACTCTGTCATCCATGTATTTCATGTAAATTTTATCATTCAACTGCAGTAATTCACGGGCATCTGGCAAAAACCGCTCCCCCTCTCCCGTCATTACAACACCAATCTTTGAGCGTGTGAGCAGTTTTTTATCCAGCAGTTCTTCAAGCCGTTTAATTTGCATTGAAATGGCTGATTGCCCCCGCAATAGAAGCTTTGAGGCCTTCGTAATATTGCCACAGTCCACAACTGTTACAAACGTTCGCACCAATTCCAGCGAGAGATTTACCTTCATAACTTATCCATCAATTTTTTTGATGTTTTTTCATACTATTTTCAATTTTAAAAATCAATCATTACCTGTTAGACCAATTTCGAATTGGAATCGGAGTAAAAAATGAATGTACAACTGAACCCAAAAGACCTCTCGAACCTGCGGCTCATTGTGAATGATGGTAACCCAACACCTGTTGTCGTTGCAGAGGGTGACGGTATCGGCCCCGAAATAATGAATGCATGCCTTCGTATACTTGAGGCAGCAGGTGCAAAACTGGAAATCAGGCGTATAGCGATTGGCGAGCAGGAATATCATAAAGGTATTACGTCTGGCATTACAAATGACGCTATGAATATAGTGCGCTCAACAGGCTTGTTGTACAAAGCCCCGATCACAACCCCGCAGGGTGGCGGTTACAAAAGTTTAAACGTAACCTTGCGCAAAACATTCAGCATGTTTGCAAATGTTCGCCCTTCCTACTCGCTTTCTCCGATCGTTCCATCCGTTCACCAAAATATGGATGTGGTAATAATACGCGAAAACGAAGAAGACCTCTATGCCGGCATCGAACACCGTCAAACTGATGAAGTGTATCAATGCCTTAAACTTGTCAGTAGAAGCGGTTGTGAGCGCATCATCAGATATGCATTTGAATATGCACGCGCACACGGCCGGAAAAAAGTCAGTTGTTTTTCCAAAGATAATATCATGAAGCTGACAGATGGTATTTTTCATAAAGTATTCGATGAAGTTAAAAGCGACTATCCAGAGATAAATAGCGATCATTGGATCATCGATATTGGAACCGCAAGGCTGGCAGCGCGCCCGGGCGATTTCGACGTCATTGTTACTGGTAACTTATACGGTGATATCCTCTCAGATATAGCCTCAGAAATAAGCGGTTCGGTTGGCATCGGCGCATCCTATAATAAAGGGTACGACTGCGCTATGTTCGAGGCTGTCCACGGCTCTGCCCCAGATATTGCAGGGAAGAACCTTGCTAACCCATCAGGCTTGCTTCTGGCTGGTGTCATGATGATGGATCATATCGGGCAGCATGACGTTGCAGCAAAAGTGCACAATGCCTGGCTCAAAACATTAGATGATGGCATCCATACGCCAGATCTAAAGGTTAGCCATTTAAATGAGCGTGTCGTTGGCACCGCTGAATTTGCCGACGCTGTTATAAAGCGTTTGGGAGAAGAGCCACGTGGCTTTAAAACTATAGAACCAAAACGTACGCAAACACACCTGCCGCTTGTGGCATACCCTGACAAAAAAAGTGACAGTAAAACACTTCACGGCGTCGATATTTTTGTGCATCACGCGGGGCACGTTACTAATTTGGCAGATCGTTTAAACCGAGCCTGTTCAGGTGAAGTAACATTAAAAATGATATCAAACCGAGGGGTCAAGGTTTGGCCTAACGGTGAGGCATCTACGCTTTGCTCAGATCACTGGCGTTGCCGCTTTATGGGCAGCAATGACAGGTCCATCGACCCCAGATGTATACCTCAATTAATGGCTACTCTACTGGCTGAAGAGGTCGATGTTATCAAAACAGAGAATCTATACAATTTTGATGGCATCCCGGGCTATTCGCTCGCACAAGGTCAATGATAGCCCTGACGACAAGAACACCCCAGGCTGCCATGCATTACGCATACAGTGATATCTCAAACCTTCCCTGAGCGATATCATTGCAAGTATGGCAGCCACTTATCTGGCCTTTTCAAGGCTGGACTGCCACCTCACCTCCGGCTCGAGGCTTCTACATGTCTCGGATCATGTTCCATCCGGGGTGAGGTGGTAACAATATCGCAGTGGAGAGTTAGAATGGATACACTTGAACATATCGATTTAAAGGCACAATTATTTCAGGCTCTGTCCAACCCCGGACGCCTAAAAATCCTGAAAGCCCTTGAAAACGGACCATTAAATGTTGGCCGTATTTCCAAAGCCACAGAATTAAGCGAAGCAAAAACCTCAAACCTTTTGAAACAACTCAGCTATGCCGGACTTTTGGTTTGTACGCAGCATGGTAGAAAACGATATTATTCGCTTTTCAATCCTTGCCTCATTGAATGGGTGAACGGTGCCAATAGTTTCATTACAGCGAATATGCTACAGAAATCCACCTTAAGAATAGCAGCATAAAATTAATCTGCATCGTCCAATGTTTGGTATCTTGCCTGCGAGAAGTTTCTGAGAAACTCAACTAAAAACGCAGTGCTTAGACCAAAAATCAACAAACCGTTGGCAGCACACAGCCCTGCGAGCAACCGCCATTCTGTCGGCAAAAGCACGTCGCCAAAACCAAGTGTTGTGAAACTCACGACAGAAAAATACAGCGATGGTTCAAGTGTCGTAAACACACCAATTTGCAGAAAAGCAAAGGCCCATATCCACACCCCAATACTGTGCGCTGCCATAACCCATAGTGTTGCGACTGTTAATGAAAAAGCTGCCTTTAAGTGCCGCTTTCTATTGTGAATCCAACCACTCGTTTTATCAAGAACAACCTCTGCAATATAGAAAAAGAACGCTTGTATAATTACCGTAACGGCAATCAATATCGAGCCAATTACCAATTGTACAAACATAATCTCACCCCGGTCTGCTTTAATAATATTTGTAGGAAGGTTTTCTATAACATACCAGAAAAAGGTGCCGAACTTTTAATTCGGCGCATCGAAATACTGGTACTGAACCGCTCGACACCCGGCAGGCACCGAAGGTCAGTCCGCAGCAATATATCAAGTGCTTCCATATCCACTGCGTAAACTTCCAAAACATAATCAAACTCGCCAGTTACCGCATGGCAGCTATAAATTGAAGGATGCGCCTGAATAGCAGCTTCAAATGCCTGATATGCCTCAAAAGCAACAACAACATGCACAAGCGCACTCACCGACAGGCCAAGCGACACTGGTGATATGACCGCGCTGTAGCGATCAATAACCTTTCGCTCTTCCAGATCCTTCACCCGCGACCAGCACGGTGTTTTACTAAGCCCGGTTTTCTCACCAAGGGCAGCAAACGATATACGACCATCCTTTTCAAGTAAGGATAGTATCTTAAGGTCAACCTTATCAAAATTTTGTTTTGTCATAATATAAATATATAGAACAAAATTCTTATATTTCCAATATTTCCAGTAAATAAAGTATAATGTTCGCATCTCCAAAGGCTATATTCACGAATACAGTGTCAGGAGGCTCAGCATGTACCGTGAAAAATATTATCGAATGATCGAGAAACCAGAAATGCTCGATTACGGAGTTTATCTGAAATGCGACAAGCTTTTGGGATGCCAAACTGATCTTGATGATTTGTGCAACGGTGAAGAGCTTCAATTCCAGATTGTTCATCAGGTGGAAGAGTTGTGGATGAAATTAATGGGATACACGCTTGTTGATATTCTCGAATACATGAAAGAAGGTAAAACAAACCGAAGCCTGACTTTGTTTAACCGCTGTCACCAGATCATGCACCTTATGATCAATCAACTCGCCCTTCTGGAAAGCATGTCACCTAAGGATTACCAGACAGTTCGGTTGCAACTTGGCAACGGTAGCGGGCAAGAGTCGCCGGGGTTTCGCACCCTATTGAAAATGCCGAGTGATCTTTGGAATGTGTTTAAAAAAACATATTTGGACGATAACGAACTGACAGTTGAAGCGATTTATGACAGTGAATATGATCATAGCGACGCCTATATGATCGCCGAAGCGCTTATCGAATTTGATGAACTGTTTCAAAAATTCCGCTGGCATCATCTTTTCCTGATCAAGCGCTCCATCGGCATTGCATCCAAATCACTGAAAGGCCGCTCTGTTGACCTCTTGCAAAACGGCACAAAACAGAGCTTTTTTCCTGAACTTTGGCAGGTTCGCTCTGATATGACTGACCGTTGGGGCGGTTCATACGGCACAGTACGCGATACCATTCACGACAAGAAGTCCGCTTAATATGAACTTTGCTGATCATTTTCATATGCCAGAAGGTATCTATCTTCTGAGCCATTCAGCGGGCTGTCAGCCTAGGCATACACAACAATATATTCAGCAAAAAATATTGGAGCCTTGGCAACAAACCGGTGAATGCTGGCATAATTGGCTAGGCGTTATTCAAGACTTTAAAGAAGCGATCAGCGCAACCATAAATTCTGCGGCACAGAATATCTGCCCTGTGAATAACGTTAGCGAAGGCTTCTATAAATTTCTAACAGCACTGCCCTATAAAGAAAACAAACGTACAATCCTGATGCACGAGCATGCGTTTCCCTCTATGGGGTTTGTTGCTCACGCTTTAAAAAACAGCGGCTTCAATCTTAAATTTATTGATGCAAAATACCCAGCGCACGACCCGAGTGTCTGGCGAGACCATATATCCGATGATATCCTTGCTGCGCTCATTACCCATGTTTATTCAAACACGGGGGTATGCACAGATATTCCTCCAATCACAGCCCTATGCAACGAGCGGAATGTGTATTCCATTATAGATGTTGCCCAATCCATTGGAATTCTGCCTATCGACACACACCTTTGGAACTCAAGTGCGATTATCGGTTCGTGCCTTAAATGGCTATGTGGTGGCTCTGGCGCAGGCTTCATGTGTATCGATCCTGATATACTACCAACCCTAAAGCCTCAAATGGTCGGATGGTTTTCACATCAAAACCCATTTGAATTTGAGATAAAGCATTTCGAATACGCTGGTTCAGCTAATCGGTTCTGGGGCGGCACTCCCTCTGTGCTCCCTTTTATAACAGCACTTGCCGGCCTTGATGTTATCCACGAAATAGGGGCTGAGGCAATTTTTAAACACAATCAAACCTTAAAAGCCGCCTTCGCCCACCAAACCATTCTGGAATATGATGAATATACCAGTCAACATGTTGGTGGCACCATCTGCCTGACAAGATCAAGCACAACGGTAAATTCAATTGAAACTGCCCTGAAGAATCATAATGTACAGTTTGACCGCCGTAACAATACCCTTCGGCTATCCTTTCATATATATAATACAGAAGACGAAGCCCGTAAGGTGGGCGATATAATTCATCAAAAACTCACCCATTAAAAATATCTCCACTTACTTAGTGCGGATGTGATTGCTGAATATAGAAATTTAAATTCAAGGATCAGATATTATGTGTCTGCAAGGCCAAACGGGGTTGCGGGCCTGCGATAATCCTCAGTCAAAAGCGAACGCCCAATTGGTGGTTCTGCACGCGCAAGACAATCTGCCCGGTGGCACAATCTGCATGTCACGCCGATAGGCGTCGGTTCAACAGCAGCGATGTTACTATCCTTCGCATAAATAAGCTTATGAGCATGTTGAGAACTACAACAAAGCGCAATAGCCCGCTCAACACTTGGGCGGTCATACCCTCCTCCACCAGCGGTAACCGAACGTACAATTGAAAAAAAGCGTTCGCCGTCAGGCAATTCAACCCACTGCGTTAAGACCTGCCGTGGTTGACTAAAGGCCTTATGAAGGACCCATAAAGGACAAGAACCACCATGACGAGCGAATGGAAAACCGGCACCGTCTAACCGTTTTGATACATTGCCTGCCGCGTCAAGACGGATAAAAAAGAAAGGAACCCCTGCCTCACCGGGTTTTTGAAGGGTGGTCAATCGGTGGGCAACCTGCTCGAAACTAACACCAAATTGCCGTGCAAGAACTTCAATATCATAATATTTATTTTCTGCCGCTCGCGCAAAAGCCTGATACGGCATCAAAATGGCACCTGCTGCATAGTTTGCAAGCGCACGACGGGTCAATTTTTCACCTGCGCCAGTTTCAAAACTGCCAGTGTTTAACTGATCCGTTATAATATCTATCATTTCCATATAGATTGTCTGGAGCGCTAATTGAAAATTAGCCCCAGCACTATCAAGCGTTTCATCCAATAAAATCTCTCTACGATGGGGCTCAAATCGCCTTAAAAAGCCTGTCATTAACTCTGAAGGCACATGACGCACCCTAAGGCGCTGGTCTTGAAAATACTTTTCAAAACCACCAACCCTTGTGATTTCAATTGATAATTGCTCTGCCCGACTATCAATATCTGAAAAATAGTTTTTACGGGCGGCTAAAAACCGTCGGGCCTCACCAACCGGGTCGGGGCCAACAGTCTCCCCACCACCCTGGTCCGCCAAAGCCAACTGGCCTTCTTGGTATGCAGTATATAGGCGCATAACAGCCTCGGCGGTTGCAGGGAATGTGCTGCCAAAGTCTTGTATTTCCAGCGGCGACAAATCCAGATCAGCAAAAAGCGAATCTTTAAAGGCAGCAGACATTTGGGCTGTAAAATCATCGCCTGCCCCTCTGGCAAGCGAGCCAATATCAATTCGGTAAATCTCCGCCAGCTTTAAAAGCATGGAGGCTGTAACCGGTCGCTGATTGGTTTCAATTAAAGCGATATAAGAGGGTGAAACATTCAAATCCTCAGCCATTACAGCTTGCGTTAGGCCAAGCTCACGGCGTAACCGACGCATTCTTGGCCCCATAAATATGCTACGTTCATTTGCCATAGTATTTCACTTACATAATAAATATTACAAACTTTACAACATTACACAATATTTTGTAAGAATTTACAAGCTTACTCTTTTGCCAGTGCAAATCTTTTAAAAACTCCATAAATCTTGTTCACGAAGCCGATCAAAGCATATCGGCAAAACATATCGGTACCGATATTCAGTCAATTGCCTAGAGGAGTAGTTCGATGGCCTACGATAAGATTTTCACTGATACAAATGAGCCTAATACGATGGATTATCAAAGCCAAATTCTGGCAACCCAAGAATTAATCAAAGGGTTTTCTGGTACTTGGGATGGTATCGACGCAGAAGCTGTTGCACGTATGCGCGCACAAAACCGCTTTCATACCGGCCTTGATATTGCTCGCTATACAGCAAAAATCATGCGTGAAGATATGGCTGCTTATGACGCGGACCCAACTAACTATACACAGTCACTTGGTTGCTGGCATGGCTTTATCGGCCAACAAAAAATGATTTCAATCAAAAAACATTTTGAAACATTGAAAGGCCGCTATCTCTATTTATCTGGCTGGATGGTTGCCGCCCTGCGTTCTGAATTCGGGCCGCTACCTGACCAGTCCATGCATGAAAAAACATCTGTACCGGCCTTGATTGAAGAACTTTATACATTTCTGAAACAAGCGGACGCGCGTGAACTTGGTATGTTATTCCGCGCCCTTGACGCTGCGCGTTCAGCAAACGACCCTGTAAAAGAGCAGGAAATCATGCATAAAATCAATAGTTTTGAAACGCATGTCGTACCGATCATCGCTGATATTGATGCAGGTTTCGGTAACGCAGAAGCAACATATTTGCTCGCTAAAAAGATGATTGAAGCTGGCGCCTGTGCGCTCCAGATTGAAAATCAAGTATCGGACGAAAAGCAATGCGGCCACCAGGACGGCAAGGTTACTGTTCCCCATGAAGATTTTCTGGCGAAGGTTCGGGCATGCCGTTATGCATTCCTCGAAATGGGCGTTGAAGATGGTATCATTGTTACACGGACAGACAGCCTCGGGGCTGGTTTGACAAAACAGATCGCCTTTTCAAAAGAAGCCGGCGACATCGGTGATCAATATAATGCCTTCCTGGACTGTGAAGAAGTAACAATGGATGATCTCGCACCAAGTGATGTCGTAATCAAACGCGACGGCCAATTGATGCGCCCAAAACGCTTACCGTCAAATTTATTCCAGTTCAAGCCCGGCACTGGTGAAGATCGCTGCGTTCTTGATTGTATCACATCGCTACAAAACGGTGCTGACCTACTGTGGATCGAGACCGAAAAGCCTCATGTTGACCAAATTGCTGGCATGGTTGACCGCATCCGTGAAGTCGTTCCAAATGCCAAGCTTGTTTATAATAACTCGCCGTCATTCAACTGGACGCTAAATTTCCGCCAGCAAGTATTTGATGCGTGGCAAGAAGAAGGTAAAGACCTTTCGGCCTACAACCGCGATAATTTAATGAGTGTTGAATATGATGAAACTGACCTTGCACAAAAAGCTGATGAAAAAATCCGCACTTTCCAGCGGGACGGTTCTAAGCGCGCTGGCATTTTCCATCATCTGATCACGCTGCCAACATATCATACAACAGCGCTTTCAACGGATAATCTCGCCAAGCGGTATTTCGGTGAAGAAGCGATGCTCGGATATGTAAAACAGGTTCAACGTGAAGAAATTCGCCAATCTATCGCGTGTGTGAAACATCAAAATATGGCTGGTTCTGATGTTGGTGATGATCACAAAGAGTATTTTGCTGGCGACGCTGCCCTAAAAGCTGCGGGCGAAGATAATACAATGAACCAATTCGGTTAATTTCAGCAAATAAATACCGCCTCTCCGGGTAATCTGGAGGGGCGGTATTTTTATGTTAATAAAAATGTTGATTATCGCCTAACAATTTTCATATCTATCAGTATCAGAGTAATAAAAGGGACAAGCTAATGGCGCAGCGAATAAATCAAAATGGCCTGATGGTTCAAACAGAGCTTGCTAGCTTCATTGAAAATGAGGCGCTATCAGGTTCTGGTATTGAAAGCCAACAGTTTTGGTCAGGCCTTGCAGATCTCGTATCAGAGTTTGGCCCCAAAATTCGCGGTGCCTTAGCCTACAGAGAAAGCATTCAATCTAAAATAGACGAATGGCACAGCACTCATAAAGGCCCAGATTACGATCAAGATGCATACAAAGAATTTTTAAAGACGATTAATTATATCGTAGAGGAAGGCTCCAGCTTTAACATTCAAACAAAAAATGTTGATCCTGAAATTTCATCTATTGCCGGGCCACAACTAGTCGTTCCGGTAATGAATGCTCGTTTTGCCCTGAATGCTGCAAATGCAAGATGGGGTAGCTTGTTTGACGCGTTTTACGGAACCGATATTATCGAAGAAACTGCGGGTTTAGAGAAAACTGGCAAGTATAATAAAAAACGCGGCGATATGGTTGTCGCAAAAGCGATTTCCTTTCTTGATGATATCGTACCACTTGACAGCTTCAGTCATAATGATGTTACCGAATATTCAGTCCAGAATAACACATTGATCGCGCGTAATGCTTCAGGTGTTCAATCCCCCTTAAAAACAGCTGGGCAGTTCGTTGGTTATCAAGGTTCCACAGATAACCCATCATCCTTATTACTCAGTCATAATGATCTTCATATCGATATCCAGATTGACCGAAACCATCCTGTTGGAAGCCAAACACCGTCCGGAATGAAAGATGTTATTTTAGAAGCTGCCATCTCCACCATTCAAGATTGCGAAGATTCTGTTGCCGCCGTTGACGGCAGTGATAAAACTGTCGTTTACCGAAACTGGCTTGGTTTGATGAAAGGTGACCTTACTGAAAGCTTTATGAAGGGCGATCAGGAGATGACCCGAAGCTTGCGGCAAGACCGTAAATATATTGGCGCCGACGGCACACCGCTTATGCTACCAGGTCGCAGCTTACTTCTTGTTCGTAATGTCGGTCATTTAATGACTACACCAGCTATCCTTGATCAGGATGGTAATGAAATTTCCGAAGGCTTGCTCGACGCTCTGGTTACAAGCCTATGTGCAATCCACGATCTGCACAAAAACGGCGAAAATGCCAACAGCAGAAACGGCAGTATTTATATCGTTAAACCCAAAATGCACGGACCAGACGAAGTCAAACTAACCAACGATATTTTTAGCCGCGTAGAAGACATTCTTGGCCTTGACCGCTTCACCCTAAAGGTCGGCGTCATGGATGAAGAACGCAGAACAACTGTAAACCTGAAAGAATGTATTCGCGCAGTAAAAGACCGCTTAGTCTTTATCAACACAGGCTTTCTCGATAGAACAGGCGATGAAATCCATACAAGCATGGAAGCAGGCCCCTTTCTTCCAAAAGATGAGATCAAGGCCCAACCATGGATCAAGGCCTATGAAGACTGGAATGTAAACATCGGGCTGGAATGCGGCCTAAAAGGTATTGCACAAATCGGCAAGGGTATGTGGGCCATGCCTGATGAAATGGCCAAGATGATGGAAGCAAAAATCAGCCACCCTCAAGCAGGGGCCAATTGCGCCTGGGTACCATCTCCAACAGCCGCCACATTACATGCAATACATTACCACAAGGTTTCTGTCGCTGACCAACAGGCACAGTTGATGGCCATGCCCCGCGCGAGCTTGGATGATATTTTGACTGTGCCTTTGATGAAGAAGATAAACCTTACACCTGAAACGATACAGAATGAACTTGATAATAACGCCCAAGGTATCCTTGGGTATGTTGTCCGCTGGATTGACCAAGGCGTGGGTTGTTCCAAAGTACCGGACATTCATAACACTGGCTTGATGGAAGATCGGGCAACTCTGCGAATTTCGAGTCAACATATTGCAAACTGGCTCCATCACGGCATTTGCACCAAGGAACAAGTTAGCGAGACCCTTAAACGAATGGCAACTATTGTAGATCAGCAAAACAGCAATGATCCCACTTATGAACCCATGGCCAGAAGTTTTGAAAATAGTGTGGCGTTTCAAGCTGCTTGCGATTTGATATTTTTAGGACGAGAACAGCCAAGCGGTTACACCGAGCCATTATTACATAAACGCCGCCTGGAAGCCAAAGCCCACTAAAACCTTGGCACAGTTCTGCCCTGCTTGAAGCAAACGGGCCTGCGTGCATGATTGTTCACAACCAATAACTTTGAACACAAGACACATTCAGCAATACATAAAAAACGCCACCAGAACAAATATCCTGGTGGCGTTTATTTTTGTTACTCAATACTTACCTTAGAATGTTGCTCTAACAATGAAGGTAAACCGGCGATCATTCCGGAAGAATGAACGGGGGGCCCGCAAACCGTCTTCATTGATAGACTGAGTAGTCTCAGTAATATCATCAAGAACATTCACACCCTGCACACCAACTTTCCAATTTTCATTTATATTATAGAAAGCTGAGAAATCGACCTGCCCTGTTGCCGGCTGATAAATCGAGGCAAATGGGAAGATTACGTCTCTTGGAGTAACCTGGAACTCAGAACGCCAGTTCCATGCAATCCGTGCCTGCCAAGGGCCTTTTTCATATAGCCCTGCCAAGTTGATTGTATGCTCAGAAATACGTGGAATAATTCCTGTATCAACGTCAAAGCGTGGCAGTGATGGGTTGTCGTTACCACCACTTACAAACAACGATGGATCAGCTTCAAACGGCACACCATTTTCATCAATGTATGTATATGTCGCTTGAATGCCTAAACCATCAAACGGCGCTGGTAAGAAATCATAGAATTGCTGATATGCAACTTCAAATCCGCGAATAATCGCATTTTCACTACTGTTAATTTGCGTATTAAACTGAACTGGTTCACCGTCAACAAGAATTGCATTACCATCTGGCCCAAGAACATTTGCTGAAGCCGTTGTGATAAAGTTATTAATATTCTTGTTGAAAGCAGTAACAGTGAATGAACCCGTTGGGGCAAAATACCATTCCCAGGATAGATCAAAACTCACCGCTGTTTGAGGCAGTAATTGAGCGTTACCAGATGCACTACCAACAAAACCAGCAAAGGAGTTAACCTCTTCACCTGTTACAGGGTCAGTACCAACAATATCCGGTAAAGTGGTTACAATTGGACGCTGGTTTATGTCTGTTACTTCTGGCCTTGATAATGTACGAGAAACCGCAAACCTGATGATATGCTCATCATTTAAGCTAAATTTCAGGTTCAAGCTTGGCAACCATTCATCATAGCTTGTATCAACAGGAACAACCGTCACCCCGCCGTCACCAAAAACAGATTCCAAAGTAGCCAGGTCCAGGTTACAGAACCCCGGTGTGGGATTATCAGGGTTTGCAGCCTGGAACTCTGGTGTACATTGATTAGCCGTTGGGAATTGGCTAGCAAAGCTGGGTAAGACTTGCACTGATGTAACCGTACGGTCTGTGTTAACATAACGAAGGCCAATGTTACCATCAAGCGCGATCCCGCTATCACCTATACTGTCAGTGCCAAAGTCAAATCGAACATATCCTGAAATTGTTTCGCGGCTCACACTACCGAGCTCACCTAGAGTAAACGGTGTTCCTTCAATTAAAGAATCGCCATTTGTACACTCACGAGTAAGTAGTGAAGAATAAGGAGATCCACAGAAGCCAGCATTACCTGTCGCTCCGCCTAATCCCTCAATAATCGCATCCCGCAAAGCTTGATTTGCTTCAAAGTCTTGCGTTAGTGGCCCTACAAACACAGGGAACCCACCAGCAAGGCCTGTTGACGCTTCGTTACCGCGCTGAAAATCATCAAGCGTTGTTAACTCAAACAAACCATCGACAAGAGTATCTAAAGCCGGGTTTGAATTACCCTGAAGGAGCAGTATCGATTCGATAGCATTGAAATCACCACCAGAGTTACCGTTGATATCCCGTCCTGTCCAAACTTCTGAAATATTACCCCAGTTAAAATCAGACTCGCGCAGATCGATATCTTGATCGGCATAGCGAACACCGCCTCTTACGGATTTGATAAATCCATCACCAGAGAAGTCATATTCCACATCACCTCTAAATGCGATCTCATCAGCCTCATTAGATGTGCGGTGATCAAGGAACGAACGAAGGAAATGATTACTTAAGTCAGAGAAGAAGCCAGGGTCTTCGCCTTCTGGAACAATAAAGCTAAACTCAGGAACTCCGCTACCGCTACGATCAATACTGACCGGAGAGAAGAATGATGAAGTAACAGACAGGTCTGTTATTTCCGCATCAGACGTAATATACTGAGCATCGAAATTAAACCTTAACCGATCAGAAACCGCATGCTTGAAGTTGAAGCCAAAATCATTGGTGATATCTTCTTCAAAACGCTCTCTCGTGGTTATAAGTTGCTGCCCACCGGTTGATGGAAGCAACGCAGCCGTTGCATTCGGCCCGCGCCACTGACTGTTATCTGTAATCGTTCCGCTTTCAAGAACGCCGTCATCGTCAAAAACAAAATCAGTCGCGTCAAATCCGTTAGCATCGCCAGAGCCATCAGTCGCAGTTTCTACGACATTTTCACCCCAGAGAAGAGTGGAATCTGACCGCAAGAACTGGAATGTCGCAAGCGAGCGCTTATCATTACTTTCCCACTGTGCAGCAGCGGCATATGACTCACGCTGCCGGTCAAAATCTTGGCCGCGCACACCACCACCAGTTGGAACGAACTGACCGCTATCAATTTCAACAAAGTTACCGATTTGAACTGCTTCAGCACGTGATTCTAACTGAGTATATGATGCGTTAGCCAAAAAACCAAACTTACCCGCAGATGTTTCCCAGCTGTTTGAGTATAATACTGAGCCAGTTGGGGCAAATTCCTCAGATAGGTCGCCGTAATTTCCTTCAAGAGAGAAAGATATTAGTTGCCCATCCTGATCAAATGGCAACCGGGTCCGCAAATCAATTGAACCGGCAATACCACCTTCAATCAAATCAGCTGATTGGTTTTTGAAAACGCGTATACTTCCCAGCAATTCAGGAGATACATCTTCAAATCCTAGTACACCACCAGAGTTAGCGCCGAAAACATCCCGACCATTCAGTTCAGACCGTACAAAAGGCAAACCACGGACAACAACACCCGCACCCTCTACAGCGAAATGGTCAGGGTCGTTTGGCCCTGCGAATCTTAACACGTTTACCCCAGGCACACGCTGTAATGCTTCCGATACAGAGCGATCTGGAAGCGCGCCAATGTCGGATGCTGTAATCGCATCAACAAATGTATCAGCGTCACGCTTCAGTGCCTGTGCAGTCGCGATTGACTGACGAATACCTGTTATAACGATCTCTTCGACCGCAACATCTTCGTCTTCGTCGTCATCAGTATCAGTAGATTGATCCTGTGCGTAAACCATGTTTGATGCTGCGGACAATGCCACAGCAGATACACCAGCCAGCAAAAGCCGCCTGGAGCGTTTGTGAACACCAAGTTCTTCAGATAAGTTCATTGCCAACTTCCCCTTGTCACTCTCAAATGAGTAGCCCTCCCAGACATTCTCACAGATATGGCTATAAATTTTGATCCGACATACAAATGAATTTAATTCATAATTGTCATTCAAATGACATCGTTGTCATAACCATAAAATGAGTTTATAGAATTAGTCAATACCTAATCTCAATCATTTCTCACAACTTATTACATTATTGGGAGGTTAGTGTTATCTGGATGCATCAGTTGCAAAAAATACAACCTGAAAATACTGATAAAACCTTTTAATTTTATCAGGTAACCATATGAAATATAATGATTTCATAAATTTTAACCGGCCGAACAGTTCTCACGAATAAATTCGTCATGTTGTGGCATTACATCAACCGAATTATCAATCGCTGCCTTTATCTGATTGATTACAGAAGCAATTTTTTGCTGACTCATCTTATCTGTCATCGGATTATAAGCCTTAGGTTTTATACCTTGCCCATACATAACTGCCAGCCAACTTGCGACACCAAACGGATCACTTGCCTCTTCAAAAATTCGTCCGGCGCTCTCGAACTGCTCCAGTTTTCTTATCAATGAAGCTGGTCGCTCTAATGCCTGACAATGACGCCAGAATTCTGTATCATCGCGCTCAGTTGCCGTATAATGAAGCACAAGAAAATCTCGCACTCGCTCGTATTCTAAAACCGTTTTATCGTTAAACGCATCGATATCTGCTTGAACAAACCGTTTATCCGGGAAATGAGTTAACAAACGCGCAAGGCTGGTTTGAATCAGATGGATACTCGTTGATTCCAGAGGTTCCATAAATCCAGCAGCCAACCCTAGAGCCAATACATTTTTATTCCAAAACTTCCGGCGGCGCCCTGTCATAAAACGGAGCTGATTCGGTTCTGAAATCGGGGCACCATCCAGATTAGACGATAAAACCTCACAAGCCTCGTCATCGCTGATAAATTCACTACAATAAACGTGCCCATTTCCAGTACGATGTTGCAAAGGAATTCGCCACTGCCACCCTGCACTTCTGGCTGTGGCACGCGTGTAAGGAATAGGCGGGCCTACCTTTTCGCACCCCATAGCGACAGCCCGGTCACATGGCAACCAACGTCGCCAGTCTTCGTATCCCGTTTCTAGTGCGCCCTCTATCAACAAGCCTCGAAAGCCAGAACAATCGATAAAGAAATCAGCATCATATAAGTTTCCATCATCTAATCTAACTTTAGTAACAAACCCCGTTTCATCAGCCAGTTCAACATCAATGACTTTCCCTTCAATACGTTCAACCCCATGACTTTCAGAATATTTACGCAAATAAGCAGCATAAAGCCCTGCATCAAACTGAAAGGCATAATTAATACCGGCCAAGGCAGACTGCGGCCTGTCTCGAAGCGGGCGCATAAATTTATTGTGCTGGCAAGCCTGAACCATCAACGAATAATCAAACAGGTCACCCACATCAGAATTAAAAGACTGATTTAGCCAGTAATGATAAAAAGGCACTGCATCAAACTCGATACCAAAGTCGCCAAACGGGTGAATATAGCTATCCCCCAATTTACCCCAATTATTAAATTCAATGCCTAGCTTAAAGGTCGCTTGAGTTTCCTTGACAAAAGTATCTTCATCAAACCCGAGCATATCATTAAACATAATAATCGGTGGAATAGTTGCCTCACCAACACCAACAGTGCCTATGGCTTCTGATTCGATCAGTTGGATTTTGGTTTGTGTTCCCTTGAGCAAGGACCCTAAAGTAGCAGCAGCCATCCAGCCCGCTGTTCCACCACCAACAATTACGATCTTTTCTATCTTTTGTGTCATCAGCTTATGCCTCTTGATGCGGGGCAATATCAGCCCGACAAAATTTATCAATAAATGCTTGGTGCTCAGGCATTACTGCAACCGTTTTGCTTAACAGGTTTCGCATATTCAACAGGCTTTTCTGTATATTGGCATCACTCAAGCCCTCAACCATTGGATTATAGCCTCCAAGTTCAGCACCCTGCCCCACCGCAACAGCTAACCAGCTAACCAGATCAAAAAGTTCTGCATCATATTTAAAAAAGCGCCCGCGTGAGTTAAGAAGCTCCAGCTTTCTTACAAAACTGTCAGGAACATCCATTTCCCGAACATAATCCCAGAAAGCCGTATCATTTCGGCGGGTCACTTTATAATGTAAGATAAGAAAATCACGAATATGCAAATAGTCATCGCTCAGCAATCGGTTATATTCATCGCGCTCTACCTTAGGCATCGTTTTATCAGGAAATAACGCGATAAGCTTGGATATGCCCGTTTGGATAAGATGAAGGCTGGTGGATTCTAATGGCTCCATGAAACCGGCAGACAAACCAATCGCCACGCAATTTTTATCCCAAAACTTTCGCCGACGCCCCGTTACAAACCGAAGATGCTTGGGCTCTTTCAGTAATTTACCATCAAGTGCCGACCTAAAATCCGTTTCAGCCTGTTCACTATCAATGAATTTACTTGAATAAACATAACCATTTCCAGTTCGGTGCTGTAATGGAATCTTCCACTGCCATCCAGCCTCACGGGCTGTTGACTGTGTATACGGCATAAGTGGCCCCATACGTTCAGTTGTAACCGCAACCGCACGATCAACAGGCAAATAGTGGCTCCAGTCATCATACCCTGCCTTCAATGCCTGCTCTATTAGAACACCGCGAAAACCCGAACAGTCAATGAACAAATCACCTGCCAACTTCCTGTCTTCATTCACATGTAGTTCTTCAATAAAGCCTGTCTCAGCGTTCAGTTTAACATCCTGAACAAGCCCCTCGATACGTTTCACCCCGCGCGCTTCGGCATATTTTCGTAAAAACCGTGCATAAAGGACAGCGTCGAAATGAAATGCATAAGCCAGCTTGTTTAAAACACTGCCATGCTCTGGTTTTGGCCGGATAAATTTACCCGCATGTGCAGCAAGCGCATTCAATGAGTAATCATCAAGACGAGATTTTTCACCGAGCTCGTTTAATTTCGCCCAATAATGATGGAAACTAATCCCCTCCAAATCGAAACCATGCGTCCCAAATGGATGGAAATACTTTTCCCCCTTTTGCCCCCAGTCGATAAAATCAATACCAAGCTTGAAGGTCGCCTGCGTCTCTCGAACAAATTGATCCTCGTCGATACCCAGAAACTGATTAAATTGCGCAATATGGGGGATCGTGGCTTCACCAACTCCAACAGTACCAATATCTTCAGACTCGATTAAAGTAATAGATACGTCCGCTTTGCCTGTCAGTTTCGATAGTGCTGCCGCTGTCATCCAGCCCGCAGAGCCACCACCAACAATAATAATATTTTCTATGAGTTCACTCATCCGACACCTAACCCGATACGCTACTATTTTCAACAAAACGACAAAGCGCGCTATCAAACTGTTTTAACCATGCCTGTAATTCAGTTGTATCAGCGCGGTCGACAAGCCTGTCATAATATTCAGGTAAAATACCTGCATCCATAAAAGCTGCCAGCCACTCTGCCTTACTAAAAACTTCATAGTCTTCGCTTACAATACGCCCACGCGCCTGAAAAACATCGACCTTTCTTTGCAAGGCCTTTCCCTTAATATTCGAGGCAAGCAAATCAGCCATATCCTCAATGCGCGCCAATTCAGCATCTGCCAAGCGATTATATTCATTGATTTCACAGGCGTGAAAATTCATATCTGGCAACAGGGCAACAAATCGATCCATCGCTGACTGTAACATATAAACCTCAACGCCAGGAATATCCGGAACGCCAAGAATGTCAGGAACTTCGGGAATACCAAGAACTTCTGGAATACAAGGCCCTCTCCCGATTGACAGGCAATTGCCTACCCAACCAGTCTGACCGCTGCGATTTGACCCCTCTGCGATATTCAAAGTGGTTGTCACGTCAATCACCATATCACAATCAAATATATTACCTTCCGCAAGAACCTGACTTACAAGAAGATTATCTTGGCGCGTATTGACACTCTCAAAAGCACCGAGATATTCAACACCATTATTGATGGCATATCGTTTTAACAGGCCGCTGTATCCCGGTCTGGAAAACTGATAACCATAATCAACCGGCGGAAACCCTGCTGGCGCTTTATTAATAAATTTGCCTTCTTCATGTAATCTAATCGCTAAATTAAACCGTTTCAGCGGCAATGCCATGCCTTCTATATCTGCACGCCGCCAATACTGAAAAAACTCTGCCCCTGCCTGATCAAGACCATAGCCGCCGTATGGCAATAATACCCTTGCCCCATCAGCCTTAACAGCCTCAACACCGAATACAGGCCGAGCTTTGGCTTCCATTTGAAGTTCACGCTCGGTAATTTGTAAAAGTTGATGCAAGCGGCGAATATTCGGACGCGTATGTACAATATCATCGCCAGCTATTTCTTCAGCCATATCCGATTTATTTTTTTCGGATATTACTTTAATGGTATATCTTGGTGCAGGAAACCTTGCGGATAAATAGCTTGCAACCAGCCAAACCCTGAGGCCTTGCCCAACAACTATAATCTTGCGGATCGGCTCGTTTTGTGTTGTCACCTTACAAGCCCCATATTGTTCGTTTTGATATAGTCCGAATGATCAGTCATACCTGCAACTGTCGATGTCATTAGTTGACGTAGCCCATTAAGGTGTTTCAGGGTGTCGCTTTCATCCACAACATCAGCACGATTATCATATGCCCGCGGGATAATTCCTTGTCCCAGATATACTGCAACCCAACTCGGTGTAAGAAACAGGCCATGATCATAGGCCGCCACTCGTCCGCGTGTTCGAAACAGGTCAAGCTTGTCAGCCAGTGAGGTTGGTATTTCCATTGTTCGCATATAATTCCAGAACTCAGAATCATCGCGCTCGGTGGCATGATAATGCAACACAAGAAAATCTCTTATGCGCTCATACTCAAGGTCCATCTGACTATTATATTCTGTGCTATCTGTTTCATAATTTTCACTCTGAGGAAAACATTCAATAAGCTTTGTAATCCCCTCCTGAATCAGATAGATACTGGTTGACTCTAATGGCTCCAGAAAGCCACCTGAAAGACCAATAGCAACACAATTTTTATTCCATAGTTTTCTGCGCTTACCCGTTGTAAAGCGCAAGAAGCGAGGATCAGCGATCAACTCTCCTTCAAGGTTATCCACCAACGCACGTTCCGCCGTTTCATCTGACGTAAACCCACTGGCATAAACATGGCCATTACCTGTGCGGTGTTGCAGCGGTATGCGCCAGCGCCACCCCGCACTATCCGCAGTTGCACGGGTATAGGGAAGCAAAGGACCAGCGCTTTCACAAGGAGCGGCAACAGCCCTGTCACACGGCAACCAATTTGACCAAGTGTCATATCCTGTTTGAAGCGCCTTCTCGATCAACAGGCCAATAAAACCGGAGCAATCAATAAAGAAATCACCTTCGATTGTATCGCCTGATTCCATCTTAAGCGATGTAATGTTGCCACTATCCCCGTCGAGCGCAACATCAACAACCTTACCTTCAACACGTGTTACCCCTCTTTCTTCGGCATGTTTGCGCATGAAAGGTGCATATTTAAGTGCATCAAATTGATATGCATACCGATAGGTTGAAGAAACAGATCTCGGGTCTCTGGAAGGCGGCTGAAATTTAGCCTCTCGGCACGCCACAATAGGCAATGAATATTCATCGAGCGAAGCCACCATAGGATGATCGCGCATTTTCAACCAATAATGATGAAACGGCACCCCTGCATTGGCAAGCCCGTATTCACCAAAGGGGTGAATGTAACTATCGCCGAGCTTGCCCCAATTAACGAATTCAATACCAAGTTTGAAGGTAGCAGATGTTGCTGCCATAAATTCTGCTTCATCAACGCCTATTGTCTCGTTAAAAAAGCGAATATGAGGCAAAGTTGCCTCGCCAACACCGACAATACCAATTGCAGCAGATTCGACCAATGTGATCGAAAGACCTGTTTTTCCCAGCATGCTTGCCAGCCCAGCCGCAGTCATCCAGCCTGCGGTGCCGCCACCGACAATCACTATTTTCCCCGGCTTATTGGTCACCCCAAAATCCTACCTTTGACTCATCCCCTATTATCAGCCTAAGAGTCATATGTTATCGTTGTCAATATGAAACTACTGCCATTTTCAGTAACTCAGGCACACACTATAATATTATTTACGTCACGAAAGATCACTCATGCCCCAACCTTCTTTAGAATATGTAATCCAGCATTTCGGCAGAGAAAAAGAACCTATTGTGATCATCGAAAACTTTAGCGGGCAACTTGAATATTTACGCGGTGCCTCCACCTCGATCAAATATCACAGCGCAGGCCCCGGATATCCCGGCCTCCGCGCCCCTGCCGATACACGTTATCTAATGGATAAAGGAAGACTATTAAGCGATGCAATGCGCGATGCTTTTGGCTTCAACGGCGATGCCTCGATCGAAAGCAGTTCTTTCTCTATCGTTAGCACCCCACAGAACAAATTAAGGCCCGCCCAGTGCATTCCACATTATGATGACACAAGCCCCAACCTGCTTGCCGCTATGCACTATCTCTGCGACGAGGAAACAGGCGGCACTTCTTTTTACCGCCATAAAAGCACAGGCTTTGAAACTATCACACCAGAACGCGTAACAGCCTACCGCTCAGCCATGCGCAAAGATGATGCAACCTATGGAATGCCAGACCAAAGGTATATTTACGGCGATAGTGAGCGTTTTGAAATGATTGGAGATATCGATGCCAAACCTGACCGGCTTATCATCTATCGCGGGCGAACCTTACACTCAGGCAGCATAAGAAAAACATTTATACCAACAACGGACCCCGTTAAAGGCCGCGTCACAATAAACAGTTTTCTTGTGGGCCTTTCATAGCATTGCTTCGTCCGCTTTATCCTTTGATTACACATTTCCATACGGGATTCATACAGGGCTTGACGCGAATTGGGATATAGAGTTATGGTAATTGACAACGTAAGACAATTTTATCAAAAATGCTAAATGGACAGTATGTATAAACGAGTTAGAATGGGAATGATTGGAGGCGGTCAAGGCGCCTTCATAGGGGCTGTACACCGAATGGCTGCGGCTCTCGATGGTCAAATCGAACTTGTATGTGGCGCTTTCAGCCAAAATCATGAAAATACACTTCTGACAGGTCGCGCACTTGGCCTGACAGATGACCGCCTATATAAAAATTACGAACAAATGTTTGAGGCGGAAAAAAAACTTCCTGAAGATCAGCGAATGGAATTCGTCTGTATCGTTACCCCCAATCACCTGCATGTGCCAATTTCAATTGTCGCTGCGCAAAATGGTTTTCATATAATGTGTGACAAACCAGCCGGCATATCCAGTGAAGAAGTTAAAAATTTAGCCGACGTTATCTCAGACACGAATGTTTTGTATGGCCTTACTCATACATACCTTGGCTATCCAATGGTTTGGCAAGCCAGACATATTGCATCTGCATCAACTTTCGGTGCCATCAGACGAATTTATGTAGAATACCCACAAGGGTGGCTGGGCTCTAATGCCGAAGAAACCGGTAGTAAGCAAGCCGAGTGGCGAACCGACCCCAAACGCGCGGGCATAGCTGGATGTATGGGCGACATCGGATCGCATGCCCATAGCCTCGTGGAATTTATTACAGCGCAGCAAATGACTGAGGTCAGTTCGCGGTTACGCACCCATATTCCCGGTCGCCAATTAGATGACGACGGTGAAGTATCCTTTGGCCTGTCGGGCGGTGCAACGGGTGTTCTTACAGCCAGTCAGGTCTGCACAGGAGAAGAGAATTCTCTAAAAATTCGTATTTACGGGGAAAAGGCAAGCCTTGAATGGCATCAGATGGAGCCCAACACCCTGACAGAACGCCGAACAGACGGTGTAATAATACTTCACCGGGCAGGTATTGATAAACCTCTTTGTGCTGAGGCGCTCGCGCGTTGTCGCCTGCCTTCAGGGCACCCCGAAGGCTATCTGGAAGCATTTGCAAATCTATATAAAAACTTTGCAGCCGCTGTACGAAGTGGCCAATCCGCACCTGCTGAAGGGGTACCGGGTATTACAGAGGCACTGGCCGGCATGGCTTTTCTGGAAGCTATTGTGAAAAGTAATGAAACCAACACCAGCATGACAGAAATTGAACATCATATACACGGGGAAAGTCGATGAAACAGATTAAAGGGCCCGGGATATTATTGGCCCAATTCATGGGCGATAAAGCTCCCTACAACACACTGGACACTATAGTCGAATGGGTTGCCTCTCTTGGGTATAAAGGCGTTCAAATTCCGTCAAATGATATACGGTGTATGGATTTGGATCTGGCGGCTGAAAGTCAGGATTACTGTGATGACCTAAAAGGACGATGTGCAGAGCACGGCATTGAAATCACTGAACTATCAACTCACCTTCAAGGCCAACTTGTTGCTGTTCATCCAGCATATGACCAACTTTTTGATGCGTTTGCGCCAGAGGCTGTCCACGGTAATTCATCAGCTCGCCAGGAATGGGCAACTGACCAGATGAAAAAGGCCGCTGTTGCATCCAGAAGGCTTGGCCTGAAATCCTGCGCCTCTTTTTCTGGATCCCTAATGTGGCATCTGGCATATCCATGGCCTCAACGACCAGCAGGATTGGTAGAAGAAGGCTTTAAAGAGCTGGCAAAGTTATGGGTGCCAATCCTCAATACATTCGAGGAAAATGGTGTCGATGTTTGCTATGAAATCCATCCGGGCGAAGACCTTCATGACGGGGCAACGTTCGAACGTTTCCTTGACGCTGTTAAAGGGCACAAACGGGCAAATATCTTGTATGATCCAAGCCATTTCATGCTCCAGCAACTTGATTATCTAGGTTTCATTGATCGCTACCATTCCCGGATAAAAGCGTTTCACGTCAAGGATGCGGAATTCAGGCCTGACGCCCGCACTGGTGTCTACGGTGGATACGAAAACTGGCAGGACCGCGCTGGCCGTTTTCGCTCTCTTGGTGACGGTATGATCGACTTCAAACAGATTTTTACCAAGTTGACGAAATATGGCTTTGACGGCTGGGCTGTTCTTGAATGGGAATGCTGTTTTAAACACCCTGAGCAGGGGGCAGCAGAAGGCGCCCCCTTTATCACAGACCACATTATAAGACCTGCTGAATATGCCTTTGATGACTTTGCAGGTGGCGAGGCTGATGCAGATAAGAATTTACAGATTTTAGGCATAAAAAGAAGCTAATTAAAAATATCAAAAACGGTATGGGGATACCGGACAATCGGGCTTTTTCGATTGTATGGAGGGGAGAGAATAATGGAATCAATCGAGTATAATCGGACTCGTCTGTTTTGGATTGGCGTATTAGCGCTATTCACGGCAGCGATGTGTTTTGGTCTGCGCGCTGGGCTGTTAACCGCCATGCGCGATGACTTATTCAGCGGCCTTGCCAATGCAGGCGAACTGATTGGAGGAGCTTTCGGCGCAGCATTCCTTGGCAACGCCTTTAGCCTGTTTTTTGTAAGTCCTGCGCTTGACAAAATAGGCATTGGCAACGTTCTACGTGGCTCTGCCCTATGTTTTATTATCGGTGTTTCCTTGACAATTGGCGCAAGCTTCACCGCTGATATTGAAACGGTAAAAAGTTTGTTCTGGACTGGGTTATTGCTTCAAGGCATTGGTTGGGGCTCTCAGGAAGCTGCAATCAATCCAATGACAACATCCCTCTACCCAGAAGACCGGACACACCGTTTGAATGTCCTGCATGCCTGGTGGCCTGGTGGTATTATCGTTGGCGGGCTTTCAGGCTTTTTGGTTGGTCAGTTTTCTATCGCATGGGAATATGCAATGGCTACAGCGCTTATTCCAGCAATTGGCGTTATTGTCCTCTCATTAGGTGTTCGCTTCCCACAAACCGAACGTGCCGCCGACGGCATTTCAGTGAAAGATATGTTACTTGAAGTCTTTCGGGCTCCGAGTTTTCTGATCTGGTTTGGCGCCATGTTCTTAACAGCAACGGTTGAGCTTGCTCCGGGGCAATGGGTGAACGCAGCACTATCTGCCAAAGTTGGTTTCAATGCTGTCCTTGTCCTTGTTTATGTATCGGCCCTCATGTTTGTTATGCGGCACTTTGCTGGCCCGCTAGCCCACCGCTTGTCAAACCCCGGCCTCTTATGGGTATCTAGTCTCTTGGCGATGATTGGGCTTTATCTCATGGCGCAAGCTGATGGCCCTGTAACGGTACTTCTAGCAGCAACATTCTGGGGAACCGGGGTTTGTTTCATGTGGCCAACGATGATGGCCTCTGTTGCCGAGCGCTATGCGCGCGGTGGTAGCTGGTTCATTGGCCTTATCGGTTCGGCTGGCGCACTTGCTATATATTTCGTCCTTCCTGTTTTTGGGCGCATGTACGATGCCTCGATGGCAAAGTATGCCGGCGGTGCAGACGCCCTCGGCACACTCAAAGAAAACGTGGGGGCTGGCAGTTCAGAAGCGATTTTAAAACTAAGCGAACTTGAAGCGCAGGCCGCGCCGGAGGCCTTTGAGCAAGTTGCTTTGCTCCCTATAATTCTGTTGGTTCTTTTTGGTTCTATCTGGTTACTTGATCGCCGTCGTTCCCAAAATACCCACGCATCTAAAACAACCGAGTAAGAGAGGCGGACAATGGATCATCATAAAAACACTATAGTCACTCGCCGCGATGCTTTACGGCGCATTTTAAAAACAACTGGTGTCGCTGCTACCCTGCCTCTGATGAGCACACTTGGTGCCTGCACACCGGAAGTAGAAAAACAGCTTAGCCCCTACATGGCACTTATCGAAGAAATCAGTGAATTAATCATCCCTGAAACCGATACACCAGGCGCTAAAAGCGCAGGTGTACCGGCATATATTCAAGCTGTTATTGGATCGCATTATACCGAAACCGAACGCACACGTTTTATCGAAAGCCTCACCATTTTTGACGAAATGGCACATGCTGAAAACGTGGAATCTTTTGTCAGCGCCTCCGCAGATGTGAAGCATAAAATCCTGAGTGCGCTTGATAACCAAGGCCCGTCCACTAAAGGACATGCAATCTGGCGTGAAATTCGTTCAATGGTTATTTTTGGCTACTATACATCAGAAGCAGCAAGCGAAGATGTTTTATATGAAGCCGTTCCTGGCAAATATGACGGTAATGTTGATTTTTCAGAAATCGGTCGCGCCTGGATGATCCGTGGCATCTAAGAAAGTGAGAAAAAATATGACTGAAGATGTCCAATTTGATGTAATTATTGTCGGGTCTGGCATGTCTGGTGGCTGGGCTGCAAAAGAATTTTGTGAAAAAGGCATGAAAACACTCGTGCTTGAACGCGGCAGAGATGTTGAGGCTGGTGTTGATTATGTCGGCGAGAATAAAGCTCCGTGGGATATGGAGTTTCGTGACCGTGTTGACCCAAAACTGATGAAAAATGATTATCCGATTCAAAGTGAGTGTTATGCATTCCGAGAGTCTGATCGTAACTTCTTCATTAATGACCGTGAAAACCCTTACTCTGTTGAAGATGGAAAAAAGTTTTCATGGATTCGCGGTGACCAGGTCGGCGGAAAGTCAATTCTTTGGGCACGCCATAGCTATCGCTGGAGCGACCTTGACTTCGGCGCTAATGCAAAAGATGGATACGGCACCGATTGGCCAATCCGGTATGCGGATGTAAAACCATGGTACGAATATGTTGAAAAATTTGTCGGCATTTCTGGCTCTGAAGAAGGCATACCTCAATTGCCAGATAGTATTTTCCAGCCCGCAATAGAATTAAATTCTGTCGAGTTGGATGCCAAAGCAAAGCTGGAAGCACTACATGATGACAGAAAACTGATCATCGGACGGATTGCTCATTTAACAAAGCCAACAGAAGAACAGCTTAAACTGGGCCGTGGTTCCTGCCAGTTCCGCAACCAATGCCAACGAGGGTGTTCATTTGGGGCTTATTTCTCCGCAGTATCAGCTACTCTTCCAGCAGCAAGCAATACTGGTAATATGACACTGGTATCTGACACTGTTGTAGAGCGCGTTCTATATGACCCCGGAACGAAAAAAGCAACAGGCGTACGCACAATCAACCGCAAAACCGGTGAGAAAAAAGATTTCACGGCGAAAGTTGTCTTCCTCTGTGCTTCAACGATTGCATCGAACCAAATACTATTGAATTCAACATCTGAAACCTTCCAAAATGGTTTTGCAAATTCCAGCGGTGTTCTTGGTAAATATTTCATGGACCACCACCATCAGGTAGGGGCAAGAGGCCAGTATCCCGGCTTTATGGATAAATACTATTTCGGCCGACGCCCAACTGGCTTTTATATGCCAAGGTTCCGCAATGTGAATACCAAAGACGGCGATTTCCTCAGGGGCTACGGTTTTCAGGGCGAAGCGGCCCGTCCATCATGGCCTCGAGGAATGGACCAAAAAGGATATGGTGCGGATTTCAAACATTCACTCAGGGAACCAGGCGGCTGGTATATGTATTTTGGTGGCTTTGGTGAAATGCTGCCACGTGCAGAAAACACCATAACCCTTCATCCGAATAAAACTGATAGCTATGGCATCCCACAAGTACATTTGAATATGTCATGGTCTGACAATGAACGCAGAATGCGTAAAGATATCCAGAAAACAGCAATAGAAATGCTAGAACAAGCAGGATGTCAGGATATTCAACCTTTCAACAAAGAGCCAACGCCAGGCCTTGCTATTCATGAAATGGGTGGCGCACGAATGGGGCGTGACCCGAAAACATCTGTTCTTAATGCTCATAATCAATGTCATGATGTCGACAATGTTTTTGTTACTGATGGGGCAGCATTTGCTTCTACAGCGTGTCAGAACCCATCACTTACATTCATGGCCCTAACGGCACGTGCCGTAGATTATGCGGCTACACAGATGCAACAAGGCAAATTATAGAGAAAAGGGAAGATATTATGAACCGCCGTCAATTTATTCGAAATAGTTCCGCGTCAATTGCTGCCCTTGCCATCGGTAATAGTTTATGGGCGAAACCGCAAACAGAGCGCCCTTACACCGAACTTGGTGTTCAACTCTATACCCTTAGAAGTCTGTTTGAGCACGACTATCAAGGTACACTGCAACGTGTTGCAGAAATTGGCTACAAAGATGTTGAATTTGGAGGTTATTTCAAACACGACCCACGCGCTATCAAGGGATTTATGAATGATATTGGCTTATCAAGCAACTCCAGCCATATTCAATTAGCTGATGTTGAAAATAATTTTGATAATGTCATGGAAATCGCCTCAGTCATGGAGCAAACCAACCTTATTATCCCTTGGCTTGCGCCCGAGCGCCGCACATTAGATGGCTATAAATCACTAGCAGACCTTCTTAATACACGCGGGGAAAAGGCCAAGGCTGCCGGTTTCACTCTTGCCTATCACAATCACGAATTTGAATTTGCAACAGTTGAAGGTATTGTACCTTATGACCTTCTTCTCGAACGTACAGACCCAGACACTGTTGCGTTGGAAATTGATTTATTCTGGTGTGATGAAGCTGGCGTAGACCCTGTTGCATATTTTAACAAAGCGCCTGGCCGTTTTATATCATGCCATGTGAAAGACCGAACCAAAGATGGTAAAATGGTAGCTGTTGGAGACGGGAATATTGATTTCAATCGTATTTTCAAACATGCAAAAAAAGCAGGCCTTAAACGCTTTTATGTAGAGCATGATAACCCTGAAAATCCAGTTACATCGGTAAAACGAAGCTTTGAATATCTTATGGCGTAACTATTAAATAGCTTCGTTAGCAAAATCTAAAGCCTCCCGATTAATATCAATCGGGAGGCTTTTTTTATCTTACCAGAACACCACGTAAATCATCACAAATATCACTGCGATAACCGGAGAAGCGACTTTAAAAATACCGGATGTAGAAAAGTCTATATCATCAAGGCTAACCGCCTGCCCTTCTTTCGGAGGCGATGTAAACTTAGAGACAATAAACCCAAGCACCATACAAGCAAGAAAGACAATCCATACCCGAATAACAAACGGCATATCGGCTGCTGTAATCTTGAGGAATACATTCATCAAGATTGAGCCGATAAGAATCGCAAACGCACCCTGCATGTTTGCACGCTTCCAGAAAAACCCTAGTAAAAAGACCCCGACAACTCCCGGCGCAATAAAACCAGTATATTCTTGCACGGTCTGGAAACCACTTTCAAACCCCTGTTGAAACGGCTGAGCGGCAAAAAGAGCAATAATCATAGCAACAAAAGCGGTTATTCGTCCAACTGTTACATAATGCTCTTGTGACTTTCCATCGCGGAAACTTTTATATAAATCCATCGTAAAAATTGTAGAAATCGAGTTCATCATTGATGCCAACGATGAAACAATAGCCGCGATTAATGCCGCAAAAACAAGGCCGCGCAGACCTGCGGGCATTAAATTCATCAACTCGCCATATGTCCTGTCAGGTTTACCGCATGACACCTCATTACCCGCTCCCGCACACATTGCCGGATCTAACAAACTTGCGTCCAACTGATTACCGAATGCATCAGTCGTAAGTAATAGAGCCGCAATACCGGGAATAACAACAATGATCGGAACCAAAAACTTTAAGAGTGCCGCGAACGCCAAACCTTTTTGAGCCTCCGGCAAACTCTCAGCCCCTAACGCACGTTGAATAATATATTGATTGAAGCCCCAATAACTAAAATGCAAAACCCAAAGGCCGCCCAAAAGCGTCCATATACCGGGTAGATCATTATAGCTCGGATGATCATCTGCCAAGATCATCTTAAAGTGACCAGGCACTTCATCATACATCCGCGACAATCCCTCCAGAGCGCCTTCTTGCCCTCCGACAAGGTCCAGAGAAATCCATGTAATTGCAAAGCCCCCTATAATGAGGATAACCACCTGAATAATATCAGTCAGAGCAACAGCTTTAAGGCCTCCGTATAGGGAATACAGCGCAGCAAAACTTGCAAGGCATAGCATTGTCCAGAAAATATCAAGTCCGGTTAATGATTGAACAGCCAAGCCACCAAGCCACAAAACTGTTGTCAAATTAACAAGTGTATAGAGCGCAATCCAATACACCGACATCAAATTTTTAACCCCGCCACCATAACGTTGGTCAAGGAATTGAGGCATTGTATAAACGCCGCGCTTGAGAAATATCGGCAGGAAGAATGTTGCAACGAATAAAAGTACGATCGCAGCCTGCCATTCATAAGCAGCAATCGCAAGCCCGACAACAAACCCTTGTCCTGACTGCCCGATTAATTGCTCGGCAGAGATATTTGCAGCGATAAGAGACGCCCCGATTGCCCACCAAGGCAAAGATTTACCCGCCAAAAAATAATCACCGGTATCTTTTGTTTCACCCGCAGGTTCACGAGAGACCCATAGCGCTAACGCTAATAAGCCAATTGCATATACCCCAAGTACAATTAGGTCGACTGATTCCAGTCTCATAGTTTTCTCCCCTTTACTACCCCGTTCACACTCACAGTTTTTGAAAGTGATCACTTCTGGAGTTTATGATTACGCAACAACTTTTCATTTGCCCTTACCTTGCCTCTTAAACTTTCCCCAATAGACGCTAAGAGCTATATAAAACGAAACACGTTAGATTATAGATTGCCTTTTATTTTACTGGTCGATTGCCGAACAATTAATTCATGCGCTAATATTGTAGGATGCTGTTCTTCGGTATCCGTTCTGCCAAGAACAGAGATAAGTTTAGAAATAGCACCTTCCCCTAATTTTAGCAGTGGTTGATGCACTGTTGTCAGAGCTGGCCAGATTTTCTCCGCTATTTCTGAATCATCAAACCCTGCAACTGATAGCTCTTCAGGAACCTTAATCCCCTTTTGCTTTGCGGCCATCAAAATTCCAGCCGCCATATCATCATTTGCAGCAAATGCAGCGGTTGGTGGGTTACTTAATGACAGGAACTTTTCACCTGCGACCAAACCTGACTTAAAATCAAATTCACCTTTGTAAACCAAGTCAGGGTCAACTTTAATATTCTTGCTGGCCAATGCTGCTTCATAGCCCTGAAAACGCTGTTGGGTGGCAATATGCCCTTCTTTCCCTCGCACAAACGCTATCCGTTGATGACCGAGTGATAATAAATACTCAGTCATTTCTCGTGCGGCTGCCATATCGTCAATTTCGACACCGACCCCATCACCGTCAACGATTGGGGAAGAGCCAACACGTGCAATAGGTATTTTATGCTCACGTAAAAGCTTATCAACACCAAAATCACTTGCAAGCGGCGCGACCAACAGAACACCATCCGGTTTTGCGTGCGACGTAAGTCTATTTTCTAACGTTTCTAATATTTTTTGACGGTCTTCAGATTCAATAAGGGTAATCGAAAGTTGATAGCCTCTGGCCTGACACCCCATAACAGCGCCAAACTGGATCGTGTTTACATAGTTGCCTCGATGCGAGTTGCAAATCAAGTTGATAGTATAAGACCTGTTCCCCCTTAAACTACGCGCGGAATTACTGGGAACATAATTAAGTTTTTTAACAGCATCACGTACACGATCTCTCATACGTTCCTGAACATGTGGCTCGTTATTCAAAACACGGGAAACCGTCTTAATTGATACGCCAGCAAGCTCGGCCACATCTTTCATTTTTGACATATATCCCCCTAATTCCCTGTAAAAATTGATCGGCTAATCACCGTGATAATTGGTCAACTATCTTCGCGTGGATGCCCTTATTAAGGGGCAAATGTATAATTACCAACGATGATATAGCAAGTAGTACCGGTGGAACAAGCGCCAAAAATTTCCCTAAATCATTAGCAACATCAATAGTTTGTTGTGATAAATCCGTATCATAGCCAACCCAAGATAATACCCATCCGACCAAAAGCCCCATCATGCCCGCTGACACTTTCTGAGCAAATAAAACTGATCCAAAAACAGCGCCTTCCGCACGCTCGCCGTATTCAAACTGCCCAAATTCAATAGTATCAGGTATTATTGCCCAAATGAGCATCGCAAAGGCACCAAAACCCGCCCCGATCAAAACAATCTGAATAGGTAATCCCATAAAGACTATTGGCCCGAAAATAAGAAAATGAAGCCCGCATAAGCCAACCCATCCACTTGCAATGGACCAAACATATTTTTTACCAATTGCCCCCGTTAAAAATGTCCACAACGGTACGGAACAAAGAATAGTTATAGCAAATGCAGTTAACACAACTTCCATCGCAGCAAAATGATGCGCATTTGCTTCAATGAAGAACGCTAAAGGTATCCACAAACTGGCATGAGCACCCGACTGTAAGAAAACCATTATCAAAAGAACTCTGAGGGCTTTATTCCGTTTTATTGCCTTAATAAAAGCTCTAAGTCCTTCCATTTTTCGGTATTCTTGCTTGCCCGGTGGTTTTTTCTCTTTTGTTGAAAAAAAGCATATTAAAAGCGCACAGGATGCAAGGAAAGCGCCTGTCATTGCGGTAAACAAAAAACCGGAATGTAACCCATCACTTCCTGAACTAAAAAAACGAACCAAAGGGAACCAAAGCCCTGATATCGTCAAAAGGCCTGCAAAAGCAAACATCATCCTCACGCTGGACAATTTCGTTCGCTCAAAGCTATCGAATGTCAACCGCGACGACATAGCAGAGTAAGGTACAGCAACTAATGTATAGCAAGTCCTGAAAAGCACATGTACTATCGCCAAGTAAATAACGAGTGCCATTCCCTCAAACGGCGGCACCCAAAACAGCATACAAAAGGCCCCTCCTAGAACAACACCGCCGTAGAGCAAAAAAGGCCGATATGTACCATACTGGCTAGTGTTTCTTTCAGCTAAACTCGCCATAACAGGGTCAGAGATCGCATCCCAAAATGAGCCAATCAAATATATAAGCCCTGCTGTTTGAGGCTCCAGGCCTGCAACTTCAGCATACCAAAAAACCAAAATCAACGACAGGCTATTCCAATATATATTGAGGCCAAAATCACCGATACCATAGCCAAGGAGAAAAGGAATTTGTCGTTTAGCCATACACAAAACATGCCCTTTATATGCGTCACTGTTTCAAACAGTTACGCCCAAGCGGCCCCTTTCACCCGAGTTTTTATAACAAGCAATCTACTATGTGCCGTAATAAACAACGAAGAGCCATCTTCCCCAAAAGTGCAATTAGCAGCAGCGCTTCCGGGATTAATACGGCCCAGTAAATCACCGTCTGGCCCTAATATCAAGACACCACCAGGCCCAGTCGCAAATATATATCCAGTCGCTGAAAGCGCCATTCCATCAGGCAAACCTGGCAAGTTTTCCGAATATTTGCGAGCATCAAACCAAACGATATCGTTATCTCGTTTCAAACTTAAATCTATTCGGCGGATTATAGGCGCTTTAGGGTCTGATTGACTGACAAAAAGATATCGCTCATCATTTGATAACAATATTCCATTTGGGAAGGTCATATCATCCAGCAACTGTTTAATTTCACCATCAGCACTCAGACAATAAACCCCGTTTGCTTTCATTTCCTTCAAAGGCGATGAATTCAATCCCTCTAGCCCATATGGCGGGTCTGTGAAATATATATCACCATTTTTTGCCTGAATTAGATCATTGGGGCTGTTAAAAGCCAAGCCCTGATAAGATGATATCAGTGTATCTCGTTTCCCCGTGTTAATATCCATTGCTTCAATCGAACGCCGACCATGATTGCAAATCAAAAGACGGCCATCACGTGACATCAACAAACCATTTGCGCCAGGTTCACGGAAACCGCGTGTCTCGCTGGCGGCGGCACCGGAAGGGTCCAGAAATGTCTCAACCCCTTTGGCACGTGTCCATGTGTACGCCTTATTGGCAGGAACATCCGTAAAATACAAACGCTCACGCGTCGTATCCCATGCCGGACCTTCTGACCAGTTATACCCAGTCCCTAAAACCTCAACAGTTATTTCAGGGTCAATAACATCGACCAATGCCTTACTGAAAATCTCAATTTTTATAGGTAAATCTGAGGTCGGTTTTTTATCGAATGAAAGAAAATCCGGTTTACTAGCAGAAAGTAAATTTGGGCTTGCAAACGCAAGCGCCGACAAGCTCGACAATATCTGTCGCCTAGAATACCCCATATATCCCCACTCTTAATTTGCACATTACCTCTTCCAGGTCATTCTTAACCTTCAGAAGCAAAATTCATGCTTTAAACAATTTCCACATCCGGTATAAACGAAAATTGACAACCTTGTCAATTTGAAGCACGCTGTATAAAATATAGTTAGCAAATCAAGGAAAAATGGGGCAAAACCATAGATAACTCTGGTTAGAGTGTTTCATTACTTGATTATTCGGGAATAAAACAAACGATCAAATTTCAGGGAACGATTTTAGGGGTCGTATCTGATGGGGAAACATTAAAATGACATACAAATATCTTGTTGCATCGTCACTAATTGCATTAATCACCGCCTGTTCACCAGAATCAGCGACACCAAGCAATGACGAGCAAAGCAGCCAAGAAAAAAAGCAAGCTTTTGACGATACCCAAAGCGAGGCTGGCGTCATTCACCCAGAACTATGGCCCGAACTAGAGAAAAAGCCACTCAACCCGGATGTAGAAGCTAAAATTGACGCATTAATGGCCAAAATGACTCTCGAACAAAAGGTTGGTCAAACAATTCAAGCAGATTCTGCTTCCGTAACCCCTGAGGAAGTTAAAAAATACCGGTTAGGGTCAGTTTTAAGCGGCGGTAATTCAGCTCCCGGCCCCTTGCCTTACGCCGACGCACAAACATGGTTAGCGTCCGCAGATGAATATTATAACGCTTCTGTCGATAACAGCGATGTTGAGGTTGCCATCCCAATCATATGGGGTATTGATGCTGTCCACGGCCACGCTAACTTAAAAGGAGCCATTGTATTTCCTCATAACATTGGCTTGGGTGCAACCCGAAACCCTGACTTGATAGAAGAAATTTCCGAGGTCACAGCGCGCGAGTTAATTGTATCAGGCCATGACTGGACTTTTGCCCCAACGCTTGCAGTTCCCCGTGATGACCGCTGGGGTAGAGCATATGAAGGCTTTTCAGAAAACCCTGAATTGGTTGCCTCATATGCAGCGCGTATTGTCTACGGCCTTCAAGGGCGCAGGAACGACAATAGCTTTATGGGATCAGACCGTGTGATATCAGCAGCCAAACACTTCCTTGCAGACGGCGGCACAGAAAACGGAACTGATCAGGGCGACGCAAAAATACCAGAAATCGAATTACGTGATATTCATGCGGCGGGGTATTTACCTGCGCTCGGTGCAGACGTGCAATCGGTAATGGTATCGTTTTCCAGTTGGCAAGGCGTCAAAATGACCGGCAATAAAGAGTTATTGACTGATGTTTTAAAAGACCGGATGCATTTTCAAGGCTTCGTCGTTAGCGACTGGAATGCCCACGGCCAAATTCCCGGATGTTCAAATACCGAATGCCCTGAGGCCTTCAATGCCGGCATCGATATGTTCATGGCCCCTGATAGCTGGCGTGGCTTGTATGAAAGCACTCTCAAGCACGTAAAATCTGGCCGTATCAGCAAAGAACGTCTTGATGATGCTGTTCGCCGTATTCTCAGAGTTAAAATACAATCAGGTCTTTTTGAAAAAGGTGCCCCAAGCGAGCGTGATCATGCTGGTGACACATCCTTATTGGGCTCAAAAGATCACAGAGCAACAGCGCGCAAAGCCGTTCGAGAGTCGCTTGTTCTCCTTAAAAATGAAGGAAACATTCTACCATTAGATCCGAGCAAGAAAATTCTGGTCATCGGTGACGGGGCTGATAGTATCGCAAAAGCTTCAGGTGGTTGGACATTATCCTGGCAAGGTGGTGTTCATACCAATGATGAATTCCCCAATGGGCAATCTATTCTATCCGGTATTTCAGATATCATTGAGCAAAAAGGCGGTTCTGTTATTTTCGATGCAGATGGTAATAGCGACGCTGAAGTTGATGCTGTAATAGCTGTGTACGGCGAAGACCCTTATGCTGAATTTCAGGGCGACCGCGCTAATCTGGATTTTGACAGCGAAACGTTTGACACAAATTTACTAAGAAAATATCAGGCACAAGGCATTCCTGTTGTATCCGTATTTCTATCAGGCCGTCCAATGTGGGCAAATCCGGAAATCAATAGCTCAAACGCCTTTATCGCAGCATGGCTACCCGGCAGCGAAGGCGGAGGCATCGGTGATATGCTCTTTCAAACCGACCCTTCTTTCGACTTTGTCGGAAAATTACCTTTCTCTTGGCCCAAGCGTGCAACCGATACTGTATTAAACGTGAATGACGAAGGATATGATCCGCTGTTCCCTTATGGATACGGTCTAACATATGCAACGACTAACACTGTTTCAAATCTGTCTGAAGATAACGGTTTGAATACCTCGAACATATCAAATAGCGATACATTTTTCACCCGAGGCCGTGCTTCTAAACCTTGGTCAATTTTCGTACGGGCAGACGGTACAGATAGCCGTATTACAGAAATTCCTTGGGAAAATAACAAGCTATCACTGTCAAAAACCGACCGAATTGCACAAGAAGACTCGCTCCGTATCAACTGGCAGGATACGGGCCCTTCGTTAAGTATTGCAGCTTTCACAAGTGTAGACTTAACCCGCCAAACCAACGGCGCTATGGAGCTAGCCTTTTATGCAAAATCCTTCAAAGACCAGCCCGCTGATTTAATGATAGGTATGGGTTGTGGTGACCGGGGCGATTGTCGTGGCTTGATACCCTTAAAAATAGCTGACACTGAATGGACCGAACACAGGATCAACCTTAGCTGCTTTGCCAAAGCTGGTGTAGATATGTCACAAATTGGCGAAGCCTTTTACATTAGCGCTAACAACGCCGCAATGATTGGCCTGTCACAGATCCGACTTGAGGCAGATATAGACGCCCAAGAAACTTGCGGCGATGCAGATCAATAAAAAACTGGTCTGAATTTATGCATACTCTTGTGATAGTAATGGGCCCGGCAGGCATAGGTAAAAGTACCATTGCCGCCGGGCTTGCAGGCCTTAATGATTGGCCCATGATTGAAGCAGATGATTATCATCCGCTACCCAATAAAGAAAAAATGGCAACAGGCACCCCGCTGACTGACGCAGACAGGATCATTTGGCTTGATAGGCTAATATCCGAAATAAAACTGCATGCCAGCGCACCTTGCCTCATTCTAGCGTGCTCAGCATTAACACCTTATGTGCAAACAAGATTAAAAACTGAATGTGAACGCAGTTGCCAATGGGTACTCCTGACATTGGAAAAAAATGCCCTAAAAGCCCGACTGGAAGCAAGAAAAGGGCATTTCATGCCAGCAAGCCAACTGGATGATCAATTGAAAGCGCTCACAGAACCCAAAGCTGCAATCAAGGTTGCCGCAGATCGCCCTGTTCACACAATCTGTCAGGAAATCAGTAATATTTTAAACGAAAAAACTGATTAACAAAACCATTAGAAAACCCGTCACGCCAACAAGCGTCGAGGAAACCGTCCAGGTTCGCAATGTTTCAGGTACAGACAAATTAAAATACCGCGATACCAGCCAGAAACCTGAATCGTTTACATGACTTAAAACCGTTGCCCCCGCAGCAACCGAAATAGTTAACAAAGCTAACTCTAAACTATTAGAACCTGCAGCGCTAACAAGTGGTGCAATAAGCCCTGCGGCGGTTAACATTGCAACTGTTGCAGACCCTTGCATAACCCTGACAACTGCCGCGATTAAAAAAGCGGCAACAATCGGAATCACGCCAGATGAAAGGGCTATATTTGCAATAGCAGCGCCGGCATCAGTATCAATCAAAACTTGCTTAAATGCCCCGCCAGCGCCAGTTACCAAAATAATCGCAGCCGTCGGCTCAAACGCTTTTTCCAACCCTTGACGAAGCTTTTCCTGACCTTCAGCACCTTCTGGCCGCAAGAGATAATAAGCAACCAGACAGGCTATTAACAAGGCAACGAAAGGATGCCCCAAGAAAACTAATCCTTGCCCTACCCCAGTAGTTTTATAGCTGGTCAGGTTTATGACAGCCCCCATCACAATGAGTATAAGCGGGGTAGCAATTGTGGCAAATGCCTTCCAGACCAGTCCTACTGATTGTGACGGCGATACCGAGATATCCTCAACCGTATCATGGCTATTATCCGCTAACTGCCCGCCCAATAAACCTGTTTTTTCAGCAATACGGGCATAAACAGGCCCAGCAACCAACATAGCAGGAATACCCGCGCACAGACCGAAAACAATCACCCATCCAAGTTCCGCCCCCAGAATTTCTGCGACAGCAATCGGCCCTGGTGTTGGCGGTATAAAAGCATGGGCGGCAGCAAGCCCTGACAGTAAGGGTAAACCAAACAATAATGGTGATGCCTTAGCCCGGCGCGCCAAAGCTGCAACCACAGGCACAAGTAATATCAAGCCAACATCAAAGAAAACAGGAATAGCAATAAAAATACCAACAAACCCCATCGCCCATATTGCCGCTCGACCTTCTCGGCCCTTCGTTAATCCGCGTGCAATTGCGTGCGCGCCGCCGCCAATATCCAGAAAAACCCCTAAAAGAGCACCCAGACCTACAATAACAGCAACAAAACCAAGAACCCCAGCCATGCCATTTTGAACCGACTTCAAAATCGACATCGGGTCTAATCCAGCAGCAATTCCTGTTAGCAACGCAGAAACCAATAATGCAGCAAAAGCAGACATCCGGCGCGCGATAATCAAATATAAAAGTGCCGAAACACCCACAAGTGCCGACAAAACCGGTTGATGCTGGATCAATATCTCCATGTGCCCTATTCCCCTAAATCTCAGACTATGGAGTTGAGGATAATCATTATGATAACGTTGTCAATTCTATCATCATTATGGAAATAAAAGGCTTGGAGATAATTTCCGGGAATTACGGCAGAAAATTATCAACTACCACATACTATACTTTAGCGCTTTTCAACTGCATCTATATCGATAATTGCAGCTTCGCTATCAAACCATTCTTCAACAAGGTTGGCAGCCCCGTCTTCGCCCTTTAAATACCGATCAACAACAAGAAAACGTTGCTTGGAAACAAGTGGCAGCAAAGGATGGTGCCAAACACCTTTATGATACTGTACGCCCTGATCACCGCGCGCCAGAAAAGCACGGCAATTTTGTACAGTAGGTTTATCTGCCCCCTCACCGACAACAACCAGCCATGGCTCGTCTTCCATCGGGATAAAAGCTTGCGAACCGAGCGGATGCTTTTCAAGCATTTTGATCTCAAGCGGCCAAGGGCGCCGCTCGCCATCAAAGATCGATAATATTGCACTCCCGCCGCCATCACTAACATCAGTCTCGGCCAGTGCATGATACCGCCGCGTCGTTCCTTCATTAATCAGGAAACTCTTCGAATGATCAAGGCCTATAATATCACCAAAAGGCGCAAAACTCTCTGCTGTCAGCGGCTGCGGTGTGATTTTAATCATTGGATAGCTTTGCTTTACTTGGTCGCCCGAAAACGCGCAACCGTGATACACCACCATCAGGGTAAATATTCAGTTTTACATGGCTAACTGGCCCAAAATCCAAAATATCACGAGCCTTTATTCGGTGAATATTATCCGCGCTTAATGTCTGACGAGGCACCAATTCTTTCCAGAACATTGATTGCGTTACAATAGATTTATCAGTGCCTTTTTCTATATAAGCTGCATCGATTGAAAAGCTTTCAGGGAAATTCCCTTTAAAATGGGCTGTATCAATTTCAAGCGCGTCAACCACACCTGCATGCCCAAGTTCAACAATGATCCAGTCATTGCCCGGCTCTCGCCGCCGACGGGTTTCCCAGCCATCCCCCATATCTTTTCCACGTCCCTCAGCGAGTAACGCCCATGTATCACCGTAATGGGCATTATTATAGCCAACGACCCGCCCACCATTTTTTAACGCTGATAGTTCAAGCGAAGCGCTATCATCAACATCAGACCAGTTTTGATAGGGTTCACCGTACAATCGAAGGCGAGCAATCCCCCCATCGGGAAACATTGTTACACGCACCCAGTTAACCGGCATATCATATGCGATACGGGCATAATGTTCAGCACTTGGCCCAAGAGTAAGCGGCGCAAGGATTTCAACCCATTCAGTATTTTCATCTGGCTCACCGTCACATAAACAAGCCTCCAAGGACGCCGCAGGGGGAAAATTTCCTGTAAAATAACTGGTATCGATATTAACCGCACGAACGATCCCTTTACCCCCTAAACGAATAAGAGCATGATCCTTTCCACCATCACGGCGACGGCGTGATTCCCAGCCGTCCATCCATTTACCGTTATTATCGTAAACATCCTGCTTCCAAACCGGCGCATGATCCGCGATCATACGTTCTTTTGCAGCAAAAAAATCGTCAGTTGCAAAAACAACCTCAGTGCCAAACCTGGGAGACGCCAGATTAACAAACGCCTGCGCATAAGCGGCAATATCTGATTGTGTGTTTTGTTCAGTCATATTTATCCCTCTTCAACAGGGTGATGTGAAATCCAATGCCGAGCAATATCGACCCGCCGTGCAAACCAAACAGCCTCATGAGCACGAACATAGTCGACAAAACGTTTAAGCGAAGCAAAACGGCCAGGCCGTCCAACCAGCCGACAATGAAGCCCAATAGACATCATTTTGGGGCTAACAGCCCCCTCTTCATATAGCGTATCGAAAGCATCTTTAAGATACTGATAAAACTGATCACCACAGTTAAATCCTTGCGCGGAAGCAAATCGCATATCGTTCGCATCTAAAGTGTACGGTACGACAAGATGTGGTTTGTATGTTTCCACTCTCGACCAAAATGGCAAATCATCGGAATAATCATCAGCGTCATAAAGAAAACCGCCGTCTTCTGCCACTAATCTCCGTGTATTTTCAGATGTCCGGCCAGTGTACCATCCTAATGGTCGGTCGCCTGTGATTGCTTTATGTATCTCTATTGCTTCCTGCATATGCTGGCGCTCAATATCTGCTGGTATATCAGCATAATCAATCCACCGCAGTCCATGGCTACATATCTCATGCCCGTCCTTAAGAGCTTGTTCAATTGGCGTAGCATTAAGCTCCATCGCTTTGGCAACACTAAATAGGGTGATCGGTATTTCACGCGTACGAAATAACTCAAGTATCCGCCAAACACCTACGCGGCTGCCATATTCATAAATCGATTCCATCGACATATGGCGCTTTCCTTCAAAAGCGCGCGCACCAATAATTTCGGATAGGAAAGTTTCTGACGCTTTATCCCCGTTCAGGATACAGTTTTCACCGCCTTCTTCGTAATTAAGAACAAATTGAACAGCTACACGTGCCTTGTTTGGCCAGCTAACCTTTGGCGGTTTTCCCTTATATCCGGCAAAGTCTCGTGCCATAGTCACTTGGCTACCCTCGCTTCCAGGCGAAATTGCATAATCTTGCATATCTGCTTCAATGCTTCTTTAAACTCTTCCGGCTTTCCATTATCCACCCGCTTACTAAAAGCGTCTAATATGATTTCTTTGGTTGCCCCTTTAACAGCCAGGATAAAAGGGAAACCAAATTTATCTTTGTAACGGGTGTTAAAATCTGTGAAGCGAGCAAACTCTTCCTTACTAAGCGCACTTATGCCAGCTTGCTTTTGTTCGTCCGTTGAATCTTTGCCCAACTCCCCTGCGATTGCTGCCTTCCCTGCCAAATCCGGGTGGCAACAAATCAAATCTAGCTGGCGATCAACATCAGAATTTAGAACCGATGCTTTAAAAGCATCAATAAGCGCCGTTAGATTTTGAAAAGGGGCATACTCAAATGCCTGACGCGCAACCCAAGAAGAATCCTCCGCCACTTCACCGAAATTCGACAGAAACGTACCTAAGTCCATTTCATTGATTGTACTAATCGACATAAATCGTGCCATTAGTTACCGCCCTTTCTTTGCGCTTCGATCCAGGCGGCAACAGCAATACGCTCTTGCTCGGTCATCCCTGTTTCGTTTCCAAGGGGCATCACATCGCTGTCCACCACCTGTGCTTTGATCAAATCCCGATATCGTTTTAAGTCTGCTACCGTTTCAAGGTGCACGCCTTTGGGAGCTTCATCAAAATACTCACTGGTAGGCTGTACAGCATGGCAGGATACACAGTGTTTTCCACTAATCGCTAACATCTGTGCATCATCAACACCGCTTGCTTTTGAGAGATCCCTTTCAACCGGGCTTGTAAAGAGAACAAGAATAAACAAACCGATAATGGTAACAACAAGTGCCCAACTATAATTCCGCACTTCGCTATCAGGTTTGCCGTGTGCAGCTTCATGGCTATTAAGAAAATGCCGGAAAGCTGCACCTACTACCAGAATAAGGGCAACAACAATCCAGCTATGTGGATGATTAGTCACAAACGGATAATGGTTTGAAACCATCATCAAAAGCACTGGTAAGGTTAAATAGTTATTATGAACAGAACGTTGTTTTCCGATTTGGCCAAGTGTGGGATCAGGCTTTTCACCGGCAAGAAGCGAGGCAACAATTTTCTTCTGATTAGGAATAATAATCATAAACACATTGAAAGCCATCATGGTGCCAACCATCGCTCCGATATGGATCAAAGCACCACGGCCAGAATAAATATGGGTATAGCCATAACTGGCAGCGAGGATAAAAATAAAAACCGATATACCAAGCCAAAGCGTACTACGGCCAAGGAACAGCTTGCATAATCTGTCATAAACTAACCAGCCCAAAGCCAAAGACCCAATTGATAGGCCGATCGCTTCCCATGTGGTAAGCGCCATGACAGAGGGGTCAATAAGGTAACTGGATGCTTTGGCATAATATTGGAATATGATCAGCGCAAAGCCAGTAACCCAGGTGAGGTAAGCCTCCCATTTATACCAAACGAGGTCATCAGGAAGGTTATCGGGTGCAACACTATATTTTTGCACATCATAAAACCCGCCCCCATGCACCAACCATGCTGAGCCAAAAACGCCCGGTTTCTGTCCCTCACGTTTGCGCAGTGATAAATCCAGAGCAATAAAATAGAAAGATGTACCTATCCATCCAACACCTGCAATCAGATGGCTCCAGCGAAATATAAGATTTAGCCAATCAATATAAAAGGCATCCATAGTGTTAGCTCTCTATCAATAAAAGAAAAAATGAACCTCACAGGACAAGACTCTGTGCATTGTCTCATTATGTCAAAAAAATTGTGTTCTAGATAGTGCTTTAAATTTGCCTCTATGCTCTCGTATCGAGACCAGTCAATAAGTGCCTTTGATCTGTTCCAGCATAAAATCTTCTGCGTATCTGGCAAATTCAAGCGGTGCCAGAGAAAGCTCCTGCGATGCGCTTCGCATCAAAACCAAACGGTCCGCATCTGCCCCGACATCACTTAACGGAACAAAAGCCAGTTTACCAATAAGTTGCTCATTCATCATGCCAAGGTGCGTTTGAAACGCAACATAATCTGTATCTTCCAGAAAGCTCCTTACAAACCGTAATGAATTTGATTGCACAACTGCCTTTTCAGGGTGCCTGCCTCCTCTGGCAGCACTATCCAGCAACTGATTAATAATTTTTCCTATAGATAAGGTTCGCCTGGGCAATGATAATGGATAAGCTAGGCAATCCTGTATCGTACAGCTTTTCTTCCTGGCAAGCGGATGATCGCTTCTGACCACAGCGCCGACAGGAAGGTCAAACGAACAAATCTCTACACCCGCGTCCTCCCCCGACGACATGAAATTTATTGCAAGATGGCAATCAGAGGCCAAAAGCTGCTCGGTAACAGAGGCCGCTGATCCGATTTGAATATCAAGCTTAATCCCCGGATAAGCTTCCTGAAAGCGCTGCACGAGCCCCGGCAACATGGCGTCAGCCACGCTTTCAACTGTAGCAACTTTCACCCTTCCGCGCTTCAACCCCGACAAATCATCAATAGATGCAATCGCATTATCAATATCGGCCAATGCCCGCTTGGCATGTCGCAATAAAATTTCACCCGCCTCGGATAATCTCAAACGGCGGCCAACACGGTCAAAAAAATTAACACCAAACTCTCTCTCAAGCGCAAGTAAATGCCGGTTAACTGCGGAAGAGGCAACATTCAATTCACGCGCCGCCGCACGCACAGATTCGTGCTCGGCAACCGCCACAAAATACCGGAAGGCTGGCGAATAAAACATAGTTTGTCGTTTGTGGTTTATCATTATTGTTGCCTTTTTGATGATCACCATACCTATTTATTATGCTTTTTAGAACACAGAAAATTTGGCAATATTGATAAATTACAAAAGATTAATTTTAGATACGTCAGAATATACCGTTTAACATATTGAATTTACATATGGTTTTAACCGCCCATATAAGGAAGTCACAATGGGATTTGTCACTACTCATGTACTTGATACATCAAACGGAAAACCCGCCTCAGGGCTCTTAATCGAGCTTTGGGACCGTTCAAGTGATACACTGCGCCATATTAGTAGTGATACAACAAACAGCGATGGGCGCCTTGATAAGCCGATCATCAGTGAAGCGGATATGCAGAGCGGCACTTACGAGCTCCGCTTTCATGTTGGTGATTATTTCGCCTCAAACGGCATAGACCTCCCCTCTCCCAGATTTCTTGATATTGTGCCGATTATCTTTGGTATTGCTGATGAAGAAGCGCACTATCATGTACCGCTTCTTGTTTCACCTTATGGTTATTCCACTTACCGGGGCAGTTAAACGATATGCGCAGTAAAATTTCCTTCACCCAAAACGGCAAGCTGACCGAAATATCGGACTTCAAGCCAACTGACACACTGCTTGACTATCTCCGGCTTAAAGCAGAAAAAAAAGGCACAAAAGAAGGATGTAACGAGGGCGACTGCGGCGCTTGTACCGTCATGCTAGGTGAAGTTAAGAACGGCGAACTCGTTTATCGACCAGCCAATAGCTGCATCACACTTCTGGGCATGGTTGATGGTCAGGAAGTCATTACGATTGATGACCTCGCTGAGCCTGATGGAACACTGCATCCCTTACAGCAATCTTTCACCGATTTTCATGCATCGCAGTGCGGGTTCTGCACCCCCGGTTTTATTATGGCTCTTCTGCCGCTTTATCAAAATGCGGAAGGTAATATAAACCGCCAACAAGTAACCGATCAATTAGCTGGTAACCTTTGCCGCTGCACGGGATACCGTCCAATAGTTCAAGCAGCCTTAACGGCATTTGAAGAAGGGGTACCAGACAAGTTTAACAACCGCCGTGAAACAACAGCGGGTCTGCTCGCATCAATCACAAGAGACGACGGAGCCTCTGTTTTTATTGGAGACGAGACCGCTTTCTTTGCTGCACCTGCCTCAATTGACGAACTTGCTGAACTCTATACCAAACATAGTGATGCAACACTTGTTGCTGGCGCCACAGATGTCGGCCTCTGGATTACAAAGGGCCTGATGGAACTGCCTAAAATAATATGGCTCGGTAAAGTTCAGGGATTTGATACTATTTCAGATACCAGTGATGCCCTTGAAATAGGCGGCGGTGTGACATATGCGAAAGCCGAAGAAAGCCTCGCGGCAATTGACCCTGATGTCGGCGAAATTATCCGACGCATCGGCTCCAAACAGGTTCGGGCAAGCGGCACAATCGGTGGCAACATTGCCAATGGTTCACCGATAGGTGATACACCGCCGTTACTGATCGCTCTTAATGCCCAGCTCACCCTTCAACAGGGCTTGGAAACACGAACAATCCCCCTTGAGGATTTCTTCATTGATTATGGTAAACAAGACCGAAAAGAAGGTGAATTTGTCAGATCAATTAAAATTCCCAAACTTCAAACAGCTGAGCATCTCCCTACATACAAAGTCTCTAAGCGGTTCGATCAGGATATTTCCGCCCTTCTCTTTGCCCTGCGTGTCACAGTGAACAATGAAAATGTAATAACAGATGCACGCCTTGCTATGGGCGGCATGGCCGCAACCCCTAAACGGGCACCCCATGCCGAGGCAGCACTCATCGGGGCTCAATTAACAGCGGACAATGCCATTGAGGCATCAGTAATCGCCCTAGCGAAAGACTTCGCCCCCATATCCGACATGCGAGCAACATCAGCCTACCGGATAAAAACCGCTCAGAACCTTTTAAGAAAAGCAATGATTGAATTAGCGGCTGATATTTGTGATCTGGAGAAAATGGACACAAGGATCATCCCACGGCATGTGGCACCAGTGGAGATAGCGAAATGACACATCGCGGCTTAAAACTCGACCCTTCCACAACAGTGACAGCCCCAGAAAACTCAATGTCGGTAGGCAAATCAATCAAGCATGATAGCGCCCCATTACATGTTCAGGGAAGCGCTGCTTATGTGGACGATATTATTGAACCCAAAGGCACGCTCCATTTAGCGCCCGGCTTTGCAAATAGCGCACGTGGTAAAGTGCGATCGATGAATTTGGATACAGTCAGAAACGCCCCCGGTGTTATAACCGTCTTAACAGTTGATGATATTCCCGGCAAAAATGATTGCAGCCCAGCCCTCGGCGATGACTTTATTTTATCACCTGGCGATATTCAGTTCCACGGGCAAGTATTGTTTGCTGTCGTTGCCGAAACCAGAGAGAAGGCACGCCGCGCAGCACGCCTTGCAACGTTTGAAATCGACGAAGAAGTTCCGACTGTCAATATTGATGATGCTGATAGTAACGTCCTCCCGGACTATGAATTCAGGCGCGGCAACCCCGAAGATACAATCAATAAATCCCCAAACAATTTAATGGGTGATTTCAAAATTGGTGGTCAAGAGCACTTTTATTTAGAAGGCCAGGTATCGCTTGCTGTGCCGGGTGACGCTGATGAAATCACCATCCACGCCTCTACCCAGCACCCTTCTGAAATTCAACATATTGTTGCCAATATGCTTACCATCCCTGAGGCGCAGGTAACCTGTATATGCCGGCGTATGGGTGGTGGCTTTGGCGGGAAAGAATCCCAAGCAGCACAGTGGGCTGCCCTTGCTGCACTCGCCGCTAAACTAACAGGGCGCCCTGCCAAAATGCGCCTTGACCGCGACGATGACATGCGCCTGACAGGCAAACGGCATGACTTTACCTGCAACTGGGAGGCTGGCTTCGATAATGAGGGTATTCTTCACGCCGTCTCAATGAAACTTGCCTCGCGGTGCGGTAATTCAGCAGACCTTTCAGCAGGTGTGAATGACCGTGCGATGTTCCATGCTGATAATAGTTATTTTTATCCGGAAGTTTCTATCCATTCGCAACGAGCGCGTACCAATACGGTTTCAAACACCGCATTCCGTGGCTTTGGTGGCCCGCAAGGCATGATCTGTTCCGAGCGCATAATGGATGCAATTGCTTTCAAACTGGGAAAAGATCCACTTGATATCAGAAAAGCAAACTTTTACCGCGGTGATAAAAGCATCACTCCATATGGTATGGAAATCGAAGACAATATCATCGACGCTTTGGTCCAACGCCTTGAAAACACATCCGAATACCGTAAAAGGCGCGATCAAATTTCTGATTTTAATCGCAAAAATCCAATCCTCAAAAAAGGTATTGCCCTAACGCCTGTTAAATTTGGCATTTCTTTTACACTGAAACACCTTAATCAAGCTGGGGCTCTAGTTAATGTGTATTCGGATGGATCAGTACAATTGAACCACGGCGGCACTGAAATGGGCCAAGGTCTTTATATAAAAATTGCGCAGGTCGTGTCGCAGGCTTTTGGTATTGATGTTGATAAGGTTAGAATAACCTCAACAAACACTGACAAGGTGCCAAACACCTCACCAACTGCTGCCTCTTCCGGGTCTGACCTGAATGGTATGGCAGCCCTGAAGGCTGCAACCAAAATAAAAGAATGCATGACACAGGTTGCAGCAGCGCAACTTAACTGTAACCTCGGTGAAATCAGATTTGAGCATAATCAAGTTTTAGCCCCAACTGGTTCCAAAGGCGCAGAAGGTGATGATAGTGCTCTCAACTCAATGAGTTTCGCTGAACTTGCCAAACAATGTATATTGTCGCGCGTATCACTTTCTTCAACAGGGTTTTATGCAACACCAGATATCACATGGGACAGGGAAAAAAGCACCGGCCAGCCATTCCTTTATTTTGCTTATGGTGCCTCATGTAGCGAAGTCACGGTCGACACCATGACCGGTGAAATGAAGATTGACCGGGTCGATATATTGCATGATGTGGGCCGATCCCTCAATCCAGCCATCGATATTGGTCAGATCGAAGGCGGCTTTGTTCAAGGCATGGGCTGGCTTACAACAGAAGAACTTGTTTATGATAAACAAGGTATTCTGCGCACACACGCGCCCTCAACCTACAAAATTCCGACCGCAAGCGATGTCCCGGAAGACTTTCGTGTTGAGCTTATGCCGTCAGATGGCAATATAGCGGATACCATCCACCGCTCCAAAGCAGTGGGCGAACCTCCTGTGATGCTCGCGAACTCTGTTCACTGTGCAATTTTAGATGCTATTTGTTCGCTTGTGCCCGACAATGCTCGCTCAAGCTTGCCACAATTAGAGGCACCTGCCACAGCAGAAGCTATCTTAAATGCCGTAGCCTCCGCGCAGGAAATCAGCTCAAAATAGTGAATGCCAGAACGAATACAGGGACTAAATGAAAGTTTGGAGCAACATAGAAACTTTTCTTGCGAGCCATGGTAGTGCCTGCCTTGTCACAATCCTTTCTGTACAAGGTTCAGCACCGCGCAAAGCCGGTACGCGTATGGTTGTTGCGCCCAACGGTCATTTCACAGGCACGATTGGCGGCGGCACCCTCGAATGGGAAGCCCTTAAAAAATCTACCAGTTTACTGATCAATTCAACTAAACAGACTACACATCATACATATCCGCTCGGCCCGCAACTTGGTCAATGCTGCGGCGGATCAGTTATTATCCTGTTTGAAACTTTTACCAACCTTGACATCGAAGAAGTCAGCCTCCTATCAGAGCGCGAAAAAACTGGGATTTTTCATGTAAAATCCATCATTCATGATGACCGAGTTAAACGATTGCCTTTAGCCCTCCAAACAACGGAACAGTTCGCCCTCACAGAACAATTTGAATGGGATAAAAGCCAAACTTTTAAAGAAACATTTGGCAGCGTACGAACCAATATTTATCTTTTTGGCGCTGGACATATTGGTAAAGCGCTCATGCTTACCTTGGCGCCGCTTCCTTTTAAAGTTTCATGGTTCGATGACCGTTCAGAGGAATTTCCTTCGGCTGTTCCCGCCAACTTTACATGTCAAACCCTTGGCAATCTATCTGATACATTCAGCAATGCCCCTCAAAACACCTTCATTATTGCCCTTACCCACAGCCATGACACTGATTTTGCTATCATGCACGAGGCGTTGAAAACAAACAGCTTTCCGTTTGTGGGTGTGATCGGCTCTGACACCAAAGCGGCACGCTTTAAATCCAAATTACGGTCGCTGGGCATGGATGAAAACACAGTAACGCGGATGCGGTGCCCTATCGGATATAACGGCATTAACTCCAAAGAACCATCAGCAATCGCGCTCTCAATTGCAACAGAACTTCTTATGAAACATGAGGAAATCCATGGTCAACAGTAATCATATTGATACATCTGAACGCGTTCTGAAAGGTACCGTCGTTATCTATCACGGTGATCCTGGAACAACACCCATTGAAAAGGCTGTATCGGTACTTGATAACGGTGCTCTTGTTATCTCAGCAGAGGGAAAAATTGCCTGGACGGGGCAACAGACAGACCTGCCTGCTATTTATAAAAATACACCGGTTAATGACTATGGCAACAGCCTTATTATGGCAGGTTTCATCGATATACATGTTCACTTCCCTCAATATCGCATCCTTGCCGCGCACGGCAAAAGCCTGCTGGAATGGCTGGAAAAATATACATTCCCGGAAGAAGCCCAATATGCATCCAAAGCACATGCTGATGCGGCAGCCCCTATATTCCTGCGGCAATTATTCAGGCACGGCACAACCGGCGCCCTGGCTTTCTCAACGGTTCATGAGGAGAGCGTTAACGCCCTTTTTGCTGCCGCTAGCCGGCATAACATGGCACTGGCAACCGGTAAGACAATGATGAACAGAAACGCCCCGGATGCGCTGACGCATTCTGCGGATAAATGCGCAGTGGCATGCCAAACCCTCATTAACAAATGGCATGACAAAAAACGCCTTAAATACGCCGTTACACCGCGTTTTGCGATCACCTCAACCAGTGATCAACTCCAACATGCTGGTGATTTACTGCGTAACAATCCAACCTGCCTGATGCAGACCCACCTTTCCGAAAACACTGGTGAGATTGCCGCCGTTGAAGGCTTATATCAAAATGCCCGAGACTATACCGATGTATATCAGCAATATAATCTTCTTGGCCCTCAAAGCATATTTGCCCACGGCATTCATTTAAGTGAACGCGAATATGCTGCTTTAAGTGAGAGTAAATCAGCACTTGCCCACTGCCCGACGTCCAACAATTTTCTTGGGTCAGGCCTATTCGACATAAACCATTCCCTCGATCAAAAACGGCCAATTCGCTTTGGCCTTGCAACCGACATTGGCGCCGGAACGAGCTACAGCATGCTGGCAACAATGGCCGAGGCTTATAAAGTTGGGATGCTCAATAATTATTCGCTTTCTGCACACCAAGCTTTCTATCGTTCAACACTGGCAAATGCAGAAATTATGCAAATCAGCGACACGACAGGCAGCCTCAAAGTTGGCAAATGGGCTGATATTACGGTACTAGATCCTTATGCAACAGAGACACTGCGTATTCGCCAGGAAGTTTCAAAAGATTTCAATGACCTACTTTTCGCGTTGATGATGCTCGGGGATGACCGAGCAGTTGAGGCAACATATGTAGCAGGTAACTGCGTTTACGAAAGCGAGCAAACAGCGGCATAACCATCATCTGGTCAGTTGAAGACTTTCGGCGCGGATACTCATAAATTTTTGGCGCGATTCTTGATAATACCTAGTCAGGAGAAGCCCTTGATACACAATATAGTAACGCCGTCAAATCTGGAACGAGTTAAAGCTGAAGGTCGGTTGACATTAACAAGGCATGGGCCAGTTACTGAAGCAACCGAGCTATATGCGGCAGGCGGCCTTCAAATACGCCAACAACATAAATATAGACGTGATCATCTTGAATTAAGTTTGATCAATACCGCAGGTGGATTAACAGGGGGTGATCAGTTGGCATGGCGCATTGATGCAATGCCCCATAGCCAAACTACCTTAAGTACACCAGCAGCAGAAAAGCTTTACCGCGCCCGTTCTGGCGAGGCGTTTGTAAACTTGGATATTACCCTCAAACAGGGGGCAAAACTTGCTTGGGCACCGCAAGAAACAATTGTATTCGATGGCAGTAAATTCAAAAGAAATTCTATTTTTCAATTAGTTAGCTCATCCAAACTACTTTTATGTGAAACAGTAATTCTGGGCCGCCAAGCCTCAGGGGAGACGCTAAGTCATTTCAATTTTGAAGATCGTTGGAAAATATATCAAGAGGGTCAAATCATCCACCGTGAAGATATGATACTCAATCAACGCTTACCAGAACTGCTGACCGGCAATGCAGGTATTGCTGGTATGAAATCCATCACTACACTCGTTTATATCGGTGATGATGCCCTTGATTTAGCTGCTTCCACCAGACAGGCATTGCAGGCTTTTGATCCTTCAGTCATATGCGGTTGCAGTGGGTTACAGATTGGCCCCGCGAAAAAGCTAATTTGCCGATTTCTGGCCTCAGACCATTACCATGTAAAACCAAAACTCTCAGCGATACTGGCAAGCCTAAATAATCAGCACATGCCTAAATCTTGGGCGATTTAATTAAACCACTTATACACACGGAATCTGGAAACATGAGATTATCTCCCGTCGAAAAAGACAAACTCCTCGTTGCGGTAGCAGCGATGGTGGCGCGGCGCCGCTTGGAACGTGGTGTGAAACTGAATTATCCAGAAGCAGTCGCTCTAATCACTGACTTTATTGTTGAAGGCGCTCGGGACGGGAAATCCGTCACTGACCTCATGAGCGAAGGAGGCAACGTTTTAAACCGAAAGCAGGTCATGGAAGGCATCACAGAAATGATCCATGAAGTTCAAGTCGAGGCAACCTTTCCTGACGGCGTCAAGCTAGTGACCGTTCACAACCCTATTCGTACATAATTTTTTAAAGAGGAATGATAATGAAAACCTACATACTTTCGCTATTAACCCTATTAATCAGCCTGCCAGCTACCGCACATCATTCACCGTTTGAAGAAAGCACGCCCTGGCTATGGTATTTGGGTATTGCATCCCTGTGCGTCGCGGCATTTTATGTATACCGTATGAAACACAAAGCCAGAAAAACAAAGCTTTTTAGTACGTTTGAGGATAACCAATGATTCCCGGCGAAGTCATTGTCAAAGCGGCCCCTATCACCTTAAACAACGGCGCCGAGGCAATCATAATAAAAGTTGCCAATACAGGTGACAGACCCGTGCAGGTCGCCAGTCATTATCATTTTTATGAAGCAAATCCTGCGCTTGAATTTGATCGGGAACAAACACGCGGTATGCGGCTTGATGTACCCGCTGGAACTTCCATCCGATTTGAACCGGGGCAAAGCCGCGACGTGCACCTTATTCCGTTTAAAGGAAAAAGGAAAATTGTAGGTTTTCGCGGTGAAATTATGGGGGAATTATAATGCCTGTCTCAATCGACCGCCGCGAATATGCGGCAATGTATGGGCCAACACTTGGCGACAAAGTGCGCCTCGCTGATACGGAACTTTTTATCGAAGTTGAAGAAGACAAAACAACATACGGCAATGAGGTTAAGTTCGGCGGCGGCAAAGTTATCCGTGATGGCATGGGGCAAAGCCAAACAACGCGGGCTGAAGGCGCCGTTGATACAGTTATCACTAATGCTTTAATTCTGGATGTAACAGGTATTATTAAAGCAGATATCGGCCTTAAGAGCGGGCGCATTGCGCACATCGGCAAAGCTGGCAATCCAGACACACAGGACGGTGTGGACATTATCATTGGCCCCGGAACAGAAATTATCGCTGGTGAGAACAAGATTGTAACTGCTGGTGGTTTTGATGCTCATATCCATTATATTTGCCCACAGCAAATCGAACATGCAATTGCAAGCGGCATCACAACCATGCTTGGCGGTGGAACAGGCCCAGCACATGGCACACTAGCAACAACAGCAACCCCCGGCCCATGGCATATTGCCCGCATGATTGAAGCTGCTGACGCCTTTCCTGTTAACCTGGCTTTCGCAGGTAAAGGGAATGCCTCAACGCCTGCAGCGCTTCAGGAAATGATTATCGGCGGTGCATGCGCTCTCAAACTTCATGAAGACTGGGGCACAACGCCTGCTGCCATCGATTGCTGCTTATCAGTTGCCGATGATTTGGATATACAGGTAATGATCCATACAGACACGCTTAATGAAGCAGGTTTTGTTGAATCCACCTTAAAAGCAATTGCCGGGCGCACAATCCACGCGTATCACACGGAAGGCGCAGGCGGCGGCCATGCCCCCGATATTATCAAGATCTGCGCAGAAGAAAATATTCTTCCCTCATCAACCAACCCAACACGCCCTTATACCGTCAATACAATCGCAGAGCACCTCGATATGTTGATGGTGTGCCATCATCTTGACCCTAACATACCTGAAGACATAGCCTTTGCGGAAAGCCGTATCAGGGCTGAAACAATCGCGGCTGAAGATATCCTGCATGACATGGGGGCTTTTTCGATTATTTCATCAGATAGTCAGGCCATGGGGCGTGTCGGTGAAGTCATTATCCGGACATGGCAAACCGCGCATAAAATGAAAATACAAAGAGGCCCCCTTCCTGAAGAAACTGGTGATAATGACAATATCAGGGCCAAGCGATATATCGCCAAATACACGATAAATCCAGCAATTGCCCAAGGTATCGCCCATGAAATAGGCTCGCTCGAAGCTGGGAAGCGCGCTGATATTGTTATCTGGTCGCCTGAGTTTTTCGGCGTCAAACCTGATATGACACTTGTTGGCGGTACAATTGCCCACGCTTACATGGGGGATCCAAACGCTTCTATTCCAACGCCGCAACCCGTTCATGATCGCCCAATGTTTGGCTCATTTGGCAAATCAAGAACAAACTCATCAGTTACCTTCACATCATCCGCAGCCCTCGACGCTGGCCTTGCCAACAAATTGGACACTGCAAAAGATTTGGTCGCTGTTAAAAACACGCGCGGCAATATATCAAAGGCTGACATGGTCTTTAATAACGCCAGACCTAACATCACTGTAGACCCTGAAACATATGAAGTGCGTATCGACGGTGACCTTATAACCTGCGAACCGGCAAAGTCATTGCCGCTCGCTCAAAGATATTTTTTATTCTGATGATCGAAGCAAACACAGTAATATCACGCCCGGATGAATGCGTAGACACCATTACACTTGAGGCACAAGACCGCCACCGGCGCCGGATAAAACTTACCTCCGACGGTGGTATCACCTTCCTCTTAAACCTAAACCGGACGCATTTTCTGCACCACGGTCAAGGCCTCCAACTCGGCGATGGCCGGATTATTCGTGTTTTAGCAAAAAAAGAAGCCCTGTACGAAGTTACAGGACATGACGATACACATCTTCTTATGCTTGCATGGCATATAGGCAATCGCCACTTGAAAGCTGATATTCAATCAAACCAAATTCTTATTCAAATAGACAGGGTGATCCGTGATATGCTTGTGGGTCTGGGTGCCCATGTTCAGGAAATCACCGCGGCCTTTAATCCTGTACAAGGGGCATATGACCACCATCATGAACATAAGCATTCACACGGGCACGGAGAGGCCAAATGAGTGCAAAGCTTGCGCGGCTCATGACCCTCATGTCGCCCACATTCCCTACAGGTGGATTTGGCTATAGCTTTGGCTTGGAGGCCGCATACAATAAATCCGCCCTAACTTCAGCGAACGACCTAAAAAACTGGATCACTGGCCTGATAAATTTTGGTACAATAAGAAATGATCTTATCATCGTTGCAGAAGCCTGGCGAGCATCAGAAGACAGCGAAGCATTACAGGTGATAGAACAGAATGCATTATCACTAATTGCCAGCCATTCCCGGCTGAATGAACAGTATAATATTGGCAAAAGTTTCACAGAGGCTGTGTTTGACGCTTACGGCGTATCGCTGCCCCACATGCCCTCACCTGTTACCCTTCCTGTTGCTGTCGGTGCCATTGCATCAAGTTTCAACATCCCGCTAACTGATACGCTCATCGCATATGGTCATAACAGCATTAATGGATTTATTCAGGCGGCACTCAGGCTGGCCCCTGTTGGCCAACGCGCAGGGGTCAATATCCTTGGCACTTTAGAACAGGAACTAAACACACTATGCAATGAAGCGGTGAATATGACGTTAGACGACCTGATAACATCATCTCTTATCGCAGACACCCTCAGCATGAACCATGAGACATTACCATCAAGGACTTTTTTATCATGAATAACGGCCAAAAAACCCCTTTACGCATTGGAATTGGTGGGCCTGTTGGCTCAGGTAAAACAACCCTGACAGCGGCATTATGCAAGGCAATGGCCACAGAATATTCAATTGGGGTAATAACAAACGATATCTATACACGAGAGGATGCTGATGCGCTGGTACGGATGCAGGTGCTTGCCTCAGACCGGATAATTGGTGTTGAAACCGGTGGATGTCCCCATACCGCAATTCGCGAAGATGCATCGATTAATCTGCGGGCAATCGATAGACTTACTGAACGTCATAAGGATTTGGATGTTATCCTGATCGAGTCAGGTGGTGACAACCTGGCCGCCACTTTTTCTCCTGACCTCGCAGACCTCACGCTTTATGTAATTTCTGTTTGCCAAGGCGACGATATTCCGCGCAAAGGCGGCCTTGCAATCACACGTTCCGATATTCTTATTATCAACAAAACTGATTTGGCTCCGTATGTCTCGGCTGATCTGGCGCGTATGGAACGGGACGCAGCCATTTCCCGGGACAATAGAACGACCATAATGTGTAGCCTCAAAGATCACGTTGGCATACATGAAACTATTGAACACATAAAAGATATCGGCGGTTTATGAATAGCTAGAAAAACAATTGTAGCCGCGTATTAAAGGCAATGAAATCATCATTGATATCCATGCTGCTGCGATCAATATGTGCTGCGTTTATTAACAGCCTCAGATTATCATCCAAATGCCAATTTACACCAAGCTCCTGTGTAAACTGAAACTGCTTATTGAATGATCGATCATCGATTTCAACATAATCAAGACGAAACAATAGCTCAAGAGCACCAGAGCCGCCCTCAAAAACACTATTCTCTACTTTGCTGCGCTGGAAAATACGCCGTGCATCGTTGTATCCCCGGCGCCCGCCGATAAGCCAACTTATATCACCGTAAGTTCCAAAGCCCTCGCTATTACTAGCCTGTAAATAATAGGCTTCGCCGTTGAGCGTTACCGCCCCCGCTTGATAAAACCCTTCTGCACCAATCAAAAAGTCTTTGTCGTTGTCAGCAGTGCTTGTGATATTTTGATCGATAGCATCAGACATAGCAGAAATTTCAAGTGGCACGTTCTGCGATCCAATTTGATCGCGCCCGCGTACACTCACGCCGATATGATATAAACTACCCGCTTGCTCCCTGCCCCACGTTGCACGAAAGGCCGCAACACTTTGATTAAGCTCGCCCTCATCGCTTAAGGCACGGTGATATACCCCCCCTTCAATTCGAAGCCCGGAAGCATAATTATGATTGAAAGAGATACCGAGCAAACGGTCAACACCTCCTATAAGGCTTGATATACCCGAGCGTGTTGCAAAACCTGTGTGGCGCGAACTGCTAGTGATATCAAGGCCAATAGGCACCTTTGCTTGCCCGACAGCAATATTAAAAGGCCGATTGAACGTTATTTTTGCAGTCAACAGGTCGAAATCACCGCCTGCGCCATTTGCTTCAACCTTAAAGCCAAAATTCTCATTAAACGCACCTTTCGCACCAAGCCTTAATGCAGAAACGCCGGAGGCACTCAAGCTATTGTCATCTTTAAAAGCTACATCAGCATCATGAACAAATCGGCCAAACAAAGTAAAATCATCTTCTGCCAAGGCTGCCGAGCTATCGTTTATCAACAAACAACTTGAAACAACGATAGCATAACCAAATGCCCTGATTTGGATCATGTCACTAATCATCAAGACCAACATGAGTAACGCACCACCCATCGATGGGTGTTCCTGTGGTACAACTACCTTCATATATTATATGGGGCGCAACATATTGACGAACGATTACAGTCAATCGAATAGCATTAAAAAGACCGCAGTGATCGATATTCTTAACTATCACAAAATCGCTCTATATATGTTTATGTTAACCGATATCGGCATCTTAAGACACACTCATCAAATCAAAATTAACGCAATTATGACAGATTTATTACAATCAAAATAGCATCGATTCGATGTTGCATGGAAAACAAATTGCTGACACCCATTATGGGCGGAATACCCCGAAGGCAATTTGTAAAGGCATACCATGCCCGCGGCAGAGGTATTCAATGATGTCAAAACGCACAGCGTGACAAATCTGACCGTTTTCGCTCTACACGAAATCAGATACATTCAATGAAATTGAAGTCATATGGAAAATTGGCTGGGGCGGCAGGATTCGAACCTGCGAATACCGATACCAAAAACCGGTGCCTTACCACTTGGCGACGCCCCAGCAGGCGTGTTGCGCGGTTTTAATAAAAGCAACGTGGACTGTAAAGAGCTTTCTTCAAAAAAATTACATTTTCACCACAAAGATTTAATTCAGGTGAAGCTCAACACAAGCCACATATTAGATAACATATTGATTTACATATATTTTATAACAAATCAGCTCGTTAGATTATATTAAGGTTAGCTATTTTATACTAATGCTTTAGTGTATGATTTAATAACGCCTCAGCGGCTATTCTGGAGACTTTCATGACCATTCTGGTAACAGGCGCAGCCGGCTTCATAGGATACCATACTGCAAAATATTATTGCGAAAGAGGTTATAATGTAATTGGCTTGGACAATCTGAATGAATATTACACCAAACGCCTGAAAGAAGCCCGCATTCATCAGCTTTCAGCGCATAAAAACTTTCAGTTCCATCATGCCGATTTTGCAGACAAAACGGCGCTTAGTCGTATAACTGATGGTAAAAAAATAACTCACATTATTCATTTGGGCGCACAAGCAGGGGTTAGATACTCCCTAAAAAATCCAGAAGCGTATGTAGAATCAAATCTTGTTGGGCATGTTAATTTACTCGAACTTGCCCGATCAACCGACAGCCTTGAACATCTGGTTTACGCAAGTTCAAGTAGCGTTTACGGCGCTAACATCAAACAACCCTTTGCAGAAACAGACCCGGTTAATTTGCCGGTATCTCTCTATGCCGCAACCAAACGCTCCAACGAGTTAATGAGCCAAAGCTACGCGCATTTATATGAAATTCCACAAACCGGCATGCGTTTATTTACAGTATATGGCCCTTGGGGCCGCCCTGATATGGCACCGTGGCTGTTTACCGATGCAATATTTAACAACCGGCCAATCAAAGTCTTTAATCACGGTAACATGGCTCGCGATTTTACCTATATCGACGATATAATCGATGGTATCGCTAAAATTACCGATATCCCGCCTAAAAAAGGCGCTGCCAATAATTATGAAAATAACCCAGCGCCGCATAAAATTTATAATATCGGTAACAATAAACCAGAATCGCTCTTGAAATTTATCACCTGCCTTGAAACCGCAATTGGACGGTCAGCAATCAAAATATTTGAGGATATACAAGATGGTGATTTAAAGGAAACAACAGCCGATATCTCGGCTTTGCAGAAAGATACAGGTTTCACCCCTACCACAGAGTTGCAGGACGGCCTGAATAAATTTGTTCACTGGTTCAAAACCTACCATGAACTGTAAAGGCGCCCAGTAACAGGCAATGCTAAACCCTAATCTTGTCAGCCTTAGACCACCATTCAGGGCGCTGCTTTTGCACGATAGAGAGCGCTTTATGGCAAGAAGCTTCATCATTGAACATAGCGAAACAAGTGGCCCCACTCCCTGCCATGCGCACAAACTTGGCTCCGGCCATTTTATGCAAGCAAGCAAGAACCGTCTTGATTTCAGGACAAAGCATTTGTGCACTCGCTTCAAGGCTATTGCTTGACTGCCCTAACACTGTATCTGTTATCTGCCTATAAGTGCCCTCGCCTGCTGTTGCTGCATAAGTTCCCGTTTCAGCAAATTTACTAAAAACAGCTGGTGTTGAAACCGATATTAAAGGATTAATCAACAGGATATAACGTGGCCCCTTGTAGGTTATAGAGCTATCGATATCGTCACCAATTCCGCGCACTAAAACTGGTTGATCATACAAGCAAGCAGGCACATCAGCACCCAGTTTAAGCGCGGGCGTTTCAAGCCGCTTGGTATCCCAGTTCAAATTCCAGAAATCAGCCAAAAGCTTAAGAGTAGCAGCCGCATCTGCCGAGCCACCACCAATGCCCGAAGCTATCGGTAAGTTCTTCTCAAGTGTAATGGCAACATCAAGCGAACGATTGGCAGTACCCGCCAATGATTGCGCTGCTTGTTTAACAAGATTATCACCATCCACCGATAACTTGCTCGCAAAAGGCCCAGTAATTGAAAACTCAAACTGCGAGGCAGGTTTTACAAAAACACGGTCTCCCGTTTCTGTAAAAGCAAAGACACTCTCAAGCAAATGGTAGCCATCACGGCGCTTACCAACCACATGCAGAAATAAATTAATCTTGGCAGGGGCTATGATTTCAAGTTGATCAGAATAGACCATTGCCTTCAAAAACCGTTTCTTACAGCTGACCAGTGCCAAGACCGAACGCAAGTTTGTCTTCGATCATAGGTAACTTGTCCTCATCCGGGCCGTTATCAAGCGCATGTCGCCATTGAAACCGTGCCTCAACACGCCTTCCTACACGCCAATACGCATCACCGAGGTGATCGCTAATGGTTGCGTCCGTGGGGGCCAGTTTTACAGCTTTTTCCAATTCCACCACTGCCCGCGTATAATCACCCGTTAAATAGTGTACCCAACCGAGGCTGTCAGTAATCTGGCCATCATTCGGGCGCGCCAGAACAGCCTTTTCAATCATAGCCTTGGCCTCAGTGATGTTCTCACCGCGTTCAATCCAGGAATATCCAAGGTTGTTCAAAATATCCGGCTGGCCAGGGTCCAGTTTTAAAGCAAATCGCATATCTGCTTCTGCATTATCCCAATCATTTAATTGCTGATAGCTTATGGCACGAGCCAAATATAACACCCAATCAGACTTGGCCGAGGTTTTCAGTGAATCAATGATATCGCTATAATGCTGGACAGCAGCAGTAAAATCACCTTGCCGTCTTGCAATATCGCCCAACTGTATTTTTAACTGGCGGTTATTTGGCTGTTCTTTCAACAACATGTTAATCAATGAAATTGCCTGATCAGTTTCCCCTGCACGATCAAGAGCAGATGCCCTCAAACCACGTGCTGCACGTGAAAAGACCGTAGGGCCGGAAATGGCAGCATATATTTCCGCTGCACTTTTGGGGTTTTGAAGCTGTTCAAAAAGACTACCGAGCGTAATATACAAAGAGGGCTCTTCAGGGGTCATGTAAGAGGCAAGGCGCAGATATATTACCGCTGCACGGCGGGATTGTGCTTGTGTAAACTCACGGGCTAACCTTGTAAATACAAGGCCCATAGCACCATCAGGTGTAGCCGGATCCTGAAGCAACCCCTTACCCTGCATTATTCTTGCACTTTGTTGCACCAAAACAGGGGCACTACCAAAACGCTTGATCTGTTCTGTAAAAATGCTACGGGCTTTAACCTTGTCCCCGCCCTCAAATATCATCTTGGCATAAGCGGTTATGGGATAAACTGAAGACAGGTCAGACGATGTTATCAATTGTTGATACCGTTCTTCAGCGGCCTCATCACGCCCCATATAATCAAGGATAAAGGCTTCATGCTCTATCGCAATACTTCTAAGTTGTGTATTGGCTTTTAACGGCGCCAACGTATTTTTCACATTCTCAAAATCACGCTGACCTGCATAAGACCAAGCAATAAGAAGAGGTTTCAAAAGGAAACCAAAGCCAGTTGAAAGGTCCGTATCTAACCGATTATGGGCTTCTTTCCAGTCTCGCTTTTTAAAAGCCTGAAGGATATGTGTTAACTTGATTAAATCATCCGCTTCATATCCCGGCAAATCGATGATATCACCTGCCACGTCAGCGGCTTCATCCATTCGCCCTGCAAATAGTAACTGGGAAAAAGCACGGTCGCCGATAAATCCACTTGCCGGTGCGCCCTTAAAGGCATCCAGAAAATACTCGGCAGCATTGGATTGCTGATCATTTTGTTGTGCCAGCGTTGCAGCAAGAAAGGCGCTGTAATGATTGATATCGATATTGGCGTCAGATTTAAATTCGCTATACCACGACCCAGTAACAGGCAGACCAGCCTTATCGCCAATATAAGGCTTGATTGGACCATTTTTTTCTGTGGCACATGCCCCAACCATAATAGACAACACGCCCAATGATAAAATTGAGCGTGCTTTTAATATTTTTTTCCGGTCAAATGCCATTCACGGAGTGCTTTCTATATACTCTTACTCTACATATTAGGATAGTTCGGGCCTCCTCCGCCCTCGGGAACTACCCAGTTAATATTCTGGGTTATATCCTTAATATCGCAGGTTTTGCAATGCACACAGTTTTGAGCATTGATTTGCAAGCGTTTTTCCGTCGCCCCTTCATCTTCAACATACTCGTAAACACCGGCTGGGCAAAAGCGCTGCTCCGGGCCGTCATAATCTTTAAGATTTACCGCCACAGGAATACTGTCATCCTTAAGTGTCAGGTGGATAGGCTGATCTTCTTCGTGATTGGTATTCGATAAAAACACACTCGACAACTTGTCAAATGTAAGTACACCATCCGGTTTCGGGTAATCGATTGGCTCATATTCACTGGCTTTTCCTGTTGCAGCATTATCCGGACCAGTATGTTTCATAGTCCAAGGCATGAGGAAGCCTAAGCCTAATGATTGTACCCACATTTCGAAGCCACTAATTAAAGTACCCATTGTATTGCCAAACTTCGACCATGAAGGTCCAAAATTCCTTACTTTGTGCAAATCTTTGTATATCCAGCTCTTTTCAAAGGCATCACCGTATGCAGTAAGCTCTTCAGCACCTTCAGAACCCGCAATGATTTTATCAAAAGCTGCTTCTGCGGCTAACATGCCTGATTTCATCGCATTATGGCTTCCTTTAATTCGCGGCACATTAACAAAACCTGCTGCGCAACCTATCACTGCGCCACCCGGAAACGATAACTTTGGTACTGATTGTAATCCACCTTGGTTGATTGCACGGGCACCATATGCTACGCGGCGCCCACCTTCGAGTAATGGTTTAATCGCAGGATGGGTTTTCCATCTTTGCATTTCATCAAAAGGGGAAAGATGAGGGTTTTTGTAATTTAAGTTAACAACAAAACCAATGGCAATCTGATTGTTTTCCTGATGATATATGAAGCCACCACCTTTAGCATCATCAATTGGCCAACCTTGCGAGTGAATAACTGTACCCGGTACATGTTTTTCAGGGTCAATATCCCATAGCTCTTTAATACCAATTCCATATACTTGTGGCTCACTATCAGCGCGCAGGTCAAACTTGGCTTCAAGTTCTTTTGTCAGGGAACCACGGCATCCTTCGGCAAAGAGCGTGTATTTACCATGTAATTCCATGCCCGGCGTGTAACCACCCTTTTGCTCGCCATCGCGGCCAATGCCCATATCGCCAGTTGCAACACCCTTAACACGGCCATCCTTATGATAAAGAACTTCAGCACCAGCAAAACCTGGATACACCTCAACGCCTAATGCTTCGGCCTGCTCACCAAGCCAGCGTGTCAAATTACCAAGCGACAAGGTATACATTCCCTTATTCGATAGTATTGGGGGCAACAGGAAATGAGGCACTTCCGTTTTGCCCGTTTCAGAGAGTACCCAATGATGATTATGAGTAACCGGCGTATTTAAAGGCGCGCCTTTTTCTTTCCAGTCAGGTATTAATTCATTCAGTGCAATTGGGTCAACCACAGCACCAGAGAGGATATGCGCGCCAACCTCGGAACCCTTTTCAATAACACAGACCATCAATTCCTGATCTTTTTCCTGTGCCATTTGCATCAAGCGTATCGCAGCAGACAAGCCAGCAGGCCCACCACCCACAATAACTACATCGAATTCCATAGATTCGCGTTCCATTAAGCGCTCCTCAATATTGTATTTTTAACATTCGCTCTTCAAGTGCAGATATAGCATTCTACCTTAAAGTATTCGCATTAATAGCTTTTATGCCCGTTTCATACCGTGACGTCAAACGGTTGAAGTCAAATTTACGTTAGCGTTAAACAAGCTAGCATCTAAATTGTTTCTGACATGCCGTTGATCAAGATTAGTTTGAATTGCCTTGTAAACCATGCATAAAGGTTTTCAGGGTATGATTATGTCTTAAAACTGCCGCTACGTTTTTTTAGACTAACATAGCTTTGATTAATACAGTACAAGTGTTGCAAATGATAGAAGCGCCTGAACAAATTGATGATTTAAATATGCTGGACTGGTTAATTGCAGCCGGCGCAGATGAAGCAATTGGCGACGAACCTGTCAATCGATTTGAAGCTGCTACAGCCCCAAATACCGTAAAATCAATCAATCAAAGACCGAATCAACAGGCAAATTCCCAATTGAATGCGGGGCCACATTCTTCTGCGCCGCGCCCTGTAACACCGCGCCCCGTTAGCCCGACAAACGGCGCCGGCTTTGAAGCAGCTGCAACAATTGCAGCAGCGGCAAGCACGCTGGAAGAATTAAAATCTGCTATGGAAGCGTTCGACGGTGGACTTTTAAAGCGATCAGCAAAAAATACTGTATTCGCGGATGGTATCGCAGGCTCAGAACTTATGGTTATTGGTGAAGCCCCGGGCGCAGAAGAGGATCAGGCAGGAAAACCTTTTGTTGGGGTATCAGGCCAATTGCTCGATAAAATGCTCGCTGCCATTGGCAGGTCGCGTCAAACCAACACCTATATCAGTAACATTGTTCCGTGGCGGCCACTTGGAAACCGCACCCCGGACCAATCAATTATAGCAATGTGTCTTCCCTTCATAAAACGCCATATTGAACTGGCTGAACCAAAGGTAATCTTGATGCTGGGCGGGGTCGCGGCTAAGTCACTTCTGGATGTTGACGATGGAATTACACGTATTCGCGGAAAATGGCGCGACCTTACTTTTTCCGGCCAGAAATATGCCGCAATACCGACATATCATCCAGCATATTTGCTAAAACAACCTGCACAAAAAGGCATGGCATGGCGCGATCTTTTGAGCATCAAAGACAAACTGGCGAGCAATAGTTAATGTTATGAGTCCTAGATTTAAAATATTCATCTTACTTCTACTAGCACTTGGTACAGCACCAAGCATTATAATCAAAAACGCCGAGGCCAGCGACCAATCTGATGCTACAATAGCACAGAGCATTAGCGTTCCGCACGTACTGAGCGATAAAGATATAACCCGTTACCAGCGCATCTTTGACTTACAAACGCAAGGGCGCTGGAAAGAAGCTGATAAGCTAATTAAATCCCTCGATGATGATTTACTGATGGGACACGTTCAGTTTCAACGTTACATGCACCCCAAAAGTTATCGCAGCAAATATAGTGAATTATCGGGCTGGTTAAAAAACTATGCAGATCACCCCAGTGCCTGGCGTATATACAGGTTAGCGCGTAAACGCCAAGGCCGAGCCAAAGCCCCCAAAAGACCGGCTGCAACGCGCTATCCGGGCGTAACAGGTCAAACAGCAAAGCCTAAACCTCCTGCCCCTCGCAGAGATAGTACCGAGCGCAAGGCGGTTACCAAATTCAAAGCCAATATCCGCAAATATATAAGAAGTGGCACCCCTGACCGCGCAGAAAAGCGGTATTGGGCAATGGATAAGCACGGTTTATTAGCCGACTGGGAAAAAGCAGAGGCGTTAGAGCGTGTTGCTGCCAGCTATTATTATAAAGGCAATGATTTTAAAGCCCGCCGTTTTGGTGAGATTGCCGCTGAACTGGGGCGCGAAGTTGAGCCACAAGGTGATTGGATAGCAGGCCTTGCCGCGTGGCGCACAGGTGCAATCAATGCAGCTTTCGATCATTTTGATATTTTAAGCAGGTCCAGCCGTGCCAGTGACTGGCTTGTGTCTGCCGGGCATTTCTGGGCCAGCCGCGCTGCCTATCGCCTTGGCCGTTTTGATGACGGTGAAAGTCACCTTAAAAGTGCAAGCACATACAGTAACACCTTCTATGGCATGATCGCGATGCGCCAATTAGGCATCAAACCTGACCTGAGCTGGGAGCTACCTCTTCTTGACCAGGGTGCCATGGATAATCTTATGCGTTATCCTGCAACACGCCGTGCAATTGCCCTCGCTGAACTGGGGCGCGGTGATTTAGCGGACGAAGAACTGCGTTTACTTTGGGGGCGTGAAGGGGCCAGCGTCCAAAAGGATGCAATGGCACTATCTGCTCATATGAACTTACCGGCGCTTCAGATGCGCTTGGCACGCACCGGACCAACATCAAAAATTGCCCCCAAGTCAGTAATGTACCCCCTGCCAGACTGGGCGCCTGCTGATGGCTTCAGGGTTGACCGCGCTTTTATTTTTGCAGTTATGCGCCAAGAAAGCGATTTTATCAGCCGGGCCAAAAGCCATGTCGGCGCCGGAGGGTTGATGCAATTAATGCCTGCGACTGCTCGTTTTATTTCTCGCCGAAATAAAGTCCTGCGCCAAAATCAACACAGGCTTTCTGAGCCCCAGTTCAATATGGCACTTGGGCAAGTTTACGTAGAGCAACTCACCAATGAAGATTACATTGGAAACGACCTTTTCTTGACGCTTGCAGCCTATAATGCAGGCCCCGGCAGCTTAATCGGCTGGCAGAAAAGCGTTGAATACCAAAAAGACCCACTTTTATTTATCGAGTCCATTGGCTTTTACGAAACTCGGAATTTCATCGAACGTGTAGCTTCCAATTTATGGCATTACCGGATGCGCCTCGGCCAGCCAGTACCAAGTTTAGATGCGGTTGCATCAGGTAAATGGCCCCAAATTGCATCGCTAGACACTGATGAGACCGAACGTAGTATCACAAGCCTTAACCGAGTAGCCTTGAATAGGACAATTTCCCGTGCCGAAGATTGATGAAACCCGCCCTTTTATTCCGGTCAATATTGCTGTGATGACCATTTCAGATACCCGAACTGAAGCTGATGACAAATCAGGTGATACCCTTGCCGCTCGCATAGAGAATGCAGGGCATAATGTGGCAGTACGGAAAATTGTAAAAGATGACAAACCACCAATTACAGCACAGTTAAAAGCATGGATTGCAGATGAAGGCGTTGATGTCATCATCTCCACAGGTGGTACAGGCATAACGGGCCGGGATGTAACACCTGAATGTTTTGAAGCGTTATATGACAAAGCTATTCCCGGTTTTGGCGAGCTCTTTAGAATGCTATCATATGACCTGATAGGCACCAGCACAATTCAAAGCCGTTGCACAGGCGGCTTATCTGGTGGCACCTTGATGTTCGCTCTACCGGGCTCTACCGGCGCTGTTAAAGATGGCTGGGATAAAATTCTTGTTACACAGTTGGATAACCGTTTTCGCCCGTGCAACTTTGTAGAATTGATGCCTAGATTTAAAGAAGTGTAATCAGGCTTGAAAACAGCATCTTATTGATAAAAACCTGCCGGGCAATTGGCAGGTTTTTTAGTTTTTACAACGAACATCCCCCCTTATCACATTCATTTACCACACATCTTAAATAGCATTAAAAACACTATAAAGTTTTTAATGCGGTATTCATGAGGGTATGTCGTCAATTAATTGACGACTTATTGTTGTATAATAAAATTTACATCGATTGCCGTCACACCATTAAGTTTAATATATGTAATATTAAGGAGTATAGTCTAATGAGTGAAGTAAAAACACCCGTACGCGCACTGGGCCGCCTTAAGGCTCGCGAGCTTTCGATGGAAGAGGCGAATATTGTATCTGGAGGAATTCGTGCTCCCGGATGTTCTATCGGCACTAGTACAATTACGGGAGAAATCTCAATTGAACCAGATGGTTCGATAAATGGTTCAGACGGCGGCCCTGATTGATACATCTAAAGGCGAGTGAATAATTATCACTATTATTACTAGTAGCGAATAACTCCTACTTTAAACTCGTTGATAAGAACAGGAAGTCACTATTCTCAATAACGGCTTCCTGTTCAGACACCACCCATAATCCCACCTCACAGGTATCAAAATCATGCCAGATATTCTCATTCACAGTTTCACAACCGATATACATTCAAACGCCGTAATGTGGGCCCTCGATCAGCTAGGGGTGTCCTATACTTTCTGGCCATCAGACCTGTTCCCACGCGAAAGTTGCTGGAGCATGGAATTCAAACCAGGTAAAAATAATGCACGGTACAGTGTTGCTCTTGACAGAGAATCTTTTGAATTATCAGAATATAAAACAGCTTGGTATCGCCGCCCCAAACGCCCCAGAATTTCACCAGACGTGCATGAGGATGATCACACCTTTCTCGAACAAGAATGCCTACCGCACATGCGTTCAATGACTCGCTTGATCAGCCCAGGTGCCTTATGGATAAATACACCTGATTCAGCAACCAAGGATCTTTATAAGCCATTACAAATACAAACGGCAGCTTCCTCAGGCTTCAATATACCCCATACATTGTTTTCAAATGAACCCGAGGAAATCAGGTCTTTCTATAGTCGTTTACAGGGAAATGTTATCTACAAATCCTATCGCAGCAGTTACTGGGCCAATGCAGGCACTGCAACGGGAAAAGTTGCTATGGGTTATACGTCAACACTATATCCGGCTGATCTGGAAAATGATGATACCCTTCGCGCAGGCCCGGGGATTTTTCAGGAAAAAATCGAAAAGGCCTATGAAGTCCGGGTAACTGTGATGGGAAAGTCTTATATGGCAGCAAAAATTCTGTCGCAGGAAAATGAAGCAACTAAAGAAGACTGGCGGTTAAACTATGACCTGTTAAAAATAGAGCGCACCCTAATACCCACAACAATAGAACAATCCTGCCTGACCTATATGGAAAAAGCAGGCCTTAATTTTGGTTGCTTTGACTTTATCGTCACATCTGATGGCGAGTATTATTTTTTGGAAGTAAATCAGATGGGTCAATTTCTATGGAAGGAAGAAATGGGGTCCAATATGCCCTTATTACAAATGTTTTGCGATTTCCTGATATCCGGCGACCCGAACTTTAAATGGCAAGAGAAAAAGCCCAAACTCACTTTTTTAAATTACCTAAACCATCTTGAAGCTACAAATACGCCTTCATATAAAACCAGCGCTTAAACTGGCAATCATTTAATCAGGGAAAAATGGTATACGTTATCGCCGTAATTAATTATGAGTGACTGTTTGAATAATATTGCGCTCATGGCAACATCGAGCGCAATATTGCAATGTTTCTCTACACAGCCAATGATAAACTTTCTCTTCTTATTTCAGAAGAAGCCCTTGTTATTTTACAAGATTAATTTAGCACGGTCATTCGCCACATACTTGCCAAATTTCCTTTTTAGTTTATTGTGATCAACCATTGAATGATTGGGGAAATTATCATGCATCGTTTTTTAATTATCTCTGCACTTGCTGTTTCTGTAGCCCTGCCTGCAATAGCAGATAAAAAAGATGATATTAAAGCCTTCAAAGAAGCCTATGCAGCCTACAATGAAGCATTAAAGACGGCTAATAACACATTTCAATATTCAACAGCAAAAGCCGCATACGAAGCAGGGCTAAAAGCCTTTGGTGACAAGCACAAAAATACTGCGAACCTCGCTCTTAACTATGCAAAAGCCGCAAATAATACAAATAAAAAAACTGAGGCAAAAAAAGTACTTACGGTTACCGAAGAGTTGTATACAAATATATACGGTCAAGATGCGCCTGAACTGATTGATGTTTACCTTGCAAAAGCAGAAGCATCAATTAACGTGTTTAACGATCAAAGAAAGGGTCGTCGCTATTATAAAAAAGCACTCGATTTGACGCTTAAACATTACGAAAAAGACAGTTATATTGAAGGTGTTATCCGTAGGGAGATCGGTGATATTCTTTTATATGAGGCACGCTCAGAAAATGCGGTCAAACATTTAAAAAAAGCCAAGGTTATCTTAGAACAACACGGTGAAAACGCGCTGGGTCAACTTGCATCAACCAATTTTTCTCTCGGAAAATTTTATTTAGCAGATAAAAAATATAAAAACGCAATTGAACATTTCAATCAATCACTTGATGTTTATGAAGAGCATGCCCCTGAAGCCCAAATCACACTAACCAATCATGCGTTTTTAATCAGAGCCTATGAAGAACTAGGGTTAAGTAAGCTAGCAACACAGCATTGCCGGGCAATAGGCAAAGCAACACCTTCGCAAGATGACCGGGACTATCTTCCTGTATATAGAGCCCATCCTGCTTACCCAAGGCGAGAAGCAAGTCTTGGCCGAGAAGGCTATGCAATCGTTGAATTAACCGTTGATGAAAATGGTTTTGTTCAAAAACCTTCTGTCGTAGAATACGATGGCAGCGCTGACTTTGGCAAAGCGGCAATTGAAGCGGCCAAGAAATTCCGCTACGCACCGCGCTTTGAAAATGGCCAAGCCGTTGCAACAGACGGTGTGCTTTACCGTTTCAGTTTCGAGTTAGCCAATTAATAAAAACCATAGGATCACCGTGCGGCTAATCATATTTATATTTGCCCTTTGGGTTCATATGCCAACAGCGATTGCAATTGACGACAATCAAAAATTGCAGGTATTCAACGAGGCTTACATTGCATATATTGAAGCGCGAAAAACAGAAGCAAAACCCGACATATTTAAAGCCGCAAAAGCTGCCTTCACACTAGGGCGGCAAATCTACGGCGACAACAGTAAAAAAACCACAATATTATCAATCAATTATTCCATCGCTGCCCTTCAGGCGCTGGAAGAAAAAGAGGCTTCCAATAGCCTACACCTTACAGAAAAGTTCATTAATGATACTTTTGGTGAATATAGTACAAAAAAGCTATCTTTCTTTAAACGTGTTGCAATCGAATATCTGTCTCATCCAAAGAAGATCAAACAGGCTGATAAATATTTCAATAAGGCAATTAAATTAACCCGCAAACTTTATGGCAGACAGCATATTGAAGAAGCAATATTCACTAAAACATATGGCCTTGAAAGCCTTATTCGAGCGGTTTATGACCGTGAAGTATTTTCATCAATAGATATCCTTCGAGACGCAATGGACCTATTCGAAAATCTAGAAAGTCAAAATTCACTGAATATAACTGAAATCCAATTTTTAATCGGCCAACGATATTGGCATAGCTATTCATCATTGGGGAACGTTAGTTACAATAATACTGTCAAGGCGCTCGAGCACGCATTAGCAATCTATAACACTAATTCAGAAACGACAGAAAAAGCGATAGAGACCCACAAAGCACTGGTTCGCATACATTCCAGGCAGACTAAAGCATACAGAGCGACCCCTCACTGCCTTGCCATTGGCGCAAATCTAGAACAGACGGATACAAAAGAAGCCTTACTGATTTATATAGCTCCCCCCAAACACTTTTCAATAGCTCATAGCCAAAAGAAAAAAGGGGACGTCATCATCGAATTCGAAGTCGATGCTAAGGGCTTTACCCGAAATCCAGTAATAATAGAAACCTCTGGTCACTCTTCCTATCGAAGTGCTGCCTTAAAGGCTTTGGAGAATTTCAGGTTTGCACCGCGCTTTGAAAACGGTCAGGCTGTTAAAACGAAGAGTGTTAAATACCATTTCAAATTCGGACCAACAAACTAATCCGTCACTTCATCACTTTTCCCCTTTCTAAATTTGTTTTCGTCGCCTAATCTTGCGCACACTTCAATAGAGGTGAAATTCACTAAGGGGAGTTAGTGTGGATAGTTTTAAGCGATTTTTCTTTGGTATTCTTGCCGTCATAACCGTTTCAAGTGCAGGATTTGCGCAAGACGGTGAAAGCGGGAATATTTTTATCAATACTGCCACTAATATAATCAATTCCCTTGGTGATTTTGTCTTCAGCACCATCAATGTTTTTGGAACAGATGTAGAATGGGTGGTTGCCTTTCTTGCGGCTCCCATGATTATTCTCACCCTCTATTTTGGCTTTATAAACCTGAAAAGCTTTCCTATTGCTTATAAGATTATTCGCGGTCGGTATCATGATGAAAACGCCCCTGGCGAAGTAACACAGTTTCAGGCACTTGCAACTGCCTTATCCGGCACAGTCGGCCTAGGCAATATTGCAGGGGTTGCCATTGCAATAGCCAAAGGCGGCCCTGGCGCTACGCTTTGGATGATTATTATCGGGCTCCTGGCAATGACATTAAAATTTGCGGAGTGTACACTTGGGGTCAAATATCGAACAGTTCGAGCTGATGGCACTATCGCTGGTGGCCCTATGTATTATTTACAAAAAGGCCTCAAGGAAAAGGGTTGGGCCAAAGCAGGGTTATTCCTTGCTTGGGCATACGGTATCCTGGCCTTACCAACCTTTCTACAAGTAGCGCAGGTTAATCAGGCCTATAGCCAACTAAGTGCTGTTACAGGACTGGAAGGTAATTTTGCTGCATGGGCCTTTGGCGCCGTATTTGCGGGCCTTACAGCGATAGTCATCATTGGTGGTATTCGCTCCATTGCAAACGTAACATCAAAGCTAGTGCCGCTAATGTGCATAATATATATTCTTGCTGCACTCTTTGTAATCATCGGCAACATAACCGAAGTACCCGGCGCTTTCGCTACCATTATTTCAAGTGCAATGAACCCAGAAGCAGCAACAGGCGGCGTTCTGGGGGTTATTGTAATCGGTATGCAACGCGCTGTATATTCAAGCGAGGCTGGGCTCGGCTCGGCCACAATGGCGCACGCAGCGGCAAAAACAAACGAACCTGTTTCCGAAGGGATGGTTGCCCTGATGGAGCCTTTCATCGATACGGTTGTTGTTTGCACAATGACCGCATTGGTTATTGTCATAACTGGCACATACACTATTGAAGGATATAGCGATATTCAGATGACATCTGCTGCTTTTGGTTCAGTTATTAGCTGGTTCCCGGCTGTTTTAGCTGTAGCAGTATTAATGTTTGCGTTCTCCACAGTGATTAGTTGGGGCTATTATGCTGGAAAAATCTGGGAATTTGTTGTGGGCGGCTCCAAGGGTTCCATGGCAGCATTCAAGGTTATTTTCTGTGCTGCCTTGATCCCCGGCGCAGTATTCACATCAGATACTGTATTTACACTGATGGACAGTATGTTTTTCCTGATGGCAATACCGAACATCATCGGTATTTATATTCTCGCGCCAGAGATCAAGCGTGATGTTGCAAGCTATCTTGCCCGTCTGAAATCAGGCGAAATCAAGGAAACAAAAGCATAAACACCATTGTAGTCAATATGTTGTCTGTGCCCCAAAGGGGCGGGAGAAGGTTTTGTTAAGATCATCATTAATTATTACAGTAATGCTTGTAATTACAAGCATTACAGCTAGCGCCAAAAGCACCGAAGATACCCGTGTTGAACGCCAGCAGATCAATCAAACACTGGATGCGCTTCACCGGCACGCATCCACCGCCGACTGGAATGAATATTTCAACCTATACAGCGACGACGCCATCTTTATCGGCACTGATGTAACCGAACGCTGGGATATCATAACCTTCCGCAAATATGCAATAAAAGCCAAGAATGGCTGGACCTACCGCCCAACAGAACGTCATATTGCAATCACACCGGAGGGTAAGGCTGCCTGGTTTGACGAAATACTGGATAGCGAAAACTATGGCACAAGCCGTGGAACGGGCACCTTGATTAAAACGGATAAAGGCTGGAAGATAGCCCAATATCATCTGACATTTCCAATTCCAAACGACCTTGCCAAAGGGATTACAGACAAAATCAAGGAATATGAGAAAATTCAACAAGCACAAATAAAAACACGGCAATAAGCGCGACACCTGTCGTTTTAGCCGCAGTTATAATGTCGCAGATGCCCTAAAATTTTGATTGCCTATTCCTATGTATGTTTCAACATTTTAAGAATACACAAGAGCGTTATATGACAGGCAGCCAACGCACAAATGAATTTACACTCAGCCAATACCAAAATGGCGTTTGGTTTGTATATGACGGGGATTGCCCTATTTGCCGCATGGCTGCCAGTGCCCTTAAGATCAGAAAAGAATATGGTGATTTGCACCTTTTGAACGCACGCGAAGCAAAAGACACAGCCCTGATGAAAGAGATCAATGTTCGTGGTTACGACCTTGATGAAGGTATGGTGATATATGTTGAAGGCCAGTTTTATTATGGTAAAAGCGCGCTAAAATTTATGGCACGTTTCGGTGATAAAAAAGGCCTGTTTAACTGGTTTACCAAATCTCTATTCTGGTCTGATACGCTCGCGAAACTGCTCTATCCACTTATGCGTGGCTGCCGTAACCTTTTGATCCGGTTAAATGGCAGCGGCAAAATCAGGAATTTAGAAAATAAGCCATAACCAAAATCTGTTATTCGGGTTTTGGAATATTTTCCACCATTTTAAACAACCGTTTTGGGAACAATCGCTTGAGCCACAAGGCACTCATCTCGCGCCCTTCCCCCACAGCTATTTCCTGCTTACCTTTATGAAAGCCCTGCATAATCACTTTAACGCAGGCATTCACATCCATACCGCCCGCAATATTTTGATCAGTTTTACCGAACTCGCTGCCGTCCCCCTTAAGCGCATGTTTTGAAATATTCGTGCGAATAAAACCCGGGGTTACAGTGGTTACACGAATACCCGAGTTCGCCATTTCTGCCCTTAAGGCATCATAAAACCCCATAACGGCATGCTTGGCGGCGCAGTAACCTGTTCGGTACGGCACCCCAATTTTACCAGCAACCGATGATGTGATTGCAATATGCCCATCTTTTTGCGCAAGCATAATGGGTAGTACCGCTTTCGTCAGCGCAATCTGACCAAAGACATCAACATCAAATAGCTTCCGGTAGGTTTCCATATCCGTATCAACACACAAGGAACGCTGCGAAATGCCTGCGTTATTAATCAACATATCAATCCGCCCCGAATGTTCGCTTGCGGCTTTAACCTTATCAGCCATCATTGTTTCATCGGTGACATCAAGAGGGAGAGTTAAAACATCATCCGGTTTACTACCTGCTGTGATACATGCCTCTTTTACCCGTAATAATTCAGCTTCGCGCCGTGCGGATAAAATCAGCTTGGCGCCTTCGCTTGCAAACTCATACGCAAGCGCCTCCCCAATACCGGACGATGCCCCGGTAATCCAGACTGTTTTATCCTTAAACGAATGTGCCATGATGAATTATCCCTTTCCTAAAGCCCAAATACAGGCTAACTGCATCATCAGACAGCTTCAACAGGCAATCAACCCTATACCAATCTTTTGATTTGGTGATGTTAGATAAAGCAAACATTTATTGTAAAACAGGTGATACATGAAGGATATTTCAAAGAAATCATTGGCCGGTCAATCACTGGTATCCCTTTCAAAGGCACTAAAAGATAATCAGGTTACGTCCGTTCAAATCACCGAAGCATGCATCAAAGCAGTCGATCAAAATAACACATCACTTAACGCCGTTACGGATATACAAACCAAAGCAGCTCTAAAAGCCGCGAAAGATAGCGATATACGCCGACATGCGGGAGGAGAACTTGGCCCACTTGATGGTATCCCCTTTGGTTTCAAGGCCAACATCCTCGTAGAAGGGTATGCTGATCACGCGGGGATCAAAGGCCGAAAATCAAGCGCAGCACCAAATGACAGCCATGCCATCACCAAATTAAAAGTGGCCGGCATGATCCCGTTCGCACAAACCAATATGGATGAAGGGGCGCTTGGCATTACTGGCCGTAACGAATATTTCGGGGCAACTGTCAACCCTATCAATAGTCGTTTCAGCACTGGCGGCAGTTCCTCTGGGTCTGCTGCCGCGCTTGCCTCGGGAATGTGCCCTGCAGCTCTCGGCTCAGACAGCTTGGGCAGCATACGTATACCTGCAAGCCTGTGCGGCATTGTTGGCCTTAAACCAAGCCGTAACTTAGTGCGCACACTTGGCACTATTCCCCTTTCATGGACATTCGATCATGTGGGCCCAATGGCCCGCAGTGTTGATGATACGTTTATGATACTGTCTGTGCTTTTGGGGGTCCCTGCATCCGTTGACAAATTGCCAAGTGATATAAAGGGCATGAGAATTGGCATCCCGTATGATTTTATTCACAGCTGCCCTGCCCTTACCAGTGAAGTGTATCAAAACTTTGAAACGGCCATTCAGAAACTGAAGGACCTCGGCGCCGTTATCCAGCCCGTCAGCTTTAGAAATTATGATATAGCAATTGCGCGCAGGGCTGCCTTTGAAATCTGTGAAATCGAAATGGCAGAATTCCACGGTGCTATGTATCATGAAACGCCTAATGCCTTTAGTGAGCGTTTCAAAAGCATGATTGAGTGGGGCATGAAAGCAGGTGACAATATCAAGCTAAAGGCAATGACAGCAATCGCACGCATGGGCGATAGCATCGACGAAGCCATGATACCATTGGACGCCATTATTACCCCCACAACCCCAATGAATGCATTTGAAGCCGGAACCGATGCCCCGATAGGCATGTATGATTACACAGCACCAGCCAACTTTGCTGGCATGCCAGCAATCAGCATTCCGTTTGGCACATCTGGCGAAAATGGCATGCCCTTCGGCCTACAAATAATGGGGAACATCCTGTCCGAGCGTAAAATTATAACCATTGCTAGGCTATTGGAAAAATCATAGGCTCTTATTCTTTGCGACAATGGGGATAATGAGAATATTTATGGACAAGCTATTCCACTATTTCATGTCGACCATCCGCTCTTTTCGCAAAAACAAACTCAGCTATACCCTTGCAACCTTGGGGCTATCACTCGCATTTTCACTTAGCTTCATTTCAGGTTCTATAATTTGGCAGACCTACTCTTCAGATAATCACTGGCAAAAAGCTGACCGAATTTATCAGCTCTCCCTGAGAGATGAAAGTAACGATACTCTCTATGAACCGTGGATGCCCATCGGTTTAGCAAATGACCTTAGAACCCTATCGCCGAATATTGATTCCGTAATATCAATATCAAACGACTTTGGTGACCGGGTCGCAGGCGGTAAACGGTATGAGACCCTTGGCACAGTTGTTAGTAAAAACTTCCCTTATATTTTTGACCTGGATATTCTTTACGGTGATATTGCAGATACTTTTTCACGGCCAAATATAATCGCAATCTCTAATCAGAAAGCACTTGAATATTACGGCATAGCAAATCCAGTAGGTAACTTTTTCGAACTGCATAGCCGTAATGATGCTAAACCAGAAATATACACAGTTGGCGCCGTTTACAAGGAACCTCCTAAAGACAGTATCTGGCACGGTCATGCTTTTTTAATAACGCCTAATCCAACCTATGATGCCACGGCATTCAAAAAGGCATACCTACTTCTAAAACCAGAGATTGATATTGATGCGCTTGAAACTGAAATCCATCGATTGGCCGCAGATAAATACCCGGTTAACGAAGACGCCCAAGGTGCCTTTTATAAACTTGAGCCGGTAAAAGGCCTGCAAGCAAATAAACTATCGGGTAAATATGCGAACACATCACTTTTAGGATTAATACTAGCGTCAGCCTTAATGCTCGTGATCGCAATCATTAACTACAGCCTGATACTGATTGCCTTACTTAGTCAGAAAAAACAGAATATTGGCCTTAGAAAAATACTCGGTGCCAGTAAGCGCCAAATTAGGCATCAATATATAAGTGAGGCGCTAGTTTTAATTAGTATTGCTTACTTCTTGTCTTTAGTTTTTGCAGAGTTGTTTGCTGCTCCAATTGCCGGTTTTACAGGCGAAAACTATTCACTAAACCTTCTTGAGAATATACCACACGTTATAACAGGTTGGTTCATTACACTGTGTATTGGTTTAGCAACAGCCCTTTATCCTGCCTTTATATTGAACAGAATTAACGCTGCCACTGTGGTACGAACCACTCAGCGCGGCATCACAATTGGTAATTCAAAACTATATTCATTCCTTATGTCTACTCAGTCATTATTTGGGATGGGGTTAGGTTTCGCCGCGTGCGTTATTTATGCACAAGCGATCTATCAAAGTAATATTGATAAAGGCATTGCCGTTGATGAACTGATGTATGTTACGGTTGATATCAAGACCCATCCTAATTACCCTTCAACCAAGCCTCTCCGCCAAGAACTGGGGAAACTTGATGGCATTCATAGTGTAGGTAACACTAGCTATTCCCTTCCTTTCAAAAACCCGCTCGGCGAGCGCATTTATGAGCATCCCGTATCAGGCATACCAACCCATATTCGATATACCTCATACGGTGAAGATTTTTTCAAAAGCCACGGTATTGATGTTATTGCAGGCCAGATTCCAGCGCATCTAAGCGATACAGGGGTTAACAACCAAATTGCCCGCGCTGAATATCTGATTATCAATGAAAGTCTTGCAAAACTAATCGGTTTTAAAACTCCAACCGATGCACTGGAACAATGCATATACCCCATAACCGAAGGTAAAAGAGGCAGATGCCAGTTGATCAAAGCTGTGGTTCGTGATTTTCATTTTTCCGCACGAAAAACACCAATTGAACCAACCGCATTTCAACCTGTTATTGGATATGTTAATCGTATAATTATACAGTTTGATAAAAATGCCGACATGCAGAGTTTACTGCCTAAAGTCCAAGAACGATGGAACAAACATTTCCCTGAGCGCGTTTTCGAATATGAATTTGTAATTGATCTTATTAATGATCAATTCAGAGGGCTTCGAGGAATGGGCGTTATGTTCCTTATCGTCAGCAGCATCACATTATGCCTCGCGGTCGCAGGGTTGCTTGCAATGGCGAAATTCACGGTCGATAAAAGAAAACACGAGATTGCAATCAGGCGCGTTGTGGGAGCCGCAACAGTGGATATAGTTTCACTTATGATAACACAGCTTGGTAAGCCCATTCTGTTTGGCACAATAATTGGCATGCCTGCCGGGTGGTATGCAAGCCAACTCTGGCTGAACAATCATACAATTCGGATAGATATTGAGCCTGTTTATGCGCTAATTTTTGTCCTAAGTATTGTAGCAGTCTTTCTAACTACGGTAACGGCTGAAATCCTGCGCGCTGCTCGCATTCATCCGGCCCACACCCTGACAAATGAGTAGGCAACTCGCAGTCAGCATTAAGTGACAATCATGTCTCTAAGCAGGAAACGCTCAATTTACATAAGTTGAAAGGCTGTAACCTCACAGTTCCTTGTTTTGCATCACCACTAAAAAAGGCGCTAAAGCTGAAGTGGGTACGGGTATTTATATAAACAAATATAAAATTTAAGAGGAAAACATGCGAAAAACAACAACATCGCTCCTGTTTGGGATACTTGGTGCAGGCATGGTAAGTGCGGTATCAATGCTAGCTATTGAACCAGATGCATCAACAACAATTGCTTCGATAAATACAGCACTAGCAAACGATGCTTCAAGCTATGCTGGTGGGCTTGTGTCTGCAACAGGCGACATTCGAGTGCCAGAAAACTTCCGAACCGATTATGTGATGCTCGGTTCATGGTCAGTTACTGGTGATGCTGACACTGGCGGTGACATTGGCCTTCATGTTGTTTATGCGCCCAAAGAGGCTGTTATTGCATACCGAAAAACAGGTAGTTTTCCCGACGGTACCGTTATTGTAAAAGAGCTTTTTACAGGTGAGACCGAATTTCTGACAACCGGTGCGGCGACTAGAGCGAAAGATATTTCTGGATATTTTGTCATGGTTAAAGATACCCAAAACCGTTTTCCAGAAAACCCGCTTTGGGGTGAAGGTTGGGGCTGGGCCTTTTTTGGTGCTGATAACCGTCAAAAAACGACGTCAACAGACTATAAAGCTGATTGCTTAGCATGCCATGAGCCAGCACGAAAAACAGACCTTATCTATACAAACGCATACCCTGTTTTGAAAAAATAGGATTTCACGCCCCTTGCTGAAACATATTTAAGAAACCTAATATGTTTCAGCGCATCAATTAATCATGTATCAAGATAGCTATTACATCAAGTTTTTGGTCGGTATAGTGTTTCACTGATACTCTTAGTCACCATTCCATTTAAAGTCAGGTTTTCGTTTCTCAGCGTAAGCGCGAAACCCCTCTAATCCATCATCAGCATCATGTGCGTCGTTAAACAGGTTTGAAGTACGCTCATCATCATCAATCTGGCCATCCAAAATAGCCTGAATATTGGCTTTCATATGCTGGATAGAAAAGGCAGACAACTCACAAATACGGTTTGCAAAGGTCAAAACACTTGCTTCCAATTCGCCTTCAGTAACCACCTCATCAATCAAACCGATTTTGAGTGCTTTGTTTGCATCTATCTGGTCCGCCGAAAACAATAACATCTTCGCACGTGATGGCCCTACCAGATCAACCAGTTCCTTCGTATCATTTAAGGGGTAAACAATACCCAGTTTTGCCGGCGTAATAGCAAAACGAGACCCCTGGCTTGCAAAGCGTATATCACAGTGGACCGCGAGGCCGCATCCACCGCCAATACAAAGCCCGTTAATCATCGCAATAACAGGCTTTCGGGCACGTGCAAGCGCTCGCTGTCCATTCCTGATGGCAAGACGGTTGATTTCCTGAATATTCTTGTCGCCAATACCTGATGCAATATCATGAATATCAGCCCCCGTCGAAAAGGCCTTACCCCCTAAGCCTTTTATAATAATGACGCGCACATCCCTATCATTATCAAGGGCGGCAATACACTCGGGAATTTGGCACCACATTTGAATGGTTAGCGCATTATATTTCTCTGGCCGATTTATATATATCCAACCAATGGCATTTGTTTTCTCTATATAGATTGGCGCTTTGGCATTCCATAATGATTGATCAGTATCTGGCATTTCCCAGCTCTTTTTCATGAATTAAAATCTATGATACATAGGTTTTAAAATAGACTTGGTTGCTTTTCTTCTTCGGGTGGATTGAGGCAAGCCGGATCATCAAACCTAATGTTATTAACGCGCGTGCTCACAGGGGCACTGTGGAACATATGTTCCCCTTCCCAAGTAAATGACTTAAGAAATCCGTTGGGTAATGGATCATGCGGCATTAACCATCGATCATAATCCTGCGATTTTACAATAAGTGGTTTCCTATGGTGAGTTGCCTTCAAGGGGCCTGTTGCCTCTGCCGTAACAACCGCGAAAGTTTCAAGCCAGAATTCGCCGTCAGGGCCGTGCCATGTCGACCAGATACCAGCGAAAGCTGATAACTCATTATCGCCTGAAGCATTAACCTTCTGGATAAAATATGGCTGTTTTTTCCCATTCACTGTTTTCCATTCGTACCAGCCATTTGCCGGCACAAGACAACGCCTGCGTTTTATACTGGAACGAAATGAAGGTTTAGCCTCAATAGTTTCAACGCGCGCATTGATCAATGGTTTTGCGTTACGTTCTTTCGCCCATTCAGGCACAAAATTCCATTCGAGCGCCGCGATTTCCCGCTCACCACGCTGGCCGAATATTTGGGATTCTGCTTCTCTAATTACCAAAACAGGCTGCGTTGGGGCAATATTATATCTGGGCGGAATAGAATGCGGCGCTGTTACACCAAAAACCACCCCTATCGCATCATTGTTGGATGTTAAAATAAACCGACCGCACATCAAACCTTGCCTCATTCATCAACAGCACGCACTATACGCTATCAACAGAGGATAGAAACCTGAAAATCAGGAAAGGCTGAAATTGTCCACAGATCCAAATAAACCACTACAAGATACCAATATATCCCCCCCGCTTCGCCCGATAGTTGGTGTAGGCGCTGTTGTGTTCAAGGATGATAAAGTCCTTCTGATCAAACGCGGCAAACCACCCAAAGAAAATGAATGGAGCCTTCCGGGCGGCAAACAGGAACTTGGCGAGCATACACTAGACACAATGGTACGAGAAGTCAGAGAAGAAACCGGCCTTAGTGTTAAACCGGGTCCCCTTCTAGGAGTGGTTGATTTTATCGAAGGCGCCGGCAACGATATTAAATACCATTATACGCTTATTGATTATCTAGCGGATACAACTGACGAAACACCGGTTGCCAGTTCTGACGCTAAAGACGCTCGTTTTTTTGCCTTGGAAGACGCCCTGAAACTGGACTTATGGAATGAGACAAAACGTATGATTTTACTCGGCGCGCGAAAAAAAGGGCTAACACTCCCGCGGGAAATGTCATAAACCTGCTTTACTTAAATTTCATCTACCAAATAGCAAAGGCGTGTTTGCAAAATGTCACAACCAAAACCATCTTCACGTAGCTTGATCGGCATGTTCGTTCTGATTTTTGGGCTAATGCTATATGCGTTTGGTGCCGCCGCAATTGGCGATATAATTGAACCGTGGCCGCTTGCAATTGAAATGATCTATTACCTGATCGCCGGTATTCTGTGGATATTCCCAGCCAAGAAAATTCTGGAATGGATGGGTAGAGGCCACAAAAAAGAACAAAATGAATAAGGGAAAATAACCAGCTACCCTGATGGCCTGTTTTACTCAAACAATAGCCCCCAACAATTACTTCTTAAACTGCATCTCAACAACGACACCGTAATGATCAGAAACAGGCACTAACCTCGCTCCTTCAACAGGTACAACAGCCTCTTCAAACACAACTTCAGCATTCGAGATAGATACTTTATTGGTCAAGTCTTTAGACAAGAAAATATGGTCAATACGCTGTGATACAGAATCAGAATGTGCACCTTCGCTATTTAAAATATTATCCGCATCCCATGTCATTTTCATCGGTACGTTAACCGTCAGTGCATATTCAGCATAAGCATCGCGAAAGCCATATTCCTTCAGGGTTTCATAATTAGCGCGTGCTATTTCCGGGCCAGCGTTAAAGTCACCCATAATAATTTGATAATCACTGCCGAACTTGCCTCCCTCATGCGGGCGCAAATATTGATATACCTGAAGTACTTGATGGTCACGCGCCGTGATATTATCAGGATGATCTTGCGCGAGTTCGGTTCCGCCGCCTGTGGGATGAATATTGGCGATATCAACAGTGAAGTCAGGGCCAAGTATTACTTCAACTGCCATAATACTCTTACTGGCAAAATAACGCTCTTCCTCTGGGCCATCAGTCATTTTTACCAAGCCTTGCTTATGAATAGGATATTTTGATAAAATCATCAGGCCATTTTTTATCCGCAGCAATGTATTATCAGCGCGGTAATGATAGGGGTACAGGTCTGACAGGATATTAAGCAAATAGTCCGCATGCTTGGCCGTATATAATTCTTGCAGGCTGACAATATCAGCATTAACGCTTCGAATAGCATACGGTAAATACTTGACCCGTTCACTCAAATAATCGGAGGGTTTAAACACCTCCTGCCCTAAAATACGAACTTCCAGTAAGCCCACATTATAAGTCAACAGTTTCAACTGCGCTGGTGCCTTAGCTGGCGCAGGCACATCCAGCACCTTAAATTGGTCACGGCCCGCATACATTTCAGCCCCGACCAGACAAAGCAAAAGCACTGATAAACCAATCAGTGCTTTCAAAGTGCCCGACATTATCGTGCGGAGGAATTTCATATCAACTCTATCATATTGCGAACCGTGGTATTTTAATTACCAGTGGCCTCTGCCGTAATGGCCTGCATCGCACCAACCATCTTCGCAATTTGCGGAGGTACAGGATCAAGTTTCCATGCATCAATAACAAACTCAGGTGTGCGGTATGTAACCATTGTTTCACCGTCTTCGTTCTGCCAAACAACAGCACGCAGCGGCAAGTCGAGGCCAACACGCTGGTCCTGCTGCATGATCGGTGTTCCACCGAGTGGGTTACCAAATAAAACCAAAAGCGTTGGGCGAAGCTCAAGATCGGCTACTGCTGCGCCCTTGGCGTGATCAACCTTGGCAATCACTTTCAAACCACGGGAAGTAATTGCTTCTTCAAGTTTTGCAACAGTTTCTTCAAATGAGAATTTGCTTTTTATATCCATTGTATCACCATCTGCTTTTATCTGCCCTGATATGGCCATAACCAAAATCAGAAACATTGTTATTTTCAATACCGTGTCAATGACAGCCTTCATCGCAAATTCCCATTAAACTCTACGTTATTCCACTGTTACCGATCTGCATTATGCTGTTGGTAATTTATAGTCCTTGAATTGATCCCGGAGGTCCTTCTTGGATATTTTACCTGTTGCAGTATGTGGCAGTTCATCAACAAACTGCACATCATCAGGAAGCCACCATTTTGCAACATGTTTTACAAGATGAGCATTCATCGCTTCAAGGCCGATGGTTTTACCCTCTTCCATCACAAGTACCAATAACGGACGTTCATCCCATTTAGGATGGAAAACACCAATCACTGCGGCTTCAGCCACATCAGGATGGGCAACAGCCGCGTTTTCAAGGTCGATTGAACTTATCCACTCGCCACCAGACTTGATAACATCTTTCGCTCGGTCAGTGATATGCATATATCCATATTCATCGATACAAGCCACATCCCCCGTGTCAAACCAGTTATTGTCATCGAGGATTTGACCGGCATCACCCTTGAAATACTCCTTCACGACCCACGGGCCGCGAACATAAAGCCCGCCGGAGCTTTCACCGTCACGCGGCAAGTCATTGCCGTCATCATCCTTGATGCACATTTCCACACCAAGAACCGAACGTCCCTGCTTGCACTGAATATCCAGTTTTTCTTCTTTGCTTAGGTTCTGGACAGCCGCATTTTCGCTCCCTAATGACCCTAGTGGGCTGGTTTCTGTCATACCCCAGGCATGGTTCACGCGGACACCGTAATCATCCTGGAATGCCTGAATCATACTGCGCGGTGCAGCCGATCCGCCAATAGTAACTGTCGTAAGTTTACCAACATCCTTACCTGTCGCCTGCAAATATTTAAGCATACCTAGCCATACAGTTGGTACAGCCGCTGTTACTGTTACCTCTTCGTCCATCATCAACTGATGCAGGGTTTCAGGGTCATGATGTGGGCCATTAAATGCAACCTTGGCACCACAACCCGCCGCCGCATAAGGAATACCCCACGCATTTGCATGGAACATGGGCACAACAGGCAAAATAACCGATTGACCGCCAATACCAAGCGTATCGCCCGCCAACGCCACAAGGGTGTGCAAAAAGTTCGAGCGATGCGAATATAAAACGCCTTTAGGATTACCTGTTGTACCAGACGTGTAACAAAGGCTACAGGCCGTGTTTTCATCAAATACTGGCCAATCGTAATTGCCGTCTTCAGCACCGATAAACTCTTCGTAGGATAAAGCACCCTCTAAGCTGGTTTCCGGCATATGCTCTTTGCCAACCATAATCACGTACGTATGAATCGTCTTTAAATGTTCAGCAATTTTCTCAACTAAAGGCACGAATGTAATATCGAGAAATAACAATTTATCTTCAGCATGGTTCATGATGTAGATTAACTGTTCAGGGAAAAGACGCGGGTTAATCGTATGGGTAACCGCCCCCATACCTGATGCCCCGAACCAAATTTCAGCATGACGATGTGAGTTCCACGCAAGCGTACCAACTCTTTCACCCAATTGAATGCCAGCACGTTCCAGCGCCTGTGCACACATTTTGGACCGTTTCGCCATATCAGCATACGTATATTTAAACTTTCCCCCTTCCGGCAGAAGTCCAACGATTTCACGGTTTGGATGATTAACCGCAGCGTGATCGATAAACTTTGAAACCAACAGCGGCCAGTCCTGCATCAAACCCAGCATTCTCTTCTCCCTTAAATTAAGCACTTCCATTAAATACTATAAATTCACCCCCACGAATATCAATCGCATATTTAGAATTTTCACCCTAACGCCTTCCAACCTATATATTGGTCATATTCTTGCTGTTTTTTCTGGATAATCCCAACATATTGATTCATATTCGCACACATACTTATACGTGAACGATAATATTTCAGTTCGAGGAGAGCCCACGTGGCATATATTTCAGGATTTAAAAAAACTATTGCTCTTGTCTTAATCGCATTTCTAGCCGCGTGTTCGAGTTCAAGCTCAACAAACAAACCATCATCTTCGCAACCAAAAATCAGTACAGAAGAAAACACTTATTCGGAAGACAGTGTTGTTGATGCCGGGGCTAATTACCTCGGAAAAGGTGCTGAAGTTGTTGCAAAAGCGCTTGAAAGCGTTTTCAAAAGCTATGGACGCCCCAATGCTTATATTACAGGGAATGAAGCGGGCGGCGGATTGATCGTTGGCCTTAGATACGGCGGCGGTGACCTTCATCATAAAATCGAAGGACAACGCCCTATTCACTGGACAGGCCCATCGATCGGTTTTGATGTCGGGGCAGATGCCGTTAAAACTTTTGCCCTCGTATATAGCCTCTATGATACCGAAGAAATTTACCGCCGGGTTGGGGCACTTGAAGGCTCATTCTATTTTATCGGCGGTTTGGGCGTTAGCGTATACGGCAAAAAAGATCTGGTGATCGCGATTGTGCGTGTCGGTGTTGGTTTACGTGCACAGGCCTCTGTCGGCTATTTGAAATTCACCAAGAAAACGAGCTACCTACCGTTCTAGGCTAGTTACCTATAGAAATACTCACTTCGGTGAACTCGTTCGGGGTATCTGAGCCGCTCAGATACCCTTTTGTTTGGGTTTCAGCCTCACCAGCCGAAGTAATAAGCCACACCCAGTTTTTCTCAACCGAGCGCATCTTATCTGTTGTTGATGGCTCTGGCTGGCCACCGGGATGGCTATGCCAAACACCGACAATATCAGCCCCACCTGCCCGCGCCTGTTTCTGTAATTTTATATATAGCGTGGGGTCAATCTCAAATGATCGCTTCGGATCGCTTTCGCTGACATTCTGGCTAAACATAATATCGTTAATGGTAATACAATCCGTCTCACGAACACCTAGCAATAAACCACACGCCTCATAGGGCAATTCTTCAACCGCTCTATATTCAATAGTTTCAAATAGTTGTCTTGCTATCTTAATCATTAACAGGAATTATAATTGTATCAACGCTGCCATCAGACCGATTAACAATCATAATCTGATCGCTACCGTCTGCTAACTTAAAATTCAGTGTCACATAAAAGCCTTCAACATTTGAAGAAACCAACTGGCTTCCTTTGGGGCGGTTCACTTCTATGTGCTCTAAATATTCCGGATAGGAGTAATCTATACTCGACTTTAAAAGGCCAAAGAGCTCTTGTGGCTGTTGATCCACTTCTTCCGATGCAACGGGTATTTCTTCTGACGCGGCTACTTCATCTTTATCACCGATCAAAACCTTCATCACAATTACAACGAGCATTCCGATAATCGCAAGCCCCAGAACAATCACGGTTACAATCAACCATACTGGTGGTTTGTCTTCCCCTTCTGGTGGTTGGTCGTTTCCGCCTGCACCGCCAAGATTTTCATTGTTGGGGGTGACATTTCCTTGATTTGCGCTCATAAGGTTCTCCATGACCGATACACATATCATAACCGTAACCGATGAAATGGCTGGTGTGCGTCTTGATAAGCTTTTGACGCAGGAAATACCAGACATGTCTCGTTCACGGCTAAAAAACCTGATAAACGAAGAAGCTGTTACACTAACAAATTCATCAGGTGCCCGCACCATACCGACACCATCACGAACGGTCAAACCCGGTGATAGTATCAAGATTACAATTCCTGATGCGGCAGAGCCCGACCCGATTGCCGAAAACATCCCGCTCGATGTGGTTTTCGAGGACGAGCATATAATACTTGTGAACAAACCTGCCGGTATGGTGGTGCACCCTGCCCCCGGCAGCCCGACAGGTACGCTTGTTAATGCGCTTCTTTATCACTGCGGTGACAGCCTAAGCGGTATCGGCGGGGTAAAGCGCCCCGGTATTGTCCACCGCATCGATAAGGATACGAGCGGCATTATTATCATGGCCAAACATGACAAAGCCCACGTTGGCCTTTCTGAACAATTCGCTGATCATTCGATTGAACGGCTTTATACTGCTATATGCAAAGGCCACCCAAATCCGTCCAACGGACGGATTGAGGGCCATATCGCCCGACATTCTACTGACCGGAAAAAAATGGCTGTTTATGATGGACACGGTAAGTGGGCAGCAACACACTACAGAACGATCAAACATTATCAGGCATCAGGAAAACCGATCGCCAGCCTGATTGAATGTAAGTTAGAAACTGGCCGTACCCATCAGGTTCGGGTACATATGAACCATATTGGCCATGCCTTAATCGGTGATCCGGTTTATGGGCGAACGGCCAAGCTTTCAGGCTCGATCGCAGGGCCTGTTCGTGCCGCCGTTCAATCATTTAACCGCCAGGCATTACATGCCAGAACACTCGGTTTCATCCATCCAATTTCTGGTAAAGCATTTAAATTTGAAAGCGAATTACCATATGATATGAAAGGGCTACTTGAAACACTCACACCCTATCAAGCATAAGTGTGTGTTTATTATGCCAATAAATATTGTATAAGGTTGCTGGAAACCAAGTTTTCGGCAGAGTAAGGGACTTTATGACAACAGCGCCTAGTAATTTACCAACTCTCTCACCCGAGGGTAGTTTAAGCCAATATTTACAAGAAATCCGCAAGTTTCCCATGCTGGAAGCAACGGAAGAATATATGCTTGCAAAAGCATGGGTAGAGCGCGAAGACCGCAAAGCGGCACACAAAATGGTCACAAGTCACCTTCGTCTGGTTGCAAAGCTTGCTATGGGATATCGTGGATACGGCCTTCCGGTTGCGGACCTCATTTCTGAAGGCAATGTTGGCATGATGCAAGCCGTCAAACGCTTTGACCCTGAAAAAGGCTTCCGTCTAGCGACCTATGCAATGTGGTGGATCAGAGCTGCTATTCAGGAATATATCCTCAGAAGCTGGTCACTTGTAAAAATCGGTACAACAGCTGCACAGAAGAAACTGTTCTTCAACCTTCGTCGCATGAAAGGGCAAATTCAGGCTGTAGAAGAAGGCGATTTGAGGCCTGAAAACCTTAAAACAATCGCGGATAAACTTGGTGTTTCCGAGACAGAAGTTGAAAATATGAATCGCCGACTGTCTGCACATGATCATTCGCTGAATGCACCGTTAAAAGCAGATATGGAAGGCGAGTGGCAAGACTGGCTCGTAGATGAAACACCGGATCAGGAAACCGCAACCGCAGACAAAGAAGAAATGAGCCACCGAATGTCGATGCTCGAAGACGCTATGTCTGGCTTGAATGAGCGCGAACAGCATATTCTTCGTGAACGCCGTCTTAAGGAGCCTGCAACAACGCTGGAAGAACTTTCGAAAGAATATGACGTTAGCCGTGAGCGTGTTCGTCAGATCGAAGTCAGGGCATTTGAGAAAGTTCAAAAAGCCATTAAACTTAAGGCAACCAGCGCCTAAAGTTACTTTTAATCATTACCGTTTAGGTTTATCGGGCGATGTTAATTCATCGCCCCATTCATCGATAAGCGCTTTACGGCTTTGAGCAATTCTCCGCAACTTATCTTTAGCGAGAATCTGTAAGATCGAAGCTGCAACTACTGGCCCCATAAAGAGAAATATATAACCAATAGCCGCACCGGCATACATCCCTGCAATGGTAATCGGGTTTGAGATCGAATAGCTGAACGTATCTGGACTGTTCCAAATATCATAAGCAAATGGGATAACAGACGCTAAATTCAATAAAAAAACACACTGAGTTTTCTCAGTTTTCCAGGAGCCTGTTACCGTATAGACCAAAACAAGCGAAGGCACCAAACCGAGCGCTACCAAAGCGGCTGTTTGCCAACTAACAACGGCCAATCCACCAGCACCAAAAAGGATCATGGTAACAAGTTTTAAATTGGATGAAGTATTGCTGTTTGCCATGATTCAGAAATTACCTTTATTATTGGGTTCCGATAAGAACAAGAGCCGACAGAAAAATCACAAATGCAATAGTTCTGGCACCTTTAATTCCCTTTTCTACGGCTTCAGGGTCCTGAGATGAAATACGCCCAGACAACCTTATTTTATCAGTATCTAACTTTGCAAAGAGACTACGGGCGCTTGCAAACGCCCTAGCATCATCAGCCAAAGCCTGATTTATATTAACCTCTGAACTAACCTTGGATAAATCACCCGTTTTTTTCAGCTTATCCAAAAGGTCTTTTAATTTATCTCTATTCTTCTTGTTACGCATACCTTTAATTGCAGGCAATAAACCATCAACCAATTTTTCAGTAAGCGAGGGCAACCGCCCTATTCTAAGCCGTTTTTGAAGCGCTCCAAAAAACTCTAATGACATTGAATTAAAGCGCGCCACATTACCCTGTGCCGATGACAAGCGGGCGAACTCTTTTTCTAACCCTGCCCCATGTTTTGCCATAAATGCTGCAATATGGCGGTCAGTTAGTACGTTAGTAACACTATTTGAAGCCGCTAATCTATCAAGGGCCTTAACGGCCTGTTCAACGGAAACAATCCAAGTATTTTCAAATTTTGAACTCAAACAAGGCAACGATGGATTTAGCTCATAGAGAACACGTTCCATCCCTTGCGATAGTTGAGTGCTTTTTGCTATTTCGCCAACTTTACGCAAATTTGCGACCTGTTGAGAGAATTCGGGGTTTCTAGCCCCAACCGTTTCTACCAAACTATTTAAAAAACGAGGATCTAAAATTTCCGAAAGCGTTGTTATTGTTTGGCGATCATCATGAGCGAAGGCATCAGCAATAACACCGCCAATACTACCCAAACAAACAGCAAGCCCTTTATAACGAATTGGGCCTAGCGGATACAAAAACATACAAACCCGGGTAATTGTTTGATGATCATGATTTCGGTTACCACCAACCGCGGAAGGATTACTGATACCAAGTTGCTTCTCGGCTCTTTCGCTCAAAACCTCGTCCCGGAATGACATCTGAATCCAGGTAGAAAAATTCATATCCCGTAAAAACTTCATAGCCAGATCTGCATCGTTGGCAAACGCCTCTGATAATAGCCTGCGATCAATGTAAGATTTACCATTGAAACGTGTTGGCCTGTTCATTGACCAAGCCGTCATGCTTGTCCGTTTTGGTTTTACCGATCCTTCAAACCAATCCAGTACATCCTGCGCATTCCAGCGTTCGCTATGATCATCCGCCATCAAACCTTTTACAAGGTTTCCTGCGGCCCCTGGTATTTCCTGACCACCGCCAAGCGCCCAAAACGACCCCTGATTAATTCGGGCTGTTGTATAACTATCCTGATCACGCCCTTGCCATGCGGCTGCCTTTAAGTTCAAACACAAGAGCGCCGCACCAAATTGAAAGAAATCGCCTAGTTGATCATTTTGAGGGCGGCCTCTCTCATCAACGAATGTATTTTCAAGTGCTTCAAGGGCAAAAGGCTGCTTATATCCAACAGGATAACTACAGCATTCACCGATAGAAATATCGGTGCGTTCCGGGCCAGAAAAATACATATTTGTTGGCTTTATAGAGCGATGCATTTGGTCAATTTTATGAAGAGCTGCGATCGCTTTTAGAGTACATAAAATAATATTTCGTCTTAGGTGCGACGGCGTTACACCTTCGTTTACCCTGCCCTGTTCGGTCATTAACGAGCCACCAGTTGGCCGCTCAAAAATCGTCACAAGTCTTTGCTTTTTCCCGCCTTTAAGCCCCAAAGTCATTAGGCCACGATCAACCGGACATACCAGATTAGCAATAGGTCTTGATTTTAACGCCTGATACAAATCATCGCGTACAGCAACCGATGGGTAATGAACCAAAGCATATATTTGACTATCAGGGTTTGAGCTATCAGTCACAAGATAGGCTTCTCCGCCCAGCGTATTAAACTCAGGAAGCGGATTATTTAATTCGACAGAATAGCGTTCAGCAAATTTACTTTTTGCTTCAGGCGCTGGAGCTACATCAGAACTCAAAACTGTGTCCTTTCATTTAAGACAGCGCAAATTTAAGACCACCCAAATATCGAACTCAAAATCAGTCCATATTATTTTGCTGTAAAAACAAAGGCGATGCAAACATATTAATAAAAAAGAAGCAGCCCGAACCGGACTGCTTCATATACTCAATCATAAGAAGAATCTATTATTAGTCTTTAAATGGATCACGAACCAAAATTGTGTCATCACGCTCAGGACTAGTTGACAGCATTGCAACTGGCACACCGATTAACTCTTCTATTCTTCGGATATATTTAACAGCAGTTGCAGGCAGATCAGCCCAAGAACGGGCACCGTACGTGCTTTCGCTCCAGCCCTCTAATGTTTCATAAACAGGCTCAACCTCTGCCTGATCTTCCATTCCATAAGGAAGATAATCAATAACCTCGCCCTTATGCTTATAACCAACACAAACCTTAAGTTCTTTGAGGCCGTCAAGAACATCAAGCTTAGTAAGCGCAATACCTGTTACACCGCTTATTGCTAATGTTTGACGCACGAGAACAGCATCAAACCAACCACAGCGGCGCGACCGACCTGTAACAGTTCCAAATTCATGGCCTTTTTCACCAAGATACTGACCAACTTCATTTTCCTGTTCTGTCGGGAATGGCCCTGATCCAACACGCGTCGTATATGCCTTTGTAATACCCAGAACATAGTCCAGACTGGAAGGCCCCATACCACTGCCGCCAGCGGCCTGACCTGCGATCGTGTTCGAGGATGTTACAAATGGATATGTACCATGATCAACATCTAAAAGCGCACCTTGTGCTCCTTCAAACAGAATCCGTTGATCATCGCTTTCCGCCTTTTCAAGCGTGCGCCATACATTGGTAACATAAGGGAGAACTTTATCGGCAAGTTGCATGAGGTCATCAGCAATTGCTTTGCCGTCAATTTCCTCTTCACCCAGACCGCGGCGAAGCGCATTGTGATGCGTAAGCGCAACATCCAGGCGCGCTTCAACAAGCTCACGGGAATGGAGATCACACACACGAACAGCACGGCGACCTACTTTATCTTCATAAGCAGGGCCAATACCACGGCGGGTCGTACCAATTTTCACGCCCTTACTTGCATCTTCACGAAGCGCGTCAAGTTCACGGTGATACGGCATAATCAATGTTGCATTCGCGGCAATCTGAAGGGTCTCAGGGGTTATCTCAACATCCTGATCACGTAATGTATCCATTTCAGATAATAACGCCCATGGGTCAATCACAACACCGTTGCCTATAACGCTGGTTTTACCGCCACGAACAATACCTGATGGCAATAACGAAAGCTTATAAACTGTTCCATCAATAACTAGCGTATGGCCCGCATTATGTCCGCCTTGAAAGCGTACAACAACGTCAGCACGTTCTGATAGCCAGTCAACAATTTTACCTTTACCTTCATCGCCCCACTGCGAACCGATGACAACTACGTTGCCCATGACATATCCCCTTTTTAGGATTTCAATGTATCATCAAGGATACATAAACAGCCTGTTTAAATAGCCTCTATTTCACCTACGATCAATGCATGACTACAGTTTAATCGACGCGCTTCTTTGATACTATCTTCGTCTTCTGTCAAGCCCTGAATGGTGCGCCACCCGCTTCCGCGAAGCTCTGCGGCCTTAACGCTGTCCGTCCCTATCGGAAGATACAGCTTTTTTGGTGCCTCGACGACAGGCAACATCGCAAGTAAACTATCCAGATAAACAGAAAAACCTGTTGCAGGCTCAAGCGAGCCATCAGGATGGCTGACATCATAATGACCGCCGCGCCCGATTTCATTCTTGCCCCCTTCGGCAAATACTGCAAACCCTATTCCGGTTTTATACTCAAACCCTTTACTTTCACAGGGGTCAACCGTAACAGCAACATCAGGGATTCTCTCTATCAGAATAGAATATATTTCTTCTACTCTGGAGATAAGGTCCCCCGCGCGACCAGTCAAGCCAAGGTTTTTCAATAACTTTATAGCGTTTTCTGCTGGTCCGGCTGCCGCTAAAAGCGCCTCGAGAACTCTTCGCTGCTCATCAGGGAATATGTGGAAAGCACTAACATCTTTCGCGTCCAATGCTTCAATAACTGTATCTTGAAGCGTCTCGTCTATTTCAAGGTGCGAAATAATATCAGCGATCATGGGGGCAAGCGTAATATCAACGCTTAACCTCTTAAGTCCCACGGTCGTTAAGGCAGCACATGCAAGGGCTATCACTTCAACCTCGGCAGCAACGCTATCAATTCCAATCAATTCAAAACCAGCTTGATAGAACTGACGGGTTGGTCTGACTTGACTACCTTTTGTTCTAAGCACACTTCCCGCATACGCAAGCCTAAGAGGGCGTGGTTCATTGGAAAGGCGGGTAGCCGCCAGCCTTGATATTTGAACAGTCATATCTGCACGCAGGGCCATCATACGCTGGGTATCTGCGTCCATCAAACGGAACATTTGCGCACCCTTTTGCGCCCCAGGCCCCGCTAGTAAACTATCTTCATATTCAACAAGCGGCGGTGATACGCGGTCATAGCCATGGCAAAGGAAAGTATCAACAAGCTCACGAACCAAATGGGCCTCTTGTTCGGCATATTCACCGATTTGATCCCGAAACCCTTCAGGCAATAATGCCTGTTTCGCATAATTCTTACTTGCCTGCTGGCGGGCACTGATACGGCCCGCCATATTTTTTACGGTATTATCCACAGGACCAGCCATGATTGGTCCACTCCTTATCTCATTGTTCGTCTATAGCTGACCAACAAAAACCTAAGAAGTTTTTGCGAAAGTCAACCGCTTTGCCTGACGTACATGAGCGAGAGCAGCCACTTGGTCAAGCACAATATCCTTAATCGGTTGATCAACTGCAATCAAAGCCACAGCTTCCTCGCCTTCAACACGGCGGCCAAGGGCAAATGTTGCCACGTTTACACCGTTGTAACCCACCAGAGAGCCCAAGGCACCAATGAAACCAGGCTTATCATCATTGACAACATAGAGCATATTTTCCGAGAGTTCCGCCTCCAGATGTACGCCGTGAATTTCGACGATTCGCGGTGATTTGTTGGCAAACAAAGTACCGGAAATCGTTCTGGCGCCGCGCTCAGTCTCAACAGTCAAGCGAATCAGGGTTTGATAATCACCTTCGCGGTCATGCTTGACTTCCGTCACCTGAATATTGCGTTCCTTCGCAACTACAGGCGCATTGACCATATTAACACTGCTCATAAGGGGGGACATCAGCCCCTCTAACACAACAGCCGTTAGTGGTTTGGTATTTAAGCCAGCTACATGCCCTTCATATTCAACAACAACACGTTTAAGCCCCGTTTCTGTCAACTGACCCGCAAATCCGCCAATCTGTTCCGCAAGTTTCATATAAGGCGTCAGTTTCGGCGCCTCTTCAGCCGTAATCGAAGGCATATTAAGGGCGTTCGTAACACCGCCCGTAAGCAGATAATCAGACATCTGTTCAGCCACCTGAAGGGCCACGTTCACCTGTGCCTCAGATGTTGAAGCACCAAGATGCGGCGTACAGATCAGGTTTTCATGACCGAACAGCGGGTTTTCTTTTGCTGGTTCTTCTGCGAATACGTCAAGAGCAGCACCAGCAACCTTACCGCTATCCAGCGCTTCCTTAAGCGCAGCCTCATCTATCAAACCACCGCGCGCGCAGTTAACAATACGAACACCGTCTTTCATTTTCTCAAAGGCACCAGCATCAACAATATTGCGGGTTTGATCTGTCAACGGTGTATGCAGCGAAATGAAATCAACGCGGCCGAACAATTCATCAAGCTCTACCTTCATAATACCCATATCAACTGCACGTTCAGCAGAAAGGAATGGATCATAGGCGATGACTTTCATCTTTAAGCCGATAGCGCGGTCAGCAACGATAGAGCCAATATTGCCACACCCAATGAGGCCAAGGGTTTTGCCTGTAAGCTCAATCCCCATAAATTTCGACTTTTCCCATTTCCCGGCATGGGTCGAAGCATTTGCCTGCGGGATCTGACGGGCAAGCGCCATGATCATTGCAAGCGCATGCTCCGCCGTTGTGATCGAATTACCAAACGGGGTATTCATCACCACAACACCTGAATTGGTTGCAGCGGGAACATCGATATTATCAACACCGATACCAGCGCGTCCAATAACCTTCAGGTTCTTGGCCGCCTTCAGCACATTCGGTGTTACCTTCGTACTAGAGCGAATGGCAAGCCCGTCATATTCGCCGATAATCTCGATCAATTCTTCTTTCGTAAGGCCGGGTTTGAAATCAACCTCAACGCCGCGGTCCTTGAATGTTTGCTCCGCAAGCGGGCTCATTTTATCTGAAATCAATACCTTTGGCATGATCTCGTCCTTTCATATTCAAATGGAGATAGATAGGGCCGCAGATAGTGCGCCCCCTTTCAATTCTGTTTGTATTTTACGCTGACTTTACGCTTGCGTACGCCCAGTCAAGCCAATGAGTAAGCAGCTCAAGGTCGCTTGCATCCACCGTCGCTCCGGCCCATATCCTGAGCCCTGCAGGCGCATCACGGTAAGCACCGACATCATAGGCAACGCCTTCGCTGTCCAACAAACTCGCAACCTTTTTCGGCACCGCCGCTTGCGCATCTGCGTCCAGCGTTTCCAGCCAAGGGTCAACGAATTTCAGACATACGGACGTGTTGGAGCGTATTGCTTTATCGCTTGCCAGAAAATCAACCCAGTCAGTTTTTTCAGCCCAGTCTTCCAGCACCTTCAGGTTTGCCTGTGAACGACCGATCAAGCCTTTAAGCCCGCCAACGCTATCAGACCAATCAAGGGCATCAATATAATCTTCAACACAAAGCATCGACGGCGTGTTGATTGTGGCACCTGTGAAAATGCCTTCAATAAGCTTACCGCCTTTAGTTAGGCGGAAAATCTTAGGAAGCGGCCAAGCAGGTGTATATGTTTCCAAGCGCTCTACGGCTCGCGGTGACAGGATAAGCACACCGTGTGCAGCCTCACCGCCAAGTACCTTTTGCCAGCTATATGTAACGACATCGAGTTTTTCAAACGGCAAATCCATTGCAAATGCAGCCGATGTGGCGTCGCAGATCGTTAGTCCCTCGCGGTCATCTTTGATCCAGTCAGCGTTTGGCACCTTCACACCAGACGTTGTGCCATTCCATGTAAAAACAACATCACGGTCTGTATCAACAGCCGATAAATCAGGTAATGCACCGTAATCTGCTTCAAAGGTGCGGACATCATCAAGCTTTAGCTGTTTGACAACATCAGTAATCCAGCCTTTGCCGAAACTTTCCCAAGCCAGCATATCAACACCGCGCGCACCAAGCATGGACCAAAGAGCCATTTCAACGGCGCCAGTATCGGACGCAGGCACGATACCAATGCGGTAATCAGCCGGAACATTTAAAACTTTGCGGGTTTTATCTAGTGCTTCCTGAAGCTTGGCTTTACCAGGCTTGGAGCGGTGTGAACGCCCTAATAGAGCATTCTCAAGAGCATCCGGATTCCAGTCCGGACGTTTTGCGCATGGCCCAGAACTAAATTCTGGACGCAAAGGCGCCTTAGCAGGTCTTTCCATTTTATCTATCCTTCCAGATAGTTGCACCTCGTTGGGGAGGCGTGTCCCAATTGTTCATGCTGACCTCACAGACAGCTGCTTCCCGGTCGGGGGAAGTACCGAAGACGAGATTTATAGGAAGGAGCGACAGAGTCAAGCGTAATATCGTGACGTTTTAGTGAAGACACAGTTTAAAATAATACTATTCAAAGCTATAATAATCAGCAAAAGTGTCGAATGATTATGTAAATTAATCCGTATCAGTCTGGGTTGTTAATGGAATACAGAATGCTAAACATGCCTGCTTTTAAATTACCTGTTTTACTAATGTTATCAGGAAGTCTTCTGTTAACTGCATGTGCCAGAGGGGGACCAGAGAAAAAGTTACCAACTTTAAAGCCAGAACAAAGAGAGAGAATTCATAAGAATTTGATCAAAAGTTGGGATTCAAATAAAGACGGTCAGGCAACTTGTGATGACGTATTGGCAAATCGCAATGACCTCTTTGATCAAATAGACGCCAATCAAGATAATCTTTTAAGGAAAGGCGAATATCGTCTGGCCGCTTTTGAAGATAAATCATTTGTGTTTATAGATTTTGACGCAGCCGATGTTGACCTATCAGGCAAGGTCGATCGGGCTGAGTTTACAATTATCCCGAATAGCAGTTTTCAAGGCATTGACCGAGACGGGAATTGCTTACTCGATGAACAAGAATCTGTATTAGCCGCTTTTGCAGATCGAAGCCGCCTTGGTGCGCGCGGCACAGAAGACAAGAAAAAACAACGGGGCCGCAAAGGCGGTAAAATCGACGATATTGAAAATGATTAAAGCCACGGTGAATACCCAAGCCTGATATAGGTAACACAAGGATTATACAGCAACGCGAGTATTCAAAAAAAATACGGTTTTACCTGCCTTGCTGAATTTTACGTAGTCGTACGATTTTTTTAGGATCACCCAACATATCAGACCAAAACTTGATACTTAGCTCATTCACCAACCGTGTTTCAGCATTAATAAGAATAACATGGCCGATACCATGCTCGGGCGCATAGGCAACATTGCTGCGATACCCTGTAACGCCGCCACCGTGGAATACAAGCGTATCATCACCAAAATCATAAATACGCCAACCATAGCCATAATGCGCGTCACTCAGGTAGTCACGCCAATCGCGTTTATATAATTCTTTTTTGGTCCGAACTCGCTTGTTTGTAACCGTATCAACAACACTCAAGGGCAGGATATCTTCATCATGCACCATTTGGGCCTCAACCCATTTCGCAAGATCCGTAACACTGCCGTTTGCACCAGCCGCCGGTGCAATCGTATAATAGTTGGGGGTAACGCGTGCAGAGCGCCAACCCCGACGTGTTTTCACATGCGGCAATGCCCGGTTCTCGCTCGACTTAAAACCATCATAACCAATACTTGCCGTTTTCATTTTTAGGGGCTCGATAAACTCTTGTTCGATTAGTTCCTTATATGTCTGCCCTGTTCGTGTCTCAATCGCAGGCTCAATCAAACTGAAAACAATGTTTTGATACCCATAGCAATTGCCCGGCGAGCAAATCGGATTTACCCGTTTGAATCGAGGGATAATTTTGTCAACAGTCCACCCCTCTTCCAAATAATTATCATATGCATTTGGAATAATGCCCGCACTATGGCTAAGCAAATGCCTGATTTGAACATTCTTTGTATGGCCGCGTTTTTTAAGCTGAAAGTTGGGAACAAACTTGGTAACAGGTTCATTCCAACCGAGTTTTTTATCTTCCACCAATTTTGCGGTTAATGCGCCTGCAAATGTTTTGGATACTGATGCCCACCGAAAAACCGTGTCATCATCTACTTTCGAGCGCTCACCCTTTTTACGAACACCGTAAGAAGAGATTTTATATATCTTACCGCCGCGCAAAATCGCATAAGCGCCGCCCGGGATATTATTTTTATTTAATTGCTCTTTAAAGTGAGCGTCAAACAGGCGCACCTTGGCATCAAACTTATCACCAGGGCCTTTATCATTTTGATAGGCGACTGCGGAAAAACTTGCTGTAAAACAAGCAAGTAAGGGTAAACAAACTGAAAAGCGTAATCTCGACATATGTTATTCATACCATAAGATTAAAATTTTACATCTCAATAAATCGTTTAATTATTCTGAGCGTTAAATCTGGTTTTTCTGCATGAAACCAATGCCCTGTTCCTTCGATCGTTCGAACATCAGCTTTCGGGAAAAGTGAGAGAATTTCATCGCGGTGTTCAGCTGTTATATAATCAGAATTCCCGCCCCGGATAAAAAGCGTTGGCCCATCATAAGGAGTACCGTCCAAACGGCTTGCAATATGGGCGTACTCTTTTGTAATTGCGTTCAAATTTAAGCGCCAACCCCAGATACCATCATCCTGCTTGCGCCAATTTGTTAGCAAAAAGCTTAAAACGGCAGGTTCGCTTTCGAACGCCTGTAGTATTTCTTGTGCGCCTTTGCGGTTATCTGGTGCCATGCACGCAACTTCAGCCATGCCTTCCAAGATACGGCTATGGTGGGTGCCATATTGAACAGGTGCAATATCGCCCACAATAAGTTTTTTAACGCGACCAAGCGCACTCAGCGCCAATTGCATCGCAGCCTTCCCGCCCATTGAATGGCCAAACACATAGGCACTTTCAACATTTTCGCGGTCAAGCACGCGCCTGATATCATTCGCCATCAAGGGATACGTCATACCATCATCATGAGGGCTGCGACCATGATTACGCATATCAACCGCGATAACTTTATAGCTGTCCTCTAAGCCGCGCACTAAAGCGCCGAGATTATCCAGCGAACCAAATAGCCCGTGCATCAAAACCAGTGGTTCACCTTCGCCGCGTGTTCGGTAAAATAAATCCATAGCTGTCAATATACCTGTGAATTCATTAATCTATTTTCGTATGCATATGCCCAAGAGGCCCATGCCCATTGCCCAAGTTTGGCGCCGCCTCAATAGCGCTTCTAACAAAACTACATGCCCCTTTAAAGCACTTATCAACCGCCTCACCTTTTGCAAGTAATGCGGCCATAGCACTTGCAAGCGTACAGCCTGTTCCATGTGTATCTTTTGTATCTAATTTAGTGTTTTTGATCCAGACTTTATGATCGTTTGATAATAAAAGGTCAGCCACTATATCACCGTCCAAATGGCCACCTTTCAAGATAATATTTTTCGCACCCAGTTCCAAAAGCCCCTGAGTGGCGACTTCCATTTCTTCAGTGCCAGATATTTCATGGCCTGTTAGCATCTCTGCTTCTGGAATATTGGGGGTTACAACATCAGCGTATTTGATCAGTGTCTTTAATTTGTCTAATGCACTGTTCTTTAATAAAGGGTCGCCCGAGGTCGCTACCATAACAGGGTCAACAACCAACCTGCCCTGCCAATTTAAGGCATCAAGCGTATCCATCACAACATCGATTGTATCCGCATCATGCAGCATGCCAGTTTTGATCACATCAGCGCCAATATCGGTCAAAACCGAGGTTATTTGGGACCTGATAAATTCGGGTGGTACAGGCATAACACCCTGAACGCCGAGCGTGTTTTGAGCTGTCAGCGCCGTTATAGCCGTTGCAGCATACCCACCGAGCATCGTAATCGTCTTGATATCAGCTTGAATACCAGCACCGCCACCGGAATCAGACCCCGCGATAACAAGAACCCTACCCTGCATTATTACTTTCCTACTATAATAGCGTGTGGATTAAAGTGCTTCAATTTCATGGCAAATGCCATCAACAACTTGCGTCACCAGGTCAGCATCATCGCCTTCAGCCATAACCCGAATAACCGGTTCAGTCCCTGATTTGCGGATAACCAGACGGCCAACGCCTTTTAGTTTTTCTTCCGCCGAGGCAATCGCCTTTACAACACTATCCGCAGCTAATGGATCGCTAGATTTAAATCGAACATTTTTCAAAAGCTGTGGCACGCATTCAAATTGATTACAAACGTCGGATGCCTTCAGGCCAGATTGCTTAATCTCTGTCATCACTTGAAGCGCAGAAATAAGGCCATCACCTGTCGTTGTAAAATCATTTAAAACGATATGGCCTGATTGTTCACCGCCAACATTCATGCCCTTTTCACGCATACGTTCGACAACATATCTGTCACCAACTTTAGTGCGCTCCAAAACCATGCCTTCGCTTTCCAATAAGCGCTCAAGGCCAAGGTTTGACATCACAGTTGCAACAAGGCCGTTGCCTTTAAGGATACCACGTTTTTTCCAGTTTCTTGTGATAAGCGCCATTAGCTGATCACCGTCAACAATCTTGCCTTTTTCATCACAAAGGATTAAGCGGTCAGCATCACCGTCTAACGCCACCCCCAAATCCGCGCGCGTTTCAATCACCTTCCGGCACATAGCCTCAGGATGCGTTGACCCGCACTCTAAATTGATGTTGAAACCATTGGGTTCCACCCCCATCGAAATCACTTCTGCCCCTAATTCCCAAAGCACAGTTGGTGCAACCTTGTAAGCGGCACCATTGGCACAATCGACAACAACACGCAGCCCATCAAACGTTACCCCTGCGGGCACTGTCGCTTTTGCAAACTCGACATAGCGGCCTTTTTCATCATCCAGACGCATTGCTTTACCGAGCTTTTCTGGTTCTTGCAAAATTGATGAACTATCGCCGTCCATATACTGTTCGATTTTTAATTCTTGCTCGTCTGAAAGCTTATAACCATCCGGTCCAAAAAATTTGATACCGTTATCATAATGCGGGTTATGGCTCGCAGATATCATAATACCCAGATCAGCCCGCATTGACCGCACGAGCATTGCGATAGCTGGTGTTGGCATTGGGCCAACCAAAACCACATCCATCCCTGCGGCCACCAAACCAGCAGCAAGCGCTGGCTCAAACATATAGCCCGACCGGCGCGTATCCTTACCAATAATTACACGGTGAACGTGATTGCCGCGAGTGAAAACACGCCCTGCGGCCAAGCCAATTTGCATCGCCTTTTCAGGCGTTAAATTGCCCTCGTTTACACGCCCGCGAATGCCATCAGTTCCAAAATATTTACGTACCATGCCTTGCTGCCCCTTAATGCATCAGACGTTATTTATATCTACAATATTCTCATAAAGAATGAGCCTTAAATAACTCTAAAGATTTTCATCTTTAGCTAGCTAACAGATGTGGCTCTAAAATGGCAATCACTCGCATTAAAGCGTTTATTCATGCCACACTTTCATTCATGTCAAATTATTATTCGCGCCAGAACCTTCAGTCTCGTATGTCCATAGTACCTGCGTCAATGAAACCCTGAACCATACGCGCAGCCTGCACCGTCTCTTTCACATCATGAACCCGGTAAACCTGCACCCCTTGTTGCATTGCAAGCATCGCCGCAGCAATCGAACCCGGCATACGCTCTTTTGCATCAACCGTATTAGTTACCGCTTCAATGAAGCGCTTCCGCGACGCCCCTAGCATAACCGGGCAGCCAAGACTATGGAACAAGGCAATATTATTGATAAGAGCCAAATTATCTTGAAGAACTCGTTTTCCAAACCCTATCCCCGGGTCAAGAATGATACGCTCTTTTGCAATACCAGCTTCCACACACACACGAATACGCTCAGACAGGTAATCATACACATCCAACAGAATATTATCATATTCCGGCTTTTCCTGCATTGTCTGCGGTGTCCCTTGCGCATGCATTAAGATAACAGGTGCATCACTTGAAGCGACGACTTTAATGCTGTCAGGATCGTAGGTTAGAGCAGATACATCATTAACAATATGCGCACCAGCCCCCAAGGCCTTATCCATTACAAAGGAATGGCGGCTATCAATTGAAATTGGAATAGCTTCTGATTTAAGCGCCGCTATAACGGGTTCAACCCGCTCCCATTCTTCGCCTTCCCAGACCGCTTTCGCACCGGGGCGCGTACTTTCACCACCAACATCAATGATATCGGCACCTTCAGCAATCATTTGGCGGGCACGTCGCAAAGCCTCTTGCTGATCAAGAAAGTCACCACCATCCGAAAAGCTATCCGGTGTAACGTTTAATACCCCCATAATAATCGGTCGCGTATAAACTATATTACGCTCTAACACTGGAATGGCGGTTTTGGTAATCGGCGCCTTAATCGCGTCAAGCTGAGCGTTTGCCTGTAATGCCAAATGCTCAGGAAGGCCAGCTATCAGCTTTTCACCCCCGTCCACAACGCTTATCTGTTTATCAAAAACGACGGCTCCATTATCCCGGATAATAGCGCGTACCGACAGAAAGCGCAGCCCCGTTCCCCCAAGGAGAATACCTTGCAAACCACCAAAAACTGAACCGACGGGCACGAGATAAATTCTCGCCCCGTCGGAAATCATGTCTAAGTTTTCACCTAACACCTAGTTAACAGCCTTTACGCTTCTGGTTGAGGTTCGCCCATATTGGCACCGCCTGATGTCGGTACAGTAGACGAAGGTGTTGGTGGTTTTGGTGGTGCTTTCGATTTATCATTCTTGCGAATTTCTTCACCCGCTAATAATGCCTTAATCTCATCACCAGAAAGCGTTTCATACTCAAGAAGCGCATTTGCAAGCGTATGAAGGTCATCATTATAATCGGTCAAAATCTGCTTGGCACGGTCATTAGCACCGTGAACGAAAGCTTTGATTTCAGAATCGATCAATTTTGATGTTTCTTCAGATACATTCTGTTGACGTGCAACCGAATGCCCAAGGAAAACTTCTTCTTCGTTTGCAGAATATAGAAGCGGGCCAAGTTTGTCCGACATACCCCACTGCGTTACCATCGCACGCGCGAGATTTGTTGCATATTGGATATCACTTGACGCACCAGACGTCACCTTATCATAGCCAAAGATAACTTCTTCAGCCACGCGGCCGCCCATCGCAATCGCAAGATTATCATGCATTTTCTCGCGTGACTGCGAATATTCATCGCGTTCCGGCAAACGCATAACCATACCAAGCGCACGGCCACGCGGGATAATAGTTGCCTTATGGATTGGATCAGATGATTTACAGTGCAAGGAAACAAGTGCGTGCCCACCTTCGTGGAATGCTGTCAGTTTCTTCTCATCATCCGTCATAACCATCGAACGGCGCTCAGACCCCATCATCACCTTATCTTTGGCGTCTTCAAATTCCTGCATCGCAACAACTTTTTTACCACGGCGGGCAGCAAGAAGCGCAGCCTCATTAACAAGGTTCATCAAGTCCGCACCAGAGAAACCTGGTGTACCACGAGCAATAGTGCGTATTTCAACATCAGGCGCAAGCTGCGGAATTTTACGAATATGAACGCCGAGGATTTGCTCACGCCCTGTAATATCAGGGTTCGGGACAACAACCTGACGGTCAAAACGACCCGGGCGCAGAAGCGCAGGATCAAGAACATCTGGGCGGTTTGTCGCCGCAACGATAATGATACCTTCATTAGCCTCAAAACCATCCATCTCAACAAGAAGCTGGTTAAGCGTTTGTTCGCGTTCGTCATTACCGCCGCCAACACCAGCACCCCGGTGACGACCCACCGCATCAATCTCATCGATAAAGATAATGCACGGCGCGTTCTTTTTCGCCTGTTCAAACATATCGCGGACACGGCTTGCACCAACACCGACGAACATTTCAACAAAATCAGAACCCGAAATCGTAAAGAAGGGCACATTTGCCTCGCCCGCAATTGCACGCGCGAGCAATGTTTTACCAGTACCCGGAGGGCCAACAAGCAGCGCCCCTTTAGGAATTTGGCCACCAACTTTCTGAAACTTTTGTGGGTCTTTCAAGAAATCTACGATTTCTTCCAGTTCTTCCTTAGCTTCTTCAATACCAGCGACATCTTCAAATGTAACACGGCCCTGCTTTTCAGTTAGCAAACGTGCGCGGGATTTACCGAAGCCCATTGCGCCGCCACCGCCGCCTTTACCCTGCATCTGACGCATGAAGAATATCCAAACACCAATCAACAGTATAAACGGCAACCATGAAATCAACGCCGTTGTAAGGAAACTCTGATCAACCTTCTTTTCTGTATAATCTACATCATTCGTTGATAGTAATTCATACAGATTTTCATGGAAAATCGGCTTAACAGCGCTAAAATCTCCACCGGTTTTAAAAGTACCTGTTACATCTTGGCCTTCAATCTCGACCTTTTCAATATTGCCCGCTTTAATCTCTTCGATAAACTTTGTGTAAGCTATCTCGTCAGAGTTACCCGAGCTACTATTGAGCGTCTGAAACAGTATAAACAGTACAAGGATGATTACTGTCCACATCAGTGCATTACGCATCAAACTGTTCACGTTTTATTGCCTTTCTATACTCTGGCCTTAAAAGTATTCATTCATGCCATTCTTGGCTGGAACCTTTACCAGAGCGTCATAATACTCGCTACCCAAATATTCCCTTTTCACAAGAAATAAGCTCATTCAGAAAAGGTGCAAGGGTTTATCGTTAATTATTTGTCACTTTTTCGACAAAGCGCCACTTATAAGAGACACATTGACCTTAATATTTTGCAAATTATTGTAGCCTAAATGCGGCACTGCGCGCAATCCAGAAGCGTCAAAAACGGCAGGAAGCGACATTTTCACCCGGTGCAACAACGATCTATGACCTTTTTCATCTTTAATTTCAGGGCATTTCGATAAAAGCTCGCTCCAACCGTCACTGCAAAGGGCTTTAATATTATACGTGTTATCACAAAATCCCTCGCTTACGCCGTGAAGCAAGAGTTCAATATTAAATCGATTATCCCATATGGCACTATCGCCAGCCCTGACCGTAATTTCTTCTTCTATTTGCCCCGGTTCACGGCTTAATGAGATTACACCGTCATTTAATGTGATGATTGCCCCCATTAAAGTTTGGCCGGAAAATCCTTCGTCACTCATCAATAATTTATGAAGCCGAATAAGTTTCTCAAACCGAGGGGTGTAAGGCTGGCCAGATACATACCGAATTAACCCTGAAAGGGCGCGTAGAGTAATTTCCTCAGGTGCCTTTCCCAGAGCTTCAGACTGAAAAGAAACTGCCCCATATTCATCATATTGGACATGATCAGATATCCATGCGGTTTCATAAAACATCAAAGCTTGCTTGGTACGTGCAAAATGATTTGCTGTTGCCGCTAAACGATCAACGTTAAACCCTTCCAAAACTGGGTCGGAGAGAAAGTTACGTACCTTAATCCGGTCAAAATTTTCATTAATATTACTGGGGTCTTTAATCCAATCAACATTTATGCCTTCCAAATACGCCTCAAGCATCTCTTTCTTGATATTCAGCAATGGCCGTACAATTGTCAGGCTTTTATGAAACAACCCCTTTGAAACCTTATCAATGGAAGCAAGGCCGTAAACACCGCTTCCTCGCGCCAATCGCAACAAAAAAGTTTCTGCTTGGTCATTCATATGATGCGCGGTCAGCAGAAATAAGACTTCCCGGTCAACACACCACTGCTCCATTAAGGCATATCTTGCTTGCCGTGCCTCGGCTTGCAGGTTTGATACAGGTTTGGAGCCCTCCCAGTTCAGAATATGGTGTTCAATGCCTCTTGCCGATAGGATATTGTGAACATATTCAGCTTCCTTTCCGCTCTCGGCTCTTAATTTATGATCAACCGTAAGCGCCGCTATGGGCATGATCTCTGCGATCATAATCGTAAGCGCCAAACTATCAGCGCCGCCAGACACTGCAACAGCAACCTTGTCGCGGGATATGTCAATCCCCAACTCGCGCAATTGCAGCTTTAAGGCTTCTGAGGAAAAGCCCGTTATGTCGCTATTTCGAGCGCTCATTATTTTCCCGCTTACTTTATCAGTGCAGCCTTAACCACAATTCGCACGTGAAGCTACCCGTCCGGCACGGTCTCGTAAACGACTGCTTACCCCTGATGCACTCCGGTCGAATTCAGCTAGCGCATTACAGGCATCAGTAGCACTGTCCAAATTAATAAGCGTTTCCGCCAAATCAACAAGAGCATCAGGCCTTCGTGGATGATTGGGGTGTTCTTCAATTAATTTCAAAAAACTCTGAGCTGCCTGACCCGGCCGTTTCTGGAGAAAATGTATTCTACCAAGCCAGTATTTTGCGTTACCTGACCTGCTATCACCAGGGTTAGCCGCTAAAAATTTCTCCATCGCGATCAAACCGCTATCAAGGTCATTTTTACGGATAAGACTGAAAGCATAATCATACTGTACCCCAGGGTCCCCTGCCGGCAATTCGATTTTAGGCGAAGCAGGCTCAGAATTAGCCGGTTGTCGGTCAGTGTTGTTTGGCCTGTTATTAGCTGTATTAGATACTGAATTCCCTGATGACAGATTTGATTGCTTTAGGTCATTAATCTTCAGATCTGTATCTTTCTGAACAGCCTCAAGCGCATCTTCAAGCTGACGCTGACGGTATTCTAACTCTTCCAAGCGCCCTGTCAGGATACGAAGCTGCTTTTCAACAGAAGAAATTTTAACCGACATATCCGCCACAATTCGGGCTGTATTGTTATTTTGTTGTACGGGCTGAGTAGAATTACCAAACTCCTGCTGCGCGGCATCAATATTTCCGCCATTTGTTCCAAAAACACGGCGCTGGACTGCACGTAACTGCCGTTCTATTCGGTCAATTTTAGTTGCCGTATCTTGCGCCTGGAGCGGCATATCGCCCCAAAGCATTGAAACGCCAACATATAAGATAAAAACTAACGACAAATTTCGCACAGTTATCTCCCTAAAAATTCATTAGACAGTTTGGTCTTAATCTTCCTGTATTTATTTTACAGAGAAAAACGGCCAAAAAACGAACACTGCTATAATTCATATATACTATAAAATAACCCCGCCCCAAATACATTGGGACGGGGTTATAGTTTAAACCAAAATAATATCTTAGTTAAATGTCAAAACGCCGCGGCGGTTCTGTGCATGACCACCGGCACTTACGGGGCGCTCTTTACCGTAACTGATTGTGCTCAAACGTGAAGCAGGCACATTAAGCGATACAAGGTAATTTTTAACGGCAGTTGCGCGGCGCTCACCAAGGGCAAGGTTGTATTCGCGTGTACCGCGCTCATCGCAGTGACCCTCAATTGTAAAGCGGGTACGGCTATGATGGTTCATCCACTCAGCTTGCCTTGCAAGAATATCACGAGCAGAGGCGGATAACTCCGAGCTATCATAAGCGAAAAGCACCTGATCAGATCCAGCAAAGTCCTCTAAATCACGTAACGTTGCAGCACCATAACGGTTTGCTAAACGCTCAGCTTCGATTTCAGCATCAGATTTAACGTTAGAAACACTCTCAGTTGCCGTTTCAACAACTTCTCCAGCACCGTCACCAACACCAGGGGCATTAGGGTCAGGTTCGTTATCTTTCGAACAAGCTGCAAGCAGCAGTGTAACAGCAGAAATAATGGCGACTTTTTTGCCGAAATGCACGGACATATTTTTTGCTCCCTCTAGCGGGTTGGGGGTTCCCCGACACAAACAAATGCGAATTGAATAAAGCTCATGATAAAATTCAAATCACTTCTCGCGAAAGACTATACTGTTGCAATCCAAGATGATCAAGCACTCAAAAGCGGCCAAATGATTGAAATTATGCCTTATTTCGCAAAAAATATGGCAAATGTGTTTTTAACATGATCAAAAGATGGCAGTCATGGTGCCCATTCTTGCCAAAAAGGATATTTCAGGCACAAAACTTCACCTTAGCTCACCACCAGCCTATCACTATTTTTTGAACACGGCCTAGCGGGGACAAACACGGTAAAGTCATAATACTATCAGGCCGAACCAAAATCAGTTTAATACTATTTTTTCTTGAAAATAACGCCCATGTTTTCACAAGCTGAAACCCACACGAACTCATATTATCAATACGAAAGCGTTACAGAGTATCTACCTCCTGAATTCAGAGCCTATGATTATCAGGTATGATATCAAATTTTCAGGCAATCAGAATGCTTCGTTGGTTTAATATAGAGCTTTACAGAGCAGTAGTTCTTGAAAAAACTGCCAAAAGCTATATCTCCTTGCAAGATAGTTCGCTTCAATAAATCTATGGTGAAAATAATGGCCCGCGGTGTAGAATTAGAAAACAGATCGATCCTTCGATTAACTGGCAAAGATACTACAGACTTTCTTCAAGGCTTAATCACCAATGATATCAAAGGTATTGATACCCAGCAGGCTATCTATGCCGGGCTTTTGACCCCCCAGGGTAAATTTCTTTTCGACATGATCATTGTTCAAAATAACGGCGATCTGTTCTTGGATATTGAAAAAAGCCGCAAGGACGACTTATTCCGGCGGCTCATGATGTATAAACTTCGAGCTGACGTAAATATAATCGATGAGAGTGAAACATTGAAGGTATGGGCAGTCTTTGACCATAGCAATACTGATACAGACAACAATGACAAAGCTGCCTCTTCGATTATTTATGACGATCCAAGATCATCTCGAATGGGCAAACGTATAATTTCAAATCACGCGCCCGCTTTCACCCCAATGGCGTATCATGAGTATGAACAACAACGCCTACAAAATACTATCCCTGATGGCAGCCGTGATATGAAAGTTGAAAAATACTTCTGGCTCGAAACAAATGCAGAGGCATTAAACGGCGTTGACTTTGACAAAGGCTGCTACGTCGGCCAAGAGTTAACCGCCAGGATGAAACATCGCACAACAATAAAGAAAAGCCTTATTACTTTTATATCTGAAACTGATGACCTGATTGCCGATACCAGTATAACGAATGAGAGCGGTAAAACGGTTGGCGAGCTTCATACCGTATCTGGCAAAATCGGTATTGGCTATATCCGGCTTGAACATGTAAAAACCGATACCAAGCTTTTTGCCGGTGATACAATGATTATTGCCCAAGCCTAGTAATAGATCAGACAACCCGCCCAATCATTTAAGTTGCACTCACTCGTGTTTTTTGTACCATAAGCAAGAAAGAACGGAGAACTGATATGGGTAAGGTCAAAAAACAAAAAAATACAATGTATGCCAATGAGAAAAAGAAACTCATCGTTTTGGCAAGCACTGCGGCGATTGCCGTTCTGTTTTTTCTATTCCTTGGTAGCTAATACACAACACAGCCATTAACAGACTATTTTATAATATTGTATTTTCTGGCCCCACAATCATAACTATTCTGTCTACGCTCACTTCATCTTTTGTGAACGCAAAAATCCCCCGGTATACTTCGATAAAGTCGCGCCCTTCAAACGGGATCACCGTTTTCGAAAGCAAATATCCCGGCGACATTATAATATGATTAAGTTCGCGCAGTCTTTCCTCCAGCGCCGCTTTCGCCAGAACATCTTCCAGAGCTGCCCCCTGGGCGTTAAGCCCCGCCATTTTTTCAATTTCAGTGCCTTGCAGCCTCATTATATGGGCCGTCTTTCCCTCAACCACTGTTCTTTCAATAACACTGGCCCAAGGTAATACAGGCGCACATGTCGTAGGGCTAAAGGAATGCCATAAAGCAGCGCCATTTTTTTTAGGAAACTCAGCCCACTTTCGACTAAAAACCGAAACTGGGTGTTGTTCAGGAATATTGTCTATTTCGATAGCGTCTATCACAAACCGCTCTGACACATATTTGCTCCGCCCCCAAGCGTGCTTCTTCAGCAAATAGACATTAGCTACTCATCTAATATCTATGCATCGAATAGTTCGACATCGTAACTACAACATAACAACCTATATCATCAGCGTTGACACTTGAAAAGAATACAAATGCCAACAAGTTCGTTTTCTAAATGCCCTTAATCAACAAAGAGCAATTCCGACCTTACTATGATGCAATGCTGTACGTTGATTATTTCAAGGCTGCCTGCGCTGCTGCCAACCGTGCGATTGGCACACGAAACGGCGAACAGGAAACATAATCAAGACCAACATTATGGCAAAACTCAACCGATGCCGGATCGCCGCCGTGCTCGCCGCAAATACCAAGTTTCAAATCAGCTTTTGTCGAACGGCCGCGCTCTGCCCCCAGTTTCACAAGTTCACCAACACCGTCAACATCGATTGATACAAACGGGTCTTGTGCAAAAATATCCATCTTCACATACTGATCAAGGAAACGGCCAGCGTCATCGCGGCTGATACCAATTGCAGTTTGCGTCAGATCATTCGTCCCGAACGAGAAAAAGTCTGCCGAGTTTGCAATCTTATTTGCAGCAATGGCGGCACGCGGTAATTCGATCATGGTGCCAACCATATAATCAACGCTCGCACCCTTTTCTATGAATACTTCTTTCGCTACGCCCTCAACTTTCTCACGCAGGATCGCAAGCTCGCTTTCGGTTGCAACAAGCGGGATCATAATCTCCGGCACCACAGTTTCACCTGTGTCCGCTTCCACCGCAATCGCAGCCTCAAAGATCGCACGCGCCTGCATTTCATAAATCTCTGGGTAGGTAATGCCAAGGCGACAACCACGGTGGCCAAGCATCGGGTTAAATTCATGAAGCTCGCTTGCGCGTTGCTTCAATTTCTTCACGTCCATACCAATCGCGTTTGCGACATCTTCAAATTCATCGTCCTCACGCGGCAGGAATTCATGCAGTGGAGGATCGAGCAATCGGATTGTTACCGGTAGGCCGCGCATGATCTTGAAAATCGCTTCAAAGTCACCTTTTTGCATCGGCAACAGTTTCGCGAGCGCTTCTTTGCGGCCGCGCAGGTCTTCCGCCAAAATCATCTGACGAACCGCAATAATTCGCTCACCTTCAAAGAACATATGCTCAGTCCGGCAAAGGCCAATACCTTCCGCGCCAAATTCGCGCGCTGCTGATGTATCGGTCGGCGTATCGGCGTTTGTCCGCACCTTCAGCTTGCGGTACTTGTCCGCCCATACCATCAGGCTTGCAAAATCACCAGCAAGCTCGGGCTGTAGTGTTTTTACTTCACCAACCATCACCTCACCAGAACCGCCATCAATTGTGATGATATCACCGGCTTTAATCTCACGGCCCATACAGGTCATGATGCCTTCTTTACCGTCAATGCGGATTTGCCCTGCGCCAGACACGCACGGACGCCCCATGCCGCGCGCCACAACAGCCGCGTGGCTTGTCATACCGCCGCGTGCTGTCAAAATACCTTTGGCAGCATGCATACCGTGAATATCTTCGGGGCTTGTTTCAGTCCGGCAAAGGATAACGGCTTCACCTGCTTTCGCTTTTTCTTCTGCGGTATCAGCGTCAAACACAACAATACCGGATGCCGCCCCCGGTGATGCCGGTAGGCCTTTTGTCAAAATATCACGCGGTGCATCAGGGTCGAGTGTTGGGTGCAAGAGCTGATCAAGCGCCCCCGGCTCCACACGCATTACTGCGGTTTCTTCGTCAATGAGGCCCTCATCTACCATTTCAACCGCAATCTTCAGCGCAGCCTTCGCCGTTCGCTTACCTGCACGGGTTTGTAGCATCCATAGTTTGCCGCGTTGCACCGTAAACTCGATGTCCTGCATGTCACGGTAATGCTTTTCCAGTTTCGCGAACACGTCTGCCAGCTGGCCGTATACTTCCGGCATGCTTTCTTCCATCGAAGGCGCGGTTGCCCCCGCTTTTTCACGCGCGCGTTTCGTCAGGTTCTGTGGTGTGCGGATACCCGCAACAACATCTTCGCCTTGTGCATTGATCAAATATTCGCCGTAATATTCGTTCTCGCCCGTTGACGGATCACGGGTAAAGGCAACACCTGTGGCCGATGTTTCGCCCATGTTACCAAAGACCATTGCCTGCACGTTAACGGCTGTGCCCCATGCTTCGGGGATGTTATTCAGTTTGCGGTATACTTTCGCACGCTCGATGCGCCAGCTACCAAACACAGCACCAATCGCGCCCCATAGCTGCTCGTTCACATCAAGCGGGAACGGACGGCCAAGCTCTGCCTCGGTTTTATCTTTAAATTTACCGGCAAGTTCGCGCCAATCGTCAGCATCCAGATCAGTATCCAGATCAACGCCTTTTTCTTCCTTATGAATTTCGATCAGTTCTTCGAAGTGATAGTGATCAACGCCCAAAACCACATCGGAATACATCTGAATGAACCGACGGTAGCTATCCCATGCAAAACGCTCGTTCCCCGAGTTTCTAGCGAGGCCCAATACTGTTTCGTCATTCAAGCCAAGGTTCAAAACTGTATCCATCATACCGGGCATGGAAACCCGCGCGCCCGAGCGCACAGAAACCAAAAGCGGGTTTGACGCGTCACCAAATTTTGCGCCAACACTTGCCTCCACAGCCTTAAGCGCATCGCTTACCTGCGTCTCAAGTTCCGCAGGATACTGACGCCCGTTATCATAATAATAGGTACAAACTTCGGTGGTGATCGTAAGGCCGGGTGGCACTGGTAGGCCAAGCGAAGCCATTTCAGCAAGGTTGGCACCTTTACCGCCGAGAAGGTTTTTCATATCCGCGCGGCCATCTGCATTACCGCCGCCGAAGCTATAAACCCATTTTGTCATTTTTGAGCGTCCTTTGTATCCACTATATGGAATGCGTTAAAAAATAAATTCACCAACCCGGAACCTGTTTGGCGCACCCTATACCCAATCAGGATGAACCAAACTTGAATTTGTTATCAAATTCGAACCGATTAAAAGACTATCCCTACCTAAAAAATCCTAATCTTTTCTTACCCGTCAATCATTTCGAAATCCGCAACCGCGTTTACGGCACCGCGAATACTATTCAATATATTTAGACGGTTCTCTCTAATCTTCGCGTCATCGGCGTTTACTATGACGTTTTCAAAGAAGGCATCAATCGGTGCGCGCAGCCGTGCGAGCGCAGCCATCGCGCCCTCGAAACCTTCCTGCTCCAACGCTGCCTTCGCCGCCGCAGCGTTCACCCCAAGCGCATCTGCGAGTGTTTTTTCTTCAGCAGTTTCGAGGGAAGCTGGATTGACAGCACCGTCATAAGGCCGTTCGTCTTTTTTCTCTTCAATTTTGAGGATGTTTGCAGCGCGTTTATAGCCCGCGAGCAAGTTTGCGCCATCATCAGTGTCGAGGAACGTTGTTAGCGCATTCACACGATTCAATACACGAACCAGATCATCGTCGCCGTTCGCGAACACAGCGTCGATCAAATCATGACGAACGCCTTTTTCACGCTGCTGAACTTTCAAACGGTCACTCAGAAAACTTAGTAAATCAGACTCCAGCTCTAAGAATGAGGTAAAAAGTGCACTACCTTCAGCGATAAAACTGTCATTATCTGTTTTAGTGGGGACATCTCTTCTATTAAGCAAGGAAAGATACTTACTGCTATGCGATAAGATATCATCACTCGATGATAATTTTTTACCTAACTTAAACTCCTTAAGCGGTTTTAACTCTTCAGGACCAGTAAATAGGTCTCCGTAATTATTCAGCACTTGTACAAGAGTGTCTAGATATGCCTGAGTCAAAATTTTAGCAAAATTAATTCGTAAATTATTCTCAGTAATTAAGCGAATGACACCCAATGCTGCACGTCTTAGAGCAAACGGGTCTTTTGACCCCGTTGGCTTCTGATCAATTCCGAAGAAACCAACAAGCGTATCGATCTTTTCGGCGAGTGCAACGGCTACAGAAACAGGCGCCGTCGGGCATGCGTCATTTGGACCGAGCGGTGAATAATGATCCTTGATCGCGTCCGCAACCGCATCACTTTCACCCTGCTTCAATGCATAATAGCGGCCCATTGCCCCCTGCACCTCAGGGAATTCGTAAACCATGTTCGAAACTAGATCAGCCTTAGCAAGCTCTGCCGCGCGTTCTGCCTCGTCTGCATTACAACCAGGAATAAAGTCTGCCAGATACCGTGCTAACTTTTTCATCCGTTCAACACGGTCTTGCACGCTACCTAAGTCTTTGTGGAACACAATATCCTTAAGGGCATCCAGATTATCATCCAGCCTGCCTTTCAAATCCTGATCCCAGAAGAATTTTGCGTCTGATAACCGTGCGGATAAAACCCGTTCATTGCCTGCTGCCACCGCAGTGCCACCATCTGATGGCTCAATGTTCGCAACGGTGATGAAATACGGCGCGAGTTTCCCTGTCTTCGGGTCGCGGGTGACGAAATATTTCTGATCCTTCTTCATCGTGAGGATCAGAACTTCCTCAGGCACTTCCATAAAGCTAGCGTCGAACCCGCCCATCAATGGCACTGGCCATTCAATCAGCCCTGCGACTTCCGCCAAAAGGCCGCGATCTTCAACCCATTCAAGGCCCTTGCTTGCCGCGAGTTCCTTCGCTTTTGCTTCGATCAGGTCTGCGCGCTCACTTGCATCTAACATAACCTTATGATTAAGCAATTTCGCCTTGTAGTCATCAAAGCCTGTTACCGTGAAGGTGCTAGGCGCCATGAAGCGATGACCTGAAGTAGTGTTACCGGATTTAATCCCTTCAACTTCAAGGTCGATTGTTTCACCGTCCAGAATGCACAGGATTGAGTGCAACGGGCGCACCCACTTTAATGATCCAGTGCCCCAGCGCTGTGACTTCGGCCACGGGAAGTTTTTGATCGTATCTTTCAGGACCTCGGCAACAACCTCAGCCGTTTTCTTACCCTTTTTTTCAATGATAGCGAACAGGAAGGTGCCCTTTGGCGTTTCGCGTTCTTCGCAGGCTTCGCGCGGTACACCAGCACCGCGAAGGAAACCTTCAACTGCCTTTTCAGGCGCGTCGGCGCGTGGCCCGCGGCGTTCCTCGCGCACATCTGGCGTGCTGACAGGAAGACCCGTTACGTTCAAGACAAGGCGGCGCGGTGTTACATATGCATCCGCTGCATCAAATATCAGACCAGCAGCCTTCAGGCCATCGGTGATCATGCGTTTTAGGTCGTCCGACGCTTTTTTCTGCATACGGGCGGGAATTTCTTCAGAGAATAATTCAATCAGGAGATCAGCCATTTTATTTCTCCCATCCGAAATCGTTTTTCCAACGATCTTCATTCTTTTCAATCCATGCGTCACAGCAGCCTTTAGCAAGGTCACGCACGCGGCCAATATAGGCCTGCCGTTCGGTAACAGAAATCACCCCGCGAGCGTCCAGCAAGTTAAAGGTGTGACTTGCGCGGATACATTGCTCATAGGCTGGCAGCGGTAAGTGTGCCTTTAAAAGCTTCACGCATTCATCCTGCGCCTCCGCAAAATCACGGAACAATTTTTCGGTGTTTGCGTGCTCAAAATTGAAGGCTGATTGTTGTTTTTCGTTCTCCAGGAAAACATCGCCGTATGTTACGCCAGCGCCGTTATAATCGAGGTCATAAACATTATCGACGCCCTGTACGAACATCGCGAGGCGTTCAAGGCCGTATGTTAGCTCACCAGCGACAGACTTACAGTCAAAACCACCCATTTGCTGGAAATAGGTATATTGGCTGACTTCCATCCCGTCACACCAGATTTCCCAACCAAGGCCCCATGCGCCGAGTGTTGGGCTTTCCCAATCGTCTTCAACAAAGCGGATATCATGCAGATCAGCGTCAATCCCGATAGCCTTTAAGCTGCCGAGGTAAAGTTCCTGCATGTTTGCGGGGCTTGGTTTCAAGACTACTTGAAACTGGTAATAATGCTGCAAACGGTTGGGGTTTTCACCGTAGCGCCCATCGGTTGGGCGGCGGCATGGCTGCACGAACGCAGCGTTCCATGTTTCAGGGCCAAGCGTTTTCAGCGTTGTCGCCGTGTGAAAAGTCCCTGCGCCCATTTCCATATCATAGGGTTGCAGGATCACACAGCCGCCGTTTTCAGGGCGCGCCCAGTATTCCTGCAAGGTCAGGATCATTTTTTGGAAGGGCATCGCAGTTTTGGATGCATTTGAATCAGAAGCCGCAGCGGACACATCAGTAGACATAGGCGATTGTACCAGTCATTTATAGGTCATTATCCCAAAGAAAAGCCCGTAAAGTACCAGATTTACCTTTGGAGAATCTTTGGCGGCAACCTAGCCCCTCACCTATCACTGGTCAAGCGCTCTCGCCGCTAATTTTAGGGAAAACAGGATTAAACGCGTGGTGCGACAAAAATTAGGCAGTTAAAATAATTGGCGCGCCTTTGGTAACCACAAAACTATGCTCGAACTGCGCACCAATGCCACCGTTTGCAAGGCGCAGTGTCCAACCGTCATCATCTTCTGCATACGACCTGCTTTTTGTGGCTAAAAACGGCTCGATTGTTAGCACTTGCCCCTCAACAAGGCGCTTGCGGTCACTTGGGAAATATTTATTGGATACGGTGGGTTCTTCATGAATCCATTGCCCAACACCGTGCCCATTAAGCCCTTCGATAATATTATAACCATGCTTTTTTGCTTCGCGCTCAATCACCTTGGCGATAACATTGATGGGTTCACCCGCTTTGGCGGCATACATCGCCTTACGCTGCGCCGTTTGGGTAACATCCAAAAGTGTACGGCGTTCTGCACTAATTTCACCGACTGCAAAACTGGAACCTGTATCACCGAAAAAGCCATCTTTTTCAGCCGACACATCGATATTGATCAACTGACCCTCTTCGATCGGCACATCGCCGGGAATACCGTGCGCAATTGCCGTTTCAACCGATATGCACGTAAACCCCGGGAAATCATATGCGAGCATGGGTGCAGACTGCGCCCCACGTTCCGCAAGCATTTTACCGCCCAGCGCATCCAGCTCTCTCGGTGTGATACCCGGCCTTACAGCAGCACCCATTGCACGTAGAACATCTCTACAAATACCGCCGATTTCCTGAAGCTTTTTCAGGCTTTCAACATCATTAACCGTCATAATTCACCGCTTTCGCGAATTCGTTCATGGTGCTGGATGACTTCACGAATAATAAAATGCAGAAACTTCTCACTGAAGGCAGGGTCGAGATTAGCAGACTTTGCCAGGTTTTTGAGGCGATCAATTTGCTCGCCCTCACGCGCTGGGTCCGCGGGTGGCAGATCATGCTCTTTCTTGTAAAAACCAACTTTTTTCGTAATCTTAAAGCGCTCTGCAAGCATGAATACGAGCGACGCATCGATATTATCGATACTTTCCCGGTATTCTTGAAGTTTCTTTTTGTGATCTAATTGCATTATTTTTTACTGCCCTATTAGCTGAAAAACCATAATGTTTTTCAAAATTTACAGCCCAAATCTATTCCACCACATCCGTTCTTCAACTGCACTGATCACGCCTGACGGTAAATCTTCGATTTTACCAATGCCAGCGTCTGCCCCAATGCCAGCTTTTGCCCCAACACCAGCTTTTGCCAAAGAATAATCATGCCTCAAGCCCAATAAAGCACCAAACTTCGATTTCTTCTCACCAACTACTTTCAAAACCACTTTATCACCAAACCGGTCACGCATTACCGAGCGAACATCACCGACACCATCAACCAGACCAAGTTTAACAGCCTCACTACCCGTAAATACATCACCAGAGAAAATTTTACCCCGTAAGCCTTTCAAACGTTTACCACGCCGTTTCCTGACCATACCCTTGAAAAATTCATGAATTTCATCCTGAATTTCACGCAGGCGCGAAACATCTTCTTCCTTTTGCTCCGCAAAACTATCCAGCATGGATTTACTTTCACCAGCCGTGTATACGCGGCGCTCAACACCAATCTTTTTAATGGCCTCCTGAAAACCGAACCCGCTTGAAATTACACCAATACTGCCAACAAGGGATGCCTCGTTAACGTAAATTTCATCTGCTGCAAGCGAGATCATGTAGCCCCCTGAAGCGGCAACATCTTCTGCAAAGGCGAGAACAGGAATATCTTTCTCTTCCGCAAATGCCCTGATCCGGTCTGTAATCATAGCTGATTGCACAGGCGAACCACCCGGTGAATTCACGAGCATAGCAACAGCTTTCACACCCTGCATCGTAAAAGCCTGTTCGATCTGTTCAGCCACACTTGCAAGATTCAGGTTAGAGCGAAACTTTCCACCGCCTGATGCAATCACACCTTCGAAACGGATCACCGCAACCTTGGGGGCGGGTTCGCCGAATACAGTCTTTTTCACCTGGAACCATGCTGTCGAAATTATTTTACGCATATATTTATGCTCTCCAAAGGAATATCATTTTTCATTGGCCGTATTGTTAGCCGCTTTGTTCGCCGCGCGCAAAGGCTTTCAGATTTAACGCCATGCCTTGCCGCAAAATTTCATCCGCCTCAGGCGTATAACGCGCCACATTTCCGTGCAGAGCAAGCCCCGGTAACATTGAAACAGCGCCCGACATCCCCTTTCGCCCCTGAATGATAACTCTTTTCGCTTTACTCCCCAATCGCGGCCAAAGCGGCATGATCATAAGATCACCAACACGTCCATATAGATAGCTGATAACCTCATCCATACGATCAGCTCTGTATACTAATGTTACAGTGCCTTTTTGCTTTACATAATGGACACAAAACCTGATCCAATCCCTAAGATTGGCATTTAAATCCATATGTGCCTGCCCCTTACTGTCATCAGGGGGACAGATCGCCTTACCAGCAGGTAAATACGGCGGATTAATCATGACATGATCATACTGTGACTGAGCACCTGAAAGATCCTTGATCGACGCCTCTTCAACAGACACACGATCAGACAAAGCATTAAGGTCAATATTTTTCCGGGCGAGTGCAACCATATCGCTTTGAATGTCGATACCCTTTACCTGCAGGCCGTCAACACGTTTTGCAAGACAAAGAGAAGCACCAGCAGAGCCAACCCCGCCTTCCAAAACTGTTTCACCTGCCCGCGCCGGAATTGAAGCAGCGAGCATGACAGTATCCATTGATACCCGGTATCCTGCTCGTGGCTGTATTAATCGAACACAGCCTCCTAGAAAGTCATCTATTGTTTCTTCACCCGTCATATATTGGCTCTTCGCTGTCGCTTTATCGATCTTTGTTGGCGGTCATTTTTATATAGGTTAATTTTCTATGATTACAGTATTCTATTATTATGATTATGTTCGGTAGAAATATCCAACCAATATACAAGACACTATCAATTTATAATCATGATGTTTGACGTATAGTCACAATCCTGTGCCCAATCGGCACACATGCCGACATTTTCTTGATCAAATAAGGCAGGGACACTAAAGTCCGCCTTAATTTGATTCTTATATATACATTTGGAAAGGTCACTTTATGACAAGCTCATCACACGTTGAAGGCGTACACAACGAAAATGTTGTACCACTTCACAGTGGCCCGAAAAAGAAAGACCCAAGCCCCATCGATACGCTTCAGACAATGGTTGCTGATGAAATGAGCGAAGTGAATGAGGCAATTTTAAACAGGATGGAAAGCCCTGTTGCTCTTATTCCTCAGCTTGCCGGGCACTTGATTGCTTCAGGTGGCAAACGACTACGGCCGATGCTCACACTCGCATCGGCGCGGATGCTCGGTTATGAGGGCAAACGCCATATCAAACTTGCAGCTTGTGTAGAATTTATTCATACAGCAACATTATTGCACGATGATGTAGTTGACGAGAGCAAGCTGCGCCGAGGTCAGGAAACTGCAAATGAAATATGGGGTAATCAACCAAGTGTACTTGTTGGTGACTTTCTCTTTAGCCGCTCCTTCGAATTAATGGTTGAAGATGGATCACTTAAGGTTCTTAAAATTCTTTCGCGCGCTTCTTCCATCATTGCGGAAGGAGAAGTGTTACAGCTAACAACGGCTAATGACACATCAACAACTGAGGCAGTATATCTGGATGTCATTGCTGCAAAAACAGCCGCATTATTTGCTGCAGCCTGCGAAATATCCGGCGTTGTTGCCGAACAAGGTGAAAAGGTCGAAACAGCGCTTTCGACTTACGGTAAATATTTAGGCATTGCGTTCCAGATCGTTGACGATGTTCTTGATTATTCCGCAAAACAAGCCACACTTGGCAAGACTGTTGGCGACGACTTTCGTGAAGGCAAAATCACCTTGCCGATCATTCTCGCCTTTCATAGAGGTGATGATAATGAACGAGCCTTCTGGAATCGCACTATGGCTGACTTGGACCAAAATGACGGCGACCTGGAACAAGCAATGAGCCTGATGAACAAGCACGGTGCCTTAGAAGATACAATTGAGCGAGCGAAACATTACGGCGCTATGGCCAAGGATGCACTCGGGACATTCCCAAACAATCCATCCAAACAAATACTATGCGATATAGTGGATTTTTGTATTTCACGTGCCTATTAAGGCATCATAAAACTGACGAAATATACCTATCTTCCCGTCATATATAGATAATAGCTCATAAAAAAGCCCGGCAAACATGCCGGGCTTTTATCGCTTTAGCTCCCTTAATCAGAAGGGTGTTACCCTTCTAATTCATTGGCTTATGCAGCAGCTAGTCTACGACGACGCTGTAGCACAAGACCTGTAAGGCCGAAGCCTAAAATCATCATAAGCCATGTTGAAGGCTCAGGAAGAGCTGTTACATTAAAGCCAGCAACGCGGAAGTCATCATTACCCTGTAATGCACCGATACCGAACAATGCAGAGTCAAATAAACCCGGTGTAAATGCAAAAACCTGGCTTCCAGGAATTGGAATTTGTCCACCAACAACAGGAGTATTACCACCAAAACCAATCAGTTGACCAAAACCATCAACGTCCTGGAAAAAACGGAACTCATCATCGCTATCAACAAATGTGAAAGAAGCTGAATTTAAACGAACACGCTGACTGAATTCAAAAACAAGAACATCATTTGCCCGGCGACCATCAACATTTGTTGAATCTGGCACTTCATCGCCGCGAGCTGGTCTTTCTTCATCTGGCCCTAGAACACCTAACCCAGCAGTTGACTGGAATACATCACGATCACCAATACGAACTGTACTGCGAGGTTCAAAAGTGCCTGCACGAACAGTCAAATCAACACCCATTACAGAGAAGAATGCTTCATCAACAGCACCGCCCGGAGCTCTGAAGTCGAAATCAACAGCAAAAGTAGTAGCATTAGCTGCCGGAGCGATAAAGAATGCTGCCGCAGCAATTGTCTTAAATAATTTTTTCATTGTACCTCCCAATGTACAAACTAGTTACTTACATACTTAGGAACGCACCTGAGATACTTTCTTACTAGCCTGAGTATCTTTAGTCCTAAATTTAATAGTCTGGATAACTTACACAATTTTAATTTATTGTTAACTTTTTTTTAACGCTCTCCGCGAGTATTCACTCTTTTGTGTGTAAACTGATGATATATTGGTTTTTTTACAACAGTTTGACGCTAGCATCTTAAAAAACATAATGAACAAAAATGGTTAACAGCATTGACAACCATTATTAATACAAAAAGCAGCGACACTAATGTGTCACTGCTTCATGAATAAATATTGATGATTCGATTGTAGAACCGATAACAGCCTTAAGCAAACTGCTTGTTAACACGGCGCTTGCGAGCAAGGCCAACAATGCCAAAACCAAGGATCATCATTAACCATGTTGCAGGCTCGGGAACAGCACCAGTTACAGTTAATGTACGAAGTTTAAATTCATCGTTACGACCAGTTGCACCAACTGCGAAAACTGTGCCTGGTCCTAGAACTGGATTAAAGTTCGTGATTTGAAAACCGCCACCAACAGGGCCAGAGAAGATGCTAGAACCATCTAAACTGTTAGCTCCAAACGATACACCACCTAACACTTGGAAAAAGCCGCCAGCGAAATCAAAGTTGATTGCATCTAGCGAAACAGACCTGTTGAAGCTGAAGATTAGAAATTCATTAGAACCACGGCCATCAACTCTGTGATTATCACCGCCGCCAGCACCAGCAGCACTGCCTTCAAAATCAAATACAAGGCCATTACCACCTTGGAAAACCTGATCATTTGACAATGAACCAGAAAGAGGTGTGCTAACACCTGTGCCATCAGTCGCACGGAAACCGAAGACATCAACACTGAGTGCCCCAGCCATGAATGTTAGTGAATCATCCACGTTACGTGTACCAGTAGACGCGGAAGTCCGAAAGTCAAATGTAGTACTTGCACTCGCTGCTACCGAACCCGCCAGTACAGCCACTGCCATAAATATATTTTTAAAGTGTCTCATTAATATTCCCCATCAATAAAGACGTTGCACATAGTGATTATTATACTTGCCTGAAAAACTCAGAAACGATGCCTGAAAGTTATTATTAGTATTACTCAATTAATTATTTACTAAACGTATCACAGAATTGTACTTTTGTGAAAGCATTGAATATTAAGAATTTATTAACCTTTACACTTAATTACGTGTAAATCAATTTAAGTCATTATTATCAATAGACAATTTGAATCTAGGCATTCTTGCAAAAAATAAGATAGTATAACATTCCGCCTCCTTGCATATTAACTATTTGTTAACTATTGTGGCAAAACAGTGATTCTCTCGGTATTATATAAATAAGAAATTTCATGCGGTTTATGGCCAAAAAGCACACATTTATTGAAATATTTATCCAGCTAATCACGCTTGTATTGTTCGTTAGCATTCCCCTTCAAGGGCATACATTGGCAGAGGTACTCAACACAAACCATAAGGCAGAGCATACAGCATATAAAAAGGCCGATAATATACATATTTTTGCTGCTGCCAGCTTAACTGGTATTCTAAAGAAAATTCATCAAAATCTATCCATCGACCAAAAAAAAATAAACGCTGTATTAGCAACGGGCCCTAGCGGAACAATCGCGCGTCAAATATCAGCCGGTGCACCAGCTGATATTTTCATTTCGGCTAATATAGAGTGGATAGACTTTTTGAAAGCTCAAAACCTGCTTGTTGGCACCCCGTATATCATTGCAGAGAACAAGCTGGTCTTCGCTTCGCCGCACAATTGGGAAATTCAGCGATTGCAACCTGATAGTGATCTCTTTCACACATTCCTTAAATCCGCGAACCTACTCGCAGTTGCGGATCCTAAAATCTCCCCTTTAGGGCGCTATAGCGTATCCTATATGCAAAAAATAAAGGTATTGGATACTGTGAAAAGCAATATTGCATATACAAATAATGCAAGACAAACATTAGCACTTATCGAACGGGGTAATATGCCGGGTTTTATCTACCATAGCAGCGCAGTTCAAAGTAAAAGGGTAAAAATTATAGCGACACTTAACACCGTGGATAAAATTCAGTATTATGGTGTCGTGCTTAAAAACTCAAATAACCAAAACCGCGCTAAAAAATACCTCGAAGCCATCCAATCACCTTCAACAAACGAAAGCTGGCGTGCATTTGGGTTTACCCCATCAGAAATCAAGATTGATAAATAATATAGAGTGAAACCTCATGACCACTGCGGATACCGATAGACTATATGGTACAGCACGCAAAATATCGGCACTCGTTACCAGCGTTCTCTGCAATAACCCGAGCCATTATACCTACACTGGCACCCAAACTTTTATTGTCGGCACGCATAATCTGGCAATCCTTGACCCCGGCCCCCTCGACCTTGAGCACGGCAACGCCCTCCTGAAAGCGATAGGAGGTCGCAGTGTCAGCCATATTCTGGTTACCCATACACATCTGGATCACTCCCCTTTATCAGCTTGGCTATCAAGCCAGACAGGCGCACCAATATATGCCTTTGGCAAACATGGCTCAGGGCGTAGCGGCGGTCTGGAATTTGAAGAGGTTGAAGCAGGTGCTGATAAGGCATTCACACCGGACAAAATCATATCCGATGGCACTGTTATAAAGGATAATGACTGGACACTTGAGTGCATCCACACGCCAGGGCATACTTCTAACCACATTTGCTTCAAACTTGTGGAAGAAAATTCTATTTTTGTCGGAGATCATCTGATGAAATGGGCTACAACTGTTATATCGCCGCCTGACGGCGACATGCAGGCCTACCTAAAAAGCCTGGAAAAGTTAAAAGCACACAAAGCAGATACATTATACCCTACCCACGGCCCCGTAATAGAAAATGGAAATGCCTTTATCAGAGGCGTGATCATTCACCGCAAAATGCGCGAAGGCCAAATTCTCGCGCACCTCAAATCAGGGCCACAAACAATTCCAACCATGGTGCAAAGCATGTATAAGGATGTTGACAAGCGCTTGCACGGTGCAGCAGCCCGGTCAGTATTTGCCCATATTATTTCGCTTTACGATGAAAACCGCATCGAATGCGATGGCCCATTATCGCTAAGTGCTTATTATAACTTAGCAAGTACATAAGGTTTTATAACGCCCCTACACAAATCACACATTGCATAACGTACAAGTGCACGATATCTATACAGCAAATTTGTTTAAGCCGTTTTGAAACTTAATAAAAACCAACAAGCTTGATCTGATATCAACATTATAGTGTATATGCTCAGGATAACCAAAATGGCACCAAGCGCCATAAGCTGCTTTGAGATGGGAGATGATTGATGAACCATATTGCAACCCCTGAAGTTGATCCAACTCTTGATTTAGTCAAAGAAATCAATCGCCTTCGCGTTGAAAAAAACGCTGTTATCCTGGCTCATTATTATCAAGCCGCTGAAATTCAGGACATTGCAGACTTCGTCGGCGACAGCCTTGACCTGTCACGAAAAGCCGCTGAAACCGACGCGGAAGTAATAGTATTCTGCGGCGTTAAATTCATGGCTGAGGTCGCTAAAATTCTGAGCCCCAATAAAACGGTTGTTCTTCCCGATATGAAAGCAGGCTGTAGTTTGGAAGATAGCTGCCCGCCTGATGAGTTTAAAAAATTCATCGACGCAAACCCCGACCATATGGTTTTATCATACATCAATTGCTCAGCAGCGATAAAATCCATGACAGATATCATTGTCACCAGCTCAAACGCAGAACATATCGTGGCATCGCTTCCAGAAGACCAAAAAATTATCTTTGCGCCAGACCGGCATTTGGGCGGTTATTTATCACGCAAGCTCGACCGCGACATGCTCTTGTGGCAAGGCACCTGTATCGTCCATGAGTTATTCAGCGAAAAAGAACTGATCAAGCTTAAAGCCAAGCACCCAAATGCCCCGATTGCAGCGCACCCCGAATGCCCTGATCAAATCGTACAACATGCTGATCATGTTGGCTCCACAAGCTCAATCCTCGATTTTTCAATCAATTCAGACGCTGACACCATTATCGTTGCAACCGAACCAGGCATTATCCACCAGATGGAAAAGGCGGCACCCCACAAAACCTTTATTGGCGCCCCCGGCGCAGACGGTAACTGTAATTGCAACACCTGCCCGTACATGGCATTGAATACAATGCAAAAACTTTATACTTGCCTGCGCGATCTCGGGCCAGAAATTGATCTGGATGAGGAAACTCGTATCAAAGCTGAAAAACCGCTCCGCCGCATGCTTGAATTAAGCCCGACAAAAGGCCCAGCCAAAGACGTTTCGGCGATTGGAGAATAACAGTGGCATCAAGGGTAGATGATTTTCCCTTATCCAAGGACCAAATCGAAGGCTTTATAGACATCGCCTTTGCCGAGGATATCGCGTCAGGTGATGTAACCTGCGAAACCGTCATTCCTAAAGATGCCAAGTTAACAGCTACAATGAACGCGCGCGAAACTATGGTGATTGCCGGGTTGCCAATTATGGCACCAGTTTTCAAGCGACTGGACGAAAACTGTAAAATTACTTTCTTTGCGAGCGACGGCGATCAATTATCTGCTGGTGATAAAATCATGACGATTGAAGGATCTGCACGCGCACTTTTAAGCGCGGAAAGAACCGCCCTTAATACGCTTCAACACTTATCTGGTATTGCCACCCTGACCCGCAAGTATGCTGATTTGATCGAAGGCACCAAAGCAACATTGCTTGATACCCGAAAAACAATCCCGGGCCTTAGAATACTCGGTAAATACGCGACTAAAATGGGCGGTGCTAAAAACCACCGTATTGGCCTTTTCGATGCTGTGATGATTAAGGATAACCATATCGCTGTTGCAGGTTCAGTGGAATCTGCAATCACGAGTGCAAAACTGGCTGGGCGCAATGACATTCAGGTGGAATGCGACACGCTGGAGCAAGTGGCAGACGCCCTTAAATTCGGCGCCAATAGCCTCCTTCTCGATAATATGCCGCCTGAAATATTACATCAGGCACTAGAGATCGTTAATGGTAAAATACCATGCGAGGCATCAGGCGGCGTAAACCTTCAAACTATCCGAGCAATCGCAGAAACCGACGTTGATTATATCTCTGTCGGACGCTTGACCCAATCAGCGCCAGCTGTTGATATTGGGCTTGATTACGGAAACTAAACTTTACTTCTCGGATTTTTTCAAAGCGGGCTGCGACGCAGTTACCAACTTGAAATAGACGATACCATCAAAATCATTTGCATCTCTATGTACAAAAACATTTTCAGGCGCAGAGTTGTTCTTATTATATTCAAATTTATGAATTCCACACTTATTTGTACAAGCCCACAACTCTCCTATTTTAAAAGATAAAACAATGGAAAATGGCTTAGATTTTTTCATATAATACGCTACAGGACTATCAATATTTTTACGTTTTGTGAGGCGAGTATGATTATTACCCGCATAAAATATGATCCGATCATATCTGTTTGTTTGCATATATGATTCAATATTTTTCGCCATATACTGGTCACGCGTTATAGCTATTTTCTCATTATTATAATCATCAATAGGCAAATCAACACCAATCAAATCCAATGAGTATTTTTGTGAAATGCCTCGAAAATTATTAATAGCAGTAAGCATCGCTCTACTTTGTCTTCCATCGCCTTTACGGGACCAAAATTTATTCATTCTAAGTGAACTAAGCGCTATATTTGCAATATCATCGGACGGACTTTTTAGAAAACTAGCCAAAGCGTTATTTTGATCATCAGGCATCTCAAGAGCGATTAAAACCCTTTCACCAGATTGTACATAATAACATGCTAGTGAAACCAGAAAAGCAGGCATTTCATTAGATCCATGAAGCTCACCAAGAAAAATCAATTTTTCTTTATTAATAGCTGCCACTACTGATGGAATATTGACCGGTGTTTCACAAGTCCGATCACTGCTAAAACATGAAACTGACATACTAACAAAAGCTAATATAGCTAAATATATTTTGTGAATCATATTCACTCCCAACTCCTTAGCCGCGCAAATATAAAATTTACCTAATAGATTTTAAATTCTTGTTTGCTCTCAAATCCATATTCCCCTAATGCTGTTTCACGATCAATACAGTATGATACTTCATGTGCAAGTTCAGGTTCAGGCTTATGCAATCAGAAAATATTCAAAGCGCGTTCTATATGATGCTCGGCATGATGGGATTTGCAGTAAACGATGCCTTCATGAAACTGGTACTCGCAGATTTAAACCTTCAGCAATCTATCTTTATTCGCGGTGTTTTCTCCACTATCTTCCTTGGGATTATTGCAGTGAAGTCTGGTGCACTGAAAAACAGTCGTCGGCATTTTAATCGCCATATTATCGTTCGAACACTCTGTGAATTAGGTGGCACAATCTTTTTCCTAACGGCACTTGTGCATGTGTCGCTTGCTGATGCCAGCGCCGTTTTGCAGGTGATGCCCCTTGCGGTCACGCTCGCAGCAGCCCTTTTCATGCGTGAGGCCGTTGGTTGGCGCCGTTACCTTGCAATTCTGATAGGATTTTCCGGTGTTATGCTGGTAATTCAGCCTGATGGCAGTAGCGCAGAAGGCGGCGGCTTTAATATCTATTTCCTTATGCTTTTCGGCACAATTGGGTGCATGATTATCCGTGATCTAACAACCAGAAATATATCAAAAAGTATCCCAAGCATGTTCATTGCTTTTTACACAAGCGTTGCTGTGATGCTTATGGGGGCCGTACTCGCGCTCTTTGAACCATGGAAAACAATCACGCTTACGCATCTCGCCATGCTGGCTGGTGCTGCATTCTTTCTTTTCCTCGGATATATTGGTACAGTTATGGCCATGCGGGTCGGCGATGTTGGGTTTGTCGCACCGTTTCGCTATACCTACCTCGTGTGGGCGATGGCGCTTAGCATTTTTGTTTTTGCTGATTTCCCGGATACATACACCCTGATCGGTAGCGCAATCGTTGTTTCAACAGGTATCTATAGCTTCGCCCGCGAACGCAAATTAATGAAATCAAAAACAGCCTCATAGCATCAAAAATCAATCAGCAGAACCACAGCAAAATAGATGGCCCATATACAGAGTGAAGACCAAAAACAAAAAGGCCTTTAAACAAAGGCCTTTTCTTCTTCTCATATTATACTAGATCTATAATAATCTATGCTTCTGTTACGACCTGACGACGACGCAAAGCGGCCCCTATGGTCGCGAAACCAATAATCATCATCAACCACGTAGCAGGCTCAGGCACTGCACCAAGGACAATATTATCAAGATTGATCGAGCTGGAACGAACATTCGTCAATACAAAGTCAACTGTATCAACATTACCTCCCATTCCTGCAAATGTACTGAACGCTTGCGGGCCACTTAAATTACCCCCGAAAGAGAATACGGAATTTCCACCCAGAAATCCATTGATCATAAAAGTCCCAACCCCTTGGGACGCAAGATCAAAAGAATTCAGAATAAACGTATTACCAGTAACCCGAACAGTGGCAGAAGCGCTTCCGCCAAAGACAGAACCAACAACCAAGCTTGGTACAGGTGAGCCAAAAACTTGACCAGAAAACACATCGCCAGCTTCAGCAGTAACACCAAAACCACCTTCAAAATAAGGCCCGGCAAAGGCAGAACCATTTGGGCCCGGAAGGGCGTCAAAAGTAATGGTGGTATTCGCGGATACGCCAAAAGCCACCCCAACGGCCATTAATGCCGCCATAATAATTTTTTTCATAGCTTTTCTACTTTTCAGTCTGTTATTAGTTATTTTCTACTAATTACTAACAAAAGGTTAACATAAAAAAGCATCTTTCACAAGATTACGGAGAAGAATGACCTTAAACACAATAAATACTAGAAAATATATATACTTACAGCGCATCAATCTTTAGGAGGGTTCGCAGTAAAACATCAGCACCTTTCGCCATTTCGTCCCGGCTCGTATGTTCCTTCGGGCTATGGCTGACGCCGCCTTTTGATGGCACAAAAATCATACCTGTTGGCGCGACCGAGACCATATCCTGCGCGTCATGGCCCGCGCCTGATGGCATGAGTTTGTAGGAGTATCCAGCCTCTTTTGCAGCATCTGCGATTAAAGTCCGCATGCGCTCATCTGTTGGGGCGGGATGGGACGCAACATCAATAAACTCAAAGCCAATTTTAGTTCCAGTCTCGTCAGCGATTTTTGATGCTTCTTTTTCAACGAGGGTAAACACCTGATCCATTTTTGATTGCTCAAGGTCACGCACCTCCAGGCTCATGATAACCTTGCCCGGAATAACATTGGGGGCGCCCGGAAACGCTTCAATCCGACCAACGGTCGCAACCTGACGGCCCGGTAGGTCATTTGCGATTTTATTGATTGCAAGTGTTAGGTGCGCTGCTGCCACCATCGCATCCTGCCTGCGGTTCATCGGCGTCGTGCCGCCGTGGTTTGCAACACCATCAATCGTAATATCCCACCAGTTGATCCCAACAATGCCTTGCACTACCCCAATATCAATATCATCTTCGTCCAAAAAGGCCCCTTGCTCGATATGGAGTTCAACAAACGCCTTCAAAACACCCGGTTTGATAATATCGCGGGTAATATTATCAGGGTCCCCGCCGATAGCACGGATGCCATCCCTGATCGTGAGGCCCGAGTGGCTCATAACATCAAGGGTTTCAGGCTTTAATTTACCGGTCATTGCAAGGCTACCCACAAGACCGCCCTCTTCATTCGAGAACACAACAACATCAATCGGCGAGCGCGTTTGAATGTTCGCTGCATTCAACAGGTCAATGACCTCTAGGTTTGCAATAACGCCGACATCGCCGTCATAATTGCCACCACCCGGCACGCTATCGGTATGTGAGCCAATCATGATTGGCTTTGCATCAGGCTCAGTGCCCGGCCTGCGTCCAATGATATTGCCGCCAACGTCGATACGAAGATTAGTGAGCCCCTGCCCGCGCATCAAATCCATGATATAAGCGCGGCCATCAATATCCGCCTTTGAGTAGGCAACGCGGTCTACGCCGCCATCAGCGTTTTTGCCGAACTCAGATAAGGCTACAATGCGCGCCTGCATCCGCTCTGGCGATGCGGGCGGTAAGTCTTGGGCTAAAACGCCTTTCACTGACCAACAGGTAATGATTATCCCAATAATTAGTTTTTTCATTATTCTCTCGTGCAACCTAACCAAACAATTCATTATCGATAGTACGCATATTTTTATTAAGAGAAATGGATTAAAAATATCAATCTGCTATTAAAATTGGAGAGAAATGACCCTCATTCCAATAATAAAAACTCTCAGAGGTTCCAAAGGTGATAACACTAATTGTATCATATTCGAGTGTGATTGATGCAGGTTGAGTGCTAGTACAATAGGAACGCCCGTACCCTTTACTACAAGCCGTTTCATATCTTCCCAGTTTAACTTTTGATACCCCCAAACGGGTATGTAAATCATGGTTTTTCAGTAAGGACAAATTCACAATAGTGGTCTCGCCTGAAGGCTGCCCCATAAATGCGAATAATCCATACTGATGTTTATTTTCGTTGATATAAAATTTAGCTGTATCTGTTAATCCATTACCATCAAAATCACCATCAACAACCAAATAATGATTATCAGCCTTTAACCTATAATCTGTGTAGTATCGAGCATCTAATTTATTATTCTTTGCTGCCTGTTTATAATCCTCTAGCGTAACTACACGCTAACCATCGTCGGCCATATCCTGTACAGATTGATACATTCCATGCTTATCAGCGATAGCAGGCGCACTAAATGAGAGAAATAAAACAAAAAGAACAATATGTTTCATAGATAATCCTTAATACCTTTTACCGGTCTCTATACTCCGCCAAATACACATCCATTTTTGCCTGAAGACGTGCGATGCGCTTGTCATCTGCGGGGTGCGTTGAGAAGAAAGGTGATGGTGCCTGCTGGCCTTCTTTGAGTGATTTCATTTTCTGCCACAGCGTAACCGAGGCCCGTGGGTCGAAGCCCGCTTTCGCCATATAGGCAGTGCCTACATCATCGGCTTCAAGTTCCATCGAGCGACTATGCGGTAACTGCACAAACCCTTGCGCAGCCATTGAACCAAGTGCGACGGCAAGCTGTGCTGTTTTCGCGTCTTCGGTGGCAACACCCGCCGCGACACCAAGCCCAGTGATCGCAAGATTCTGAAGCTGCCCACGGCTTACCTGCTCCGCCCCGTGCCGGAGAACTGCATGCGCAACCTCATGCCCCAATATGGCGGCAAGCTGTTCGTCTGTATTGAATGTTTCTGCCATTTTTGAATAAACAGCAACCTTGCCGCCCGGCAGCGCCCACGCGTTTAAAACTGGTTCGTCAATTACAATAAATTCCCAGTCCATATTGGGTGCGTGGGATATGGCAGCAATTCGGTTTCCGATACGCTGGATGCGTTCCGCCATCGGGCCTGTTGTCACAACAGGCGCAGTTTTTTTAACTTCATTCAAGGCATTGAGGCCAAGCGCCGCATCCTGACTTGGCGGAATCGTAATCAGTTGCTTACGCCCCGTAACATTATTTGTTGTGACACATGCAGTTAACGAGAGAAAAGTAACAGCAAAAATGATGCGTTTCAGAAACATGGCATTCCCCCTTGGAATTCAGAATCAGACTATATACCTGCCAAGACTATAAATATTTGGGGAATATGGCAAAAGAAAGCTGTATGAATATGGATACGGCAACAAAAAACGATACCAACCAACCGTCATGGCCAACATGATTAGGTATCTATCCGATAGCCACATGCAAAGAACTCTCGGATTTCCAGCTTTGTAAGAAGGTCAGTAACACAAACAGAAAAAAACCGGCGCTGAATAAACAGTGTCGGCTTTTTTCAAAACTTGTTTTCCAAGAAATATTTCTTAGAAGTCGCCTTTTGGCTCAAGAATCTGTTTCCCACGGTACTGACCACTTTTCAGGTCGATGTGGTGGCGAAGTTTATATTCACCTGTGTTTGAGTCTTCTTGAAAATTAACGCTTCTAAGAGCATCATGTGAACGGCGCATACCACGACGAGAGCGGGTTATTTTACTTTTTGGAACTGCCATTTTCTTAACCTTTTCGCACGCCCCGGCTCGATAACTTAGCGATCAAATTCGCTCTCTCACGACCGTTAGGCAAGTAGTTGAGCCTACGCATTTGTAAACTCTATGATTCGAGGCGCGAAACATAAGGGTTTGCCTTTTAAATTGCAAGCGAAAGATTCGAGAGTTTTATCAACAATATTTTTTAAATGGAATATGGGCTGTCCCGTGTCGTTAAACCCACATATCCACAACCCTATTTGACCTAGCAAACGTTAGATATTAGTATAAAACTATGGAGCAGGATTACAATCAGATAAAACAGGAATATGATGCGTTTGCCATGAAAATACTTGTATGGCTATCGTACGGCGTACCAGTAATATTATTGCTTGTTTCCATTCCCATGATTCTTGGTTTAATACCGCCGAACGCTGTTTACGGCTATAGAACTCAATATACCATCAGTTCACCTGATATTTGGTATGCTGAAAACTATAAGGCCGGGGTTGCCTTTGCCGTTATCTCACTTGTAGCAATCGCCGTTATATACTTGATTATGAAGTTTTCTATGCGCCCATTGTTACACAAAGCGCTTCTTGGCCTCGGCATTTACACGGTATTAATAATTGGCGTGGCTTCCAACCTTGGCCCTTAACACTAAGCGGTGCATTAATATCTTTTTCACTGATTATCGTATTCTTCTTTTAAATCAGGAGAAAACCCGATAACCGTATAGAAATTTATATGGGGATATAACGTCGGGAGACTCAATCTATGACATCCTTAAAATCAAAGATCGGTGCAAGTGCACTCGCTATCACATTAGCCATTGGTTCAAATACGGCAATCAGTGCCGATGACACCTTCACCTACTGGCCAAACGCTGAATATTCAAATGATATTCCAAGTTTAAAGAGTGTGATTGGCCACAAGGTCGGAGACAAGATCACAACCCACGCAAATACCCACAAATATTTTACGGCACTTGCAGCAGCCAAGCCTGATCAAGTCCGCCTTTTTGAATACGGTGAAACATGGGAAGGCCGGAAATTATATTATGTCGCTATTTCCAGCGCTGATAATATTGCCAAGCTCGATGATTATAAAACGGGCATGCAGGCGCTCGCTGATCCCCGCAAGACATCAAAAGCCGAAGCCGACAAATTGATCGGCACCCTGCCCGCCTCTGTATGGCTCGCGTACGGTGTTCACGGTAACGAGATTTCCTCAACTGATGCCAGCATCATGACTGCTTATCATTTGCTCGCCTCCAAGGGCGACGCGCGTGCGCCAGAGATTTTAGAGAACACCATCGTCTTCATTAATCCGATGCAAAACCCTGATGGACGTGATCGCTTTATCCATCGTTTCAGATCTGCAAAGGGTTTAGAAGCAGACACAGACCGCCTATCAGCAGAGCATAACGAGCCGTGGCCGTCAGGACGCACGAACCATTATCTCTTTGATATGAACCGGGACTGGATTTCACTGACACAGCCCGAAACTCGCGGTCATGTGAAGGCATTACAGGAATGGTATCCGCTTACGTTTGTTGATGTGCATGAAATGGGCGGCGATAGCACTTATTATTTTGCGCCAGAAGCCATTCCCTATAACCCGCACCTTGCCCCAAGTCAGCGCAGCAGCCTGACGCTATTTGGACAGAATAACGCAAAATGGTTCGATGCGTTTGGCCGTCCCTATTTCACCCGCGATATTTTTGATGCCTTTTACCCGGGTTACGGCGCAAGCTGGCCCGCCTATTACGGCGCTCTTGCCATGACGTATGAACAGGCATCATCCCGTGGTTTGAAATATCGCCGCACAGACGGCAGTGAATTTGGTTTCCGCGATACAGTGAAAGGCCATTTCATCACATCGCTTGCCACCGCAGAAATAGTATCGAAAAACCGCGAGACTTTCCTCAAGAACTTTTATGATTATCAGGTGAGCGCCGTCCGCGAAGGGTCTAACGACCGACAAAACCGGACCTATATTTTCCCGGCAACACGCGACAAGGCCGCAAACCAGAAGCTCGCTGGTATCCTTGCCGCACAAGGTGTTGAAATCACCCGCGCGAGCGCCGATTTCAAAGCCTGTAATGTAAATTACAAAGCTGGTGCCTTTGTTGTTGATTTGGCACAGCCACGCAAGCGCATGGTGCGCACGCTCCTTGACCCACAGGTTGATATGAACGCTGATTTTGTTAAAGAGCAAGAACGCCGCCGCGCCAAAAACCTTGATCATGATATATATGATGTAACGGGATGGTCGCTGCCGATCATGTATAATGTGGATATGAACCGATGCGGTCGCCCGGTAGATGTAGACGGTAATCTGGTTGAAGCGTACGAGGCACCAAAAGGCACCATCAATAAAACTGATGCCAAAGTTGCTTACCTTGTACCGTGGGGCGATATGGCAGCGGGGCGATTGCTCACCAAAGCGTTGCGTGCAGGCATTAATGTCAAATCAAACGATAAAGGCTTTACCCAAAACGGCCGAACCTACCCAGCCGGTTCGCTGATCATCGACGTTGCAGCAAATGATGACCGTTTGGGCGATACGCTCGCGAGCATGGCATCTGAGACAGGCGCCGAAGTGGTCGGCGTTGATACAAGCTGGATAGAGAGCGGAATGGATTTCGGCAGCCGTGCAGTTAACAAAATCCATGCCCCTAAAATTGCAATGGCATGGGATGAAGCCACAAGTCAGAATAGTGCAGGCAACACCCGCTATGTGATCGAGCAACAATTCGGCTATCCGGTTACAGTGATCAGAACACCGATGCTAAAGCGCGCTGACCTGTCACGCTATGACGTTCTGATTTTACCGGCTCAAGGTTTCCGCAGCAATTATATGGATGCGCTCGGTGAAACTGGTGCCAAGAACCTGAGCGATTGGGTATCCAAAGGCGGAGTTTTAATTGGTAACTCCACCGCAGTTCGCTTCCTAACACATGAGAAAGCCGGTCTATTATCGGCCAAGCGCGAGAACCAAACCAAAGACGGCGTTAAAGAAACCAAGGTGGATAAAGGCCGCGTTGCAGGTAAAAACTATGCATCCTTTGACGAATACCAAGCTTCCCTTCAACCTGCCAAGGAAGGCCCTGACAGCGTGCCCGGCGCGATCGTAAATGCCGGTATTGATAAAGATCATTGGCTAACCGCGGGTGTTGCGGATGAACTAAAGGTGCTTGTTCGCGGCGATGATATTTATGCCCCAATCGATTTAAACACTGGCACCAATGTTGTCTATTTCAAAGGTAGCGACAAATTGCTTGCGACAGGTCATCTCTGGGAAGAAAACAAGGCCCAGCTTGCCTTCAAACCCTTTCTCATCCATGAGAGCAAAGGCCGGGGCATGGTGATTGGATTTACGCAGGAACCTACTACGCGTGCGTATCTGGATGGATTAAATCTTGTATATTTTAATGCGATCTTCGGCGGCACCGCGCACAGCAACAAGCTTCGCTAAGGATAAAGACAAGGATAATACAATGATCAAGAAACTATTGATAATCGCAACCACGCTTGCAGGTATAACCCCTAATGCTATCGCCGATGAATACTGGATTTCACAGTACCGTGCTGCCCAAGGCAAATTCCCTGAACTGCTTGAAGCGGTTAAAAATACCGATTGGAAAGCACTGGGGTTTGATGCACCAATTATGATGCGTCACAGCCAGGGCAACCACTGGGATCTTATGCTACTCGGCAGCGGAGAAACGTCCTGCACAACAGAGGCATGTGAAAAAGCGCATACTGTGTATGAAAACAAGGTGAACTCTCTTGTCGATTCTGAAGTAAGCTTCACTGCAAAATCAGATGTGAGCTGGGCAGATTTGAAAACGCTGAATGAAACATCGGGCCTTTATCATATTGAAATGTTTATGGCAGGTGCGGGCAAGCACACAGCGCTTCTCAAGGAGCGTCAGATGGAAAATGATTACCTTGAGCGCATCGGCATCAAACCGAACGTTATTTTCGAGACGGTATATGGCAGTGACGTTGATAACTTTACCGTCGGTTTTTACCGCGATCTTGTTCAATATGCTGAACACCCTGATATGACACCTGCGGAAATGGAAGCAGCCGCCAAGGCATCTGGTTTTAAAAATCGCTCGGATATCAGTTTTTTACTGCGTGAACTTATTGTTGGGCATCACGATACGTTAGCTGTGAAAGTTCAATAACTGTTTTTCAAAGTCAGTCATAATCATAGGCCTATTTGATGACACGAATTCTATTTTACCTTAATGGCTATTCCCATGATGTTTGGCGCGAGGCCTTTCACGCGGTTGACCCTGACATAGATTTCAGAAGCTATCCTGACTGGGGTGACCCCGGTGACATGTCAGGCGATACATACACATTGGTGTGGGAGCCCGAACACGGGCTCTTGAAAGAATATACCAACAGCAAAGTTACCTTTTCTATCGGGGCGGGTGTGGACCACATTATGAGCGACCCTGACCTGCCAACCAATATTCCTATCGTCCGTATGGCAGACGATGGGCTGAAGGAAGGGATGGCTGAGTTTGTCGTTATGAGCGTACTAATGCATCACCGCAGCATGCCGGAACTGTTGAATGCTCAAAAACAGAAAGAATGGGCCCGTATTTTTGCGCCAGCCGCTTCCTCAATAAAAGTAGGCATTATGGGATACGGAGCCCTCGGTCAAAAATGCGCCGAAGTGTTAAGACCGCTTGGGTATCAGATCAATAGCTGGTCACAATCAGCAAAAGCCGATGAAAAAGGTGTCACACACTATACAGGCATGGGCGAATTAGATAATTTTCTCACTAACACCAACATCGTTGTTGGCCTGTTGCCAAACACCGAGGAAACCACCAACCTGCTAAATGAAAAACGCCTCTCAAAACTGCCTGAAAGAGCGTCAATCATCAATGTTGGGCGTGGTAATCTTATCGAGATAGATGACCTGATAAAATTATTAGATAATAATCACTTAAGCGCTGCTACCCTTGATGTTTTCAAGGAAGAACCTGTGCCTAAATCACACCCTGCATGGACACATCCAAAGATTATTATAACACCGCATATCGCAGCCGTTACAAGGCCGAAGACAGCCGCTGAATATGTAGTTCGCAACATCAAAAACATGGATAACGGGCAACCTCTCGAAAATGTGCTTAACATTCAACGTGGATACTGACTTCCCTTTCGCATCAACAATACCTATATAAACCGAAAGAAGGTGTTTTCTTGAGTGGGGTTAGAGCGAGATAACATCGGTTATGAAGTAAGGACGTAAACGTCATATGGATTATGTGTATATAATCATCGGCCTAGTTTTATTATTGTTTGCTGGTGATTTTTTAGTTCGTGGTGCTGTATCACTTGCGCAGCGTTTTGGTGTTCCAACCTTGATCATCGGCCTGACGATCATAGCGTTTGGAACGTCCGCACCCGAATTAGTAGTTGGTGTTGACGCCGTATTAACCGACGCCCCTACTCTTGCACTCGGGAACGTTGTGGGCTCGAATATTGCTAATATTCTGCTTGTGATTGGTATCCCTGCCTTCATTGCCCCCATGACATGTAGCGCCCCTAAAATGGGCAGAAACATGATTATTATGATTGCCGCTGGGGTAATCTTTTTCTTCATGGCCTCATCTGGTGCCATTACATCGTCAAATGGCCTGCTACTTCTTACATTACTTATATGTTTTCTTTTGTTTTCTGCTTTCCAAGGTAAAAAGAGCAAAGGCGATGCAGAGCTTATAGCGGAATACGAAGAGCTTGCAGAAGAGCCAGTAAGTTATGGTAAAGCAGCATTTCTAATTATCATCGGCCTCGTAGGCCTCTCGTTTGGTGCTGACTTATTAGTGAGCGGATCAGTTAATGTTGCCCGTTCACTTGGGGTGTCTGAAGCCGTAATTGGACTAACATTAGTAGCCATTGGCACCAGCTTACCTGAATTGGTTACCGCAATTGTTGCCGCTGTGCGCGGCCACTGTGATGTTGCTGTTGGAAACGTTATTGGGTCCAACATATTCAATACACTTGGTATCATGGGCGTTGCTTCACTATTTGGCGATATACCTGTACCCGACAGCTTTATAGAGTTTGACCTGTGGATAATGCTTGGTGCGTCCCTGTTGCTGATACCATATTATAAAACCCGCAAACACGTAGGTAAACTTAGCGGTTTGATCATGATTTTAATGTACGGCGGCTATATGTATTATCTTACACAATCAGCAGATAGTGCGAGCGCAATGGGAATGCCCATATCATTAGAGTTAGTCGATGAATAAGATTAACGGCTATGTATTAGTCACAGGTGCAGGCCAGCGCATTGGAAAACATTTAGCGCTCGACTTAGGTGCCAAGGGATATCCTGTAGCCGTTCATTACAACGGCTCAAAAGCGAGTGCGGAAAAAGTTGCTGAAACCATCCGTAAAAACGGGGGCATAGCCCATGCAGTACAAACCGACCTTCAAGATGAGACAAGTGTCCAAAGCCTGATCCCACGTGCTACAGAATTATTCGACCTGCCATGCACAACCCTGATAAATAATGCATCCGTTTTTGAGAATGATAGTATAAAGAACTTCAAGCCCTCAGACTGGCACCTGCATATGGGCGTAAATACACTTGCCCCCCTGATACTTACACAGGCCTTTGCAAATCAGTCACCGCAAAAAATCAACGGCAACGTAATTAATATTATCGACCAGCGTGTCTGGAAGCCAAATCCTCAATTTTTAACCTACACTGCGTCAAAAGCAGCGCTCTATGCACTGACCCGAACCACAGCGCAGGCGCTTGCCCCTGATATCAGAGTGAATGCCATTGGCCCGGGCCCTGTACTAGAGAGCATTCATCAAACCGAAGGGAGTTTTCAGACAGAAGCAGATAATGTGCTTCTTAGAAAAGGCCCTGACCTTGACGAAATTGCAAACACCGTTGACTTTATTATCAACACCCCTTCTATGACAGGGCAGATGATTGCGCTTGATGGTGGACAGCATTTAGCATGGCAAACACCAGATATTATTGACTAACGCTTTATTTTATTTCATGTGTTGCGACGCTTTATAACGCATAAAAGGAGCCCTTGATGGCTTACGAGGACAATAGATCAGAAACCAATGTCATGCACTTGCCTTACGCAGATGCAACCCGCTCGGTCCGCCATGTATTTATCCGTGACTTTGAAACCAATGCAGAGATAGGCGTTTGGGATCATGAAAAGGGCTCTACCCAGAAAATAAGAATAAATGTTGATCTCTCTGTTCGTGAAGATATGGATCATCACGAAGATCAACTTGATAATGTTGTTTGCTACAATGAGATCGTCACAAACATAAAAGATATTCTTTCAAACGGGCATATCAACCTCGTTGAGACACTTGCCGAAAAAATTGCTGCCATGTCGCTGGAAAATAACCGCGTTATCGGTGCCCGCGTAAAGATAGAAAAACTAGAAGCCGTAGAGGGCGCCTTAAGTGTTGGTGTAGAAATTGAACGCCATAAATCAGCTTAACTGTTTGGTAACATTTATAGTTTTCTAATCTTATGTCACAAATTCGTTATCTCGCTTATGCACAACGAATCATTACCTGCAATAAACCATATCTACATGCAATATGACGTTTTTATTTTTATAGAATTTATCTTATTGACTTAGATAATAGTTATATATTTCAATAAGTTAGTATTTTTGCATAAAAATTAGGCAAAACGATAAAACCCTAGTGTTACAGTATAGTTGCAGTTCAATCCCCCATTTTACCCACAAAGTTATCCACAGGTTTCGTGGATATCTTTTCGTCGCATAATTGTCATATTGATTCTTTGACGCAAGCCCCTCACTTTTGTAAGCAAAGATAATAAAAATTAAAGATGAAAGCTTCAATCTTGCCTGACGAAATTGAAAATACTGATATTCCAATATCCGGCATTGATATCATTAAAGGATATCTTAAAACGGCCCCCACGGCCCCCGGTGTTTATCGTATGCTGGATAAGAATGAAGACGTTCTTTATGTTGGCAAGGCTAAAAATATTAGAAAGCGTATCACGTCATATACGCAGCCTAACCGCCTGACCAACCGATTGCTCAGAATGGTAAGTGCGACTGTAACAATGGTATTCGTTACAACCCGTACAGAAGCCGAAGCTCTCCTTTTAGAAGCATCGCTGATCAAGCGGTTTAAGCCGCCCTTCAATGTGCTTTTAAAGGATGATAAATCATTTCCCTATATCCTGCTGCGCACAGACCATAAATGGCCGCAAATTACAAAGCATCGCGGCGCACGCAAACACAAAGGGCAATATTTTGGACCGTTCGCGAGCGTTAGCTCAGTCAATCAAACACTAAACACCTTACAGAAAGTTTTCCAGCTCAGGTCCTGCTCTGACACAACATTAGAGAGCAGGTCACGCGCTTGCTTGCTGCATCAGATCAAGCGTTGCTCGGCACCCTGTGTTGATAAAGTTACCGATAGCGAATACAGCGATATGGTTGAGGAAACGAGGTCTTTTCTATCAGGCAAAACATCCGATATTCAAAAACGCTTTGCAGACGCAATGCAAGAGGCTAGCGATACACTCGATTTCGAAGCCGCTGCTGTTTACCGTGACCGCCTTAAGGCCCTTACCCATATTCAAAGCCATCAAAGTATGGTGAATGCCATGGTTGACGAGGCTGATGTCATTGCTGCTGCAAACATCGCTGGGCAAGTTGGCATTCAGGTTTTCTTCTTTCGAACCGGGCAAAACTGGGGCCACCGCGCCTATTTCCCAAAGCACGATAAAAACGATGAAACCGCCGATGTTTTAACCGCTTTTATCACTCAGTTTTATGATAACAAGCCAGCCCCAAAGCTAATCTTGACATCGCATAAACTAAATGAAAACACCCTGATCGCCGATGCCTTAAGCGAGCGGATGGGCTTTAAGGTTGCAATTACAGTACCACAGCGCGGCGACAAAGCAGATTTAATCCGTGAAAGCGTGCGAAACGCTAAAGAGGCACTAGAGCGTAAAATGGCTGAAAGCGCAGGTCAACGCAGGCTTCTGGAAGGCGTTGCAAAGCTTTTTGAACTTGATACACCACCAGAGCGGATCGAAGTCTATGATAACAGCCATATTCAAGGCACCAATGCTCTTGGTGGTATGATTGTCGCTGGCCCTGATGGATTTATGAAAAACAGCTACCGTAAATTCAACATAAAATCCGAAGAATTAACCCCCGGCGACGATTTCGGAATGATGCGCGAAGTTATTCACCGCAGATTTTCACGCCTGATCAAAGAAGACAGTGACAAAGACCGTGGCATGTGGCCTGATCTGTTGTTAATCGATGGCGGTAAGGGACAGTTATCTTCTGTCATGGAAGTAATGCATGACCTTGGTATCGCTGATGATGTTGCAGTTGTTGCAATCTCTAAAGGTCCTGACCGAAATGCAGGGCGGGAACAATTTCACCGCGAAGGTCGAGATACCTTTGTTCTACCGATCAATGATCCAGTTTTATATTACCTTCAACGACTGCGCGATGAAGCCCATAGGTTCGCCATCGGCAGCCACCGGGCCAGGCGCTCAAAAGACATTAAGAAATCGCCGCTTGATGAAGTGGGGGGTATTGGCCCCAAAAGGAAAAAGGCACTCTTGCATCATTTTGGTTCGGCAAAAGCCGTTTCAGGTGCCAGCGTTCGCGACCTTGAGAGTGTTGAGGGTATTTCGCGCGCGATGGCACAGCATATTTATGATCACTTTCAGGATTAATCCGGGCTCATATCTTATTAATTTCCATCCAATGTCATATTTTTGTTCAACTACAGCCCTATAATCTGGAACTATGGTTGACCTACACTCTTGAACGAGTATGTTCACCATAGAATGATCAAATTCAATTTGGCGGGTCAATTTATCCATGTGGACAATACCAAACATTCTAACCATGTCGCGGATTTTTGTAATCCCTGTACTTGTCTTGTCCTTCTATCTGGATCAACCATTTGGTAGCCATCTGGCATTTATCCTGTTTACAATCGCTGGTATCACAGACTTTTTTGATGGGTATTTAGCGCGGGCAACAGGCAGTGTTTCAAAAATCGGTCAGTTCCTTGATCCGATTGCTGATAAATTGATGGTCGCTGCTGTTATCTTGATGGTTGTTGCCTTTAAATGGGTGGAAGGTATTCATGTGGTTGCTGCTGTCGTGATCATGTGCCGTGAAATTATGGTCTCGGGCCTTAGGGAATTTCTGGCCGGTATTCAGGTTAGTGTACCCGTTACTTTCCTCGCGAAATGGAAAACAACTGTTCAAATGGTGGCACTAGGTGCGCTTGTCTGGACAAAAGGAGCACCCCAAATTGGCCTTCCAGCCAATGAAATCGGCACTATTCTCCTTTGGATTGCAGCGATACTAACACTTTATACAGGCTATGATTACCTCCGTGCTGGCCTGAAACATATGGTTTAGGGTGTAGATATGGCAGATATTCTATATTTTGGCGCACTAAAGGAACAACTTGGCACTGCTGAAGAAACCGTTGACCTCACTAGCGATATTAAAACGGTTCAGGATTTAACGGTGTTTCTAAAAAAACGCGGCGGGGCGTTTGAGCATGCCTTTGAAAGCAGCATTTTCATCCGTGCGGCAGTTAACCAAACACATGCAAAATTTGACGCACCGATTACCAACAACGATGAAATCGCCTTCTTCCCGCCCGTTACCGGCGGTTAGGCCGTAGTATTCTTATGGGTAAAATAACTGTACAAACTGATAACTTTGATATTGGCGCCGAGATTGAGAAAATCCGAAATAACCGGGTTGATATTGGTGCGATTGTTAGCTTCACAGGCACCGTGCGTGATACTGTTGGTGATCTTGATGCGATGACGCTAGAGCACTATCCCGGCATGACTGAAAAGGAATTAGAGCGTATAGCAGCAGACGCTCATAAACGTTGGCCTATCCTTGATTGCACGATCATCCACCGCGTTGGGCGGATGGAACCGGGGGAAAACATTGTGTTGGTGATCACCGCCTCCCCGCACCGGAAAGCTGCTTTTGAAAGTGCTGAGTTCCTGATGGATTTCCTCAAAACAAACGCAACCATCTGGAAAAAAGAGGCAACCGACAAAGGTGATAACTGGGTAGCTGCGAAATCAAGCGATGACGATGCACTGAACAAGTGGTAATATAAATAATGACAGCCTCTCAGCTCACATTAACATATGACGGGCTTATACTCCAAAAGCCTGTCCTTGAGAATTTTGACGCATATCTTGAATTCTGGGAAACACAAAAAACCGACACTGAGAATACAACTCATATTTTAACTATTGAAGAAATATGGTCACGATTTTTAAAATTTATCGGCCACTGGTCAATATATGGATATGGTTCATTTCTGGTATATAATGAAATTTCAACGCAAATTGTTGGTGAGGTGGGAATTGCCAGATATGTGCGCGGTATAAACAAAGACCTTGATACATATCCAGAAGTATTCTGGCGAACATGCCCTAAAGAAAGAGGCCAGAGTATTTCAAAACGTGCAATGACTATCGTGCTGGACTGGGCAACCAAGCAAACAAAGCTAAACCGTATTAATGCTATAATCGGCGCATCAAATATTGCCTCTCTTAGAATAGCAGAGCATTTAAACTTTCAACAATTTGGATCAGGTATTTATAAAGGCACTAATGTAGATTTCTTTAAAATTAACATCCAATAAAAAAGCCGGATCAAATCCGGCTTTTCAGTATCTTATATAAATCGTTTTAGTTTTGCTGACGCTTCAAAAAGCTTGGAATTTCAAGCTGATCTTTTGTCGGCTTAGGCGTCGTAACTGGCCGGTCATCACCGGAAACACCCCCGACAGAGGCTGATGATGCTTGCCCTGCCGTTTGATTAGCATTCCCAGTAAGACTAGGCTCTTTTTTAACGATAGAACTTGCTCTAACATTACCACGATCGTTCGATGGTGCGCGCTCTAACTCTTCTTGTGCTTCAGCTTCATTACCGCCGCGAAGGCCCGCTGTCATTAGCTGAAACAGGCTACGCTTCTGCTCTGGCTTTGCTTGTTGCACAAGCTCCTCTTGCGCTTCAACTGGCTCTACTGCAGCATAGTTCTCTTCACTGGCAATCTCGTCTTCAACAGCGACATCCTTGTCTTTGGCGCCGCTGGCATAAGCCGCTTCCTGAAAAATATTAGCCTGACCTTGTGCATAACCCTTATCAACCTTAGGGGTCATGGGTGCATCAGCAACAAAAGCACCTTGCATTTCCTGCTCAGCGACTGCGCGCTCTTCCATCACCTCTTCTTCAGTGAAGGCAGCAGACTGTGCCTGTGCTTCCTCAGTCGGTGGTTTGATCATATTCCCACTGAGAGACGCACCGTCATCTTCATCGAGCGGCATACCGAATTCATCAGTTTTTGTGGCAGCAACCGCCTCTTCAAACGTTTCTGATGATCTGTGCTCAGCACTTTCTTCAACATGCTCTCCCGTGAACATGTCTTCTTCACGCACCTCAACGGCAGCAGCTTCGTCTGTTACTGCAACCTCTTCAGGTGCCACACTTTCGGCAGTCATCTCTTCAACAGCCACAGTTTCTTCTTCGGCTGGTGTTTCCACAACAGGCGCTGTTTCAACTTTTTTCTCAATCCTAGGACGAGGTACATATTCTCCGTTACCGCCTTCGATACCCGTTGCAACAACAGAAACACGAAGTTTGCCATCAAGTTCCTGACTGAAAGCCGATCCAAATACGATCAACGCCTCAGGGTCAACCTGTTCACGCACCATATTCACCGCTTCATCAACTTCATAAAGCGTCATGTCCATGCCGCCTGTTACGTTAATGATTACACCTTTGGCCCCTTGAAGTGATGCTTCCTCAAGAAGCGGGTTTGAAATCGCCGCAGCAGCCGCATCTTGCGCCCGGGTTTCACCATCTGCTTCGCCGGTTCCCATCATTGCCTTGCCCATTTCAGACATAACAGTACGAACATCAGCAAAATCGAGGTTAATAAGGCCCGGCATCACCATCAAATCTGTAATACCACGAACGCCAGAGTGCAGAACTTCGTCTGCCAGATTAAAGGCTTCGGCAAATGTTGTTCGCTCATTGGCAACACGGAATAAATTCTGGTTCGGAACGATAATTAGCGTATCAACATGACCTGCGAGTTCCTGAATGCCGGCTTCCGCAATCTTCATGCGGCGGCCACCTTCAAACTGGAACGGTTTGGTAACAACACCAACAGTTAGAATACCGCGTTCGCGTGCACGGCGTGCTATCACTGGTGCTGCACCGGTGCCTGTTCCGCCGCCCATACCAGCCGTAATGAACGCCATGTGGCAGCCATCAAGAATTTCATCAACGCGTTCTAACGCTTCTTCTGCGGCAGCTTCACCAATCTTTGGCTGCGCACCAGCGCCTAACCCTTGCGTTATCTCAACACCCAATTGAATGCGTGTATCAGCAGCGCTTTTCGAGAGCGCCTGTGCATCCGTATTTGCAATAACAAAATCAACGCCCTGAAGGTTAGAAGTGATCATGTTGTTGACAGCATTTCCGCCTGCACCGCCAACACCGATTACCGCGATTTTTGGAGTTAATTCTGTAAGTTCCGTGTTTTCGAAATCAATCGACATTGCCCGTTACCTCCGTTTTTTCCTTTGTACCGCGCCCGAGTCGCAAACGCCAGCAAAAGGTTAATTTTTTATGGATTTTCCTAAAAATTTTCCTTTATCCATAAACCCATTCGACCAAACAGCCCTTTTTTTTGCATTTCCTGAAATTTAGCCTGCTCTTTCAGGGAACGCTCTTCGTTAGGAAGTGTAGCCGCATGCAATAATATGCCAACAGTAGACGCAAAGGCTGGCCCTTGTGCTGCCTGGGGTAAACCACTAATGATTTTTGGTGTTCCAACACGAACGCGGCGCCCAAGTACACTTGACGCGAAATCGCGAACGCCTTCAGTTTGTGCAACCCCGCCTGTAAGCACAACTCTGCGCCCCGCAACGCCAGAGAAACCAGATGCATCCAAATGTTCACCAACTGTTGCGAAAAGAAGTTCCAGCTCTTTTTGAACAAGTTCCGTCAAATCACTACGCGGCACCCGAACGATATTTTCACGACCGGTCGTTTCACCAACTTGGGCAATTTCAATTTCTAGGCGCGTATCTGCACTATCCGTAATCGCAGACCCCATGAATGTTTTAAGGCGTTCCGCTTGATCCAGCGGAGTTAAAAACTTACGCGCAACTTCGTCCGTGATTTGATCCCCGCCAAGCGGTAGCACTTCACTATGCACCAACGCCCCACGCGCAAAAACAGAAATGCCTGTTGTGCCGCCGCCCATGTCAACGCAGGCCACTCCCATCTTGAGTTCATCTTCATCAAGAACCGAAAGCCCCGCCGCATACGGAGACAAAACAACATCAACTACATTTAGGTGGGCACGGCGAATACAGGCCTCTAGGTTTTTAAGAGGCCCCTTTTGGACTGTAACAGCTAAAAGCGCGATACCAAGTTCATTACCAAACATGCCTTTCGGTGATGTAACACCGAAAGTACCATCAACCGATAGTGCTGCCGGAAATGTATGTAATACAGCCTCGTCACCCGCATCGACCAGAGCTTTTGCTTTTTCGATAACTTTTGTGACATCCCCGTCCGTGACACATTCACCTTTAATTTCAATTTCAGTTTCAATTATATGCGTTTTGGGTTCACCGCCCGAAAAAGACAGAAAGACTTCACTGACAGTTCTACCAGCCATCTTTTCAGCTTGATCAACAGAAGCCCGGATCGCAAGCTCCACAGCTTCCATGTCGACAACAACACCGCCGACAACCCCTTCGCACAAGCGATTTCCAACGCCCAGAACCTTAATCTCATTCGCAAGTGATAGTCTGGCGATCAAGCAAGCTACTTTCGATGATCCAACATCAATTGCAGCAATAAGGGACTCTGTTGTTACGGCCATATGTTTTTCTCTAAACGCATACTTTTTCTACGGGAAGGCGACCTTTATTTACGGACGCAACCTCCCGCATTCAAGCATTTTATGACACAATTAACCATATTATTCTGTGTCGCCTACGTTGCCCATTCCTTACCTTCCATCGCGCGCTCACCTTCTGGTGTTATCCGCATGATAACGCGGTCAGGGATTCGCATATCAATTACATTTAATTCTCGCGACAAAAGCTTGTGTTCGCGCTCGATTTTAGCAAACCTTTGCCATGCACTTTCAGCACCGTATTCCTTTGACGGCTCCAGAGCTACTTCAGGCAATTTCACTCGAACACCATTATTAAAAATAATATCCCAGCGCCGATCACCTATGCGAACAGCTTGCTTCACATCAGCGAAAAGCTCGGGCGCAAGATTAAGTAAATCAAAAAGCGGGCGTGAATTCTTGGCAGCACCTTTACCTACAACCCAAGGGAGATAAGCAAACGCGGATACATCTTGCCCTGTGATCACAGCTCCTGTGTCATCGATAATATTGATCGCACCACCATATTGCCACAGGCCATAAGGCTCACGTTCAATAATCTTGATTTCCAGCCCGCTTGGGAATTTGCGCACAATCTGCGCTTCCTGAACCCAAGGCAGTGCCGTCAAACGTTCCTTGATCAAGGTAAGATCAATCGCGAACAAAGGCATACCATCTTCGATATCAAGCTGCGCCAAAATTGCATTGTCAGATGTTCTGAATTGCCCTTCTACTTTTAAATCATTCAAGACAAATCCAGCATCACGGCTCGTATTCACAAACCACGCACCAACCTCCAGCTTGCCAATCAGAAACAAAACAACCATCAAACCGCTAAAAAGCGCCATAAAGCTTGCACCGAATACCTTACGATGTTTTAAAAGGACCGCAGTCATGCTGTTACCTCTTTCTCGTTTACTGGCTTATTAGCCAGATTATTTGTTGCCTGTACATCGCCTACTGGACGTCCAATTCTACGGACCTCCCATTGCAATTCGACGCCCGTTTTTTCCTTAACAGCTATACGCGCTTTTTCACCTAATGCTTCGATATCAGCCGCACTTGCATCACCGTGATTAATCAAGAAATTGCAGTGTTTTTCTGATATCTGCGCATCACCAATGCGCATTCCTCTACACCCCGCCTGATCAATAAGTTCCCAAGCCTTATACCCTTCAGGGTTTTTAAAAGTGCTACCACCTGTTCTTGTTCCAATTGGCTGGCTACCCTGACGCGATGTAGTGATCTCGTTCATGCGCGCTTTGATGTCATCAACGCCGCCGGACGAAGCCCTAAAGGAAGCACTCAAGATAATCATATTATCTGTGATCGAACTTTTCCGATAAGCGAATTTCAGGTCTTCACTTGTAAACTCATGAACATGACCAAGCAGGTCAACAGCATGCGCATGCTCAAACACGTCAGAAATTTCACGGCCATAAGCGCCTGCATTCATTTTTACAGCACCGCCGATAGTCCCGGGTACGCCAACGAGAAACTCTAGCCCAGCAAGCGCCTTGTCAGCACAAAACCGGGCAACATGCACATCCATTGCAGCGGCGCCGGCCTTAACAAGGTTTGCTCGCGTTTCAATTCCTGCGAACCCGCGCCCAAGCCGGATAACAACACCTTCAACACCGCCGTCGCGCACCAAAAGGTTGGACCCGACACCAATAATAGTTATGGGCATGTTACCCGGCAAATGACGCAAGAACTCTATCAGGTCAGCTTCATCTGCTGGCTCGAATAATAGATCAGCAGGCCCGCCCGTTCTAAACCAGCTTAAGCGTGCGAGCGGCGCATCTTCAGTCAACCTGCCTTTGAGGTGCGGCATTGCTTCAACAATTTCTTTTATGTTGAATTCAGTCATCAACCAGCAACCTTATCCAGTTCATCCGGCAGAGCATTTGCCCATGCGGTTATTGATCCAGCACCAAGGCAAATAACCACATCGCCAGCAGCACCGTATTCCAAAACTTTTTGCGCCAGATCGCCTTCACCCGCCGTCACATCAACCTCGCGGTGGCCGTGTGCGCGCAGGCCGTCAACCAAACTCGCTTGATCAGCGCCTTCAATCGGGCTTTCCCCTGCTTCAAAAACGGGAGAGACAAGAACGGTATCTGCATCATTAAAACAGGTGCAAAACTCCTCGAACAAACTTTCAAGGCGCGTGTAGCGATGCGGTTGCACAACAGCGATGACTTTGCCATCAAAACTGTCACGCGCAGCTTTCAATACAGCGGCGATTTCAACGGGGTGGTGCCCATAATCATCAATTACAGTAATCCCTGCGCCAACACCTGTTTTCGTAAATCGGCGTTTTACACCGCCAAAACCTTTAAAGGCCGCGCGTAAGGTTGCGTCATCCGCGCCCATTTCAAGCCCAACAGCAATCGCTGCAAGAGCGTTTTGTACATTATGCAATCCGGGCATTGGCAAATGAATATCGCGGATTTCACGCGCGGCATCGTCGCCCCGGCTTTTCAAACTAACATCAAATGTTACTTCACCGTCGCTTGTACGCATATTATGCGCCTTCACATCAGCCTGCGCTGACGTGCCGTATGTCACCAGTTTTCGGTCTGATATCTGTGGGATCAGCGCTTGCACCTCTGGATGGTCGATACAAAGGATTGCAGCGCCGTAAAAAGGCACGCGCTCAAGGAACGTTTTAAACGCTTCTTTTTCAGCGTCAAACGTACCGTAAAAATCAAGATGCTCGGCGTCCATATTCGTTACAACAGCGATCGTGGCAGGCAATTTCACGAAAGTTCCATCGCTTTCGTCTGCCTCAACAACCATCCAATCACCTTCACCGAGGCGCGCATTCGTGCCGTAACTATTGATGATACCACCGTTGATAACAGTTGGGTCAATGCCTGCTGCTTCAAGAACTGTAGCCACCATTGAAGTCGTTGTTGTTTTACCGTGCGTTCCCGCAACCGAGACACACCATTTAAGCCGCATCAATTCCGCGAGCATTTCAGCGCGCCTGACGACCGGAATGTGGCGCGCACGGGCCTCGATCATTTCAGGATTATCTGCTTTGATGGCCGTAGAGACAACAAGCACTTTGGCATCGATAAGGTTTTCTGCCCGCTGCCCGATCATAACATTAATACCAAGGCCTTGAAGGCGAACTACATTGGCATTTTCGCTCATATCCGAGCCTTGCACCTTATAGCCAAGATTATGCATAACCTCAGCGATGCCAGACATACCAATCCCGCCGATACCGACAAAATGCACAGTGCCTATATCAAAGGGAATATTCTTCATGTTATTTTCTCTTCTGAGCTCACCGTCGTTTTACCGTCGTTTAAAACTAGATCCGCAAGTTTTGGTGCGGCATCCAATTTTGCAAATGTTTTCATCTTCTTTGCCATGTCGTTCAGCGTATCAGCATCATCCAGCAAGCTTACCAGTTTTGCAGTAAGGGTATCCGACTGAAAATTCTGTTCGGAAACAACGTCGGCTGCACCTGCATCACCAAGCGGCTTGGCGTTCGCATTTTGATGGTCATCCATTGCAATTGCGAGCGGCACCAAAATCGCAGGTGTGCCCGTTGCAGTTAGCTCCGCCAGTGTTGAAGCGCCTGACCTGCTGATGACCAGATGAGTTTCCTCTAATATGGAAGGCACATCATCAAAATAGGTCTGAACGTTTGCATTAATACCCGCTTCGCCGTACGTGCGTTTTACGCGGTCAATATCTTCTGCTCTAGCCTGATGGGTTATGATTAACCGCATGCGAAGATGTTCAGGTAATTGAACAATTGCACTCGGTATTTCACGCGAAAGAATATGAGCTCCCTGACTGCCGCCAAGAATAAAAAGCCTGATTATCGATGAAGGCTCCGGCGCCCTATAATTATCGCCAGAAATCTCACGAATTTTTGCACGAACAGGATTACCAACATACTGCGTTCGAATGCCATCAGGCATCATGCTGGTATCCGCCGCACTAAGTGCTATCAACTCAGCCTTTTCAGCCATCCAACGATTAACGCGCCCTAACACTGCGTTTTGCTCATGCAGAATATAAGGTATGCCTTTGCTCCGCGCCGCCAAAATCACTGGCATCGACGGATACCCACCAAAACCCACAACTTTCGCTGATTTCGTAGCACTCAGATACTTACGCGCCGCAAAAAAACTGGATATAATCGAAAATACAGACCCAATCTTGCCAATAATACCGCCGCGCATATGGCTAGTGGCGCGCAGAACCATCCGGTCGATATCAACCATGATATTTCGGTATGCATCACCGCGCATATCCGTGACCAGAGATACGCTCTCGCCGCGCTTTTTCAATTCATCGGCAAGCGCTTCCGCCGGCACCATATGTCCGCCGGTTCCACCTGCCGCAAGAATGATATGCCGCTTATCCTTATTCATTATTCGGCAGCCTTCCAGCCCATAGGGTCTGTGCTCGGTGCGATAAAACGATTACGCTTGGTGAGCGCAAGCACCATCCCCATCCCTATTGCAAGGGCTAGCATTGATGACCCACCATAAGAAACAAACGGTAACGTCATTCCTTTGGATGGAAGAACCGCCAAATTTACGCCAATATTAATCAATGACTGAAAACCAAATTGAATAATCAATCCCGCCGCTGCAAGTAATCGGAAAGGGTTAGTTTCATCTAACAAGTGCGCAAGCCCCCGGACCACGATGCCTGCAAAAAGCAGCAACAGCATTACACATGCAATTGCACCAAACTCTTCACCAACTACGGCAAAAATATAATCCGCATGTGCGTCTGGAAGATAAAGCTTTACTGACCCTTCACCCGGTCCTTTACCTAACAAACCTCCACTTTCAAATGCCTGCAAAGCTTTGTCTGTTTGGTATGTGTCGCCGCTTGCAGGGTTGATAAATCGATCAATCCGGTTAGCCACGTGTGGTAGCGTTATATAGGCAAGCCCTAACCCCATCACACCAGCAAGCCCAGACATAAATATCCACGTCATCGGCATACCAGCAAGCGCCATTTGTGCAAAGAAAACGCCGCTGATCAAAACGGTTTGACCAAAGTCAGGCTGCAACACCAGCAAACCCGCGACAAAGGCATAAATGCACGTTGCTATTTTTTTGGCTGGTATTGGCTTACCAGCAAATTCAGCCGATAAAATCCATGCCATACTAACGATAAAGAATGGCTTCATAAATTCGCTTGGCTGAAGCGTAAAGCTACCGATTTGTAACCAGCGAGTTGCCCCTTTAATCTCAGGACCAATTACCAATGTTAAGCACAACAACAAAATGGTTACAGGCAACCCAATTAAGGATATCCGTTTAATCCATTTAATCCGCAATATCGAAACACCAACAACTGTAAGCAATGCGAGGGCAAGGAAGAAACTTTGTCGTTTAACGAAATGAAAAGCATCCAGTCCAATCCGCTCCGCAACCGCAGGGCTTGCCGTAAGCGTTAGCCAAATCCCCGTTGTAATCAGGATAAAAATCAGCGCTAACATCCAACGATCGACGGTCCACCACCAACGAGAAAGAAGCGAATTATCTGCGCGTGAGAATGTCATCATTGGCTTAGCTCCCCATACTCTTCAACAATGGACTTAAAAACATTCCCTCGTTCTACAAAGCTGTCGAATTGATCAAATGCTGTACAGGCCGGCGATAAAAGCACCACATCACCTGCAACAGCCTCATGTTTCGCGGCATCGACCGCACTTTTAAGCGAACTAAAAATACTATAAGGAATTTTTTCACTCAAAAGATCGGCTATTTCCTGTGCGCTTTCACCAATCAAATATGCCCGTTTAACACCAGCAACATGGCAGGTTAAAGTGGTTCCCATTTCACCCTTTGCACGCCCGCCGGCAATCCAGTGAATATTATCAAACGCATCAAGCGCACGTGCGGCAGCATCAGGGTTAGTCCCCTTACTATCATTGACAAACATAACACCCGCAATGTCAGCAACTGTTTCCTGTCGGTGCTCAAGACCGGGAAAACTATTAAACGCCTCAATAATCGCAGCGCCGTCAAATCCAAGAAGCTTACCTACCGCATAGGCTGCAACTGCGTTTTGATGGTTATGTTCACCAACAAGAGCCTTTGCGCCGCCTAAATCATAGGCAACTTCACATTCACCAAGGCAATCATAAAGCATGCTATTTTGAGCATATACGCCGTAATCTACATTTGATTTTACTGAAAATGGCAAAGTACGTTCTGCGTGCTGAGTAGCAAAATTTTTAGAAGCTTGATCATCAACACTGATGACAGCTTTACCGGTTTCGTCCTGAATATCAAAAATTCGCCCCTTGGCGCGCGCATACGCTGCCATATCACCGTGGCGATCCAAATGGTCCGGGCTGATATTCAAGAACACGGAAATATCAGGTTTGAATTTTGATGTGATATCAAGCTGAAACGATGACATTTCAAAAACATAAACACCGCCCGCAGGAAGAGGATCAAGCGCTAACACCCCCGTTCCAATATTTCCCCCCATAATAGCCGAGCGCCCACATCCATTGACCATATGGGCAATCAGCGCAGTAGTCGTAGATTTTCCGTTCGTCCCGGTGATTGCAACAGTTTGATGCTGTGGCAGATCATGTCGCCCGCCTTCAAAAACATCAAAATCGCTTATTATCTCTACGCCAGTTTGTTTTGCCTTTTTAACCAAGCCATGGGGTTCTGGATGAGTGAATGGCACCCCCGGTGCCAACAACAATGCATCCAATTCTTCAAAGTCAGCATTATGTAGATTGCATGTATCAAAAGATACAGCAGCATTACGGCCGGGATTATCATCCCATGCCCGCACGTCAGCGCCAGATGCCATTAATGCCTCAACAGCAGCAACACCTGTTCGCGCCAAGCCAAAAACACCAATTGTTTTTCCTTTATATGTCTGTGCTTTAATCAATCCAACACCTTTTAGCGCAGTTTAAGTGTTGCAAGGCCAACCAGCGCAAGCATGACAGCAATGATCCAGAAGCGGATAACAATCGTTGGTTCAGCCCACCCCTTTTTCTCATAATGATGATGGAGGGGAGCCATGCGGAAAACACGTTTTCCCGTCAGTTTAAAGCTTGCGACCTGAACAATTACGGAAATTGTTTCAAGCGCAAACAGGCCGCCAATAATACCTAAAACAATCTCATGCTTGGTGATAACAGCCATCGTGCCCAGCGTCCCCCCCAAGGCCAATGAGCCAGTATCACCCATAAATACCATTGCAGGCGGCGCGTTAAACCACAAAAACCCGAGCCCCGCACCAATCATGGCACCTGCAACAATCGCAAGTTCACCTGCTCCCGGCACAGGAACCACCCCCAAATATTCGCTGTAAACTGCGTTACCAACCATATAAGCGATAAACCCAAAAGCACTAACCGCAATGATAACCGGTACAATCGCCAAGCCGTCCAAACCATCAGTAAGGTTCACTGAATTTGAGGCACCAACCATAATAAAAGCAGCAAACGGGATATAGAAAAGCCCGATATTAACTTCAACCTGTTTCAAAAATGGTATCGCTATTGTTTGCCCCGTCAATTCACCGAGCCACCATGCAACAACACCAGCCACACCCCATTCAACAATGAATTTTATCTTACCGGGCACACCCTTTGGGGATGCCTTTGTGACCTTCATATAATCATCAACAAACCCAATAGCCCCAAACGACAAAGTAACAATGGCAACAGCCCAAATATAAGGATTGGTAAGGTCTGACCATAACAGAATAGATAAGCCAAGCCCCAACAGGATCATAAACCCGCCCATTGTCGGCGTGCCTGCCTTTGCAATGATATGGCTCTCCGGGCCATCATCACGGATTGGCTGACCCTTTTTTTGTTTTGACTTAAGCCAGTTAATGATCGACGGGCCAAAAACAAAACATATGATCAATGCTGTAATAACTGCCCCGCCTGAGCGAAAAGTCAAATAATTGAAAAGATTCAGAATTCCATATTCAGACGCATATGGTGACAATAAATGGTACAGCATATTCTTATCCCTTATTCTGCCACCAATTTTTCACCAAACAGGCTACCATAAGGCCGCCCGAAAGATTGAAAAGCATAGCTTTCCGCCCCCATACGAAGTAATTGACTGACTGTTTCACCAAGCCCAGCACTATTTGCGCCTTTAATGAGCACGACATCGCCGTCTTGCAAACTATTCACAATCCGATCTGATAACCCTTCATTACTCTCAAAAGCTTCGCATGCTATATCAGCGTGCCGCGCAAGTTTTTCCATCATAGGGCCAACTGCAAAAACCTTATGTATTCCTGCTTTTCTAAGCTGTTTCGCTAATGAAAAGTGAAGCATTTCGCTTTCCTGTCCCAGTTCCTGCATATCAGCGAGAACAGCAAACCTTCGGGAATGCGGTGCAAGCGGTACCATAGCAGTCCGTTTAAGAGCGGCTTCAAGACTGGCAACATTAGCGTTATAACTATCATCAATCATGGTGTAGTTACCGTCGCCCATATCAACCAGATGCATTTGCCCTCGACCGGGTTCAGCTTCCAATGACGCTAATGCCAACACTGTCTCACCCAGATCTGCTTCCACAGCCTGTGCACCGGCAAGCACCAAAAGGCTATTCATTGCCCACTCGGTTCCTGGCTGCGAAATTTTGTAGGTAATCATTGCATCGCCTACTTTCACAGTCATACACGTGCAATCAAACCGCTCCGTCATCTGAACCGGATAGATATCGGCGCCAGCGTCTTTATCAAGCGATACTGTGACAAGCTTTACATTCAACTCAAAAGCCATCGATTTAAGTATTTTAGCATACGGATGATCAATATTGATGATTGCTGTACCGCCCTTTTTTAAACCTTCAAAAATGGAGGCCTTTTCGCGTGCGATATCCTCTAACGTTTGAAAATTACCACGGTGTGCGGCGCCAACATTTGTAATGATCGCTACATCGGGCTGCACAAGCACACTACGGTTAGCAATCTCACCCGGCCTGTTCATGCCCAACTCAAAAATACCATACCGGGTTGAGCGCGGAATGCGCGACAAAGATAGTGGTACACCGATATGATTGTTGAAACTCTTGATTGAAGAGTGCGTTGGTCCAACTTTGCTAAGCGCTTTCCTAAGCGCTTGAACCACACTTGTTTTTCCTGCACTTCCTGTAACAGCAATGGTTTTCATAGGCGCACGAGAGCGTGCATACCGCGCCATATCAGCCAAAGCGATCAGAGTATCTTCAACCTTGATCAAACGTGTATCTGTTGGCGAAACTTCCTTTGGGCGCTCGCAAACCAATGCAGCAGCGGCACCACGAGCAAGCGCTTCTTTCACAAAATCATGTCCATTAAACTGAGCACCAGAAAGCGCGATAAAGAGGTCTCCTGGTAAAACTTCCCGACTATCAGTTTGAACTGCATCAGCAAACCATGGCCGACTACAAATAGCGTCGCTTACTGCACTTAATTCACTGGATGTCCAAAGCGGCTCTTCAACCTGCATGGCTTTCCCCTCTCCTGAGAATTTCCCGAACCGTCCCAATGTCTGAGAATTCAATAGTCTCATTTTTTAAAGTCTGGCCTTCTTCGTGGCCTTTCCCGGCGACGATTAACATATCGCCCGCCTGTAATTCCTCAATTGCCCGTGTTATCGCCGTCGCCCGATCATCAAATTCGGTAGCACCCGGACATTCAGCAAGGATTTCGCGCCGAATACTGCTGGCGTCTTCACTTCGCGGATTATCATCTGTGACATAAATTCTGTCTGCATGATGCGCCGCTATTTTCCCCATTTGAGGGCGTTTTCCTTTGTCGCGGTCGCCGCCGCAGCCAAAAATCACATGCAGTTCCCTCGGCATGTGCGCACGCGCTGCTTCAAGCACAGTTTTCAAACCATCAGGCGTATGCGCATAATCAACATACACACTGCCACCAAGGGCATTTTCTCCGATAAGCTCCATCCGTCCGGGCACGCCTTTAAGCGACTTCAGTGCCTCAAAGGCCAAGCGCGCTTCGATGCCTGTAGAGATTGCAAGCCCTGCCGCCAATAAGGCATTATCTAGCTGAAATTTACCCACAAGCGGCAGATCAACAGCGAAAGTTTTGCCTTCATATTTAACTGTTGCCGATTGCCCCTTATTACGCAGACCGTGTTCTACCACCTGAATGCTAGCCTGATCACTATCGCCTACAGTGATACAGTTTAAGCCTCGTCCCCAAACTATATCCTCTAAAACATGACCCCACTTATCATTCACATTGATAACAGCCGTTGCACCCGGCCTTAACAGGTCGCCGAACAATCGTGCCTTGGCGTAAAAATAGTTCAGCTCGTTACCGTGATAATCCAGATGGTCACGTGTCAGATTTGTAAAGGCTGCTGCATTTAAATTTAATCCATCAATCCGGTGTTGTTCCAAACCATGACTTGATGCTTCCAGTGCTGTATATTCAACACCTTTTTGGTTTAACTCATTCAGCAACCGATGAAGTAACATTGGATCTGGCGTCGTTAACCCTCCTGGTAAATTCATAACGTCAGACTGTACACCAACTGTGCCAATGCTGGCAGATTTCAAACCCGCATAGGCCCATATTTGTCGTGTAAAGTCTGCAACAGATGTTTTCCCGTTTGTCCCGGTGACAGCTATTTGTTTTTTTGGCTGATCTTTATAAAATCTTGCCGCGAGTTCAGCATATTTGCGGCGTGGGTTAACATCTTCAATGACCGGAATTTCACCATAATCATAATCAAAAGCAGGTGTCGTTAAAATCGCACTTGCACCATTGGCGATAGCGTCCGATATAAAATCACGACCATCGACACTGGTGCCAGGTAAGGCCGCAAAAATATCACCCCGTGAAACCGCGCGGCTATCAGCCGTCATGCCAGAGATTTCAACCTCTGCATAACCGCCTTGCAAGCCTAACATTTCCCCGAGAGCTACCATTTTTTACCTATCGTTTCTTTTTGTCTGCAATCATCATCGCTACGCGGTGATACAATCCTTCATCTTCTTCAACGGGCGATACACCAAGAAGCGGAGCCGCCCGCATAATCACGTTTTTCACGACCGGTGCAGCAGTCCAACCCCCAGATGCGAAACCGTGGGTTTCCCGTGTTCCTTTTGGTTCATCCAGTAAAGCGAACACGACATACCGTGGGTTATCCATAGGAAAGGCACCAATAAAAGAAGAGATAAGAGCCTTACGATTATACCCACCAGCCTCTGCCTTCTCCGCCGTACCTGTTTTTCCACCAACCCGGTAACCAACTGCATTTGCATTACCGCCAGTACCCTTTGTTACCGCCAAGCGTAAAAGCTGGCGTATTTTCTGGCTCGTAGACGGCTTAATCACCTGCCGTCCATCAACCCAATCAGAGTTTTTATGGATCAGTGTGGCAGGAATATGCCTTCCTCCGTTCACCATTGTGGCAATACCACTTGCCAACTGAACAGGGCTCACCGCAATCCCGTGCCCATATGAGATTGTCATCGTTGAAACCTTACGCCAATTAGCTGGATAAATTGGTGCACCAACCTCAGTTAATTCAAGATTACTCGGCTCCAGAAGGCCTAAGTCTGTCAAAAATTCTTTTTGTTGGTCCGTACCAAGATCGAGGGCGATTTGTGCAGTACCGATATTTGACGAAAATGCGAATACTTCAGGAACAGTCAAGACCCGCGCCTTAGGGTGATCATCACGAATCCAGAACCGCGATATACGCAGTGGCTTTGTGGCGTCATATTCATCTTCAAAATCAATAACATCATGGTCCATTGCAGCCGCAAAAGTAAATGTTTTGAACGTTGAACCTAATTCATAAACGCCTTTAGTAACCCGGTTAAAACGCTCCAGATCACCAACACCGCGCATGTTATTAGGATCATAATCCGGTAATGACGCCATAGCGACAACCTCACCGGTATTAACATCCATCACAAGACCTGCTGCGCCCTTTGCTTCATGTGCACGCATTGCAGCCTCAAGTTCGTCTGCCAAGGCATACTGAACCCGGATATCAAGCGAAAGCCGGATAGGTTCATGACGCTGCGAGGCTTCATTAAGTCGAGCATCAAAGAAATGCTCAACACCGCCAAGCCCGTTACCATCCACATCCACATACCCCAAAACATGGGAAGCAAGCCTGCCGTGTGGGTAGATACGCTCTTCCTCGCGCTCGAATTGAAAGGCAGGGATACCGAGTGCATTCACTTCCCACTTCTCGCGCGGGGTTAATTTACGCTTCAACCAAACAAATTTACGGCCACTGGCAAGCTTATTACGCACATCAGCTTCTGATAAGTCCGGCAGAATTTCAATCAACTTGCGTGTAGCCAAATCTACATCTTCGATCATTCTTGGATTTGCATACAAAGAGGAAGTTTCCAGATTTGTCGCTAAAATTTCACCATTACGATCAACAATATCAGCACGCGCAAACTCAACAGGTTCAACAACAACCTGATGAGCCACCGGGCGTTTAGCCATAGGTTCTGAAAAGCCAAGCTCTATTGTTCTGGCCCCCATAAGCACAAAAGAGAGAAAAAAGGCTGCAATCCCCATCAACAGACGCGAACGCGCCTTTGACATTGCATTCTGACAAATATCCGCGGTATCCAGACAATAAGGATTTGCCTTTGCACCAATCGCGGAACCACGCCCGTTCGAAGATTTTGCCAAAGACGTTGCAAGCATGGTCATAATGCTTCTCCCACCTGAGCGTTCTGCTCAATTTTATGTTTTATTTTTTCGCTAATCTGTAACCTGAACCCACGACTATCACGCTTCTTTTTAGCCCGAGGCTTAACGGGCCCTGTTGTCAAAAGAACGCCGGGGTCTGGCGCAACTTCATCATCAACATTCAAGCGAAACGGGATAACACCTGGGCTAACAATAATCTGTTCAGAGTGCGGTGGCATTAACGCCAAAAACCTAAGCGACCGATCCTGTAACATTGAAGGAGTGGTTTTATAAGACCACTCTGCCTTCAACACTCGTATTGCCTCTTGATCAAGGTGAATTTGCCGGGCGATTGATTTAACTTGTGAAGACTGTTCCTGAACTGCGTATTTTAATTGCAATACAGCGGCACCAGATAACAAGGCAACTCCTGCGGCCAGTAATGGGATATACCGTCTCATACCACGCCCTCTCCGCCTACAGAAACATTTGTCCTAAAAGCCAACCTCAAGCGTGAAGACCGCGCCCTTGCGTTGCGCCCTAACTCTTCTTTTGACGGCTTAACAGCACCTTTTTTCTTCAGCATAAATGTAGACGGAGCAGTATCGTTCACCTGAATTGGTGCATGCCGGCTACCACCTGCAATCCGGCCACTGCGTTCAGCCATAAATTGCTTCACCATTCCATCCTCTAGGGAATGGAAGGACACCACAACCAAACGGCCATTTTCCTTCAAAAGGTGCTCGCTTGAACCCAGCGCGCGCTCTAACTCGCCCAACTCATCATTCACATAAACACGAAGCGCCTGAAAACTTTTGGTTGCTGGGTGCGTTACTTTCTTGCCCTTTTTAGGCCGTGGTCGCCCGACAACCTTTTCAATCAAATCAGCAAGTTCTAGCGTACGTTCAAACGGCTGCTCTTCACGGCGTTCTACAATTGCTTTGGCAATATGCCTTGATTTTGGCTCATCGCCGTATTTATAGATGATGTCAGCAATCTCGCCCTCAGAATAGTCATTGACCACATCCGCAGCGTTTTCACCACCCTGAGCCATCGTCATATCGAGCGGCCCATCTTTCTGAAAAGAAAAACCACGCTCGGCTTCATCAAGTTGAAAACTGGAAACACCAATATCCAGCATGATACCATCAACTTTGGCAACATCCGCCTCAGCCAGTAATCGTTCCATATCACCGAAACACCCTTCGAGAATGATGAAACGGCTACCAAATTCTGCCTTAAACGCCTCAGCGCGCTTGATAGCATCCGGGTCACGGTCAATGGCAATTACTGTACAATTTGCAGCATTAAGAACTGCACGCGTATATCCACCTGCCCCAAAAGTGCCATCGACATACACCTCACCATCTTTGGGAGATATTGCCGTGATGACTTCGTTCAAAAGAACGGGGATATGTTTGCTATTAATCTCTGATGCATATGGGAGCGCGTTCATGACCGCTCCCCGTTTCCGCCGGGATTATCATCATCCCGGGCAGCTTTAAGCCCGCCCCTTGGCCGGCGCATAGATTTCATTTTGCTTCTGGCTTGACGAGCAAGCTCACGCTGATGAGCCTTATGCTCTTCAAATGCCTTTGGTTCCCATATCTGGAACTTTTTGCCAAGGCCAACAAACACAGCATGCGTTCCAATACCAGCATAATCACGGAGATATGCAGGCAATGTTACACGCCCCTCAGGGTCAAACTGCAATTGCTCAGCACTGGCAAGATACTCGGTTGCCATTGCCATTTGTTCTTCATCATCAAGATCGAAATTGTCATGAAGGTCGTCTGCGAAAGCTTCGGTATAAGTAATATCTTCGCCTTCGATATAAGGCTTATCATCCAGAGGAATACGAACAACAACACCATTAAATGCTGGGGTAGCGGCTGCAGTGCGGAAAGATGCAGGGACAGAAACCCTACCCTTCTTATCAACCTTATTCGTAGATGTGGACAAAAATGTCGCCACGACCATGTTCCCCAAGAAATCTTATTCCCTACCCCGCGCATTCCGGATTGCTCATTAATATGGAATCGCGAAAAGGCATTCAGACCGTCATCTGAATATATTTGGGATAACATGGTTATTTATGGGATACAATGGTTTTATATGGTAAACACTTTATTACAGTAGCGTCAAAACCCTCCCTTAAAATTCGCAATATTTGTTACAGAACAACCCCTTACATTACTATGTTTTTCCTTTGTTCTCACAGTTTGCTCAAAAAGAAACTCATTTACGTCAATAAAAAATACTCCCTAAAAACACAAAAAAGAGGGCAAAAAGCCCTCTTTTTCCATTTTTTCCCATATTTTCCCAAATCGAGTCTCAAATAAAGATCCAAAAACGATCTTAATTTGCCGTACCACGACCTGTATGAACCACAGTGACTACTGACTAAATAGTTCCGCTGTATCACAGTGCCAGCATGTCTCTCCAATTGGGCTACCAGGCGGTACAGAAGGTTTCGCCGGCGGGTTAAGCGCAGGTGTGTTCGCTCGTGCAAGCGCGTTATCAATCCGCTTATGGATAGCATCGCCGTAACTGAGGCGCTTGAAAGTCAAACTGGCCTTCATCCCATCAAGCGCATTATAGGCAACGTCGCGAACTGGCAAAGTCGCAGAGGGATCATCCATCAATTTGATCAATTGCTCGACCAATCGCTCATAAACCACACTTTGTATAAGTTTATGGCTTACATCCTTTGTTTTGTTACGCGCTTTAAAAACAGCAAGAGTGCGATTAATCACCCCGTCCAAGCCCGGATGCCCTTTCTGCCGAACACCCTGTTCGAACAAACGTGCGGCACGGCGCGGATTAAAAATGGCCGAAAGCACCATATCACTCGCAACACGCACAGCGTTCACACTGTCAAATTGCGGCCCTGCACGCCCCTTGAATACTTCACGGTTAAACTGCGGATCACCATTGGCAAACCCGAGCGGTGATAAGACTTTCAAAACATCATCACTTATTGCAAGCGTCTCTGGAGCAATTGACGACAATATCACATCAAGTGCTTCCAATTGCTTTTCAACTGGTACAAATCTTGGTTCTCCACGGCCATCGCCTTGATGTCGATATTCAAAATCAACACCGCCAAGCGATTTAACTGCCGCCGCAAGTTGATAGCGGTGATACAGATATAACGGCACAAATTTTGTCTGAAGCGCTTGATAGGTTTCCCCATCACGCAAATTGCCTGAACCAAATTTATCTAACCCAATCCGTCGCACCTCAAGAACATTCCTAAGGCTGGCCACAGGGTCGGTTCCATTATCCCAAACCGCCCCTTTAGGGTGACCTGAACCAACAGAGCGGGAGTCTGGGTCTGATACAAACAACAACCCTTTTTCATCTGCGTCACGGATTAATTTAGCCTGATACTCTCGCTCACTACCTACATAATCACCGTACAGAAAATTAGTCACCCAATCATCCCAGCCCCCGACACCGACGCCGTACACATCGGAAAAATCCAACGATCCATCTTTGTCCGCAATCACATTAGGGGCCGGATAGTCCATCACACTCGCACGCTTGCCGTACGTGCTCGCCGCCATATTATGCGAGAAACCAAGAGCATGGCCGATTTCATGCGCAGAAAGTTGCCTGATACGCGCAAGCGCCATCTGTACAGGATCATCCACCTCACCCGTTCCGGTTTTTTCTGCCCCTGCAAGCGCTTCAAATATCTTAATGTCCTGACGAACCCGCAGCGACCCTAATAGCACAACACCGCGGAGTGTTTCACCTGTTCGGGGGTCATGCAGGGCCGCACCATATGACCAACCCCGTGTGGCCCGATGTACCCAGTTTACAACATTATAGCGCGCATCAAGCGGGTGAACCCCCTCGGGCAGTACCTCCACACGGTACCCACCCGGAAATCCTGCTTTCTCAAATGCAGTCGCCCACCAGTTTCCCCCTTCGACAAGGGCACTTCTGATCGGTTCGGGCGCACCGTTATCCACATAGAAAACAATCGGCTTGATGACTTTGCCTTTTTCATCTTTTTGAAGGCGAAAACGACGTGCGAAACGAACAACCGTATCACCGTCGAGCGGCGCTGACATGTCAACAAACGGCGTATTGATCACACCCGCCCTATCGTCATTCATTCTGACTTCATAACCATCTTCCGGCAGCTTCATCAATGTCGTATGCGCAATCAGAGTTACACTGTTTGGGACAGGCGTAGTGGTCCGCACTTCACCGCCCGGATTACGCCCTGAAAATGTAAGATACGCATCAATTTCCATATTAACCGGAAATACATGCGCGGCATTTGTATCTATATACGACCGGTCAACAGCAAGGCTAAATTTACCCTGCCCACGTGCAGCCAAACTAGCTACTACATCAACACTATCCCGCATAAAGAGCTTGGTTGCATCAACCAAAAGCTTACCGTCTGCGCTGGTTTCAAGAATAGCTGTTGACCAAATAATTGATTGGGCAAAGCTGGTTTCGACCGCGCGCTTTTCTGTGGGATTATCAGCACTAGCTCGAAAAGCTGTATTTTCAAAAAAGGCCATAACCTTATCGCCAACCCGTTTGAAGACAATAATCTCACTTCCTGTCGGTACGCTTCGATCAAGCCCTACAGGATTAGAGCCTAACCCACCAGTCAAATACCCTGCATAAATATAACGACCTGCAACACCTTTAGAATCAGGAGCATCCAAATTGAGGAGAATTCTTGATTTTGACACATCAACATACGTCTCAATCAATCCAGCGCGTTTTTCCAAACCTTGAACGGCATCTGCGAAATCAGCCTGACTTGCTCCAGATATTGAAAGACTTACTAACGCCATTAATCCTATTATAAGTTGCTTAGGTATCATCAAGAATTTTCCCTAGAATTACTATATTTTACTCAGTTAATCTCAAACCTTGTTCAACGTTCACTAATCGTTTCGATATAATGAGTTGTTGAAATTCCCTCTGTTCTCGGCAAATACATCACCTCGCAAATATCTTTAAATTCATCAAACTTTCCAGCCCAATCATCCCCCATCACGAGAATATCTGCCCCGGCTTCCTGAATGTATTTGCCTTTGTCTTCAAGCGAATGCTCGACAAAAACCTTATCAACACAACGTATACTCTGAATGATCTCCACCCGGTCCGCCGTCGAATAAACAGGCGCTCTGCCCTTTTTGGCAATATTCAATTCATCACTGGAAACCCCGACAATTAAATAATCGCCCAATTTTGCCGCGCGTTCTAAAATACGAATATGGCCAACATGTAAAAGGTCATATGTGCCAAAAGTGATAATTCGTTTCATCTGTTATATCCCGCCAAATCCTGTACACCCACAACTATGGGGTTAGTATTTTCTTTCCAGAAAAGTTTGAAATTGAATATTTACTGCATTTTCTCTATATAGCCAGCCAATGTGTTTAATTGCTATTCGCTATTTTCACAAATAAAAACCCGGCATATAGCCCAAAAGGAATATTTTCCGTATTATGTCTTTAAACGACCGCGATATTTTCGAAGAAGTTGAAGCTACCCTCGTTGAAAAACTTCTAAACCCAGATACTGCGCCCCATTATTTTCCGGAAGTATTTTCGGGCCTGTCAGGGAAATTTCGTCCGCTTTATATCCCAATAACAAAAAAATACGCAAAATTCCGATTTGAATTAGATAATGAAGAACCTACAAGCCTAAACTTTTCATATATTGTCTTTGCCGGCTCTTACAAAAAAAACTCGCCTTCACGGCTATTGAATGAGCATGCTGAATGCACACAAAGCTCTGGCACAAATCATATATTTCAAAATGCAAATAAAGGCGTGAAAGGCGCGCGATATTCGCTTAATGTCCACACAGAAGCCGAACAATCACCGTGGTGGGAAGCATCTTTTCCAGCAGAATGTTTTGTCAATCAGATCTTTTTCTACAATCGAATGGACGAATTTGGCCACCGCGCAAACAGCCTCAAGGTCTATGCGACAACCCGCTTTGGTGAAGAAGACCTGATTTATGATGCCCAGAGCAGAGCAAACAAATCCGCCTTCACAAGCGAAATCATCACCTATTTTCATGACGGGTTAAAAGGCTTATATGAAACAGCCAATACAGAGCTGCAAGCTGATATTGAAAACTGGTTAAAAACTGTATTCGAGTATTTCCATCATACGCCCAACACGCCGGAAGGCTGCGAACAAGCACTCATCACGCTAAATGATAAATATCTTGATATTCTTTACCAATTTACAGACCTGCACCTAGACTTTGGCGGTAAACGCCCTGATGCAAGGCAAATAGACCTTCAAGATAAGCAAGCGAGACATATCCGGCTGGAAATATACGGCAAATTTGCTGCTGATATCGGTGGAATAGAAATTGAGTATGAAGACAATAATGGCCCTCAGGTCAAAACTTTCTGGCTTGATCAAAAAAAGCTTAAAAACTTTAAGCCTGCCTATGAAAATGCAGAACATTATCGGTTTGGGTTAATCACTCCCTGGCACGGCACAACAGTAGACATAAAGAATATCTTCTCTATCAAGAGTATTCGTATCTGGAATCCTGACCGAAGCTATTCAGGATCAACCGTGTGCCATAGAATTATGATCAGCAAAGACAATGAAAAATGGGAAACTGTCTTTGATAGCGGCACGGCATACATGAATATAATGAAAGCATTATCATTCACAGAGCTATCAAATGGTATCAACTGGATACCAAAATCAATCAGACTTATGGGTAAGCTGTTAACCCTTTACAGACAAGTTGCCCCCATTCGGCAAATTGTTGCTTCAATAAGAAGACAGCCTGAATTGCTTGAAGCATTCGAGCGTGGCACAATCGAAGCAACACCTTTTGTTAAATATGCAAAGCCTCTAACACTGACTAAACACGGCCTTCAGGTTTCTTTGAAATATCAAAATATCGATAAAATAATGGAACACATGACGTCTTTGATCGATGCTTTCCAAGCAAACGGCCTAGCACCGTTTTTAATGTATGGTACGCTATTAGGGGCAATAAGAGAAAAAGACTTTATCGCGCACGATGATGATATTGATCTGGCTGTTATTATTGATGCTGATAATATTGACGATCTAAAAGTAAAAGCACGAGCTATCCTCGCGCAGTTAAAAGACTATGGCATTAAATGTAGCTTTGCAAATACAGCAACACCTTTAATCCATTGCCGTATCAAAAAAATAACGATCGATCTTTTCGTACTCGGTAACATCAATAACGAAATTATATGGCCAACCAGCTATATGAAACTTGATAGCGCCCCTGTCGATATCTTCCTGCCACTGGGCGAGATTTCATTCAAAGGGCACATGTTAGCTGCACCAAAAGACCCTGAAGCTGTTTTACTCGCCCGCTACGGTGAAACATGGCGCACCCCCATCGCTGCCTTTGAAATGTAGCGTGAACGATCAAACTGAATAGAAATTGTTTTCCATACAGCCTCAAGCATGATTATAAGAATAGCATGAAAGTCTTGCCACCGAGACCTTAACGTTTATGAATTGAGCCCTAATGACAAATTTAACCAGACAGCTTATAGAAACCGTTGAACCACAAATGCAGCTTAAACGCCTGCTTCAGTCGCTTCGTTTCTGGAGTTGGGGGCGGCTACTGAGTACCGCTGGGGAAAACGCATGTCTGGTGTCAGAGCAAGATTTCATTGATCTGATGAAGAAAGAAATTGATAGTCTTACAATACCATATATTCACCGTGACCAAGCTATCGAAGCTATTAGCAAAGAGGGCTACAAACGGGTCATTGTTCTCGTAAAGAAAAATGAGGCCCGGCTTGTAAAAGACATTCGAGCCCGCTTCCCTGATATCGAGGTATATTCGACGCTTTATAATATAATACCTGGCAACAGCCGCCATCCCTTCAATTTACCTGACATTCAGTTGAATTATAAAGAAAAACCCCTTCTTGAAACATTCAAAAATGTTACATTGGTTATCTCTTCACCCGCCAGTGATTGCGAATATTTCCTACAATCACTTGAAGAAAACGGGTTCGGCAAAGCGCCGCACATTTTTAACAAACCATTCAAAAACATGATTGAATATAGCGAGCATTTTCAGGTTTCCCGTTTTCTAAAGTCTGCGCAACTATATCAGGAATGCGACGAGCATATGTTTATTCATTTGCAAAGCGATGTTCTCAATCAAATGCTCTTCAGAAGTAATTTTTCTTTCAAACAATTGCGTAAGTTCATCAGCAAGGCCGGGATAAAAGTTATATATTTTTGCCGCCGCGATAAACTTGCCCAAACAGCTATCCAGGCATTGATTGCAGAGCGGCACATGCGATCTATTTGGCATATGCCGCCGCAGCAAAAAGGAACATTTTGTAAAACCCGAAAAGTGAATAATGAAGCAGCTTGGCGTTTTATGCTCGAGAATATGGATACTGAGGCACGTCTGGAGGGCTTCTTTAATAAGCTTCCAGCCGTTAAAATGATTACTCTGGAAGAGTTTAGAGATGCAAACGAGAATGTTATGGACAATCTCGTTCGTTTTCTTGAAATAAAAGCACCAGAAACGATCAAAACCGTTCCATATGACACCCCTTATGAAGAGATCACAGGGCTGGTCGACCGCATAACAGAGTTTAAACGTAATATGATCGATCGTATGGGCCTTCATATCAACAACAAAGGGTCCCTCAGTACCGAAAATGAGGCTTATTTCAAAGGCCGCAAATAAACCGACTTGAGAATAAGCCTAGCCTTATTACCAAGCCCAAATCCTTGGTAATAAGCACTGTACGTAAATTTGTGCTTAGGTAAATTAGGGCAGATGGCCTATAAGCCGGGTCCTGTTCAACGCTTCCATTCAAACGCATTGATGATCATTCATCTAGACTTACTGTTGCCAGCAAGCTCAAGCAACCTACCCGGACGATAGCGTGGAAACGCACCTGCCATTAAAGGCAACCATCCCTATTGGTTTTGCTTCCGGTGGGGTTTACCTTGCCGCCTCTGTTACCAGAAGCGCGGTGCGCTCTTACCGCACCCTTTCATCCTTACCAACGATAGCCAAAGGCTACCAGATTGGCGGTTTGCTTTCTGTGGCACTTTCCCTGAGGTTACCCTCGCCAGCCATTAACTGGCACCGTGTTTCCATGAAGCCCGGACTTTCCTCCCCTCTACTTTCGAGCGGCGACCATCCAGCCATCTGCATGCCCCTTGAAGCATTAACAACCCCAACCGTCAAGTTGAAGTTGCAACCGATATGGAATAACTGCTTAATCGTTATTGATTGTGTGATAAAAATCAGGCACAGTCGCCAAAATTTTGACATATGCATACGCTATATCAAAATACTTGCGAAAATAAGGATACGAAATGAAGAAAATATTCTTAGCGCCCGCTTTTTTGGCTCTTGGGGCCTGTAGTATATTTGGCGGCGGAGATAGTGAAGAAATCATCTTCGACACAACCCTTGGGCCAGAAACCAAACTACAGATTGCTGACCTCGACGAGGGTTTAGCAGGCGACAGCGCAAATGCTCGTTATCTACCGGAAGAGCGCAAAGGAAATAATCTCGAATCCGAGGACGGCAGCGACTAGCCAACCTGAAAAACGAAACAGTCTTTGCACATCATAAGGGCATCACAAGGAATATAAAATGCCCTCAAAGAGCGCTATCGACAAAATTTCCGAGAACAGGAAGATTAAGATTATTGATGCCCTTCCCGAGGGCGTTAAATGGGCTCCAGCAGGCTCCAGCATGGTTGTTTCAACCCCAAAGGAAGTTTATTCTCTGATTGCAGGTGTACCCAAAGGTAAATTAATCACACTTGATACTCTTCGGGAAAAGCTCTCAATTAAATATAATACTGATGTCACTTGCCCATTATCGACGGGTATTTTTGTCAATGTCGCCTCAACAGCCTCAGAGGAAATGCTTGTACTAGGCATCCAAGACCGAGCACCCTGGTGGCGCGTACTGAAAAATGACGGCAGTCTCAATCCAAAAGCACCCGGAGGACCGGAAACTCAAAAGGCATATCTTGAGGCCGAAGGATATAGTTTTTCACAGCACGGTAAAAAAATACGCGTTACTAACTTCAACACCTACCTTTTAAACGCCAAAGATTTATAAATAAATCACAGCGCAGAAGCTTCATCAACCATAGATAAGTATTTACCGTATTATATTAAGCCTTATAGAGCTTGAGAAACGCCGTAACACAGTCATCAACATGGGCGTCAATATCAGCGTCGCTCACATGATCAATCAACCCAATCGATAATTTAAAATGCACACCGCCTTTTAAAAGCGAGATCAATTGCATCGCTGCCCGTTCGGGTTTTTCAATATCTAACTCGCCCCGATCAACCCACGACTGAACAAAGTCCACCAATTTTGATAACATCTCAGCAGGGCCTGCTTCCCAGAATATTTTTGCCAAATTAGAGCTTTTTGCAGCAGCACCCGTCAAAACCCTGAACATTGCAATAGCGTCATCGCTTACCAACAGATCACAATGCGTCCGGCATACAGCTCTCAAATCTTCTTCCAGCGTATGGTCTGGCACACCTTGCAAGGCACGTTCGGGGAAATATTCTTCAATTTTACAGCGGATTGATGCGCTAAAAAGCTGTTCTTTGTTGGCAAAATGGCTGTAAACGGTTTGCTTAGAGACCCCTGCTCGCTTCGCAACCTCATCCATACTGGTACCATCAAAACCATTTTCCATAAATAACTGGCTGGCCGCGCTTAGTATTGCAGTGTTTTTTTCATCGCTCCTCGGACGACCACGAGATGGCTTGCAAGTTATGGAATGATCTTCAAAAGCAAGGGCGTTATCAGGCACACACAATTCCTTTTTGTCTTACTGCCAAGCTATGCTTGGTCCCCCCAATAATTCATAGCTGTATGCTAGCTCATATTGTATAAAAATATCCAATGGTCTTACATAATTGCAAGGGCATTCAGAAAACAAGCAAATATGAATAGCTGATATACATCAAATTATAGAGAAATTACATTTAATAGACTTGACAGTCTACAAAAAAATTATATTTATTAGACGAAACAGTCCATAAATAGATTTTGTACGTATCAAGCTCATATAAACACGATATTTAACAAAATAATAACAATACTCGTATTAATAGTATGAATACCTTATAAGTTTGCATCTGTTATCGGGATCAACAGCGAGACCATGTTATGGTAAACAAAAAAATAGTATCATCAGTATTCGGGGTAAATCAGCCCGGAAAGGCCCAAGTCATCAAACTTATCGGGCTGATTACGGTCATTGCTGCCATAAGTATTCCCCTGACCGTGCGCCTGACAGCTCAATCCTCCTCTCTCTCCAATACGACAAGAGAGTTGCCAGTGCGCACGGTCAACATCAAAATGGAAAATGGGTATTACGCAAAACGTACATTTACAGGCCGTGCAGTAGCTGGCCGCGTCAGCCCTCTCGCCTTTGAACTAAACGGTACGTTAAAAACTGTTTATGTCGACATGGGTAGCTTTGTAAAAAAAGGTGATAAACTTGCAGAACTGGATACATCAGTTTTGGACGCGCGCCGCGGTGAATTACTTGCTGAAAAAGATGAGGTTACAGCTAATCTCGAACTCGCTAACAGAACACTCAAGCGTGTCAGCGATACATTTAAACAGGGTCATGCCTCTGCGCAGCGGCTGGATGAAGCAGAAGCGAATGCAATTTCGCTCAAAGCACGTCTGGCACGTTTGAATGCATCCTTGCGGTCACTTGATGTAGATATTAAACGCGCATCAATCACAGCCCCCTTCTCTGGCACAATCACGGCAAGAATGCTCGATGAAGGGACAATCGCGAACGCAGGCCTTGCCGTCCTTGAATTATCAGAAGATAGCAGGATGGAAGCACGCATCGGCATGCCGCCAGAATATGCCAAAGCCATAAAAAATGGTGCCAAGTTCGCGCTGCGTGACGGCGCCCGCCGCCCTATTATTAACGCACGCATGCGGTCCGTTGTTCCAGTCATAACAGGCACAACACGTACGATGATGGTGTCTTTTGATCTACCGACAAATACCACATCCCGCGGCGAACTTATTAATGCTGTCGTAGATGACTGGCAGGAAACTTCAGGGGCGTGGTTGCCGCTCCGCGCCCTCTCCGCTGATGTACGCGGATTATGGCGTGTATATAAGGTTTTCGAAGGACCTGATGGCCCTAAAGTACGCTTTGAAAATGTGCAGATACAATATAGCGACGGCAACAGCGTTTTCGTCTCGGGCACAATCAAGGCCGGCGATGTAATTATTGCAGACGGCATTGATAAGTTAGCACCCGGACAACGCGTTCAATCCATTGAAACTATCTCACCGCGCGGATAGGAGTAAATATCATGAAAGGTTCACTCTATAACCACCCACGGGCAGTTTGGTTGCTTCTATTATTGATCATTGTTGCCGGCTTCAATGCCTTTAATAATATGCCGCGCCTCGAAGACCCCCATATGGCAAGCCGCGTCGTGCAAGTAAAAACATTCTACCCCGGCGCATCTGCCGAACGGGTCGAAGCCGAAATTACAGAAAAACTGGAACGCAAAGTCCGCGAAATTCCAGAGGTTAAAGAAGTCAGCAGCACATCATCTGCCGGTATTTCTGTTGTAACCGTCGAGTTGGAAGACAGGGTAAATAACGCCAAACCCATTACGGCGCGCCTGCGCGACAAGGTAGCAGAAGTCAATGACCTGCCTGCTGGCTCCTCAGTGCCTGATTTGTCAGATACACAGATTTACGCCCATTCGGCAATCATTGCCTTAACGTGGGAGAGCGAAAGCCCCATAAACTATGCTATTCTTGGCCGGCATGCCTCTGAGTTAGAAAGTAAAATGCGCAACCTGAGCGGCACTGACTTTGTCGACTTACTCGGGCTACCCAATGAAGAAATTCGCATTTCTATTGATGATAGAGAGCTTGCCTCCAGAGGCCTTACAATGGCTGATGTGGCAGCTCGCATCCGCGGTTCTGACGCTCGTGGTTCTGCGGGTGTTGTAACAGGCGCTAACAACCGTCTGGTTGTCGAGGTATCAGGCGCACTTGATAGCCTCGCACGGATCAGGCGCATTCCCTTGGGCCTTGACCCTGAGGGCGCGAGTTTACGTATTGGTGACGTTGCCAAAGTTGAACGTTCTTTTGAAAATCCACCAAGTAACCTGACCTATATCAACGGTACATACGGTGTAGTTGTTGCAGCCCGTATGTTTGAAGACTCGCGCATCGACGCATGGTCCGAAGATATTGGCAAACTTTTGGAAACTACCCGTGAAACGCTTCCAGCTTCAATCAAACTGGAGCGTATCTTTGACCAACGTTTATATGCGGACGAACGACTGAATAACTTAATGTCCAACCTTGCTGTTGGTGCGCTTGTTGTTCTTGTTGTCCTATTTGTATCACTTGGCTGGCGTGCGTCCATTGTATCAGCGTCGATACTGCCGCTTACCCTTTTGGCTGCGCTCGCAATTACCCATCTTTTTGGTATGCGTATCGAGCAAGTTCTGGTTATCGGATTAATCGTCGCTCTTGGAATAATGGTTGATAATGCAATCGTTATAACAGACGAAATACAACAACTACGTTTGAAAGGGATTGGGCGTTCACGGTCAGTTGCCATGACGGTCCGAAAACTGTGGCTTCCCTTGATGGGCAGTACCCTTACAACCATTATCGCCTTTATGCCGTTGATATTGATGCCCGGTAATGCTGGTGATTTCCTCATAGGTGTGCCTGCTGCTGTCATTGCTTCGCTTGTTGCATCATATGTTATTGCGTTCACTATTATTTCCGCAGTCGCAGGGCGTGTTGTTGAAGGGCGAAAACCTGATGACAACACAATAGCATCCAAGCCTGAAGGCCGCGTATGGTGGCGTGATGGCATTAAAGGGGGCGCACTCGCTCGCTGGTTTGAGGCATCACTGCAATGGTCAGTCAAACGCCCCCTGAGGTCGATGGTAATCGCAATGGGTATTCCCCTCTTGGGTTTTGCGCTTGCCGGCCAACTAACAGAGCAATTCTTCCCTGTTAGCGATAGAAACCAGTTCCGAATTCAGGTTTCCATGCCAGCCCAATCCTCTATTGAGGAAACACGCGGCGCTGTAGAACATATTCATGCCAAGCTTGCTAATTACCCAGTCATTGAAAATGCACATTGGTTTATCGGGACACGGCCTGCAAAATTTTATTACAGCATGATAGCCTCTAACGACCGCGTTGTTAGTGCGGCTGAAGCGATCGTAACCGTAGGCCATTTCGACGATATTCCAGAGCTTATTCCGACCCTGCAAGACGACCTATCATTCCTTGTACCAGAGGCAATGATTATAGTACGCGAGTTTGGAAGCGGCCCCCCAATTCAAGCTCCCTTAGAGGTTCGTGTGCTTGGCCCTGACCTCGCCGTATTACAGGAATTAGGAGACGAAATAAGGGAAATTGTAGCAACAATACCAAATGTCACGCACACGCGCACATCTCTTAAGCCGGGGCGCCCACAGATCACCGTAAACGCCCGCGAAGATGATGTTTCGACAACAGGCCTGACGTTAAGTGATGTTGAAAGCCAGCTTCAAGCGCTCACAAACGGTATCACCACATCATTCCTGATTGAGGAAACACAACAGGTTCCTATTCGTCTAATCGCTGAACGTGCACGCCGACAGGATATTTCTTCAATTGCAGACATGAACCTAATCGGCATCAATCAGGAATTGGAACAAGATCAGTCATTCGCCGATATACCCGTATCAGCGGTTGCCGATGTGGAACTTGGCACCAAAGTGGGTTCCATATCCCATTTCAACAATGAGCGCATGAACAAGGTGCAAGCCTATCTGGAGTTTGGTGTTTTACCAGAGGTCGGCTTCAAGGCCCTTCAGGAACGTATTGCGGCCCGCAATTTTACAGTACCTCCCGGATATAAAATTCAGTTTGGCGGTGAGAGCGAAAAACGCAACGAAGCCGTTGGAAAACTATTCGGCACTGCTGGCATGCTCGTTGTTATGATGATCCTTGCAATTGTGTTGACATTCAACAGTTTCAGGATGGCAATTGTGACTTTTGCAGCCGCAGTTCAAGCTGGTGGGTTGGGATTATTCTCATTATGGCTTTTCAACTACCCGCTCAGTTTTGTTGTTATTTTTGGCCTGATGGGCCTTGTCGGCCTCGCAATCAATGCAGCTATTGTCATCCTATCGGAACTGCGTGGTATTGAGGCTGCGCGAGGCGGCGATGCTGACGCTGTTGTGCACGGTGTTATGAAAACGGGCCGTCATATTTTCTCAACAACTTTAACAACGGTTGGTGGTTTCATGCCGCTTATTTTGGCGGGCGGTGCCTTCTGGCCTCCTTTTGCGGTTGCCATCGCGGGCGGTGCTTTTCTATCAATGATCGTAAGTTTCTATTTCGCACCGGCAGCCTTCATATGGCTGACGCGTAAGCGCCCAGTTTCTGCACCGCGTGGTAGTGCGGAACCTCATAACGCATCAGCCTTAGCAAGCCCTCAAACCCAAAAGGCGATATAGAATCATTCAATAATTGCTGCTAACAAAGCCAAACCAAGCGCCTGATTATCATCGTCTTCCAATGCTTCAATAATAGGAACGGCGAGATCAGGCGACTTGTTGGCAATCGCCCCCTCAAGTAATGACAGACGCGCTAGGTCACGTTCATACACGCCCTCAATCACGGCAAGTTCCTCTAATGAGGCGACATATGCAAGGGCAAGCCCTTCGGCGGCATTTCCGACAAGACCTGATAGATACTCTGCTTTTTGCTCAGGTGTTTGAAAAACAGGTAATCGATTAACGGCCTCAACCGTAAGACCTATATCTGCCTCAACAGCCCCAATAGCCTTGGCAAAGTCTGCAACTTCGCTACCACGCAGGCGCGACCCGTGCAATTTGGCAAATTCATAAGACGCCTGCACCAATTCAGGCTCCAGGCCTGCTGAATTCATCGCCTGAAGCCGCTGTAAAGCAGCCCTTGCACGCTGGCTTATCCCAACAACAGCGGGAAATAAATCTTCTGCTTCCAAAAGAAGCGCATCGCGGCGTGTTATATCCCCCATCCTGCTGGCGATAACTGCCAAATAAATAATACCACGGTATTTTGCTTCAGGTTTCTCGAGCAACCGCACCTGCTCTTCAAATGCCGCTATGTCACTTTGAGATAATTGATCAACCGGTACGGTGATATAGGCTGATGCATTTTTCCAAAAGGCACGGATCCGGTTTTTCATATTTGCAGTTACCTGCATAACACTATCGAGATTACCTTTAGCTGCAACCGCCTCTGCTATCGCCTCTAACGTGCGATCACGTACAGAATCAATCTGTAATTCTTGTATAAGCTCAAGCGCAGAACCCAATTCTCCGGCCTTTGCTAACAAAGGGGCAATTTCCTTGATTTTCTCACGCGTTATTAGCGTTAGGCGCACACTTCTAGCTTCTTCCAACGCTAGATTAAGTGTTTGGATTGCGCGCTCGGTATCGTTAATCGCGATCAACGAACGTGCAACACCAATCAACACTTTTGCACGCTCAAGCCCAAGCTCTTCCGCGATAACCGTCTGCATTGACGCAGATATCGCGCAGTCACGCGATAACTCTTTTAAACATGCCACGGTAAATTCATTGGGTTTATGGCTAGATGCAACGCCGTTTTGCGCGCTTAAAGCCGTTGTAGTCAAAAGGCTTAAGCTTGATACTGCTGTCAAAAATATTTTTTTCATTATCCTCGTCCCACAAACGTGAAGCTTCATTCAAACATTCTATCACCATACTTATTAATGACAGGATGTTTGAATACTCAGTCGCTCATAATATTATATTGATACATTATATCATTAAGTACCATGTCAGTGCCAGTATCATATACGCCCGTCACATAATTTTGACGCCAATGCCGTTGAAATGCCGTAACACATGCTTTTGTCTGCTGATCATACAGCCCGTTTTTTTCAAGTTTATACCCGACAAATTGCAGATTATTTTGCAACTGAACTATTTTCTGCCGCAGCATTTCATCATTGGCCATCTGATCACTCAAAATAGTTTCATGACCTGAGCCATCTTTGTTGCAATAAATACCAAATCCTTTATGCGCCAGCATTTGCCACGGGAATTTTTCACCAGGGTCTTCTTTGCGATCCGGTGCGATATCACTGTGCCCTACATACATAGAGCGTTTTATATCAAAATCCTGCGCTAATTGCTTCAAGAGATCGAGCAAACTTGCAAGCTGTTCCCCAGGAAAGTTAGTATAACCAAACTCATGGCCCGGATTAACAAGCTCAATTCCAATTGAATAATGATTTAGATTCTCACGGCCAGCCCAAGAAGAAATTCCAGCATGCCACGCACGTTTACTCGGGTGGACAAGTTCCAGAATATTACCGGTTTCATCAATCATATAATGGGCAGAAACTTCAGAGACCGGATCACACAAACGCGCCAAGGCAACACTGGCAGACTGCATTCCTGTATAATGAAGCACAACCATATCCGGCACAATTCCCACCGGCCGGTCATTATAATTAGGCGATAAATATTGTTGAATAATCATGATTATCTTCAATGAATTTTGTATATATGATTACGGTCAAACTATTAATTCAGTTGCTCTTCAACTCTTGCCTTATTCCTCAGTGTGACGACAAGTACACCCAGCAAAGTCATGGCGCCGCCAAGAACAACCCGCCAGGTTAGTTCTTCTCCCAAAAACACTATACCACCTAATATGGCAAAAAATGGGGTCATCAACAAATACGGCGCCACAACAGACACTTCATATTTTCTAAGGAGATAATTAACACCCCCGTGACCAATGATAGAAGAGCCGATCGCACTATACAAAACGCCGCCCCATGCAGTCATACTGGCGGTTTGTATAACGTTAATATGATCGGCTTCCCACAATAACGACAGTGTCAGGGAACCCACAATACCGCCAACTGCAATCCATGCCTGTGTTGTATTTGCTCTAACATCCTTGAGGCGGCGCATTAGAACCGTTGATACACCATAAACAAAGCTGGAGAAAACTATCCAGAGAACGGCATCAATATATCCAAACACTTTAGGGTCAAACCCCAAAATAATAACCCCAGCAAAACTTAAGAGAATGGCTGCAACACGCTTCCAACCAACGCTTTCACCAAGCATTAATACAGACATCAAGGTAGCAAACGGCACGCTAAGCTGACCAACTATTGCAATCGAACTGACCTCTTCAGTTTTGCTCATACCAATGAATATTGCACCAAAATGCACAACCCCCATTACAAAGGCAATAATCAGCATATCTTTCATCCGGCCCGGTATTATTTTCAAAAAAGGCAGTAAAAATATTACAACACTAATAAAACGAACCGTATTAGCCATTAGCGGAGGAAAGTCTTCGACCGCAAATAACACTGCAATGAAATTTAACCCCCACGCAATATTGACGATAATAACCAACAGAATATCGCGAAATGCCATAAATAATGCTTTCAAGAGTAATTAAACTGGGTGACTGAACTGACAGAGAAAACTGATACCTATAGATAGTATTATCTCAGGCTTTTGACCTTTCCGCCATAATTTTATCATAGGCAGAATTAATCTCAGCAGCGCGGCGCGTCGCCACAGCAATAAAATCACTCGGCACACCCTCTGCAATCATACGATCCGGATGGGTCTCTCTAACCAAGGCACGATACCGCTTTTTCAAATCATCATCGCTGATATCGGCAGATACACCAAGGATAGTATATGGGCTTTCAGGGTCCGGCCCAACATGACGATCAAGTAAAGATTGGATTTCAATACCAGTCAGACCAAATATACCGGCAACAATCTTGATATATTCAAGCTCTTTTGGGTGAACGTGGCCGTCAGCTTTCGCAATATAAAATAACGAGTCCAGCAAATCCGTTAATACGCCTTTGTTTCCGTGCATGGTTTTTTCAACCTGACGGGCATAGGCTTCAAAACCAGCCGTATGCTGACGCGCCATATCAAATACACGCCCGACATTCTTCATTTCCTCTGCGGGTACTCTGAAAATTGCCTTAAAGGCATCTATTTCATCACGAGTAACGCGGCCATCAGCTTTGGCCATTTTTGCTGCAAGCGCTATAACACCAATAGTAAAAGTGATGTTTCGTGTGCCCGCACCATCGCTCTCAGTGGTTTTCTCGATTCCAGCATCAACCGCCGCCCCTAAACTAAGGCCAATAAGGGCGCCAAGCGGCCCACCCAGGGCGATTCCTGCAGTTGTTCCAATTATTTTACCCCAAATAGACATAATAGCTTGTTAGCACAGTCTTTTTTCCGAGCACAGTCTATTTTTAATAATCTCGCTCACATTCAATAAAGTGAAATGTTACCATGAAACAGGCTTGGACTATTGCATAAAAGCCTATATAGCTATGCGTTCGTGCCTGAATCATGCTTGCACATAGATGGTACAATAGCCTGATGACATAAACAAAAGGGATGTCGATTAAATGGTTGATGTGGCAATAACAGGAACCGGTACATTTGTTCCTGGCAACAAAATTACAAATGAAGAATTGGTCGAAGCCTTTAATGCTCATGTAGATCAATTCAATGAAGAACATAAAGCAGACATTGAGGCTGGCCTCGTTACTGCAAAACAATATTCAAGCGCAGCGTTTGTAGAAAAAGCATCAGGTATTAAATCAAGAAACCTTGTAGATGTTGAAGGTGTAATGGACCTAAATCGAATGATATCCAAGATGCCAGAAGGTGGTCATGGTACTTTCGAAGATCCGTGCCTGCAAGCACATATGGGCATTGAAGCAGCCAAGGCAGCATTAAAACAATCAGGTCTGGATGCAACTGACATCGACCAAATCGTATGTTCAAGCGCTGTTATGCAGCGGGCTTTCCCTGCAATTGGTATTGAAATCCAACATCATCTTGGAACCAAAGGTTCAGCGATAGATATGGTTATGGCCTGCTCGTCAGCCACATATGGTATCATCAACGCAGTGAATGCCATCAAAAGCGGCATCGCAAAACGCGTTTTAATGATTAACCCGGAAATCTTTTCGACAATGGTAAACTACCGCGACCGTGACAGCCATTTTATCTTTGGTGATGTTGCAACCGCCGTTGTACTGGAGCGTGCAGACCTTGTAGAAGAAGGCCGTGAGAGCTGGCTTATTCTCGATACAATGGCAGAGACCCAATTCTCTAATAACATTCGCTCTAACTATGGCCCCATGACCCGTCTGGATGACGATAGCATGTTTAGGGATGATATGTTCTTCGTCCAGGAAGGTCGAAAGGTATTTAAAGAGCTTTTACCGCTTGTGACCGATTTTATCACCCGTCAATTATCCGGGCTGAATTTTACTGTCGATAACCTATCCCGCATGTGGCTACATCAAGCCAACATCAATATGAATATGTATGCGGCAAAGAAACTGTTAGGCCGTGAACCTGAAGCACACGAAGCGCCAACAGTATTAGATACATATGGCAATACTGCTGGTGCTGGATCAATTCTGGCCTTTCACGAAAACCGGGCTGACTTAAAAGCGGGTGATAGAGGGATCATCTGCTCCTTCGGTGCAGGGTATTCAATTGGCAGCCTGATTGTTGAAAAGCAATAAAACCGACAACAAAATATGATATCCCTTACGGCAATTGCTGTAAGGTTTTTTTCAAAAACAACATCTTAAAACTTTAAAGTGTATATTGCCTTGACAATCTACTACATGTGTAGCATATAACTACTACAGATGTAGATGTTAGGAGCGCACATGTCTAAAAGCATTAAGCTTAGCGACCAGCAATATAAAATTATTCGAGCACTTTGGGAACTTGGTGAAGGGTCAGCTAAAGAGGTTCAACAGCACGTAGCCGAACTCGGCTTAGCACACACCACTGTCGGGACAATATTAACCCGACTGGAACAAAAAGGTGCCCTTACATCACAAACTCGTGGCAGACAACGAATCTTCAAAGCTATCGTTAACGAAGAGAATGTACAGCAAACCATGGTATCTTCGCTCGTATCAACTTTATTTAAGGGTAATGCGGCGGACCTTCTAGCTCATCTGGTTCGTGAAAATGATTTCAGTGATACAGACCTCAAGGATATTCGCACCCTTTTAGATGATCATAAAAAACCAGAGGATGAGTAATGCAAAATCTGATTTTTACTGACCTTATAACAAGTTCGATATTTCTTGCCACTTTTGCCAAATTTTTTATTGGTAGTACACTTATATTAAGCACGATATGGGGCCTGGAAAAACTGCAACTTCTTAAAACACCCGCTATTCAGAAAACGGCTTGGAAGACAGGGTATATTGCATGTTTCCTGACATTACTTCCTTTATCACTAGCACCAATCAACCTGATTGAGTTGCAAACCGAAATAACATCACCCATCATCCAATCGCTAAAGTCTAATGCCTTTGGGAGCAATGTTACTAAGCCTGACAACATTCAACAAAAAGTACCGACACCAGAAACTTTCAATCAAAAATCTTTGATTGGGGGAGCGAGGCAGGTCAATGATATACCCAACACGCCTGCCTCGCTTGATAATTATCCTCAGAAATCGATAATCACCCAAGGTGATATCCTCACTCTGGCATGGATAACTATTATAAGTATCGGCCTTCTCTTATTCTGTGTCAATTACCGTTTCAGCCTAAGGGCAATAGGGCAGCGCCATCAATTACCAGCCGATAATTCAGCTCATAAAATTGCAACACAAATTATGGCAAAGGCCGGATTAACAAGTCATATCAGGTTAACATTTTCTCATACCCTCAAAAGCCCGATTTGCATATCAAATCATGAAATATGTTTACCTATCTGGGCGATAGCTTCCGATATCCCACACCAACAGCTAGAAAGTTTGCTTGCCCACGAATTTGGCCATATTGCAAGCAAAGACCCTTTCATGCTTTTGGCGACAAGCATTATTGAAAAGGTCTTTTTCTTTCAGCCTTTATTTCGGCTATCACGTAAACGATTAGTTGCACTTGCTGAGTTTAATGCAGACACATGGGCGGTAAATTATACTCGTAAACCATATAGTTTTGCTGAGACGCTATACACCTGTGCCAAAAACATTTCAGGCTATAAAACACATGATGCTAGCTTGCATGCCGCGATGGCAGAAAACACATCACTTTTGCGCGCAAGGGTGACCCAGATATTAAAAACATCGTTTTCCCCGCCTAGCTATACAGCGCTTGTAAAACATAGCGCCATGAGCGTCAGTATATTGCTGATGGCCCTTATGGTCCCAAACATTAATGTTTTAGCGCAAAAAATAGAAAATCAATTTCATATTCTCGAAATTAACAGCCAAAACTCTATAAATACTGCTGAGTCAAAATCCAAAAACACTAAAACAATACTCAATGCAAGGTATGATTACCCAAGCCTGTCACTGGCTGATTATCAATCGTTACCGCCAGAAAACGCGATAACATATCCAGCATCCTTTAATGGTACTTCCCTACAATATTCACCCAACACCCCTGATGTACACCCATATGAAATTCATAAGGCAGCAATAGCCTATGTGGATACTATTTCATCGCAACTGCCCCAAGGTTTAAAAGAAATAAACCGCACTAAGCCACAAATCGCCTCAGACGCAATACCATCAATACAAGGCACTGTTACTTTCAGCAAACGACTTAGTCGATATATTAACAGTATTGCAAACCTTGAGGCACTTTATGATAAACGTGAATTACGAAGACGCAGGTTAAAAATTAACCCTTTCTATGATTATGACGATATGCAAGGCATTCAAAGCTTTGATATTGATAAAATCATACCGATACTAGTTGGTGGATATTTAAAAAAATTGGATATCACGAATGCTCGCTACACCATACATATCAAACGTCTACAGGTACAAAATTATGGGCTTAAAGCAATCAGTAGTGACCTTGCGTGTAATTCAAAACTATGTGCCTCATCCGCAAATACATCGATACAGGCCCATCTTACTATATTCAATCGTGATGGTACAATTCTCTTTAAAAGGAAAATTACTACAGACCTTTTTAAAGAAATTCGCGGCCTAAGGCCCAAACCTGATACCTATATAGATGAACGTGGTATGAAAAGCCTGATTGCTATCTTCTGTTACCGCATCGCTGAAGCTATTCAAAAACAAAGCACCAAGGCCCAGAAACATAGTAAAAGCACAATATAAAGATCACCAGCATAGTTACCTTGGTGTGATAGAGCTGCTATTACACCAAAAACCTTGCAATTTGAGCACTCCTTTTTTAGCCTGTTCCAGATTTCAAAAGGGGCGTGAATGTCAAAACTTGTCAAAGCGATTATAGGGCTAGGGTTTTTTATCCTTCTGGCAGGCATAACAGCACGTCTATTTTTGCCAAGCTACATCGATAAAACAACAAACAAAATCTGGCCTCACGATCCTTTTGTCGTTCCAATCGACGCGCGTACACTTCACAAAGACATGCTGATCATGGATTGGCATGCCGACACATTCCTGTGGAACCGAGACCCGCTAAAACGTCATGACTTTGGGCATGTAGACATACCACGATTAAACGATGGCAACGTTGCCATTCAAATGTTTACAACGGTTACAAAATCACCAGAAGGCCAAAACTATGAGGAAAATAGTGCAGACAGTGACCGCATTACGTCATTGGTTATCGCCCAAGGCTGGCCAATCAGAACCTGGACAAGCTTGCTAGAACGCGCCCTTTATCAAGCGACCAGGCTCGACACCGCCATAAATACATCAAATGGTGGCCTGCAATGGATACGCTCCAAAGCCGAGTTGCAAGAATTTCTAATCAATCGCCATCGCTCCACTTCACAGGTTAAACCGATTGGAGCCCTCCTTGGCACAGAAGGTGGCCACCCGCTTGAGGGCGATATCAAGAATATTGACAAAATGTATGATGCCGGTTTCCGTATGGTTGGCCTTACCCATTTCTTTGATAATGAGCTTGGTGGCTCTCTGCACGGTAAAAATGGCAACGGCCTTAGCAATTTTGGCAAAGAGGCCATCCAACACTTAGATGAAAGGGAAATGATCATCGACCTCGCACACGCCTCAGAAGCAATGGCCCGCGACGTGCTATCGATAACCAAACGCCCTGTTGTCATATCCCATACTGGCCTAAAGGGTTACTGCGACAGCCCTCGGAATTACCCTGACGATTTAATGAAAGAAATTGCAGGCAGGGGCGGTCTTATTGCCCTTGGCTTTTGGGACGGTGCAGTTTGCGACCCATCACCACAATCAATTGCCGCAATGATCAAATATGGAATTGAACTTGTTGGCAGCGATCACCTCGCCCTCGGTTCAGACTGGGACGGAGCCACTGAAAGCATCGCAGCTGATGATCTACATGCCATAACGGCTGAATTACTTGCCCTTAATGTTACATCGGAAGATATTCGGAAAGTCATGGGCGGCAACAGTATAAAATTCATCAGCCAGTGGTTGCCTGAAAAATAACCTCTATTATTTCATTATCTATTTTAAGCTCCGATACCTCCAGAAACACTTCAGGAAAACCATTTCCGGCAACGACTTATCATCATGATCAGTTTTCCAACGACAAAACTACGGATATCTTCGCCTACCACTTCCTTAGCCTACAATAACAAATAAAGTATCCATTTTTCTCTCCAACGAGAAAAGGGAGATACAGCAGTAAAATTTACACGCTTTCCACACTCAGAAATATACCATAAGCTTACATATGATTAGGCGTTCAATGAAGGGGAGAACCATGAATTTAGCATCATTAACCGGGTCAATGACCACCGAGCTTACTATCCTACTGTATAGTGTTATTCTGACATTTATTTTGGTGGTAATACCTGCCGCGCGCGCCATCCGTGAAAACGGCGCAGAAGCACAAGCCGGGCCGCGTGACAACCTGCCTGAACCTAGCCTATACAGGAAACGCGCAACACGCTTGAAGGATAACATGCTGGAAAATATGATGTTCTTTGCACCAACCATATTGATTGCGAACGCCGCTGGCATTTCAAATGATTATACAGTTATGGGGGCATGGATATTTTTAATCGCACGCATCATTCATGCAGGGCTTTACCTGGCAGCAGTACCAAAGGTTCGACCGCTCGCATGGTTCGCCAGCCTGATCGGCATCGGTATGATTATGGCTCAACTCTTCTAATTAATAGAATTAATATCTCAAAAGTTTCGCCAATAAATCTGCCTGTACAAACATCTGTATAGCCGTCAGTAAATTTGCGGAGCTTTTCACTGGTCAGACTTAATCGCCTTTTCTACGATAAGATTAAGAGCGCTGGAAAAACGGGACCGATCATCCTTTGTGAAGGATTTATTGTACCCTTTATCTTCGCCCATATCACGAAGCTGCGATTTCAATTCACGCATCGCAACCGCCATCCCAATATTATCGCTAGTGAACGGCTTTCCATTATGGCCAATTACCTCGGACTTTTTCTCTAAGCACCGTGAAGCAAGCAGAATATCCCCGGTGACAACAACATCACCTTCACCCGCTTTTTCCACAATCCAGTCATCGGCTGCGTCAAAACCATCATTTACAACAATTTTTTCAACATTATCACCAACCGGCAATCTTAACCACTGATTGGAAACGAGGAAAAGCTTGACCTTATACCTATAGGCAACGGCAAGCGCTTCTTCTTTCACCGGGCATGCATCCGCATCAATAAAAATCTGCATAAGATTTGTTCTCTACCTTATTTTCATAGCCTGATTAACTGAATTTAAGCGCGCCTGCAACGCTCATCATGCGACATAACAGCTCGCGTATCACATCGCTTTTCATTTCTTTTGACAAGGTCTTCAGGCGGTTACATGATACAACTTATGGATTGGTATACTATATTCAAAATACTACATATTATAAGCGCAACTATTCTTTTCGGAACTGGAATGGGAACTGCCTTTTTCATGTATCGTTCGCTGTTTACGGATAATATCAATGAACGGCTTTATGCAGCAAAGAACACAGTAATCGCCGATTATATTTTTACATTACCGGCAGGTATTATGCAGCCAATATCAGGCGTGGCCCTTATCTGGATAGCTGGATACGACCCCTTGGAACTGTGGCTAAAAATAACCTATATGCTTTATATTATTGCTCTTTTATGCTGGCTACCGGTTGTCTGGATTCAGATCAAACTTAAGAATATCCTTATTGAATGTAGGCAAACAAACACACCTGTGCCCCCTGAGTACGGCAAATTATTCAAAATATGGTTCTGGCTTGGCTGGCCTGCATTCATTGGGCTTATCGTAATATTTTATCTAATGATCGCAAAACCTCTATGACATACGATCCTATTTTCAAATCAATCTTTGGCAATGACTGGGATAAACTCCCTCCTGTTATGCATAAACATTACGCCAATAAACCCTATTCAAACGATAGCTATTCGTGCCGTGGTACTATGTCGGTAAAAGCGCATATTCTGATGCGCCTGCTTGCCCCTTTATCACACCTTCTTGGGGGGTATACCAATTGCCAACCAAGCTAACATTCCAGTAACTGTTGTATTCAAAAGCGATCCAAACAACAGAAATCTGCATTTTGTTCGTACATTTCATCTTAAAGATAATAAACCTTATATCTTCCATTCAGAAATGATTCCAACAGGCGATAATAAAGTTACCGAAGCAATGAAAATGGGACTGTGTTGGCAATCTAAATTTTCATGGGCTAATAACAAAGTCACCCTCTCCCACAATGGATTTTCCATAAAACTATTCGGGCGCTTAATCCCCTTACCGCTAACTTGGTTGATTGGCCATATTCATGCCGAAGAAGAGGCCGTTTCCGAAACCCGTTTCAAGATGTTTGTTGAAATAAATCATTGGTTGCTTGGCAAGATATACGAGTACCGAGGTGAGTTTGAGATGGAGCCAATTAGTGATTAAACGCGTTCTGATAATTGGTGGGTACGGTAATTTTGGCAGCTACATAGCCAAACAACTGGCCACTAACAGCAACATCAAGTTGATCATCGCTGGCCGCTCAAGCACTAAAGCTGAAGAACTGTGTACATCGCTTGGTGCCGCAAACCCGCCGATCCCGTTTCAAATGGATATAGAAGGTGATTTAGATCAAGCCCTTAAGGCTGCACAACCCGATATCGTCATTCATACCTCTGGCCCCTTTCAAGGCCAGACCGCCTTTGTGGCAGAGGCCTGTATCAAGCATCAGTGTCATTATATAGACCTAGCGGACGGTCGGGATTTTGTTTCACAAATAAATTCACTTGATCAAGCCGCCCATGCGCAGAAAGTATTGATTATAAGCGGCGCGAGTTCGGTCCCGTGCTTATCTTCCAGTTTGCTCGATCATTATAAACGTGAATTCGACGAACTTACAGCCATAGAATACGGTATATCGACGGCCCAGCATACCAATAGAGGCCTCGCGACAACAAAAGCTGTTTTATCATATGCAGGTGAACCGTTTACGACCAAAATCAATGGCAAAATGCGCCATATATATGGTTGGCAAGGCCTAACAAGCTACAAATTCAAAAAACTCGGTAATCGGTTGCTTGGCAACTGCGACATCCCTGATCTTGCGTTATTTCCCGATCGGTATCCCACTTTAAAGACTGTACGTTTCTACGCAGGTCTGGAAATCCCTTTCATTCATATTGGGTTATGGGCCATGACGTGGCTAAGGCGGCTAAAGCTGTTTCCTTCCCTTGATAAAATTGCACCGTTTCTTCTAAAAACTTCGCGCATTTTCGATGCCTTTGGAAGTGATAACAGCGGTTTTTTCATGAAAATATTGGGAACCGATCGTTCTGGAAACACCAAAAACATCACCTTTGAATTAATAGCCGAAGCAGGAGATGGCCCCTACATCCCCTGTATGCCTGCAATTCTTATCACGTCTAAACTGGCTAATGGTTCCCTTGATATAAGTGGGGCAATGCCTTGCATGGGCCTTTTATCGCTGAAGGAATATCTTGATGCACTCAAACCACTCAATATATCCTGGTCTGTAAGTGAATAACTAACCACTACGCCTTTCAAGGTGCACCATATCAAGCCTGTTAGGATTGCATGATTAAACAATTTCTTAAAATCCACAGAAAATAATTCGAAGGGAATATTCATATCGCTACGTACTATTGGCACAGGATAAAAAATAATAAAGCGAGTTTAGACATGCAATCAATCAAACTAACTGTAATATTAACAGCCATAATTATCATTTCATCTATGAATGCCAGTGCCGCCCCCCATCACCCCCACAGCAAACCGCGTGCGTATAAAGCTCAAAAAACGAAAATACTCACTACCTTACCAACGGGATATACTTTCATAAGGTTTCAAGGTGCGCCCTACTATATACATGCAGGTGTATTTTATCAGCCCTATCAAGGGCATTTCCGGGTAGCCACCGCGCCAGTTGGCATCAGCGTGAATTTATTACCCACAAACCGAAAAGTTATTCGTGTTAAGCAGAACAGATATTTCGTATCAAACGGCGTATATTATAAAAAAGCTGGCAAACGATTTGTCGTTATAAGAAGGCCTGTATAATCACCTCTGATACTTCTGTGTATTACATCTGTCAGGTTCAAGCTTGTATCCTGACAGGCTTACAAACAGATTGAACCAGATTAAAATTCGAAATGTATCAGAGATTATAAACAGTGCCCCCTGCAACATGCTAAGCTGCTTCAAACCGCTTTCTATATGGTTATAGTACAGGCTGATATTCGCAAATGACACACACGAAAATCAATAGATACACCTATCTATTGATCGCTAAAACGCATCAAATGCTGCTTTAAAGTTTCCTCGGTTTTATATCCGGCCAGATAATCTCTTTGAGTGATGCTATAATCACCGATCTTCACCAGCTTATCCCTGTCGCTATCAGAAACATAGGCGTGATAAAACTCAACATCTTCCATTGTAAAACTGGCACGTCCATCAAGAATTAACTTTAACATGGTCTGAGCATTTTGACCTGTCACACGAATGATCGCTCTATCAGGGAAACCAAACTGTTTGAGGACATCACAGTTACTGGTTGCCGCTTCACATATCGCGAGATACTTTCCCGAAATGATATCTTCCTTGGATAAAATTTCGGCCCTCACTTCGGCTTTCCCAAGCAAATGATAAGTGTGGGTATCAATTTCCTTGATCCAATCAAAATAGTGTTCGCGCTCAACTGTACGTGTCAAAGGGTATATTAGTGTTCTCGGCTCGGCTTTAACCTGCTTCATAGCCCGATTCCAAATTACCATTTCAATCGAATAGGGAATAGCTGCCAGATCGACAAAAGCTTTCACAGCATCTGTTCGTGGCCCTTTAAGGGGTGTTCTATTAATGCGTGCAAGCTCAGCCTCGTAGCCACCAGTAATGACACGAACTTTATCTGAACTGAGCTCATCACCCAATACAGCAACACAGAATAAATGTTGGATTAACACCAATCCAAACAAAATATATTTATTCATTGGTTAAGTATCCGATCCCCAAGACACACCAAGAATAGCTGAATTAAGAAAGAAATACAAATATTGAAAAGGTTAAAGCCAATATTACATCGATATTGACCCACTGATAGCTCGCACTTTTAAGAAGCATGGCTGTTAAAAAGATAGGTATGATCAAATCCATAGTAAACGTATAGTGAATATTAATACAATCCCTACAGTTTTAACTTCCTATAATTTCACCTATCGGCGCAGGCCCTTACGCCGTAGTAAAATCAAAAAACCAGATACTCCTTGTTAAAACAAATGCTTATTTTAAAACAAATGTTGGCGTTTAAAAAAGACTGCTGAAATCCACTGCCTGAATTTCACTAATAAACGAGGTATCGGAAACATTGATTAAGAATGTATCTACCTGCCCAAGACCAAGAGTAACCCCAGTATCATCAGCGGTAACAGTTAAACTGTTCAAAAGAGCCTCCGGGTCAGATGACGCGCTACTAATCTGAACATTGTCTTCTTCTGTATCAAAGCCAACGATTACGGCATTCGATGTATCAGATACAATGATTGTATCAGAACCGCTGCCGGTAAAAATGATATCAGTATCTTCACCGTCTGTTGCTATGACAGCAAGATGGGATACATCTTCAAACACCCCTTCCAATAAGACACTGCCTCCATCCCAGGAAAACAGAAACCCTTCCTCCGTTATTTCAGATGTTAACTCTCCTTCATCGATATCAATGTCTGCCAGATCGATTATATCATTTTCTGCATCAAAACCGCGAATGACATCATCACCGCTATTTTCGCTAAACTGAAATAATTCAGCACGATCACTTGCCTCAAACACTTCGTCATCCTGCCCAAATACTATGACAGCGTTAACTTCATCACTCCAAACTTCTAAAGCCATTATAAATCCTTTCATATCATCAATACTGTGGTTAATTTAACCACAATAAAAGAACGACATGTCAGCTACACCCTCACATCTACCGATATATTTATAACCTCAATAAGTTGTACATAATAATACGTGATCAGGCTTGCTCTACAAACTAACGCATAAGAATTTAGGCAAGTAAATCTGCGGGTTACAGCCATACAACCTCAGAAATTCACTCCCTTACAGAAACAAGTTTTTTGCAGCAGTCAAATAAGATAAAATTTGTAAAAAATCTCAAAACTCAGTAAGAAGCCACCTAAATTGATATATAGTTTATGCCGAATATTATGGCGTTATGAGGCTAAAATATTGCTCATCTCTCAGCCATATTTCGGTCATCAGGTAGTGAACAGCACCATCAAACAATTTTAGAGCTTTTAGTTTTCGAAAAGACATGCTCTAAAAACAGATCAATCCAGAATACGAGGTATAAAATGACAGATAAAAAATGGCAGTTCTGGATTGATCGTGGCGGAACCTTTACCGATGTAATTGCAAAGCATCCTGAAGGGCAATTAACAAGCTATAAATTCCTATCCGAAAACCCCGGACGATATAAGGATGCTGCCGTATTCGCGATGCGCGAGATCATGCAAGTTGATGAGGCTAGCCCTTTCCCATCGGGTCAGGTTGAAGCCATCAAAATGGGAACAACAGTCGCAACCAATGCGCTCCTTGAGCGCAGCGGCGAGCCAACCGTTTTACTCATCACCAAAGGTTTCAAGGACGCGCTCCTGATCGGACAACAGCACCGCGATGACCTGTTCGCCGTGAAACCATCACGGCCTGAACCCTTATATGTCGAGGTGAAAGAACAAACAGAGCGCTTGAGCGTTGAAGGTGATGTTTTAACACCGTTTGATGAGACAGCATGCAGGGCGGCCTTAACAGCATCTTTCAAGGCTGGCATAAAAAGCGTTGCTATCGCCTTTGTTCACGGATATAGGCATACAGCGCACGAGGAAAAAGCAGCCGCCATTGCCAAGGAAATTGGCTTTACCCAGATTTCAGCAAGCTATAAAGTCAGCCCCTTAATGAAGCTGGTGCCGCGCGGCGACACAACAGTTGCAGACGCATATCTATCCCCCATCCTCAGGCGCTATGTAAACCAGATTAAAGACAATATCGGCAACACACCGCTCTATTTCATGCAGTCGAATGGTGGCCTTGCGCATGCTGACACGTTTGAAGGCAAGGATGCCGTTCTTTCAGGCCCTGCTGGCGGTATTGTGGGTGCGGCGAAAACGGGCGAACGCGCCCATACCAATAAGCTAATTGGTTTCGATATGGGAGGTACATCGACCGACGTTAGCCATTACGGCGGCACGTTTGAGCGCGTTTTTGACACGATTGTTGCGGGTGTCCGCATGACCGTTCCCATGATGGATATCCACACCGTTGCCGCTGGTGGTGGGTCAATCTGCGATTTTCATGATGGTCGTTTCCGTGTTGGGCCAGCGTCAGCCGGCGCTTTCCCGGGGCCAGCGGCATACGGGCGCGGCGGCCCCATTACCGTGACGGACTGTAATGTCATGCTTGGTAAACTAAATCCTGACTTGTTCCCTGCCGTGTTCGGAGAGGATGGAACCGAGCCCTTAAATTTTGAGGCGACCAAGGCTGGCTTTAAAAAATTGCAAACAACGATCAAAGCAGAAACTGGTAATCACCTCACGCTGGAAGGAATCGCAGAGGGTTTCCTCGCTGTCGCGGTTGAGCATATGGCCCGTGCGATCAAACGCGTTTCTGTGGAACGTGGCCATGACATCAAAAAATATGCCCTCCTGACATTCGGCGGTGCTGGCGGGCAGCACGCCTGCTTGGTCGCCGATGCACTTGGTATGACAAAGGTTATTGTACCGCCCTTTTCTGGTGTCTTATCAGCGCTTGGAATGGGCCTTGCGGATCAGCGCGTAATTAAGGAGCAAGCGCTTGAATGCGCGCTTGACGATGCAACCACAATTAATGCGGCAAGTGAGCAGGTATCACATGAGGCGCAAAATGGCCTCGCGGCCCAAGGCGTAGCAATCAAAGAGCAAGCACTCCATCAAACAATTCGTGCCAAATATCAAGGCACTGATACGACGCTCACGGTACCACTAAGCAATTATCAATCAATGATAGCCGCATTTGAGGCGCAGCATAAAAAGCAGTTCGGGTTTACCGAAGACGGGCAAGTCATTATTGCTGAAGCTATCGAGGCAGAAGCCATCGGCGGCAGTGCAACCGAAGCTCTTGGCTTACGCGCAACTGGCAACAAAACCGAAGCTGACAGTATAGAGCACGTGTATATGAACGGTGATGTGCGTGATACCATGGTGCATAACCGGCATGACCTGAAGCCCGGTCACTTTATCAAAGGCCCAGCGATCATCACCGAGAACGGTGGCACGACGCTCGTAGAACCCGGCTGGCAAGCCGTTGTAGACGAAAAAGATACGCTGCAGCTATCCCGATATCAGGCACGGTCGCGCAGTAACATCGAGGCTGGCACTGCCGACCCGATTTTGCTCGAAGTATTCAACAATCTCTTCATGTCAGTTGCTGAGGAAATGGGTGGAATACTTGCCAAAACTGCGCACTCTGTGAATGTGAAAGAGCGGCTTGATTTCTCATGCGCCGTATTTGACGCAGACGGTAATCTAATCGCAAATGCCCCCCACATGCCTGTCCACCTTGGCAGCATGGGCGACAGTGTTGCAGCCGTTGTTCGGGGCAATAAACAGCATATCAAACCCGGCGATGTTTATATGCTAAACGATCCCTATGCAGGTGGCACACACCTGCCGGATATTACTGTTATCACGCCCGTTTTTCTTGATGATACGACCCCAACATACTATGTGGCGTCACGCGGCCACCACGCAGATATCGGCGGCACAACGCCCGGGTCCATGCCATCAAACTCCACCTCAATTGAGGAAGAAGGCATTCGTTTCACCAACTTCATGCTGGTGAAAGAAGGTGAATTTCAGGAAGAAACCTTGATAAAAGCCTTAAAGTCCGGCCCGTACCCAACGCGCAATGTTGAACAAAATATTGCGGACCTGAAGGCCCAGATCGCAGCGAATGAACGCGGCGTTATGCAGGTAACGCATCTGGTTGATGATTTCGGCGCCGATATCGTCAGCGCCTACATGATGCATGTTCAAAATAATGCCGAGGAAGCAGTCCGCCGCGTAATCGACAAATTAAGCGACGGCGAATGCGAATACCCGATGGACTGCGGTGCTGTCATAAAGGTAAAAATCACCGTTGATAAAAAGGCCCGAACGGCCACCGTCGATTTTACGGGCACGAGCGACATTCAGAATAACAACTATAATGCGCCGCTTGCGGTTACAAAGGCCGCAACCCTTTATGTTTTCCGCGTTCTAACAGGTGATGATATTCCGCTTAATGCTGGATGCCTCAAGCCGATTAACTTGATCGTTCCAAAAGGCTGTATGCTGAACCCAACACCGCCCGCAGCCGTTGTTGCAGGCAATGTGGAGACAAGTCAGGTAATAACTAACGCGCTCTTTATCGCGGCAAAAGCACTCGCGGCGTCGCAAGGCACAATGAATAACTTCACCTTTGGTAATAACACCTATCAGTATTATGAAACGATCGCTGGTGGCACAGGCGCTGGCGACGGCTTTACCGGCACGGACGCCATCCAGTCGCATATGACCAATAGCCGCCTTACCGACGTTGAGGTACTAGAATGGCGATATCCCGTAATGCTGAAAGAATTTAGTATACGCATGGGAAGCGGCGGCAAGGGTAAATACCAAGGCGGAAACGGTGTCACCCGCGTTGTTCGCTTTAACGAAGATATGGAAATGACTATTCTTTCCAATCACCGCGACTATGCCCCACCCGGCATGAACGGCGGCCATGACGGCGCCAAAGGCATAACAACTGTGCTCAAAAAAGATGGGTCTTTACAGAAACTGAAGTATGCAGACCATGCGATTTTAAAAGCTGGCGATAGCGTAAAAATTGAAACCCCGGGCGGCGGCGGATACGGTGGGTAAAACTATCAGTGAGGACAAAGTATCATGACCATTAATATTGATGATAAACGCTTATCAAAAGCCCCTAACCCACCTTACATGGCCGTTATTTTCACGAGCATCCAGCATGATGGTCCGCTTGATGGATATGGACAGACAGCAGAAGAAATGGTCAGGCTTGCCGCTGAACAACCGGGCTTTATTGGTTTTGAAGGCGCCCATGACCAGGACGGTACAGGCATAACCGTGAGTTACTGGCAGGATGAAACGTCCATCAAAAACTGGAAGGCAAATGCTGACCATATGGCCGCGCAAAATGCGGGCCGCAACGGCTGGTACCGCGCCTACATTACCCGTGTTGCCAAGGTTGAACGGCACTATAGTTTTGAAGGTAGTTGATCACTCCTTACACATTTTTCCATACATGCCACACATATTTACTGGACTGATTGGTTTAGTTATGGTGATATTGGATGAGGGAAAATTTGGGAGAGTAAGGCATGGCTGATACACTTGAACCACAACAACTCAAGGCGAGTGCAAATTTAAAAAACTTGCCCGGCGAATCTGGTCTACCGTTCATTGGTCATACGCTTACAATTTTGAAAAACTCCAGCAAGTTTTCACGGGGCATGATCGAGAAATACGGTAACCTGTATCGTACCAACAGTTTCTTCCGCGACATCGTTCAGATGATGGGCCCTGACTATAACGAAATTGTCCTGATGGATAAGGGCAAGAATTTTTCCAGCGAAAAAGGCTGGGCGCCTTGGCTTTCGCGCCTTTTCCCGCGCGGCTTGATGTTAATGGATTTTGACCACCACAAAGCCCACCGCCATATTATGGCAGCTGCCTTTAAAACTGGCCCTATGCGCGGATATATGGAACGCCTGAACGATGAAATGCCCGAGCGCATCAAGGCGTGGGGCAAGGAAGGCCACTTTGCCTTTTATCCTGCGATCAAGCAGCTATCGCTTGATATGGCATCGAGCGTATTTCTGGGCCTAAGCGCGGACCACCCTGAACGTGAGAAAATTAACACTGCGCTATCTGATATGGTTGCGGCAAGTGTCGGCGTTGTCCGTGTGCCAATCCCTGGTAGTTTGATGTACAAGGGCGTTAAAGGCCGTGAATATATGGTTGATTTTTTAGGCAGCCAAATTCCCGAGCGCCGTAAATCATCCGGTGATGATATTTTCACACAGCTATGTATTGCAGAGGACGACGAAGGCAACAGTTTCACTGATCAGGAAATTATTGACCATATGATTTTCCTCTGGATGGCCGCGCACGATACCATCACAAGCTCGATGACAACGCTTGTCTATGAAATTGGACGTCATAGTGAATGGCAGGATAAAATCAGGGACGAGATCAAAGACCTTGGCCTCAATGATGATCGCTTACCCTATGAAAAAATGAACCAAATGACGCTTCTGGAATATGCGTTCAAGGAAGCGCTGCGCCTTAATCCGCCCGTTCCATCGATCGCACGCGAAACCGTGCGCGATGTTGAGGTGAAAGGTCATATCATCCCGAAAGGTACAACGGTTGGGATCAGTACCGTTTACACCCACCGCAGCAGTGACTATTGGGATAGCCCCGGGGATTTCAATCCGATGCGGTTCACGCCTGAAAATAGTAAGGGGCGCCATCGCTTTGCATGGATACCGTTTGGCGGCGGCGCGCACATGTGCCTTGGCCTTCATTTCGCGTACATGCAAACCAAGGTTATCCTTGCGCATTTGTTGCCGCACTATTCTATCGATTTACCTGTTGGTTACACGAGCAAGTTTCAGTTGATGCCGATCATCAAGCCCCTTGACGGACTTCCGGTCACCCTCACAAAACTTGAGAGTTAAACCGCATACCCAACATAACTTTGGGCCAACAGATAGCGATGGGAACCTTACCAATGACTGATGATACCTTTGACTTTATTGTTGTTGGCGGCGGCTCGGCAGGGTGTGCGCTTGCGGCACGCTTGAGCGAACGCGCTGATTATAAAGTCGCGCTAATTGAGGCCGGCAAGAAAAAAGGCGGGCTTAAGGTCGATATGCCGGGCTTAATCTCAAAGCTAGTGCCGCCAAACCCGATGAACTGGAATTATTGGACCGAACCGCAAAAGCACCTCAATAACCGCGAGCTATATTGGCCGCGCGGCAAAGTGATGGGTGGCTCAAGCTCAATCAACGGCATGATCTACATACGCGGGCACGCTCGTGATTATGACGAATGGGCACAGCTTGGCTGTACCGGATGGTCATATGATGATGTTCTGCCCTATTTCAAGAAGTCTGAGGGCAGCACGCGACAAGACAACGAATATCATGGAGACGGCGGCCCTCTTAAGGTATCCGAGCGCACATCAACACATGTTTTAAATGATGCATTCCTGAAAGCCGGCAATGAGATAGGCCTGCCCTTCACAGATGATTTTAACGGTAAGAACCAAGAAGGGGTGGGCTGGTACGATCAAACAATTCGTGATGGCCGTAGGCAATCAACGGCCTTCACTTATCTATCGGAGGCACTCAATCGCCCGAACCTAACCGTTCTCTCTGAAACCATGGCCCGACGGGTTATCTTTGATGGCAAGCGCGCAAGCGGGCTTGAGATACAACAGAAAGGTACCGTCAAAACAATCAATGTGAATAACGAGATTATTCTATCGGGCGGTGCAATCAACAGCCCACAACTGCTTCAGTTATCCGGTATTGGTGATCCGAATGATATTCAATCAGTCGGCATTGATATGGCGCACGAACTGATGGGCGTTGGTAAAAACATGCAGGATCATCTGGATATCCTCGTGTCTGCGCATCTTAAGGACCCCATATCGCTCTTGCGTTATCAGGCCCCGCATCGCGGCATCATGGAAATGATCAAATGGTTCATGAAAAAACCGGGTATTCTCTCTGATGTCGTACTGCCAACAGGTGCATTCATTAAAACTGACCCTGCGTTAGAGCGCCCCGATGTTCAGTTCCATATTCTGCTCGGCATGGCGGACGCGCCGCATGGTTTTGAAGAAGGTTATGAGCATGGTATGGGCATCCATATTTGCCAGCTTCGCCCCCATAGCCGGGGAACGATTTCCCTTAAATCAAATGATCCGTTAGAGGCCGCAAAGATCGATCCAAACTACCTCGATAGCGCGGAAGACATCCGTATTTTAAGCGAAGGTGTAAAAGTAGCGCGGCGCATGTTTGCAGCCCCTGCCTTACAGGAATATATCGCGCATGAAAAAGCGCCCTGGAATAAGATGGATATCGATGATGATGCTGCTCTTTTAGGGCATATCCGCGCTGCTGCCGAGACGATTTATCACCCTGTTGGCACCTGTTCCATGGGGCCAAGGGATAATGCAAACAGTGTTGTTGACCCTGAATTAAAAGTCATCGGTGTTGACGGACTGCGCGTGGCAGACGCCAGCGTTATGCCGCGCCTGATTGGCGGCAATACCAATGCGCCAACGATCATGGTGGCTGAAAAATGCGCAGATATGATCAAGGCAACCTACTAAGAAAATGTCGTACAGCAATGGCCCAACCTACCTTGCGCTCAAACCCCTCTTTGAACGACACAATATTACAGGGAACTTTGTGACGCAAAATACGCTTGATCATTTAAAGGATGATAAGGGCGCATACGTGCTGATTATTGATTTAATACAGCCTGTTACACCTAAAATACGAACAATCCAGACTACCAACTTATCCAAAGGCACCTATCTCTACGCCGGTAATGCTTATGGATCAGGCGGTATTAAATCGCGGTTGAAACGTCATCTAAAAACCGATAAAAAAATCCACTGGCATATTGACCATATCACCACACAAGCCAAATCGATTTCAGCACTTGCCATACCAAATGGTAACGAGTGTGACTTGGTACAAAACCTGTCATCTAGTGAAAGAATAAGGTTCCCGGTCAAAGGGTTTGGCAGTAGTGATTGCACTCTTTGTATCAGCCATTTGATGCAAATATCCAGCAACATCACCATAAACAATACATAATTGTACTTTTCTCTTTTATTGAGTAGTTTATACTAGGAGAGAAAAATGAAGCGTTTTTTTGAATCAACCATATTCAGTACCATAATACTATTAGTCTGTACCCAAACTATTAAGGCACAAGTAGAAGAAATTAAAACATCCTCTCTACCGAGCCCTGCTTATATTTTCAGCAAATACTGTTTTGACGCTAGTGCTAAAAACAAAGAGCCACTAAAACCTATCAATAGTAAAAATTGGCTACCTTTGAATGAGGAAGCAAAAGCAGCCCTAAATTTAACATCAGATATACAAGCATACGCCTTACAAAACCGCTATGCTGAGGAATTAGTAATATTGGCCATATCGAATTTTATTTCCAGCAAGCCCTCAAAACCTTCAGGAACAAAATGCACAATAATTACTAGTGGTATAGGTGGTTTTTCAACCAGAAGAGAATTAAGACAGAAGTTCAACCGTGCTGGCTCTACAGCTGTTATTGGCCGCCAAGTTCCTTCACAAGAAGGTTGGAAACAACTTACATGGGCTGGTTATGCAGAAAAGAACTCTGACAATTGGCAGCTAAAATATAACTGGCTCTGGGCAACAACACCGCTTTTTTATACTAAAAGCGATCTCATACGTGTTATTTATAAAAGATCAGAAGAAAAGAATATGGAAGTGATCGAACTTAATCATTATTATCAAACCCCAAAAAAATAACGTATATACGAGACTCTATTTTTACGTTGGAGGTGCTAGTGCCAATTTCATTTGGAACAGATGGAAAAAAACGATGTTTTGGCAACAAGCCGGGGCAGGAGTTTTATGCAAACTACCATGATATAGAATGGGGGGTTCCCGTGCATGATGATCAGCATTTGTTTGAGATGCTTATCCTTGAAGGGGCACAAGCAGGACTGAGTTGGGAAACCATTCTAAGAAAGCGCGAAGGGTATAGGGATGCCTTCCATAAATTTGATGTTAAGCGTGTTGCAGACATGACTGATGAAGAATTAGAGTGCCTTCGCGAAAACCCTGCAATAATCCGCAATAAGCTCAAAATCTATAGCACACGAAAAAACGCAATAGCCTTCATGAAAATTCAGGAAGAATTTGGCAATTTCAGTACCTACCTTTGGGAGTTTGTAGGCGGTAGCCCAATTATCAACACATGGCAAAGTTTTGAAGATGTTCCTGTTACAACACCGATCAGTGACAAATTATCCAAAGACCTGAAAAAGCGCGGTATGACATTTGTGGGTTCAACAATCATGTATGCCTTTATGCAAGCTGTTGGTATGGTGAATGACCATGTTGCAGAATGCTGGCTACACCCCAAATAACAGACTAAAGCTCCCACCCGCGACACTTTGTCAAGGTTGTTTTTGACCTATATCAAAAAAGAAACTGCTGTCTTTCAGTACATTATTCCTATCGACACAGATAGGAGACACGTTATGAAAAAACCGATTTATATCGTTGCCCTTGATGGCAGTGAATGGAGCGATAGGGCAGCAGAATGGGCCGTAAAGCTTGCCCTACAAACCGAGGCGTCTGTAAAGTTTATAACGGTCATTTCCTATTCCGGTTTCCAGTTTATGAATGCAATGGAATATGACTATATCCCTGAGATGCGCAAAGAACAGGAGCGCGAAGCCAAAGATGATATTCTGGCGCCAGTAATCCAACGCTATAATGACAGCGGTGTTCCGATTGTTGGTGAATATCTGTGGGGCCACCCCGTCGAAGTAATTCGCGAACAGATAAAAAAAGACAAGGCTGACATGTTCTTTGCAGGCAGGCGCGGGCGTTCACGCATTAGCGACCTTGTTCTTGGCAGCGTTTCAAACAGTTTAGCTCACACCGTGGGCATCCCGATTGTGTTGGTGCCTTAGAGAAAATGACCAAAGAATTTCTTACTCTCTTCCCGAGGAATTCTCAAAAGTGGTTTTTATACACAGTGGCCAAATCCCCTTCCTCACTGTGTAGCATCAACACCTTTTTAAAAATAGCTTCCAAGCATAACGCTTGGAAGCTTTGGATAATTTACTTAGAAAGCTTTGAATAGTTTGCTTGGTAGGTACGTCTAATAACCTATCGCCATACCATCTTTGCGCATTTCGGACGCGCCCCAATATACGCCTGTTTTTGGATCGCGCCAGATCGCCTGATACCCGCCAAACGGGCCAGATGTGATCTCAACCTTGTGCCCACGCCGCATTAATTCCTCAACAACATCACCGCGCATACCGCTCTCCAACTCAAGCGTGCCACCGTCCTGCATACGACCTTGCCACGTAACTGCAGTTGATCCTTTATGATGATAGCGCGCCGCATCCCCCGCATTTTGGACAGTCATGCCAAAATCAACCAGATTTACAACAATCTGGGTGTGCCCTTGTGGCTGCATAGCACCGCCCATAAGACCAAAACTCATAATCGGTTCACCGTCCTTTGTCATGAAAGCCGGGATAATGGTATGAAAGGGGCGTTTGTTCGGCGCATAAACATTCGGATGCCCCTCAGTTAATGAATATTGTGCCCCGCGATCCTGAAAGATAAAGCCAAGGCCATCCGCCACCAGGCCAGAGCCCATACCACGGTAATTGGATTGAATGAGTGAAACCATCATACCGTCCTTATCAGCAACAGTCATATAAATGGTATCACCCTCAATTAACTTTGGATCACCATGTTCAACTTGCTGCATCGCGGTTTCCATGCTGATCAAACGGCGGCGTTCATCAGCATAGTCATCAGACAGAATATATTCTAAATCGATCGTCTGATAATCAGGGTCAGCATAAAACCGTGCGCGGTCTTCAAAGGCCAGTTTCTTCGCTTCAGTTGAAACATGAAGATAATCAGCAGAATTTGATCCCATCGCGGCGATGTCATACCCTTTTAAAATATTCAGCATTTGAAGAGCGGCAATTCCTTGCCCATTGGGTGGAAGTTCCCAAACATCATACCCTCGGTAATTCACCGAAACCGGATCAATCCAATTACCTGTATGGCTTTCAAAATCGCTCTTTCTAAGGTCACCGCCTATGCGTTTAAAATAGGCATCCATCCTATCGGCTATTTCACCTTTATAAAAAGCGTCACGGCCACCGTTCGCAATTTTCTCTAGTGTATTTGCAAGATCAGGGTTTTTGAAAAGTTGCCCTTCAACTGGTGCCTTACCATCAATTAAATATGTTTTGCGGTAATTATCCAGTTCTTCAATCAAACCACTCTTTGCATGGCGTTCATAGCGTTCGCGGTAAATTTCCATATAAAACGCAATTGTTTGGCTAACCGGGTGCCCTTCGCGTGCATATTTAATTGTAGGCGCCAAATTTTCAGCCATCGGTTTCTTGCCAAAGCGGTCATGCAACATATACCAGCCATCGACAGTGCCCGGCACAGAAATCGGCAACGAGCCCCAACTGGGTATTTCATCACCGTTTGTAACCTGACCGCTTTCTAGCTTCGCTTTAATCGATGCCTTCATAGTTTCAAGATCACGGCTCTCTGCTGACCTGCCCGACGCATTCAAACCATATAATTTTTCAGTTTTCGGATCCCAGACAATCGCAAACAAATCACCACCGATACCATTTCCGGTGGGTTCCATAAGGCCAAGGGCTGCGTTCGCAGCAATGGCAGCATCAACGGCATTTCCACCCTCTTTGAGGATATCAATCGCAACCTGACTAGCAAGCGGGTGCGAGGTTGCCGCCATACCATTTTTACCCAGCACCGCGCTTCTGGTAGCCCATAATTCACCAGTTACCCGGTCGCCCCGGTTATCCTCTCGAAGTTGAGCCTTGATATCAGCCAAGCGCTGTTCATCAACTGAACGGTCATCCCGCGCGCTGAGGGCTTCGTCACATGCTGTTATAGATAAAACAATAACAGCCACTGACACAGCATTAGCAATCTTTGTAGTAATTTTTTTCACACCCCTACCCCTTAAAATCCTTGAAATACTATATGAAAGCAGCTTAATCCTATGATGAATATTGGATCAAGCGGTTAGAGATAAAAAATACCTCTTTAACAGGCTTGTGAACATCAACCGGAGGCATGTCAGTGCACCATCGCCGTTCTTCTTTATGGATTGGGATCGCCGCAATCAATGGCCTAATCGCAACGATATTAAGCGCTCTGGGCGCCCATGCACTTCCTGATACCTTATCAGAAGCCAGTCGATCATTTTTTGAAACAGCAACCAATTTTCACATGTTTCATACACTGGCAATGTTCGGTGCAGCGCTTTATCTACGTACAAGCGATCAAGCTTTAGCGAAATGGTCCTGTATTTTTTATCAGTTAGGCATCTTTGGTTTTTCATGCAGCCTGTATTGGCGCGTATTTATGGGTGAAGGAAGCCTGGGCCCCTTTCACTGGATCACACCCATCGGTGGCCTAACGCTAATTCTGGCTTGGCTATGTCTGGCAATTGCCGCGTTTCGTGGGGCCAAATAAAAGAATAGATCGTTTAGGGCATCATTTCTTTATAAGGCAGACGTAGAATAACCATTAGCCCCCCCATTGAAGAGGCACCAAGAGAAGCCGTTCCCTCATACATTTCAGCGATATCCTGAACAATAGACAGCCCGAGGCCTGTTCCCGGAACCTGTTCATCAAGTCGTTTGCCGCGCTCAAAAATACTCTGTTGCTTTTCCTCAGGCACCCCCGGCCCATCATCTTCCACTCTAATTTCAATCATTTTACGATTGCGCTTTGCCCCCCGAACAGGGGCAACTGTTACCTTCACGCAGGTACGTGACCATTTCCCGGCATTTTCGATAACATTACCAAGGATTTCATCGAAATCCTCTCGTTCACCGTCAAATCGTAAATTATCAGCACACGTAAACGAAAAGTCGAGCAGCTTACTTTCATACATCGTAGAAATCGCTCGGATCAATTTTTCAACACGCTCTTTAATATCAACACCCGGCCCCCCCATTGCACCCGCAATACGGGCACGTTTCAGATGATGATCAACATGATTATGAATGATGCGTGTATTATTAATAATCACCTGAGCCTGATCAGATGTGTCACCAGCAACTTCGTTTTGAATAACACTGAGCGGCGTTTTCAATGCATGTGCCAGATTTCCAACATGGGTCCGCGCTCTATCAACAAGCTTTTCATTCTTATCGATCAGTGTATTAACTTCCTCAGCGATCGGATCAAGATCTTCAGGCCATTCCCCCTCAAGATATAGTTTATCGCCGGCTGTAACATCACTGAGCGCTTTACTGAGGCGCCGGAGCGGCATAAGACCGTAAGCAATCTGAAAAATATACGTTGCCACAACAAATAGCATGATTGCACCAAGGGCCACCAAAAGAAGCTGATTAAAACGAGCAGAAGCAAACTTAATGCTCGCCGTATCAATTGCTACGGTATAGCGGTAAACACTGTTTTCTGTATCTTCCGGTAAAATGATATCAACTTCAACGGTTCGCAAATGCTGATCATTAGGGCCCATCATTTCAAAATAAACCGGCACAAAAGTTTGCTTTGTCAGGTCAGGCTTTAACTCAAAATCCCAGAGTGAACGTGACCGCCTTGACGCCATCGAAGTCGCAGATATTTGCCAATACAAGCCTGAATATGGCTTGTTAAATTGATCATCTACTATCGGGCGAACAAATTCCAGTTCACCGCTACGGTTTAACTGGCTGGTGCCAATTAGAAGGTCAAGTTCTCGCTCAAGCTTGGCATCCACATCATCCAGCAAATACCCAGAAAATGCGCGTGATAACGTTACCCCGCCAACAATAAGAGCCAGAGCAGAGCCCGTAACAGCAACCAAAAGCAGGCGCCCTGTAACAGTTCGTAAGAAATGTATTATATTTCTTATCAATTATGACCTCGCAACCGTACAGTCCCTTTTGCTATTCACTATCCAGATACATATCGTTCAGCGATTATAGTATCTTGATATCTACTCGTTCCATTCAAGGCGATAGCCAAGACCGCGGATCGTATGAATAATAGACACGTCAAGTTTCTTTCTTATCCGGTTGACAAACACTTCAATTGTATTGGAATCCCGATCAAAATCCTGATCATAAATATGCTCAGTCAATTCAGTGCGGGAAATAACCTTTCCTTCATGGTGCATCAGATACGAAAGTAATTTGAATTCCTGCGCTGTCAATTTAACCGGATTACCATTCACACTCACACGCCCGTTACGGCTATCCAGCAAAACAGGGCCACAGGTAAACTCCGGGCTTGTTTGCCCCGCAGAACGGCGAATTAAAGCCCGCAACCTTGCTAAAAGCTCTTCCATGATGAACGGCTTGGTCAAATAATCATCCGCACCAGCATCAAGGCCTTCAACCTTATCAGTCCAGCTATCTCTGGCGGTCAGGATAAGAACAGGCATTGTTTTGCCTTCCCTTCGCCAACGTTTCAAAATACTGGCACCGTCCATAATCGGTAATCCAAGATCCAGTAACACTGCATCATATGGTTCAGTTTCACCCAGAAAGTGCCCCTCTTCACCGTCGGCTGCATGATCAACCGCATACCCAACATCAGAGAGGCTCTGCATCATTTGCTTTGCCAATGTTTCGTCATCTTCAACTATCAAGACCCGCATGTCTTTTATCACTTTCAATCTTGTTTATGCGTTCCAGCCCACGCAAACGCCTATCTTTTGGAAACTATCTTGCCACTACCTGCATTAATTATTGCAAAGACGACCTTGCCGTCGTTGCGCCTCACGCGAACCTCATAAACCCATCCGCGGTTGGTTCGGCGCAGACGTTCACCAACCATCTTGCCGCCCAGTTCCCGTTCAGCGATTGACCTGATCCGATCATAAGACAGTATTTCGCCGCGTTTAATTGCCTTAAGGGCGTCATCATGATCATCATCAACTGGCTGACCATGAACCAACACACCGATACCCTCTACATGGGAATGGGAATGGGAATGGGCATAGGCATGAGCCTTGGCCGTAAACACCACCGCACCATCAGTTATCATCGCCCATCCAATCAGGGCAGCAATTTTATATGCCAACTTTGCTTTTTCCATGGTCCCACACATAGTTGTAAACCAGTGAACGCTTGATTAACAATTACATGTATATTGTCACATCTCTGTGTTCACCTTTTGAGGAACGATAAGATATTTACCAGATAATTTATAGCCATTTTCTCTTATCAGCGATATGAATAGCCCAATAACTCTTTTTAAGAAATACGCGCATGACTAATCGTCCACATATTCTTCATGTTTTTCCTTCTTTTGAAATTGGCGGAGCCCAGCGCAGAACCGCTTCGCTTTTGAAAAATGGCTTAAAAGAGTTTGATCATACCATCATCGCCCTTGACGGAAATTATGAAGCAAAAGCCCTATGGGCTGGATCATCAGATACAGTCGTTTTTTCTGAAGACATATGTTTCCCCAAAAACTCAATGTACCGTGCTATCCGGGCGGCACGCAAACATCTAAAGAATATCAAGCCGTACCTTATGATTACATATAATTGGGGGAGCATTGAATGGAACCTTGCAAATAGCTTTCTGCCAATTTGCCCCATGTTTCATATTCAGGATGGCTTTGCCAAAGAAGAGCAGGATACAGAAATCAACTGGCGTAAGATTCTACGCAAGTTAATGTATAATCAATGCGATAAAGTGATTGTTCCATCAAAATTACTCTATAAAATCGCTCAAAAAAGTTGGCGTATTCCCAGTAAAAATTTAGTTCATATAGCCAATGGCATTGATATCCATCAGTTTCAAAACCCGGCGGATGAAAGCCTGATAAAAAAGTGGGGAATTAAACAGGATGATTTTATCATTGGAACAGTTGCGGCCCTCCGCCCTGAAAAAAACCAAACGGGCCTGATCCATGCTTTCAAAACATTTCTCGACACTCTTGAATTAGATCCTTCCCAATCAGCCCCGCTGCGAAACATAAAAGACAAAACACAGGTCAAACTTGTCATTGTCGGTGATGGCAGCGAAATGGCAGACTTAAATCAATTGACGAAGTCGCTTAACCTAAACGAACATATTGTTTTTACTGGTGCCATTGAAAAACCAGAGAGAATTCTGCCGACATTTGACATATTTGCCTTATCTTCCAAAACAGAACAAATGCCAATTTCTGTGATAGAAGCGATGGCTGCCAGTATCCCAATTATTGCGCCGAACGTTGGTGATATGCAAACAATGGTTTCCAGCGAAAATGCCAGCTTGATTACAAGCTCGTCCCCCAATGCCCTGGCGCGAAACTTTAAACTGTTATTCGAAAACCCTGACATGGCAACAGCAATTGGTAAGAGCAACTGTAATAAAGCAACTGCCATTTATGCATTCCGCAATATGTTAAATGCATATGAACAATATATTTGGGCAGCCTTACCGGACTAACGAACAGCTTTATCGCACGAACGAAAAGCCATAGCTCAGCTATCGCTTAGGCAACAGGTGGTTTCAGCGCGTCAAACGTGGGCTCTGGCCGCTCAATTACAATATCACCAAGATTAGGCAGGACTGCGTATACCGCATCACGTACAGCAGAAAGTTTCGGCGATGCGAGCGATCTCGCGAATAGCTTTTGTACCCTTGGTAAATGCTCTAAATATTGATGTTTGTCATCACGCACGCTTAAGCGCGTAAAAATACCTAAAACTTTGGCATGCCGCTGCGCCCCCAAGATGCTAATAGCTTCAAGCATTTTCAATCGATCTACACTGTCGTTTCCATCGAAATAATGAGCCAGTACAGTTCTTCTTACCACCGGATCAATATCACGTCTGGCATCTTCAATCAGCGAAACAAGATCATAGGCAGGCGAACCAATTAATGCATCCTGATAATCAAGAAGGGCGCATTCTTCAATCGAGTTTTGCCCTTCAACAAGCATTAAATTATCAACAAAATAATCCCGCAACACCAGAACACTCGTGTCTTGCGCAACGTCAGCAAGAGCATCCCGCCAAACCTGTTCCAACTCCAATAATTTTTGATCAGCTAACTTTTGTCCAAGCGCACTCGGAATGAACCATTCGGCCAGCAACATAACCTCTTTGATCATGGTATCGATAGTGTATGAAGGAATAGAAATCGCAGTTGCATCATTATGACTGTGCAAAAACTTCAGAACATCAACAGCTTTCAAATATAACTCTGTCTCATCCCCCGTGCTTTCGTCGAGCAATTTTTTAAAAGTGCTCTCACCGAAATCTTCTATAAGGGCAAAGCCCTCTTCCCGGTCTTCGGCGAAAATTGACGGAACACGACACCCCAATGACTTAAGGTGTGCGGTCATACCCAAATATGCATCGAGATTTTCTTGCGGTTTTGGTGCATCCATCAAAAGCGCTTTTTGCCCATCCATAATAAGGCGTGTATATCGCCTGAATGAAGCATCGCCTTTCATAGGGTATAGTTCAGCCTCGCCCCAACCTGATTTTTGCACGAATTTTTCAAGCGCCATCATTCGCTCTTCTGCAAGCATACTATCCATAACAACCCTATGTTCTATCAATACTAAGTGTTAATCCATGCCCGCAAATTATTATTCGCCTTAAAAGCATAGCGCTCATTTTCTCAATCGTGATAAGCCATTGCAACACTAGCTACAAGTATGATTTTTTAATGACAGATTAACAGAAAGCCATCTTCACATTTGTTTGATCACATAATCGCTTGTAAACAAAATCCAAAATATTATATCACCTGTATAAAGACGAAGAATACTGATAATTCAAATTGTACACTCCCTGCCCCTCCCCAAACTGTGTACATGAATTATCAGAATAGCCTGCACGGCCACCCCTCCGTGCAGGCAGTTTTTTAACAATTAGAAACATAATATTTCTGGAAATATCAGCTAATTTAGTGATAGTAACTTATTACTAGGGTTATGAATTTCGGGGAATATTGATATGCAAATTTCAAAAACACTCATTACATTCTTGCTTCTATCAGTCCTTGGTGCATGTGCCAGCGGCCCGAAAGACCCTGATATTGCCTTAACCTACAACCGCATTGCTGCCGCTGAATCACCATACAGAAATCCTGTAATCGTCATCCCCGGTGTTCTAGGGTCAAAATTAAAGGACATTCGTACCGACCAGCCAGTTTGGGGCGCGTTTGTGGCCGGAGCCGCAGACCCACAAACCGACAAAGGCCTTAAACTCATCACCGCCCCCTATATATACCCTGATGGTTCACTCACAAACTGGAGCCATGTTGTACCAAACGGCGCGTTGACCGAGGTTAAATTACAACTTTTGGGCATCCCGCTTAAAGTTGCAGCGTACGCACAGCTTATTGACGCACTTGGCGCTGGTGGTTTCCGTGAACAACAAATAGGCGATGCCAACGGCGAACTATATGACGACAATCATTACACTGCCTATCAGTTTGATTATGATTGGCGACTGTCAAACGCCGATAATGCAAGCAAACTCTTTGATTTCGTGCAGCAAGTCCGGGGGCGGGTTTCAAAAGAATATGAGCGCAAATTCGGCATTAAAAACGCCGATATTAAGGTTGATATAGTCGCCCATTCAATGGGGGGGCTTCTTACCCGCTATATGCTTCGTTACGGAGATCAGGGGTTACCTAAGGATGGCTCTGCTCCTAATCTGGATTGGTCCGGCAGCTTGGGGGTAGAACGTGTCGTGCTGATAGGCACGCCAAACGCTGGCTCTCCGCAGGCACTAAATGAGCTTGTCGAAGGAAAAAACTATGGCTGGCCATTGCTGCCATTTTACAATCAAGCGGTGCTTGGTTCTTTCGCTTCTCTATATGAATTAATGCCGCGTGACAGGCATAATGCTGTAATCATGAAAGGTGGTGCGCCAGTTGGCTCTCTCTATGATATTAAAACATGGGAGAAACACCAGTGGGGTTTAATGAATCCCAAAATGGATAAAACATTCAAACGATTATTCCCGGAAATCGATGACCCTGAAGAATTGCAAGCAGTAGTTCGCAACACATTGAAAACACACCTGGAGAACGCAAAGCGTTTTAATAAAGCTCTCGACATACCCGCAGCGCCGCCAGAGAGACTTATCTTTAATATGGTTCTAGGCGATGCAGATGCAACCGATCGCGTTTTGGAATTTGACACAGAAAAAGGAAAATTCGAAACAGCTCAAACAGCGCCAGGAGACGGCGTTGTACCACGGTACTCTGCATTAATGGATGAACGGGCAGACGGCGACGATACGGTTTGGACGCCGCGCTTAAGATCACCGATAGATTTTGACAGTGTTGTAATCTTACCCTACGAACACATTGCCTTAACCCAATCAAAGGTATTCATTGATAATTTACTCTATTGGTTACTTGTAGAGCCACGCCCTTCAGGAACACCGCTCGGCTATCCAATTAAGGCGGCGCCGTAAAACATCAATATTGTGCTCTTTTCATCATAAAGATTCCGCTTTTTACTATAATTAGGGCGGAACTATCCTTTCTATGGCTCAAAATACTATTTGGAGCCAAATCCGGTACGATATGGAAATTTCAGGCATAGAAAAGCAGACATTGCCTGTCTTCATATGAAAAGAGCAATTGACTTGGTTTAACCTACCAGACAGCACCAAGAACTGTTGCCTTAGTAAAATAAGGGGCCTTAATGAAATAAGGGCCTTAATGAAAATAAGGAAAGATTTCGTGTTTAGTTTCTGTAGGCTCATCTGGCCTGTATAGCGCCCGATTAGCTTGGCCACGGATAATATCGCATACAAGTAGAATATGCGTAATATTCAGACCATTATCAGATACAGGAATAGCAACATCTTTGACTTGAAGAAACCCATTCTGATTATAACAGAAATCGCCCTTCATAACGTGTGGAACAGCTAACTTCATACAACAATCAATAATGGAATTATAAATCTCTCTACATTGATGAAAAGGAATATCATCAACTAATAACCCAGTGAAATCCTGACAGTATTCTTCAACAATTGATGTGCCAACTAATGTAAACCTCCACGAATTATGGCCCTCTAATTTTAAAAGAACCAAATTTGACGACACTCTAGCCAATGCCTGGAGGCGGATAGTCTCTTTATTCACCCACCCTTCCGGGGAGGCATGATCAAGCCAAAAGTCGACTAAAAACTTTTGTTTATAAGACAAGCTTGCCTGATCAGTCATTCTACCTCTCTTCGACCCCCAGGTCATTATCAAATTTAGAGCAGATCAAACAACATCAACGCTTATCCAGTTGATGTTGTTCTAACTTTAAATATGCCTGAGAGAGCATAACATAATTAAAAAACTATGCAAAAATTAGCCGAAATTTGGTTCACGCTTTTGCATAAATGCAGTAATCGCTTCCAAAACTTCTGCTGATTGAAGCTGCGAACTAAAGTGACCGCCCTCCTCCAACATTCTAGCCGATATCGCTTCACTATCCTTGCGTAAAAGCGACTTTGTTAGCTTAACAGCCTGCGGTGCCTTGGCAGCGATTGAACGCGCAATATCAAACACACCGGGTTTTAATTCCTCGTCTGTCATAACGCGGGATACCAAGCCCATAGTCAGTGCCTCATCTGCATGTAACTTACGCCCAGTGAAGAAAACATCGGCAGCATTTGTCGTTCCAATCACACGCGGTAATAAAAGTGAAGATGCAGCCTCCGGTACAAGGGCCAGATCAACAAAAGGCGCAGAAAAAACCGCGCTTTTGCCAGCAATAACAACATCACTATGCAACAACATTGTCAGGCCAACACCTACAGCAATGCCGTTCACTGCCACAACAAGCGGCTTTGTGGCTTTCACAAGTTCGCCCAGAAACCTGTTAACAGGTGCGTCCCTGCCAAGCGGCGGATTGTCACGAAAATCAGATAAATCATTACCGGCTGTAAAACTATCACCACTTCCCGTTATATAAACGGCCCTGATGTCATCATCCTCACGTGCGCGCTCAAGACCATCAGCAAGGGCACTATACATTTCATGGGTAATAGCGTTCTTTTTATCTGGGCGATTGAAAGTCAGCTTCAATACGCGGTGTTCTACTTCTGTCAAAATCAAGTCAGTCATCATTACATTCCCTGAGTATGTACCGTTTCCGATTGGATGTGGTTTGATTGAGCTTCATCAAAGAGAGTATCAGTATTTGCCTTTGCCTCGACCGTTTTCAAAGCACGGGCAATCATGTTTTGCTCTTCATCACTAAACCCGGCTAGCAAACCGGCATTAGCTTGCTTTAGCATTGGCTTGGTTTCCATGAGTATCGTCTGCCCCTTTTCAGTTAACGAGAGTGCAAGCGAACGCTTGTCCGTTTCTGAAGGGCGGCGCTCTATCAATCCCTTTGCTTCCATCCGATCAACAAGCCCAGAGGTTGCTGCACGTTTAAGGCCAACGGCCTCAGCAAGCTCGATTGAAGAAACACCTCTGTTTTTCTCAAGAAACAGCAAAACACCATGCTGCGCTGCTGTAATACCATACCGTGTTTTCAGGGCATGATCCGCCGCCCGAAACAAGGCCCGGTGCGCAAGATTGATACTGTGAAACAGTCGGAGCAATTTAATCTCTTTCATTAGATATTTAGTTCGTATACGAACATATTATCTAACGCAAGCGATTAATACGCTATTGATCAAATCCAGAGCAACCTATACCCTATGAAATAGTAGCTGACATAAGGATTGCTATCATCATCGCTCATTACACAGATCCAACATTACGGCGTAATGCGATGCCCGATATATGGTTAGACCAAATCAACGCATATATTCAAACACATCAAATCACTCAAAACCTGAGAAACGCACATAAACATATTGAGTTAATTCAAAATTTTATCGATGAAATGCTATCAGAAAAGCCATTAAGAGCTCACTTTAGCGAAGAACCAAGCTTGATGCGCGCGACACTGTTTATCAAAAATACCAAGAATAATTGGGCTGTACCATGGCATCAAGACAAGGTGGTTGCAGTCTCAGATATGTTTGATGATAACGAGTGGCTGAACTGGCGGCAAAAGCACGGGGTCTATTTTGCCGAAGCACCCAAAAAAGTTTTAGATCACACCTTAACGCTGCGCTATCATTTAAATGATACAGACGAAACGAATGGCGCAATGATATGCGTTAAAAACAGTGCGCATTACGGGCCACTATCACAAACCGATATCAATCAAATCCTTCACAAATCAAAACCCGTTCTGTGCAACGCAACCGCCGGGGATTGCTGGATCATGAAACCTCTTACAATACATGCATCTAATAAAAGTAAATCCAGCGCCGATAGGTCGGTGTTACATATCGAGCTTTCAGATTATCAGCTACCCGAAGGCATTCACTGGGCAGGATAAAGCGCCTCATGCGCTTACAAACATAATATGCCAACAAAAAAGGGAAGCAAAGCTTCCCTAATTTATCAATCGGAAATGACTGGCACAAGGCCAGACCTTGTCACCGAATGGGTATTAACCAGCAACCTTAAGGTTTGCAGCAGACATACGACCACGACGATCTTCTTCAAGATCATAAGTGATTGCTTGTCCGTCATTCAGGCCTGAAAGACCAGCGCCTTCAACAGCAGAAATATGAACGAAAACATCATTTCCGCCTTCTTCTGGTTGAATAAAGCCGAAGCCTTTAGTTGGGTTAAACCATTTTACGGTTCCATTAGCCATAATAACTGTCCTTTTGCGCGATATATCTCTAGAAGTGGTGTGGTGCTCGCACAAACCCCATATCTGATCAGTCGCATAATGTTCACTGTGCATCCAACCGAATATCGGTTGCGATATAAGTTGGCGTTGCCTTGTATTGGGACGCACATGCCAATACCTTACCAACGAACAGACCAGATATAGTCAGTCGTAGAAGTCCGATAGCAAAGATGCACACATTAATAAACATGAAATCACAAAAGTTCGCAAAACTGTAACACTTATAATTCGCAAAACCTCAAAACTGTGCCCATATTACAACTGTTTACGACAAATTAGCGAAAAACCATCCTAACTCGATAATCAATTTAACAGATTATTCACTGCCTCATAACTTGCATTTATATCAACTTTAACCTGCTGCACTTCAAGCGCGCTCGCAAGTGCACTTAAACACAGTGCTATATTTTCTCTACGTGCTGCATGCCCCATAAGGCCAATACGCCACACTTTACCCGCAAGCACGCCCAACCCAGCACCAATTTCAAGATTGAAGTGCTTCAACACATGCGACCGTACTGCTGCTTCATCAACACCATTTGGCACCTTTACAGTGTTAAGCTGGCTCAGTCGGTCTTTTTTCTTTACCAACATTTCAAGCCCCATCGCCTCAAGGCCAGCTACCAATGCCTGATGCATTTTCCCATGCCGTGCCCACACATTCTCAATCCCCTCTTCCGATAAAAGGACCAAGGCCTCATGCAGACCATACATTGCATTCACTGGTGCCGTATGATGATACGTGCGGCCACCTTCGCCGTCCCAGTAATCCATTACAAGCGAGAGATCTAAAAACCAGCTTTGAACTTTTGTTTTACGGTTCTTAACAAAATCTGCTGCTTTCGCCGAAAACGAAACAGGAGAGAGGCCCGGTGGTGCAGATAAGCATTTCTGAGAGCCAGAGTACGCGGCATCGATACCCCAACCATCCAGTTCAAGTTCACTCCCACCGAGGCTGGTTACACAGTCCATAATTGTCAGACAATCATATTTACGCGCTAAGTCGGCAAGTGCCCTCGCATCTGCCTTCACTCCGGTTGATGTTTCTGCATGAACAAACGCGAGAACGCTGGCATTGGGGTTCGCCTTCAAAGCATCCTCAACTTTGTCAGGGTCGATCGCGGTGCCCCAGTCAAAATCTACCATAATTGCCTTACCACCTGCACGAACAACATTTTCCAGCATTCGCCCACCAAAGGCACCGTTGCGGCAAACAATAACCTCGCCTCCCGGCTCAACAAGATTCGCAAAACATGTTTCCATCCCCGCAGACCCAGGCGCAGAAACCGGATACGTTAGCGAGTTTTCAGTTTTAAAGGCATACCGGAGGCCAAGCTTGATCTCTTCCATTAAGCCCTGAAATGCCGGATCCAAATGACCAACAGTTGGGCGGGCCAATGCTTCAAGTACCCTCGGGTGAACATCCGACGGGCCGGGCCCCATAAGGGTACGAAGTGGGGGATTAAACGATTTCATAAAATGCCTTTATTATTACTAAATTCAGCCAAATAACATCTTCGATTTTTCCGCCTCTGTCTATGCTCGAATATTATTAAATCTATTTAAATATGAGGCTAATACGGCAATAAAGCCTATTCACGCTTTAAAATGTCACCTGGCTCACAATCCAACAGCTTGCAAAGCTGATCAAGTGTGTCGAACTTGATTCCTTTCATGTTCCCATTTCGAATTTTTGAGAGCTGTGCCTCGGTCAACCCCAGTTCCTCGGCAAGAACCTTTGCTTTCATCTTTCGCTCCGCCAGAAGAACATCTATGCGCATGATAATTGCCATCAGAAATAGTTTCCCATTTCTTCCTCATTTTTGCGCGCTTCATTGAGAACATGAGCAACGATGAAAAAAAGTACAGGCACAAACAAACTCCCTAAATGTTCACCAGTAATTTCGGTCTTACCGGGTTCAAGGACATAAAAATTAAGATATATTGTTTCCACAATTTTTCTAAGCACCGTAAATGCCAGAAAACAGCCAGAAAAAAATGTCAAATGCTGGATCGTTTTGCTCGCAAAATACTGTTTCTGTTCAAAGGCACTAAAAAGCTGCCCCAAACGATAAAAACCATACAAATATATAACACGACTGATAAAGGTAAGCATATAAAGAAACCAACAATATTCTGCTTCACCCTCAGGTCAATGGAAAAGCCGAGTTGGTAGCCTCACCGTCAATATTACACGCGATGCCAGCGAACAGACATATGTAATAGATGGCTTAGTCACACTGACCGCTGATCAGAATGCCATTATCAATGGAGAAGATGAGAACAGTGAAGAAGCGCAGGACAAAACCTTTACTTTTCCAAGCCAATCAGCAACGCTCGAAAACAATGAACTCACCGTTATTTTTAATGAAAATCTAAAATATATCGGACACTGGAACTCTTATGAAGAAATGTGGAGCGGCGCAGCATATTTCAACGAAAACAGAGAAAATTTAACGCCTCTCAGGAGAGTAGACGTTAGCCCAGATAGCTAAAGCCAGATAACTGAACTTAGATAGCTAAACTCTTGCCCCAATTATTAACCATCGCGGTCAGTTGCCAAAGCGACTGGCCGCTAGATGCATATTTAGCTTCAAAGGCTGTCATAGGTTCACTAACTTCCAGCCTCGTTAAGTCAGCATCAATACCAGCAACTTTAAGCGCCGCCTGAAACTCCAGAAGATATATCAGCCAATTTGAACGTAATTCCAGCCGCCCACCAAGCTTTAGAATACTCGGAAACACCGGTGCACCGTGCCAGCGACGCTTCAAGTGTTCAGACTTGGGCCAAGGGTTAGGATACAGGATATAATGGCGGTCAAACTGCCATCCGGCATCCACCGCCATTCGGTAAAAATCATTCAAATCAGTGCGAACAAAAATAAGATTGTCTGGCACGGCATCAGTACGTTCAGTCGAAAGGCGTTTTTCTGATTTATCCGCCCCAATGATAACATGACCGGGGAATTTTTTTGCAAGTGCGCGGGCGCTATCACCGACACCACAGCAACTATCAAAAACAATCGGGCATCCCTTAAAATCGTCTAGTCTGCGGATAACTTCATCAAATGCGCGTTTGCTATGATCAGCATAGGGCTTTTGAAACAACGTCTTCAGGTGCTTACGCACGACAACATCCAGATTTTCATGAATATCGGATTGATTGCTCTCAATATTTTTGGGCGTTACCTGCATCTGTTTATCACTCGATATAAAATAGAATAAACAGGTATTAAGACTGCGCCTGCATCTTCGCAAGCATTTCACCCATTTTTGCGTGAACCATATTCACAGCCTTCAAAGGACGCAGCATCACCTTAAATTCCACAATCTTTCCAGCCTCGTTCCACGTAATCATATCAATGCCTTCAATAAAGATACCATCGATTTTCGTCTGAAACTGTAGAACAGCCCCCGTGTCAGAGGTAAATTCTCCAGTATATTTAAAATCATCACTGCCGAGCACATCCCCTGCGGAGGCAAGGTATGCTGTTGTGATCATTTTACCTTCTTGCGGCGTGTGAACAACTGGTGAGAGGAAAACAACATCGTCATCCAACATATGATCTAACTGCGCTGGATTATGGGTTTCTACATGCGCGTACCATTGATCTAAATTCGCCCGCACATTAACCCTATTATTAGCTGCCATAATTTCCACCCCATGAATGCCAAATATTGATTATTTTTTAATTATAGGCATTAAAAATTTCGCAAGCAAAAGAATAATCAAAGCAGGCAACCAAACCCAGAATAGTTCAGACAATAAAACATCCGCCCCGCGGCTTGAGAAAAACCCTGCTCCAATGGGTGATACTTCGATCGGCGTTAAGGGCCAGAAATATCTGGCAATATCAAGCGGCCAAAAAATTGCAACGCCGAGCCCACCATTGGTAAAGGCATCAAGAAATGGATGACTAAGGGCACCGATAAAAACCATTAAAAAAGCAATATGCCGTTTTGCCTTAAAATAATTTGAACACAATACGGCAATCAAACCAAGAAAGGCCGCAAAAACAATAGAGTGGGTAAAACCTCTATGGCCAAATTCTGACGCATAAGAAATGCCAAACCTAAACGCAATCACATCAGCGTCTGGCAAAACAGAGGCAATTGATGACCAAATGATCAAGCGCCGGGAAACTCGCTCCTTACCAGCCAAAAGCCCCGCAACGACAGGAATAACAGGATGTGTAAATATAGTGGCCATTTTCTAACACTCTCCATCCGGCGTATTGATCAAATACAACACTGCCCCTTCATGGCCGCCGTTCAACCGGAAGGTCAACGGTTTCGGTAACAAATGAAAGACACCAATCTGTTTTAAATGCACCTTCAAGAAACTATCATCGGGGTAATATTCACTGATAACTTTGGCACCAACAGGTGCATATTTTGCGTATTTCCTGTTCTGGAAATATAGACCGCAAACATTATCAGCATCGCGCTGCTCCACCTTCTCTAAGGCATCATTCCATTTAAGCAGATATCTGGCCCGGTGGAATGTTTCCCCATCAGTATAAATTGTCTGTTTTTCCAGAGCTGCGAGACCTGCAAGCTGTTTTTCTGCAAACAGGAAGTTTTTATTTTCTGCCCATAGGCCAACAAGGTTACCAACCAATATGCAAAACACAATAGTGAAGGAAACTCGGGCAGTTGCGCCACTGCGCGCTGCCATATCATTGATAAACAAACCTGTTACGATAATCGCTGCAATATTAGTCACCAAAAAATAACGCGGATTAAGCGGCAGTAAATTACCAACACCACCTGCACATAAAAACCAAACCAGCCCTAAACCTGCGACCAGCTTACAGGCATAAACATGTTTATCTTTGCCCGCTTCCAGAGCAATTTCTTCTTGTTTTTTACCGCGCAAAAACCACCATAATACAAGACCTGCCAAAGCCCAAAACAGCAATCCAAATTCCTGATTAAACAGTAATACCAATAAGGGATCAATGACCGGATGGATGATTAGATTACCCGCCAAATCAATTGTCCGGTCGATGGTACTATCATGCCCGAATGAACGCGAAATACGGTAGAAGGGGTCGCCCGAGAAAACCCAGAAATATAGCGCCTCCAATCCCCAAACAAAAAAGAAACCAAAAGCCATAGTAAAATACTGTATACGCTTTATGCCAATCCCCAGCAGAAATAAAATGCCGTAAAACACCAATAAAAAAACCGTAGTTTCACGCGTTAAAAAAGCAAGCCCAGCCATAGCCCCGGACAAAACCAAGGTTTTTCCAGTATTTTCAAGTGATTTTGATGCCTGAATAAAATAGATGAGTGAGGCAAAAACAAAAAATGCTTCGATCACATCAATTGATGCGATTGAAGCGTTAATCACCAGTATCGGGCTGGTAATCAACATCGGCGCTATGATTAAAACAGCCCTTCGGCCCGCAGCCTTATCAACAAAGCGGGTGAGCAAAGCAATAAACGCAAGCGAATATATAATCGATATCAGCGCAATAGCGATTTCGTTCTCACCAAAAATCGACATAAATATTGCAACGGGCACCGTGATAATAAACCGAAAAGTACCGTGCTCACCCAAAAACGGGAACTCGTTCAAAAGGCCATAAGCCCCTTTAACATAAACAGCATCATCAGAAGAGATAAACCCGACCCAGTTTAGATAAACAAGGGCAAGAAAAAATAGAAAAACAGGGGTAAAAAAAGCCCAACCGACCAGTTTATCAGATACAGAAGCCCCAAAGCTATCAAGCTTCATATGGTAGTTCAGTCTGTTTAGCGCCAGCAGCTTTTAATAAATAACGGCCAGTCACAATGCTCATAACAATCACAATAGCATCAGCCCCCAGTTTGGCATGAAGGGCCGGCATTTTCATCAGATCGACCGTGACATATAAAAAGCATGTTGCCAAAAATATATTCATAACCAACACAGCATTAAGTACCCGCCCCTTGAACGCAGCCATATCAATCGCTTTGAAAACGAATTTAATCGCAAAGAAAATCACCAAAAATGCAATTGATTTCCCTACCAAATTAACAGCAAGATAATAATCGATGTAGTCAGGGTGAACCAAAGCGTAAAGCGCGATATCAATGATATACGCCAATATCCCAATAATCACGAAACCCAGCTTCGTCATCTTTAACCACGCCTTCTGATTTAAACGGATGCTATCCGATTACTAAACTAGAGTAATAAGAATCTTGGAAAAGATCAAAAGAAAACCGGGGCAACAATATTCCCCCGGCATGTATTTATATTTCTATTGTAGTTAAGCAGCGCTTGAAAGGGCAATAAACCGTTCCATGTGATGATCAGTATCACCAAACATATGATCAAGCATAATAATCCTTTTAGCATAGTGCGGCATGCTGAATTCCCATGTCATACCGATACCACCATGCATCTGGATAGCTTCCTCCGCAACCAAGCGACCAACCCGTCCAATCAGGTTTTTAGCAGCCGATACAGCTTTCTCGCGCGCCAAACGGTCACCGTCCAATGCGCCTGCTGCATTAATCACGATTGAACGCGCTTGCTCAACCTCCATCAACAGGTCAGCCATTCGGTGTTGAAGCGCCTGAAAACGTCCAATCGGCACACCAAACTGATTACGCGTGCGCAAATACTCAAGCGTCATATCCTTCACAACTTCCATTGCACCAAGTGCTTCGGCGGAAAGCGCAAGTACAGCGCGCGCCGTTGCTTTTTCAATGGCCGCGAAAGCGCCGCCATCTTCCCCAAGCAAAGCATCAGCCTTCACCGTTACATCACGCAGGAATACATCAGCAGCACCGTAACCATCAACCGTACCATATTGCCTACGTTCAACGCCGTCAGTACCCGCGTCTATAATAAAAAGTGCAATACCAGTTTCATCCATCCGGTCACCAGAAACCCGCGCCGAAATAATAAAGCTATCAGCATTATCACCGCCAGCAACTACCGATTTATGGCCGTTCAATACCCAACCATCGCCAGACTTTGTCGCCGTTGTTGTTACGTCAGAAAGAGTGTAGCGGCTTGTTGGCTCACCGTGGGCAAAGGCAAGCAGCTTGCCGCCTGCAATAACATCGTCAATCATGGCTTTTTGTGTTTCGTTACCAAGCTCGGCAATCAAACCACCCGCTAAGATGGCGGATGACAGGAATGGCTCCACAACAATACCACGGCCTAATTGCTCAAAAACAACCATCAGATCAAAGCCGTGGCCGCCAAAACCGCCGTCTTCTTCCCTGAATAAGGCGCCGATAATACCAAGTTCAGCCATTTCAGCCCACTTTTGAGCACTGTACCCCAAATCAGTACCCGCAATCTCCATACGTGTCTCGAAGTCATATTGCTCACGTACATAGCGCGACAGAGTGTTTTCCAACATCCGGCGGTCTTCATTATGATTAAAATCCATATTTTATACTCCCGCCTTATAGCCCAAGGATCATTTTGGAAATGATGTTACGTTGAATCTCGTTCGATCCACCAAAAATTGAAAGCTTTCTGTTATTGAAATAATCAGATGAAACAGGATTGGCATATTCAGGGCCAATCGGTGGTTCATTATAGCCCTCATCGAGTGCCTCATGCACATATGGCATCGCGTATGGACCAAGCGCACGGCGCGTAAGATCATTAAGTTCCTGCCTGATCACAGTCCCTTTTATCTTTAGCATAGAGCTTTCAGCACCCGGTGCCCCGCCCCCTTGAACAGCGGCCAGAACACGAAGGTTCGTTGTTTTCATGGCATCCAGATCAATCTCAACTTCGGCCATACGGCGCGCAAAATACGGGTCTTCGATAAGTGGTTTGCCGTCTTTCTGTTGCTCTCGTGCAATCACTTTCAAATGCTCAAGACCATTTAAAGAAGCCCCTACGCCCGCAATATTTGTGCGTTCATATGTCAAAAGATACTTGGCATAGGTCCAACCTTTATTTTCTTCACCAACAAGGTTTGCAACTGGCACTTTAACATTATCAAAGAACACCTCGTTGACTTCGTGTTCACCGTCAAGGGTAATGATCGGGCGCACTTCAATGCCGGGCGTGTTCATATCAATCAACAGAAAGGAAATACCCTCCTGTGGCTTGCATTCAGTGTCGGTTCTGACCAGGCAAAAAATCCAGTCCGCATATTGACCAAGGGTTGTCCATGTTTTCTGGCCATTAACCACATAGTGATCACCCTCACGCACGGCACGCGTTTTCAAAGATGCCAGATCCGAACCGGAACCAGGCTCAGAATACCCCTGACACCACCAATCGGTGCCATCAAGAATACGCGGTAAATAATGCTCTTTCTGCTCTTCTGTACCATATTTGATCAATACAGGGCCAAGCATACCAAGACCAAACGGAACTGTGCGCGGCGCGTTTGCAGCACTGCACGCTTCTTCAAAAATATGCATTTGCACAGGTGTCCAACCAGTGCCTCCATATATAGCAGGCCAATGGGTCGCGAGCCATCCCTCAGCATTCAAAATACTGTGCCATTCCTCCATATCCGCCTTCGTCAGGCGAATATTACCCTTTACCTTGTCGCTCAGGCGTTTTGGCAGCTTATCGCCAAGGAACTGTTTGACCTTTGCTTCAAAAGCATATTCTTCTTCACTATAGTTTAAATCCATATCATTTCTCTCACTTTGGCATGATGATACGCTATAAAAATTGACTTTCAGATGGCATTTCTACGCATTGCCTTATTAGTTAGATGGTACTTTAGTGAATAGTTATAATGAATTCCATTATTTTTTTCATTAAGCCACGCTCCATTAAAAACACGGCTATTTCTTCAAAATGCTTTATAAATTTGAAGAAAAATAAATATTAAACTTAGTAATAAATTTATAATAATTGCGTTTTATTGCGATTTATGTAATAAATAGTGTATTATTTTTATGTTTTAAGTATTGGGGGAATAATTGGCAATACATCCATATTCTAATTCAACTTGTACTTAGGGGGTACTTGGTGATTAGTGGGGCACAATATATAAATAATACTATATGGATTCTTGCTATAGTTAGATTTGCTATTGGTTTAGGGAGCAACCTATGCATGACACTATATCACTATTGGGGACACCATCACAAAAATCAAATGAGGCTTTCCGGTCAGAATTTGAACTTTTTTTCGGCTCTGATCCAGCACTATTAGAAAGAATCGAAGCCGCCGCAACTATCAGAAATATTCCATCAAAAACCATGATCCTGTCACAAGATGATACAGGTAATGATATCTATTATCTATTGAAAGGCAGGGCACATGCAGCCCTTATGTCGTCAGATGGCCATGAAATATGGTTAGATGGTTTTTCGGGTGGTACAATATTCGGTGAAATGGCAGCATTTGGCCTGAATGAGCGTAGCGCCAGTATTTATTCATCAACCAAGGTAACAGTTGCCAGTTTCTCGGCGGAAACTTACAAGGCCATCATGGCCGAGTTTGGTATGCTTGGGATCAAGATGGCCCAAGTTCTGACCAGCCGGGTCAAACATACGACAATGCGAATGTATGAACTGTCAGCAATGTCGGCAAATGGCCGCGTTTATGCAGAGCTGCTTCGAATGGCGCAATCAAGCAATTCACTCAAAACACTGACAATTGAAAAAATGCCGCATAAAACACGCATTGCCCAAAAAATCCATAGTACCCGAGAGACTGTATCCCGGGCAATCAGTGACCTGCAACACAGGGGCATAGTTAAGGTGGATGGTAAACAAATTCAGATTATCGCGCCTGAACGCCTCAAAGAATTGCTGCTGTAAACCAGTGTTTAAAACAGCATTTAAAAGGCTTTGTATTATATAACGGGCTGTGGCTGTGGTTCCGCTAATTTGATCAGGAACCCCTCACGCCCTTTGCCCTGAGATTAAACAAGGCAACTGCCTGTGCGCTTTTATGCAAGCGAACAGTATGCTGCATCTGTTCCGCAATATAGTCACCTGATGCCTGCACGGCTAATACACAGGCAAAAGGTTCGCTCACATAAACCGAACCCGGCGCTGTAACCGGCTCTATTTTGGCGGCGATAGTTACCTGCGCCCCCAAAACACCGCGCTGCCCCGAAAAAGGATCTTCAAGTTCATGCACAGGGCCGTAATGGCCACCAATCCGAATTGCTAACCTGTCGGGCAAGCCAGCGCGCTCAAAATCAATCGCCTGAAAGACTTTTTGTAATTCAAGCGCCACTTTCGCGGCCTCTACGACACTATTAAATGTAATAAAAAGCCCATCACCCCAAGTATTCAGAAAATTAATACCCTGCTCTTCTTTTTTACACGCATCTGCAAGCGGCTTAAGCACATGCTGCATAAAGGCGGGAATTTCACTATCCATCAGGCCACTGAACCCCCTGACATCAGTGAATAACATGGCCTGCATGGTACGTGCGCGCGTATCAGCACCCCCTTCGCTTGCAACTGCCTTTTGATGTACAGGCCGCTCAAGCGGAAAAGGAATAATAACCTGATCACGGTTGGTTTTATGCCAAATCGCAGCGTCTCTTGCAGTGCCAGCCAATCCACGCGCGGGCTTACCGTCCCATATCAATAACTGCACTACCGAGGTGGCTAACCGCTCGCTTTTAAGAACCGCCAACCCCATCGCCACTTCGCTTGCAAATGACAAGCCCAAATCATCAGGCAACTCTGTATCATATGATGTGTAGCGAACAGACTTAGCCGCCGCCAAACAGGCATAAAACCGATCAAGCCACTCATCCCCGAAAGGTAAGATCGAGGTCTCGACAAAATACGTCTCAGGGCATGGCAACACCACATGTAGCTCAGCACCATAGGCCAGAATTTTTTCCGCAATTATAATATCTGACCCAGCAGCCAAACAGCCAAAGGCGCACCCTACTTTATGATCTGCAATGAAAACGTCCACCGCCTCTTCGATGTCACGGCGCTCGCCCACATTGCCGGCACGATCATGAAACATATGCCCGGCAAAATGGATCGCCTTGGGTGGGCGGTATGCATCAAGCCACTCAAGTGAAAAGCCTTCAGTTACTTTTTTACCATCGGATATATTATTAGGTTTATTACCGGAAACATTACCAAATGTATTATTTGGCTGTTCCTCTGTAACACTGCCACCTATTGCCAGTGATAACATCTCGAACTGGCGCACTGTCGTTGCACGCGCATCATAATTGCCGGGATCAAGGTCAATCGCGTCCCGGAGCGCTGCCTTTGCCATCACCAGATCACCAAGGATCAGATGCGCCTCTGCCACCGTTGCCATATGATAATAGGCATCTTCACCCGGTTTGGGGCTATAGTTGCCAGTTTTATCCAAAATAGTTTGCGCAATATTACGCGCTGCCACCATATCCCCCGCCAGCGCGAACATAGCAGCCGTATTAATGCCTGAATATGTGCCATCCGTTGCCCGGTAAGCCTGATAATATTTTTCGGCGGATTTCAGGGCAAGATCACGCTGTGCAGCGCCTGTTTGCTCAAGCGCCCGGCTTTTTAAAATTCTGCCCCCAAGCGCGATCGTGTCTTCGTCATCCGTGACACGGTCAAGGCCGAGGCGGATATATTCCTTCTCGGCCTCATTCAGCGCTCCCGCACGCAACAGGGACAGAATTGTGTTTTTCAAAGATTATTTCCTGTTTTCGCTAAGGGAACTATCTCAAATAGAGTGTTTATCCACGATTATCAGTCTTAGGGTCTATAGTGATTTCTGTTACCAATCCCTTTTGACTCACAGACATGAAAATATCGAAATCAAACGAGAATTTAGGATTAGTATATGGTGGTTTGTCGTAACTTGCACAACAATCGTAGACACCAAACATCAACACACCTAAACCATCGCGGTCTATGACTTCTGGAGCGTTAAAGTTCTTCTTAAACATATTTGAAGGTATTTTAGAATCAGATTTCCGACACATTGTTACATAATCCGCGCCACCTTCTCGAAAACGCCAGTTGGCAGCAGTGGTCTTATCGATAGCATATAAAAAATATGTAGGGCCATAGGCCACGACGTCAAAAGGAGAACCTGAAGCTGGTTTTGGCATACCACCTGGACTATAATTAGCCAGCATCGAAGCTGCAGCGTCCTCTCCGAATTCACTTTCTAAAACAGGCTTTAATATGCCTTCGAAAGTCGAAACAGGCATTGTATTAACATTGATATTAAAATCAACGCCGTTTGCGTGTGCCTCAAGCCCAACCAAAACTGTACTTAATTGAATATTTCCAGCCACTGATATCTCCTAAATTTAATTTACTATAAAATGTTTATTGGAATAACCTGCTCTAATCAGTTCTTGAGCAATTTTTCTTGCCTTATCTATTTCATCTAATTTTGTTAGAAGTCGATATTTCATTAACGGAAATTCCGGCTCAAAATACCCCAAATCATCGGCCGCCTCTATGGCCCATTCCACCAACTCATAACCTTCGCTTGATTTATTTTGAGTTACCAATGCATCCGAAAAATACACTATAGATTGTACAATCCTACTAAGCTCTCTATCGCTCAACTGATCTTTATAATCGTCAAGAATTGTTCGAACATACTTAATATATTTTCGTAAATTGGCTGCATTTGTTAGATTAGTGTAATCAAACCTCAGCTGCAAAAGACTTCTAGCAATTTCTATACTCTTTGATATTGAACTGTTATTAGCATTAAATTTATTATTAGAGAGGATTAATTTTGATAACTTATCAAATAAAATAGAAGCTTCTTGTTCTTTGCTTTCCTCCAATAGCTGTGAAACTAAAAACAACTGTAAAGACAACAAGTCCTCATTCCAAATTTGATTACTTTCATCATATGCGACGAGTTTAAGTGCAACTTTTTCAATCTGTTTCACATCTGAGATCACATCAGTAAACAAAATACAATGACGTAATCGAGCAACCATAAACCGAGCAAAAATAGAATCAGCCTCGATGCGTTTATTAAGCGGATTTTTTTCTAAAAACCGATTAAGAATATCATTCTCTGCCAATCGATTTTCATATGCCGCTTGTACCTCACCCATTTTTAAAGAAGCATCTGCAATCCAAGCGAAGCCATCGGATACATTCCATAAGTAATTAGTATTACGTATATCGGTTGAATAAAGCTCCTCAAAATATTTTTGAGCCTTCTGAAAATATTTAAGAGCTTGTTCCGGGGCCTCAAAACCAACCATGTATAACGACCCTAAATTACTTAAAGCAAAACCTATTTCTTCTTTTGCAACAATCTCATTTGCAGTAGTAGACGATACCTTTTCCAGCCTCTCAGCTAAATCATAATATACCTCACGATAAGGTAGGGACTTATCAAACTCGCCTCGCAGATAAAAAATCTCACCAACCCAGAAAACAGACTGAATATGTTCAAACAAACGGTCAAAATTCTCAGGATCACGCTCCAGTGCGGCACCGGTTGCTTTGGCGGCGCGCTCGAACATCTTGAGCGCTTCTTCGCTGTTACCAAGGCTATTTTGAACCTCGCCCAGCATCAAAAACGCGCGGGCGCTGCGTCCAACGGATGCGTCCGGCATAGTTTCCAGAATTTGGCCCCCGTAGTAGCCCACGGCTCGCTCCCCCACTGCTCCCAGTGCGTCCAGTCGTCCAACCGACTTGAGCTTGTCCCTAAGCTCTGTCAGCATAAATTCGATAAGGCCCTCCGCTTCACCGCGCTGAAATTCTGCGTGCGAGCGGGCAACATCTGCAAGCGCTCGCTGCTCTTCAGCCTCACGGCGGGCAATAACAGCCTCATACGTTAATGATCCCATCACTATCACAGCGAGTATACTCAAAGCTGTGACCCCCATCACGATCTGATGTTTTCTTCTTAAATCGCGCTCAATAATTTCATCAAGCCCAACCCCGACAAGCCCCGCAACCAGTTTAATAAATGCGCGCTTTTCACCATCAGCAAATTTCCTGATATCGGCTGCGATTGGCTCTGCACGCTGGGTAGACAGCATCCCGTCAGATCCAATCTTAAAGCGAAGTGCAGGCGGAAAGCATTCGGCCTCTGGTTCCCCGCGATCAGAGGCAAAAGGTTCGCCGTCAATAATGATTGGCAATACATATTTATCGCCGCGTACGCGCTTAAAATCGATAATTTCACGGTTAACCCAGCGCGACGAAGCAGCATTGGGCGAACAAAGCACAATCATAAACTCTGATTGTTCTAATGCTTTACGCACCTCCTTCGTCAGATCATCAGAGGCAGGAAGTTCATCCCGGTCACGGAAAATCCGGCCCAGCCTATCCGGCACCACCCCCAATTTGGTTTGCTGACCGATCAACCCCTTTGGAAATCGATAACGCTCCAATCGTTTATGAAGCCATTCACCATGCTTTTTATCGCGGTGGCTATAGCTGATAAAAGCCTTGTAATGATATTTATGCCCCACCGTAAGCCCTTTACTGCCCTGACATAGCCCAAGTATTCAACCACAACCCCACAGCGAATAAAGTGTATTTTTTTCTAATTTTAATCAAGGTGATAATTAAATAACCGCTTATCAAATTTACATTCACCTGATAGAACATGGCCATATTTCTGGCTTTAAAGCCCAAACCACCTATGAGAAAGACACACTATGGCCACCACGCTTCCGCTGAAGGGAATAAAGGTTTTAGACCTATCGAAAGTTCTGGCTGGGCCTTGGTCAACAATGACACTAGGGGATTTGGGGGCAGAAATATGGAAGGTTGAGCATCCGGTACGCGGTGATGACACCCGCGCATGGACGCCCCCCTCTAAAAACGGTGTATCCACATATTATATGTGCGCAAACCGCAACAAAAAAAGCATTGCCGTTGATATGAAAACAACAGACGGCCAACACATCATTAAAGAACTTGCTAAAAAAGCTGATATCATTGTTGAAAATTTTCTACCCGGCAGCTTAAAGCGCATGGGCCTTTCCTTTGATGATATAAAAGAAATCAACCCGAATATCATCTATTGCACCATATCAGGCTATGGCATGACCGGCCCTGAAGCCGGACGGCCCGGATATGATTTTGTCTTACAGGCAGAATCGGGCTTTATGGCAATCACCGGCCAGCTTGATGGTCCACCCACCCGGCTTGGTGTGGCCTTTATTGATTTGGTCACCGGGCAAAACGCAACGCAGGCAATTCTGGCGGCCCTTATTAACCGCGACAGGTTTGGAGAAGGCGCCCATCTGGATATTGCACTTTATGACAGCGCCCTTCATTTACTTGCAAATGTTGCATCAGGATATCTGAATACAGGTGTTGATGCCAAACGATATGGCAATGCCCATCCAACCGTGGTGCCCTATCAGCTTTTTGAAACAAAAGACGGTCAGGTTGCTCTCGCCGTTGGTAATGACAAGCAATTTAAAAGCATGTGTATCAATGTTCTGAATGATGAAAAGCTGGGCAATGACGATCGTTTTGCAACAAATCATAACCGCTCAGTCAACCGACTAGCGCTTGCAGAGATACTGGAAAGCAATTTTGCCACTTGGGAAACAGACAAACTACTTGACGCTCTGAACAAAGCGGCTGTGCCTGTTGGGCAAGTACGAAGCGTTGGAGAAGCCTTTAACGCCCCGACGGTGGAGGCACGGGATACCGTTATTACATCCGACCACCCTGATGTTGGCTCGATCAAAACGGTTAGAAGCCCGATAAGGTTTGCCGGGGATGACACACCTGAATATTCTGCCCCTCCTATGGTAGGTGAGCATACCGAAATCATTTTGAGTGATATACTTGGAATGGATCAAAACCACATAAAGGAACTTCATCAAAGCGGCGCTGTGAAGATTAAGAACTTATAATCAAAATCTTGCAGTCCAGGCCCTAACGAACAGCCTGATGCGTCCCTAAGGCCGATATTCAATTTAAAACTCACTATTGGATATAATACTACTGCCGTCACCTTACAGAACACGCAGCCCTTCGGGGCATATGCTCCCGCGGGGCAATTTTTTACTCTTATGCAACCAAGTAAAAAAGTGCGACTGCCCCGCGGGAAACATCCCCCAATCAACTATCCTCAGAAACTTCGGGAAAAGTTTCCGCGGCTTCTGGAAAGGTAAATCCAGCAGACCCACCTTCCAGCCCCAATTCATGCTTCTGTCATACATCAAGCATAATACTACTTGTCAGCCTGATAAAACACATGATAAGCAGACTTAACGTAATCAATACACTTAATATAGTGTCGAATATACACAAATAATAAGTGTTGTAAATACACAAAGTAAATAAAATGACATATTGTTACGAATATCCACATCCCGCTGTCACGACAGACATAATTGTATTCACTGTCCAAAAGGGCCGGCTCAAAATATTATTAATCAAACGAGCCCGTGAACCCTTTAAAGATACATGGGCACTGCCGGGTGGCTTTATGAAAATGGATGAAGACGCGTGTGACTGTGCCCTTCGTGAACTTGAGGAAGAAACCGGCCTTAAAGACGTATATTTAGAGCAACTCTATACTTTCAGTACCGTTAACCGTGACCCACGAGAACGTGTTATTAGCATTGCGTATTTTACCCTGACACCATCTGAGGCCATTACCCTCAAACCAGATACAGATGCAGCAGAAGCCGCATGGTTCGACATGCAGGATTTACCCAATCTGGCATTTGATCACGGCGAAATTCTCGAAATGGCGACAGAGCGACTAAGTGCAAAAATGACATACTCCACTATTGGGCTTCAGTTTATGCCGGCAAAGTTCACCTTATCAAACCTGCAAAATGTTTATGAGGCAACAGCCAACAAACCGCTCGACAAACGAAATTTTCGTAAATGGATACTCTCTCTTGATTTACTCGAGGAAACAGGCGAAAAATTTTCTGATGGCCCGCAGCGCCCCGCCATGCTTTATCGCCTCAAGGACCCGAATAGCGTCGATATTTTTTGATAGAAAAGGCTCACACGTCATTAGTTAAATTTACATATTTTCGTACTTTACGGCGTACACCATAGGCTTTACAGTCATAATCGGCATTTAGGGGGTTAAGTGATCGAGTTTATAAAAAACAATTGGCATAAAACATTAGCGCTACTTTTACTCGCTGGCGTATTATTTTATGCTGCTCTGGAACTGGACTTTAAGAGCCCACAAGAAAACTCGTCTACGGAAAAACAATCAGAACCGCAAACCCTTGCAAACAAACAAGGTAATGCGTCAACACAGCCGCCGCCAGACACCGAAACACGCAAAACACTAGAAAAGATTTTATCAAATAGCCAGTATCAAACCGACTTGCCGAATCCCAAAATACCCGAACAAAAACCCATTGATTTCCCGAATTGGCTCGCAGTCTTATTAAAATGGCTTTTTATAGCAGGTGGTATTGCAGCAATTGCAACATTCATTTGGTTGCTTGTATCAAGTATGACAGGCGGCGGTACACCCACAGCCCCAAACAAGAAAAACGTTGTACGCCCAGCCTTTTCTAAAACGGACGACACAGAGCCAGTCTCATCACCTGTCAACCTTCAGGATGCCGAAGCTATGGCACAAAAGGGCGATTTTGGTGAGGCCATTCATTTTTTACTCCTCGCGCTTCTTCAACATTTGTCCAAACTGGATTTGTTAAGCCTCAGGCCTTCACACACTAGCCGTGAAATCCTGCAAAAAGCCCAATTTAACACCTCTGCAACAGAAGCTTTTCAATTTCTTGTCGGCGCGGTTGAGAGTTATCTCTTTGCTAAAACAACAATCGATGCAAGCACCTATAATATTTGCCGCAGTAAATATGATATTTTGCTCAGCGAAGTGAAATCAACCACGAAAAACCCCAACAATAAAAAGGGGCTGACCGATCACTAGCAACGAACCATTATTCAAGAGTAAAACTTTATTTTGGCTCATTCTTGTAGGCCTAACCGCCACAATAGGCATGGCTGTAACCAGTGTTTTGTTGGATGATGCAAAATATAGCATCACGTCAGGCGCGAATAGTTTTTCAAAGTCAGCTATCGGGCACGCGGCACTAACCGAAGTTTTGAGCGAAGTCGGCTATGATATCATTAAAAGTCAGGCCAACACAGAACGGAAATTATTAGGCGCAGAAACTTCATTATTTCTGTTGGAGCCAAAAGATACACAGACAATACAAGAGCATATCGAGGCTGTTAGCTATTATTCGCCGACGCTGTTCGTGTTACCAAAGCGCCTTGGCATTCCTGATCCAACCAATCCTTCATGGATCATCAACAGTAGCTTGATAAAACAGGGAAAAGTTCAAAAGATTGCCCGCCAGATCCTTCCAGATACTGAACTGATACGCCCCGAAACGCCCCCGCAAGAATGGCACAATACCATAGCCTTAGAAGGCTCCCCAAGGATTGATGGCGTTCAACTCATAAAAAGCGAACGTTTGGAACCTGTGATTTGGAACGAAGCCGGTATTTTACTTGGAAAGTATATTATCGATAGCGATGATTATGACGATTGGCCAATCTGGATTCTCTCTGACCCTGATATCCTTCAAAATCATGCCCTTGATGAAGGCTGGAATCTTGATTTCACAGTGGCAATCATTAGCAATGTAACAGATGGCGCAAACACTATTATTGTGGATGAAATTATTCACGGCTTCACGATGGACCCTTCGCTTGCACGCGCAATGTTTTCCACCCCTTTCATCTATGCTACGCTTGCCAGCTTGCTCACAATTATCGTCTTTATGGCAGCCACTACCCGTCGTTTCGGTGCGCCAGCACATAAAACAACCTCGCTACAAGATTCAAAATCTGTTTTTCTGGATAATACCGCCCGCATTCTGAGGCTGGCCGAGCACGAGCGAGCAGCCTTGATCAAATTGATCGATGATGGCGGCCTTCAGGTTTCAGAAATCCTGCATGCCCCTGAAAATATCGGTCAGGCAAGTTTGACAACATGGTTAGACGCTCAAGGCCATGCAAGGGATTGCTCTGTTGCGTTCAGCACAATCCGTAAACGCGCGCACAATGTGCCGGTTGATGACCCGGATCAACGGGGGCGAATTATCATAATTGCCCAACAATTTCATCATTGGCGAAAAACCATCCTTTCAGGAAGTGCCATCAAAAAGGAAAAAGAATGAATAGCCTTGAAATCAAAGACCTTTCGGCTCGCCTACAAGCCAATATTGCACGGGCAATCATTGGACAGAGCGAAGCGATTGACCTTCTATTGATTAGCTTACTATCAGAAGGGCATATACTTTTTGAAGGTGTTCCCGGTGTTGCCAAAACTCTTTTGGCACAGTCGTTTGCATCCAGCATTGATATGCGATTTGGTCGAATTCAGTTCACACCAGACCTTATGCCGGGTGATGTCTTGGGCACTAATATCTATCGGTTTGAAACCAGTGAATTCGCTTTAACAGAAGGCCCTATTTTTACCGATATTCTACTCGCAGATGAAGTGAACCGCACACCGCCCAAAACACAGGCGGCGCTCTTGCAGGCCATGCATGAACGTGAAGTAACAATCGATGGAAAGCACTATGACCTCGGAGATGGTTTCATGGTGATAGCAACACAAAATCCAATCGAACAACAAGGCACCTATCCGTTACCTGAAGCACAACTGGACCGGTTTTTGTTTCAGCATATTCTGGACTATCCATCCCGCGAGGAAGAACGGCGGATTTTAGGGCTTCACGGCCACCGTGCAACCATGCCTGATGTAACTGATATGGGCCTACAATCTGTTATTACACTCGAAACACTCATTGATATGCGCAAATTTGTTAGCGAGATTCAAATTTCACCGGAAAACCTCGATTATATCGTTGACCTTGTTCGTGGTTCACGTGAACACCCATCCGTTCGTGTGGGAGCATCCCCACGCTGCGGCGCCATGATCGCCAGAGCCGCGCGGGCATGCGCAGCAATCGAAGGGCGCGATTATGTTGTACCGGATGATATTAAACGTATCGTTCTACCTGCCCTGCGACACAGGCTTGTTTTAAACCCAACCGCAGAAATTGAAGGTGTTCGGGCAAATGATGTGGTCGCTCAACTGATTGAACAAGTGAAAGCGCCAAGATAGTCAACCGAAAATCAGGTAACAAAATAAGGGAAAAGAAAGGGTAAATATGCGGCCTTCCATGCGGGCATTTTGGTTATTTTTAGGGGCGGTTCCTGTGTCAGTGCTTTTGCTGGCACTTATGCCACAATTTCTGTTCCTGATCGGCCTTTATGGAATTTTATTATTCTGCCTCCTGTTTATCGATTGGCTTAAATGCACACGGGCAAATGAAATTATTTTCCGCATTGAAGAGCCAGCTCAAATTCCCCTATCCGACAAAGGCACGCTCAAGATATCAATGGCAAGTGCCGCAGGCCAAGCTATCCCTGACGTTGAAGTGTGTATTCAGGTAAATGATATCCTTGATCAAGCGGCGCAAAAACCGGTTCTTCTATCAGCCAGAAACGGCGAAGCATTTATTGAACTGGTTCCAAAATCGCGCGGCATAGCAGAAATACAAACTTTATGGTTTCGGTGGCATAGTCCCTTACAATTATTAATCAGGCAGGTTGAAGAAACACCTGATCTGAAAATTCCCGTCATTCCCAACCTTAAACGAATTTTTGCTAATATTGATGCGATTAAAGGCGCAGCAGGCAGTGAATTTGGTGAACGCCCTCACCCACAACAAGGCACAGGTTCAGAGTTTATGAGCCTCCGCGATTATATGCCCGGTATGGACCCCAGAACCGTAGACTGGAAACGTTCTGCCCGTTACCGAGGGCTATTGACCAAAGAATTTGAGGCAGAACGAAACCATCAAATTATTCTCGCCTTTGACACCGGCCATTTGATGCGGGAACATTTAGACGGTATTACCAGACTTGATCACAATATTGATGCAGGCCTTGCCCTGGCCCACGCAGCCCTTAAAAGCGGCGATAGGATCGGACTCTTTGCTTTTGATGCAGAGGTTAAAAGCCTAATCAAACCAATCGGGGGTATTCGCTCTTTCCCAACTCTCCAGCATCATATGGCAAGTATGAGAGCAACAAACAGTGAGACTAATTTCACCCTTGCCATGACCCGCTTGGCAGAAGGGTTGAACAGACGAACCCTTGTTGTTCTTTTTACCGATTTTGTAGATACAACAACTGCTGAATTAATGCAGGAAAATATCATTCATCTAGCGCGGCATCACCTTGTGGTTTTCATCGCTGCTCAAGACCCTTTCCTGCATTCACAAACAATGCAAAACATCGACAGTACCGACGATATTTCAAAAGCAATGACCGCCGGAGAATTATTGAAAGAAAGGCGCATATTATTCAAACACCTCAGACGGCACGGTGTTTTATGCCTGGAGCCAAAGAGCGCTATGATGATCAATGAATTACTGCGCGAATATCGTAGCATTATGATGCGGGAGCTTGTTTAATATGCCAGCAACTACCCACAATTTTTCCAACAGTAAAAGCTACAGCTTTCGCGCTGAAAGACAAGAAGGCTGGACCAAGCTGGAAGCGATGATCAACAAGGCTGAAAAAAGCGGGCTTAAATCTCTGGAAGCTGACGAAGTCTTATCGTTACCACACTTATACCGGGGTGCGTTCTCATCGCTATCGGTTGCCCGTTCAATATCCCTTGATCGTAATGTTGTTGTATATCTTGAGGCATTAACCGCCAGAGCTTATTTTTTGCTTTACGGGCAACACCAGACAACATCACGCGCCTTTATTGAACTTTTCACAACAACTTGGCCGCGCGCCATGCGATCAATTTGGCAAGAGCTAGTTGTTGCAACAACCGTCTTCATACTGGGCTTAATCGCTGCCTATTTTCTGGTTGCCGCCGATCCGGATTGGTATTTCTCTTTTGTAATCCAAGACCTTGCCGGTGGCAGGCAACCAGGTGCAGATGTTGAATACCTTAGAGGGACATTATATGCAGATAAGACAGAAACCAGTAATTTAGACGTGTTTGCAGCACAATTATTCACGCATAATGCGCGCATCGGAATTATGGCCTTTGCGCTCGGGTTTGCCCTTGGCTTGCCAACGCTTTGGCTATTGTTCACCAACGGTGCCATGTTAGGTGCCTTTCTGTCATTGTTCGCATCAAAAGGCCTTTTGTACGAACTTGGTGGGTGGTTAATCATTCATGGTTCCACCGAAATCAGTGCCATTGTTATCTGCGGGGCAGCAGGGCTTGCTATTTCACGCCATTATGTCTTTCCCGGTAAACTATCCAGAATGGAAGCCTTGGCCAAGCACGGTAAACAAGCAGCCATTGTTGCCTTTGGTTGTGTGATGATGTTTTTTGCTGCCGGCCTTTTAGAAGGGTTTGCCCGCCAACTGGTCAATGATGACCTAACCAGATACATTATTGGCCTTGGTATTTTTGTCTTATGGGTTTTATATTTTTCACTGGGGGGCCGTACCCAAACACCAACTGACTTACCTCATAACGCCAATCAATCACAGCATAAGGGGCCGTTTTCATGAGCGCCCCAAAGCACACAAGCCCTTCGTCAGATAGCAAAATCGATCGCTATATTAACAAAGGTAATCATAGTCGTAAAATTCGTGAAATCGATACACTGGAAGGTGTCCCCATCAGGGTAGAACTAGCCGAACGGGGGGACCGCGCCGGAGCAGTCTTGATCGACTTGCTGATCTTATTTTTTAGCATGATCATTACTGTAATAGGGGTCGCTATTTTATTAGGATCATTCAAATTTGGCGGCGCAGCATTGATTGCCATATTGCTAATCTCCTTTTTCTTTAGAAACTTTTACTTCATGTTTTTCGAACTGCGCTGGCAAGGGCGAACGCCCGGCAAAAAAAAGTTAGGCATCAGGGTGATTGACCGTTTTGGCAAACCTTTGACATCCCAAGCGATTTTTGCCCGTAATATGATCCGCGAAATAGAGATTTTCATCCCTATGGTTATATTGCTTTCAGGCTCCGGCACTGGTGGGGCGGATGGCCTTATTCGGTTGTTTGCCTTTATCTGGGCAGCCACCCTTGTATGCCTGCCGCTATTTAACCGGGATAATCTTCGGGCAGGTGACCTGATCGCTGGCACGCTTGTTATCAAGGAACCCAAAATAACTCTTCTTGAGGACGTTAGCCAAAACATGCATGACAACACAGCAGATGAAGCCACCTATATTTTCACTGCTGAACAGCTCGGGGTTTACGGCGTCTATGAACTGCAAACTCTGGAAGAGTTAATGCGCGACACCACCAACACAAACAACGAAAAACGCCAAACAGCCGGGCGTGCAATCATCAAAAAAATCAAGTGGCCTGACAGCGTGCCCAATCATGAAATAGATGCATTTTTATCAGCCTATTATAACGCGCTCAGAAAACACCTGGAAGGTGGCCTATTGATGGGCAAACGCAAAGAAAACAAGTTTGAGAAATAAGTTTGTCATTCAAAGGTTATTGGTTTCACAAAATTAGAACTAACAGCAATACAACTTTTGACATTACACATTTAAGCAACGAAAAAAGCAATATCCAAAACGATCAACTATTACATATGGAAATATAATTTTTAAGGCTATCTAAACCTATTCGCTCACGGTTTTGTTCAATAGCTACTAAGTTCAATTTTTTACCTTTAAGTTTGAGCTCATTAGAACAATCGAGTTGAGTACCGTAATATTGTGTATTCTCTAGCTTAAGTCCCACACGGTCGCTTATATAAGCACAATATTTTTTTGCCTTTTCAAAGTATTTGGTACACTCGGGAAACCCCAAGGTATAAGCAATTCTAACCTGCTCAGAAGGCCGGCGGTCGGCATGTTGTGCTACAAGAAAAATCTCTAATGCCAGCACATTTTCATCTTGTGAGAACACTCTCTCAAAATAGCCATTATCAAGGCTACTTAATAGCTTCGAAGCTGTAATATCTGCTTGAGCGACACAACCAAGTAATATGGGTATCATCCATTGCTCAGCCGTAGAAAGCTGTGTACTCGAATATCTATTTCGCGCTTTATTATATACTGACAATATTTGATTTAAGTCGTCATTTTTTCTATCAAGGCTTGCGTTATCAAGCTTTAAGCCAATGATATGATGACACCTTTTAATTAAAGTATTGCTCGTTTTCGCTATCTTTGTTTTTTCTATATCGGAAAGATTACCAACATATAACGCAGCTTGACACACGAGGTCATCAAAACAACTATGGCTATATGATGCTTTCAACCAATCGCGGTTGACTATTTGCTTTTTATGTACTACTTTAACGTTATTGACTACAGCTTCAAAAGCTTCTTTTTGGCGTACACTGACACACTCAATTAAATCAGCTTCACTTGCATTACGCATAGCAATAACAGTTTCTGCATAATTTAAATTTTTATCAACAAATGCACATACTTCAGTATTTTCTGTGTGATGAGATAAAATTCGTAATACTATAAAAAAACTATAAACCATACTCATATACTCGCAAAGCCTTGCAACATATTTACAAGCAACCTACTCCAGGAATACTAACAATTAAAATAATCCGAAAAAGTCACTCAAAAACTGTTTCAATATCTTTGGTGTTGTGGCCTTCTTTTACGTAGCGCAATGTGTGAAAAATGAGGCCCGCGGACACAATCATAAATAGCACATTTATATTCATTGCTAACAATTCTACAATAGTGAGTATTTCGGTTCCTAAAACCTGCTGAAATAGTGAAAGTACCCAGTCAAAAATTGAACTAATAATATTAATAACTAGATATACACCAAATATTTGCCAACGATACTCCCTGGTTAGTTGCACACTCCGCTCGATCGACTGTAAAATTGATAGGTCTTCTGAAACCCTTGCAAAAAAGGCTACATAAGTGGAACAAAGAACCATAAAAAATGGAATTAAAAGCAAGAAAGCCCCAACAGCCATAGCAAGTATCAGTAATATACTAATGCCTATAATTGGAAATAGATGCTGGTAAATGGCTGCAAATGCATCAGACAATTGACATTCTCTACCATCAATTATTGCCTCAGTTTTCACCAAGACAGCAATTGTTCCGACAACACCAAAACATAACACAATCAATAGACACACTAAAAGCAGTGGAACAATAAAACCACCTTCACCATCAAACCAACTATCTGGCATAAACATATAAAAGTCAGCCGGTAAAAAAGTTAGTACCAAAACCGGGATCATATAAATTGACATGAATAAGAACAGACTAAAAAAGTTTGCAAATATGCAGCGCCCTGTATCAACCAGAATTGTGCCAACACGCAATTCATCTTCAACATACCCAAGGCTACCTTGATATTGATCTTGGCTACCATCAATGTCACTAAACTTAGCTTGTCGCATACGCCCCCCTATAGTTTTTATCCTTAAAGAAATAATAGCTATTCAAAAACCTTCGCGATTTCAGATGTACCTACGCCTTCTTTAGAGGCTCTTAAATTTGTATAAACAACCGCGACAACTACGGCAGAAAAGGAGGTTGAAAATACATAAGTCAGCATCTGAGAAACAAAAACAGCAATAGCACCGCCAAAGCCACTAAGAAGCTGTAGAATAACAGCGACAATAGTATACAGAATACCCGCCACCATAAAGATTGCCAACATTTCCCACTTACGCCCCTTGCTGAGGTGGAAACTGCGCTTGAGCGATTTAAACACACCTTTTTGTTCTGTAATAAAAACCGGGATAGCAATACTGGCGCCGATCATAATCGCGACCATAATAATAAAAGCTAAAACACCTGTAAAAATCCCGACAAGGCCAATGCCCATTGAACTAACAATAACATTAGTAACCAAGCTTGCCCCCACAAGAACGCCAACCATGGCAACAACGAGTATAATAGTGATACCCAGAGCGCCTGCTATATTCTCGACCCCTCGCTCAAACATGGTTGAAAAGCTAATGGCCCTACCCGAGTTATATTCGATTGTTGCCGAAACAACACCGATCTGGATCAGATAAGCAGTCAGCATATAAAGAAAGGCAATAATAAAGCCTGCGGCCACTATGACTGGGGAAATACCAAGGCTACCACTATTCCCCCTCTCAAAAAGGCCCGCATATATCAAGCCCCCCACAATGCCAGTAACAGGAATAAAAAGTATCAGCGTAAAAACAAAGAATTTTATAAAATTGCCAAAATATGCATCAAAACTCTCACTAAGAACACTTCCTATCCGAAATGTTTTATTGATACTATCGATAGGAATACTATTATTATCGGCCATAATCCCCCCTAAGATGTGCATTCGTACATTACAGCATCAGGCAGGTGAACTACCTGCCTGATACGTATACAAAGCTATAATTATTCAAAAACCTTAGCGATCTCGGATGTATCTACGCCTTCTTTCGCAGTTCTTAGATGTACATATAAACTCGTACTTAATACCGAAAAGAATGACACCATAACTGTGTAAACAACCAACGCACCGACAAGAAGGCTAATCACACCGCCAAAAGCCATCACAAGTCCAATAACAAGAAAGAAAATAAAAGCCATTATCAAAGTTACAAGGAAAAGAGCAAATATCTTGATACGAAACCCTTTTGTTAACTCTATACTACGTTTTAACGAACCCCAAATCCCTTTGTCTTCTGCGACCAAAACGGGTATAGCAACACTTGTAAATACAAAAACAAGTATCCCAGGGATAACCAATAAAAGTATTCCAATAATTCCAAAAAACGTAATGATTAAGCCAATTAAAAACGCAAATAACGCATACTTAAGACCTACTGACACGCCTTTAAAAACATCACGTTCTCTTCCTGCCATGTGTTCCAGTGATAAATACGAAATCGATACAGTCGCTACATATCCGATAATGCTTAAAATTAAGTCAGGAAGCGATGTCAGATCAGAATTATAAGCCCCCGCAGAAACCGTAAGCGAGTCAACACCAAATATGACGCTAACAAAAATCATTGCCGGAACGTAGATAATCACTGCTGTTATGAAAAATTTAAAAAAATTCTTACCCAATACGTTAAATGTATCGGAGATAATATCACCAACCCCAAAATCACCTATTTCTCGAGCATCACTCATTGTATTTCCCCTCTAAATCGTACATTTTCCAGGGGGAAATGACCCAATTGCTCCCCCTAAGCCACTAAAACATAGTCGCATTTAAGGGGAGATTGCAAGCTCATAAGTTGGTATTTAACACCTTATGAATGACTTATCCAAGGCTCAGCAGGTCTGCATTACCACCTGTTGCAACTGTGTTAATTGTTTGTACGCGTTCACCTGCAAATCGATGCATATATAACGGGCCACCTGCTTTAGGTCCTGTGCCAGACAATCCCTTACCGCCAAAGGGCTGTACACCCACAACAGCGCCGATCATGTTCCGATTGATATATGTATTCCCGGCAAGGGACCGTTTGAAAATATAATCAGCGACAGCAGCAATCCGGCTATGAACCCCAAGTGTTAGACCGTACCCGGTTTCCCTAAGTTCATCCAAATGTTTATCAAGATCAGCAGCATCATATTTAATTACATGCAGGATGGGGCCAAACTGCTCATCAGCAAGCTCATTTATACTATCAATTTCAAACATATGCGGTGTTATGAAACTGCCGTCTGCACATTCCTCACCTTCGTTCAGGCGGTACAACAGCTTGCCTTCACTCATGAGTTTATCACAGTGCGCTTGCAGGCTATCTCTCGCCTCCTCATCAATTACTGGACCAACATCGGTATTGATTTTAGCAGGATTACCAATCGATAATTCATCCATTGCCCCCTTTATCATCGTGATGACACCGTCTGCGATATCACGCTGTACATACAAAACACGTAGCGCAGAGCACCGCTGACCAGCCGAATGAAAGGCCGAGCGAATAACGTCATCTACCACTTGTTCAGGCAGTGCTGTTGAATCGACAAACATCGCATTCTGACCACCCGTTTCTGCAATGAATGGAATGATGGGGCCATCACGTTCTGCTAAAACGCGGGCGATAATTTTCGCAGTTACAGTTGAGCCAGTCATCGCAACGCCGCCGATCCGTGGATCAGACGTAAGCGCAGCACCGACAGTTTCACCGCGCCCGGGAACAAGATGCAAAACATCGTTTGGCACACCGCATTCATGCATAATACGAACCGCTTCTGCCGCAATCAGCGGTGTTTGTTCTGCGGGTTTCGCAATCACACTATTGCCTGCTGACAGCGCGGCCGCAACCTGCCCCATAAAGATCGCAAGCGGGAAATTCCACGGGCTAATACAAACAAAAACACCGCGCCCATGCAACGAATACAAGTTATCTTCCCCCGTTGGTCCAGGCAGCTTTTTGGCGCCTTCAAATTCACGTTTTGCCTGTTCCGCATAGTACCGGCAAAAATCTACTGCTTCACGGATTTCAGCCACACCGTCCGCATATGTTTTACCCGCTTCACGAATAAGTAAACTCATAAGCGGGTCAAAACTGGCCTCAAGCGCGTCAGCCACTTTCCCCATGATAATGCTGCGGTATGCACCGCCCTTGGCATCCCACGCCTTCTGGGCCGCAACAGCTTGACTAACCGCCTGAGCGGCATCTTCTGGTGTCGCTTCGGTAAGTGTGCCCACTTCATCAGTGCGAATTGCAGGATTTATAATGGTTGTCGTATCAACAGACGTATGAACAAAATTCCATTTCTTTTGCTTCAGGTCATCAAGTGCAGATACCAGAGGCCCGGCCAGCACACGGTCGGTAATATCCAACCCTTTTGCATTCAATCGATTTTCACCGAACATATCCTTCGGCAGCGCGATCGCAGGATGCGCGAACTCCTTAAACCCACTGAGGATGGTAACAGGATCTTCGACAAGCTCGCCCACCGCAACCTTGTCATCCATGAAACGATTTACGAACGAGGTATTCGCGCCATTTTCCAAAAGGCGGCGCACTAAATATGCGAGCAAGTCTTTATGATTACCAACCGGCGCATAAGTACGCACATTCGGGATAGGGTCCACATCCCTTACAGCGCTATAAAGAAGGTCGCCCATACCGTGCAAGCGCTGAAATTCAAAGCTTGGCCGGTCACCGCTTTTATCATTCGTATTTTCAGCGATTTCCATCACAGCCGCGATCGTATGGGCATTATGCGTTGCAAACTGTGGATAAACCACATCCCGGTTTTCAAGCGCCCGTTTTGCTGTGGTAATATAAGAGAGGTCGGTTGATGCCTTGCGTGTAAACACCGGATACCCCTCAAGGCCCATTTCCTGTGCATACTTGATCTCGCTATCCCAGTAAGCCCCCTTAACAAGGCGAACCATCATACGCCGCTCTGCCGCCCTTGAAAGCGCAATTACCCAATCCAGAACACTAAGCGCCCGCTTTGAATAGCATTGAAGGGCAAGGCCCAAGCCATTCCAACCATCAAGATCAGGATCAAGCGCTAGATTACGGATGATATCAAGCGAGATATGCAAACGATTAGCTTCCTCTGCATCAATTGTCAGATGCATGTTCGCTGCTTTTGCATCCAACGCAAGCGATTTAATGCGCGGATACAGTTCCGCTATAACTCGTTCCTGTTGAATATCTTCATACCTCGCATGAAGCGCAGACAGCTTCACCGAAATTCCGTGCCCGCTATATGGATTTTCAATATCCGTCTTTGCAATTGCCTTAATCGCTGCTGCATATGTTTTATAATAATCATCAGCGTCTTTATCAGTACGGGCTCCCTCGCCCAGCATATCAAACGAGCAAAGTGGTGGCCGCTTCGCCTTTTTTGAAAGGCTGGCGTCACGCTTGATCGCTTCCTTTATCGTGCGGCCAAGCACAAATTCGCCGCCCATAATTTTCATGGCTTGGTTAATTGCAGTTCTAACCACAGGTTCACCAACCCGGCCAACAAGCCCTTTCATCCAGGATTTGGTGTTTCCTGTTACCTCGCTATCAAGGCCAACAACCTGCCCTGTTAACATAAGCCCCCAGGTTGCAGCGTTTACAAAGGTTGAGGAGGACCGCCCTTTATGAGAACCCCAATCACCAACAGCGATCTTTTCAGCGATCAATTTATCTGCCGTTTCCGCATCTGGTACCCTAAGGAGCGCTTCCGCAAGGCACATTAATGCCACCCCCTCTTGATTGGAAAGGCCAAATTCCTGAAGGAATGTATCCAAAAGACCGCGCTCGCCTTCCCGCGCGCGCGCGACGCTTACATATTTGCTTGCACGGCTTTTAACCGTATTACGCTCGCTATTATTTGCAAATGGATAGGCATCTATTAAAAACTTAACCAGACTATTCTCATTCTGCTCATAGGCTTTATTAATACGAGAACGATCATCATCAAACGCGGTAGTTGTGACAGAAAAATCATCGGCCATTTTGCGAGCACTCCTGAAAACAAATATTTTATATTTAGCCAATATATTTGATTAAACAGGATATTTGTTGCTATATTTATAAAATATAAAAGCTTTTATCCTGATTTTTTTACATAAACAGAATATTATAATGAAAGAAAAAGAACCAAAACTTGATAGTATCGACCGCAAGATCCTGAGCACGCTTCAAAATTCGGGTCGAATATCAAATGTGGAACTCTCCGAACTTGTTGGCCTTTCACCCACCCCTTGCCTGGAGCGCGTAAAACGGCTTGAGGCAACAGGCTATATAGAGGGGTACAGGGCGCGTTTGAACCCTGAAAAACTCGGCGTAACCATCCTCGCCTTTATTGAAGTATCTCTCATTAAAACCAATCCTGATACGTTTGATGAGTTTAAACGAGCAACCCGGCGCGTGCCCGAGATTCAGGAATGCCATATGGTTGCAGGTGGCTTTGACTATCTTTTGAAAGTGCGCGTAAAAAACATGTCAAATTACCGACGTTTTTTGGGGGAAACCATTTCCACATTACCAGGCGTTGACCGCACCCACACCTATATGGTGATGGAAGAAGTGAAGCGAAATGAAGGATTAGCGTTTTAATATCAAGAAAACCGAAAACTTAGTAACCCGAATTACTCTATGGTTATGATATTAAATCAACGTCAATTGCAACAGGATCAGGCGCCCGTACCCAACCTTTTGGGGCAACAATTATCCCAGCTTTAATAGCTTCATCAATTGCGCGAACATAACTAACTTCACGGTATCCACGTGCGTGTAAATCATCAACAATCATTTGTGTCTTTTCATAATTTTCAAGCCCCATATAAATCTGCGCAATATTGGCACGGATATCCATACGTTTGGATTGCAGATTACTGCCAAAAACATCGATAGCCTTTTGCCAAGCTGATCGCGCCTCCTCATGTGCGCCCTCTGTACTCAGAATTTTGCCGTACAGTAAAAACGCTGACGTATATGCATTAACAATTCGACTTACAGTCAAGAGGTTAGCTGTCAAATCTGTTTCATACTTATTCAGAATCAATAACAAATTATCTTTAGCATCTATATAATTACGCCTCTTGAAGGCCATCAAAGCTTCTAGGCGACGTGCAAAATAAAAAGTAGAAATATGATAATTCTTTGCATCATCACCATTATAATATGCAGTGATGGAAGTATCATGATCTTTCAATATATTTTGGGCGATATCGTACTGACCATTTGAAATCAAAGCATTTGAAAATTCAACAGCAACTATATTACATGTGTGCTCCCAAAGAGAGCTACCAAGTTTTAACTTTAATAAAGACTTTAAACTATTATACGAAATTAGATAATGTTCAAAAGTAGCTTCAATATCTCCGCCAAAGTTCTTAGCATGAGCTAAACCTTCTACGCTTCTAGCAAGAACAAAACGTGCATTTTGGTTTGCGGTATCATTATTGAAATTTTTTTGAAACGTATCGACAGAAAAGATAGCATATTTCTCCATACTCTGCTGAGGTCCTTTTACACCGTACACTTTCGATATATTTCCATAAGCAGCACCCAGCAAATTATTCGCCATTATAGTTTTGTTTGGCAACTTAGCCACACGCGATCTTATTTCTAATGCCTTACGATAATCTTGTTCCGCAGCTTCCACATTCTCCAAATTTCGCAAATAAGACAGACCAGAGATAGTATACGATGTCCCTAAACTTTCTAACCACTCAACATTGACAGGTTCTTTCTGGAGTAACTGATGCAACACTCTCTTTTCTATTAATCCATGCTCAATTGCCTGCTCAGGTTGCCCTCGCCAAGTAATCGTCTGCGCCATCGAACCATGAGATTTTGCCTTTAAATAGAGATAATCAATGTTATCTGGATCGTCTTCCACCAACACATTAGCAATGTTAATTGCTTCGAGTTGTAATGCTGTATAATCCTGACGTTGATCATGAGTGTTAAGAATATGTCCAATTCTATTATAGGCCCAACCTTTTCTGTACAAATTGTTTAACGAGGAAACTTCAAGGTTGTCGTAGTATTCACGGAGTCGTCTTACCACCCCATGCATAAGGTCATACCGGCCTGTCTTTGGCACTTCAGTATATAAAATTTCAGCGAAATAGTTAGCGAATTGTTCCGCTTGTATTTGTTGCTCTTCAGCGCGTTTACTCTCATTGATTGCCGTCCACGCGAGCCAACCCATTGCCCCGGAAATACCAACCGACAACAAAAGTGCCGCAGTTATTTGTCGTTGTCGTTTAACAAAATCACGGCGCACCAACTCACCCAGATTTACGCCGAGCACCCCGGCAGCAATTTTTAGGTATGCGTTTCGCTTGCCGTCGCCCTCAGGTCTTACGTCTGCGGCCAACGGGTCTGATGGCTGATCAGGCAATCCAATATGCTGAACACTGGTTTCAAATAATGCAGAAGGAAAACATGCATCATCAGAGAGTTTCAGTAATTCACCATCTTTATCGAGCGAATTTACGTTGAAAACATTCGGTTCCCCGGATGTGATCAAACACAGAATATTTTTATTCCCGTTTAGCCTTCGAAACTCTCGAATTTCCTCATTCACCATTAATGACTTCACAGCATGAGGCGAACACACAACCACCAAAAACTCAGATGCTTTAATTGCCTCCAAAATTTTATCAGTCATATTTTCATGAGCTGGCAATTCCTCACGGTCACGAAAAATCGGATTGAGCTTACCTGCATCCAACCCCGCATCTAATCGATTTTGACGCAAGGCTTTCGGCAGGCGGTAACCTTCGAGTTTTTTATGAAGCCATTCGGACCAGATGCGGTCTTTGTGGCTGTAACTCATAAAGGCTTTATACTTAAAATTTTTATCCGCAGGCACCGAAATCTTTACTCATTCATTCAAAACAAAACTCGCTGAAACGTCGATATACGACTTCGATATATCAACTCTGGAGATAGTCTATCAGTGCCTTTGTCGAAGCGTCATACCCTTCAGGCAGCGCAGTATCACCCGCGATCACCCCCTCAAGCTCTGTCGCTAATTCTTTACCCAATTCAACACCCATCTGGTCATACGGATTAATACCCACAAGCATGCCGGCAACAAATGTTTTATGCTCATAAAATGCGATCAAATTACCAAGTGCCCGCGGTGTTAGGCGCTCTAGCAAAATTGTTGTTGATGGTCTGTCCCCGCGGAAGCTTTTAGAGGCTGCGAGATGATCAAGCGTGTCACTGTTCACACCTTTTGCTATCAGTTTTTCTGTCGCTTCCTCAACACTGCGGCCCCGCATTAAGGCAGCCGACTGTGCGAACATATTCGCGAGTAGTTTACGGTGATGCAGGCTCTCAGTATGGTCTGCATTCTTGGTACCAATGAATTCAACCGGAACCAAATGCGTGCCCTGATGCATCAATTGAAACACCGAATGCTGGCAATCAGTTCCAACACCGCCCCAGAGGATAGGTGATGTCTGCCATGTAACGTCTTGGCCGTCTTGTGTGCGGTCCTTGCCGTTGCTCTCGGTTTCCAACTGCTGCAAATAATCAGGCAGTAATCCCAACCGGTCATCATAAACAAAAAGCCCACGGGTTTGTGCATCCCAAAAGTTTGTATACCAAACATCCAGGCATGCAGACAGGATCGGAATATTATCTTCAAACGGCGCTTTGGCAAAATGCTGATCAACGGCATCAGCGCCTGCTAAAAACTCTTCAAATACTTGTGCGCCGTATGCAAACACAACAGGGGCACTGATCGCTGACCAAAGCGAATATCTACCGCCAACCCATTCGGCAAATGGCAAAACATTATCAGCTGGCACACCGTATTCTTTCGCCTTTTCAGGTGCTGCCGTTACCCCCATCAGGTGCGCATTTAAATCACTAACACCCGCGTCCTTCATCCAACGGCGAACAGTATCAGCGTTCGTTAGTGTTTCTGTGGTTGTAAAGGTTTTGGACGCTACGATCAAAAGCGTTCGCGCAGCTTCACAAGCATCCAGCACAGGCATCAAGGCATGCCCATCGATATTCGAGACGATATGAACATCGAAAGCCGATGTGTTGGAATACCCGAGCGCTTTCATTAACAGTGCGGGCCCAAGTGAAGAGCCACCAATACCAAGGAAAATAATATGCTTGAAAGGCGCACCGTCCGCCGCCACGATTTCACCAGCACGTAACTTGCCTGCAACATCAAACAACTTGGCTCGCTCACTGCGAACACGCTCCGCGACGGGTTCGCCGCCACTTGAAACAATAGGATCGCGGGCACGAAGCGCTGTATGAAGTGCAGGCCTGTTTTCAGATTGGTTCACAACCTCGCCGCCCAGCAATTTACCCCGCAAATCATTTAGGCCAACCGCTTCACTGTAAGTCTTGAAAAGCGCAAGTGTTTCAGATGTTATATGGTTTTTCGAATAATCAAACCTCAGCATATCAACAGTTTTGGTGAGCTCTTCCTGCCGCGCTGGATTATTTGCAAAATGCCCCGCCAATGTATGCTTTTTCATATCCTGTGCATGAGTTTTCAGGGTGGTCCATTCAGCATATTCGATTGGTGTTTTTGTCATTGCAGGGCCTTATTTCTTCAACCGTAATGTTATTTTTACTGTCGTTACACTAAAGCGCTTAATTTATATTTCAATGACAAAAAAAAGCACTGCGTTGGGAGCGCAGTGCAAGACCTGGTGGGGTCAGAAATTGAATACTCATCTTGCCTTTTCAACCTTGGGAGTTCGCTTAGGCTTATCATTATTAGACACAAAACTTGGCTGCTTGATGTGCCTAGGGAATTCAGTTCGGGGAAATATTCACATTAGTAATAAAAGAACTAGAGAAATAAAGGAGCCGGGCTATTGTAATCAATAAGGGGCTAGGGTCAGGGATTTGACCACAACTGGCCCGGCCGGGATTTGCTTGATAAGATAGAATAAAAGTAAGGGGGCTCTTATTTTTAGGATCGAAGCAAATCCAAATCTTTTATTTCAGGGAACACACCCTCAAATATCTGAGCTTACCTGCTCAGTCGGTTATATCGGCGGTTGCGCCGTATTACGCGTGTACTACCTGTGAAACTTGTGCTTTGAGCTTCTGCACCCTTCATTACAACGGCTGTTGGTGTAGTTTGATGGGTTGCTGCCATAAAATTCGTAAACATCTTTTTCATCCTCGCTTTAGCCATCTGGTGTTGGTGATGTTCCATTTTCACCGATGGTATTTTCATTTGGCTAACACTCGCATTTTTGCGTATTTTATTAACCAGTTTGCTGTCTAAGTTCGTCGCAGTAGCGGCATTTTTATGCAGGTTTTTATTTGTTTTTTTACCCGTCTGCTTGCTACACTTCTAATGTAGGGCAGTGAAAATATTATTCAATAGCGTCTACCTCATTTTTTGCACAATTCATCGCAAAGCCCGCCACATTCCAGCCCCAATTGCTAAGGGTCAGCGAAAGTTTAAAGAACACTTGCGAGTAAGCAGGCGCATCTTTACTCTATATTTCAGAGATGGGGTCTTACAAATTACAATGATTATATTGATCAAGTATACTTATTGATACGATGGCACATGATGGGAGGGCAAAATCATGGCACATAAACAACCATTAAATCAGCACTATAAAAAGACACTCCAAAACACTTTAAAATCCGTTTCTATCGCAGGTCTGTTGGGCACTTCTGCACTGTTCGGTTTATCGGGCGCAATAAACGCCCTGGATAATGACAAGGCAGATAAAGAAACCTGGACAGTGAATACCCCACCCTTGTCGGTTGAAGGCACCACTGTTGATATAGACGTTACATCCGGCACATGGATGAGTTTGGATGTCAGCCCTGACGGCAAATGGATTGTGTTTGATCTTTTGGGTGATATTTACCGTATGCCGATCACAGGCGGTAAGGCCGAGAATATATCATCGGGTGTTGCATGGGATATGCAGCCAAGGTTCTCGCCCGATGGGTCTAAAATCGCCTTCACATCCGACCGCGCAGGCGGCGACAATATCTGGGTAATGAATGTTGATGGCTCTGATGCCAAACAGATCACAAAGGAAAGCTTTCGTCTCTTAAATAACCCAACATGGTCACCCGACGGTAATTATATCGCCGCGCGCAAGCATTTCACCACCGCAAGGTCGCTCGGCACTGGCGAGATATGGCTGTATCACATCGACGGCGGCAACGGTGTGCAGGTTGTTAAACGCCCGAACGAGCAATACCAAAAAGAGCTGGGTGAACCAATGTTCACACCAGACGGCAATGCGATTTATTACACCCAGAATGCAACACCGGGTAATACCTTTATTTATGCACAGGATAGTAACAAACAAATCTTCCATATCCGAAAAGTTGACCTGAAAACAGGCGAGATTGATAATGTTGTTGGTGGTCCCGGCGGCGCTGTTCGCCCAACACCTTCACCAGACGGCCGATATATTGCCTATATCAAACGCGTGCGGGCACAATCAAAGCTTTTCCTGATGGACCTTAAATCAGGCGAAGAACGCATGATCCACCAAGGCGTTGATCAGGATATGCAGGAAACATGGGGCGTTCAGGGCATGTACCCCAATATGGATTGGACACCAGACAGCAAATCCATCGTATTTTGGGCAAAAGGCAAATTAAACCGTATCGATATCACGTCAAACACCGTCGCCGATATCCCGTTCGCGGTTAAGGACAGCCGCACGATCTATGCCCCACCAAAGTTTGATGTGGACGTAGCGCCTGATACCTTCAAAACCAAGATGATTCGGTTCGCAAGCCCTTCACCGGACGGCAAATCAGTTGTTTTTGAAGCACTCGGCAAACTTTACGTCAAAGGCGAAGACGGCAAGGCACGCCGCTTAACGTCTCGTGATAAGGATGACGTTTTTGAACTGTTCCCCGTTTGGTCAAAGGACGGGCGCAGCATCTATTACACCACATGGGATGATGAGGCGCTTGGCACCGTCAGACGGGTGAACGTACGCGGCGGCAAATCAACCATTCTCTCGCGTGAGAAAGGCCATTATGTTGACCTGTCAATATCGGCTGACGGCGACACTCTTTTATACCGCAAGCGCACAGGCGGGCGGCTTTTGAATCCAGATTGGGGTCAAAAACCGGGTATTTATACGATGCCTGCTAAGGGGGGCACGTCTACCTTCGTGACTGAAAGCGGTAACCAGCCACACTTCGGGGCAGACGGACGCATATATGCGATCACACGGGCACCCAATAAAACCACCCTTTTCTCTGTCAATGCAAACGGCAATGATAAGCGGGATATTGCAACAAGCGCGCAGGCGACAGATATGCTCGTCTCTCCAAAGGGTGACTGGGTAACATGGCGCGAAAACTATCAGGTTTTCGTCTCGCCGCTGCCGACAACTGGTAAGGCAATTAAACTAAACCCGAAAGGCGGTAACCTGCCCGTTAAGCGCCTCAGCCAAGACGGCGGGATATATCTGGGCTGGTCTGAGGATGGTAAAAGCGTTCATTGGTCGCTCGGCCCGACGATGAAGTCTGTCGCGGTTGCAGATGCCTATAAGGATGACTTTAAAAAACCTGAAACCGGCGTTGATATTTCAATCACTGCAAACGCCGATAAGCCAAATGGCTTAACCGCGATCACAGGCGCACGTATCGCCACTATGAACGATAGTGACCAAGTGATTGAAAACGGCGTTATCCTTATCCGTGATAACCGGATCGAAGCGATTGGAAGCGCCGACAATGTTAACATCCCGTCTGACGCCAAAACCGTTGATGCCGCAGGTAAAACCATCATTCCGGGTATCATTGATATTCATGCCCACGGGCCATACGGTACGGGCAATATTATCCCGAAACAAAACTGGTCAACACTTGCGCACTTAGCACTTGGTGTAACGACAGTGCATGATCCATCAAGCCGGGCGAACCTTGTGTTTGCCGCGAGCGAATATGCCCGCGCGGGCGTCACGCTTGGCCCCCGGATTTATTCAACGGCCGAGATTGTATACGGTGCCAAAACAACGATCTGGGCGCCAATTGACAGTATCGATGACGCGCTTTCCCACATCCGCCGCCTGAAGGCACAAGGCGCGATCAGTGTGAAAAACTATAACCAACCCCGCCGTGACCAGCGCCAGCAGGTTGTGGATGCAGCACGCCGCGAGGGTATGATGGTGGTCGCAGAAGGCGGGTCCTTATACCATATGGATATGAATATGGTTGTGGACGGCAACACCAGCATCGAACACACGCTGCCGAACCAGCATATTTACGAGGATGTGATCGAGTTCTGGCCGCAGACCGATGTTGGTTTCACTCCTACCCTCGTCGTTGCCTACGGCGGCGTGCGCGGGGAAGATTATTGGTATGATAATACCGAGGTCTGGAAACACCCGATCCTGTCCAAGTTTGTACCACCGCGCGTTCTACAACCGCGTTCGGTGCGCCGTCAGCGTGCGCCAGAGGCTGATTACGGTGATGATGAGAACGCAGCCCTTGCGAAACAGCTCATGGACGAAGGTGTGAGCGTTCATATCGGTGCCCACGGCCAGCGTGAAGGGCTTGGCTCTCACTGGGAAATGTGGAGCTTTGCACGCGGCGGCATGAGCCCAATGGAAGCGCTCAAAACAGCAACTATTAACCCGGCCAAACAATTTGGCATGTCGAAGGATATTGGGTCACTGGAGGTTGGTAAGCTCGCAGACCTAGTGATCATCGACGGCAATCCGCTGAATGATATCCGTGAGAGCGACAAGGTTGAGAAAGTTATGATCAACGGCCGCCTGTTTGATGCAAACACATTAAATGAGGAAGTCACGGGCGAGCGTAAAACCAGACCGTTCTACTGGCACGGCAAACCTGAAAGCGAAATCAGGTAAACTCAGTATTACGAACACCTAAATGATACAAAAGGCGGCTATATGCCGCCTTTTTCTATTCTAAAATCCAAAAACCTTCTAACAAGCAGGTGTAAACTTTTATGCTTTATGTTTGCTAGCCTACGTTTCCCCAAACGTTTATCAAGCATAGCCAAAGCCTGAATTTCAAAATCATCCGACATCAATGCTTCGTCAAAATTCAGGTCATGAATATATTCCCAGCAAGACAGATAAACACCCTGTCTGAAAAGCTCCCCATATTCGACATACTGCTTATTATACTGCTTGATTTCGAGATGAGATAAACCGCGATCACTCTCGACAGTATTGCAAGAGTATCTCTCATAAAATGCACGCGTACAAAAATTTGCAATAACAACGCCGTCTAGCGTTAACCATGCATGACCGCAAGTACAATTACCGTAAGCAGTGCTGTGGACAGCAACCCGTCCACGCACGCATTCATGAAATTTATTCTCTATCCTTTGTTTTAATTTGGACCAACGCACTATGGCCCTTTCTTCAATTTAAACCGCTCGCCGACATAGGTACGAATTTCATTACCGCGTTCCAAAAGGTGATGTTTTCGCCATGCTGTCATTTTACCAGCTTCAAGGCTTGCATCCGCTTTTTCTGCCATAATCAGCATGAGTTTTAATATTGCCAACCGCTTGTTCGCATGCTGCGATCGTTCAGCCTGTGCTGTTACCTGCAAGCCCGTTGGCATATGTGTTGCCCTTACCGCGCTATCAGTTTTATTAACATGCTGACCGCCCGGTCCTGAAGCCCGCATTGTTTGAAAGCTGATGTCCTTTACATCAAGATCTGCAAAAGCCTCAGGTGCTGGCAATTCATAAACGCCTACAAACCAGTTCTTGCGTTTATGATATGGACGGTAAGGGCTTTGGCCAATCCATTTCATAGAACCAGAGACAGAGCGGGCAAACTTACCTGCACCGCCACCTTCAACCCTGATAAGTTTAGACTTTTCTGGCTTATCTGTGCCTTCAACTACATGCCATTTCAAACCATTTGCCTGCGCCTCGTTAGAGAGCGCGCCATTAAGTGCCTGCACAACCCACTCGCATTCGCGTGGGCCATCGCCAGCAGAAATTAATAACCACACTTCGCTCATATGCGCCTCGTTTTATATGTAATGATAGGACGATAGCTCGCAATCAAGGTTATCAACCCAGCTTCCACAAGGTCAGTCATAACCTGCTCGATATCTTTATAAGCCTCTGGCGCCTCTTCAAAAATAAGATCTTTATCTTCGCAAATAACACGGCCGCCCAGTTTTGTTTGGGTTAGATCAGTAACCTTATATCGCCTGGACAATTTCGCCTTGACTTCACTGCGTTTCCAACGCCTCCCAGCACCGTGTGCAAGCGAACATAATGATACATCCCAAGCACCTGCCATCGGCTTTACGACATATGTGATAGCACCGCGAGAACCCGGAATAACAACAGCGCCCTTATCTGATGGCGCTGCCCCTTTTCGATGCAACCATGTATCACCATAAGGTGTGACGCTGTTGTGACATATATCCAATGCCTGTTTACCATGAGCGTTCAAACAATCAAGAAACCGTTCGGCGATAACCTGCCTGTTCACAACACCCCATTTTACAGCATGATTATGTTGTTGAATATAGCTATTGAAGGCATCAGTTCCTTCAATCAGGCCATTACCACCATGCTTGGCAACGTGAGAGCGCAGTACCGCCTCACCCAAACCTCTTGAGCCGCTATGAACAAGCAAAGCTGCCCTATCACCGTCAAGACCCAGACCTTTGAAGCAAGTATCATCATAGATATTTTCAAGCTTTTGCAATTCAGCAAAGTGATTTCCGCCACCAATTGTTCCAAGCGGTGAAAATTCGCCGTCATACTCCAAACCAGCCTCACTAAGCCGCCCTTTAACATCGCCTTGCCATGCTTGCTCTAAACCAGAGAGGTTTTTAACGAAACGATCCAGCTTAACTTTACGGTTAAGTATATCTGTTTGCCACAAGCCCATACCGCAGCCGATGTCATTCCCAACCAAATGAGGATAAATAACACCATCACTTTGGAAAGCTGCCCCCACTGGCGTACCTTTACCGGGGTGCAAGTCAGGCATGCCAACAGCTCTAATCATGCCAGATAAAGTTGCCGTTTGTTCAAGTTGTCGTATAGCCTCCCCTTCGATCCAACTATGGGCTGAGGCCACTATTCGTGTTTTTTTGTTTTGATCAATCATATACAGCCCTCCCAACATGAGGGTCACATTCGATCAATAGAAATATATTAGTAATTAATAAGCCGAATACACATTCGACCTTAGAGATTAGGTAGCTTGTGCTACCTGAGAGAGAAATGCCCATTGGGTATCATCCATCTTCCAGAAATTATTAAGTAGGGTGATGTCAGTTGATATATGTTGCATGTGACCCTCCTTTATTTCCGGTCTAATACCCTGTGCCAGCTTTGCACTGACAACTTCGATGGCGCTTACTATTCTGTTTCATACTATAAAGCAATTATTATCGCGACCATGAAAAGCCCACCAATCCACATCACCTATTATGAGTTGTATATTCATCACAGTTATTCATCACACAGGCCGCACCAATACGTTACCACCTGTTGATTTCACAAACTGTATGTCGATCCCCACATGATGATTTGTAAAATGTAGAACAAAAAAATAGTGGAAAATAAAATGGTGTATTCAGTTAAAGCTTTAGGTTCAATAATAGCAATAGCAACAAGCTTATTTGCAGCGTCAACACTGCACGCAGCAGAACCCGCGAACAACAGCCTGAATACATCGGTCGATCATACGGCATTTTCAGCAGCTCCCAAACAGAGTGCCCTACTTAGTTTCTCTGATATTAAAAGCATCAACAATACTGACCCCAATGCACGCAGCCTCGCTGGGTTGGAATTTAAAATGCTGGATGTTAAATCACCAACAACGGATTTATTCACAGAGAAAGAAAGCAAACAATTCTCAAGCAATCAAACATATATAAGGGTTAACAACCATAATCCGACGCCAAATATTGATAATGAAGTGACATATTTTAACCTTGCAAGTTTCAGTATCAAAAACAACAAACTGGTCAGAAAAGAAAAAACACAACTTTTTGGTGAAAAAACCTTAAAATCTTTAACAGGCGTGGAGCTCGTTAAGTAGAAAGCGGTCAAAAACACCGTATGAAGGGTTATGGCACCAATATTCTATAATTCCGTATAAACAGGGCTATTAGCCCTGTTTATACCGGTAATTTGCCAGCCACTATCACTCTAAATACTCGTGCCTGAAATAGCACTTATCAAGGAAATGACCTTTTACTCTTTCCCCATCCGCAAATACCCTGATAACCGAACACTTCAATCCTTGGCATTTATGCGTTTTCCTCTGTATGCCTCTAACAGTATAATAAAAAGCATACATACACTCTTGATTGATGCGAAACTGATTCGCGCGCAAAAAACTACTACGACAACAACCTTATCTATAGACTTATTTCTTTAGATTTATACCCTTAAATATAGTTTATATCATACGATAATATTTGTATCTCCAAGGCAACACACACCACATAATATATACGATTCAACGCTTTAAATGATGATTATAACAGTGCTTAAAGCAACAGCACCATCAACAATCCCCCTATGCCTTAAGGCAATATAATATTTCATAAAACTAGGGAGGATTATTCGTGTCATTTTACGAATTCGAAAATCACAAACGCAGCTTATTGAGGAGTGCATCTCTTGTAGCGTGTATGATGGGCGCCGTTTCTACAGCGACAATGGCCCAAGACGACGCTTCATCTGATGAAGAAGTGGAAGAGGTTGTTGTAACCGGTTCACGTCTTAACGTTAACAAAAACCTGACAGCAGCCGCACCTGTTCTGACTGTTAGTAAAGATGAACTCAATATTCGTGGTAATACACGTATCGAAGACTTCATCAACGTACTCCCGCAGGTATTTGCTGGTCAGGCCGGTGAAGTATCAAATGGTGCGACAGGCACAGCGACACTTAACCTTCGTGGTTTGGGCGCACAGCGTACACTCGTCCTTATTGATGGTCGCCGTCTACCATATGGCTCATCTATTACTAGTGCAGCAAATCTTGACATTATTCCACCACAGCTTATCGAACGTGTTGACCTTGTAACTGGCGGTAAATCTGCGGTTTATGGTTCTGATGCGATTGGCGGTGTTGCTAACTTCATTCTACGTGATGATTTTGAAGGTATTGAATTTGACGCACAGGGCGGTTTCTCTCAAAATGGTAACGGCGTTGATTTCTTCGACAATGTTCTTGCAGCAGGCGGTCAGCCAGTTCCAGGTTCATCAACTGACGGCGGAGAATTAAACCTAGCGCTTACCATTGGTGCAAATACTGAAGATGGCCGTGGTAATGCAGTGATCTATGCTTCATACCAGATTAATGATGCAATCACACAAGATAACCGTTCGATATCAGCTTGTGCACTCGGTGCAAGCAATGACCCGGACACAAGCTTTGGTGGTTTTGGTTGTGTCGGCTCTGGTAACTTCCGTCTATTTGGCGGTGCTGGTGGTACTGCATTCCAGGAAGAAGACGGCACTATTACCGATCCACCATTTACAGGCACACCTTCGAACACCTTCAACTTTGGGCCATTTAACTTCTTCCAGCGTCCAAGTGAACGATTCCAGATTTATGCACGCGGTCACTATGACCTCACGGAAGATATCACAGCATTTGCTGATTTCTCTTTCACAAATAACTCATCTGACGCACAAATTGCACCAACCGCTACATTTGGCGGCGGCGCATTCTCAATAAACTGTGACAACCCGTTAATTCAAGGTGGATCAGGGCCTGATGGTACTGGCACATCCTTATTTAACCTTTTCGGATGTAATATTCCTGGCGAAGACGGCGCTCTACCGGGCGACGTGAGCGGTATTACCGCGTCTCACCGTAACGTTGAAGGCGGTGCGCGTAATTCATCACTGGACAATACAGCATGGCGCCTTGTTGGTGGCCTGCGTGGTACGCTTGTTGAAAACTGGGACTTTGAAGTCTTCGGCCAGTTTGCGAGAACAAACGACCAAAGCTCACAAACAAACGACTTTATCACTGCAAATGTTCAACAAGCGTTCTTCATTGTAGAAGATGCAGATGGAAATATCGTATGTCGTGACCAATCTAGCGGTTGTGTACCTTACAACATCTTCCAGCGTGGTGCGAACGGCGAATCGCTTGTAACACAAGAAGCGCTTGATTTCATTCAGGGTATCGGTATCACGACTGGTATGACTGAGCAGATCGTTGTTGGCGGTAATATTCAGACAAACCTCAGTGAATATGGCATCCAGTCACCTTGGAGTGACGCGAATGTTGGCCTTCTCGTTGGTGTTGAATACCGCGAAGATATTCTGGAAGCAACGCCGGATCAAATCAGCCAGACACCTGGCGGTGGTTTCACAGGTGTTGGTGGTGCAACACTGCCTGTATCAGGTTCTATCGACGTAACTGAATTCTTTGGTGAGTTGCAAGTACCGCTTGTAACAGACAAAGACTTCTTCAAAGAACTTACAGTAAGCGCTGAGTATCGTTATTCTGATTACGACACAAGTGGCAATGGAACCTCCAACAGCTTCGATACTGACGCTTATGGTTTCTCTGTAACTTGGGCACCGATTGATGATATCCGTTTCCGCGCTCAGTATCAGCGTGCGGTTCGTGCACCAAACGTTATCGAGCTCTTCACTGGCCAAAATCAAAACCTTGCGAACCTTAATCAGGCTGGCGTAAACACAAACGGCATTGGTGTATTTGATCCATGTGCGACTGATGCTCCGATCGCCTCTGCGGCTGCTTGTGCAAACACTGGCGTTTCAGCGGCTCAGTTCGGTACAATCCTTGATGTGATCTCTGGTCAGACACAGGTTCTTACTGGTGGTAACCCGCTTCTTACTCCAGAAACATCAGACACATACACTGTTGGTGTTGTGATCACACCAGAAGCAATTCCTGGCTTAACAGTTTCTGTTGACTATTTCGACATCTCGGTTGACGAAGCTATTTCTCCAGGTATTGGTGCGCAGGTAATTCTTGATAACTGCCTTGCCAGTGGTGAAGCACAGTTTTGTGACCTGATCCAACGTAGCCCAGCAGGCTCGCTTGCATCAGGTGGACCAGGCTTTGGTTTCACATCAACAAACCTCAACATTGCAGAGCTGACAACATCTGGTATCGACTTCCAGGTAAACTACAGCTTTGACCTTGCTGATGTTGGTGCTGGTGACCTTGGTCAAGTTAGACTTGATTATGCTGCTACGTACCTTGACACATTTGACTTCGTTCCGTTCCCTGGCGGCGCTGATATCGAGTGTGCTGGTTTCTTCGGTAACGCTTGTGGTAACAACTTGCAACCTGTTAACCCGGACTATCGCCATGTATTCCAAACTTCATGGGATACACCGTGGGACTTCTCTACAACGGTTACTTGGCGTTATTTCGCTGGTACAGACAACCAGTCTGCAACAGCACCTGAAATTGATCAGCGCCTGAGAACAATCAATTATATTGATTGGGCAGGTAACTATTCGATCAATGAAAATATCAACGTACGTGCTGGTATCTTGAACCTCTTTAATGTTCAAGCACCTGTGAGCCTGTCTTCTGGCCCACCACTCGGTAATGGTAATACATTCCCGACAGTATTTGATACTGGTCGCCAGTTCTTCCTCGCGGTTAATTTCAGCCTCTAACGCGAAGAGGGCTATACGGCATGAAAAAGGCGGCTCCAAGCCGCCTTTTTTAATGGTACATCCCCCCTGATATAGCGGTGTGCGCTATTATTGCTCATGAGTGCTCTTTTGAAAGATCAGAAATATTCCTCACTAACGAGAAAACACCTAAGATAAATCGCGGTTTAACGATCTGGTCGGGCTGCCAACACGGCCTTCAATACGGTCTTTATCTTGCGACATTTTTTGCCTCAAGAACCTAACAAATGTTTTCACTCGGTGGTTACGGCGCATGCTTTGATGTGCCAACAGCCAGATTTGCAGCCGCCAGTGTTTTTCTGGGGCACGTAAGCATACGAAATTTTCATCCATCGCAATGCCATAACACGCCAAATGAGCAACACCTATGCCCGAACGAACAGCCTGAACCAAGCCATTTGCAGTATTAACACGCATTACAGTGCGCGGGGCAATGCCAAGCTCCTCGAGCCAGCCATCACTCCAACCATCACCAAACATAACCCAAGGCAACTGTGACAAAGGAGTTTGAGAAGGAAACCGGTTAAGAAGGCTAACAGACCCAAAAATACCAAAAGCATGGCTTGCTACATGATGCCCCACATAATCTTCAGGGGGTTGATTGGTGGCCCGCAGTACCACATCAGCGTCACCGCGTTCCAAACTTACAATTTGTTGATTAAGGCGGACATCCAGTTCAATTTCCGGGTACTGGCGCGTAAACTCACCAAGATATTCCATGAGATTATAGGCAGTAGCATCAATAGTTTCAAAGCAGATCCTACCTTTCATATCAGCAGAAGCCTCAGTCATATTTGTTACATTAAGCGCAGCTAACGCCATCTTATCTGCCTGTGCAACAATAGACACCCCTATTTCGGAAAGTCTGACACCAGTAGATGTTCTATGCAGTAATGTTACATTCAGGTCATGCTCAAGCTGGGTTATTCGCCTCGATACAGACGTATGACTAACGCCTAATTCTTCGGCAGCACTAAGGAAAGAGCCATTTCTGGCGCACACTTCTAAAATTCGCAAATCATCCCAATTCATGATGTGCATAATTGCACAACAGTTGTGCTTTGTCAGCCCTTCAATGAGTGGATATTTTTGGCTTACATAAAACTCTCTAGTTCCAAAAAATCTGGATAAAATGACGCAAAAGAAAGACAAAGACAGTGATAAAACAAACTCTCAAACTCATAGTAATATTGGCAGCATTTATACTAACCCCGCGAATATTGGCTCAGGATAACACTAGCGTAAAATTCACCTTCCCCAAGGGCCATGTAATCGATTTTTTACTTTTGAAACGAAAAGCAAACTCTGGGCCCGCCCTGAATGAGTATGCCAGAGCAGCAATTGCAGAAGCGCGGGCACTTGGATATAAAGGGTTGGGTGGCTTCAATATTCCGCGCAATCCAATCCAAAGTAACATTCATCCTGAAACACTAATATTCGGAAGTTGGCCTGGTAATTTTGCTGACCGCCAACAAGCATTGAAAGACTTACTAGCGGCTGTCCCAACACTATATGCCAAGCGCCTTGATGTATGGTCAGCATTCTTTATGATCAATTATGAGATAACAGAAGATATCACTTTTGAAGTGGACCGCGGCAAAATTCAGGTTCTGACATCATACTGGAAAGATGATACCGATAAATTCGCGACCTTCAAAACCGCCTTCCTAAAGAAGGTCAATCAATATGGTGGTTCTGTCAAATTGAACCTTAGCAACCCACAATCACCTTTTGGGTATACCTATACACCTGATTTTACAACGCTGACAGAATGGAACACACAGGAAGAGTTTGATGCATTCCTGAAATCAAGCCGCCTAATGGATATTAGTGGTGTAAAGCAGATAAATCAGTTTTACCTTGAGCCACCTGCCCCCACCAGCTGATATAAAGGCGAGCAATCAAATTTCAACGAAAGCCCAAACTTTTGGCGGCCAGTCTTGGCCGTCACTTTTTCTAATATGCATGGTTAAAAGACGAATGGAAGAATACTTTTAATTCTAGGCACTTGCCTTTAGTATCAAATAAACTCTTCCTATCGGAAGGGGACAACAGTAGCGACAGACCAACTATATCAATCGAACAGGACAACATCATTGACAGCCACTCAGTCAAATTTTCTGACTAACGTGCACCAATTTAGAGGGCTGGCAATAGTTTGTATTGTCGCCGCTCATGCGCTCCATAATTTTGACTGGGCACGATCTGTTTCGATGTTCAACCTGATTGACAGTATCGTCAATCAATCATCCGTCTGGTTTTTCTTCATCGCAGGATATTTATTCCAGCATTTGTCCGGCAAATTCAATACCGGCAGCTATTTCAAAACCAAAATCAAAAATGTCATCATTCCCTATCTGATCGTCTCAATCCCTGCATTGATTGCAAGCCTTACATTCGTTGATCAAAACATGCCAAACGGCTTTGATGATTTATCCATCCTCACGCAGGTTGCTCTATTCTTGGTCAGCGGGCAACATCTCGCCCCTTTCTGGTTTGTGCCAACAATCACCCTGTTATATCTGCTCGCACCCCTATTGATAAAACTTGATCGTCTTAAGTGGCCCTATATTAGCCTTGCGATCTTGATCCCCTTATCGCTATATCTTGGAAGAGACGGCGTTCTAATCCAATTAAATCTGAATGGTTATTTCAGTGCCATCAGCAAGGCCATGTATTTATTCCCAGCCTATTATTTCGGGATGTTCTGCTCACGCTATTCTGATCAGGTAAACACCTTCACAAAACGCTTTCACATCCCGCTGATTGTCACCGCCATTGCAGCGCTTTACGCAACAACAGCCGGCCTCTATCCTTTGATAAGTTTTATTTTTGCCTTCAAACTGATCACAGCCCTTTTATTATTATATTGGCTGACACATATCACTTTCCCAAAGGCGCTATATATCAACCAAACTGCGGAACTCAGTTTTGGTATCTTCTTTGTACATGGATATTTTTTGGCAGCCGCAAAAATTGCCTTGGAATATTTCGGCATATCAGGCGGTATTATCACCGCCTCGCTTCCGGCCTATATGCTTTTCACCCTGTTTGTAACCGTGTTATCAATACTATCATTATTAATCGTAAAAAAAATAACTGGCAGCCGAAGCCGCTTGATAGTTGGATGCTAGTTTTTGGTCATAAGCATCAGGTTTGCCTGATCTTTTTACCATTCAATCAAGATATGCAGGAAACTTAGGCAAGTTTTTAAAGTGCGCGCTGTCATGCTCAACAATAACACGTGCGTTTTTCCGGCGGGCGATATTTTCAAACTTTTCCATCGATGCCAGCGCTGCCGCTTCGTCCATTGTAAAAGTAGGGATTGATTTAAATTCACGTGCGCCAGCATGCGTGTAAAGATCACCGCTTAATAAAAGCGTACCTGAATTCTCTAGCGTCAGCTCTAAAGCAGAACTGCCCGGCGTATGACCAGGTGTTGAGTGAATGATAACTTTTCCATCGCCAAAAACATCGTGATGGTCATCAAACTGCACCTTCGGTAAGGCATCTACCTTATCATAATAGTTGGACCAGTCGGTATCCGTTAAAACCGCACCTGAGAACATAAATGCATACTCTGCGCTATTGATGATAAACGTTGATTTATCGAACAAATTTACATTACCTGCATGATCGGGATGCGCATGCGAGATTGCAACATAATCGATATCAGCCGGCACAAGCCCGATCGCTGCCAATTGATCCGTTAACTTAATCGATACGGTTGAGTGAAAGCCGCTAGCGGCAGGTACGGGTTTGTCAAGAATTCCCTGATCTAATCCGGTGTCCCAAAGCATATCACCCTTGGGGTGGCGTATAAGATAACAGGGAACAATTAGGTCTGCGGATTGGCCACTGAAACGACCCGTCTTATCGAAAGGTGCCATATCAGAAACGGCGATGTTACCGCAATCAAGTGCGTAGAATTTTATAGTATCAGAAGTGTCATCAGCTTCTACAAAACCAAGGCTGATAAAAAGCGTTAAAGTCGCTATCGTTTTTTTCATTATATCTTTTAGTATCTTTCTATATTTTATCCAATCCAGCAGCATATATACCTAAACAGGATATTTTTCATCCATATATGTAATATCGCGCTTTATTATTTCTTCCAAAACCTGAAGGTCTATATCCACAAGCTTGTTGATATAGAGGCACGATTTGCCAACTTTATGCTTACCTAAGCGCTTAAGGATTTCCAAATTATCTTTAAAACCACCAGAGATATATAAGGCAAGGTTCGCCTTTCGCGGTGAAAAGCCATGCCTCAGCATATCGCCCTCGCGCCCGCTTTCATATGTATAATGATAGTCACCAAATCCGATAATGCTTGGCCCCCACATTTTAGGGGCATGCCCTGTCAGTCGTGTCATCATCTCAAGCAATATTTCGGCGTCACGGCGGCGGGTGTCATGCTCAACTGCAGCGATAAAGGCCTTTACATCGCCGTCACCCGCTACAGTTTTATTCTGATTTTTACTCGTTTTCTTCTGGTCCTTCCCCATCAAACAACTCCCCATTTTGCGGTGTGTCAGCGCCGATTAATTTAAGCGCTTCACTTTCATCAATTTCTTCAACCCCCTTAAGCGCACGCAGCATAACACGTTTTCGCCGATCGAGTGTTTCCACATGGTTAAGCGCCGCGTTCAGGCTTTTACCCATCTTATCGATCTGGTCACCAAAACGACCAAACTCAAGTTTAACAGCCCCCAATACTTCCCAAACCTCTGATGCCCGCTCTTGCAAAACAAGCTGACGAAAGCCCATTCTGAAGGTAGAGAGCAAGACCTGAAAGTTTGTCGGTCCGGCTACTGTTACCTTCAAATCGCGCTGGAGGCTTTCAAACAAGCCCGGTCGCCTTAACACCTCAGCATAAAGCCCTTCGGTTGGTAAAAATAAAATCGCCCAGTCGGTTGTGTGCGGAGGGTTGATATATTTATCTGAAATATCTTTCGCAAATCGTTTGATGGAACGTTCTAATGACTTGGACGCTACTTCAATACCTTCCGCATCTCCCGTTTCCACAGCACCGAGCAGGCGCTCATAGTCCTCGGTAGGGAATTTGGCATCAACAGGCAGGTAAACCGGCCTGTCCCCCTCAACGCCTGGCACACGGATACCAAATTCAACACGCTCACCGCCTGATTTTTTACCGGCATCATAATTTGGAACAAATTGATCCGGCGTGAGGAAATCCTCTATCAGCAGCCCTAATTGCACCTCACCAAACGTACCGCGTGATTTCACATTAGTTAGAACCCGTTTCAGGTCACCAACGCCGGTTGCAAGGTTTTGCATCTCGCCCAAGCCCTTGTGCACAGCCTCCAGACGTTCAGAGACAGTTTTAAAGCTTTCGCTTAAGCGCTTTTCAAGCGTTGTTTGTAATTTTTCATCAACGGTTTTGCGCATTTCCTCCAGCTTTTCGCTGTTTTCAAGGCGCAGCTCTTTCATTTTCTCGTCTAGCTTATCACGGAACTCACCCTGCCCTTTTGTTTGCTCTGCCCCCAATTTACGCACGGTTTCTGAAAGCGAGAGCATTTCGCGCTTCAGTTCTTCGCGGTTGTGGCGCATTTCCTTGGCAAAGGCATCACGGGTGATTTGCTCGCGCTCCATTCCTTCACGGCGCAGGCCATCAAGTCGCTCTTCCATTTTGATGGCATGTGCTTCTTGCTTAATGGCATAAGCTTCCTGACGCTCACGCGCAGCGAACTCTTCCGCTTGCTGTTCATCAGAAATCGTACCCAAGGCACGCATTTCAGCCAGCATGTGATGCAACCGCGACATACCAATCATTGTAACGATCAACAGAATAATCGTAACCCCGATAAGGATTTCAGCAATATAATTGGTTATATCCACAGAATAGGCCTCGCTTTATATTCATGATAGCACAGAACTTTTTGTTAGCATTTTGTTCTACGCGCTTTCAAGGCAATTAAACAAAAGATCAATATTGCCGCAGATACTCTGAATAACTTGACGCCGCGAACCGGCTGTGATTGTCTTTAGGTATTAATTTAATCACCTTAAATCACGTAAGTTATAGATGATGTCTCAATCAGCCACCCAAAATATTGTTCCGCGCTTTGACGCACAAAATTTCAAGACCTTATCCGCAGAAATGCAAACAGCGTTTGAGCGTGACGGCGTTTTAGTTCTTGACGGGCTTGTACCCGCAGCTCTTTGTGACAAATTAAAAGCCCGCACGATGGCAATGGTTGATGACTTTGATGCCAGTAATCATTCAAGCGTCTTTTCCAGCATATCAGAAGCCCATGCCAGCGACGAATATTTCATGTCTTCGGGCCACATGACCCGCTTTTTCTTTGAGGAAGGGGCATTTGATGAACAGGGGGCACTTTCTAAACCCAAAGAGCTTGCGCTGAATAAAATCGGCCATGCAATGCATGACAGCGATCCTGTTTATAATGAATTTTCACGCCAGCCCGCCTTTAGTGCAATTGCAGAGGGCCTTGGTCACCAGCATCCCTTATTGTTGCAAAGCATGTATATCTTCAAGCAACCGCATATTGGCGGCGAAGTAAAATGCCACCAGGATAGCACCTATATCTGGACCGAGCCACAAACCTGCCTCGCCTTTTGGGTAGCTATTGAGGATGCAACGCTTGAAAATGGTTGCTTGTGGGGTATTCCGGGCGGACATAAGGGTTTTGAACATCCCAAGGAACGCTTCATGCGCAGCAAAGAAAACCCAAACAAAGGGTGTCATGAAACCCTCGACCCGGCCCCGTTTGATGAAACGAACAAAGTTGCATTAGAGGCCCCTAAAGGCACAGTTTTAGTCTTTAATGGTTTGTTCCCGCATTTATCGGCCGCAAACACATCTGATAAGTCCCGCCATGCCTTTACCTTACATGTTATAGACCACGCAGCGCATTACCCCGCTAATAACTGGCTTCAGCGCCCTGAAACAATGCCACTGAACGGGTTTTGACACACCATTATCTATAACAATCAGCCCCGTAAAATAGCAATATGGTCATATGGTATGATTATGTGCGGCGTTAAATTTACCGAGTTAATTTGTGCCTAAATACAAAGCGTTCATTAGTTATAGCCACCAAGATGCAAAATGGGCCAAATGGCTCTTAAATGCGCTAGAAAGCTATAAAATACCCAAATATCTAATGGCGCGCTCGGGCAATACACCTGATAGCCTAAGCCCTATCTTCCGTGACCGTGAAGAGCTCCCTGCTTCAGACAGCATTCAAGAGGAAATATTCGATGCCCTTCGTGCAAGTGACAATCTAATTGTTATCTGCTCACCGCATTCAGCAAAATCAGAACGTGTTCAAGAAGAGATCACAGAATTCAAACGATTAAAAAACAAGCGGAATATACTATGTTTTATTGTTAGCGGCGAGCCCGGCAGCAGTGATAACACTGAGTGTTTTCCACCATCAATTTTGATAGGTAAAGATCAAGAAGGGTACATTGAGCCCCTTGCTGTAGACGCTCGTAAGGGCGGTGATGGCAAGCATAATGCCATGCTCAAAATCGCAGCCGGTGTATTAAATGTAAAACTCAGCGATCTTATCATCCGCGATAGCGCGAGGCGGCAGAAGAAATACGCCCTAGCTGGCATTGCCGCGATAGCTATTATCAGCATCATAAGCGCCCTTGCCATTGAAGCGAATATAGCTCGGAAGGAAGCTGATATAGCTAGGCGCAAAGCTCAAGAAGAGTTAACGCAATCCAATGAACTCATTTGGTTTATGGGCGAAGAAGTTTTAGGCAGTAAATTTTACAATATTGATCGGCTCAAAATCGCTGAAAAACTCGTTGATAGCCTCAAAGGTGATAACATTCTGGAAATGTCGTCAGAGCTGCTCATTCAACGTAATCACGCAATTGGACAGATCGCACAACTATATGAGAATCAAAATCGCTTTGATGAAATTTTAGACTTTCTCGAACCAATGATTGATGATCAGATAACTCTTCTTCAATCGCAAGATAATATTGATCCCATTGTATTAGCGCAAATTGCATATTTAATTTTTCTAAACGCTGATACATATACGGAAATCGGCGATCATAATAAAGCACAAGAAATACTTTTGATACATCGTCAAATTGCAGAATCTGGGCATGAAAAAAATCCGCATAATGTTTACATTATAAGCGAACTATCAAATTCTTACATATATTCGGCCGAACAAGATTTGGAGTTCAACCAAGACCCGGTAAAGGCATTAGATGAATTTACAAAGGGGCTGGAGCTTAGACTTAAAGCTCAAAGCATCTTAAGTTCAAGAGACGATAAAAATGATCTATATGCGGCAAGTGATGGCGGCGGCTATTACCATTTATCGAGAGCCCAAGAAATATTGCATCCATTGTCAAAGGCATTACATTCCAGAAAAACCGGGCATTCGATCTATCGTACATCTTTGTCACGCGGACCTAAAAACGAAACCCGGCGATTGATGGAAGCACGCTCAACATTATGGCTTGCGGAAACCGAAGTATTAACAGGTGATACGAATGCGGCAATCACACATTTTAAAAGCGCCATCATACGCTCACAAAATCTAAATAAAGACCTTATAAATCCGAACTACACCGCCATTGAACAAAGCGCTCGAGCACGCGCTTTCCTCGCGCAAACATATGTCGCTACCGATGAATATGACAGTGCCAAAGAAGTTCTCGACATTGCGGTGAATGACTCAGCAGAACTCTACAGTCAAGAACCATCAAGAACATACAGAAAGAGTTTTTATTACAATACACACCTTGCCAAAGCGCTGTATGATTACGCAATGGATGTTGATCCAGCATCTATTAGTAGTCATCTGGCATCTATTTTAATCGCAATAGAACAATCGCCTGAGGCATACCTCACGATGATTGACGCTAAAAATTTCCGTTCACAAATGCTCGTGCTCTACGGCAAAACCCTTGAAAAAAACAAGCAAACTGACCGAGCAAAAAAGCAGTGGCAAAAGGTGATCGATCTATATGATCACAAAATCGATGTCATCCACCCGCGCACCAAATCAGCCTTGATGGAGGCACATATGCTTCTGGGAAACGAGGCGCGCGCCAAGGAAATTGCCAACCTGCTTTGGAAACAGGAATACCGTGAAGCGCATTTCATGACTGTTATTGAAACGCTCAACCCTAATTTATCCGGCAGACTTGCGATCAGCGAAGCACCGTAATATCATCCGACATCAATAAATTAACAAATTAATGGTGGGGGAAACAGCCATGAAAAAAATACTCGTTGCACTGGGCGGCCTTTTCCTTCTTGTCACCGTCTATATCGGCGTTAACATCACCCGTGCGTCCGGCGCCTTTATCACCACCGCACCAACCGATAACGCCATGTGCAAACCCGTTGATGTCTTTGCAGGTACTGAGGACGTAACGATTGACTCGAGTACCGGCATGGTTTTCGTCTCTGCCGCTGATCGCCGCGTACCAGAGGGAGACAATCCAGCACAAGGCGGCATCTATGCCTTCCCTATCGATAACCCTGATCAAATCCGCAAAGTATCAACGAATGGCCCCGTTGATTTCCAGCCCCACGGCATTAGCCTGTGGTCTGGTGACCGCGGTGACGGCACCGTCGTCACCCGTCTGTTTGTTATCAATCACGCGACAACCGGCGAAAACCATATCGAATTGTTTGATGTCGCGGATGATGGCACCCTCACCTACTTTGAAAGCATCCAGTTTCAGGACCTAACATCACCAAATGATATCCTCGCCGTGGGGCCAAGCTCGTTTTACGCAACGATCGACAGGAAATATAAAAGCGGCCTGATGGCATCGCTTGAGGCATACCTCGCACTGCCGCTCGCGAGCGTTGTCTATTTCGATGGTTTTGCGGGCTTCACAGCTGTTGAGGGATTAAAGTACGCAAACGGTATCAATATGTCTGCGGACGGTAACACCGTCTATATCGCAGAGGTACTTAGGCGCGAAATTGGCGTTTACGCCCGCACACCCGCAACCGGCGCGCTTAAATTCGTGAAATCAATCGAGCTTGATACTGGCCCCGATAATATTGAAATGGATGCGGGTGGAAATTTATATGTTGCGGGGCACCCTTACATTTTTGATTTTCTTAAACACGCATCGGACGAAACCGCCATCTCGCCCTCACAAGTGCTGAAAATCAACCCGAACAGCGAACGCATAGACACCGTCTTCATGGATAATGCAGGCCTCATCAACGCCGCCAGCGTCGGCGCACCCTACGGTGATAAGCTCGTCATCGGTGCAGTGTTCGACGGGCATGTGCTGGTGTGTGGGGGATGATCACGTTGTTACAGCACTAACTCTTAACATCTATGCCATAAGCATTGAATCCCTAAAGTTAATTGTGAGTATGACTGACACCTAATCCAATCTTTAACCATCTGAAATTCCGTACTCACTTATCAAATAGTCTCTAAATATAGGATCATTTAATCCTTTGTATGTTTTATTCGCCAGTTCTCGCATCGGGCCAATAATCACACTAAACTGAATCTGATATTTATTATTAATATACCAACCAAACCAATGCAGTAATTCCCGTTCCCTATTTGGAATTTGACCGTCAGGCGGCGCACTAGAAAATGCTTCAACTATTTCTGGATAACTCATACAGTCCTCAAGAACTGTAAGCACCTTGTCGACTGGCACTTCTGGCGCGGGACCCTCGCGCCAATTGTGCGGCACATAATTTCCAATCACCCTGCCATACTCTTGAAACCATTTGTATTCCAATATCTCGGGCCTATAGTCCTTAAGGTCAGCCACCGCTCTTTTATAAAAGTCTTTGCCGTCATCTGTGGTCATCTTTATGCACCTTTATTCAAATCTGCGAGTATTTTCATCGCCTCTTTTCCCCTGCCTTCGCAGCGCAGGCGAACCAGTATTTAGCAAGCTTAACGATTCTAGCGTTAATGGATTCAGCTTTCACTCTTTGTTCCTTGACAGTGCTTCAAATGACGCCAAAACACATACTTATTCACAATATCAAGCTTAGTTCCATAGGGCCTAGCGGGAAACAAAAACTATCAGCCGTGGATTATACTTAAACTATCCATCATCACCGTCATTCATTACCGAATTCATAGCTTGACCATTCCCAATCGGAACAATCGATACAATCAGACTTCTCAATCAAATCTCGAACTTTTGGATCTTTGATACCTTCAGCAAAATCACCACGACAAATACCCGACAAAACCTTGTTAAAACTAAAGTCTAAAGGGATACTTCTCTGGCCATATTTTAGCTTCACGTACTCAATATAGTGTCCACAAACATGATCACGATCTCCATTTGGGATTAACTTAGTAGGAGCATTGACGTTATAGACCTCACATATTTCTGGATAAGAAAGGCTTTCGTGAACCATTTCTAAAAACAACCGAACAGGGGTTGGGCATCGCTCTGACATCAACCTTCCACCACTATCATACTCTTGAGTACTTGGTTTCCATTTCATACACAATCGGTGCTTTTCACGATACCAAGGCCAATCGAGCATTTCAGGATAAATTTCATTCGCGGGGTCTAAATCATCGGCCATAAAGTTCTCTATACTTTCATTTGATTTCTGAGCACTGCTTACGTGCTTCTACATGTCCATTCTTAGCAGCTTCACAGAACCATCGTTTTGCAGAGCTGAGGTCAAAGGACTTCGAATTTCGTTTTTGATGAACAAGCGCCAATCGATACTGCGCCTCAACATGGCCGCCACGGCCGTTGCCACTATTTGTTGTTACCACTTGATCAAAACCACTATTAATCGCTGCTGAAATCCGGCTAATATCAGCGAAGGCAAAACCCCTCGCCGCTTGCTCATAATATTTGATCGCCTTGTCAAAATCGGGTTCTACACCATATCCCATCTCATAGGCAAAGCCTGCGCGGTAGAGCGCATCCATGTTACCCTTATCAGCCAAGCATTTATTATAGGGGAAAAGAATATCAGGTGATGCATTTGGTGTTGGTGCGACCCGCGATGGGATCGGATCAGTGATGCTGAAGCGAACATCCGACTGCAAATCCTTGGGCAATTTATGATTACACAGCGGCGGAATAGACGCACAGGCAGAAACGTAAAATCCAACGATCACAAGCAAACATATGTTTTTCATGAAATCCCCCACTCGTTTCAACCATAACTGTAACAATAAACCTACGTTCCTCGCAACTTTTTAAGCGGGCTATACATCTGCCACACCCCCTGCGGCAATTATGCGGTTGCATATGATTACGTTTCGCCGTAAATCACCACTAAGAACGGGGAAGAGTAATGCAGACGCATCAAGGAAACACACATCACCGCATGGGGGCAAGCCAAACGGCGCGTGCTATCCGTGTGTTTGTAGTGATGATTGCCCTCTTGCAAACCGTGTTTTCAAACCCGGCTGTTATGGCATCAATCGCGGGCGATAATGCGCTTTGGTGTTCGCCGTATCAGATTACATCAGAGGCGGATGCCGCCATCCGCGCCTTCATGATCGAAGTTGGCGAGGTGGATGAGAGCGAGCAACTTAAAAACCACTGCGGGCCTTGCCACCTTTCTGCCTGTGAAACTCCTGCTATTGACGCGAATGCCGGCCTGTTATCACGCCCAGCGATAAAACGCTTTGAGCGTGCAGCACGTGGTTTCACCACTTACCTTTCACAAAGCACTCCGCCCACCGGCACCCGCGCACCACCACTCGCCTGACCTCTATATTCCAATAAAAACAATAGTTTGTGCTGGCATTTGACGCCTGCACACCAATGCATTTTTTAGAGTTCAGGTATTACATATGCTCAAGTTCACCACTGCCCTATGTGGCAGCATGGCCGCTGTGATTACAGCGCCCTTAACTGTATCAGCCGATATTGATGTATCAACAGAGACCGAATTCGCTGATGACATCGAAACCATTTTGGTCACTGATGAGCGCCGCAGCGCAGCGCTGCAAAACGCGCTCGAATTTGCCCGCGCACAAGCCGGTAATGTAAGCGTGGTTGCCCGCGAAGAGTTCGAAGCCCGCTATGCAGTATCCTTTCGGGATACGCTTGCCTTCACCCCGGGCATTATCGCGGCACCCCGTTACGGCGAAGAAAGCCGCCTTTCCATTCGCGGTTCTGGCCTCGCGCAAAACTTTCACCTGCGCGGTATTGAGCTATTGTTCGACGGTGTACCGATTAACGCCGCTGATGGCTTTGGCGATTTTCAGGAAATTGACCCAAGCTTTACATCCCACATCACCGTGAACCGCGGGGCAAATGCTTTTCGAACCGGATCAACCACCCTCGGCGGTTCAATTGAATTATCTGGCATTAACGCTGAAAGCGTGAGCGAGCGTTTTGCCCTCGCCCTAGAGGGCGGATCCTTCGGCACCAGCCGTTTGACTGCGCACGCCGCAGAGGACTTTGGCAAGCTTGATGTTTTAGGGGCCATATCGTGGCAGCGACAGGATGGCTTCCGTGATCACTCGGACCAGAATACCTTCCGCGCTTACACAAACATTGGCTATGAATGGAGCGAGCGCGTTAAAACCCGATTTGGCGGCATTTTGAATGTGGTTAATCAGGATATTCCGGGCGCTGTTTCACTCGATAGTGCCTTGAACACGCCCGAACTTGCAAACCCGCAAGCAGTGGCAGGTGATTTCGCCCGCGATATCAACTCAATCCGCTTGTTTACAACAACAACGGTGAATGTCAGCGATCAAGACACAATCGAATTTGGCGGCGCCTACACTGACCGCACGCTTATTCACCCGATCCCGATTTTCATCGATAATGATGTGGATGATTATACAGCGTTCATTCGGTACGAGGGCGAGCGTGATGCAGACGGCATTCCCGTTAGCTGGGCGCTTGGCGCACGCTACCGAAACGGGCGGAACTTTAGTGTTATTTCATTGAACTTCGGCGGTAACCGCGGCCCGGTGATCGGCGACACAACCCAGCGTGCGGAAACATTCGAAGCTTACGGCGAGTTGCGCGGCGAGATATTTGACGGTTTCACGGTTATTGGTGGCCTGACGTACATCACAACTGACCGCGACCTTGAGGATAATCTCAACCCTGCCCGCACGCCAGAGACAGATTTTGATCAGGCATCGCCCAAAATTGGTATTCTCTATGAAGTCAGTGAAGACATACAGGTCTTTGCCAACCTTTCAGCGTCTTACGAGCCACCAACATTCCTTGATCTAACACAAGGTGGCCAACCAATTTTTGTACCGCTTGAAGCACAAGACGGCACAACATTTGAAATCGGCACCCGTGGATCGATCGACAATTTCCAGTTTGAAATTGCCTATTATAACGCTGACCTTGAGAACGAATTTATCGCCTTTACCGAAGACGCGCTTTTGCCAGCACCTATTTTCAATGCGGCGGGTGATACCACCCATGAAGGCATTGAAACATCACTGCTGGCGCGGTTTGATGTAACAGATGACGTGACCCTTACACCGCGTGTTTCCTACACCTATCAAAACTTCACGTTTGATAATGATCCGGTATTTGGCGATAATCGCCTTGCGGGCGCGCCGCGCCATGCAGGCCGTATTGAGGTAGCATTTGAATGGGAAGGGTTGAGAATCGCACCCAATATTCAATTCCAATCTGATACCTTTGTCGATTTTGCCAACACGCTGGAGGCACCCGGTTACACGCTCTTGGGGATTGAGGCGTCGTACCGTGTCAATGATACGATCACGCTTTATGTGGATGCACGCAACCTTGAGGACCAAGGCTTTGTAAGCGAGGCATCAACCATCGCAGATGCAAAAATAGCAAACAACCTCAACATCTTTTCCCCCGGTGATGGTTTGTCTGTCTTTGGTGGCATTCGAATTGGCTTTGGGGGAACACCATAATGGCGCAGACAGGCAACAACGATAAGCAAAGGGGGCGCAAATCGCGCACCCTTTATCAACGCATCTGGCGCTGGCATTTTTTCGCCGGGTTATTTGTTATTCCGTTTGCGATCGTCCTTGCGTTATCGGGCAGTGTGTATCTCTTTAAAGCCGAAATTCAGGATTTTGTTGAAGCCGGCATTAACGAGCGCGCAAAAGGCGGTACGCCGCTTGACGCAGATACACTCATCAGCACCGTGAAAGCGCTTTATCCGGGCTCCAGTGTCAGTAAAATTACCTTGCAAAAAGACCTTGATGACCCAACCATTGAAATGGTTCTGAAGCTAAAGAACAATACCAGCCTTATGGTCTGGCAAGATGCCGCCACTGGCAAAATACTGGACAGTGTTGAGCCGCGTGATCGCTTCATGAGCTGGATGGTTGATATCCACGGCCAGTTGCTGGCGGGTGAAAACGGATCGCTTGTTGTTGAAATGGCGGCTTCTTGGATGATCGTGCTGATTATCACCGGGCTTTATCTATGGTGGCCAAAAGGCGGCAGCGCGCGAGCAATGCTGTTCCCAAGCCTAAAAGGTAGCAAGCGACAGGTTTGGAAAGAAGTTCATATGAGCGTGGGGCTGTGGGCAAGCGCGCTTATTCTGGTTTTGCTATTATCCGGTCTGCCGTGGACGGGGGTGTGGGGTGATAATTTCGGCAAGTTTCAGGCGGCAATGGGATGGAACGGCCCCGGCCAAGAATGGTTTGTTACCCTTAAGTCAGCAAAGCCCGGCGAAGAACAAGAAATTGATGATAGCACAGCACCGGCAGACCCACACGCCCACCATAAGGCGGCAAATACCGAAGCGATCACAGAGACAATCACAGCAGCCAAAGCAATTGATGACGGTCTTAAGCTATGGTCTACAGGCCGCGATGAAGGTGAAGTAACCCTGACATCAGCGAAGCATGCGAGCGATACCACCCCCATGAGCATCCAATCAATTGTTGATCTAGTGACAAAGGAAAGGCTTGCACCGCCCGTTGACCTTCGCATGCCACGCGGTGAAGACGGTGTTTGGACGGCACGTTCGATGGTACAAAACCGTTATGACCGCCAGACGATCCATTATAACAAATGGTCCGGTGAAGAGATCATGCGGATCAAGTTTGATGACTATCATCCTGTTAAAAAACTGGTATCTTACGGTATCGCCTATCACGAAGGCGCTCTGTTTGGCTGGGCGAACAAGGCGCTCGGTGTGTTAACCGCCGTAATGGTGATATTACTCGCGGTATCAGGCACAATTATCTGGTGGAAACGCCGCCCAGCAAACGCAGGAGCCATGACCCTATCAGCACCCGACCGCCCTGTTGATCATAAGGTCAAACCGGCGCTTTGGGGGCTAATTATTTTCTTTGCCTTATTCCTCCCATTAATGGGGCTCAGTCTTGTAGTTGTCTTAATTCTTGAAACAACCTGGACATGGATTAGCAAAAAAAGAAATATGTGATTAGAAACACAGCCAACGTATCAAAATTGATGTATAAGCCTGAATATTCGTAACCCAAGTTAATCGAAGGAGCGCCAATATGGCACGGGTTTATGCATCAATTCCAAAGTTGGTTACAAAAAAGACAGGAGAGAGAAAAAAGGAAATCTACTTTCTCGCCTTCGCCACCAAATTAGCGTCAGAAACACCCGATGCAGCAACAGAATCGCTATCGATGAACGCCGCAGACCCTGTGCTCGCGCATTTATTCTCTGATCATGCAACTAATACAGACGCGCTCTTACAACATGTCTTTGTCGGCGCATCCCCAACGTTTCAACCGATTATCGCTGGTCAGGCTATCCCCTTATCGGGCGACGGTGTTATTCTTTATCCACCGCTTGAGGTTGGTGACCTGTTTGCGCTTACTTTCTTCGTGGTTGAGAGCGACAGTAGAACCCGTTCGCTGGGCAAGCTGGTTGAAGGCGTTTTGGGCGACGCAAATGTTAAAACCGCGCTTAATGCCGTTACGGCAGCAGCAGGTGGCCCCGGCGGTATAATCATAAACACGCTCGCTTCCATCGTGCCGCAAATACTCCGTAATAACGGCGATGATATTTATTTTAGCCAGCAGCACTCTGGCATATCATTATCAAACTATGGTAACGGCGTTGGTGTACCCATGAAAGATTACGAATTCGAAAATCAATTCGTAACCGGAACATTGAGAGTGCAAGTCTTTTAACTACTATAATTACGCACCGCAGATAGACTACCCAAATAAATCAAGGCCTAATCACGCCGTAAGACAGTGATAGGCCTTGTATTTCTGACGATTGCAATGTGGGATATAAGTAAAAAACCGGATATACACAGTGATAACAATAAAGCGCCGAAAAACGGCACCGGGCCAATATTAATCCGCTCCACAAAACTATCCAGCCAGATTGATATTAAATAAAATGAAAATGGCCATGAAATACAATTCGCAAGAATGACAGGCTTAGCAAATCGCCGCGCCAGCAATATTAGCAAACGCATACTATCCGCCCCGAAAACACGTCTGATTGCAAGCTCTTTACGTTTCCGCATGATCGTATAATGGAATGTGGCAAATAGGCCGATAGCCGACAGCAAAACTGCTAAAATTGCCGCGATGAAAATAAGCGCCGTGTTACGGCTCTGCACAGCATACAGGCTTTCCAGATAAACCGACATCGCATTTATATCTAAAGGCGAATTACCATAGAGCGAGTGGAATATATCGCCAATCTGCTCGATATCAGCATGCAACAAGTCATTTGTTACCTTAATGACTATGTTATTGCCGGGGTTTGCCCTTAAACGAAAAATCTCCGGGCGTACTTGATCCTTAAGCGAACGAAACCTGATATCCGGGATAACGCCCATAATATGATACACATTACTACCACCAGACGTGATAGTTTTGCCAACAGCTTCATCTGACTTCATTCCCATTCGCTTAAGGGCTGAGGTATTAATCACAATTGGCTGGCTACCTTCGCCCTCTAGTTGGCTTAAGGCACCGTCAAATGTACGCCCCGTAATTGGCTTTACAGAAAAAACTCTAAAAAAGCCTTCGCTGACATCATGGAAACCAAAAATAGCGGGCTTACCCTCACCCGGTAAATTAATTGCTAAATTATCCTCTGATTGATCGCCAGGCACAGCCGATGAAATTGCTGCCCCTTCAACGGCTGGAAGGTTTTGCAGCCGGGTCAAAAGTTGGGTTGCAGCCACTTTCTGGTTATCCGTTTCGGGTAATTTGATAACCCACAAACGATCAGAATCAAACCCAAGGTCAAAGCCTCGAATAAAGTTCTGCTGCAAATACATAATCGTACCAATGCTGATCAAAATCGCTGTAATCCATACCTGAACAGACACCATAAAAAGGCGTACCCTGTTACCGTCCGATATAGTTTGACGGTCAGGGCTAAGAATAGAAGACGGCCGCATGCGTGATAATATAAAGGCCGGATACGCCCCGGCAACAACAGCATTTAAAACAACAAACCCGGCAAACCATATGAGAAACCACCCACTTTCATAAGGGCTTAGTCCAAAAACAGGGCCAAGTCTCTCTTCAATAAGGGGCATCAAAACTTCTGATAAAACAAGCGCAATCAACCCAGCAAACCCCGCATGCAGGAAAGTCTCTAACGAAAACTGCGTTATAACTTGTGATACTCTGGCCCCTAATGTTTTCCGCAAGGCTACTTCTTTTGCCCGCAACGTTGCCTTTGATGTGGCAAGAATAGAAAAATTGAACGCTGCAATAATCATAATCAGCAGGGCAACAACAGAAAGTGTAACAAGAGCTGTAACATCACCAACTGGTTTCATGCTGGCAAGCGGCGCACCTTGCAAATGAATATCGGTTACCTTAACCGGTTTGAATTGAAAAAAATCATGCGGCGCTACACTGAGGAGTGCGGCCAGGCTATCTGGAATATTACGATCAATCAAATCAGGAAAAAGCGATACAATATCGGAAAGGCTATATCCTTCAGCCAATTCAAAATACGTATGAAAATAAGCCCCGCCCCAGAAGTTGAGGATATTCCTCTCTTCCTCGTCTGAAAAGAAACCCTCTATGGGCACAAGCATGTCGAAGTGGAAATGGCTGTTCTCAGGGATATCCTGAATGATAGCGCGCACAATATAGCCACGCGGTTGCAGGCGGTGCAACATAAGTTCGCGGCCGACAATATCATCATAGGAAACATTCGCGCCAAAATATTTTTTCGCTGCTTTTTCAGTAAGCACCAAACTATCGGGGCGTGTTAACATGGTATCTGATTGGCTGATACCTGACTGGCTGATACCTGACTGGCTGGTCAAAATATCAAGTCTGATCAGCTTTAGAAAATTATCGTCAACCGCCAGCGCTTCTTCGATTACCCTTTGCCCACCAACCTCGACCTTTATATCACTTGTGTATGCCCTGCTGATTGCCCGCACACCGGTTATCTGATCCATCAAAACCTGCGAAACCGGGCCCGGCGCACGCGCAATTTCAAGCGGCGTTCGGCCAGGATAGCTCTCAACAGTATCAAGACGGTATATGCTGTCGCTATTTTCTAGCCATGTATCGTAAGATGCTTGGTTACTGACATAATACATGATCAACAACGCAGCCGTAAGCCCAACAGCTAATCCCATATTCCCAATAAGGTACGTCGTTTTCGACTGCATGAAACTTCGCATAGCGATTAAAATATATCGATACAACATCATACACCTCCCAATGTGCAAATGCTTAGAAAAGCGTTGTTCCTATAGCACATAAACACAACCTTGAATAATCACATGCATAATAGCTCTCTCGCCCAATAAGTCTGGCCAATAAGTCTGGCCCAATCAAACTGGCCTAATCAAACTGGCCTAATCAAACTGGCCCAATGAAACTGGCCCAATGAAACTGGCCCAATGAAACTGGCCCAATGAAACTGGCCCAATGAAACTGGCCCAATGAAACTGG